>CAWKHN010000016.1:0-22402 GCA_963849495.1 uncultured Chloroflexia bacterium | reverse complement strand
AAGGCCAAGCGGGATCAAGGCCCTCAGGGGGCTTGACAACCACTTCTTGTCAAGCCCCGGACCGGGGGTAACCTCGGGTCGAAGTGGCCTGTCAAGACTTGACAGGCCCGCAGTCGTTTCCGCCGATTGACGATCGGTGTCCCCCGGACAGGAGCTGCGTTGGCCGTCGGTGTCGTCGCCGAGATCAAGGGCCGTCTCCCCGTTGCGGACGTGGTCGGGGAGAGCGTCCAGCTGAAGAAGGCGGGCACGACCCTCAAGGGGCTGTGCCCGTTCCACGGCGAGAAGACCGCGAGCTTCGTCGTGACGCCCGCCCGCGACACGTGGCACTGCTTCGGGTGCGGCAAGCACGGCGACATCTTCACGTTCGTCATGGAGCGGGACTCGCTCACCTTCCCCGAAGCGCTCAAGCAGCTGGCCGGCCGCGCCGGGGTCGAGATCGACGAGCGGACCAAGCGCGAGGATGCCCACAACGCCCGCCTGCGCGAGGTCCTGGAGTCGGCGATCGCCTTCTACCACGCGGTCCTCATGAAGTCGCCGACGGGCGAGCCGGCGCTCGCCTACCTGCGGGGACGCGGCTTCACCGACGCAACGATCGAGAAGTTCCAGCTGGGCTGGGCGCCGCGCGGCTGGGACCAGATGACACGCCAGCTGGCATCGAAGCGCCAGATCGCGCCGGGCGAGCTGCTGGAGGTCGGCCTCGCCAGCTTGCGCCAGCGTGGCGGCGGCGTCTACGACCGGTTCCGGGAGCGCGTCATCTTCCCGATCCGCGACGCGAACGGCCATGCCGTCGGGCTGGGTGGCCGCGTGCTGGGCAAGGAGGGGGTCGGTGACGACGGCGTGGACCACGGGCCGAAGTACCTCAACTCCCCGGCGACGCCGCTGTTCGACAAGAGCCGGACGCTGTACCTGATCGACCGCGCCAAGACCGCGATCCGGAAGACAGGCCAGGCGGTGATCGTGGAGGGGTACACCGATGCGCTGATGGCGCACCAGGCGGGCTTCGACAACGTGGTCGCGTCGCTGGGAACCGCGCTCACGCCGCACCAGGTCGCGCTGCTCACCCGGTACGCGAAGCGGATCGCGCTCGCCTACGACGTGGACGCGGCGGGGCAGAAGGCCGGCACGTTCGGGGCGACCGCCCTGGAGGAGCTGATCCGCCAGCTCGCACCGGACGACTCGGGCGTGGAGCTCGATGACGTCCGCGTGGTCAGCCTGCCCGATGGCCGCGACCCGGACGAGGTGGTGCGCGACGAGCCGGACCGCTGGCGCGAGGAGGTGCGGACCGCCCGCCCGATCGTCGACCACCTGATCGACGTCCATGCCCGCACCCACGACCTGCGGACCCCCGGCGGCCAGGCCCGGTTCGTCGACGCCGTCCTGCCGATCATCCGCAACCTGCCGAACCCCGTCCTGCGCGATGCGTACCTCGGCCAGGTCCACCGCATCTCCGGCGTCGAGGAGCGGACGCTGCTGGAGGCGATGCACCGGCGGACCGGTCGTGACGGCGACGGCCGCGCTGGGCGGGACGGGCGGGATCGCTTCACCGCGGCCGCCGTCACCCAGGCGCCGGACGCGCTGCCGGTGACGGAGATCCTGCGCGGCGTCTCGCGCACGGAGGAGGAGCTGCTGCGCCTGGTCCTGCTGGTGCCCGAGGTGCACGACGCGGTGCTCGACGGCCTGGGCCCCGACCGGCTCCCGTCGCAGGTCGCCCGGGAGCTGTACCGGGGCGTCGTGGCCGCGCGCGCGCGCAACGACGAGGGCGTGCGCCCGCCCTATTCGCTGACCGCGATCCTGGACGGGCTGGACGACGAGAGCCGAGCCCTCGGACAGGCCCTCGTCTCGCGCCCGGGTCCCAACCCGCGCCAGCTCGACGATCGCGCGCTCGCCTACGAGATCGAGCGGCTGACGCTCGAGCTCGAGGATGCCGAGTGGCAGGACCAGAGCTCCTGGAACCGGGACGCGACGGCGGAGGCCGAGCGCGACGGCGATCACGAGCTCGTCGACCGTCTCACCCGTGAACGCCGCCTTCTCAACGAGCAGCGCCGGTCCCTGGACCGGCGCCGTGACCAGACACGCCTCCTCGCCCGCGCGGCCGTCGCCGCCGGTTGACCTGATCCATCCCCCAGCCGAACCCCCACGGAGGAACCTGCGGACATGGCCGATCCCCTGGACAAGCAGCTCATCGAGGCCGTCCTCTCGTCTCGTCCCCGGCGGACTCGTCGCGAGCTGGAGGAGGCCAAGCTGGCGTCGATGCGGCCCCGCAAGGCCGGGGTCGCGGTGCCGCTGGACCCGGATGCGGATCCGGATCTCGACATCGACGACGACGACGAAGACGACGACGATGATCTCGAGCTCGAGCTGGTGGTCGAGGACGACGTCGTTCCGGCCGGCAAGGAGCTGAGCATCGAGGTCATCGAGGCGACGGCCGTCGAGGGTGTCCGCGTCCCGGCCGGGGACGCACCGGCGAAGCTGAATGCCGCCGAGGTCGAGGAGCCCACCGCGGAGGAGCTCGAGGCCCTCTCGGCGGACATGATCGGGATCGACGACCCGGTCCGGATGTACCTCAAGGAGATCGGCAAGGTCGCGCTGCTCACGGCCGAGGAGGAGGTCGTCCTGGCCAAGGCGATCGAGCTGGGCGAGCAGATCATCATCGAGCCGTGGAAGGCGGTCGTCTCGCTCCATGAGTGGACCCTCCACGACACCGAGCGCAAGACACGGACGACAAAGCCGCAGCACCAGCTGCCGTTCGGCCCCGAGACGCACCGGATGGTCGCCGATGCGATGGCCTGGGACGGCGTCGCGGACCTGCTCGTGGCGACGACGGACTTCCACCTGATCAAGGCCGGGCGGGAGGCCCAGACCGACGGCACGCACGCGCTGCTCAAGGCAGGCCGGGCGCTTGCCTCCGCCTACAACGACAGCCTCGACCACGAGTCCTTCCTCACGCTGCTCGACTGGGCCTATCTCGCGGTCCACAACGGCGATCTCGATTCGCGCGACAACCCCGGGCTGCGCGCGATCTACGACTGGACGCGCGATGAGGTCGCGTTCCCGGCCCTCCAGCGCTGGGTCGAGGCCGGCCACGACACGGACCTGCTGCGCCGGATGGGCTTCGACCCCGAGGTCCCGCCGCAGACGAAGATGCGCGATCGCAAGGGCGAGGTGGTCCGGATCGGTCGCGACGCCCGCGAGCAGCTCACGTCGGCCAACCTGCGCCTCGTGGTGTCGATCGCCAAGAAGTACATCGGCCGGGGAATGTCGTTCCTGGACCTCATCCAGGAGGGGAACATCGGCCTCATCCGGGCTGTCGAGAAGTTCGACTTCGAGAAGGGGTTCAAGTTCTCGACCTATGCCACGTGGTGGATCCGGCAGGCGATCACCCGGGCGATCGCGGACCAGGCACGGACGATCCGGATCCCGGTCCACATGGTGGAGACCATCAACCGCCTGATCCGCGTCTCGCGCCAGCTGCTGCAGGAGCTGGGTCGAGAGCCGACGGTCGAGGAGATCGCAGAGGCGATGTCCAAGGGCCAGGAGGTCGTGGTCACGCCGGAGAAGGTGCGCGAGATCATCAAGGTCTCGCAGGAGCCCGTCTCGCTCGAAACGCCGATCGGCGAGGAGGAGGACTCCCACCTGGGCGACTTCATCGAGGACCGGGGGGCGCTGGCGCCCGCCGAGGCCGCGTCGCACCAGCTGCTCAAGGAGCAGGTTGAAGCCGTGCTCGACTCGCTGACCGGCCGCGAGCGGCGAGTTCTCCAGCTCCGGTTCGGCCTCGAGGACGGGCGCGCCCGGACTCTCGAGGAGGTGGGCAAGGAGTTCAACGTCACCCGCGAGCGCATCCGCCAGATCGAGGCCAAGGCGCTGCGCAAGCTCCGCCACCCGTCCCGCAGCCGCAAGCTGAAGGACTACCTCGAGTAGGGGGAGGACATGACAGAGTCGGACGCGAGCTCAGGCCAGTCGGCGTCGGCGCTCATCTCGAAGCGATTCGCCGAGATCGGGGACTGGCGCGGGACCACCCTCAGCAGAATGCGCGGGCTCATCAAGGAGGCAGACCCGGACGTCGTCGAGGAGATCAAGTGGGTCAAAGCCTCGAACCCGGGCACCCCGGTCTGGTCGCACGACGGCATCATCTGTACCGGCGAGTCGTACAAGAGCGTCGTGAAGCTGACCTTCGCCAAGGGCGCGTCCCTGGAGGATCCGGCTCACCTCTTCAACTCGAGCCTCGACGGCAACACCCGCCGCGCGATCGACATCCACGAAGCCGACGAGGTTGACGGGCCCGCCTTCACGGCGCTCATTCGTCAGGCCGTTGCCCTCAACAGCTCCGCCAGGACGAAACCGTCGAAGAAGGCGAAGTCCTGAGGCGGACAGCCTGAAGCAGGAAGAACGAGACCGGCCGATCGGCCGGTCTCGTCTCGTGTGACCCGGAGGTCGGTGCCTGGGCCTACCGCCGCGACCGGTGCGGCCGGCGCGGCCGAACCACGATGAGGCTCAGCGAGAGGGCCATCAGGCCGAGGATGATCGCCACCACGCCGGCACCCCCGTCACCGCCCGGCTGCCCCGGCGTCGTCGAGGTTGCCGGGGGCGTGATGCTGGGCGCGGGGGTCGAGGTTGCTGCGGGAGTCGGCGTCGGCGTCGGGACCGCCGTCGGGGTTGGGGTCGCCGCGGCGGCCTGCACGTAGGTCCGGAATGCCAGGTCGCCCGTGCCGTTGCCACCGTCGGCCAGGATGGTGAACATCGATGCCCAGGACCCGGCAACCGACGCGTAGGCGTCCCCGCCCGTGTAGTCCGTGTAGGCCCCGGAGAACTCCGTGTCGAGACCCCAGACGAGCCACGGCGAGACGTTCTCTTGCGGAAGTTCGGGCAGGGTGATCGCGTACATCGTGCCGGCGGTCACCGTCGGCGGGGTCGCGAACGTCGCACTCACCCAACCCGCGGAGAAGGAAATGTCGGATGTCGCGACGGTCGTCGATGCGAGCACGGTGCCGGACGGGACGCCGCTCGTCGTGGACTCGATCTCGACCGTGAGTGTGGCCGGGGTGGTCGCATCGAGCGCAGTCAGGTAGAGCTCGACACCGGTCAGCGAGCCGCTGATCCCGGCCGTGAAGGTCTGGCCGAGGCCCACGGCGGAGCCGTCGTTGCCGTTCTGCGAGTACCACAGCGGGTACTGTGCATCCGGCTGACCACCGTTCACGGAGTTGCAGACGCCTGCGACGCACTCGTGCGATTGGTCGAGCGTGCCCGCGGGCACGGCCGCGAGCACCCCTGTCGAGAGCAGCAGCGCAAGTCCCAGGGCCGTCAGGCCAGCGCCGAATTGGTGGGAACGCATCCCCGATCCTCCCATCCCCTCGTGACCGCCGGCAACGCCCGGCGCGTGGACTCTAGCACCGCAACATGCGCCCGGATCGCGCAGAGTCGGCGTTCCGGGACCCGGTCTCGGGCCGCATGACGGCCCGTTCTGCCGATCCGGGCTAGATTCGCGAAATGCCGCCGACCGCGTACGCGCTCGTCACCCTGTTCTCCCTCTGCTCCGTCGTCCTGGGCTGGGTCGCCGTGCGGCTCGTCGCCCGGCGAGGCGGACCGGGATCGCGCCGCTCGTACATCATCCCGATCGTGGGGGCGTTCCTGGCCTTCTACCTCATCGGGCACCGGCTGGGGATCGAGGTCGGCCCGCAGGTCCCGCTGTTCGGGTTCCAGGTCGCGCTGTTCGGCGACCTGGCGATCGGGTTCGCGGCCGCGCTGCTGGTGGCGCTGGTCCAGACCGCGGTCGTGCGGTCGCGGTCGTCACGGTCGACAGGGGACGCGTCGCCGGCGCACTGACGGGGTCGCTCGGCCGCCGGCGAGGTCCGGTGACCCCGGCGGGCCGGTTGCGGCCTCAGCGCCGCAGCGACGCTGGAACCTCGCCCGGCTCGTCGCCGATCGCGATCGGCAGCCCGGACCGGGACCAGTCGCTGTACGAACCCGGGTAGAGCAGGGGATCCGGCAGCCCCGCCACCCGCATCGCAAGCGCGTTGTGACACGCATTGACGCCGCTGCCGCAGGCCACCACCACGGCGTCGCCCAGCGGCTCGAACCGCGCCCGCAGCGCCGCCGGGGCCAGGAACCGCCCGTCCGCATCGATGTTGCCCGCCGTCGGCCGGCTGTGCGCCGTCGGGATGTGCCCGGCCACGGGGTCGATCGGCTCGATGTCGCCCCGGTAGCGCTCCGGCGCGCGCGCGTCGGCGATCGACACGTCGCCGAGCCGCGCGATCAGCTCGTCCCGGTCCATCGTCCGGGTCCATCGGTCCCGGAGGTGGAGCCGTCCCGGGGCCAGGACCGGCACCTCCGAGGTCAGCGGCCCACCGGCGGCGACCCACGCCTGGAGCCCGCCGTCGAGCACGACCACGTCTCGATGACCCAGGTCGTCGAGCATCCACCACAGCCGCGCGGCCACCGTCCCGCCGGCGTCGTCGCAGGCGACGACGAGGCTTGCGTCGTCGAACCCCAGCGCCTCCATCCGCCGCCGGAAATCGACCGGGTCGGGGAGGGGGTGGCGCCCCGGCCCTTCCGCGGTCACGAGGTCCGTGTCGACGTCCACGAACACGGCCCCGGGGATGTGTGCCGTGAGGTAGTCCCGGTGACCCTTCGGCGGATCGGTCAGCCACCAGCGCACGTCGGCGACGCGGAGGGCGGGGTCGTCGAGGCGGGCGAACAGGGACGTCGCGGAGATCAGGCTCATCGCCGGAGTCTACGGGAGCCGGGTCGCGTCACGTCTCGGGGCACCGGCGGCACAGCCCCGGCGGCACAGCCCCGGCGGGGCCTGCTATCCTCTGCCGCGGCGCCGCGACGGCGCCCATGGCGGTCCGGCCTCGCGCCCGCCGCCCTTCGCTCCGGCGTAGCTCAGTGGTAGAGCGGGTGACTGTTAATCACTTGGTCGTAGGTTCGAATCCTACCGCCGGAGCCACTCTCCCCCGCACGAAATAGGCCCCCCACCACCCCCGCCCTCTGTGTGATCCCGCTCATCCCTTGGTGAGCTCGCCACGTCGGCTCGTCCGGGGCGGAGTGGCTGGACGACCTCAGCTCGCCGCTACCCGGTGGAGGACGAGCGTCTCCCCGTCCGCGGCGATGCTGAGCACGTCATTCGCGACCCACGCCTGGGAGACGCCATCCGGGTTGTCGCCCAGGCGGATGTGCAGCCTGCCTGCCTCATCGACCGACCACTGACCGCCTGCGGTGCGGCCACTCGGAGCAGTGAGCGCCAGCGCGCCTCCCGCGACGAATGTATACCTCCGATGTCCCGTCTCCCACGCCCCGAGGATCGACTCGGCCAGTGGCCCTGGATCGCGCGCCTCCACGGGTGGCGCGTGGACGCCCTTGCGCGTTTCAGGCCTGAGCGCGTGGCTGAGGGCGGTCAGCTCTGCGAGCGCCTCGGCCTCACGGTCCGTGTCGCCGGATCGCACCTCGCGCCCGATGTCCCGAAGGGTCTGCGGCGAGCCGATCGCCGCGTCTGTCAGGGGCCGGTCCGCAAGGCGCTCGAGATTGACGACGGTATGGCTTCGCGGGAGGACGTAGATGCGGACGTGGCCGGCGTTCGGCGTCGCGTCGAACAGCGCGCGGTCCACCGTGTAGCGCCTGTGGGCGACGGTGATCGAGAAGGTCGGAAGGCTCGACCCGGTCGCGTGCACAATGCGCTCGTTCCGCAGGACCGCGCCTTCGATTGCCTCCACCCGTGGGGTTCGGAGGTCGCGCGCGAGCGCCGAGGCGATCGGGAGTCCGGCTAGAGCCAGGACGGCGCCGATGACAAGCCCTCCGATGCCGCCGATCAGCCGGACGGCCGCCCCGGACGTCGGCCCGGCCGCAGTCAGCACGACGATCCCGATCACCGCGAAGCCGGCGGCGAGAACGAGGAGCTCCTTCCGGGTCGACGAGGCGCGTGCGCGGAGCTCGCTTGCCTGCGCGTCGGTCAACTGCCCGGCACGGTTGGCTTCGAGTGCCTCGGTTCGGAAGGCCGCGACGGCGTCCGCGTTCATCGCGAGGATTCGGTCCACGCGTGTGGGCCAACCGCGGTCAGGAGCATCCCCTTCTCGCCCTCCACGCAGCTACATGTTCGCGGCGGCAACCTTCCCGATGGCCAGCTCGGCCGCTTCCTGCTGGGCCTGGGTGGTGTTGGGATCCGCGAGGCCGACGGTGATGGTGATGGCCCGGCCGCCCTTCCGGATGTCCAGCTCTGCGGTCGTTCCGGTCGCCCCCGAGGCAAAGAAGGCCGCATCGCCGAGGTTGTCAACGGCGGTCACGTGTGCGCCCGGAACCCCCTGGAGGCCGAATGGGATCTGACCCACGGACCCTGGGTCGGAGGCGGCGACCGTCGCCCCGGACGCGTCGGCCGCCTGCCAGGTGCACGCAGGCGCGTTGACGCCCGAGGGGACACCCGCGTCGACCGCGGTCCCGAGCGCGCCGCTTACGTCCGCCTGAGTCACGAGGGCGCACAGCGCGTCGGCCGTGAAGCCCAGCCCAGCCTGCTGGCTGTCGACCGGCGACGCGGCGGAGCCGGACGCCGACGGCGAATTGGAGGGTGTGGCCGAGCAGGCAGCGACCAAAAGCAGGAGCATCACCGCTCCAACGCCGGTCAGTCGGTGCGACCTCAGCATGGCCACGAATTCTGGCACACGCGCCCGAAACCGTCTTGCATCACGGCAGGTCGAGGTGGAGGAGGCGTGTGGAGCGGGCGTCGGGGCCCTCACCCTGTCGGGCTCACCCCGTCGCGTCAGGCCCCGGTGTCACGGACGTGTCCGGACGCGCTCGACGGTCCGGCTCGTCCCGGCGGTGAGCAGGGCCGCGCCGTCAGGACCGGAGGGGGTCGTCCGCGCGCCAGATGTACGTCGGATCCAGCTGGTGGCTGCCGAGGGCGATCGCCAGCTCACCACCGTGATACGCCTCGTGCGTCAGGAGCCGCTGAATGATCGAGGTTCGCGAGTGGATCTGGCGCACATCCCCATACGAGCGTTCGACCCTGTCGCCCATCATCTCGGGCGTCCAGCGGTCGAGCGCAGCATCGATGATCGCGAACGTCGCCTCGAGCGCAGCGACGACCTCACCCGCGCCGCGCGGGTGATCGAGGTCGTCCTCCCAGCCGGCGCCGTCCGGGTCGGCGAATGGCGTGCGCTCGGCGCCCGGCTCACCCAGGACGTGGCAGAGCCAGTAGACGCGGGTGCCGGCCACGTGGCTCGCGATCGCCCAGATGGGCCAGTGTTGCGGCGCAGCCCGGAGCGCCAGCTCCTCGGGCGTGAGGTCCCGGATCGATTCGACGAGACGTCGCTCGTACTGCGGCCAGCGGTCGTAGAACAGGCGGATCGTCATCCCTCGATCGTCCTCGTGCGGCCGGTCGCCCTGCCGTAGGCCCACAGGCCGATCGAGGGAGGCTCGATGCCATGACTCGTCAACGCGGTGCAGACCTGGCTCCGGTGATCGGTGCCGTGATGGATCGCCTGTGCCAGGCGCAAGCCGGCCGGCTGGTGGAACTCCCATCCCTCGCCCCGCTCGACCAGATCGGTCTCCGGGTCCGGGTCGCCAGCCAGGATGTCGCGCCAGACGACGCCGTTGGCCACGATGGCCGCCCGCAGGTCGGCCAGGGTCGCGCTCGATGTCTCGTCGATTGGTGCGGGCTGCTCGCGGAAGTACGAGAGATACCAGCCGTCGCTCGCGACCAGGTGCGTGAGCGTGGCCATGATCGAGCCGTATATCCCTGCCGTGGAGGTCTCCAGCTGCTGGCGGGTGAGGGTGGCGCAGGCGTCGATGATCTGTTCGGTCGCCCAGATATGGTGGGCGAACGCGTCGTCGAGGAGCGATGTCATCGCGGCGCCCCGCCCGCGTGCGCCGCACCGGCCTTGGTCGCCGTCTCGCCGATGATCGCGGCGATCTCGGCCGGGCGCGACCACATCGGCCAGTGGCTCGTCGGCAGGTCGATCCAGGTGAGGTCGTGGAGCTCGGGGATGCCCGCGAGGAACGACCACTCCGGGTGCTCGGTCGCGCCCTTCCGGTAGTCAGCCGCCGAGTACCCGGTCGCGATGATCGTCGAGGGGATGTCGAGGCGGGCGTCATTCGTGAACTCGTAGCCCTCGCGCAGCACGGCACCGGGGACGGGCACTGCTCGCGTGCGGAACTCGGCCCGCTGCAACTCGGACAGGCCATCGAGGTTCTCCTCGGCCACGAGGTCATCCCAGACGAGCGGCTTCTCGACGCCGGCGAAGTTGGGGTCGAGCGGTGGCTTCCCGGGCGCGGTATCGACGTAGACCATCGCGGCAATGCGCTCCGGCACCCGGTCACTCGCCGCGTAGCCGGTGTACCCGCTGGCACTGTGGACGGCGAGCACGACCGGAGCGTCCGCCGCCTCGATCGCCCGGACGATCGCGTCGACGTGGTCGGCGAGATGGATCGACGACCGGTCAGCCTCGGCCGACTCGAGGCCGGGCAGCGTCAGCGCGGTCACGCGATGACCTGCTGCGCGGAGCTTCCCGGTCACCTCGTCCCATGCCCACGCCCCGAGCCAGAACCCGGGGACCAGGATGATCGGTGCGGTCATGCGTGTCTCCTCTGCGGTTGCGTCGAGGCGTCTGGGGCTCCATGGACGGCGATCTCCGTAGCCCTGCTCGGTCCCGGACCAGGCCAGGGCCGACGCCGGCTGGGCCACAGAGTATGAGGACCATCGCATCCTGGCCACCACCCCGACGTGACGCTGTCCGCCGGACCGCGTGGCCCGGGAACAAGGCAGCTCTGCGCATTCGGCCCGGTGGTGCTCGCCAGTCAGCCCGGCACGTCGTGACTCCCGGCCCTCTTCCGTCGGTGTGGTGGATTAGATGCTATTGGCATATAGGTGTCACAGCGAAGGCGGCGCATTGCCGCCGTCAGAAGGGCAGCAGCATGAAGATCGCGATCGTCACGGACGACGGGCAGTCCATCAGCGCCCACTTCGGGCGAGCCCGCGCATACGCCGTCCTCACGGTCGAGGATGGGGTGGTCGTGGGCAGGGAGCTGCGGCCCAAGTCGGCGCCGCACCTCGACCGCCTTCCCGGTCACGATGACGCTGAGCGGTCCCATGACGGCCCCGCGGCCGACGCGCGCCATGACGGGATGATCGCCCCGATCGAGGATTGTGCCTGTCTGATCGCCCGCGGAATGGGCCAGGGCGCCTACGACCGGATCACCGCGGCGGGCATCCGGGCGATCGTCACCGACCTCGTCGACCCGGACGAGGCGGCTCTCGCCTGCGCCGGCGACCGCATCGTCAACCGGATGGACCGGCTGCACTGAGCCGCTCGCTGCGCCGGAATCCGTCGACCGCCGGGGTCGCATGATCGGGGCGCGGCCTGGTCCCGCCACCGGAGCAATGCGCGCGAGGCGATCGTGATGCTCGGGAAGCCGGGAACGCGCGGGGGGCCGGCCTGGGCGTTTCTTCGACGGCAGCAGCGCGACTGGGGCGTGACCGTCGTCCGGACGTCGCTCGACCGGCTCGCCTACCAGATGGTGTTCCCGTACCTCTCGGTGTATATCGTGGCGCTGGGAGCCACGGCGACCCAGCTGGGCCTTGTGAACAGCCTCGGCATGGCGGTCGCCGGGCTGGCAGGACCGTTCATCGGCTGGCTCATCGATCGCCACGGGCCGCGAACCTTCTACCTCGTGGGCATCGGGTTCCTCGCCATCTCGTACCTCACGTACGCGCTGGCGGGCAGCTGGCCGGTCACGATCGTGGCGATGGTGGCCTACTGGCTCGGTTACTCCATCAGCGGGCACAGCTGCGCGACGATCTGCGGCAACTGCCTGGCGAACCGGGACCGGGCGACCGCGATGATGATCTGCGAGACCGTCGGAGCGGGGGCGCTCGGGATCGTCGCCCCGATGCTGGGCGCCGTCGTCGTCCTCTCGTCCGGGGGCATCGGCCCCGACGCGATCCGCCCGCTGTTCGTGCTCGGCTCCGGGATCAGCGTCCTCACGTTCGTCATCGTGTTCACGCAGCTCTCACGCCAGCGGTGGGGGATCGGCGGCAGCGTCGGCACTCGTTTCACCGTGCTGCACGATCTCCGCGAGGTGATGCAGGGGACCTACCTGAAGCGGTGGCTGGTCATCGCGGCGGTCGGGCAGCTCCCGGTCGGCATGGTGTTCGCCTTCTCGCAGGTGTATGCCCACGAGGTCAAGGGCGCCGACGCCCTGGTCCTGGGTGCCATGACCGCCGCCGGTGCCCTGGTGTCGATCGTGCTCGCCGTCCCGCTGGGGAGGCTCGCGGACGGGATCGGCCGAAAGCGGGTGCTGTTCCTGACGATCCCTCTGTTCATGCTGTCCAACCTGATGCTGATCTGGGCCCCGGGGCCGGCCTTCCTCGTGGCGGCTGGGGCGCTCCAGGCGTTCTTCTACCTGGGCGGCCCGATCTCGGGCGCGATGGAACGCGAGCTCGTGCCCGCCGGCCACATGGGCCGCTGGATCGGCATCGCCCGCGTCGTCCGGTTGCTTGTCAACGCGACCCTCGTCCTGGTCGCCGGCTTCATCTGGGACGGAGTCGGTCCCGAGTACGTATTCCTCGCCTTCGTTGCCATCGACCTTGTCGTCCGGGTGCCTCTGCTCGCGACGATGCCGGACACACTCGGGATGCGCTTCGCGGCTGCGCCGGTCTCGATCGCCGACTGACGGCCGCGCCCGGGATGTGCCGTTCGGCACTAGGAGTGAGCTCGAAGCATAGAGATGCTATTGGCATATGGATGCCGATACCTACCTCCACCATCACGACGATCGACACCGCCATCACGACGGCTACCGGGGCTGGGTCCGCTCGGGTGGCCGACGTGGCCGCTGGCTCGAACCCTTCCTGCTTCGCCTCGTCGCCGAGGGGGAGGCCCACGGCCGGGCGTTGATCGCGCGCCTGGACGAGCTCTGCCTCGCGCCCGACGGGGTCGACGTGGGGATGGCCTACCGAACCTTGCGCGAGCTCGAAGGCGAGGGACTGGTGGTGTCGGCGTGGGTGACAGATGACGGACCGCCCCGGCGCACCTACCGCCTGACCCAGGCTGGGCGCCGGGCACTCGACGAGTGGATCTCGGTGATGCACGAGCGAGCCCGGCTGATCGGCGCATTTCTGGATGGAACGGAGCGCCTCGACCGAGGCGAAGGAGATTGACATGGGTTGCTGGCATGGTGGACACGGCTGCGGGCCGTGGCATGGTGGGCCGTACAGCCCCGGCTGGTACGAGCCTGCAGAGTGGTACGAAGAGGCCGACCGGCCGATCCGCCGCCGCTCGCGGGGTTATCGCCGGCCCGAGCGCGAGACGGCGCCCGAGGAGCTCGAGATGCGGCTGGACGAGCTGCGGGACGAGATCCGTCGCGTGGAGCACGAGCTCGTGAGCCTGCGTGGCTCTGGCGAGGCGGCCACCGGGAAGACCGAGTGACGGCGAGCCGCGGGGTCCGAACGGCCGAGGCGGCCGGCGACCCCGCGGCGCTCGACCTCGCGACCCGGCGATCACGGTCCACGAGAAGGTGATCTGGATGCTGCGGGCGACCGCAGACAAGCCCGAGGGAGGGTAACCATGCAGCCTCTGACCAAGGTTTCGCACGAGCACCACGACCTGCTGTGGCGCTATGTGAACCAGCTCAATGACCTGGCCGATTGCCTCAACTGCGACTGTCTCGACAACGCCCTGCTGTTCGAGCAGGCGCCACAGCTGCGCGAGGTTCATGACGGGCTGACGTCCCGGCTGATGCCCCACATGGAGGCCGTCGAGGCAGCCATCCATCCCACCCTCGAACGGCTGCTGGCCGACCGGCAGGCAGCCGTCCCGATGGCCGTGGAGCACGCGGAGATCCGGCGTCTGGTGGCGGCGCTCGGCGCGTTCGCCGACGATCCGGCGGCCCACGCCGATCGCATGGCGGTCCTTGCCCTGCGGCGCGTCCTGCTCCGGCTTCACATGCTGCTCAAGACGCACCTGTCCGAGGAGGAGCTGTACATCCCGATCCTGGAGGACCGCCTCACGCCGGCCCACGAGGCCGCGATCGCGAGAGCCCTGGACCACCTCGCTGCCGAGCGTCTGTAGGCGGCTCGCAGAGATCCGCGAGAGCTCGCCACCGCCACCGCCGCCGCGGGTAGTTATCGCGTGCTTGCGCAAGTACGCAAGGATCGCTACCATCGCGGTGTTGAGGCGGCGGCCAGCCGGGCCGTTGCAGTCGGATCGTCGACCGGGAGCACGCGGAGCATGCAGCAGAGCCACCGGGTCATCGTGTTCTCCACGCCGACCTGCCCGTGGTGCACGAGGGCCAAGTCCTACCTCCGCGGCCGCGGCGTCGCCTTCCGTGACGTGGACGTCAGTCGCGACCCCGCTGCGGCGCGCGACCTGGTTCGCCGGACCGGCCAGATGGGCGTCCCGGTGATCGAGATCGATGGCCGGCCCATCGTCGGGTTCGACCAGACCCGGATCGACGCCGCGCTCGGCATCCGCCCCAACTGACCTTCCTTCCTCCCTCCCCCCAGCCAGGAGTCTCATCCGTGTCAGAGCTCGTCCAGCCGCTTGGCAGCCGCGTCCTCGTCCGTGTTCTCGCCGAGGAGAGCATGACCAAGTCGGGGCTCTACGTCCCCGACTCCGCCAAGGAGAAGCCCCAGCGCGGCGAGGTGGTCGCGATCGGCGACGACACCGACCTGATCAAGGTGGCCGTCGGTGACCGCGTCCTGTTTCCCAAGTACACGGGTACGGAGATCCGGGTGGCCGACCAGGACCACCTGATCATCGAATCCACGGACCTGCTGGCGATCCTGCGCGACGCCCCGGTGGCCGCAGCCGCCGCCGCCGCCTGACGCACCACGCCTGAGCTCGCCTCGCGCGGCGGGCTCCGCACGGCGCTCCGAGATGACGGCCCGTAATGACGGCCGTCTGCGCGTGCGGCAACCTCACCGCAGTGATCCCGGGTGCAATCCTGGGTACCGGTGACGCCGCGTTGATGGCGGCCCGCCGACCGACAAGCGAATACTTCCCCGCCCCGGCTGCCACTCTCCCTCCCGGCAGCCGGGGCCTTTCATGTCCTACTGCGTCACGGCCCCCGGACCGCGGCATCGCGGGCTCCGAGGTCGAAGTAGCGGCGCCCGAGCCACAGGGCCACGTTGACCAGGGCGATCATCACCGGCACCTCGACCAGCGGCCCGATCACCGCGGCGAATGCCGCGCCGCTGCCGATGCCGAAGGTGGCCACCGCCACCGCGATCGCGAGCTCGAAGTTGTTGGACGCCGCCGTGAACGACAGGGCCGTCGTCTGGCCGTAGGTGGCCCCGCTGCGCATGCTCATGGAGAAGGTGACGAGGAACATCACCACGAAGTAGATGAGCAGCGGGATCGCGATCCGCACCACGTCGAACGGCAGCGCCACGATGTTCTCGCCCTTGAGCGAGAACATCACCACGATCGTGAACAGCAGGGCGATGAGCGTGATGGGGCTGATCCGCGGGATGAAGGTGCCCTCGTACCAGGCGCGGCCCCTGGTCCGGACTAGCGCGACCCGCGTGATGATCCCGGCCAGGAACGGGATGCCCAGGTAGATGAACACGCTCTGGGCGATCTGCCCGATCGTGATGTCGACCGCGATTCCCGTGAGCCCGATCCAGGTCGGCAGGACGGTGATGAAGATGTACGCGAAGACCGAGTAGAACAGGACCTGGAAGATCGAGTTGAACGCGACGAGCGCGGCGGCGTAGTCGGGATCGCCGCGGGCAAGGTCGTTCCACACGATCACCATCGCGATGCACCGGGCGAGGCCGATCATGATCAGGCCCACCATGTACTCCGGCTGATCGCGCAGGAAGATCACCGCCAGGGCGAACATCAGCAGGGGGCCGATGATCCAGTTCTGGACGAGGGACAGCGCCAGCACCTTCGTGTTGCGGAAGACGCGCCCGATCTCCTCGTAGCGGACCTTCGCCAGGGGCGGGTACATCATCAGGATCAGCCCGACGGCGATCGGGATCGAGGTCGTGCCCACGCTCAGGCGGTCCAGGAACGGCACGACACCGGGCACGAGGTTGCCGAGACCGACGCCCGCCGCCATCGCGAGGAAGATCCACAGCGTGAGGTAGCGGTCGAGCAGCTTCAGCCGGCGCGCACGTCCGGCGGCCGGAATCGGCGTCGCGGTTGCGATCAGCGGCGTCTGGCTGTTCACCGCACTCCCTCATGGCCGGACTGGACGGCCTCGCTCGGGAGGGTACCAACTCGCATGGGCGGGGGCCGCCCGCCGGGCGGTCAGGTTCCTGCGGGTCGTGAGGCGCCGGCCGGCGGAGCCCCGTGCTCCGTCCGCTCGTCGCGGCGCCGGCCCATCGGCCACCACGCGGTCTCGCCCAGGATGGTCGTGATCGCGGGCACGAGGAGGGTGCGGACGATGAACGTGTCGATCAGCACGCCCACGGCGACCATGACCCCTGCCTGGAACAGCACCGTGAGCGGCGACGCAATCATGGCCAGGAACGTCCCGGCGAGGATCACGCCGGCAGATGTGATCACGGCTCCGGTCCGGGCGGAGGCCGCGCGGATCCCGGCCGTGGTGCCACGCGCGTCGGACTCCTCGCGGACCCGGCTCATCAGGAAGATGTTGTAGTCCGAGCCGATCGCGACCAGCAGCACGAACACCATCAGCGGCAGGAAGTCGTTGACGCCGCTCTGGCCCAGGACCTGCTCGAAGAACGTGGACGTCAGGCCCAGCGTGCACAGGTACGAGAGGAGCACGGTGCCCACGAGGTAGAGCGGAGCGACCACGCACCGGAGCAGCAGCATCAGCACCAGCAGCACGCCCAGGATGGTCAGTCCCGCAACCCGGACGAAGTCGTCGTTGATGGTCGCCTTGAGGTCCACCTCGGCGGCGGTCTGGCCGCCCACCAGCACGCGTCCGTCCGGTCCCAGGTCCGCTCCGTCGCCCGCGACGGCCTCACGGACCCGGGCGACGGTCGCGAACGCCGCGGCGGAGTACGGGTCGTCGGTCGAGATCGCGTAGATCCTCGTGACGGACCGGTCGGCCGACAGGTAGGCCGCGAGCGCCTGGTCCACGGCCGTGCCCGCATCGCCGGTCAGGCCGGTCGGGACGAACAGGTCGTCGGCACGAGAGGCGAACGTGGCCGACAGCGCCCGAAGCTCGATGGGCAGCCGTGCCGAGAGGGTGCCGATCTCCTGCTGGAGCGCCGAGGCGGTGCCCGTGCCGCCGGCGCCGGTCGGGAACAGGACCGCATCGGGCTGGGCGGCAAAGACGGTCGCTAGGGCCCGGACGTCGGCCAGCAGACGGGCGGCGTCCGGCGGCGCCGCCGAGCTCACCAGCGCGGCCACCGCGTCCCGGTACGAGGGATCGGCCGTCACGGCGGGGTAGGCCGCGCCGAGCTCGCCGAGGTAGCTCGAGAGCCGGCCGATCGAGGTCGCGTCCAGCGGCTGACCCGCGGCCGCCGCCAGCGACAGCAGGCCGCCGAGCTGTTCCAGCTGGGTGCTCACGCTGCCGGCCGCACGCAGCTCGTCGATCGCGGCCGGCATCCGGGCGAGGTCCGCCGCCGCGGCCGTGAACGTCGCGCTGGTCGCGACGTCCGGGTACGCGGGCCGCAGCGCCTCCACGTACGACGACCCGGATCGCAACCCGGCGGCCGTGTCCGTGTCGAGGAGCTTCTTGAGCCCGTTCACGGGGTCCGGCGGCACGGCCAGGTTGTCGGCCATGGCGGCCAGCTGCGCCGAGGGCCGGAAGGCGTCGAGGATCGTGCCATCGCCCGACGGCGAGATCAGGCTCTGCACCTCGGCCACGCCCGGCGTCGCGGCAATGCTGTCCGTCATCGTGCGGAGGCGGACAAGCTCGGCCGGCGTCGAGAGGTCCGTGCCCGTGCCGCCGTCGACCACCACCGTCATCGGCAGCAGGCGTCCCTGGTCGAAGTGCGCCGCGACGGTCTCGAACCCGGCCTTGGCGTTGGAGTTCCCAGGCAGGTCCGCGAGGATGTCGAAGCTCTGGCGCATGCCCGTGGCACCGACCGCGGGTACCGCGAGCGCGACGAACACGACGATCGCGACGGCGCCCGGGTGGTGCGCGATGAGACCCGCGAGCCGGGCGAAGAAGCCTCGATCGGCCCCCCGAAGGTCCTGCTCGTGGCGCGGCCAGAACAGGTAGTGCCCGAAGATCGCCAGCAGCGCCGGCGTCAGCGTCAGGCCCGCGGCCAGGGTGACGAGCACCGCGAGGGCGAGCGCCGGGCCGGTCGTCTGGAACATCCCGAACTGGCCCACGATCATCGAGCCGAGGCCGATGACGACCGTGGCCGCACTGGCCGCGATGACCGCGCCGATGCGTCGCACGGTCGCCGTCACGGCCGCGTCCCACGAGGTGCCCGAGACCTCCTCCCGGAACCGCGAGACGAGGAAGATCGTGTAGTCCGTGCCGACCCCGAACACCAGCACGACCACGAACGTTCCGAGCAGCGACGAGATCTGCCAGCCCGCCTGGGCCAGGAGCGCGAGGATCCCGCTGGCAACGAGGTACGAGGCCCCGATCGTCAGCAGCGGGACCAGCGCCGCGAGCGGCGCGCGGTAGATCAGCAGCAGGACGAGCACCACCAGCACGACCGTGACCACGGTCGTCCGGTCGGTCGCGGTGACGATCGCGGTCAGGTAGTCGGCGCCGATCCCGACGCTCCCCGTGACCTGCGCCGTGAGCCCCGCGGGGACGGTGGAGGAGAGGTGCTCGCGCAGGGCGGCAACCGCGTCGTTGGCCTCCGGCTGGAAGGCGGCCACGGACAGCCGGACCTGGAGCAGCTCCAGCTCGCCGTCGGTGCTCTTCAGCATGCTCGCGAGCTCGGGGTGATCGGTTACCCCGACGACGCCGGTGACGAGGTCGGCGAGCTTCGCCGGTGCGCTCGATCCGGTGATCCAGGCGGCCGTGGCGGCGATGTAGGCGCGATCGGCGTCGGTGAGGGCACCGGCCCGGGAGAAGGCCAGGGTCGCCGTCCCGGCGGACGCCTCGTCCGGGAACGCCCTGTCCAGCGCCGCCTGGGCGACCATGGCCTCGGCCTGTTTGGGCAGGAAGGACGCCTGGTCCGCCGAACCGACGTCGGTCAGCGACGGGGCGAGGACCGCGGCGGCGACGGCGGCAACGGCCCATGCGACCACGACCGCGTACCGCAGGCGAAAGACGATTCGACCGAGGCGCTCGAACACCGGGCCCGACTCCACAGCGAGCGGGCGCCCGCTGATCGCGGGTCGCTCCAGGGACCAAACCTAGGCAGGGGCGCCGTCGGGGTCACGGTCCGCACGGCCCGTCCCGACCGCAGCGGGCGCCCACCCGGACCGGGTCCGTCCGGCCCGTGTGCGTCCGACCCGTATCCGCCGGCCCGGCGAACCGGGCGGGTCAGCCCGTCATGCAGGAAGGCTCAGGGCCTGGGCCTGCCCGCCGGTCGACGGGACCGGGGACCGGGTCAGGACGGGCTCTTGGGCGAGATGTAGTCGTGCGGTGGCGACTCGAGGTTGCGGTCGTCCATCGCCCAGGAGACGTCCATGGTGACCCCGACGATGCCCGGCAGCATCTCGACCATCCGCTCGATGATGCCCACCGATGACCGACGCTCGACGCGTCCGCGGATGGTCGCGACGCCATTCGCGACCTCGACGGAGAACGTGTCCGGATCCTCCCACAGGTCCCGCAGGAGGACATCCTGGCGGATCAATTCGGCGAGCGCCTCGTCGGTCCGGACGAATGTCCGGATGACGTCGGCCCGGGTCACGATCCCCACCAGCCGGCCGTCGTCGGTCACCGGCAGCCGGTTCACCTTGCGCTCGATCATCGTGGCTGCCGCTTCACCCACCTGGCGTGAGGCATCGACCGTGATCGCCGGGGCCGTCATCGCGTCGCCTGCGGTGCGCGCCTCGGCCTTCGACAGGAGCATGCGCGTCTCCGCCGACTCTCCGAACAGGCGGGCCAGCGGGCGGTGGTGGAACGCGTCCCTGGACTGCTCCTTGACCAGCAGATCTCCCTCGGAGACGACCCCGACGACCCGTCCGGCCTCATCCACCACGGGCAGGCCGCTGATCCGGTTCTCGATCAGCAGCCGGGCAACGTCCTTCAGCGGCGTGTCGGGCCGGACGGACAGCACGGACCGGGTCATGACGTCTCGCACGGTGTCCATGGGCGGTCGCTCTCCTCGCTTGGTTGACCCTCATCCTAACGGGTCGATCCGGGCGCGCCAGAGCAGGATGGCGACCAGATGCCGGTCCCGCGGCCCATATGTGAAGCCGCTAGAGTTGGGTCGATGATCCGCATCGGCTCCGTCGTCCTGCGCGTCGATGACCTGGCGCGCCAGACGACGTTCTGGACGGCAGCGCTCGATTACGTCGCTCGCGAGGAGGCGAGCGACGATTTCGTGCTTCTGCACCCCAGAAACGGTGTCGGCCCGAACGTCTCGCTCGACAGGGTTCGCTCCACCCTGCAGGTGCCGCCGCGCATCCACCTCGACCTCTATGCGGAGGACCAGGCCGCGGAGGTCCAGCGGCTCATCGCGCTCGGTGCCACCGAGATCCACTGGGACAAGCGACCGCCGGACGCAGACTACGTCATCCTGGCGGACCCGGAGGGCAACCGCTTCTGCGTCGTGGACGCGAGCTGACCCAGCCCCAGGCCGGCGACCCCGGCAGGGCGTCGAACGGCGCGTCCGGCGAGGCCGCCGGCATCCTACGGACCGGACGGGGATCGGGCGACCAGGTCGGCGATCCCGAGGAGCAGGCCGAGCACCACCCCGAGCCAGACCAGGGCGACGGCCGTGAAGGCGACGCGTGCGCGCCGCCGTGACGGCAGCATCCAGCGGCTGACCCTGTCCAGGTTTGCCATGCGCCAGATCGCGGTGACCGCGACCCCGGTGTAGACGGTGAGACCGGCGATCACCATCGGCGGCACGGCGGGTATCGCCACGAGGATGATGTCCACGACGGCCACCCCGCCCACGATCCACGGCACCGCGTGCCGCAGCGCCGGGGTCTGTCTGCGGGCTGCCCGATCGGTCCGGCGCAGCGTCGCACCGAGGAGGAGCAGGCTCAGGGCCACGAGGCCCGCGAGGACGACCGCCGGTCCCATGCGTCCATTCTGCGGGTCCGGCCCATGGCGCGGTGATGACTGCAGGGGCGTCTCTGCCCCGGAGCCGGCTCAGGCTCCGGTTGCCCCGCCTCCGGATCCGATCGCCTTGCCGACGGCCGCGATCAGCTGCCGCGCCTGATCGCGATCCTTGTCGTTGGGATGCTCGTGATCGGCCATGATCCCGCAGTACACGTTGTGGACCGCCTGGGTCATCGTATCGACGTCCGCCATCCACACCCCGCGCTCGATGAGGGCGCTCATCGCGCCGTCCGCCGTCTCGCGGTGCATTGCCTCGTCCAGAGCGTCATGAATCGTCATGGGGGACACCTCCGCCGGTAGCCTAACCGGTGCGAGCGTCTCCGTCACCCACGGGATCGTCGACTACTCCAGCCATCCGATCCCGAAGTCCTCGGACAGCCTGCGGAACAGGTCATCGTCCAGCGAGCCGTCACCATTCGCGTGGGCCACGGCATCGAACCATTGGTCGAGACCTCCCGGAACGGCCAGGAACAGGTACCGCGACGGTGTCTCGAGCGGATTGCGGATCGCGTGGGGAAGGGTCTTCGGCAGCCGTCCCACGCCGCCCGCTTCGAGGATCGCGGTCCGATCGGGGAGCCTGACCTCCAGCGCGCCCTCGAGGACATAGGCGATCTCGTCTTCGCGGCTGTGCACGTGGAGCCGATTGCCGGTTCCCGGCTCGAACGTCGACTCGAAGATGTAGATCGAGCCCCCGGATTGATCGCTCGTCAGCCGGTGCGTCACCCCGAGGAAGTCGATCGCCCGGCCCGTGCGGGCCGGAACGAAGACAGGTTGCGGACCGTCCGGCTTCGCGATGTGGGCCCGTCCGCCACGCGTCGCCTCTGCCATCTCGAACCCTCCATCGGCCAGGGCCGCGAGTGTAACGACCCGGGTGTCGATGCCAAGGGGCGGGCTGTCACCCCTGGGTCGAGGAGACGCCGACGCTGCCGGTGACCGCGAGACCGCAGGTGCGAACCCACGTCAGCGGTCTCGGTACCGCCAGGGCGGCGGCTCGTCGCGTGGACCGTGCACGCTCAGTCCTTGTGTTTGCGCAGGTAGAGCCCGATGCCGTACTTCACGACGCGCCGCACGGAGGAGTGGCCGAGCAGGAGGCCGCCTCCCCGTCCCAGGTCAACCCGCCGGCCGGCGACCGTGTCGATGACGCGCACCCTGTAGAACGGGTCGAACAGCTTTCGCTCCTCGACATGGAACCGCTGCTCATCGAACGCCATCGCGAACCCCCCGTTCTTCGACCCCCAGCCCGATCGGGCATGCGACGCCCGTCGCCGTGTGGCAGTCGTAGCCGTCGGGG
>CAWKHN010000015.1:0-508549 GCA_963849495.1 uncultured Chloroflexia bacterium | reverse complement strand
TAGGCCGGCCGCGTCGATCATGACGTCGGCGTCGACGCGCCGGAGGATCGCGGCCGCTCGCATGCCTGTCAAGCGGCACGCACACGCCGTCCTCAGCGAGCGTGCGCCAATGTCACCCGGCGCCCTGCGTCCTGTCGAGGGTCACCGTCCACGAAGGGGCTGTCGGCTCGCTTGGCGTACCGGAGGGTCACCCGACATCCGTTGGCCACACAAGGTCCGTCGAGAGCTAGCCGCAGCAGTCGTAGACACTTTCGGCGGAAACGACCAGCTCCTGCACCGTGAAGTCCGCCGTGTTCGCGACCAGAACGTCGCTCTTGTCTCGATCGGTCCAGCCGAGGATGAGCTCGCCGGTCGATTCGTCCAGCCAGACCTCGGTCGCCTCGCCGCACACCGTCACGGCGATCGGCTTGCCACCGCGGCTGCGTGACTGCTCGGTCCGGCTCCTGACGTAGGCGTCACTGGCAGGAAGGGTCTCGTACAGGACAAGGCGGCCCGGGCCCTCATCCGGCGGGACCGCGGCGCCAGCCGGGCCATTCACCCCTCCGAAGGTGTTGGGGAAGCCAGGAAGCGCCGCGATCGCGCTCCGGTGGGACCAGCCATCTGGCAAAGCCTCAACGACGCCCGCAAGCGCCGTCGCGCCTGCCCTGACGCAACGCGGGACCGATGGCGTGCCTGCTGTCGGCTCAGCCGCACGGGACGCGGCTGAGCTGGGGGCTGGAACCACCGTTGATTCCGGTGGAGTCGGCTGGCTCGACGCAGCTGGTGCGCACGCGGCGAGCAGGACGGTCAGGACGACCAGCAGTCGACGCATCACACCCTCCGGATCGGAACCTGAGCACAGCAGACGTCGGGCACCGCCCGTGTGTGCCGTCGTTCTCGCTTCGCCTCCGGCGATGACACCCGGTGTCAGCGTCCGCAGCGGGCCGAGGCGGGCGCCGAGGCGGCCGCCACCTGCTCGATTGACCCGTCGGGGCGGATGACCACCCAGACGATAGCCGCCTCGTCGTACTGCGTCGGGGCGACCAGCGAGAACGAACGGCGGGCCGCGTCGGTGACGATGGTCACCGCGTGCGCCGCACCAGGCTTCAGGGGAGGCGCGTACACCTGGCACGCCGGGATCGGCTCACTGCCCGAGCTGCCCAGCAGCGGCGTCCCGAGGAAGCCGGCTGTCTGCCAGTCGATCCTCGCGTCGACCGCGGCAAGATTGACGACCTCCATTGCGGGTGGCGTCGTGCAGCCGCAGGCCGCGAGGGCAGAGACCAGCCACAGGAGGAGCCCGGCGAGCACGACGAGGCTCGCGCCCACCAACGCGAGCGCCTTGGTGAACTCGCGAGGCGGGATGTTCGCGCCGCCCAATTCGATCACGTCGCCCATGCTCAATCGCGCCTCTCCGGTCCCGAGCCGATCATCGGGTCACCGATCGGAAGGTCAAGGGCTTGTCGGCCCGGATCTGGAACCGGGGGTGTCTTGCGTCCGAGCGCCGCCCGACGAGCCGGTCAAGGGCCGCGTTCTTGACCTCGGCGACGGCTTCGCAATTCAGGCCGACGATGCGGAGGTATCACCGAACGGTCGCAATGCGTGCCGGGAATGTCACCGACCCCCTCTGGTGAGTCGCCGGGTGGTGAACCTGGGCCCAAGGGTTCACGGACCCCGACGCGCTCGTTCAGCTACTCCCGGTGATCTGTGTCGCGACCGTGCAGCCACTCCCATGGAAGGCGACGTCGAGCGTCACGCTCGCCACGCCCGCGGTGTCGAACTGCGTCGAGCAGGCTGCGGTGAACGGGTCCTCCTCCGCGTAGCGCGGTGTGCCGCCAGGGACTGGCTTGAAGCTGATCGCGTCAGAGCCATACCAGAGGCGGAAGCTGATCGTCCAGACACCCTGCCCAAGCGTCGCCGGGACGTCGCCCGAGATGCCCGTGGACGCCACCGGCCCGGCCGGGCCATGCTCCAGCTGCCCGGCCGAAGGCCGACCCTCGTCCCAGGCGAAGTTGCCGCGGTGGTCGTAGCCGCCGGGTCCCTCGACGCGGATCCCGTAGTTGCAGGTCATGTACCACGGCTCCGTGCACGGGCCGAGGCCCGTGGCATCCAGCGCAAACAATGCCGGCGTCGGCGTCGGCGTGGCGACGGGCGGGCTGGGGCTCGGCGTTGCCACGAGTTCTCGGCTCGGAGCTGGACCTGCGCATGCCGCCAGCGCGAGGACGACCACGAGAGCCGCGACAAGCCGTTTCATCGCCCTTGTGACGCCTTCGAACGGTGGTGCGTTCCCCTCATGTCGGCGAGCGTACGCGAATGTCACATGAGCGCGAGGGCAACCCGCGGTCCCAATGGGCGCTACGGCATCATCCAGCCGGCCGGCGGGACCTCGAAGGCCTCGATGGTCGCGACCCACGTCGGCTTTGGCGGCGGGCTTGGGTCCATGGCGCCCTGGAGCCTGAGCGAGACCGCGGCGACCTTGTCAGACCCGGTGAAGCTCACCCACCCGTGCATGGTCGTGCCGAGGATGACCATCACGCCGAAGCAGACCGGCGGCGACCCGACCGGCCACGGACCACCGCAGAACGGGTCTGGCTGCAGGACGAGGCGAGCGACCGGCAGTCCGAGCGGCGCGACGACGGCGCGGACCGCGGCGATCGCCAGCGGACAGGGATCGATGCCGATGTAGACGGCCTTCATCGGCTCCGCCAGGCACACGTCGGTCTCGGCCGCTGGGGTCGCCGTCGGAGCTGGCGTGACCGGTGCCGGCGTCCCAGGAGCGGGAGCGGCGGGCGTCGAGGTCGGTGTCGACGCGGATGGGCTCGGCACGGGACCCGCGCAGGCGGCCACGGCGACGACCAGGGCAGCCACCGATGCGAGCGTCAGGAGGCGGGCGGCGCCGGTTGCGGCCCGCTCCAGCGGCTTCATAGCGAGAGGACGATACGCCCTGACTCCCGGTTCCGATCGCCCCGTGGAGTGCGCGCCTCCATCGAATGGTGTCCGCCGCTGTCGCCCGACCCGAGGTCGCGAGGAGGGAGGTTCGTCAGGACGTCGCCCTAGAGATCGCGGACCAGGTAGACGATATCGCCACGATCATCCGCGACGGTGTGGTCCCGGTGGAAACCGATCTTCTCGAGCACCCGGAGTGACGGCGCGTTCCATGCCCGGACCGTCGACCAGAGACGGCGTCGACCCGTCGCGGCAGCGGCAGCGACGAGGGCTCGGGCCGCTTCCGTCGCATAGCCGTGCCCGTGGAACCGCCGCAGCAACTCGTAGGCGATCTCCGGTTCGTCCAGGCTGCAACGCCCAACGATCAGCGCGCAGTAGCCGATCGTGTCGCCCTCCGCGCGACGACAGATCGCGAGAGCGCCGATGCCGGTCTCGATCGTCAGATCCCGGAATCGCGCGAGGCGAGCCTTCGACTCCTCGAGTGTCGGCACGTCCTCCCCACGTTCACCGACCAGCTCGCGGTACCACACTGCGTCGCGCTCGTCGCGGATCCGAAGGGTGAGCCGCTCGGTCTCCATGGCGAGCGTCATCGGTTTCCAAGTCACGGATTTACGGTACATGGCCCCACCCTCGGCGACGAACGCGCGTGAAACGACCCAACGCACCGCAGGGCGTCGCACGAACACGGTGCAGGGTCCCGGGCGGCATCGACAGGTCGCAATGCGTGCGGGAATGTCACATGATCAGGAGCAGCTCTGGAGGGACGGACCACTGAGCGGCTGGCCGCAATACATCCTGGACTCGCCAGTCGGGTCGAGCCACCAGCCGCGCTGGTCGTGGTGGACGACGAGCCGCATTTGCCATCCCGACTCTGCCCCGTTCGCGCCGCCAAGGACGGTCACGAAGAGGTGGACCTCCTTCGCCGAGGCCGCGTCATCGGGGACGGTGACCGTGACCCGGCTACCGGGCCGGTCGTCCTTGACGCCGGCCCACATGAACGCCTCGATGTCCGAGACCAGCTCGCCGAGTGTCGCGCGCGGGGAGGGGTCGCGTAGGGCGAGCTGACTCACGACGTGCCAGTCGCTCGCCTGTTCGAAGGGGCCGGGGAACGGGCTCTCCGCGGCGTACCGGACGGCGACCACCGCGGTAGCCCCACCCAGCACGACGAAGGCGGCGACCGCGAGCAGCGCGCGGCGCGGGTGCAGCCGCCGGATCCGGGTCCCAGTCCCGGCCCGCCGCTCGATGGCGGGCCTGACCCGGGCATCCATGCGGCCTGCCGCGGTAGCTGGCATCGAAAGTCCGAAGAGCCGCTGGAGGCGCGCCTCGAGCGGGTCAGGCGACGTCGTCACGGTAAGCCTCCTTGAGGGCCGCCAGGGCCCGGCTCACGAGCTTCGCGCTCGCGGCCTCAGAGCGGTTGATCACTTCGCCGATCTCGCGGGCTGACAGGCCGGCCGCGAAACGTAGCGTGATGACCTCGCGGTAGCGGGGCGGGAGCGACCGCACGCGAGCGGCGAGTGCCCGGTCCGCCTCGTCCTGCAGCACGAGGTCCGCGGGGTCCGGGCCCCACTCGCCAACGGTGCGGAACGGTCCCAGGCGCGCAGCCGTTGCGGACCGGCGATGAGCGTCGACGGCGGCGTTGCGCGCGATGACGAGCAGCCAGGGGAGGAATCCGCTGCTCCCGGGCCGGTAGCGATCGATCCGGGTGAGCGCCCGCTCGAAGGCGAGGGCGGCGAGGTCGCTCGCGTCGTCGTCGCCAAAGCCACGAGCGCGGACGTAGCGGAAGACCGCCAACCGGTGCCGCTGGTACAGACGGGCGAAGGCCTCGGGGTCGGTGCGGGCTGCGAGCGCGTCGGCATCGTCGTCGGCGGCGATCACCCCTCGCATCACCCAGGTCTCGTCCATGCCTTGTCCTCGTCAATCGGACGCCTACTCCGATAACGCGTCGCGTCGGCATTCTGGACGCTCGCCATGTCGGAAGGCTGGTGAACGGGCATTGGGGTCGCAATGTGTGTCGGGAATGTCACCAGGGCGAGCCATAGAATTGTCTGGATGGCGAGAGTCCGGCCGCCCTTCCAGTTCGTGACTGTGATGCAGCAGGAGGCTGCAGAGATTCAGTCTGCCCTTGCCCGCGCTCGCGTCCTCCACACCGATCGAGACATCGATGCTGGCGGGCACCAGTTCGAGGATGTTGCGAGGGAGGTGCTAACCCGGCGATTGCCGGGTCGGTATGACGTTGGCAAGGGTCATGTCGTCGACCATGGCTGGGCCTCATCCGCGGAATACGACGTTGTCGTTGCCGATACGTCCGCAGGGGCGGTGTTCTTCACCGCCAGTGACGGGACTCGCTATTACCCGTACGAGGCCGTCTACGCCGTCGGAGAGATCAAGTCTAAGTTCCGGCGGAGAGAGCACCAGCTGGGGCATCTTGTCGAGTCGGTGACGCATGTCAAGATGGTGCTCCGACGTGAGCGGACCCCGAACAACTATGTCCCCGGGCTGGGCGTGGTACCTCAGGTGAGCGGGCCGTGGCCGTACCGCAATCCTCTGTTCACGTTTGCTTTCTTTGGCGAGGCAGGGGACTTCACCCTCGAAGACGCCGCAACTGCCTTCGAGGGCGTGCCCTGGTCGTGCGTGCCGAACATGATCTGCCTGCTGGATGGGGGCGTCGTCGCCCTGATGAGAACCTCGCTGGGCGAGGACCGTCAGGAGGTCCGCCAATTGATCACGGTGCCCGAGTTCGAGAAGCCGATGGATGGCGCGCAATACGCCTGGACGTACCTCCCGATGGGCAAGGATGACATTCGGCAGGCCGCGAATTTAGCAACGCTGCAGTGGGGACTCGTCTCACACTTGGACGGGATCGGGCTAATGGCGCTCAAACCGGAGATCCTGAAGGCCTACCTCGACACGGCCGGGCTGACCAAGTACTTCCGCGGTCAGACGGTCCCCGCCAAGCGGCCACCGGGAGACGACCCGCCGGAGATAGTCCGAGGCTGAAGCCGGTCAAGGGCCGCCGCGCGCGAGCGAACGCGAGCGGTGGGCGCGACGGGCGGCGCAGCCGCGAACCCTTGACGGGCGGCCGGACGCGCGCACGATCAGAGGAGTGGCCGCCCCCGGCGGCCGCTCCAAGCACCGCGCGCTCCGCTACGGCAGTGCCCAAGAACGGCGGCGTTGTGACAGACAGTTGTCACAGGGGCGGGCTAGGGTTCGCGCCAATTGAATACCCAACGTGCCTCGTAATGCGCTACGAGTCTCCACGCCACTCAAAGGGTCCAATTGAGACGGACCTGAGCGTGTATTTCGACCGGTCGACAAGTGCGTGGCAGGGAACCTGAGGCACCCCCTGGCCGATTGAACCCTTGGCGGGCCAGTCGGTGGCAAGAAGCGGCGGAAGACCGATTTGAATTGAGCAGGGACGCTATTTCTCGTCCCAGCAGGGTCCGCCCCCCTGACAGATAAGCCCGGCAGCTGCGGCTGCCCATCTGTCAGGAGCGTGAGCGGTGGAAGCTCCCCGTTCTTCACTTGATATTGGGACGAAACTCGTCAGCGGTGACGGCGCCGAATGGCGGTTCGTCCTCTACCCGGGCGCAGCCGAAGGCGGCGGCTCCTTCCACGGCGCAGTCGAGCGGAAGCCAGGGCCTGCGCCGTATCCATCGGACACCCGCGATGATGCCGCCCGGCGTGCCAAGGGCAAGGTCCGGCGGTACTGCGCCGCGAACCGGCTCAACCGTCTCGGCACCCTGACCTATGCCGGCGTCGGGTGCCACGATCCGGTGACCTTGCGCGCCGACCTGGCCGAGTTCTTCCGGCGGCTGCGCTCGGCCGTCGACGAGCCCTTCCCGTACCTGTGGGTGCCCGAGTGGCATAAGACCGACCACGGGCTCCACGCGCACTTTGCCGCTGGCCGCTTCATCCCGGTCGGGCTGATCCGCGACGCCTGGGGCCACGGGTTCGTGCACATCACGATGCTGAACCACCTCCCGGTGGGCTCGGGGCCGCTGGGCGAGGCCCGGCTTGCGGCGCGCTACCTGGCGAAGTACGTCGGCAAGGACCTGGGCGATGGTCGGGAGGTTGCCGGGCTCCACCGGTACGAGGTCGCGCAGGGGTTCCAGCCGCGCTCGGTCACCCTCACTGGCGACAGTGCCGACGAGGTGCTGGGCTGGGCGTCGATCGCCATGGATGCCGCGCCCGAGAAGGTCTGGCGGTCGAGCGACGCCGACGACTGGGCCGGTCCGCCGGCGGTGTGGGCGTCATGGGCGTGAGCGGCACACCCGGGCCGGAGGTCGTTCGGGCGTGGGTCGAGCGGACCTGTGCCGAACAGGGTGTGCCGGTGAAGGTGCGCGACCCCGGCGTGATCCGGGACGCGGTGGCGCTGCTCGGTCAGAGTCGCCAGACGGGCTCGACGCGGTCCGGGTCGAAGCGGGTCCGGCCACGGACGGCGGCGCGCACGATCGCACGATCGAGGACCGCGGCGACGATCGCCCGCTGACGGGTGAGCGGGAGGTCCGCCCAAGCCTCCCGCAGCGCAGCCGACGCGCCCACATACTCGGCGATCGCGGTCGTGTGCGTCAGCCGGCTGAGGTGCCGTCGCGCCGCATCGATCCGCGCCTCGATCGGCGTACGCGCCGCGAGGAACTCCGGGAACGTGATCTGGCGCTCCCCGTAGGCGCGGGCGAGCTCGGCGAGCTGCTCCTGGTCGGCGCTGAGGCTGTCGGCGGCGGCGCTCGCCTGAGCGTCCTCGGTGGCGGCACCGGCGAGGGCGGCTGCGAGCTCGGGGGTGTCGAGCCGGTACTGCACGGCCTCCGCGATGAGCGCCTCGATCGGGTCGGCCATCACCCCGATCTTGCCGCAGCCGGGCTGCCCCGGTCCCTTGGCGCACACATAGCGGCGCTCCCCATCGCCCCGCGGGCGGGACACGAGGGCGGCATCGCAGTACCCGCAGCGCAGGAGGCCACCCGCGAGCAGGTACCGGCGCACGGTGCGGGACGCGGCCGCGCCGTGATGGTCCAACCTGGCGCGTAGTCGGGCCGTCTCCTCTGGGGTGATGATCGGCTCCCAGTCGCCCGTCGCGACGATCTCGCCCTTGTACGAGCGCTGCCCGGAGATCCGCGCCGAGGTGAGCATCCGGCCCAGGACCTGGATCGACCAGGCGCGGCCCGACACGCTCTTGAGGCCGCGGGCGTTCCAGTCGGACGCGACCGAGCGAAGGCTGTCGCCGGCGAGCACTCGCCCGACAGCCTCGCGGATCGCGGCCGCCTCGATCGGCTCGACGGTCCGCCGGTCGGGGAGGTACCCGAACGGCCGGGAGCCGCCACCGGCGAGCTTCCCGTCCTCCGCGAGCTCCTGGTGCTTGCGCTTGATCCGGCGACTGCGGCTGTCGGACTCGTGGGCGGCCATGGCCCCCAGCATACGGGCGACCAGCCGGCCGTCGGGGTTGCTGAGGTCGATCCGGCCGGAGACGCACGCGAACGTCGGCACACCGCGCGGCTCACAGACCTCGATGTACTCCTCGAAGCTCGCGGGGCTGGCGGTGCAGCCGATCTGAGTGATAGATGAGGACGGCCCCGACCGAGCCCGCCCGGAGGTCGTCGAGCATCCGCCGGTAGGCGGGCCGAACCTTGCCGCTCCACGCGCTCTTGTCGTCGTCGACGTACTCCTCGGCAACGGACAGACCGTGATGCTCCGCGAGCTTGCGGCAGTCCTCAAGCTGTCGATGCACGCCCAGCTCCGTCCCGGTCGGGTCGGAGGAGATGCGGGCGTAGATCGCGGCAGGAAGCATGAGGGAACATTAGCACACGCTATTGTCTCCTGGGGTCACCTCACGCGCGTGGACCGGATCGAGGAGAGGCGGCGGACCTCGGCCGGGCTGAGCGGGCGCACGTCGCCGGCGGCCATCGACTCGAGTCGGAGGGTTCCGATGCGGACGCGTACGAGGCGCCGCACCGGGGCCCCCACCTCGCCGAACATGCGGCGGAGCTGGCGCTTCCAGCCCTGGTGGATGGTGACCCGCACCCAGGTGAGACGGGGATCCGGCGTGGGTTCCAGGATCTCCGCCAGGCCCCGGTCCTCGGTCCGCGTCTGGCCCCGAAGGCCGCGGAGCGTCGCGACCCCCTCGGCGAGCTCGACGCCGGTCTCCAGGGCGTCTGCCTGTGCCTGCGTCAGCGGCCGCGCGAGCCCGACGGCGTACTCCCGCTCCACGCCGTATCGGGGATGGAGAACGTGCTCGGCCCAGTCGCCGTCGTTGGTCAGCAGGATCAGGCCCTCGGAGTCCTGGTCCAGGCGACCGACCGGGTACAGCCGCGCTCCGCGCGCGAGATCCGGTGGAACGAGCTCCACGACGGTGCTCTCCGCGTGACGGTCGCGAACGGTCGAGGTCACGCCCATCGGCTTGTGCACGGCCAGGTAGATCGGGCGCGCGTCCGACATCGTGATCGGTCGTCCGTCGACCTCGATCCGCTGCGTGTCCGTGTCGACGCGCTCGCCGAGCACGGCCGCCCGGCCATCGACGAGGACGCGCCCGGCGGTGATCAGCTCGTCCGCGCCCCGCCGGGACGCAACCCCTGCGGCCGCGAGGACCTTCGAGATCCGCTCGGCCGGCACGATCAGGCCCCCTCGGGCTCGGGCGACGGCTCGCCGGCCATCACGTCCGGAGAGGCGTCCAAGGGAGCCTCTGAGGGGGATTCCGCGGGGTCGACCAGCCGTGCGGCGACCTCAACCTCGAGGGGCGGCAGCTCGTCCAGCGACGCCAGCCCGAACCGCTCGAGGAACTCGAACCCGGTGCCGTACAGGAACGGACGGCCCGGCGTCTCGGCCCGGCCGAGCTCGACGACCAGCCGACGATGGAGCAGCGTGCGCACCGTGTAGTCGGAGTCGACGCCGCGGATCCGTTCGATGGCCGCCTTCGTCACCGGCTGGCGATAGGCCACGATGGCAAGGGTCTCGAGGGCGGCGGGCGAGAGCTTGACGGCGTCGGCGCCCACGTACCGTGCGACGAGCTCGCCCGCCTCGGGAGCCGTCGCCAGCTCGACGCGGTCCCCGACGAGCACGAGCCGGATCCCCCGCCCCGCCAGCGAGACCTCGAGGTCGCCCAGGCGTTCGTCCACGGTCGCGCGCTCCACGCCGGCAAGCGCGGCGATCTCGCGCCGCGAGAGCGGCTTCTCGGCCACGAACAGGAGCGCCTCGAGCTGGGGCTCGGTCAGCTCCGCGGCCCGCACCTCGCCGGACGCGCCCACCGGAGCCCCGATCGGCCCCGTCGCGTCGGACGCCCTCGGACCCTGCGCCGCGGGATCGCCGGCAGCGGGCACGCCCGGGATCCCGACCGGCTCGAGCTCGCTCACGCGAACGATCCAAGCGTCTCGTCCAGAGGCGTTTCCTCGTCGACCGCAAGAGCGACCCCGGCCGCGAGCCGCTCCTCGGGGGTCGTGCGTCGGGCGAGGATCGGTCCCCACGGCTCCGCCTGCTCCACGACGATCTCACGCCGCTTCATGAGCTCCAGCATCGCGAGAAAGGTGACCGCCACCACGACCCGGTCCCGAACACCGCGCAGCAGGTCCTGCAGGACGACCACCGGTGCGCCGCGAAGCGCCTGCCGGATGAGCGCGGCGCGGGCGGTGAGCGTGATGGCGCGCGCCATCGTCCCGGGCGGCGCCTGCGGCGGCGGCACGATTCGGACCAGGCCATCGAGGGCCTCCACGAGGAGACCGGGCGAGAGCGGCTCCGTGACCGGTGGCCTTGCGCCCGAGACACCCGCCGCGCGGGCCGCCGCGGGCTCGCGGTGGAACAGGCCGACGCGGCGCTGCGCCTCGTCGTGCAGGTGCGTCCCGGCATCGCGGAAGGCGCGGTACAGGATGAGCCGGGCGCGCAGCTCCGCCTCGGGATCCACGCCGTCGTCAACGAGCGCCTGTGCGCCCTCCGCCACGCGTCGCGGCAGCATGGCACGCGACTTGATGAGGATCAGCTGGCTGGCGACCGCGACGAACGACGACACGTTGCCCATCCGGTCTCCCTCGAGCGAGGCGAGCGCATCGAGATAGGCATCGGCCAGGGCCCCCAGCTGGACCGTCAGCACGTCGAGCTGGCGCGCCTCGATGAGCGCGAGCAGCAGCGCGAGCGGACCGTCGAATGCCGGCAGCGTCACGCGGGTGACCGTCTCGGGACGGCGGCCGTCACCGAAGGCGATCGAGGGTGCGGGCGCGGCCGTCATCAGCTGGCCTCGTCCGCGGCGTGGAACAGGCGGCCGTACTCCGGGTCGCGCGGGTCGTCCTGGTGGCGGATGAGGTCGACCGCCCGGGGGGCGAGCCCGGTCGCGGCTACCGCGTCCGCCGATGCCGCGGCGTGGTTGCGCAGCCGGTCGATTGCCGGCCGCCATCCGGGCAGCCGTGCGGCGAGGGCCGTGGCCCAGGGTCCGAACGCCTCGCCCAGCGACCATGCGATCCTGGGGCCCGCGCCGGTGTCGCCCTTGGCGCAGTCGTGGAGCAGCCCCGCGACGAGCACGTCGCGGTCGGTCACGCCGGCCGCGCGCAGCGCGCCGACCACGTCCAGCCCGTGCCGCCGATCCGCCACGTGCATCGCGTCGAACAGGGCGAGCTCCGCGGGCCGGGTCCACGCCGCAACCGCCTGTCGCTCATCCGTCGTCACGCGGGCGAACAGGTGCGTCCGGAGCTGGCGCGCTTTACGCGCCCACCAGGACGTTCGCGACACCTTGGATCACTGCGACAGGGGCCTGCCCAGCAGCAGGACCGCCCCGATGACGATGAACAGCCCGTACTGGGCCAGGAAGGGCCGGATCTCCCACACCCGGCGCGGCGACAGGAACCGGAACAGGATCGCGGACCCGTCGAGCGGCGGAACCGGGATAAGGTTGAACAGCGCCAGCGAGACGTTGAACACCACGAACAGGTACAGCCCGTTGTAGACCAGCAGCGGCAGGTCCAGCGTCGCGGCGAGCACGACCCGGAGAACGATTGCCCCGAGGACGGCCATCGCGAGGTTGGAGGCAGGTCCTGCGAGCGCGACGTACAGCTCGCCGTTGCGCCGGTCCCGGAGGTTCGCCGGGTTCACCGGGGTCGGCTTCGCCCAGCCGAACAGGAAGCCGCCGATCAGGATCGAGATGACGGTCATCATGCCGCCGACCGGGTCGAGGTGGACGGCCGGGTTGAGCGTCATCCGTCCGAACAGCTTCGCCGTCGCGTCGCCCTGGACATAGGCAGCCGCCGCGTGGGCGAACTCGTGGACCGGGAACGCGACCAGCAGGAAGATCGCGATCATGACGATATCGAGCGGGGTGATGGACACGCAGGCCTCGCAGGGGCAGGTTGGGGTCCTGCGTATCCTACCGGCCCGCGGCGACTAGAGGCGCTCGAGCAGCTCCCGCTTCTTCGCCTCGAACTCCTCGGGCGTGACGATGCCCTTGTCCCGCAGCTCGCCGAGCCGCCCCAGGGCCTCGGTGACCTCGTCGGACGAGACCGCGGCCGGCGGCGGCGCAGCCGGGGCAGTGGGCGCGGGCCGGTCGGGCTGCACGGGCGGCGCTTCGCCGGGCTCGAGAACAGCATCCGGAGCGCGGCGAGGACCGTCCGATGACCGCAGCGCCGGCATCGTGGGCCGGGTCACCTCGATCTCGAGGTCGTGCTTGGCTTCGAGCATCGCCTTCTTGAACGACTTTGCGTCGCGCAGCATGCGCAGCCGCTCGTCCCCCTCCTCGGAGGCCGTCATGATGTCGAGATCCCCGAAGCCGAAGATCCGGCCGAAGATCGATTCGTTCAGGACCGCGTCGTTGATCTTCTCCAGCGACGAGTCGCTGGCTCGCTTGTTGATCACGCCGTCGGCATGGATGATCCGCCGCGAGGTGATCACGTACTCCTCGTTCTGGTAGCGCAGCCAGCTCCAGCCGAGCATGACCAGGCCCCCCACGAACAGGATCAGGGTGAGGTACCCGACGAGGTCCATCAGCGTGCCGGACCCGCCGGTGACCACGCGCAGGATGAGGAGCAGCAGCGCGGCCACGACCGCGAGGACCCCGAACCGGGCGTTCCCGATGAAGATGAACCAGTGCTGGCGATCACGGCGAAGGATCCGCTCACCAGACGCGAGCAGCGAGTCGGCGTACGACATCGGCCCCGGAACCTCCCTCATGCCCGCGGGTGTGCGCGGGCGTAGACCTCGCGGATCCGCTCCCCGGTGAGGTGCGTGTACAGCTGGGTCGTGGAGATACTGGCATGTCCGAGCAACTCCTGGACGACGCGCAGGTCGGCGCCACCCTCCAGGAGGTGCGTCGCGAACGAATGCCGGAGCGTGTGGGGTGAGATCCGGTCTCCCAGGCCCGCGGCGACCGCGCTGGCCTTGACGATCGTCCACGCCTGCTGGCGCCCCATCCGCCGGCCGCGCGGGGTGACGAACAGGGCAGCCTGCGGCCCATCGTCGATGCCGGCGACCGCGAGCCAGGCGGCCCACGGCCAGGCGAGATAGCGCGCCAGCCACTCCAGGGCCACGTCCCCGACCGGGACCAGCCGCTCCCGGTCGCCCTTGCCGATGACCCGCACGAAGCCGCCGTCCGAGGAGAAGTCGCGCCGGTCGAGCCGCAGGGCCTCCGACACGCGCAGGCCGGCCGCGTAGAGCAGCTCGAGGAGAGCGCGGTTGCGGAGCGCGAGCCCGTCCGCATCGCCCGGAGCGTGCGTTGCCGGCGGCTCACCACCGGCTGCCTCCAGCAGCCACTCCACCTCCGCGACCGTGAGCGTCTCCGGCAGCAGGCGTGGCTGCCGCGGCAGGTCGAGATGCGCGGCCACGTCGACCTGGATCAGGCCGTCGCCGAAGGCGTAGCGGTAGAAGCCCCGGATCGCCGCCGCTCGCCGGCGGAGGCTGGTCGGCGCAAGTCCCGGCTCGTTCGGGCGCCCACGCCGGGCACGGGCCGCAAGGTACCGCTGGGCGATGCCGGGTCCCGACATCCACTCGCGTGCCGCACCGCGGCTCATCGCAAAGTCGGTCAGGTCGCCACGGTAGGCGCGGATCGTCGCGTCCGCCGCACCCCTCTCGAGGCGCAGGTAGGTGAGAAAGCCCTCGATCGCCTCGTCCAGGTCCCGGCTCACGGGCTGCACGTCACGCGACGTCCCACCGGGCTCCGCTCGAGCCCGGCGCGGCGCGCCGTCGGCGGCGTCAGGTCGATGTGCCAACGAACCGGCCCGCCGACCAGGCCTGCGCGCGGTCGAGCAGCTCGCGGGCCGACTGCGCCGCCGCCGCGCCACCCGAGGGACCGCCGATCATCTCGGCCAGCTCCGCCTCGCGCTCCGGGCGCTCGAGCCGGACGACCTCGGTCACCGTTCTCCCGTCCCGCTCGCGCTTGGCGATCCGGTAGTGGGCGTCCGCGTAGGCCGCGATCTGGGGCAGGTGCGTGACGCACAGGACCTGGTGCTCCCTGGCCAGCGTCCAGAGGCTCCGGCCCACGGGATCCGCGCTGCGGCCACCGATCCCCGAATCGATCTCGTCGAACACGAGGGTCGGCGTCCGGTCCGCCGATGCGAGCACCTGCTTGACGGCCAGCGCGACCCGCGACAGCTCGCCGCCCGACGCGATCCGCGCCAGCGGCCGCGCCGGCTCACCGGCGTTCGGTCGGAAGCGGAACACCACCGTGTCGATCCCGGTCACGTCGAACGCGACCGCGTCCCCGTCCACCTCGACCGCGGGGTCGTCCCTCGCGGCCGGCCGCCGGCCGAGCCCCACCTCGAACGCATCGGGCGGGAACCCGAGCTCGACGAGGACCGCCGACACGGCCTCCCCGAGCCGGGCCGCGGTGGACCGGCGCAACGACGACAGGGTCGCCGCCGCATCAGCGACCTCGAGCAGCAGGCGTGCATCCTCGGCCGCCCGCCGGGCCTGCTCGTCCTCGAACCCCCGGAGGCGCTCTGCCTCGGCGGCCGCGCGCTCCCCGTGGGCAAGGACCGCCGCCTCGTCGTCGCCGAAGCGCCGGAGCAGCCGGTGGATCTCGCCCAGCCGGTCCTCCAGCCGCACCAGCGTCGCCGGGTCGTGATCGACGGTCTCGGCCAGCGCCCTGACCTCCGCCGCCACGTCCTCGATCTCCGCATCCACGCCGGCGAGGCGGCTCGCGAGGGCGGCCCAGCGCTCGTCCAGGCGGGCCAAGGCGTGCAGCTCGTGCTCCGCGCGGGCCACCCGCTCCCGCGCCCCGCTCCCCTCCCCGGCCAGCATCTCGCGGACGTCCCTGGCCCCGGACGCGATCGTCTCGCCGTGCTGCGCGACCGCCAGCTGCGCGGTGATCTCGGCCGCCTCGCCGTCCCGCAGCCCGGCAGCGCCGATCTCCGCGGCCTCGTGCTCCAGGATTTCCAGCCGGCGCAGCAGCTCGCGAGGATCCACCGCCAACTCGGCGAGCGACGCCCGGTTCGCGCGCCACCGGTCGACCGCCCCGGACACGCGGCCCCGCGGCTCCTCGTGGCCGCCGAACGCATCGAGCAGGTCCCGTTGCCAGCCCTCGTCCAGGAGGCGCTGCTGGTCGTGCTGGCCGTGGATCTCGACGAGGTCCCCGGTCGCCGCCGCGAGGCGGCCGGCGGTGACGGTCTCGTCGTCCAGGCGCGCCGTGCTGCGTCCCGAGACGGCGACCTCCCTGACCGCGATCAGCGGCTCCGGCAGGCGGTCGAACAGCGCCTCCACGCGCGCCGTGGCCGCGCCGTGCCGGACGAGCGCGGTGTCCGCACGGGAGCCCAGGGCGAGCCCGAGGGCGTCGATCAGCAGGCTCTTGCCCGCTCCCGTCTCACCGGTCAGCACGTTGAAACCGGGCTCCAGCACCAGGCGCAGCCGGTCGATGAGAGCCAGGTCGGTCACGGCCAGCTCGATCAGGCGGCCGCCGCGGTCCGGAGAGCGGTTGGGCGCCACGGTCAGGACGGCAGCAGCTCGACCTTGGTCCGCAGGAGGTCCCAGAACGGGATCGCCCCCTTCGGCTCGACGAACCGGATCGGCCGCTCCAGCGCGCGGACCTCGACCACGTCGCCCACCTCGAGCGGGCGGTCCTCGCGCCCGTCGATCGAGACCAGTGCCTCGTGCGCGTCGAGCACCCGGCATCGGATGATCTGGAGGGGTGACACGACGATCGAGCGGATGGCCGAGAGGTAACCGGCGATCGGCGTCACGACCAGGTTCCGGCTTTGCGGGTCGAGGATCGGGCCGCCCGCCGAGAACGAGTAGCCTGTGGAGCCCGTGGGGCTGGCGATCACGAGCCCGTCCGCGACGAAGGTCGCCAAATGCGACTCGTCGATCGTGACATCCAGCCGGACGACACGCGCCAGCGAACCCCGGGCGACGACGATGTCGTTGAGAGCGGTGAACGGAGCCGGGGCCGGCCCATTGACCGGAAGGATCGCGCCGGCGAGCGCCATCCGCTCGCGGAGCACGAAGGCGCCCGCCGTCAGCTGCTCGAGCATCGGCTCCAGCTCGTGCGCATCGGCCTTGGACAGGAAGCCCACCTTGCCCAGGTTGATGCCCAGGATCGGCACGTCCACCTCGGACACGGCCAGGGCGGCCCGCAGGAACGTCCCGTCCCCGCCGAGGACGACCAGCACGTCCGTCCCGGGCAGCTGCTCGACCAGTGTGGGCAGCTCGCCGGCGGGCGCCGCCCAGTGCTCGATCCCACGCAGGTGGCACCAGCCCGCGGCGCGCTCCTGCAGCTCCAGCGCCTGGTCGATGGTGGGGTTGTAGGCGAACCCGATCCGGCCGATCGTCATGGCGTCCCCTCCCAGGCGGCAGCGACCGCCTCGTCGATCCGGTCCTCGATCTCCGCGCACGACGGACCGGCCCGGAGATGGACGAGGAACTCCCGGTTCCCCTCGGGCCCCAGGATCGGCGACGGGACGACGGCGCGCGTCCCGATCATCAGCGACGCGGCCCGCCCGAGGGTCTCCCGCAGCACGCGGCGATGAATCTCCGGGTCGCGCACCACGCCACCCTTCGCGTCGCTCCGGCCCGCCTCGAACTGGGGCTTGACCAGCGCGACGATGGGCCCCCGGCCGTCCCGCAGGACCGACCCGATCGGCCCCAGCACCAGCCCCAGCGAGATGAACGAGACGTCGACGACGGCGAGATCCGCGGCCTCCGGAAGCACACCCGGCGCCAGCGTCCGGGCGTTGACGCGCTCCATGGAGATCACCCGCGGATCCTGCCGCAGCGGCTCCGCGAGCTGTCCGTACCCGACGTCCAGCGCGTAGACGCGAGCGGCACCCCGGGCAAGGAGCACCTCGGTGAAGCCACCCGTCGACGCGCCCACGTCCAGACACACCCATCCCGACGGGTCGATGCCGAACGCATCCAGCCCCGCGATCAGCTTATGCGCGCCCCGGCTGACCCACGCGCGACCTGCGGCCACGTCGACCTGCGCGGCGACGTCCACCAGGTTTCCGGCCTTCAGGTCATGGCGGGCCGCATCTCCGACCCCCACGCGCACCTTGCCCGCGAGCACCAGCGCCTGGGCGCGAGCGCGCGTCGGCGCAAGACCCCGCTCCACGAGGAGCTGGTCCAGCCGGATGCGTCTGGTGGTGGCGGCGCCCATCCCGCCTATCGTGGCACACGCCGCGTCACCGGGGCTTACCGCGTGCGCCGCAGCTCCGCATCGGGCGCCTGCGCCCCGTCCGTCCCGGCCGGCGCGATCCGCAGCTGCTCGATCACCTCGTGAACCTGGGCCGTGAGGCCCGGCACGTCGAGCCGGATGAGCCGCCGGAGATCGGTGACCGCACCGTGGTCCACGAACCGGTCGCCCGGGATGCCGATGATCCTGACCGGGACGTCGCGATAGGCGGCGTCCGCAAGCCGGGCCTCCTCGAAGGCCTCCAGCACGCCGGATCCGAAGCCGCCGGTCACAACGCTCTCCTCGAACGTCACCACCAGCTGCCTGCCGCGGGCCTGGTCGAGGATCAGCTGGCGGTCGAGCGGCTTTGCGAACCGGGCGTTGATGACGCCGACCGACCAGCCCTCGGTCTCGAGCCTGTCCGCCACCTCGACCGCCCGCATCGTGATCGGGCCGAAGCCGACGAACAGCAGGTCACGGCCCTCGCGCAGGACCTCGCCCCGGCCGACGGGCAGCACGGTGGCGTCGCGCTCCTCCACCCCGAAGCCGGCATCGCGCGGATAGTGCAGAGCGAACGGGTGCTCCTGGGCGAGCGCCGTGCGCAGCAGCGAGCGGAGCTCCTGCTCGTCGCGCGGGCTGGCGATGACGAGGTGCGGCAGCTGACGCTGGGCCGGCACGGTGAACATGCCCTGGTGGCTCGTCCCGTCCTCGCCGACGAGACCCGCGCGGTCCACCGCAAGGAGCACCGGGGCATCGTTCTGGCACACGTCGTGGACCGTCTGGTCGAACGCACGCTGGAGGAACGTGGAATACAGCGCCACGACGGGGCGCAGGCCGCCCAGCGCGAGACCCGTGGCCAGCGTCACGGCGTGCTGCTCCGCGATCCCGACGTCGATGAACCGCTCCGGGTATGCCTGCTGGAACTGCGCCAGGCCGGTGCCGGTGGGCATGCCGGCGGTGATGGCGACGATCCGCCGGTCCTCGGCGCCGAGCGCGAGCAGCTCCGTGGAGAAGAACGCGGTGTAGTTGGGCGTCTTCTTCGGCTTGCCGGTCGGTCCCTGCTCACCCGGCGGCTCGGCCGCGCCCTCGGTGTTGTGCGCCGGGCTGCGGCGGTCGGTCATGACCGATGCCGACGGCGGGGCGCCCTCCTCGGCGGCCTGTGACTGCGTGACCGGGGACCCGCCCGCCGCGGACGAGGTCATCTCGTCGCCGTTGCTGCCGTTGGTGCCACTGGCCATCGCGCCCAGGCGGTCGTGGCCGTCGGCGGCCGGTGCAAGCTCCATGGGCGGCAGCGCCGCACCGTGGAACGAGACCTGGTCCCTCTCGGCCGGCTTGTAGCCCTTGCCCTTCTGGGTGCGCACGTGGACGATCACCGGCCCGTTGAACGCGAACGCCCGGCGGAAGGTCTCCTCGAGCAGCCGGCGGTCATGGCCCGGCATCACGCCGATGTAGGTGATCCCGAGGTCCTCGAACAGCTGGCCCGGCTGGGCGAACGAGACGACCGACTGCCGGAACCGGCGCGACAGCTCCAGCAGGCGCGGGCCGATGAGCGGGATGCGCTCCGTGAAGCTGTCGTAGGCCGTCTTGCCCTGGCGCCACGCCGACGAGAGCTTGATCTCCGAGAGGTATTTGGACAGCGCTCCGACGGAGGGGCTGATCGACATCTCGTTGTCGTTGAGCACGATCAGCAGCTGGGTCTGGCGATGGCCGATGTTGTTGAGCGCCTCCAGCGAGAGCCCGGACAGCAGCGCCGCATCCCCGACCACGACCGCGATGCGCTCCATCGAATGGCGCAGGTCGCGCGCGGTCGCGAGCCCCTGTGCGATGGACAGGCCGGTGCCGGCGTGGCCGCCGTCGAACACGTCGTGCGGCGACTCTGACCGCCGGGGGAACCCACCGACGCCGTCGATCTGGCGCAGCGTCTGGAAGCGCTCCAGCCGGCCGGTCAGCAGCTTGTGGGCGTAGGCCTGGTGCCCGGTGTCCCAGACGATCCGGTCGCGCGGCGATTCCATGAGCCGGTGGAGCGCCAGCGTGATCTCGACGACGCCCAGCGACGATCCCAGGTGGCCACCGGTCACGGCAACCGTGCGGATGATCGTCTCGCGGATCTCCGCCGCGAGCTGGACCAGCTCCGCGTCCGACAGGCCGCGAAGCTCCGCGGGACCCTGGAGGCGGTCGAGGATGGGCACCGTGTCGGGCTCCTGTTGCTCGGGGATGACGCCACGTTGGACGGCCGGCGAACCATGAGGGTGATGCATCCGGCCGATTCGTGCCGGTACGCGACCGGCGGACCAGGGGGGTTATTTGATATCTGATGGTAGCACGATGATGCCCGGGGATCGCCCCGGGGTCCCCTACTCCTCCGCGGCGTCCTCGGGGCGGACGTCGACCGCCGCCAGCCCGCCGGGCCGCGTCATCAGCTGCTGAACTCGCAGCTCGGCCTCGGCAAGCAACCGCTCGCACCGGCGCTGGAGCGTGACCGCCCTCTCGTACATCGTGATCGTCCGTTCCAGCGACTGCCCGCCCGTCTCGAGGGCCGTGACGACCCGCTGCAGCTCGGCGAACGCGTCGTCGTAGGCGAGCTCGTCCACGGGGGGGTCGCCCGCGCCGGGAAGGTCCCCGGCCTCGGCCGGTGTCACGTCGGTCACGGGTGCTCCTCCCTGGCTTCGGGTCGCGGGTCGCCTGCCGGAGTCCCCGTCCCGTCGGGTCGTCCGGCCTCAGGTTCGACCACCCGGCGGGGCGCCGTCATGCGGTCGATCCGCCTCGCGACGATGATACCCACGAGGATCCCACCCGCGAGCCCCACGCCCGCGATCGCGATGACGACGGCCAGGCCGCTCATGGCGTGCCCGTCGCGCTTGGCCCGCCGCCCCGTCCGTCGACCGGCCCATCGGCCGGTCCGTCGCTGGTCGCGGCGAGCGTGCCACGGGACAGCGAGACGCTGAGGCGCGTGCCGGCGACGGCCCCGGACGGATCGCGGACGATCGCACCGTCGGCCGCCCGCCGGACGATCGCGTAGCCGCGATCGAGCGTCGCGTGGGGTCCCAGGGCGGCGATCGAGGCCGTGGCGGCGGCGAGACCGGTGGACGCGACGGCGAGCCGAGCGGCCACGAGCCGCGGCAGGCGTGCGGTCGCGGCGTCCAGCCGGCGGGCGTCACCGGCGAGGCGGGTGGGCAGCGACGTCGCGAGGCGGGCGCCGGTTCGCTCGTGGGCCCGGGCGGCCGCCGTGAACCGGCCGTCGAGGACCCGCGCCGCACGGTCCAGCAGCAGCCCGACCCGCTCCCGGGAGGCCGCCAGCTGCGCCTGCGGCTCCAGGCGCGCCACCGCCCGGCGCTCGGTCTCGACGTGGCCGCGGGCGGTGGCGACCCGGCGTGCGGCCGCGGTCTCCGCGCGCCGCCCCAGCGCGCGCACGACACCCGCCGCATCGACGCGATCCGGCACCACCAGCTCGGCCGCAGCCGAGGGCGTCGGCGCGCGCACGTCGGCGGCGAAGTCCGCGAGCGTGACGTCCACCTCGTGACCCACGCCGCAGACCACCGGCACGGGATGCCCGACGATCGCCCGCACCACCCGTTCGTCGTTGAAGGCCCACAGGTCCTCGAGCGAGCCGCCACCGCGGGCGAGGATGGTCACCGCCGGGACATCGTCCGCGCCGGTCCCGGCCGGGGCGTCGGCGATCCAGCGTTCCAGCCGACGCAGCGCCGCCACGATGCTCGCGGGCGCCCCCTCACCCTGGACCTGGCACGCGACGAGCACGACACGGGTCAGCGGCCAGCGCCGGGCGAGGACGTTGCACACGTCGCGCCAGACGGCCCCGGTCGGGGACGTCACGACCGCGATCGTGCGGGGCCGGACCGGCAGCGGGCGCTTGCGGCCGGCGTCGAACAGGCCCTCGGCTGCCAGACTCGCCTTCAGCCGCTCGAAGCGGACGGCAAGATCACCGAAGCCCGCGGGCTGCAGCGCGTCAACGTAGAGCTGGAGCGCGCCCTGGGGCTCGAACAGGTCCATCCGTCCGTGGGCGACGACCTGCAACCCGGTCTGCGGCTGGAACGGCGAGCGGACACGGTCGTCGCGGAACCAGACACACTGGAGCTGCGCCCTGGCGTCCTTGAGCGTGAAGTAGGCGTGGCCGGCGGTCGACACGGTCACGCGCCCGACCTCGCCCTCGATCCACACGTCGCGGAGCCCCTCATCGCCCCGGACGCGCTCGCGGATCGCGCGGCTGACCTCCGACACGGTCCGGACCCGGAGGCCGAACGTGCCGGCCGGTGACGTGCGCCGTTGCGGCCGCGCGGCGTCCGGATCGTCGGGGAGCGTGTCCCACGACGGGAGTGCCCAGTCCGGCGGCTCGCCCGGCTGACTCATCCGAACCCGAGCTGGACGTAGCGCCAGCGGTCGTCGCCCGAGAGCAGGCTGCGCAGGTGGTTGATCTCGCCGGCGTGGTAGGCGTCGTGGGTCACCATAGCCGCCAGGATCCAGCGCGTCGGGCGGAGCTCGCCCCAGTTCGTCGGGCGTGGACGGTCCAGGTCTGCGTCATCCGCCAGGGCGGCGACGCGTGCGCGCAGCGCCCCGTGAGCGGCCGCCAGCCACGCGGTCACCTCGGTCATCGGCGCGGCCCCTTCGGGCCACGGCTCGACCTCCGGCGTCCCGAACCGCTTCGTCCCCGGCCCGAACGCGTAGTCCTCGTACATCAGCTTGCAGGCGCCGACGTGGACTGCGATCGCCTCGATCGTCCGGGCGACGCCATCGGGCCGCGCCCGCCACTGCTCGGCGGTCACAGTGGCGAGGTTCGCGAGCAGGGCCTGGCTCTCGTTGGACGCCTCGATCCCCCGCCCGTGAAAGGCCTCGTCCATGAGACCCAGCATGGTCTCGATTCCCGAGCGACCGGCGGCCATGGCCTAGAGCCGGGTCTGGTACTCGCCGGTGCGCGTGTCGATCCGCAGCGTGTCGCCCTCGGTCACGAACAATGGCACCGTGACGACGAGGCCGGTCTCCAGCGTCGCGTTCTTGCGGGCGCCCTGGGCGGTGTCGCCCGCAAAGCCCGGGTCCGTCTCGGTGACGACGAGGTCAACTGTGACCGGCAGCTCCACGCCCAGGGTCTCGCCCTGGTAGGACGTCCGGTCGACGGTCATCCCCTCCTTGAGGAAGCCGATGGCATCGTCGAGCGTCTCGGCCCGCAGGCTGAACTGCTCGTACGACTCGGTCTCCATGAAGTGGAGGTCGTCGCCGTCCCGGTACAGGTACTGGACGGGCCGCCGGTCGATCTGTGCTCGCGGCCAGCGCTCGCCGGCCTGGAACGACTTCTCGACGGTGCTGCCCTTCTTGACGTTCCGGAACTTGATGCGGACCTGCGCCGAGCCCCGGCCCATCTTGATGTGGTGATAGTCGAGGATCTGCCAGAGCTCGCCATCGAGCTCGATGACGACGCCCTTGCGTAGCTCTCCGGTGCTGATCATGGTGGGCTGGTGCTCCCGAGTGGCGCGTCACGGGCTTCGCGCAGACAGGCGAACGCCCGGCGCCCGACGCTTGAGGATGTTCCACCCGATGCTACCAGAGCGGCCCGGCGCCCCCCGGCTCCCCTGCCCGGCTCCCCGCCCGGCGCCCCGCCCGGCGCAACCGGGCTCCCGGCCCGGCGGGCGGCGCGTCGATCAGGCGGGCAGCGCGATGACGGCGCGGGGGAACTGCGTGAGCCGCCCCGCGAGCCCCCGGCCGGCATCGAGGTGGATGAGATCCTCGATCCTGACGCCGGTCTCACCGGGCAGGTAGACGCCCGGCTCCACGGAGAACACGGTGGGGGTGGGCAGCGGCATGTCGCCGCCCGTCCTCGACAGGCTCGGCTTCTCGTGCGTGGCGAGGCCGATCCCGTGTCCCGTCCCGTGGCGGAAGTGCGCGCCGTGTCCGGCCGCCTCGATCACCCCGCGTGCCGCGGCATCCGCGGCACGACCGGAGATCAGCAGCTCGCCGAGCTCCCGTGTCCGCTTCACTGACGAGGACACGGCGTCGATCGACGCCTGCTGGGCGCGCGCCACGAGGTCGTACACGCCCAGGTCACGCGACGATGGCTCGCCGATGAACAGGGTCCGCGTCATGTCGCTCCGGTAGCCCTCGACCTGGGCCCCGAAGTCGAACAGGAGAACCGCGCCGGCACGCACCGGCCGGTCGCCCGGCGACCCGTGCGGGAGGGCGGCCTCCGGGCCGGCCAGACAGGCGACGTCGAACGCGAGGGCCTCCGCGCCGCCGGTACGCATCAGCCACTCCAGGCGCAGGGCGAGGTCGTGCTCGGTGACACCCGGCCGGATCTCGGGCAGCAGCGCTGCGAGCGCACGGTCCGCCACGGCGCAGGCGGCCGCAATCCGCTCGATCTCGTCGGGCGTCTTCACGGCGCGCCATTCGTCCAGCCACCCGTCGACCGGCACCAGCTCCACGTCGGGGGCCGCCGCCGCAAGGCGCTCCCAGAGTGCATGGGACACCGCCTCCGCCTCGACGGCGACCCGGTGCGCCCCCACGCGGGCAACGAGACCTGCCCATGCGGCCGCGAGGTCGTACCCGATCTCATCGACGATCGCCTCGGGCGCCTCGCGCTCGGCCTGCTCCGTGTAGCGCGAATCCGTCAGCACGAGGACCTCGTCGGCGCCCACGAGGAACTGCCCCGAATGGCCGGCGACCTTCTCCTCGCCCTCGGCCAGGGTGAAGCCCGTCAGCCAGCGCATGTGCTCCCGCCTGATGCCGAGGTACGCATCCACGCCGCCGGCTGCCATGCGCTCGCGGAGTGCGTCGAGCCGCGCCGGCCGGTGGGCGCGGTCTGCGTCGAGCCAGCGGCGCCGCGTCGCGGTGTCCGGCGGCGCGGAAAAGTCAGCGGCCACGGGAAGGCTCGTCATCGTCAGGTCAGTGCTTGTACTTCGCCACGTTGGCGTCGTGCTCGGCCTGGGTCTTCGCGAAGGCACTGGTGTTGGACCCGTCGCCCTTGGCGATGAAGAACAGGTACCCGGTCGAGGTGTCCGGGTTGAGCGCCGCCTCGATCGAGGCCAGCGCCGGGGAGCAGATGGGGCCCGGCGGCAGGCCGCGGCTGGTGTACGTGTTGTACCCGGCGAGCGCCGCGGGAAGCTCGGCCGGCAGCTGCTGCTTGAGGGTGTCCCAGAACACGTACTGCGTCCAGTCGGCGAAGGGCAGGCTGGCCAGCTGGAGCGTGTCGTTCACGTAGAAGATCGTCGGGTCGGACTGCAGCAGGCTTGTCGGCCATAGCTTCTTGTTGAGGCGGTTCTGGTAGACGCCCGCGATCAGCGGGCGCTCCTCGTCGAGGGCCGCCTCCTGCTCCACGATGGAGGCCATGACCAGCACCTGGTAGAACGTCAGGCCGCGGCTCTTGGGGACGTTGAGGAGATCCGGCCCGACCCGCTGGTAGAAGGCATCGAGCATCATCCGGACGAGGTCCTCCGCCGAGGTGGGGGCCAGGTCGTCGATGCGCAGCGTGTACGTCGCCGGATACAGGAAGCCCTCGAGCGAGGTGCCCTTGGGACGCACGTTGGGGTCCAGCAGCCACGGGTAGTCGGCGAGCAGCGCGTCCGTCGGGTGCTCGACGAGGTCGTAGAAGGCTTTTGGATCGACCTTCGTGTCGGTCAGGGTCTGGAGCTTGGCCGTCATCTGCTCCAGGCGGAGCCCCTCCCGGAATGTCACCGTCTCCGTCCTGATCACGACCCGGTTGTTGACGAGGCCGTCGACCACCTGGGCGGGCGTCAGGTTGAGGGCGAGGCGGAAGCTGCCGGCGGTCAACTGTGCGGCGAGATCGTCCATGTGGGCCTGGAACAGGAACGCGCGTTCGCTGGCGATGATGCCGGCTTCCTTGAGCCGCGGGGCAAGCTTGTCGGGGGTATCCCCGCTGTCCACCACGAACGTCACCACCGCCGGATTGGTGCTGGCCGGGGCGGTCAGGGAGCTGCCGAGATCCTCGCGCACGAGATCCGCGACGAAGCCGATCCGGAGCACGCCCGGGTTGCCGTCCGCCCACGGCACCACGACGGCCCGCACCAGCGGCCGGGCGACCGTCGCCATGGTCACGAGGACGATCGCGGCAAGGACGGCGAGGAACACCACGAACCGGACGATGCCCCACAACCCGCTGCCCGGGTTGCCGTACGGCTCGTACCGCTGCTGATCGCCGGGTCCGCGGCCGTATCGACCGGTTCTCCGGTACGGGTTCGCCCGTCGACCGGTCTCCGGCGTGGCCATGGGGTCCCGGGGGCCGCGCCCGCCTCTGACGCTCATCGATCCTCCTGGCGATCCGTGGACGCCGCGCGGCGCGCGTCCAGCTCGTCCTGGAGGATGACGGATGCCGCCTCGCGATCGATTCGCGCCCGGTGCGCGTTGCGCTGGGTCCGCGACGGTGGCCCGCCCGACCGGCCGCGCGGCATCCGGCCCAGGCGACGCTCCGCCTCGAACGAGGAGAGGCGCTCGTCACGCATCGTCACGGGGAGGCCAAGGCGCGCTCCGACCGCGGCTGCCCAGGCGCGGGCGCCCGCTGCCATGACGCCCTCGATGCCGCTCGCCTCGATCGGCAGGCCCACGACCAGCTCCGTCACGGCCTGCTCGGTGCACGCGCGACCGATCGTCGCGACGTCGCCATCGAGCGTGGGCGCCCGGTTCACCGTGGTCAGCGCCCGCGCGATGCCGATGCCGGCGTCCGCGACGGCGAGGCCGATGCGTCGCTCTCCGAGGTCGACCCCCAGGACCCGGCTCACCTGGCCCGCACGCGCACAACGGGCATCGTGGCGAGAGAGGCCGCCGCGTTCCCGGGGCCTGGCGGAGTCGTCGGGACGATCATCAGCCCGATGGTACCGGCTGGCTCGCGGGCGCGTCCCCCGACCCTCCGGGCGACGTCTCGGTGCTCGGTGCCGCGGACGGCTGCGTGCTGGGGGCCGCGGACGGAGAGGGCGATGGCGAGGACGGTGTCGCGTCCACCGGCGGAGCCACCGTCAGGGTGACCCGCTGGTCGAGCGACGGGACGCTGGACACCCAGTCCGGCCACAGCCGGATCTCGACGGTCCCGTAGGGCGCCAGCAGGTCCTTGGCCGCCTGCTCCCCGAGACCCAGGACCTGACTCTTGAGCGCAGCGGCATCGATGGTCCGCACCTGCTTCGCGGTGCCCTCGACGGGGAACGTGATCGTGCCGCCGTTGACGGTCCCCTCGCCCACCGTCACGTCGATCGAGCCCGCGACGAGCTCGTAGCCGGCGCTGGTCGACCCCTGGAGCCTGGCTTCGGCAATGGACTTCACCGGCGAGGAGTCCACCGCCAGGACCTGCCCGGTCGCCGACATGCTCAGGGTGAACGACGCGACCTCCTGGCCGACCAGCGACGCCGGGTCCACCGATGGCTGCGGATCGCCCAGGGTCTCCGTGCCGGGGAACACCGTGACGCCGGCGGGGGCGTTCGCGCCGTCCGTGACGGCCGTCGCGAACTGCGTCAACAGGTCCTTGCGCAGCTGCTGCACGGCGGCGTCGACGTCCTGTTGCAGGACCTTGGGGAACTCGTCGTGCTTGCCGCCGCTGGTCGCCGCGAGGTTGGTGACCCGGATCACGTTGGCGTTGTATCTCGGCGGCACCACCTTGATCGCGCCCACCGCGACGTTGCCCGCGGTGCCGGCGGTGACCGCCGTGACGCTCACCTCGCTGGTCTGGCACTGGAGTTGCAGGCTCGAGGTGATGATCGCGACCGGCAGGAAGACCGCCTCGTCCGTGGTGAATGCGACACCGTTGGACGTCTTCACCGTTGAGCCCTTCGCGATCGTGTACGCGGCGGTCGGGTCGCAGTTGGTCCAGCGGACCCCGCCCGTCGCCTTCGCCTCGTCGATCCGCTTGCCCGTCGCGGGGAACTCACCCGACGACTGGACCGGGACGTCCAGGGTCTGCGCCGGGATGACCCCGGCCGCCGCGTCGACCGCGGTGGCGGTGGGGTCCGCTCGCACCGTGAGCGACACCGGGCCGATGGTCTCGATCCGGGGCGTCACCGTGATCTCGGCTGCCGGCAGGAACACGAACGCCGCGACGCCTGCGGCCAGCAACGCCACCACGAGGATCCCGAACCCGACCAGGACGCCGGTGCCGGGACGCCACCGCCCGGACCCGTGCACGACCCGGGGCTCCCTGCGCATGTCGTCCGGCGGCCCGGCGCCGGCCGCACCGGTCGCACTGGTCGTCGGGCCATCACCCTCGGCGGGGCCGGCGGCGGTACGCCCGCGTCCCCGATCCCGCGGTCCGGCTGCGGCCCGGGAGCTGGTCGTGGCCGCCGGACCGGGCGTCGCGGCATCCGCCGCCCCTGCTGCAGCGGCACCGGCCGCAGGGCCTCCGGCTGCAGCAGCGCCGGCCGCAGCGCCTCTGGCCGATGATGTCGCGGTTCCCCCGTCCGCGCCCGGGGTGTCGCCGGGTCCGGATGCCGCGGGTCCCGCCGGAGCCTCGAGCGCTGCCTCGTACTCGCCGACCGAACCGAACACGGGCAGGCCGGCCGACGCGGCGAGCGCGCGCGCGGAGGCATCGGGCGCGATGACGTCGAGGCGCCGGCCGTAGACCATCGCCTCCCGGGCAAGGAGCCGGAAGTTGATCCGGGACGTCGACAGACGCGACCCGAACGGCAGCACGAGCGCGACGCGGGATTCGGAGGCGGTCCGGATACGCGTCGCCGCCGACGTGATCTCGTCCTCGACGTCGAGGTAGACGATGGTCGCCATGTGGGCCCGAGCCTACCCCGCCTAGACCTTCATCGCCCGGAGCACGCGCCGGAGCGCGGCATCGAGCGGGTCCTCGGAGGTGTGCAGCTCGATGGCCTGGTGGGCCAGGCCGAGCGGTGTCACGTCCTGCTGGTCGACGAGCAGCTCGGTCGCGTCGGTGATCGACTCGACCTGCTCGGGCGACATGATCGAGACCTCGGGCGCCCGTGTGAACGCCAGGTGCTTCCAGAACGGCTCCGCCGCCAGCGCCGCGCGGATCTCGGGCAGCCGCGAGCCACCACCGCACACGTGGATCCGCGACGGCAGCATCTCGCCCGCGGCCAGCTCCTCCATCACCAGCTCCACCCCGGCGGCCCACACGGCCACGTCGTCGCCGACGATCTCGGCGATCGACGCGCGGTCCGGGATGTCCAGGCCGCGCGCGTAGTCCACCTTGAGCTCCTCGGCCCTGGGGAACGGCAGATCCAGGCGATCCGCGATGGACTTCGTGAACGCCCGGCCGCCGAGGGCGAACATCCGGGTGCCCTCGATCCCGCCCTGGCGGACGAGGGCGACATCGGTCGTGCCGCCACCGACGTCCACGAACAGCGCGCCCGCCTGGCGCACCTGCTCTGCACCGAGCACGCGTGCCACGGCGTACGGCTCGGCGACGACCTCGAGCAGCTCGAGGTCGAGCTGGCTGGCGACCGATTGCAGGGCCCCGAGGTGCACCAGCGGTGCGAACGCGTTGAAGATCCCGATCTTGACGTTCCGGCCCTGGAACCCGACCGGGTTGGTGAGGCCATACCCGTCGATCGACGCCCCGACGATCGCGCTGTGGACCAGCCGGACGTCGACGTGCGGGAGGCCGGTCTCCCAGGTGATCGACCGCTCCGCCTCGTGGAGCGCCTGGCGCTGCACGCCGTCGATCAGCTTGACGAGCTCGCCGTCGGAGATCGGCTGCTCCGGCTTCTTCCGCTCCTGGGTCAGGGTCGTCGTGAACCCCTTGACGAGCTCGCCCGCGATGCCGATGACCACCTGGGTCGGCCGGAAGCCGGCCATCTCCTCGGCTTCCTGGAGGGCGACCGCGCAGTTGTCGACGACGGCGGCGATGTCCGCGACCGTCCCGGACTGCATGTGTGACAGACCCTGGCGCTTGCGGCCGACGCCGCGAACGGTGCCATGGCCTGCCTCGTCGATCTCGAACACGAGCGCCTTGGCGAACTCGGTCCCGACGTCCAGCGCGGTGCAGGCCGCCGGGGCCGGCACCTCGTCGCGCTGCCAGATGCGCCGCAGGAAGGCCATTCAGCCTTGCCGCTTCTTCATCTCGACCGCTTCCCCGACTGCGTCAAGGATCTCCTTCCGCGCCTCCGACACGGCTTCCGCCGTCGGAACTCGCGCCTGGGCCATGCCCGGGCGCCCGCCGCCCTTGCCGCCGAGCCTGCCTGCCGCGGCGGCGGTGATCTGTCCGACCGAGATGCCCATGCTCGTCACGGCGTCGTCCGCCGTGACCAGAAACTCGTTCTCGTCGCCGGTTCGTCCGACGAACACGATGTTCGCACCGACCGCGCCGCGGAGATCCTTCGCGTACTGCTTCATCTCCGAGGAGCTCGCGAACGGGTGGACCAGCTCCGCTGCGGTCGTCGCCGGATCCGGGACGATGGTCACGACGGGGCGGCTGCCCGGCTTCGGCAGCCCGCCGCCACCCTCCTTCAGCCGCCGCTTCGTCTCGCGGAGCTCCTCCTGGAGCGCGACGATCCGCTCCTCGGTCGCCTCCGGCGTGCGGGCACCGACGGCGTCCGCGGCGCGCTCGAGCAGCGCGAACCGCTCGTCCATCAGCCGGTCGGCGGCCCGCCCGGTCACGGCCTCGATCCGCCGCATCCCTGATCCGATGCTGCGCTCCGCGGTGATCACGAAGTTGCCGATCTGGCCGCTGGCCCGGCAGTGCGTCCCGCCGCACAGCTCGTGGCTGAAGCCCTCGACGCGGACGGTCCGGACCCGCTCCCCGTACTTCTCGTCGAAGAACGCGTCGGCGCCCGCCGCGACCGCCTCGGCCATCGTCATCCACTCGACCGAGACCGGCTGGTCCTCGCGCACGACCCACCGGACCTCGGCCTCGATGGCCCGGCGCTCTTCCTCGGTCAGCGCCCGCTCGAACGGAAAGTCGAAGCGCAGGTAGTCCGGGTTGACGAGCGAGCCGGCCTGCCGGGCCCGCTCCCCTACGACGTTGCGCAGGGCCCGGTGCAGGACGTGGGTGGCGGTGTGGTTGCGCATGGTGTCCGAGCGACGCTCCGGATGCACCGCCGCGAGGACGCGGTCGCCCACAGCGATCCGGCCGTGGAGGGTGCCGCGGTGAACGGTGAGCCCGGCCGCCTGTGTCCCGGCAACGCGCTGGACGTCCTCGACCTCGAACAGCGGCCCGGCCGGCCCGTCGTCGGTCCCGACGGACAGGCGACCGTCGCCGGTCACCTGCCATGCCACGGGCCCGTCTCCGGGCGCCGCGATGAGCGCCCCGACGTCCGCGACCTGGCCGCCGCTCTCCGCGTAGAACGGCGTCCGGTCGAGCACGATCTCGGCGTGCGCGGAGGCACCCGCCCGGAGCTCGACCTCGGGCACGGCCTCGAGGGTCTCGTACTCGATGCCGTCGCGCATGATCGCGACCACGCGCGCGTCGGCGGTGGTGGTCTCGTACCCGACGAACGTGGTCGGGCCCAGCCTGGACAGCACCGAGTTGTAGAGCGAGGCGAGCTCGGCCTGCCGCGACAGCTCCGCCTTGGTACCGCTCCGGCTGCGCTCTCGCTGCTCGGCGAGGGCGTCCTCGAACCCGGCCAGGTCGGTGCGCACCCCGTACTCGGCGGCCAGCTCCGCCGTGAGGTCGATCGGGAAGCCGAACGTGTCGTGGAGCCGGAAGGCCGTCGCGCCGGGCAGCACCGGAGCATCGACCGGCAGGGTCTCGGCCAGCCGTCCGACCACCCGCTCGGCGGAGGTCAGCGGGATCAGAGCCTCCTCCAGCTGGCCCATGCCGGCCTCCAGCGTCCTGTTGAACTGGCGCTCCTCGCGCTCGATCGCGCCGAGGATCTCCGGGCGCCGCTCCTCGAGGTGCGGATAGGCAGCCGACATCGTGTCGATCACGACCTTTGCGGCCTCGCCCAGGAACGGCTCCGTCCGGCCGAGCAGCCGCCCGTGGCGCACCGCCCGGCGCAGGATGCGTCGCAGGACGTAACCCCGGCCCTCGTTGGACGGCAGCACGCCGTCCGCGACCAGGAACGTCACGGCACGAACGTGGTCCGCGATGACCTGGTAGCTGAAGCGCTCCTGCTCGAACCCCTCGGGGTCGTGGCCGATCAGCTCCCGCATGCGGGCATGGATCGGCGCGAACAGGTCCGTGTCGTAGTTGCTGGCCACACCCTGGACCACGCTCGCGATCCGCTCCAGGCCCATCCCGGTATCGACGCCGGGCGCCGGCAGCGGCGAGAGGCTCCGGTCCGGGTGGAGGTCGAACTCCATGAACACGAGGTTCCAGACCTCGAGCCAGCGCGGGCAGTGCTCGGAATGGTCCGGGACGCACTCGGGCCCCTCGGACAGGTGCGCCCCGCGGTCGTAGTGCAGCTCCGAGCAGGGGCCGCACGGGCCGATGTCGGCCATGCGCCACCAGTTCTTCTCGTCGCCCGCCGGGAAATCGCCCCAGCGCACGAGGCGCTCGGGCGGCAGGCCGATCTCGTCCTGCCAGACCGCGTGGGCGACGTCGTCGGTCGAGTAGACGGTCGCGGCCAGCCGGTCGGCCGGGATCCCGAGGTCGCGGGTCAGGAACTGCCAGGCCCAGTGGATGGCCTCGCGCTTGAAGTAGTCCCCGAAGCTCCAGTTGCCGAGCATCTCGAACAGCGTGTGGTGCCGCGGGGTCCGGCCGACCTCCTCGAAGTCGTTGTGCTTGCCGGCGACGCGCAGGACACGCTGGTAGTCCACCGCCCGTACGTAGTCCCGCTTCTCCACCCCGGTCAGCGCGTCCTTGAACTGGACCATCCCCGAGTTCGTGAACAGCAGCGTCTGATCACCACCAGGGACGAGGCTGGCGCTGGGGACGATGGTGTGGCCGCGTTCGGCAAAGAACTCGATGAACCGGCGGCGAATCTCGGCCGCCGGCAGGTACGGGATGGGCGCGTCGGACGTGGGGTTGGCCATCCGCGCAATGGTAGCGAACGGGCGGGGCCCGGCTGCTCCCGTCATGCGGGGTCCTCGCCCGACGAGATCAGTCCTTGGGCGTGCCGCGGCCCCGGCGGCGGAGCAGCGAGCCACCCGCGAGGGCCGCCCCGACGAGCGCCCCGACCGCAAGTCCGCCCAGGAACCGGCGGGAGCCCGGCGACTCACCGCCGAGCAGCTCGGCGAGGTCGGCGATGTGGCCGAGGGGGCGGGGTCCGATCGGGCGCTGCGGCAGGGCCGGCGCGCCGGCCTCCGGATCGGTGAGGTCGTTCGACATGTCAGGGAACCCTCGTGGACTGCGGGCCGAGCGTGGCGATGATCGCGACGAAGCCGATGCCGATCCAGGCCACGATCGACGCCGGGATCAGGCCGAAGTCGCCGATGGCGACGACGTCCATGCCGATGCGCCCGCCGATCGCGGCACCGGCCCACGCCCCGAGGGCCGCGGCCAGGTACGTCACCGGCAGCCTGCCGCCGGCATCGCCCCGGACGAGGACGTACAGCCCGGTGTGCACCAGCCCGACCAGCAGGGCGAGCGGCAGGGCCGGCGGGATCGTCACGCCGTCGCCCCAGCGGGAGCAGGCACGGCGGCCGACACGGCCGCGTCGATCGCAGCAGGAGTCGCGCTCGCGATCCGGCCGCCACCGAGACAGACGTCCCCGTCGTACAGGACGCACGCCTGTCCGGGCGCCACGGCCCACACGGGAGTGTCGGTCTCGACGATCCATCTGCCGCCGCGGGCGGGCTCGTCCGGTGAGGCGGGCCGGATCGTCGCCTCGACCAAGGGCGCCCGGTGACGGATTCGAACCTGAGCCCGAAATGCCTTGAGCGCGCCGCCGGCATCGCGTCCGGCGGGAGGGTCCCCGGCAACGAAGGTCGATCCCTCGAGCGCCAGCGCGCGCGTCTCGAGATCCTCGCGCCGTCCCAGCACGATCGCGTTCGTCAGCGGGTCGATGCGGGACACGTAGCGTGGCTCCCCGAGCGCCACGCCGAGGCCCTTGCGCTGGCCGACCGTGTACCCGGCCGCGCCCGTGTGCTCGCCGACCCGGCGCCCGTCGGCATCGAACACCGGCCCCGCCGCCGGCTGCCAGCCGCCCCGCGTGCGAAGCTCGTCGCGATAGTCGCCGCCGGGCACGAAGCAGATCTCCTGGCTCTCCGGCTTGTCGGCCGTCACCAGGTCCAGGGAGCGCGCGATCGCCCGGACGTCCGGCTTGGTCAGGTCGCCGAGCGGGAACCGGCTGTGCCACAGCTGGTCCTGGCGCAGGCCGTACAGGAAGTAGGTCTGGTCCTTGTCCGCATCCGCGGCCCGCGCGAGGCGCGCCCGGGGGCCGTCCGGCGTGTCGGCCACGAGGCGGCGGGCGTAGTGACCGGTGGCCACGGCGTCGCAGTCGTACAGGCTCCGGGCACGGCCCAGCAGCGCCCCGAACTTCACGTACGTGTTGCAGTCCACGCACGGGCTGGGCGTGCGCCCGCCGAGATAGGCGGCGACGAAGGGCTCGATGACCCCGGCCGCGAACTCGCGCTCCAGGTTCATGACGTAGAACGCGATCCCCAGGCGGGCGGCCACCCGGCGGGCGTCGTCGGCCGCATCCGCGGAGCAGCAGCTCTTGCGGAACTCCGAGTAGCTGTCCGCGACCTCGTGGAGCCGCATCCAGACCCCGACCACCTCGTGGCCCTGCTCGTGGAGGAGCGCGGCGGCAACCGAGCTGTCCACGCCGCCCGACATCGCAACCAGGATGCGGCTCATCCGGCGGCCACCGGCGGCGTGTGATCCGGGGCGGTGGCGACCGGAGGGGTCGGAGCGGCAGACGCGGCCGTCGCGGCTGCGGTGGCCAGCTGTCGGCGGAGCACCGGGGGCGCGATCCGGATCACGTCGTCGATCTCCCCGGCGGTCGTCGTCCGGCCCAGCGAGAGCCGCAGCGAGCCGCGGGCCTCCTCGGTCGGATAGCCCATCGCCGCCAGGACGTGGCTGACCTCCGTCGACCCGGTCGTGCAGGCCGAGCCGGTGGAGGCCGCGATCCCCTCGAGGTCCAGCGCCGTGGCGACGGATCCGCCGTCCGCGCCGTGGACGATCAGCGACAGGATGTGCGGCAGCCGGTCGACCGGGTGGCCGGTCAGCTCCACGCCGTCGATCGCCAGCAGCGCGGCCGCAAGCCGGTCCCGCAGGGCGCGGACACGGGCCACGACCTCGGTTCGCTCCGCCGTCCGCAGCTCGAAGGCAGTCGCCATGCCGACCGCCCCGGCGACGTTCTCCGTCCCGGCGCGACGATGGCGTTCCTGCGACCCGCCGTGCTGCTGGGCCAGGATGTGCGTGCCGCGCCGGATCCAGAGCGCGCCGGTTCCCTTCGGGCCTTCGGCCTTGTGCGCCGCCAGGGCCACCAGGTCCGCCCCCAGCCCGGTGACGTCGAGGTCCAGCCAGGGTGCGGCCTGGACCGCGTCGACGTGGAACAGGATGCCCCGGTGGGCACGCACCAGGGCGCCGATCTCGGCGATCGGCTGGATCGAGCCCACCTCGTTGTTGGCGAGCATCACCGACACCAGGATGGTCCGGTCAGTGATCGCGTGCTCGATGTCCGCCGGATCCACCCGCGCGTACCGGTCCACCGGGACCTCAACGACCTCGAACCCGAACTTCTCGAGATGCGCGAGCGTGTGTCCGACCGCGTGATGCTCGACGGGGGTCGTGATGATCTGGTGGCCCTTTGCGCGGCCCGCCCACGCTGCGCCCTTGATGGCCAGGTTGTTCGCCTCGGTGCCGCCGCCGGTGAACACGACCTCGCGGGCGTCGCCGCCGATCGCGCGGGCCAGCCGGTCGTGGGCGTCGTCGAGCGCCTCGCGGGCATGGCGGCCGAACACGTGCGCGGACGACGGGTTGCCGAAGGCACCGCCGAGGTACGGCATCATCGCCGCCAGGACCTCCGCCCGCAGCGGTGTCGTGGCGGCATGGTCGAGATAGATCGGCATCGTCCGGGGATTGTACGTCCGGGGTCGCGACCCCTCCCGGAGGCCTAGCCTCGCTCGGCCGACCGTGCCGCGTCGTAGGCGCGGCCCCGCTCGCGCTCACGGTCGTGCTTGGCGAGGAGGCGCTTGCGGAGCCGGATCGCCGACGGGGTCACCTCGACCAGCTCGTCGGTGCCGATGAACTCGATCGCGCTCTCGAGCGTCAGTGGCCGCGGCGGCGTCAGACGCAGCGCCTCGTCGTGGGAGTGGGTCCGGATGTTGGTGAGCTTCTTCTCCTTGGTCGCGTTGACGTCCATGTCGCCCGACCGCGCGTTCTCGCCCACGATCATCCCCTCGTAGACGTCCTCGCCCGCGCCGATGAACAGCTCCGACCGGTCCTGCAGGTTGAACAGCCCGTAGGCGTTCGAGGTGCCGGTCCGGTCGCTCACCAGGACCCCGTTGGTGCGATGCGTCACGTCGCCCGCCCAGGGCCCGTAGCCCTCGCCGATCTGGTGCAGCAGCGCGGTGCCGCGGGTGTCCGTGAGCAGCTGGCCTCGATAGCCGATCAGCCCCCGCACCGGGAGCACGAACTCCATCCGGACGCGCCCGTCGGCATCGGTCGTGATCTGCTCGAGGCGTCCCTTGCGGCCCGCCAGCGCCTGCTGGACCTCGCCGATGAAGTCCGGCGGGATGTCGATGGTGATCCGCTCGTAGGGCTCCTGGACCTCGCCGCCGACCGTGCGCAGGATGACCTCGGGCCGGCTGACGGTCAGCTCGTAGCTCTCGCGCCGCATCTGCTCGATCAGCACGGCCAGCTGCAGCTCGCCGCGGCCGCGGACCTCGAACGTGTCGCCCAATTCGGTCGGGTGGACCTCGATCGACACGTTGCCCAGCACCTCGCGGTCAAGGCGGGCCTTGATCTGGCGCGAGGTGACGTACTTGCCGTCACGGCCGCCCAGCGGCGAGGTGTTGACGCCGAACGTCATCCGCAGCGTGGGCTCGTCCATGTCCAGGCGCGGCAGCGGCCGCGGATCGCCGGGGTCGGTGATCGTGTCCCCGATGGTGACCTCCGGCAGGCCGGCGACCGACACGATCTCGCCCGGCCCGGCTTCGGCGATCTCGATGCGCTCCATCCCGCGGGCCGTCTGGAGGCTGGTCACGGTGCCGGTGAGGGTGACCGTACGCCCGGGCTCGATCGCGCCCGAGGTATCGTCCGCCTCCTCGCGCACGACCGCGATCCGCTGGCCGACGCGGATCGTCCCGTTGCGGATCCGGCCCACGGCCATCCGCCCGACGTACTCGTTGGCGGACAGGTTGGTGACCAGGAGCTGGAGCGGGTGATCGGGCTCGAACACGGGTGCCGGTGTCACCTCGACCAGGAGGTCCAGGAGGGGACGCAGGTCCGTGCCCGGAACCGCGAGATCGTGGGTGGCGGTGCCGGCCTTGGCGTTCGTGTACACGACCGGGAACTCGATCTGGTGCTCGTCGGCGCCGAGGTCCATGAACAGCTCGTAGACGTCGTCGAGGACCTCGGCCGCCCGGGCATCGCTGCGGTCGATCTTGTTGAGCGCGACGACGACCGGCAACCGGCGCGCCATCGCCTTCTGCAGGACATAGCGGGTCTGCGGCAGCGGGCCCTCGGCTGCGTCGACGAGCAGCAGCACGCTGTCCACCATCAGCAGGCTGCGCTCCACCTCGCCGCCGAAGTCGGCGTGCCCGGGCGTGTCCACGATGTTCAGCCGCACGTCGCCGACGTCGATGGTCGTCTGCTTGGCGAGGATCGTGATCCCCTTCTCGCGCTCGAGGTCCATCGAGTCCATCACGCGGTCGACGAGCGTCTGGTTCTCGCGGAACGTCCCGGTCTGCCGGAGCATCGCGTCGACCAGCGTGGTCTTGCCGTGGTCGACGTGGGCGACGATCGCCACGTTGCGCAGATCGTGCCGGAGTGCGGGGAGCGCGGTGTCGGCGGTGGCGGGTGGGGTGGCGCCGCGCATGGCGGGGCCGGGCGTGTCACTCATGGGCCGGCGAAGTGTCGCACATGACGCCCGATCCGGCGAACGGGCCGGGTCGCCGGGCGGCGTGACCGGGGCGGCGGCTACACTCGCCGTCGTGCACGAGGAGATCGCATGACCGTCGCCGCCGTCATCGTTGCCGCGAGCCCGGCCGACGCCCTGGCCGACGCCGGCGGCACGCCCGCCGTTCGGCGCCTGGCGGACGTGGCCTGGGCGGGTGGCGCGACGCCCGTCGTGGTGTGCGTCACGGACGCGGACGGGGACGTCGGGCGCGCCCTGGCCAACGCCGAGGTGACCGTCGTGGAGCCCGTCGCCTCCGAGCGCGGCCCCGTTGGCCAGATCGTCAACGGGATCGAGGCGGCCCTGCAGCTGATCGTCGAGACCGATGCGGTGATCGTCTGGCCGGCCAGGATGGCGTGGGTCGACGCGGAGACCGTGACGACGCTCATCTCGGCACACGGCCAGGATCGCGGGGCCGGGGTGAGACCCGCGTGGCAGGGCGAGCCCGGCTGGCCGACCCTGCTCCCGATCGCGCACCTGGCATCGCTTCGCGGGCTGGGCGCGGACCGCCTGCCCGAAGACCTGCCGGCCGACCTCGCGGCCGCCGGCGTTCCGTTCCGGATCGTGGAGACGGGCGATCCGGGCGTGACCCACGACATCGCCTCTCCCCGTGACTCGCTGCCCGCCTACGACGGCCCGCCCGAGCCGGCGGACGCGCACGCGCACGAATGGGGCGCCGCGGCGGCCGACGAGCCGGACGACGCGCCGGTCACCGCGCCCGGCCGCATCGTCGTCGATCCCGCGGGCTGACGCCGGGCTATCGCCTCCCCAGGGCCGGGGTGTCAGCTGCCGCCGATGACGGTGCAGGACGTCTCCGCCTGCACGGTCCAGGCCCCAGCGTGGGCGTAGGTCGCGACCAGGGGAAGGTCGGCCCCGCCGCCGTCGGTGTTGACGACCAGCGGGGCGACCAGGACGCCGTCCCGCGTGTCCGGGCCGCCGGCGTCCGTGCCGAAGCGGATCCGCGGTCCGGTGAGGCCGAGCATCGGAAGACTGCCCTGGCTGGTTGACGGCTGCGCCGCTTGCAGCAGACGGAGCGCGGGACCGCCGACGACCGGTGACCAGCCGGCCGGCAGCTGAGTCGCGCCACTCTCGAGCCATGCACCACTGCCCGGCCAGGCGAGGGCGAGCTCGATCCCGTCACCGGCAAGCGGCACGATGTCATGCGCGGTCCAATGCCAGCGCACGGTGGCGACGACCGCGGCCCGCGGCCCTGACGCCGCGATGCCCGCCCCGGGACAGTCGGTCGTGATGGTGAGCTGGAGCGCGCCGCGTCCGGCGATCAGCGGCGATTGCGGCGAGGCCAGCCAGCCGGACGCCCCGACACTCACGCTGGACACCAGGAACAACCCCACGACGAGGCCGGCGACGCGACGGTCCCGCGCTCCCATCGGCGGCGTCGGCCCGGGCCACCGGTTGAGGACGACAAGGGCCGCGACCGCGGCCAGCGGGACCGTGAACTTCGCGTGCGTCAGGTCGATCAGCGCACCGCCGAGGCCGGTGACGATCATGATCCACAGGATGGCGCGCGCCGCCGGCCGTCCCCAGGCCCGGTGTCGATCGAGGGCAAACGAGGTGGTGACGAGCACCACCAGGAGCACGACGGTGATCGCGAAGGTCGCTGCGACGAGCTGGCCCGGCAGGTCCGTCATGCCGCCCATCCCAGCGACGGTCAACAGCACCACGACTGTCACCAGGGCGAGCAGCAGGAACAGGTTGCTGGCCCAGCGATCGAACGCCGCCCAGCGATCGAAGGTCGCGAGCCAGGCGTCGTCGCCGTCGAGACCGCCGCCCGGACGACCAGGGACCGGCTCGACCGCCGGTTGTTCGGTGCCGAGCCGAGCCTTCCGGATGCTCGACCATCTCGCCCATCTCGACCCCCTGTCGGCGCGGTGCCTCAGCCCGTGGACGTTCGCGTCATCATCGCGGATCGGAACCGTCGTGGCACGCCCGTGGCGAGCGCGATCCCCGCCACCACCAGCACCACGCCCGCGAACTGGAACCCGGACGGCAGCTCGGCCAGCAGGATCGCGCCGAGCACCACCGTCGTCACCGGCTGAACGAGCAGGAGGACGGACGTGATCACCGCCGGCAGCCGGGGCAGGGACGCCTGGATCGCGAGGTATCCGATCGACTGTGACAGGACACCCAGCGCGATCAGGTACAGGTGAGCCGGGAACGACGGGATGACGTCGAGGTCGCCGGCGAATGCCCCGAACAGGGCCGCACCGACCGCGGTGACCAGGGTGGCGATCGCCACGGGCCCGGCCGGCCGGCGATCGGGGCTCGCCCGGCGGATGACCAGCAGGTACCCGGCGTACGAGGCCGCGGTCACGAGGCCGATCTCCACGCCCAGCTCCGGGTTGCGCCCGTAGGCGCCGGATCCCACGATCCCCGAGATCAGGACCACCCCGCCGAGCATGATCGGCAGCGCGAGCAGCACCTCCCGGCGCGGCCGTTCGCCCCACAGGACCCATGCGGCGAGCGCGACGATGACCACCTGGAGGTTGCCCATCACGGTGCCCAGCCCGGCGCCGATGACGTCGATCGCGTAGTGGAAGGTCAGCAGGTCAACCGTGAAGAACAGGCCGGCCAGGACGCTCAGGGCAACGGTGCGACGGGGCATCGGCCCCAGCTGCCTCCATTCGAGCCCGGCGACGAGGAGCAGGATCGGGAGGCCATACAGGCAGCGGAACAGCACGCCGGTGGAGGGCGAGACGCCCGACCAGCGGTAGAAGATCGCCGAGAAGGCGATCGCCAGGGCACCCAGCACCGCGGCCAGGCGCGGCCTGGCGGAGACGGCGCCGAGCGGGCTCACGACGGGCACCGGCGGTCAGGCCCGTGGACGAGGCGGCTCGGCGGCGAGGTCAGCGCTTGTCGGGCAGGCCGACGAACCGCAGGCCGAGCTCCGCGTACTGGTCCTCGTCGGGTGCCGACGGCGCCTCGAGCATGAGGTCGGAGCCGGACTGCGTCTTGGGAAACGCCATGACCTCGCGGATGTTGGTCTGATAGCTCAGCAGCGCCGCCCAGCGATCGATGCCCAGCGCGATGCCGCCGTGGGGCGGCGCGCCGTACTCGAACGCCTCGAGCATGGCCCCGAAGCGCTCCTTCATCTGGTCCAGCGTGTAGCCCTGCAGGTTGAAGCTGCGGGCGAGCAGGTCGTGCTCCCAGATCCGGACGGATCCGCCACCCAGCTCCCAGCCGTTGAGCGCCACGTCGTACTGCATCGCCCGCGCCCGGCCGGCCGGGTCCTCCGGCGAGCGGTCGTCCAGGTCTCCGGACACTGTCGTCAGCAGGACCTGGTCCTCGGGCACGACCCCCGAGAACGGGTTGTGGGTCGCGTCCCAGCGCCGGTGCTCCTCGTCCCACTGGTACATCGGGAAGCGGTGCACCCAGCAGTACGCGAGCTCATCCGGGTCCGCGAGCTCCAGCCGGCCGCCCAGCTCGACGCGCAGCCGGCCGAGGACGTCGTTGGTGACCTCGCCCCGATCGGCCACGATCAGGATCAGGTCGTTCTCGGCTGCACCGGCGCGAGCCAGCACGGCCGCCTGCATGTCCGCCGACAGGAACTTGGCGATCGGGCCGTGGAGTTCACCGCCGGCCTGGACCGCGAGGTGGACGAGGCCCCGGGCGCCGAACCGCTTCGCGAGCTCGGTCAGCTCGTCGATCTCGCGGCGGGTCGCCCCGCCCATGCCCGGCGCGACGATCCCCTTGACCCGCCCGCCACCCGCGAGCGTCTCGTCGAACACGCGGAACCCGGACGCCGGCGCCCCGTCCGGCCCGAGCAGGGCGGGGGCAAGGTCCACGAGCTCCATCGCGAACCGGAGGTCCGGCTTGTCGGACCCGAACCGCTCCAGGGCCTCGGTGTACTCGAACACGGGGAACGGAACCTCGCGGATCGGCCGCTCCGGCACGGTGGCCCGCGAGACGTCGATCACCATCTGCTCGATGAAGGCCATCACGGTCGGCTCGTCGACGAAGCTCATCTCGAGGTCGAGCTGGGTGAACTCCGGCTGCCGGTCGCCGCGCAGGTCCTCGTCGCGGAAACATCGGGCGATCTGGAAATAGCGGTCCATGCCGGCGACCATCAGCAGCTGCTTGAGCTGCTGCGGGCTCTGCGGCAGCGCATACACGGTTCCCGGCTGGAGCCGGCTCGGAACGATGAAGTCCCGCGCCCCCTCCGGGGTGCTCTTGATCAGGTTGGGGGTCTCGACCTCGACGAAGCCGTTGTCGTGGTGCACTTGCCGGATCGCCTGGACCAGGCGGCTGCGCAGGAGCAGCCGGCGGTGCATGGCCTCGCGCCGGATGTCGAGGTACCGGTAGCGCAGCCGGACGCTCTCGTCGATCGGCGCATCCGGGTCGTTGATGTAGAACGGCGGGGTCTTGGCCTCGTTGAGGATCCGGAACGAGCGTGCCTGAAGCTCCACCGCGCCGGTGTCGAGCTTCTCGTTCTCCGTGCCCGGCTGGCGCAGGGCCACCTCGCCCTCCACCTCGACCACGAACTCGGAGCGAACCCGGGAGGCGGTCTCGTGTGCCTCGGGCGCATCGGCCGCGTCGACAACCACCTGCGTGATGCCGTACCGGTCGCGCAGGTCGAGGAACACGAGCTTGCCGTAGTCGCGGCGCCGATGGACCCAGCCCGCCAGCTTCGCGCGGGCTCCGGCGTCATCGGCCCGGAGGGCTCCGCAGGTATGCGAGCGGTACGGGGTGGCGAGCGAGGTGGGTTCGACGGGCACGGGTGACAGCTCTCCGGTCTGCGACTTGCGACGGCTTCCTATCGTATGCCACCCACCCCGGCTCGGGCGGCCCTCGGCCGGGTCGGGCGGCCCTCAGCCGGGTCCGGCGGCTACAACCGTGGCCTTGTCACGGTGAGGGCTGCCTCCGTCCCGAAGACCCTCGTCGCGCAGCCATCCGACCAGGACGTCGTGAAGCGCCGGCGCTCCGATGATCGGGCCTACCGGCGCCGCGAACCGGGACGGATACAGGACGAACGCCTCCGTCTGGGGACCCCCCAGCCCACCGTGCGACCCGACCAGCTCCTCGAATGACGCCACCTCGCCGGTCCCGGGATCGAGTGACGAGATCACCACCAGGTCGCCCACGTTGCGGAACCCGTCCATGCGCCGCAACGAGGCGTCGGCCACGGCGCCGAAGGGCTCCAGGGGGTCGGCCCCGATCACCCGGCCATCCGCGAGGTGCCGCACCCCGCGACCCCCGAGCACCACCGGACCGAACTGCTCGGAGCGCACCAGCACGAGGCCGATGCCCGGGTGCGACGCGAGCGCCTCGACCAGCCCCGGGTGCGCCGCCCCCAGCTGCTCCCAGGTGGCCCGGCCCGGGATGCCGGTCAGGTACACGTTGGCGAGGTTCCCGGACACGGTCACCACGAGGTCGTGCTCACCGATCTCCCGGCCCGCCTCACGCGGGGCGGCCGGGTCCGAAGCGCCGGTGGTCCCCGGGACATCCCCGGCGTCCCCGACGGATGCCGTGCCCGCGGGATCGGGGGCGTCCTCACCCCGCTGCCGCAACCGACGTCGAGCAAGCCTCGCGCCGCGGCCCTCGCCTCCGGCGAGCTGGGTGAGCACCGTATTCACGTAACCCCAGCCCTCGACGTCGGAGCTTGCGGCGAGGACGGCCGGCTCGCCCGCCATCAGCTCCCGGACGAGATCGCCGAGCGTGACCCCGAACCGCTGCCGGAAGGTCGCTCCCTGGCTCTGGCCGTGGTCGGAGAGCACGACCATGTTGTACGGGCGCGGGGTCAGCGTCGCCGCGCGGGCCAGCAGCCCGATCTGGCGGTCCACCTCCGACAGCGCATCGAGGGCTTCGGGTCGCTCCGGGCCCGCGTGATGCGCCACCTCGTCGTAGCCGACGAGGTCCACGTAGATCACCGGGACCCCGCGGTACATGTCCTCGAGCACGAGGCCCACCGACAGGTCGCGCAGGACGACGCACGCGGCCACGCGCAGCAGGGGGAACGGCCACGCGCGGGCGATGCGCGGCTCCACGTCCCGCAGCCGCTGGCGACGCGCCTCGCCCAGCTCCCGGATGACCTCCACGATGCCGAGCATCAGCGTCCGGAACACGGTCGACGGATCCGCGAAGTAGCCGAAGAAGTCCCGGCTCCGGACACCACGCCGGCTGAGCAGCGTCGAGTTGGTCAGCACGCTGCGCGCGGCGTCGCCCGACAGCAGGTTGGTCACCGAGGAGCCGCCTTCCGCCAGCAGGCCGTTGCCGTCCGAGACGCGTCGCTCGATCTCCGCCGCATCTGCCGGCCGGTTCGACACGATCAGCCTGCCGCTCTCCTTCTCGTACCAGCGGAATGCCGGGATGTCGTCGTTGTTGCCGTGGAGGATGCCGGCCTGGCTGGCCGATGTCTGCGCTGGGAGCATGACTTCCCAGGGTGCGATCCGGTGCGTGCCGGTGCGCACCCAGCGGGCAAGATGCGGCGCATTTCCGGTCCGGATCGCGAACCGGACGAGGGGCTCGGCGAGGCCGTCCACCTGGACGAACACGATCCCCGGCGCAGTGTCTCCGCCGCTGTGCGGCTGACGGCGGATGAGCTGCAGCACCACCTGCCGGTAGTACGAGTCCGACCAGTCCAGGTCGAGCGCGATGCCGAGCGCCAGGTTCACCGCGGCCAGGTAGAGCGACAGGCCGAACGCGACCCCGAACGACCCGACCTCGAACCCGGCCAGCAGCTGTGCGACGAGCCCGATCATCAGCCCGTTGACGAGCAGCGAGACGAGGCCGAACGTCACGACGGCGTACCGGATCAGGAAGCGGACGACGATCGGCCTGACCAGGGCGTTGGCCAGCGAGATGAGGACGACCGCCGCGAGCAGGCTCCCCGGGTCCCGGAACCGGACCGGCGCGAACGCCCAGGCAGCGAACGCCAGGGAAACCGCGTCGACCAGCCAGGTCAGGAGGACGTAGCGGACGAGACGGCGGCGGTCCTGGCGCCATTCCCCGGCGACCCTGAGGTTTGCGGCCCAGAACGCACGCAGCTCACGCGCCGCCCGCCGCAGGAGCGCCATGGCCCGCATCGCGCACCCGTGCCGCCGGCGTCAGCCGTGCCGGTGGCTCGCCTCGGCCCGGGCGAGCTCCCGCGCGAGGTCGCCGACCGCGACCACCCGCTGCGTGCCCGCCCGCAGGTCCCGGACCTGGACCTGCCCGCCGGCGAGCTCGTCCCCGATGATCACCGCGAAATGCGCGCCGTCCCTGCCGGCCGCCTCGAGCTGGCGCCCGAGCTTGCGTCGCCCGAGGTCGGCCCGGGCCCGCAGCCCCGCCCCCCGCAGGTCCGTGGCAAGGCGCAGGCGCGAGACCGTGTCGTCCGGATCGGCGCCCACGACCACTGCGACCGGTCCCGTGTCGTCTGCGGCCGCGTCCCCGCCCTGCTCCGCGAGCACGAGCGCCACACGGTCGAGGCCCAGCCCGAAGCCGATCCCCGGGGTGGGCTTGCCGCCCAGCAGCTCCACGAGCCCGTCGTAGCGGCCCCCGCCGCCGAGCGCCTGCTGCTGCCCCTCCCGCCCTGCGACGTAGAACTCGAACGCGGTGCGCGTGTAGTAATCCAGGCCGCGGACCAGTCCCGGCTCCACGCGGAACGGGACCGAGAGCTCGGACAGGTGCGCCTGCACGGCGGCAAAATGCGCCGCGCACGCCTCGCACAGGCGGTCCGTGATGCGCGGCGCCGATGCGTTGAGCTCGACCATCGCCGGGTCCTTGGAGTCCAGCAGCCGCAGCGGGTTTCGCTCCAGCCGGTCCAGTTCGGCCGCCGGCAGCGCGGCAGCATGACCGCGGTAGTACGCGGTGAGCTCGGCAAGATAGGCGGGACGGCACGCCGGGTCGCCGATCGAGTTCACCAGGACCTCGACGCCCTGCACACCGACCTCCGCGTAGAAGCGGTGGCCGAGCTCGATGACCTCGGCGTCGATCGCAGGCCCGGGATCCCCGATCGCCTCGACGTCGAACTGCCAGAACTGTCGGTAGCGGCCGGCCTGGGGGCGGTCGTAGCGGAACATCGGTCCCGTGGTCGTCAGCTTCACGGGCTGCGGCCAGGTCTGCATGCCGTGCTGGACGTAGGCGCGCACGATGCCGGCCGTCGGCTCCGGCCGGAGGGCCCACGTCTCCTTCTCCTCGGTCCGGGGAGCGATTCGGAACAGCTCCTTCTCGACGACGTCGGTGACCTCGCCGATCCCGCGCTCGAACACGGACGCCTGCTCGAACAGCGGGGTCTCGATCGGGCGGTAGCCGTAGCGCCCGGTCAGGTCGGCGGCCGTGCGCTGCAGGCGGTCGAACACGACGCGGTCGTCGGGCAGGAGGTCACGGGTGCCCCGCGGGGCGCGGAAGGTCGGCATCGACCGAAGTCTAGAGCCCGGGTGACCCCTCCGGGGGCGTCAGGGCGTCAGGGCGTCGCGGCCGGAGGCCACGTCGACTCGCTCAGGCGCGGAGTCCCGCCGTGCGCATCGCGGCGCGACCCGGCACGGGCTTGATCTGGACGCGGGCGAGCAGGCTGGCGTACGTCGCAGCAACGTTCCACCAGGTCATCGGGCGGGTGTGCTCGTGGGCACGCCGGCCGATCGCCTGCCGCCTGACCGGATCGGCGAGGATCTCGATCACGGCCTCGGCCAGCGCCGCCGGATCGTCCCGCGGCACGATGACGCCCCGGTCACCGGCCAGCAGCTCCGCGGCGTACGGGTAGGGCGTCGCCACCACGGCACGGCCCGCGCCCATCGCGTAGGAGAGGGTGCCCGCAACACTGTGGCCCTGATCCGTGTACGGGGTCACCACGACGTCCGCCGCTTCCAGCCACCGGGTGAGCTCCACCCGGCCGACGAAGCGGTCCACGAACTGGACATGGTTTCCCATCTTCAGGCGCTTCACGAGCGCGACCAGGGATTCCCGGTACGTCTCGCCGGCCGACTCGACCACATCGGGGTGGGTGGCGCCGAGAATGACGTACATGGCGGTGGGGCGGGCCGCGACGATCGCCGGCAGCGCGGCCAGCGCCAGCTCGTAGCCCTTTTCCGGCCCCAGCAGCCCGAAGCTCAGCAGCAGATCGCGGTCGCCCATGCCGACGGCGGGCTTGACCGTCTCCGCGTCGACCAGAGGCAGATCGGGGATCCCATGGGGCACCACGTGGACACGGCGTGGATCCGCGCCGTACACCGTGCTCAGCAGCCCTGCCGACGACCTGGTCATGACGACCGTCGCGGCGACGCTCCGGATGAGCTCCGCGAGCAGCGCCTGCTGCGCGGGGGCGGGCGAGGCGGACACGCTGTGGAGCGTCGCGACCGCCGGCATGTCTAGGGCCCAGACGAAGTCGAGGACGCTGCGTCCATCAGGGCCGCCCCACAGGCCGTCCTCGTGCTGGACGGACACCACGTCGGCACACACGGAGAGCGCCCTGGCGGTGCGCACGTAGTCGTCGGGATCGTCGCGCCGGATCCGGTGGTGGACCTCGAGCGGGTACGGCGCGGGAAGATCCGTCGCGTGGATGGCGACGATCTCCCGTCCACCGACAGCGGCGGCCAGGTGGTGGGTGTGGGTCGCAACGCCGCAGTGTCGCGGCGGGTAGCTCGATACGAACGCCGTCCGGGTCACGCGGGCTCCTCTCGGGATTCGGCCGGCCGAGCGCGCCCCCGGCGCGCACAGCGGCCGGGCGGAGACGGAGCGCCAACCACGACGGCCGGCGCCCCGCGATCGGTCAGGCCGCGCGGACGCGCGAGGCGCGAGGACCCTTGGGGCTGGCTTCGACGTCGAACTCGACGCGCTCGCCGCCGACAAGGCGATCGAACTCCAGCGATGAATCGAGGCCGCCGCGGTGGAAGAAGTATTCCTTCTCGTCCTCGGCTGCGATGAATCCGAAGCCGCGGTCGGCAACAATGCGCTTGATGGTACCGGTGGCCATGTGGGCCTCCTATGCTCCCCGAACCCGGACGGCGGTGACGCACGGTCCGTTCGAAGAGACGGGTCGACCACGCGGCGCATCGCGGCGAGAGGCCGCGAAGACATCCATCTTAGCACAAACGTTCGACCAGACCGGCCCACCGCGAACCCTAACGTTCACGCAAACGGCAAGGTTGCGATAGGCTTCTGCGGTGACAGATACCGACGTACCCGCTCCGGCGACCGACGTACCCGCTCCGGATCCCGGGTCGCAGGCGCCGAGCCTGCTGCGAATCCAGGAGGTCTCCGCGGAGACCGGGCTCACCCCGCGCGCCATCCGCTACTACGAGGAGCTCGGGCTGCTCGAGCCTGCGGCACGCTCCGAGGGCGCCTACCGGCTGTATGACGGCGAGGATCTCGAGCGCCTCCGCTTCATCCGCGGATTGCGCGACGACGCGGGCTTCTCGCTCGCCGAGATCAGCCAGCTGCTCGAGGACGAGCAGGCACGAGCCCGCAACGGCGCCCAGTTCAAGGTGACCAGGGATGTCGCCGAGCGCCGCGAGATCCTGGTGGACGCCATCGGCCGCGTCGACCGGCAGATCGCGACCCTCGAGCGCAAGATCGGACGGCTCGAGGCGATGGTCGCCGAGGCGCGGGAGCGCCGGTCGCACCTCGCCCATCATCTCGACGACGTGGACGCGGGTCGCGAGCCCTCACATGCCAGCCGCGGCGGCCACCGGTGAACGGGCGGATCGGGCGCCAGCTGCCGCTTCCGGGGACCGGATTTGCGTTCGCCAACGGTGCCCGGGCGTTCCGGCACCGCAACTACCGTCTGTTCTTCGGCGGTCAGGGGGTCTCCCTGGTCGGCACCTGGATGCAGTCCGTCGCGCAGGCCTGGCTGGTGCTCCAGCTGTCGAATGACCCGTTCCTGCTCGGGGTCGTCGCAGCGGTGCAGTTCCTGCCGGTCCTGATCCTGGGCCTGTTCGGTGGCCTGATCGCGGACGCCCTGCCCAAGCGCCGGACGCTGATCGCGACCCAGGTCATCCAGATGCTGCTTGCGTTCGTGCTGTTCGGGCTCGCCGCGAGCGGCCTCGTCGAGATCTGGCACATCATCGTTCTCGCCGCCCTGCTGGGCATCACCAACGCGGTCGACATGCCGACCCGCCAGGCGTTCGCGGTGGAGATGGTCGGCCGGGAGGACATCGCGAACGCCATCGCGATGAACTCCGCGACCTTCAACCTCGCCCGCATCGTGGGGCCCGCGATCGCGGGCGTGACCATCGGCATCTTCGGCATCAGCCTCGCGTTCCTGATCAACGGCCTCAGCTTCCTCGCCGTGATCGTCGCCTACGCGGTGATGCGGGAGGAGGACCTCCACTCGCCGCCGCGCATGATGCGTCCCCACAGCGTGGCCGAGGTGCGCACGACGCTGGCCGAGGGCCTGCGGTACGTCCGCGGGACCGAGGTGGTCCTGCTGGCGACGATCGTCGTGGGCGTCGCCTCGACCTTCGCCATGAACTTCAACGTGATCATCCCCGCGCTGGCCCAGGATGTCCTGCACACCGACGCCACGGGGTTCGGCTTCCTGATGGCCGCGTCCGGCCTCGGGTCGCTGGTCGCGGCCCTCGGGATCGCATTCTCCAGTCGCTCCCGGACCGGGATCATCGCCGGGGGCGCGGTCGTGATGGGGGTCGCCGAGGTGGCCGCGGCGGCCGTGCACGTGTTCCCTCTTGCGATGATCGCCATGCTGTTCGTCGGGTTCGGCGCGATCTCGATGGCGGCCACCGCGAACACCGCCATCCAGCTTGCGGTCCCGGACGGGCTGCGGGGGCGGGTGCTCAGCGTGTACACGACCGTGTTCGTGGGATCCACGCCGTTCGGCGGGTTGATGATCGGCTGGGTCGCGTCCCGCTTCGGGGTGGACGTCGCCCTCGCGTTCGGAGGCGCGGCGTCGGCCGTCGTCGGGGTTCTGGCGTTCGTGTGGTTGCGCCGGATCCGGGCCAGGGCGGCCGGAGGCGACGTCGCCGCGGCGGAGGGGGCGCCGGAGACCGCGGGCACGCCGCATTCCACGGTCACTCCGAAGACGACGGGCACGCCGGACGTCGCGGCGCCTGCCGTGCCGGGCCGCCCTCGCTGACGGAACCGGCGACACCGTGACCTCGCCAGCGTCCCGCCGTCCGAGGACCGGCGACGCTCCCGGGCGGGAGCCGGGGCGGGCGGTCCGACGACGATGACCGGGCCCCGTCGCCGGTTCCAGGTCGCCGCCGCCGGGCTCGCCCTGCCCAACGGCGCCCGGGCGTTCCGCCACCGCAACTACCGCCTGTTCTTCGGCGGCCAGGGGATGTCCCTGATCGGCACCTGGATGCAGTCCGTCGCGCAGAGCTGGCTCGTGCTCCAGCTCACGGGCGATCCGTTCATGCTGGGCGTCGTCTCCGCGGCCCAGTTCCTGCCCGTGATGTTCCTGGGCCTGTTCGGCGGGCTGATCGCCGACGCCCTGCCCAAACGGCGAACGCTGCTGGCGACCCAGGCCACCAAGATGCTGCTGTCGTTCACCATGTTCGCCCTCGTCGCGAGCGGCACCGTGCAGGTGTGGCAGGTCGTCGCCCTGGCGTCGCTCGGGGGGTTGACCAACGTGTTCGACATGCCCACCCGGCAGGCTTTCTCGGTCGAGATGGTCGGCCGAGAGGACATCGGCAACGCGGTCGCCCTCAACTCCGCGATGTTCAACGGCGCCCGGATCATCGGGCCGGCCGTCGCCGGCCTCACGATCGGCGCCTTCGGCGTCTCGACCGCCTTCCTGATCGACGCCGTCAGCTTCCTCGCGGTGATCGCGGCCCTTCTCGCGATGCACGAGGGCGACCTGCAGACACCGCCGCCCATGGCCCGGCCGGGCTCGCCGGGCGAGGTCATGGAGGGCCTTCGGGAAGGTCTGGGCTACGTCCGCAGGACGCCCCTCGTCCTGCTCTCGATCGCGATGATCGGGCTCATCTCGACCTTCGGCATGAACTTCCCGGTGATCATCCCAGCACTGGCGCAGCAGGTGCTGCACGCGGGCGCGAGCGGCTACGGCTTCCTCATGGCGGCGTCGGGGATCGGCGCGCTCACGGCGGCGCTGGTCATCGCGTTCGCGCGGCGCGCACGGCCGATCGTGATGGTGGCCGGCGGCGTGCTCCTCGGCCTCGGAGAGATCGTCATCGCGTTCACCGGAAGCTTCCAGGTCAGCATGGTCCTGATGTTCCTGGTCGGCCTGGGAGCGATCGGGATGACCGCCACGGCGAACACGACGATCCAGCTGGCCGTGCCGGACCAGCTGCGGGGACGGACGATGAGCATCTACGTCACCGTGTTCGCGGGATCGACGCCCTTCGGCGGGCTGGTGATGGGCGGCATCGCGTCACGCTTCGGGGTGGACGTCTCGCTCGCGGCGGGCGGGATCCTGTGCGCGATCATCGGGCTCGCCGGGGTCGCCTGGCTCCGGAGCGCCGGAGGGCGGGCGTCGCTGGCTGCCGCGGCCCTGGCCCCGACCGGGATCGGGGGCGACGCGCCCGGGGAACCGAACCTCCGGATGGCCCCCGGCACCGGGCCCGGCGACTCCACGGGCCGGCGCTCGAGCTGATCGGGTCCGCGGTCACCGGCCCGCGCCGTGGCCGTCCCGTCGCCGGAGGCGACGCAGCCCCCGCCGGCCTCAGATCAGCTCAGCTCGCGCTGGACGTTGAGGACATCCTTGAGCTGCTCCACCCGGCTCATCACCTTGGCCAGCTGGGCGACCGACGCGACCTGGAGCGTCATCGCGACCACGGCCGTGTGGTCGGCGCTGACGGCCACGTTCGCGGCCAGGATGTTGACCCTGTTCTCGGCCATCACCTGCGTGATATCGGACAGCAGGCCGGTGCGGTCGTACGCCTCCACGCGGATCGCGATCGGGTATGTCTGGGCCGGGGCGGCGTCCCACTCGACATCGATCAGGCGGCTCGTCTCGCGCTCGCTGAGGACGGTGGGGCAGGAGCGGAGGTGCACCGTGATCCCCTTGCCGCGGGTGATGAAGCCCTGGATCGGGTCGCCCGGGATGGGATGGCAGCAGCGACCGAACCTGACCAGGAGGTCCCCCACCCCCTTCACCCGGACGCCGCCCGTGCGGGGCGGCTGCGGCGGCGCGATCGTCGGCAGCGTGATCTCGACATCGTCCAGGACACCCAGCCGCATCACGACCTGCTGGGCCGAGATGGCGCCGTACCCGATGGCCGCGAAGAAGTCGTCCACGGTCTCGTGCTGGTAGGTCTTCGCGACATCCGCGATCCGGTCGAGCCCGATGGTCTGGACGTTGGTCCGGGCAAGCCGGCGGAGCTCACGCTCCAGTGATTCGCGACCGTGGACGATGTTCTCGGCCCGGTCCTTCTTCTTGAACCATTGCCGGATCTTCTCGCGGGCGTGGGACGTGCGGACGAGGTTCAGCCAGTCGCGCGACGGCCCGTGCTCGCCCTTCGTGGTCACGATCTCGACGATGTCGCCGTTCTTCAGCCGGTAGTCCAGCGGGACGAGCCGGTTGTTGACCTTCGCGCCGATCGTGCGGTGCCCGACGTCGGTGTGGATCCGGTAGGCGAAGTCGAGGGGCGTCGCGCCGGCGGGCAGGTCCTTGATGTCGCCCTTGGGGGTGAAGACGAAGACCTGGTCCTGGAAGATGTCGAGCTTGATGCCCTCGACGAACTCCGTCGCGTCCGACTCGCTGACGTCGCGCTGCCACTCCATCAGCTGGCGCAGCCAGGCGAGCTTGGCGTCGTAGTCCCGCTCCGCCTTCGATCCCTCCTTGTAGCGCCAGTGGGCCGCGATGCCGACCTCGGACACCTGGTGCATCGTGTGGGTCCGGATCTGGATCTCGAGCGGCTTGCCGTCGAGCGCGATCACCGCGGTGTGCAACGACTGGTAGAGGTTGTTCTTGGGGACGGCGATGTAGTCGTCGAACTGGCCCGGGATCGGGCGCCACAGCGCGTGGACGATGCCCAGCGCGGCATAGCAGTCGCGCACCTCGCTCACCAGGAGGCGGATGGCGTAGACGTCGTAGATCTCGCCGAGCTCCGCCCCCTTGCGCTCCATCTTCCGGAAGATGCTGTACAGGTGCTTGGGGCGGCCCTGGAGCTCGGCCTCGATCCCCGCCGCTTCGAGGCGCGGGCGCAGCTCCTCGATCGCGCGCTCGATGTAGCTCTCGCGGCCCTTGCGCCGCGTGTCGAGCAGCTTCGCGAGCGCCCGGTACGACGCGGGCTCGAGCGCCTTGAAGGAGAGATCCTCGAGCTCCCACTTGATCTGCCAGATGCCGAGCCGCTCGGCGAGCGGGGCGTAGATCTCCAGCGTCTGGCGGGCGATGCGCTGCTGCTTCTCGATGCCCAGGGCGCCGAGCGTGCGCATGTTGTGCAGCCGGTCCGCCAGCTTGATCAGGACGACCCGGATGTCGTCCGCCATGGCGAGGAACATCTTCCGGATGTTCTCCGCCTGCTGCTGCTCGTGGCTGTGGGTGCTGAACCGGGACAGCTTGGTGACGCCGTCGACGAGGTGGGCAACCTCGGGGCCGAAGCGCTCCTCCACGTCGCCGAGGCTGTACTCGGTGTCCTCGGGGACGTCGTGGAGCAACGCGGCCGAGACGGCGACCGGGTCGATGCCCAGGTCGGCCAGGATCTGCGCCGACGCGATCGGGTGGGTCACGTAGGGTTCGCCGGACGCCCGCACCTGGCTGCTGTGCGCCTCGATCGCGAGATCGAAGGCCCGGTCGACCATCGAGAGGTCCGCCTGCGCATGATGCTGGCGGAGCGAGTCCATCAGGTTCCGGCGGAGCGTCTTGAGGTCCGCGCCGCGGCCGGCTCCGGCCCGGCCCGGCGGTGCGTCCCGTCGCGGTCCGCGTCGCGGCCCGGCACTCGCCGCGGCGCGCGTGGCGACGACGGGCGTCTCGGGATCGCGGACGACGGGTTCGGCCATGCGCGGAGTCTACCGCGCGGCCGCGACGGGCCCCGTCCGAGCTTCCTGCCCGAGAAGAGGAACCGCCAGCGCGAACAGGCAGCCGCGCACCGTCAGGAGGCCGCGTGACCCATCGCGGCAAGGACCTCACGCGCGACGCCGGCCTCGTCCCACGGAACCGGGCCGTCCGCGTACAGGATGGACGGCTCGTGTCCCTTGCCGGTCAGCAGCACGATGTCGCCCGGTCGGGCGCGCCCGAAGGCCTCTCCGATCGCCGTCCGGCGGTCGGGCACCGCGAGCACGTCCCGTCCCCGGTGGCGGCCGCTCGCCTCAGCGCCCTCCACGATGGCGTCGATGATCGCGAGCGGGTCCTCGCCGCGCGGGTCCTCGTCGGTGGCGACGACCAGGCGACACCTCTCGCCAGCGATCCGGCCCATGGCCGCACGCTTGGCCGTGTCGCGCTCGCCACCCGACCCGAACACGGCGATCAGCCCGCCCCCGTCCGCTGCCGCAACGGGGGCCAGGATGTCCAGAACCCCCTGCAGCGACGCCGGCGAGTGCGCGTAGTCGACGATCACCCCGAACGGCTGCCCGGCGTCGATCCGCTCCATGCGTCCGGGCACGCCCCGGACGGCCTCCAGGCCCGCTCGGACCCGTTCCGCGTCGAGGCCCAGGACATCACCCAGCGCGACCACTGCCAGCGCGTTGTGGGCGTTGAAGCGGCCCGCGAGCCGCAGCTCGAGCATGCCGGGCCCGGAGGCGGCCGTGTACCGCACGCGGAGCCGCCGGGCGTCCTCCTCGATCCCGGTGACGCGCACGTCGGCGGCCGGATCCGTGCCGTAGGTGACGACCCTCGCACCTGTCGCCCGGGCTGCGGCCTCGAACCAGGGAGCCGACGGGTCGTCGCTGTTGACGATGGCGGCCTTCGGCCAGACCCGGTCCCCGACCACCGTGGGCGGGTTGCCGGGCCCGGCCCCCAGCCGCTCGAACAGGCGCACCTTGGCCGCCCGGTATCGCTCGAAGGACCCGTGGAGCTCCAGGTGCTCGTGGGTGAGGTTGGTGAGGATCGCGACGTCATAGGCGACGTCGAGCACCCGGTCCAGCTCCAGGGCGTGCGACGTCGTCTCGACGACGGCCGCCGCGTTGCCACCCACGGCCATCGCCCGGAGCAGTGCCTGCAGCTCCACGGCGCCGGGTGTCGTGACGTGCGCCTCGTGCCGCTCGCGGACGGCGCCGACCTTCGTCTCCACGGTCCCCGTGAGCCCGGTCGAGATGCCCGCGGACTCGAGCGCGGCCACGGCCAGGAAGCAGGTCGTCGTCTTGCCGTCCGTGCCGGTGACCCCGATCGTACCGAGCGCGCGCGACGGGTCCCCGTACCACCAGGCCGCCGCACGGGCCAGCGCCGGCCGAGCCCCTCCGACGACCAGCTGCGGCAGCCGCAGGCCGGGAACGGGGTGTTCGACGATGGCCGCGGCCGCGCCGGCCGCCTCGGCCCGCTCGACGAACTCGTGCCCGTCAACGTGGAACCCGGGAACGGCGACGAACAGCGTCCCGGGCCCGACGGCGCGAGAGTCCTCCGTGACCCCGTGGATCGCCACATCCGCGAGCTCTCCGGGGTCGACCGGCACATCGGCGCGCCGCGCGCCCACCACCAAGCCGGCCGCGTCCAGGCGCGCCAGGAGCCCGGACAGCGATCTCGGATCGGCCGGCTCCGCGGCAGCGACGAGGCCGGGCACGGTCTCGTCGGGACCCGTCAGGCCGGAACCCGTCACGCCGCGCCACCCCGCGCGCGGACCATGCGCACCGCCCTGGCCGCCGCACGACCGGCCGCGTAGCGCCACGGGCGGGCCACGCACTCCTGGGCGCCCGCCAGCTCCACCCACGCCGCACCGAACGAGCGCTTGTGCTCGTACAGGCCGTACGTCGGCTCACCGGGCGTCGGAGGGCGCCGGGCGCCGGCCACGTCCACCCCACCGAGGTCCATCTCGGTGCGACGCTCCGCGAGCGCGAGCTGGATCGCCCGCCAGCGCAGGAGGTGCATCGTGCCGGGCTGGTCCCGTCGCCGGCCTGCCTCGTCCCCCGAGTGCACGGTCGACAGCCGCCGCCCATGGCGGTAGAGCAGCAGCCCGCCGAGCATGGCGCCGGTCTCAGCGCCCTCCCGCGCCTCCAGCAGCACGAGGTGGCCGGCGGCATGGGCGCGGACCCACCAGGCGACGAACTCGGCCGGGCCTCCCAGACCGAACCCCAGGCGCTCGCCGGTGGCCCGCAGCAGGTCGTAGAAGCGGGCGAAGGCCACCTCTGGCGCATCGCTCGCCGCACGCACCCCCTCGAGGTCCACGGGGCAGGCGTCCAGGCGCGTCACGACGACGCCGTCGCGCTCGGCCCGCCGGATCCGCTGGCGGGTGGCCTTGGCGATGCCCTCGAGGATCGTGGCCGGATCGCCATCCGCGGGCAGCGGCAGCGCCATCCGGTGCCGGGAGGGCTGGATCTCCGGGATGGCCCGGAAGCCGGCCTCCCGGAGGGCTGCGCCGTAGCCGGTGTCCTCGGCGGCGACCTCCGCGTCGGCGGCCAGGACGTCCACGCCGGAGGCGGCGAGGTACGCGGCGGCTGCGGCCAGCGTCTCACCGATGGCCACGCCGGACCCATCGGACCCGTCACCGACCCACGGCGTACCCGGGCCTACGGGCCCGCGGGGGATGTAGCCCGACCCCCCGCCGACGAGCGGCCACCGGCGGGTGAGCACCAGGGCCCGCGTCCCGCCGGCGGCCAGGAAGCGCGGCTGCCACCCCTGTGCGGCGCGATGAGCGGCCCATGCCCGTGACTGCAGGACGTGGCCCCCCGGCGCATCGACGGCATCCGCATCCCAGCCGTCGAGGTCCGCAGGCGCAAGCTCGCGGACCACCGGCGTCACGTATCGCCCCCGGCGTCCCCGACATCACCCGAGTACCCGGCAGCGGCCCCGCTGCCGCGGAGCCCGTGGCGCAACCGCTCCACCCGGACCCGGGCCCGCTGCGCGACCGCGTAGGTCCGCCGCCCGAACGGATCGAGCACCAGGTCCCAGGCGCCCACGTAGTCGATCTCGCGACCCCCGAACCCGGTCTTGAAGTGGGCGATCCCGGGATGCGCGAGCCCCCACAGGTCGTAGATCGTGGCACCGGCCGCCTTCGAGCTCCGGATCGCCTCCCACTTGAGCAGATAGTTCGCCCGGCTCTCGGCGCCGGCCCTCGTCATGCCGCCGTAGGGCTCCACGACCCGGGTCCCGGCCTGCACCAGGAACAGCGTGGCGGCCGGCGTCCCATCCGGGAGCTCGGCGAACAGCAGCCGGGCCCGACCCGCGGGCGCGAATGCGTCCCAGACGTCGCGATACGCGGACAGGGCACGGATCAGGAACCCGGCGCGGTCCGCGGTCTCCCGGTAGATCCGGTAGAAGTCGCTCAGCCGGTCGGGCCCGGCATCGACCACGCGCACGTCCCCGGCGCGTGCCTTGTTCACGTACTGGCGCCACTTCTTGCGCAGCTCGCCCCACAGCGCCGCCTCGTCCGCTGACAGGTCGATCGCCCGGGTCGACACCGGCTGGATCGGCGGGGCCGGACGCCAGCCCGCGGCCCGCAGGGCGCCCGTCACGGCACCGCCCTCGTCCGGGCCAACGCCGCGCTCGACCTCGGGGTCGATCCGGAGGTGGCTGACCCGCGGACCGGTCCGGAGGCCGCGACGCAGGAGGTCCGTCGCCCGCTCGATCGTCGCGGCGTCCCAGCGGTCCAGCACCGGGCCGCGCGGCGCATACGCGAACGCCCACGGCAGGGGTCCGGGCCGCCGGAGCAGGACCTGCGCGCCGGCTCCGGGGTCGGTCGAGTCCAGCAGGCGCCGCGCCTGCCAGCCATTGACGGCCTTGACCTGGGCCCAGCCGGCGAGCTGGAGGTACGAGCCGCGCGCGTTGGCCTCCACGTACGCATCCCAGGCGGCCGCGTCGGGCTCGGGGAGACCGGCGGCCCGCGTCATCCGCGACCGCGACGGTGCATGAGGTCCAGCACGATCTCGAGGATACGGCGGGGCTCTTCGATCCGCAGCGCCAGTGACGCACCGAGGATGACGACCCCACCGGCGGCCGTGGCCAGGCAGAGCCGGACGAAGGTGACGAGGTAGCCCGCCTCGGTGCCCCACGCCGACAGGAGCACGGTCATGACTCCCCAGGAGACGAGCGCGCCCGGGGCCGCCGCGACTGCCGACCGCGCGATCACGAGCCAGGTCTCCCCAAGCCCGAGGCCCGGCATCCGGCGGGCCAGGAACACGACGAGCAGCGCGGTCTCCAGCCACGCGCCGACGGCGATCGCCATCGCCAGGCCGACCAGCCCGAGGGGACCCACCAGGGCCAGACCGAGGACGATGTTGGCCCCGACGGCCACGATCCCGGCGGCAACCGGCGTCGCGGTGTCCTGGAGCGCGTAGAAGGCGCGGGCCAGCACCGCGATCAGCGCGTGCGCGGTGAGCCCGACCATGAACACCGCCAGCGAGACAGCGACCCACCCCATGATCTCGGGGCTGTAGTGGCCCGGCCCGTACGCCTCGCGCACGACGTCCGAGGCGACCGGAATGCCCAGTGCCGAGATTGCGAGCATCACGTAGGCGAGCAGGCCCAGGCCGCGGACCAGGAGTCGCCGGAAGGCCGCCGTGTCCCCCGCGGCGGCCTCGCGGGACAGCGACGGCAGCAGCACCGTCCCGAGCGGGACGCCGATGACGCCGATCGGGATCTGGAGCAGCGCGAACGCAAGGTTGAACGCCGTGACCGACCCGTTCGGCAGCGACGTCGCCAGCGCGGTCATCACCAGGAACACGATCTGCGTGGCGCCCAGGCCGAGGGTCCGGGGACCCATCAGCACGAGCGCGCGCCGGGTCGGCGCATCGCGGAGCTCGAGCGACGGACGGACCCGCGCGCCGATGCGCAGCATGCCCGGGATCTGCACGAGGAGGTGGCCCGCCGCCCCGACCACCACGCCAACGGCCAGGCCGCTGATGCCCATGGCGGGAACGAGGAAGAGCGCCCCGGCGATGATTCCCACGTTATAGACGAGCGGGGCGACTGACGCCGCCGCAAACCTGCCGCGCGCGTTGAGCGCCGCTGATGCGATCGCGCCGCCGGCCATGAACAGCGGGCTGAGCAGCATCACCCGTGTGAGGTCGATCGTCATCTGCAGCGTGGAACCGCTGAACCCGGGGGCGATGAACCCCACCAGCTGCGGCGTCGCCAGCTCGGCCATGACCACGAGCACGAACAGCGCGGTCAGGATCAAGGTGGTGATGGTGGACACGACGCGCCACGCGCGCTGGGTCTCGCCCGTCGCGAACAGCCCGGCGAGCACCGGCACCAGAGCCGACGCGAGAGCGCCGGCGGCCACCAGCTGGAACAGGAAGTCCGGGAGCCGGAAGGCGGTGTTGAACGCGTCGAGGCTGGCGGTATCGGGAACCACTCGGCCGATCGCGATGTAGCGCGCGAAGCCCAGCACCCGCGACGCCAGCGACGCAGCGGTGACGATCAGGCCGGCCGCCGCCAGCGCGCGCGTCGACGACGACCCGGCCAGCATGGCCGAGCGCGACGGCGCGGCCGCGGCCTCGAAGTCCTCGGTGTTGATCGGGTCGAGGGACGGCTCGTCCATCAGCCGTTCAGCCGCGCCCGGGGGTGCGCAGACCGGTAGGCATCGCGCAGCCGCGACGGCGACACATGGGTGTAGATCTGCGTCGTCGCGAGGCTCTCGTGGCCGAGCAGCTCCTGGACGACCCGCAGGTCGGCCCCGCCTTCGAGCAGGTGCGTCGCGAAGCTGTGCCGGAGCGTGTGCGGGGTGATCCCGTCCGGCAGCCCGGCGAGTCGGCGCAGCCGGTCCAGCCGCGCCCGCAGGCCGCGAACGCCGAGCGGACCGCCGTGGAAGTTGAGGAACACCTCCGTCGGCAGCGTCGTGTCGGGATCCGGGCGGCCCCGCGCGGCAAGGGTCGGGCGCCCGTCGTCCAGGTACGCCGCGAGCGCCTCGCGGGCCGGCCGCCCGAGCAGGCCGATCCGCTCCTTGCGCCCCTTGCCCAGGACGCGCAGCTCGCCGCGCCGCAGGTCGAGGTTGCCGAGGTCCGCCGCCGCGAGCTCACTGATCCGGAGGCCCGCGGCGTAGGCCGTCTCGACCAGGGCCCGGTCGCGCAGCGCGAGCGCGATGGCGAGCGCCGGGTCGTGGCGGCCCGTGGGCGAGGTACCCGCGCCGGCCGCAGCCAGGTCGGCGTCGACGGCCGCGATCAGCCGCTCGACCTGTTCGACCTCGAGCACCTTCGGCAGGCGGCGCGGCAGGCGCGGGGTCGAGATCACGCCCCACGGGTCGCCGGGCGCCAGCCCGGCCCGCGCGGCATAGCGGTGGAACGAGCGCAGGGCGGCCATCCGCTGTGCGATCGTGCTCTTCGCGTGACCCTCGGTCAGCGTCGCGAGGTAGAGCCGGAGCACCGGACGCGCCGGGGAGCGCCAATCCTCGCCGCGCGCCTCCAGCCAGTCCAGGTAGGCCGAGACCGAGGCCTCGTACGAGCGCCGCGTGTTGGGCGACATGTCGCGCGCCTCGAGCGAGCGCAGGAACCGCCGGAGCGCCTCGTTGCCCGTCATCCGGCCGCGGCCCGGCTCAAGCCCCGCGTCGCCGGGTGCTGGCCCCCGATCGTGGAGCGGCGGACGACCCACGGCCACCGCGCGCTGCTCCGGTGCGGCCGCCTGCCCGGCGAGCACCGCCTCGTGCCGGTCGCTGGAGGGCCGCCGGATCCGGGGGGCCGCCCGGGAGGCGCAGACCGACCAGCGGCCCGTCCGGCAGGGGCACGGCCGCCCCGCAGGTCAGACACAGGCCGGCGTCCTCCTTGCGGGCGACGGCGCCCTTGCCGTCCTCGTGCGCATCGTGGATCGCCCCGGTGGGCTCGAAGTTCGTGGTGAAGTCGCAGCGAGGGTAGGCAGAGCAGCCCCAGAAGACGTTCCCGGTGCGCCGGGCGCGACGCGCCACCAGCGTCCCGTCGCCGTTCTTGGGGCAGGTCACCGAGAACGGGAGCGGCTCCGGGGGCGGCGGCCCGTCCTTGCGGATGTAGGTGCAGTCCGGATAGCGCGAGCAGCCGACGAACGCGCCGAACCGCCCACGCCGGGTGGTGAGCGTGCCCTCCCCGCACTGCGGGCAGACCTCGCCCTCGCCTTCCATGACCGGCGTCTCGTCACCGGGCAGCGGCCGGGTCTCCTTGTGCTCCGGGTACGTGGAGCAGGCAAGGAACTTGCCGTTGCGGCCGAGCCGGATCACCATCGGATGGCCCTCGGAGCACACCTCGTCGGTGGGCACCGTGGTGAAGTCGCGTCGCTTGAGCTCCTTGCGCTTCTCGTCGACGCGATCCCGGAGTGGCCCGAAGAAGGCGTGCAGCAGGGGAATCCACGCCCGCTCGCCGCGCGCGACCTCGTCGAGCTCCTCCTCCATGCGGGCGGTGAACGCCAGGTCCACGTACTCGCCGAAGTGCGCGACCAGGAGGTCCGTGACGATCTCGCCGATCTCCTCCGGGTACAGACGCCGGTCCTCCACGCGCACGTAGCCGCGGTCCACGATCGTGGAGATCGTCGCCGCGTATGTCGACGGGCGACCGATGCCGTGCTCCTCGAGGGCCTTGATCAGCGTCGCCTCGGTGTACCGCGGCGGCGGTTCCGTGAAGTGCTGGGCGGGCGTCACGCCGAGGACCGAGGTGACATCCCCCTTGCGCAGCGGGGGGAGCGTGCGCTCGCTCTCCTCGGCCGCATCGTCCTGACCCTCGGTGTAGACGCGGGCGAAGCCGTCGAACAGCGTCCGTGTCGCCGAGGCCCGCAACCGGTAGTCGCCGGCCACCAGGTCGACGGTCGTGGTCTCGAGCTCCTTGGACGCCATCTGCGACGCGATCGCGCGCTGCCAGATCAATCGGTAGAGGCGGTATTCCTCGGGGCTGAGGTGCGCGCGCATCGACTCGGGGTCGCGCAGGAACGACGTCGGCCGGATCGACTCGTGTGCCTCCTGGGCGCCCTTCGCCTTGGTCTTGTAGAAGCGCCCCTTGCCCGTCCCGTACCGCTCGCCGAACCGTTCGACGATCACGCCCTGTGCCTCGGTCATCGCGACGCCGGCGATGGCGGTCGAATCCGTCCGCATGTACGTGATCAGCCCGACGTGTCCGTCCGGGGTGTCGGCGCCCTCGTACAGCCGCTGCGCGACGGACATCGTGCGCTTGGGGTTGAAGCCGAGCTTGCGGCTCGCTTCCTGCTGCAGGGTGCTGGTGGTGAACGGCGGAGCCGGGTTGCGCTTGGACGGCCGGATCGTGACCGCGTCCACGACCGGGCGCTCCCCGCGCAGGGCGGTTGCGTGACGTCCCGCGGTCTCCGCGTCGCCGATGTCGAGTGCCTTGCCGGCGATCCGGACCACGTCCGCGGCGAGCTCCGCCCCGTCGGCCGTCGCAAGGCGTGCCTCGAGCGTCCAGTACTCGCGAGCGGTGAACGCCCGGATCTCGCGCTCGCGCTCGACCACGATCCGGACCGCGACGGACTGGACACGGCCGGCCGAGAGACCGCTGCGGATCTTGCGCGACAGCAGCGGGCTGAGCGTGTACCCGACCAGCCGGTCCACGATCCGGCGCGCCTGCTGTGCGTCCACGAGGTGCCGGTCGATCTCCCGGGGATGCGCGAACGCCTCGAGGATCGCGTTCTCCGTGATCTCGCTGAAGGTCACCCGCTGGGTTTTGGAGGCCGGGATGTGGGCCGCCTCGGCCACGTGCCAGGCGATCGCCTCACCCTCGCGGTCGAGGTCGGTGGCGAGGTACACCGAATCCGCACTGCGGGCGGCCTTCTCGATCGCGGAGACCTGCCGCCGCCTGTCCTCCGGGATCAGGTAATCGGGCGCGAAGTCGTTGTCGACGTCCACCCCGAACTTGCCCTTGCCCGGGTTCTCGGGCAGGTCACGGACGTGACCGTACGACGCGAGGACCTGGTAGTCATCGCCGAGGTAGCGTTCGATCGTCCGCGCCTTGGCGGGCGACTCCACGATCACGAGGTGCTTGGGCATGGCGGCCGGGAGTGTAGCACCGGCCCTCTTACGCGCCGGTTGCCCGGCCGCGACGATCAGATGTCGCGGATGCGCTGGAGGAAGCCCTCGTCGATCTCGAGCTCCCGGTCCTCACCCGTCCCGTTGCCCCCGGACGCGGCCGCAGCGGGGACGGGCAGCAGCAGGACATCGGAGACGGCCGCGCGGTCGTCGGGCGAGTCGGCGTTCGCGCCATCGCGACCCGAGCCAGGCGGTGCGGACAGGTGGCCCTCGAGTGCGCCCTCCGGGATCTCCATGAACCGGATGATGTGGTACGGGAAGAAGAAGGTGGCCTCGACCCGGTCGATGAACACGGGCCGCTTGCCATCCATCGTGCGCACGTTCGTGCACAGGAGACCGGCGTCCGTGGATGCGGGAACACCGAACAGGTCCGCCAGCAGCGGTTGCTCGTTGGTGATGTGGATGCAGACGTTTCGGATCACGTCCCCATCGTCGCGCGGGTGACGCGCGCCGTCACCCGCCCGATGGTCCTCCCGGTGCGGCGGGACCGTTGATCAGGGGTGGTAGAAGTCGATGACCAGGCGGACCCGCCCGCTGGCGACCCAGACCCCGATCCCGGCCCGGTCGTACGCGGCGTTCATCAGGTTCACGTAGTGGCCGCCGTTGGTCGACTTCTCGTTCTGGAAGAACAGGTGGTCGCCGAGCACGGCGCTGTACGCGTTGCCACCCTCGCAGCCGATGTTCTCGCCCCACCGGTAGCTCGTGTACCCGGCCCGGGCCAGCCGGGTGCCCGGGTTGCCGTCGTAGAAGTGGTTGCACAGGGCGTGGACGGCGAGGTACTTGGCGTACGGGCGCGACACCTTCGCGCTGATCCCTGCGTCAAGCTTGAGCGGGGCCACGTTGCGTCCCCCGGGGGACGAGCAGGCGCCGGTCGACGTCACCCAGCCGCCCGTCCGCGTGCAGTTCATGAGCTGGAGGTAGTAGGCCTCCACGGCCGTCCAGCTGCCGCTGACCGCCCCGCTGGCTCCCGACTTCGGGATCGCCACCGTGGCCGCCTTGGTGACCACAGGCTTGGCCTTGACCGTGAACGTGCCTGCGGTCGCCTTGACCAGCGGCACGCCCGCGGCGGAGGCGGCACCCGCATCCACAGCAACGGTCACCGTCGACCCGTACGGCAGGTTGCTCGTGGGATCGAACACCAGCACCGTGCTGCTCTCGGCCCATGACACCTTTCCCGCGACGGCCTTGCCCGCGATGGTCACGTGGAACGCCGCGGCGGTCAGGGTGTGGTTCATGCCCTCGGTGAAGCGGACGGAGATCGCGGCCGTCGGGTCGATGTCCTTCGCCCCCGCGAGCGGCCGGAAACGCACGACCGTCGGCGCGGCGGCGGTGGTCACCTCGAGGCTGCCGATGGGGTTGAAGGAGACGCCCTCGGCGTCCACGAGACCATCCAGCCACACCCGGTATCGGACACCGGGCGCCAGGGGCGCAGCCGGCGTGAACACGAATGCCCCGGGTGCGCCCGCCGGCGCGACCGTGCCGGCGATCGGGGGATCGGTCCGGAAGGCCGCCTGGACGGCGGTGGCGGTGAGCGGCCGGTCGAGCATCACCTGGAACGAGGTGTCGATGCCGACCCGGGTGCCGTCGATCCGGGTCGCGGCGATAGCGCCGCTGCCGGCAGGCACCGTGAGGAAGACGGCCCGAACCGGAGCGGTGAGGGTGCCGCCGGCCAGGGACCGGGCCTTGGTATCAACGTTGACGGCATACAGCGTGTCCGGCTGCCAGTGATCGACCGGGAGGATCGTGAGGCTCGAGCCGGCGTCATCCCAGCGCAGGGTCACGGCGGCCTCCGGCTGGATGCGCAGGGCCGCCGCAACGGATGCAGCGTCCATCGGATCGGAGAACCGGACGACCAGCGGGGCCTCGAGCGCCTGCCCCGTCAGGACCGCGTCGAGCAGCTCCGCGGCGACCGGAGCCGGTGGTCCGGACGCAGGGAGCGCGTTGCTCGGTGCGGGCGGCAGGCTCACCACGACGACAAGCCCGACGATCGCGGTGGCGGCAATCCCGGCCGCGATGCGGCTGGCCCGTCCCCGCCGGAGCAGCGACGCCAGGTACACCACGACGAGCACGGGAACCGCGAGCGCGAGCGCGCCGAGCTTTCGCAATAGACGATCCTCCAGTCACCGCAGCCGGGGCGGCCGCGAGACGGCCACGACCTCCGGCAGGCGATGGGTCCTGGGGCCGCGGTGGCCCGGGTCGCTCGGAGGGTAGCACCGGGTCGGACCGACCGGCAACCGCGCAACGGTGAGGCCGCTCATCGTTCCGTCTGCCCGAAGGCGCGGCGTCCGGCCGGCAGCGCGCGGGCGACGGCGAGAGGGCCGCTGGCACGGTACCGCCCGAAGGCTTCGAGGATCAGCCCGCGCATCTCCAGCGCGGTGAGCGCTCCGAGCACCGTTGCAGCCGAGCCGCCGGTCGCCGCAACGAGCTCGTCCACGGACGCCAGCCCGGCGGCGATCCCGTGCGCGATCGATCGCTCGGTCGGCCCCAGGGCAGCGAGGACCGCTTCGAGCGACGGCGCGCTCACCACACGGGCCCGGCCGTCCCGTTGTTCTCGCGAGGTTGGCTCCGTCAACAGCTCGAGATCCTCGATGAGCTCACCGATTCCGGCCACGATGCGCGCCTCCGGGGCTGCCTCGCGCAGGAAGGCGAGGCAGCCTGCCACCGAGGGGTCGCCGATCCGGCCCGGGACGATGTGGAGGCCCCGTCCCTGCTCGAGCGCCCACGCGGCCGTGGTCAACGCCCCGCTGCGGGCGCCAGCCTCGACCACGACCGTGGCGTCGGCAAGGCCGCTGATGATCCGGTTCCGGCGTGGGAAGGTACCGCGGCTCGGGATGACGTCCGGGGCGAACTCGCTGACGATCGTGCCGCCACCTTCGACGATCGCCGCCACCAGCCCGCGGTGGCCTGCCGGGTACAGCCGATCGTGACCGCCACCCAGCACCGCCACGGTGGGCCGGCCCCCGTCCACTGCGGCTGCGTGCGCGGCCCCATCGATGCCCACCGCCAGGCCCGACACGACCGTCGCCCCGAGCTCCGCCACCGCACCCGCGATCTGCCCGGCCATCGCCCGCCCGGCCTCCGTCGGCCGTCGCGTCCCGACGACCGCGATCGCACGGGCGCGGTCCATCGCGGTCACCGAGCCCCTCACGAACAGGATCGGCGGCGGCAGCTCGATGCGCCGCAGGCGCGATGGGTAGGCCCGGTCGGCGAGCGTGACGACGCGCAGCCCCGATGCCCGCGTGGCTGCGAGCCGGGACTCCGGATCGCGGGCCGCGGCAACGATCGCACGTGCCGCGTCGGGGGTGAGCGTCGCCGTCGTGCCGTCGATGCCGTACGAGGCCGCCACCAGGCTGGCGACGGCCGCCCGCTGACGGGCATGGGCGAGGACCGCCCGTGCGCTGCCGTGAGCTCGAAGCAGGCGTTCGAACGAGACCGGTCCGACACCGTGGACTCCGGCCAGCACGACCCAGGCATCACGCTCGTCAGCCGTGATCCCGCCCGGCTCGGTCTCGGGAGGATCGAGGCGGGGCCCACCCAGCGGAACCGGCTCGTCGCGGCCAAGCGGGCCATCGCGTCCGATGCCGAGCATCAGCTCGCGCGCCGCAGGCTCATGCGGTCCACCGGAGAGCGGAACCGGGCCGCCTCGTCCAGGTGAGCCGCCGTGACGCCCGGTTCCGCATCGAGATCGGCGATCGTGCGCGCCACCCGCAGCAGCCTCTCCGTCCCCCGGCCGGAAAGGCCCTCCAGCTCCGCGAGGCGCACGGCCCGCCGCTGGACGACCGGGTCCATCGCGCACAGCGCGCGAAGTTCCCGGCCCGACACGCGGGCGTTCGGCCGATCCCCGGTCCGCGCCTGCTGTCGCCGGCGCGCGGCGGCGATCCGCGCCGCAACGGCCGATGACGCCTCCGGGGCGGGTGCGGCGATCAGGACGGCGGGCGGCACCCGGTCCACGGCAACCCACAGGTCGATCCGGTCCCGCAGCGGACCGGACACGCGCCGCAGGTAGCGCTCCGGGACGCCGGGGGGGCACGAGCAGGTGCGGTCGGCCGCCCCGTGCTGGCCGCAGGGCACGGGTTCATCGCCGCGACGAACGTGAAACGCGCGGGGAACGTCTCGGCGCGCCCGACCCGCGACACGCTGACGCTCCCGTCCTCCAGCGGCTGCCGCAGGGCCTCCAGGACGTCCCTCCCGAACTCCGGCAGCTCATCGCAGAACAGAACACCCTGGTGGGCGAGGGTGACCTCGCCCGGCGACATCCGCGGCCCCCCGCCGACCATGCCGGCATACGAGGTGGTGTGGTGCGGCATCCGCACCGGCGGCCGCCGGACCAGGGCCCCGACCGGGCGCGTGGACGCCACCGACGCGACCACGGTCGCCGCCAGCGCCGCGCCATCGTCCAGATCCGGCAGCAGCCCCGGGATCGTCCTCGCCAGGAGCGTCTTGCCCGAGCCCGGCGGACCGATCAGCAGGATTGCGTGGCCCCCGGCGAGCGCGATCTCCATCGCGCGCCGGGCCGCCGCCTGGCCGCGAACGTCGGCGAGATCGACCGATCCGCCCGGGGATGGATCGCCCGCCGCGGGCGCAGCCACGACCCGCGACGGGACAGGCGAGCCGGCCCGTGGCAATGGCACGGCCGCCGGCCGGCGGGAGCGTGGAGCCCGGATGACGGCGGCTACATCCGCGAGGGCGTCCACCGGGACCGGCTCGATCCCCGGGGCAAGCCCCGCCTCGGCCCCCGACTCCGCGGGCACGACCACTCGCCTGACCCCGTGGCGGGCAAGGGCCAGGCACATCGGCAGCACGCCCGGAACGGGCCGTACCTCGCCGCCGAGCCCGAGCTCCCCGATCAGGGCGATGCGGCCCGGGCCCGCCCGCAGCTGCTCCGACCCGAGCAGGATCCCGAGGGCGATCGCGACATCGAGCGACGCTCCGGCCTTGCGCACCTCCGCGGGCGCGAGGTTGACGGTGATCCTCCGGGGTGGGTGGTGGAACCCGGCGTTGCGCAGCGCCCCGCGGACGCGCTCGCGGGCTTCCGACAACGCGGCGTCAGGCAGCCCGACGATCGTGAACCCGGGCAGACCGGGCGCGACGTCCACCTCGACCCGCACGACCAGCCCGCCGAGGCCGTGGAGCGTTGCAGAGAGAAGGGTCGCGAGCACGAGCGGCACGGTAGGCCGCCCCGCTCACCTCGCGCTTATTCCCCGAAACCGGCGGCACGCGGCCGCCACCCGCATGGTGCTAGCGGCCGGTTGCGGCCTCCAGCTGCGGGACCGCCTCGCCGGGCTTGTCGACCGCACGGGCGAAGTCGAGGACCGACCGGCCGAGGACCGAGTCCGCCTTGTTGGCCATGAACGGCGCCCCGGTGTTGAGCGCGGAGATGGCGCCGCGGTACTCGTTGACGATCTGGAACTCGATCGGCCGCTTGAGCGCACCCTCGGCGCTCTTCACGTTGATCCCCGTGAATGCGTTCGAGCGGTTGAGGACCAGCTTGAGCTTGGAGGCCTCGTAGCCAAGGTGGCCGATGGTCTCGAGCACGAGACGGACGTTCTTGAGGCACGAGAGGTCGGCGGTCATGACCGCGAAGATCGTGTCCGCCACGTCGAGGACCATCAGGTTCACGTCGTCGAGCCGCTTGTCGATGTCCACGATCACGTAGTCGTACATCTCGCGCAGCAGCTCGAGGATCTGGTGCATGTGGGCGGCGGTGACCAGGTCCGCAGACTCCGGAGACGGCGGCGCGAGCAGCAGGTCGATGCCGGACTCGTGCGGCTGGACGATCTTGCGGATCAGGTCGCTGTCCATCGAGGGTGCGGTGACGATGTCCGCGATGCTCCGGCGATCAAGGCCCAGGTCCAGGAACACCCGGTGGTCGCCGAACTGGAGGTTGCCGTCCACCAGGCACACCCGCCGGCCCAGGGAATGGAGCGCGATCGCCGCGTTGATCGCGATCGTCGTGGTGCCCACGCCACCCTTCGCCCCGTAGTAGGCGTGGATCAGGCCCAGCGGCGGACGCCCGACCAGGGCGTCGGTGGGCGAGAACCGCGCGATCAGGCTCTTCATCCGGGCCAGCAGCTCGGCCGGGTGGAACGGCTTGATCAGGTAGTCGTCGGCACCGGCCCGCAGCGCGCGGACGCGCTGCTGCACGTCCCGGTCCGCGGTCAGCATGATCATCGGCGTGTGAACGCCCGACGCCTCCTCCGCGCGGATACGGGTCGCAACCTCGAACCCGTCCACGCCGGGCAGCGAGGCGTCGAGGAGGATCAGCGACGGGACCTCGTCGCGCCACAGGCGGAGCGCGTCCTCGCCGCTCGCGCCGATGGTGACCTCGTACCCCTCCTGCTTGAGGGTGTACTGGAGGAGTCGCTGGACGCTCGCATCGTCGTCGACGACGAGAACCTTCCCGGCCATCCGATCTCCTGACCCGGCACCTGCACGTCGAGCCCCGCGCTCGCCCCCTGGGTGCGGCTCGAAGTATAGGGGTCGACCGGCAGATGTCTTCCCCTTACCCGCGCGCGGCCGCGAACGCCGGGCGCAGCAGGTCCGTAACCTCCGCCTCGTAGCGACCCGGGTCGACCCGGTGGCCCGCGCCGTGATCGGCCCCGTCGATCTCGAGGTGGCGCGCCCCCTGCGGCGCTGCAGCGACCAGCCGGCGCGCATCCCGGATGGGCACCGTCCGGTCCGCGACGCCGTGGACGAGCAGCATCGGGAGGTCCTCGAGCAGACCGATGACCCGCACCGGCTGCGTCCGTCGCGGGTCGCCGCCCACGCGGCGCGCCATGCGTCCGAGCGCCCGCTCCGCCACGAACCGGCCGGGCACGACCCCGACCCGGCTCCCGATCACCACGGCGAGCTCGGGCGGGGTGGAGTCGGCCACGAGCGCAACCACCCGCGGTCGGGGCGGAGGGCCCGGCGCGGCCGGCGCGTCCGGCTCGATGTCCGCCGCGGGGAGCCGGCCGTCGCCGAGGACGGCCACCGCGGCGATGGCCGTGATCCCGCCCATGGACGACCCGACCAGCGCGACCCGCCTGATCCCCCGCTCGCCCAGCCAGTCGAGCGCGCCGGCCACATCCTCGACCTCGTGCAGCCCGAACGTGGTCGGCGCGTCGTCCGACCCACCGTGACCGCGGAAATCGAGGCCCATGACGCCCGCCGTCCGGCGCAGGAAGGGAGCCAGGTCGAGCAGGGCGGGGGTCACGGAGCCGCTGTAGCCGTGGAGGAGCAGGATCGCCTCCCGCGGATCCGGCGCCCACGCCTCCCCGGCGGCACCCGGGGCGGCCGGACCGGTGTCGGCGGCAAGCCAGCGTCCGGTCAGGCGCACCCCATCACGCGCCCGGAGGCGGACGACCTCGCCGCCCAGCGCATCCAGCGCCGCGGCCATGCCGGCCTCCTCCGGCAGGCGCCGCGGCGCCTGCGTCAGGCGGGACGCGATGCGGTCACCCAGCGGCCCGAGCGCGAGGACCGCGACGACGGGCGCCGCCACGGTCAGCAGGAGCCGCCGGATCACCGGCCGCCGGTCGCGGCCGGCGGTCCGGCCTCGTCGTCGCGGGCTCCCATGCCGGCGCCGACGTAGCCGCCGATGCGCTCGGCCAACCGCGTGAACTCGGTGGGGATGACGAACTTCGTGGACGGGCTCGCCCCCAGCGCCTTGAGCGCCTCCAGGTACTGCAGCGACATCGTCTTCTCGTCGATGTCGCGCGCGGCCGCGTAGATCCGCTCCAATGCCTGGCTGAAGCCCTCGGCCCGCAGGATCGCCGCCTGCCGCTCGCCTTCGGCCTTGAGAATCTCGGACTGCTTCTGTCCCTCGGCCACGTTGATCGCCGACTGGCGCAAACCCTCTGATTCCGTGATCACGGCACGCCTCGTCCGCTCGGCCGAGAGCTGCCTGTTCATCGCATCCTGCACGTCGCGCGGCGGGGTGATCTCCCGGATCTCGACGGTCGTGATCTTGCCGCCCCAGCGCTCGGTGACCTCATCGAGCTTGGTGCGCAGGACCTCGTTGATCTGCTCCCGCTTCGACAGCACGTCGTCGAGCAGGATGTCGCCGATGACGGCGCGCAGGGTGGTCGTGGCCACGCCCTGGAGGGCGCCCGCGAAGTAGGCCACGTTCACGACGCTCTTGAGGGCGCCCGCAATCCGCCAGTAGATCAGGAAGTCGACGTTGATCGGCGCGTTGTCCCTGGTGATCGTGGTCTGGCTCGGCACCTCGATGAACTGCTCGCGCATGTCGACCTTGACGGGACGATCGACGACCGGGATCAGGAAGCGGAGACCGGGTCCGCGCACCATCGCCTCGTTTGTCTTGCCCAGGCGGAACACCACCATCTGCTCGTACTGCTGGACGACCCGGATCGACAGGTACAGGAGCACCAGCACGACGACAACGACGAACGCGAGGATGGACAGGGCAACCGCTGATTCCATGGAGGCCTCCGGTTCAGCTAGGGCCGGTCGGCGGACGCGGAGGCCGCCGGCAGAGATGTGGGTTTCTCGCGCAGGGGTTCGACGAGGGCCGTCAGGCCGTCGAAACCGGTGAGTCGCACCGGGGTGTCGCGCATGAGCGGGGTGCCGTCGACGGTGCGGGCGCTCCAGGGCTCGCCGGCCAGGTAGGCGGTGCCGATCGGTGTCAGGGGGGCCTGGACGTAGCCCTCGCTGCCGATGGGGATGGCGACCCCGACCGTGCCGGCCGACGACCCCATCCGCCTCGTCCGCAGCGCGGACAGGGTGATGAGGGCCATCAGCGACCCGGCCGTGACGGTGGTCACGATGATCAGGGGCGTCCAGACGTGGACCGCCGGCCCGGTGGGATCCACCGGCACCGTATACAGGGCGGACGCGCCCAGCGCGAAGCAGACGACCCCGCCCAGGGTGAGCAGCCCGTGGCTGACGATCTGGGTCTCGAGCACGAACAGGAACAGGCCGAGCCCCAGCAGCAGCAGACCGGCGAGGTTGAGCGGCAGGCTGCCAAACCCGATGAACGCAAGGATCAGCGCCAGCGATCCCAGGATCCCGCTCACCAGGTTTGGATGGACGAACTCGATCACCACACCCAGTGCCCCGATCGTGAACAGCACGAACGCGATGTTCGGATCGGCAAGCAGGTGGAGGAAGCCGAGCAGCGGGTTCATGCCCACGTCCGCCGTGACGGCACCGCCCAGCTGGAGCGTGATGGTCCGGCCACCGGCGACCGTGACCTTGCGGCCGTCGGCGGCGGCGAGGACGGCATCCAGCGTCCCGGCGATCCCGTCCACGGCTCCTGCGGACACGGCCTCGCTGGCCGCCGAGGATCGAGCATCGCGGACGGTAGCGACGGCCCAGTCGACGTTCCGGCCGCGCGCCTCCGCGATCGCCGTGATGTTGGCGATGGCATCATTGAGCACCTTCTGGCCGAGCGTGCCGCCGATGTCCTGGCCCCCGGCGCCCACCGGCGATGCGGCCCCGATGTTCGTCCCGGGAGCCATGTAGGCAAGGTTCGCGGCCAGCGTGATGAAGGTCCCTGCGCTCGCGGCGCGGCCGCCCGACGGCGAGACCCACACGATCACCGGGACGGGCGACTCGAGGAACGCGCTCGTGATCTGCTGCGTGGCGTCGAGACTCCCCCCGGGCGTGTTGAGCCGGACGACGACGGCCGAGGCACCGTCCTGGGCGGCGGCCGTCACACCGCCCGCGATGTAGCCAGCGAGCACGTTGTCCACGACCCCGTCGGCGGTCAGGACATCGACCCTCGGCTGCGCGGCACCAACCTCGCCCGCCGTGGCGACGAGGAACAGGCCCAGCAGCGTGGCGCCCAGGGCGAGCCGGAGAGGGAGCGGGCGGTGTCGGTTGGCCATCGAACCTCGCGACGAGTATCGCACTCCCCCGTCCCGGATTCCCGGGCCGCACTGCCCGGGTGGGAAGGTCACAAGGTCAGGGCGTCGAAGACGAGACGGCTCCACGTCTCCATCGCGTCGCAGACCGCCGCGACCTCCGATGTCATCGCGAACGAGCCGCTGAGCTTGTCGGTCTCGCGGATCGACACTGGTCGTCCGGCGGCATCGGCGATGAACACGACCCCGACGTGCACGGACCCGACCGCGGTCGTGTCGTCGTTGAGCAGGCCGACCGGAGTGAAGTCGGGCTCGAAGCCCGCGACCAGCTCCTCCGCCCACTCCCGGCGCAACCCGCCGGCCACGTCCCGATCGCCCGGGTTGAGGTGCCCGCCGACGCCGATCGACCACAGGTCATGGAGCCGGACGTCGCCCCCGGCGCGTGTCCGTCGCATCAGGAACCAGCGATCCGCGTCGCGCAGGATGAGATACGGGATGACCTGCTTGTGGGCCGGATCCTCCTCGGCCTCCGAGCGGAGCATGAACCGGCCCTCGCGGGCGACGGCGGCGAGGGCCGCGTCGACGCCCTCTCGGCGCAGGCCGAGCCACCCCTCCCCGGGCACGATCGAGGCACGCGGCACGACCAGCACCCGTTCCCCAGGATCGCCCACCTCAGCCCTCCAGCCTCGACTTCGCCGCCGCCAGGCGGTCGCGGACGGCCTCGATGTCCGGCCCGCCCGGGGCCTCGAGGAGCGAGATCCACTCGTCGATGCGGTCGCGATCGGCGCGCAGGCGCAGGGCGATCTCGCGGGCATTGGTGATCGCGATCTCCGCGCCCATGGTCACGTCGCCGCGCGCCAGGCGCGTCGAGTCCCGCCAGCCGGAGGAGGCCAGCGCCTGCGCATCCGCCCAGTCGCCGCCCGGCGCGCCGAGACCGGCCACCGCCTCCACGAGGCTCACGGAGGCCAGCAGCGGCAGGTGGCTGATCGCGGCGACGAGCCGGTCGTGATGCCCTGCATCGAGCTCCACGACGCGTGCGCCGCACCGACGGGCAAGGCCGCGCACGGCCTCCGGATCGCCGCCGCCGACCGCCTCGGTCACCACCCAGGGACGATCGCGGAACAGGGAGCCGCTGGCACTGTGGAACCCGCTCGTCTCGCTGCCGGCCATCGGATGCCCGCCGACGTACGGCAACCTGGCCGCGACCGCGGCCGCGAGCAGGACGGTCTTGGTGGACGCGACGTCGGTCACCGTCGCACCCGCCGCCAGGTGCGGCCGCAGCTCCCCGCCGAGGCGCTCCAGCAGCTCGACGCACGCGAGCGGCGGCGCCGCCAGGACCACGAGCCCCGCACCCGCGAGTGCTTCCGCCGGGGAGGACGCCGCGACGTCGATGACACCGACCGCGGCGGCCGCGCGGGGTCCTGTGCCGCCGGGCGTCCAGGCCGCGATCCGGAGGGGCGCGCCGCCCGGCGGGGCCTCGCGCAGCGCACGCGCGATCGAGCCCCCGATGAGTCCCAGGCCGAGCAGGGCGAGCCGCATGGCAGCGATTATCGCCGCTCGCTCACTGGCGCGGCAGACGCCGGACCATCATCGCGACAGGGAGACCCCGCCCGGCAGTCAGCCGGTCGCCCAGCCCCGGCCGTCACCACCGCGACGCCGCCGTGTCCGACGGTCCGGTCCCCGCCGCTCCCCGAACGCCGAAGGCGGTCCGGGGTCGGCGGGCGGGTTGACCCGCCGGTTCCACTCGCGGCGCTCCCGGTCCCTCCGTTCCGAGCTCATGGAGGCGCCGCAGCGGGGGCAGCGCCGCTCCTCCGCGAACAGGGAATCGAGCGGGGCGGCGGTGTAGATCTGGCGGCCGCACGCGAGGCAGGCGAGCTTCGGCACACTTGTATCGTAGCGATCGCGGCGGCGCGTGCTCGCCGCGATCGCAGGGACGGGTCCCGTGCTCAGCCGGTGACGGGCAGCCCGGCCAGCGCGTGTGCGACCTTCTCGGCCGGGTACTCATAGTCCTCGAGCTTGCCCTGCAGGAACCGCTCGTACGAGGACAGGTCGAAGTGGCCATGGCCGGAGAGGTTGAACAGGATCACGCGCGGCTCACCCGCCTCCTTCGCCGCCAGGGCTTCGTCCACCGCGACCTTGATCGCGTGGGTGCTCTCGGGCGCGGGCAGGATCCCCTCCGTCCGGGCGAACTGGACACCGACCTCGAACGCCGCGCGCTGGTGCACGCTGCGTGCCTCGATGAACCCCTCGTGCATCAGCTGCGACACGAGTGGGGCCATGCCGTGATAACGGAGGCCGCCTGCGTGGATCGGCTCGGGCATGAACTCGCTGCCCAGGGTGTGCATCTTCACGATCGGCGCCATGTGACCGGTGTCGCCGAAGTCGTAGGCGTAGACCCCCCGGGTCAGGGAGGGCGCGGCCTCGGGCTCGGCCGCGATGATCCGATAGTCGGCCTCGCCGCGCAGCTTGCGTCCCGCGAACGGAAAGGCAAGGCCGGCGAAGTTGGATCCGCCACCCGTGCAGCCGATCACCACGTCGGGCTCCTCGCCGGCCATCGCCATCTGCTCGAGCGCCTCGATGCCGATCACGGTCTGGTGCAGGAGCACGTGGTTGAGCACGGACCCCAGGGCGTAGTTGGTGTCGTCCCGCGTGGCCGCGTCCTCGACCGCCTCGCTGATCGCCATGCCCAGGGATCCGGGGGAGTCCGGTGTCGAGGCCAGCACCGCACGGCCGTAGTTCGTCGTCGGGCTCGGGCTCGCGACCACCTCGGCGCCGTAGGTCTCCATCAGGATCCTGCGGTACGGCTTCTGGTCGTAGCTCGCCCGCACCATGTAGACCTTGACCTCGAGCCCGAACACGGCCCCAGCAAACGCCAGCGCACTGCCCCACTGGCCCGCGCCCGTCTCGGTCGCCAGGCGCTTGACGCCGGCCTCCTTGTTGTAGAACGCCTGGGCAAGGGCCGTGTTGGGCTTGTGGCTGCCCGCCGGGCTCACGCCCTCGTACTTGTAGTAGATGTGGGCGGGTGTATCGAGCGCCTTCTCGAGCCGGTGCGCGCGGTGCAGCGGCGACGGCCGGTACAGCGTGTAGGCCTCGCGGACGGGATCCGGGATCTCGATCTCGCGATCCTGGCTCACCTCCTGCAGGATCAGCGCCATCGGGAACAGGGGCGCCAGGTCCGCCGGCCCGATCGGCTGATGAGTCCCGGGGTGGAGCGCGGGCGGGGGTGGCGTCCGGAGATCGGCCACGATGTTGTACCAGGCCCGCGGGATCCGATCCTCGTCGAGCACGAATGTGGTCCGGCGGGGAAGGACGTGGGCCATCGCGAAACTCCTTGGGAAAGACGGGGCCGTGGGTGCCGCTGAGCCTACCGCGTTCGTCCGGGGTCGATCAACCGGCGGGCGCGGCAGGATTCGTGACGCCGTCGTTGCTTCGGTCGCCCGTCGTCCCCAGGACGACCGCCGCGACTTCCTCGTAGCGGGGTGCGCCCCGGCCGAGATGGCTGCGGTACAGCACGACCCGGGCCGCCGTGAACCCCACCCGCCACCCGGTCGCGGCGCCCTGCAGCGCGGCCGCTGCAGCAGCCCCATCCGCGATCGAGGCGGCATCGGTGCGCGCAACGGTCAGGTGGGGCCGGAACGGCCGTCCGTCCGGCGGCCAGCCGAGGCCGGCGAGCGGCGCCTCCAGCGCGCCGGCGATCGCCGCCAGCGCCCCGGCACCCTCGGTGATCCCCAGCCACAGCGCACGGGGACGCGCCGCCGAGGGAAAGGCGCCGGCACCGGCCAGCGCCACCTCGAACGACGGCCGGCCGGCCGCGACGATGCGGACCGCGTCCGCGATCTCCGGCACGCGGTCTGGCGCGGCCGCACCGAGGAACCGGAGCGTCAGGTGGAGGTTCTCCATCCGGACCCAGCGGGCGCCCGTCCCGGCGCCGCTCGCCCGCACGCCGTCCACCAGGGCCCGGCACGCCTCCAGCGCCTCCGGGGGCACGGGCACGGCGACGAACAGCCGGTGGGCGCCCTCAGGCACCGTGCTCGGCCACGAAGCGCTCGCGGTCAATCGCCAGCACCTCGAGGGCCCGGTCCCGGTCGCGCCAGCCGACCATGTCCACTTCCTTGTTCTCGAGCAGCTTGTACGTCTCGAAGAAATGCTCGATCTCGACCAGGCGATGCGGCCGCATCTGGTCCAGCCGCTCGATGTGCTGCTGGTTCGGGTCGCCGTTGGCCACGCACAGGACCTTGAAGTCGAACCCCTTCTCGTCCCGCATCTCCAGGCCGCCGATCGGCCGCGCCCAGACATGGCAGCCCGTGAATGTGGGCTCGTCGATGATCAGCAACGCATCCGTGTGGTCGCCGTCATCGGCACGGGTGCCCTCGATGAACCCGTAGTCGAAGTTGTAGAACACCGCCGACGACAGGACCCGGTCGAGCCGGAACACCTCGGCGACCTCGTCGTACTCGTACTTGTTGCGGCTCCCCCGCGGGATCTCGACGACGATCTCGACAACGCCGGGGAAATCGTCCATGTGGCGGCTGAACATGGGCCAACGATACAGGCAACCACCGCCGGTCGGCGGGACGCGGCCGGGCCGGCAGCCGGAGCGAGCCCGGGGCTCAGTCGTTGTAGAGGCGCTCCTCGATCAGCTTCTCCTGCACCGTGCGACCGCTCGGGTCGAAGCAGGAGAACTCGAAGTGCTTCTCGAACTCGAGGTCCACCTGGTCCTGGCCACCGCGGTTCTTCTCCACCGAGACGACCACCCAGTCGCGGAACCGCTGCGCCTGATACGGGTTGAACTCGATGTTGACCTTGGCGACGATGTGGTACTTCTCGTTGAGGATGAGGATGATGTCGGCTTCATAGTTGATCGCCGACGAGCCGCGCAGGTGGTAGTTCCGCAGCCGCGAGGCCTTGAGGCCCTCCTTGTCCGCCGCGACGATCGCGATCATCGGCACGTCCTCGGACAACGCGATGTCCTTGAGGCCGTTGACCACGACGGTGACCTTCTCGGTCTCGCTCTGGGGCTCCGGGATGACCGGCACCTTCTGGAGGTAGTCGACGACCACCACCAGCCGGCGGTCGCCGGACAGCTCCCGGTGCTGGCGGATGAGCTGCCGCATGCCGTCGATCGTGCTCGCCGTCTGGGACCCGCGGAGCAGGAACAGGTTCTGGCCGTAGCGGGCGATGCGATCCAGCGACGGGCGCAGTCGGGGGTTGGAGGCGAGCTGAGCGGCGCCGCCACCCTCGGCCATCCAGGTCCCCAGGATCTCCTTGCGGACGTCCTGGATCTTGATCGCGCCGGTCTTGTGGGGAAGGTGCGCGAGCGCCGATTCCGCCGCGATCAGGCGGTTGAGGAGATACAGCTCGTCGTGCTCGAAGCAGATGTACAGGACGTTCGCCTGGCCACCGGACGCGACGTTGCGCGCCATCTGGAGGGCCATCGTCGTCTTGCCGGTGCCCTGGGCACCGCCGATGAGCAGCAGCTCGCCCGCCCGCAGCCCTGTTCCGATCGTCTTGTCGAGCGGCGTGAAGCCGAGTGGGACAGGCTGATACTCCCCCACCCTCCCGGTCGTGACCTTGTCGTTGAGATCGACGAGCACCTCGATCGCCGAGCGCGGTGACATGCTGCCGTTCGGACCCTCGAGGCGCCAGGCGGCCCCCGCAGTCTCCCCCGTCTCCGTTGTCACGTGTGTGCGTCCTCCCGCCAACTACAGCCCTGAGGTGCATCCTAGCACCGGCTTGACCCTGTACAGCCACCCGAGTCGGCCCCCCGCATGACCCGAAGGTACCGGGTCGCGGACCCGGCCGGGATCGCCGGGTCGCCCGCCGGACGGGCAGGCGGGCGACGGTCCATGCCGGGCGCCCGGACGACGGTCTAGCGGGGCAGGGCGGCGAGCTCGCTCCAGAGACGCACGATCACCCGGGTGCCGCGCTCGAAGTTCTCGACCATGAACGATTCGTTGGGCGCATGGGCGTTGGAGTCCGGCTGCGTGAAGCCGAGCAGCACGACCGGCAGGCCCAGCGTGTGGTCAAACGCGGAGGTGACCGGGATCGAGCCACCCTCGCGGATGTAGACGGGGCCCTGCCCGTACACGGCCTCGATCGCCCGGGCAGCCGCCTGCGTCGCGGGGTGGTCCGTCGGCGTGAGGCTTGGCTCGCCGCCATGGATGTAGCTCGTGGTGACCGTCACGCCGGGCGGCGCGATCTCGGCCACGTACGCCTGCAGCGCCTCGAAGATCCGGGCTGGATCCTGGTTCGCGACGAGCCTCGTCGAGACCTTGGCGTGCGCGTGGGCGGGGATGATCGTCTTGGCGCCCTCGTCCTGGAAGCCGCCCCAGATGCCGTTGACATCGAACGTCGGGCGGGCGCCCATGCGCTCCAGCACGGTCCAGCCTGCCTCCCCCGCCAGCGCCGGCACCGGGATGGACGCGCGGAACGTTTCCTCGTCGAACGGCAGCGCGGCCATCGCAGCGCGCTCGGCATCGGTCAGCGCGACGACATCGTCGTAGAAGCCGGGGATCCGGATGCGCCCGTCGGGACCCTTGATCGCGGCGATGATCGCCGCCAGCGCGTTGGCGGGGTTGTCGACCGCACCGCCGTACCCTCCCGAGTGGAGGTCGACGGGCGACAGCACGACGTCGATCTGCGCGTACATGATCCCGCGCAGCCCGACGGTGATCGCGGGCAGGTTTCCCTCGAAGTAGCCCGTGTCGCTGATGACCGCGACGTCCGCTGCGAGCAGCTCCTGGTTCTCCTCGATCCACGTGTACAGGCTGTCCGACCCGAACTCCTCCTCGCCCTCGAACACGAAGGTCAGGTTGACCGCCGGCGACTGGCCCGCGGCGCGCAGCGCCTCGATGGCGGCCAGGTGCATCACGAGCTGGCCCTTGTCGTCGGCCACACCGCGACCGATGAACCGCCCGTCGCGCACGAACGGCTCGAACGGCGACGTCTCCCACAGGTCGAGCGGATCGACGGGCTGCACGTCGTAGTGGCAGTAGACGAGGACGGTCGGAGCCCCGACGGACTCGTGGATCCGGCCGTAGACGATCGGGTGTCGGGCCGTCCGCGCAACCTCGACGGCGGTCGCACCGACGCCCCGCAGGCGGCCGGCGATCCACTCCGCCGCCGTCACCATGTCCTCGCGGTGAGCCGGGAGTGCCGAGATGCTCGGGATGCGGACCAGCTCGAGCAGGGATTCGCGTCGTGCCTCCTCCGACGCGCGGAGGGCATCCTCCACCGCAGGATCGATCGCGGACGTCCGGGGCGCGGTGCTGTCGTCAATCACTCGAATCTCCGTGGCTTGAGGGACGGCACCCCCGATCGTAGCGCGGTCACCTCCGTCTCGCGGCGTCGGGGACCCCCGGACGCGCGGTGGCGCTGCCGGGGACGCGCAAAGGGCGGGCCGCGTGGCCCGCCCTCACGAGGGTCAGACGGTTGCGCTGTCGCCCGGTGTCAGGCGGGCTGAGGAGACGGCTTCGGCGCAGGGGCGTTGCCCGGACCCGTCGCGGTCCCCCCGTCGGTGCCAGGTGCGACCACGCGCGGGATCCCGCCCTGTTGGGTCGGCTTGGGGGGCAGATCGTCGAACAGCGTCTCGAACCCGTCCTGGTCCACGGTCTCCTCCGCGATCAGCTTCTCGGCCAGCCGGTCGAGACGGTCGCGATGGGTCGTGAGAACCTCCGTCGCCCGGTCGTAGGCCCGGTCGATGATCGCCCGGACCTCCTCGTCGATCATCATCGCCACGTTGTCCGAGTAGTTCCGCTGCTCCCCGATCTCGCGACCCAGGAACACCAGCTCGTCACGCTTGCCGAACGAGAGAGGGCCGAGCCGATCGCTCATCCCGAACTCGGTCACCATCCGGCGGGCAAGGGTGGTCGCCTTCTCGATGTCGTTGGAGGCGCCGGTGGTCGTGTCGCCGAACACCAGGCGCTCTGCGACGTTGCCGCCCAAGAGGCCCGCGATCTTGTCCTCGAACTCGGTCTTGCTCTGAAGATACCGGTCCTCGGTGGGCAGGGCCATGGTGTAGCCCAGGGCCATGCCGCGGCTGATGACCGTGACCTTCGCGACCGGATCGCACTTGGGGAGGATCCGCTGCACGACGGCGTGTCCGCCCTCGTGGTAGGCGATGATCTTCTTCTCCTCGTCAGAGATGACCCGGCTCTTGCGCTCCGGACCCGCGACGATGCGCTCGAGGGCCTCGGAGAACTCGTTCATCCCGACGGTCTTCTTGTTGCGGCGGGCGGCCAGGATCGCCGCCTCGTTGACGAGGTTGGCGAGGTCGGCGCCCGAGAAGCCGGGCGACTGGCGGGCGATCTCCTCGACCACGATCGTCTTGTCGAGCGGCTTGCCCTTGGTGTGGACCTTGAGGATCGCCGTGCGGCCCCGCATGTCCGGGCGATCGAGGATCACCTGGCGGTCGAACCGGCCCGGACGCAGGAGCGCCGGGTCCAGGACATCCGGCCGGTTGGTGGCAGCGACCACGATCACGTTGGTGTTCGTGTCGAAGCCGTCCATCTCGACCAGGATCTGGTTGAGGGTCTGCTCGCGCTCGTCGTGGCTGCCGCCCAGGCCGGCGCCGCGCTGGCGGCCGACCGCGTCGATCTCGTCCACGAACACGATGCACGGGCTGTTGCGCTTGGCCTGGTCGAACAGGTCACGCACGCGGCTGGCGCCCACGCCGACGAACATCTCGACGAACTCGGAACCCGAGATCGAGAAGAACGGCACCCCGGCCTCTCCGGCGACCGCGCGGGCCATCAGGGTCTTGCCGGTGCCCGGAGGGCCGACCAGGAGCACGCCGCGCGGGATGCGGGCGCCCAGCGAGTTGAACTTCTCGGGATATTTCAGGAACTCCACGACCTCCTGGAGCTCCGTCTTGGCCTCGTCCACGCCGGCGACATCCGCGAACGTCACCACGGTCTTGTTGCCGAGGAACATGCGCGCGCGGCTCTTGCCGAAGCTCATGGCCTGGTTGTTGGTGCCCTGTGCCTGGCGCATCATGAAGAAGATGAAGCCGCCGATCACGAGCAGCGGCAGCAGGCCGGTGAGCAGCAACCCGATCCACGACGTGTCCGCGGTCGCCTTCTTGGTGTAGACGTCGGTCGGCAGCGTCACGTTGCCGGCCGTGGCTGCCTTCTGCATATCCGTGTACACGTCGCCCGTGATCGAGTTGGGAACGATCACGGTGTACGACCCGCTCTTCGTCGTCACCTGCAGGCTCTCGCCATCCTGGACGACCGCGGTGACGTTGCCGGCCTTCACGTCCGCGTAGAACTGTGAATAGCCCTTGGAGGCCTGGGGGGCCGACGAGCTCAGCCATGTGTAGAGCAGCGCGACCGTGGCCGCCACGAGGACGAGCATCACGATGCCGTTGCGCATGAATTTGGCGTTCAAACGGAGAGCCTCCGGGTCGGACAAGCCGGTGTCGACCGGCATTCCGGCGAGTATACCGCCGGGGTCATTGACCGCCGCCTGAACGGCGGTGATCCCGAACCTACCAGCAATACGTAGGGGAATCCTTGACGGATGGCGTCGGGAGCGTTGAATTGCAGTTCAGGAATCGCCACCGGCGCGCCTGCGACCCGGATCCCGGAGCCGCCAGTCAGGCAGGAGCCGGGACGCTGTCCGGATCGGGGGATTGGTAGCAGGGACAGGATTCGAACCTGTGACCTAGCGATTATGAGCCGCTTGCTCTGCCGCTGAGCTACCCTGCCACGGCGCCCGATTGTAGACCAGATCGAACCGTGGGCGGCAACGGTCCTCGCCAAAGAAGGGGATTGAGCGCGCGCGCCGGACCGGCCAGAATGCGCGACACCAGCCGCGTCACACGGGGAGACGGACCGATGTCGAGCGAACAGCCCAAGCCCGGTGCCATCCCCGGCTGGGGGCAGCCACAGGAGCCGGACGCCGCGTCCGCTCCAGGTCCGGGCTCGTCGCCCGGGGGGGCCATCCCCGGCTGGGGGCAGCCCGCCGCGAACGGTCCCGCAGCTCCAGGTCCGGGCGGGCCCCCGCCCGCCACCGACCTCGGCTCGTCGCAGGTCCCGCCGGCGGCGTCACCTCCGCCTCCTGCCCCGCCTCCTGCCGGCTCGGGTGCGGCGCCCGGCTGGGGACAGGCTCCGGCCACGCCGCCTCCGGCGGCCGGGCCGGGGTGGGGCGCACCCGCAGGCGGCGCCCCGGGCGCACCACCGGCCGGCGGCTGGAACCCGCAACCGGTAGCCGCATCCGGGTCAAGCGGCTGCCTCAAGATCGTCCTCGTGCTCATCGTGATCGGGGTGATCCTGGTCACGCTCGTCGTCGTCGCCCTCGGGATCTTTGCCAGCCGGATCGCGGACAGCGTCGGTGTGAACTCGGACGGCACCATCGGCAAGCCATGCACGATCATCGACAACGCCTCGCTCAGCACGGCGCTCGGCAGCAACGCCGAGGCGATCCAGCTCGAGGGCATCTACGACGCAACCATCGGGATCATCCTCGACAAGCGCGTCCTCCCGAACGCCGAGGACTGCTGGATCACGGCGGACCAGACCACGGCCGTCGGCCGGATTGCCCGGTACGTCGGTGGGGATGCCGCCGCGGTATTCCAGGCGGAGCGCGAGAGGGCGGCGCCCACCTCGCAGGACCAGGGCGGCGGCGTGAGCCTCACCAGCGCCGGCTACTTCGGCGGAGACGTCGCGGGGCTGGGTGACGAGGCCTTCTGCACGGGCGTGTCAGACGCGATCCAGGCCGGGGTGCTCGTGCGCAAGGGAGACACGCTCGTCTACGTCAGCCTGAGTGGCCCGGCCGACAGCCCGCCGGTGTTCGACACGACGGCGGACGGGGTCGTGACCGCGCCGTCCATCTGTGCCGAAGCGCAGACGGTGGCACGCCAGATCCTGCACTAGGGCGCGAGCTCGCAGAACGCCGCATCCGCCGCCGGCATCCCCGGCGGCGAGCCGGGCGGCAACGGCTACCCGCCGGGCTGCGCCGGACGTGCCGAACAGGAGGTCGAGCCAGGACTCCAGCGGGCTGGGGCGCGTCGTCGTGGCCCCCAGCCGGACCGACGCGCTGCCCGGGGCGTTCGCTGCCAGGGACGGCGCATCGTCCGCCAGCGTGAACGGGATCTCCTGGGCGGATCCGAGGCGATAGGTGCGTGCCTGCTGCTCGATGTAGGCCTGCTGCTGGATCAGCTGGAGCTCCTGCTGGAGCCCTGCCACCTCGGCGGTCAGCGCGGCGTTCGACGTCCGCGCGGCGTCCGCGCGCAGCGCAGCATCGCTCGCCTCGCTGATCTGGCGGGCGAACAGGACGATGACCCAGGCGGCGACGAGCGCGGCGATCAGGAGGGCCATTCGGCGACGAGTCAGGCCGGCAACGGGAAGGTCCGCGAGGCTGCCGGTGGCGGCGGCGGCCGCGGGCGTCAGCCGCGGATCGCCCGTCGCGGACGGCTCACGCTTCCCCGCATCGAGGGCGGGGTCGTCAGCTGGCTGGCGTTCGGTACGTCGCGGCATCGGGCCGAGGGTAGCTGCGCCCGATTCGCCTGTCAACCGGCATCCGGACCATGTACGAGACCCGGCCCCGGGAACCGCGTTCGGCGTGTGACACCGGAGCTGTCACAACACGACGTCATCGTGGCGTACACTCCGCCTCAAATAGATCACCCGTTCGATATCCGTCTGCTGGAGCCGGCATGCGAACCTACGCCCCCACCCCTACCAGGGCCGTCCTGGATCGGCTGCTCGACGAGCCGTCGCTTGCACGCGGTGTGGTCCACCACGAGGTCCGGCCGGCGCGCGAGGCCGTGCACGCGGACTGGCCGGCATGGCTGGATCCGCGCATCCGCGCAGGCCTCGCGCGCCGGGGCATCGAGCGGCCCTACATCCACCAGGCCGACGCGATCGAGGCAGTGCACGCCGGCGAGGACGTCGTCGTCGTCACCCCGACCGCTTCGGGCAAGTCGCTGTGCTACATGGTCCCGGTCCTGCAGGCGCTGGCCGAGGACCCGTCGGCGCGAGCGCTGTTCCTGTTCCCGACCAAGGCGCTCGGCCAGGACCAGGTGGCGGAGCTCTCGGAGCTGGTCCGCGATTCCGGGCTCGAGGTCTCGGCCGCCACGTACGACGGGGACACGCCCGCACCGATCCGGTCGGCGATCCGCAAGGCCGGGCAGGTGGTCGTGACCAATCCGGACATGCTCAACTCCGCGATCCTCCCCCACCACACGAAGTGGTTCCAGCTGTTCGAGCAGCTCCAGGTGATCGTCGTGGACGAGCTGCACACGTACCGGGGCGTGTTCGGCAGCCACGTGGCGAACGTGCTCCGGCGCCTGCTCCGGCTGTGCGCCCACTACGGCAGCCACCCGGTGATCGTGTGCTGCTCGGCAACGATCGGGAACCCCGGAGAGCTCGCACAGACCCTCACCGGGCGGCCCTCCCGGCTGGTCGATCGCAACGGGGCGCCGTCGGGCGAGAAGCACGTGATCCTCGTCGACCCGCCGATCCTCGATGCCTCGACCGGAGCCCGCGGCTCGGCGCTCACGCTCGCGCAGCGCTGGGCGCTCCCCTTCCTCCGGGCGGGCCGGCAGACCGTCGTGTTCGGGAGGTCGCGAGTTGCGGTCGAGATCATGCTCTCGAACCTGCGCGAGGCATTGCGCCAGGATCTCGGGCCGCGCAACCGCGTCCGGGGCTATCGCGGGGGCTACCTGCCCACCGAGAGACGGTCGATCGAGCGCGGCCTCCGCGACGGAGAGATCCTCGGCGTCGTGAGCACCAATGCCCTCGAGCTCGGGGTGGACATCGGACGGCTCGACGTCGCCGTGCTCGCCGGCTACCCGGGCTCGATCGCGGCCACGTGGCAGCAGATGGGCCGGGCAGGCCGCCGGGGCGAGGTGAGCGTCGCCATCGTCGTCGCGTCGGCCGCCCCCGTGGACCAGTACGTGATCCATCACCCGGAGTTCGTCCTCGGCGGCCGGCCCGAGGAGGCGCGCCTGGACCCGGACAACCTTCATGTGCTGCTGGCGCACCTGCGGGCCGCCACGTTCGAGCTGCCCTTCGAGCCCGGGCAGTGGTTCGGACCCGGACCGGCCGACGAGCTGCTCGCATTTCTCGGCGAGGGAGGGCACGTCCGTCAGGCCGACGACGGCCGCTGGTACTGGAGCTCGGAGAACTTCCCGGCGTCGGAGATCTCGCTGCGTTCGGCCGCGCCCGAGAACGTCGTGATCATCGACACCTCGCCGGACCGCCCCCGGGTCCTCGGCGAGGTCGACCTGTTCTCCGCCCAGGTCCTGGTCCACGAGCACGCGATCTACATGCACGACTCGGTGCAGTACCACGTTGACCACCTCGACTGGGGTGAGCGAAAGGCATACGTCCACCGCATCGACGCGGATCACTACACCTATGCCAACCGGGCGGTCACGCTCAAGCCGCTGGACGTGTTCGCCACGGCGCCAGCAGTCGGGGGCTCCCGGGTCCACGGCGAGGTCATGGTGGCCAGCCTGGTGACCCTGTACAAGAAGCTCAAGTTCGTCACGGACGAGAACGTGGGCTGGGGGCCTATCGACCTCCCCGAGATCGAGCTGCAGACCACGGCCTACTGGCTGACGGCGGAAGGCGCAGCCGCGGGATGGCGGCGGGACGAGCTGGACGTGGCGCTGATCGGCGCGGGGCGCGCCATCCAGGCAGTCGCCGCGGTCCTGCTGATGCTGGATCCCCGGGACCTCGGGCTCGTGGCCCAGGTCCGCTCTCCCCACCACGACGCGCCGACGATCTACCTCTACGAGGCGATGCCCGGTGGCGTCGGCCTCTCGGAGCGCCTGTTCGGCCGCCACGAGGAGCTCGTCGACGGAGCCGCGGACCTGATCCGCGCCTGTGCCTGCGAAGCGGGCTGTCCCGCCTGCACGGGTCCGCGCCTGGAACCGGGCGTCGACGGCAAGGCGCTCGCCCTGCGCCTGCTCGCAGCGCTCGGGGCCGGCGCCGTCGACCGCGCGGCGGTCGCATGACGGTGGAGCCGCTCGCCGCGGTCACGCGGCAGCGCCGGCTCGCGAACCTGCGGGCGACGCTGGCGCGTCCCGGCGGCCCGCCGGTCGGGCCGGACCAGCCCCCCGCACGGGCACCGTTCGGCGGCCGCCGCAGCGCGGCCCTGGCGGCCCGGCTCGCGGCGGCGATCGGCGCGGACGTCGCCGACACGCCGGCCGGAAACCTCGTGCGCAGGGTCGTGCCGCCCGTGTCGATCCCGCTGGACCGTGACCGTCTGGCGCGTCTGCCCGGCCAGCCGCCGCCGGGAGCGCCCCTGGTCTGCCTGGACACGGAGACGACCGGGCTTGCCACCGCGGCCGGGACCCTCGCGTTCCTGGTGGGTCTTGCGCGCTGGGACGGCGACCAGTTCCGGCAGACGCAGCTGCTGCTGCCGGATCACGCGGACGAGGGTGCATTGCTGGCGGAGATCGAGGACTGGATCACACCGGACGCCTGGCTGGTGACCTACAACGGCCGCGGTTTCGACTGGCCGCTGATCGAGGCCCGGTACCGGCTCGCCGGACGATCCGCACCGGCGCACGCGGGCCACCTTGACCTGCTGCCGTTCGTCCGTCGCGTCTTTCGCCATCGCATGGCGGACGCGCGCCTGCAGACCGTCGAGCGGGACCTGCTCGGGGTCGTCCGTGTCGACGACGTCGGTGGCTGGGAGATCCCGGGCATCTACCTCGACGTCCTGCGAGGCGGCCCGGTCGGACCGCTTGCGGCCGTGGTGGTTCACAACGAGACGGATGTCCGCTCTCTTGGGATGCTCCTTGCCCACATGGAGGACCGCCTTGGGGAGCACGCCTCCCGGAGCACCGCGCCGCGGGGCGACCTGGCCGGGCTTGCCCGCGCCTTCGGCCGGGAGCAGCGGCACGTCGAGGCGCTGGACTGTCTCGATGCTGCGCTCGGTGCCCCCGCCCCGATCCGCGATCCGTTCGGGCGCACACCCGTCCCGCCGTCCGTGCTCCACGGGCTGGCCGAGGAGGATGCCGATGCCTGGTGGGCGCCGCGGAACCGCCCCCACTACGGCGGCGTCGCGCCCCGATCCGGCTGGCGGGGACCGCTGGCGAATGGGCGCGGTGGCCCCCTCGGCCCGGAGCCGGCCGCACGGGTGTGGGAGGCCGCCAGCCACTGGACGGATGAGCGGCTCGCCGCAGAGCGGGCCCGGGTGCTCAGGCGGCTGGAGCGTTGGGCGGAGGCTGCCGAGGCCTGGCGGACGGCCGCCGCAGGGGACGGGCCTCTCGGGGCGATTGCCTGGATCGAGGTGGCCAAGCTCCGCGAGCACCGTCTGGGTGATCCGTCCGGGGCGCTCGAGGCAGCCCGTGCCGCCTCGCGTCTGCTCGAACGCTCACGCGTCCTTGGCCGGCCTCATCCCCGGCTCGAGGCCGACATCGCACGGCGCGGCCGACGACTGAGCCGGCGCCTCCAGCGGACGGCACCGCCGGCAGCCTGACGGCAACCCGCAGCCCCCACGGCTTCGGCCGGAACAATCGGTCGCAGGCAGGGCGACCCGGCACAAACGGCGTTTTCGCCCTGTTGACACGCCTGTCGACGATGCTATGCTCGGCCCTCCCAGGCGCAGCAATCGATTACATCCGGACTTCGGGAGACGGGTACGCCCACTGACTCGTGGCCACGATGTGCGCAGCCGACGGTACGTTGACCGCTTCCGCCGCCTCGACGGCGGATGTCCGTCACGCCTCCCGGGAGACCGCGAACATCCTCCCCACCGCCCCGATCCGTGATCGGCCTGCCGGCGGTGGCCAGGCGCGCATCCGACCCATGCCCATGCTCTCACCGGGCGCTGTCCACCTTCCCACCCCCAGCTGAAGCCGTCCCGACCAAAGGAAGCAGAGCAGAACGATGCGAATCGCCCTTCTCGGAGCCGGCCGGATCGGTCGCCTCCATGCCCGCATCCTCGCCTCGACCCCGGGTGTCGACGAGCTGGTGATCGCGGACGTGGCAACCGACCTGGCTGCCACCGTCGCCGCCGAGACGGCGGCCCTGCCGGCGGCACCCGGTGACCACCGGGCCGTCGTGTCGGCCGCGTCGTCGATCGACGCCGCCATGGCCAGCGCGGACGCGATCGTGATCGCAGCCGCGACCGACGCCCACGCGACCCTGATCAAGGCCGCGATCGCGCTCGGCAAGCCGACCTTCTGCGAGAAGCCGCTCGCGGGCAGCCTCGCCGAGACCCTGGACATCGCGGCGACGGTTGATGCGTCCGGTGTTCCGTTCCAGCTCGGCTTCCAGCGGCGGTTCGATCCTGCCTATCGCGAGGCGCGGCGACTGGTCGAGAGTGGTGAGCTGGGCACCCTGTATGTGGTGCGCCTGGCCGGCCACGACCCGGCACCGCCCCACGAGGCCTATATCCCGGCCTCCGGCGGGCTGTTCCGCGACTTCTCGATCCACGACTTCGACGTCCTGCGCTGGCTCACCGGAACCGAGGTCGTGGAGGTCTACGCCGTCGGGGCCGTCCGTGGCTTCCCGGTGTTCGCCAAGTACGACGACGTCGATACCGCGGTGGCGACGCTGCGCTGCGCGGACGGCACGCTGTGCGTCCTCACGGTCGCTCGGCACGACCCGCTCGGCTACGACATCCGGACGGAGCTGTTCGGGTCGAAGGACAGCATCAGCGTCGGACTGGGCCCGAAGACGCCGATGCGCTCCGTGGAGCCAGGCGTCCCGCCGCCGGCCGGCCCCGCCTGGCAGAACTTCCTCATCCGGTTCGAATCGGCCTATGTCGCGGAGTTCGCGGAGTTCATCCGCGTCGCCCGCGGCGAGGTCGAGACGCCCTGCACGGCCCGCGACGGCGTCGCGGCGCTCCTGATCGCGGAGGCTGCCACCGCGTCCCGCCTCGAGGGACGACCGGTCAACCCCTCCGAGTTCGCTCGATGACCAGCCCAACCAGGTGCAGGAACCGCTGACGATCGACGCTCGCCGGCACTACGATCGGCGGCGGAAAGGAGGTGCCGACTCGACCACCGGGAAACCGGGAGCGATCGAGTCCGACGACCAAGCGGATTGGCCATCGTCAATGAGATGCCGGGGAGACGCGCGGCACATGGTGGAGGAGACGGATCTGGTTGACAGAGCCATCCATGCACTGGGCCGTCTGGTACTCCCGAGACCGGACCTGCGCCGTTGTCGCCGGTCCATCGCCGCAATCGTCAGGACGGCACCGGGCGCCCTGATCACAGTTCAAGCTTTCGAACCATTGCAAGTTGGAGCACGACGGCAGCGCACACGGAATGGAGACCTCCCGCAGACTCCGCGGCCGGGAATCGATCCCGCCAACGGGCATCCGGTTGGGGTTGCGCAGGAGGTCAAGGCCGACGGCAGCACGTTCGGTGCTATCCCTGGTGAGGGAAGAGGCGCCGGGCGCGGCCCCGCTCGGCCCAACGGCGGCGAGCCAGTCGGAATGCGATCCGGCCGAGGCAAGGAGGTGAGCGGTCCCAAAGGTAGAAACACACTTCCTGAGTCGCGAGCAGGCGGCGGGCACCGCCGATCGGCTGGCAGACGCTGGAGGTCGGAGGCGTGACCCACAGGCGGCCACCGAGGAACGCAAGGAGACGTACCTGAAATGAGACGATCACTCACGGCACTGATGATGGTGTCGGCACTTGTCGTGGGCGCATGCGGCAGCAGCACCCCGACGACCGCACCCGGTGCCAGCGGCGCCGCGACGGCCGGTTGCCCATACACCTTCGCGCTCATCACCCACGGCGACAACGGCAGCTTCTGGAGCGTCGTCTACAAGGGCGCCAAGGACGCCGCCGCGGCGCAGGGCTGCACCCTCTCAACGGTCTACGGCTCGCAGCAGTCGGGCCAGGCCAACCCGGACGACAGCGCCGAGAACGCGCAGATCGAGGACGCAATCAACCAGAAGGTCGACGGGATCGCGGTCTCCGACCACAACCCGAGCCTGATGAACCCGACCATCGCAAAGGCCGTGGCCGCCGGGATCCCGGCCGTGCTGCTCAACGCGGGATGCGACGACGCCGACATTGCGGCTTCCGGGGCCATGACGTGTGTCGGGCAGCCTGAGGCCTTCGCCGGCAAGCAGGCCGGTGCGCGCCTGCTGGCCGAAAACGCAACCAACGTCCTGTGCGTCATCCACCAGAGTGGCCAGAACCTGCTCGATCGCTGCGACGGCATCGCCCAGGCGCTCGGCACCGGCTCGACCTGCTCAACGTCCGACGCGCCGGCCTCCGGCCCGGCCTGCACGGAGATGATCCTCAGCGTTCCGAACGCGGCATCCAACCCGAGCGCCTCGGCCACGCAGGTCGTTGCCTACCTCCAGGCCCACCCGGGCATCAACGCGGTCATGTCCCTCAACAACGCGATCGCTCAAGGCATCCAGTCGGCGCTGCCGAGTGGGAGCACGGTCAAGCTGGCGACGTTCGACCTCAACCAGTGGGACATCTCGGCTGTGAAGGCCGGCACGGTTGACTTCATCGTCGATCAGCAGCAGTACCTCCAGGGCTACCTTCCGATCCTGTTCCTCCAGCTCTACAAGGCCCACTTCGGCGCGAGCGTCGGCGGCGGCACCACCGTCCCAACCGGTCCGCGCCTGGTAGACAAGTCCAACGTTTCCAACGTGGAGGCAGCGGCCGCCGCCGGCGAGTCCTGAGCCACCGCGCCCCGTAGCGAGGCGCTACATGTGATGTGGGTCCGGGCCGAGCAAATGCCCGGCCCGGACCCGCGAGCAGTACAGGGAGGTCAGCGACTGCGCCATGGACGTGCCCAACCCGACGAAGCAGGCCGAGCCCACCGCCGGCCGCGGTGACCGTGTCGTCGCGCCACGGGCCGTCACGCGCATCTTCAGACAACCCGAGGTTGGGGCGGCACTCGCCGCCGTCGCGATCTTCCTCATCTTCGCGCTCAATCCCACCTCCAGCCCGCTCTGGCTGTCCCAGGCCGGCTTCGTCGGCTGGCTCAGCCAGGCGTGGCAGTTCGGGATCGTTGCTGTCCCGGTGGGCCTGCTCATGATCGGCGGCGAGTTCGACCTCTCGGCCGGTGTCATGACGGGCTCCACGGCAATCCTCATGGCCCTGCTGGCCAACGAGCTGGGCTGGAACATCTGGCTCTGCATCGCCGTGTCCGGGGTGTTCGCCATCCTGGTCGGGCTGTTCAACGGCCTGCTCGTCGTGCAGACGAAGCTGCCGAGCTTCATCGTCACGCTGGCGACGTTCTTCGTGCTCCGCGGCGCCTCGGTCGGCCTTGCCCTGGCCCTGAACGCCAACAGCACGGTGGTGAGCGTGCTCAACCCGCCTGCCGGCGCCGACAGCGCCAGGGCCATCTTCGGCGGCTCCGTGGGGAGCGACCCGTCGTTCCCGGTCGCCCTCTTCTGGTGGCTGGGCGTGACCATCCTGGGGGTGATCGTCCTGTCGCGGACCACGTTCGGCAACTGGATCTTCGCCGCGGGCGGCGAGCCCAACGCAGCGCGGAACGTCGGCGTGCCCGTCGGGTCCACCAAGATCCTGCTGTTCGTCGGTACCGCGCTCGGCGCCTGGCTGGTCGGCACCATCCAGTTCACGGCTGGCATGTCCGCCGTTTCCGAGCAGGGCACCGGATACGAGCTGTACTACATCGTCGCCGCGGTCGTCGGCGGCTGCCTGTTGACCGGAGGCTACGGCTCCGTCATCGGCGCATCCCTCGGGGCGGCCATCATCGGCATGGCGCTCCAGGGTGTCGTCTACGCCAGGTGGCCGAGCCAGTGGGGCTTCGCATTCCTGGGCATCCTGCTCCTGCTCGGGGTGGTCGTGAACGCGCTGACCTTCCGCCAGGCACAGAGGGCACGTCGATGACCAGCAACGCACCCGCCACACAGGCTCCGCAGGCGGAGGCCGGAAGCGCGCCGCTGCTGGAGGCCCGAAACGTCAGCAAGTACTTCGGCAGCGTCGTCGCCATCCGGGACGTGTCGCTCCAGGTCAATCCCGGGGAGGTGACGTGCGTCCTGGGCGACAATGGGGCGGGAAAGTCCTCGCTGATCAAGATCCTGTCGGGGGTGTTCCCGCCCGACGAGGGCGAGATCCTCGTCGACGGCCAGCCGATCCGGTTCGCCGGCCCCCGGGCAGCCCGGGCGCACGGCATCGCCACGGTGTTCCAGGACCTCGCCACGGTCCCGATGATGTCGATCTGGCGCAACTTCTTCCTCGGCCAGGAGCCGACTCGCGGAGTCGGTCCACTGCGCTTCCTGGACAGCGGCCGCGCCAAACAGGTCATGCGGGTCGAGATGGCGAAGATGGGCATCAACGTCTCCGACCCGAACCAGTACGTAGGCACGCTGTCGGGCGGGGAACGGCAGGCGGTCGCGATCTCGCGGGCCGTCTACTTCGGCGCGAGGGTCCTCATCCTCGACGAGCCGACCTCGGCGCTCGGCGTCCGCCAGTCGGGGCTCGTGCTCCGGTACGTCGTCCAGGCGCGGGAAATGGGCCGGGGCGTGATCCTCATCACGCATAACCCTCACCACGCCTACCCGGTGGGCGACCGGTTCGTTCTCCTCAAGCTCGGACACGTGCTCGGCACCTTCACCAAGGACCAGATCTCCATCACGGAGCTGACGCAGATGATGGCCGGCGGCGAGGAGCTGGAGGAGCTCAGCCACGAGCTCCAGCGTGCGAGCGGAGAGGATCCTGCGCTCAAGGAGGTGGCGCGCCAGCTCGCGGACGAAGCCGCAAGACCCTGACCGCCGCGACGCGGCCGGGCACAGAGCGGATGGCCATTCCCGGAGCGGATTGAGCGGCACCGTCCGCGCCGCCCGGCCGCCATGTCCTGCCCCGGCGGGTCAGGCTTCCGGGCGAACACACGACAAGGAGGAACGGAGATGTCCGCAAGGGCCGCCATGCTGGTCGCGCCCCGCCGCTACGAGCTGGGGGAGTTCCCCGTGCCCGAGCCCGAGCCGGGCGCCGTGCTTGTCCGGAACGAGCTCTCGGGGATCTGTGGGACGGACAAGCACACGTTCGAGGGGTACGTCTCTCAGTACACCGGTGCGGCCAACCCGTCGTCGACGCCGTTCCCGATCATTCAGGGCCACGAGAATGTCGGCACGGTGGCCGCCGTCGGCGGCAGGGTGCTGGACTTTGACGGCGAGGAGCTCGCAGTCGGCGACCGCGTTGTTGTCAGTCCCAACCTTGTGTGCGGAACGTGCTTCTCGTGCACCCACGACCTGCCGTACACGCTGTGCGAGAACATCCGCGACTACGGCAACACCATCTCAGCGTCGGAGCCGCCGCACCTGTTCGGAGGGTGGGCGCATTACCTGTACGCGCTGCCAGGCAGCCGGATCTTCCGGGTGCCGGATGACCTGCCGTCGGAGGTGGCGGTGCTGGCCGAGGTGTTCGCGGTCACGATCGGGTTGGACCGGGCCAAGCAGTTCGGCGCCTACCCGTCCGAGGGCTTCCAGATGGACGACACGGTGGTCGTGTTCGGCACCGGGCCGCTCGGGCTGTGTCATGTCGCGAAGGCGCGGATGCTGGGCGCCGGGACAATCATCGCCGTCGACCTGTCCGCGCACCGGCTCGGCTTCGCCCGTCGGCTCGGGGCGGACGTCGCCGTCAACCGATCCGAAGCGAGCGCGGCGGACCTGCTCCAGCTGGTGCGCGACCACACCCACGGGCGCGGGGCCGACGTCGTGATCGAGTGCGCGGGGGTGCCGGCGGCCGTGCCCGAATCCCTCGACCTGCTGCGCCCGGGCGGCACGTACATCGAGGTCGGGAACTTCAGCGACCTCGGAACGGTGGCGATCTCCCCGAATCGACACCTGTGCAGCAAGGGGATCCGCATGATCGGCATCCCCGGCCAGGAAGCGGGCGCGTACGGACCCTCCATGCGTCAGATGGCGCGAACGCTTCATGAGTATCCGTGGCAGGAGTTCGTGTCCCACCGGTTTCCGCTCGACCACGCCGAGGAAGCCGTGACCACCGCGATCGACCCGGCGTCACTCAAGGTCGTGATCGACCCGTGGCTCGAGGTGACCCGCCCCTGATCCAAGGCAAGCACCACACGGGGGTCGGAATGGGGACAGCGCGTGGCGGCTCACTACTGAGCTCGCCATTCGGCACTCCCGTCCGGATGGCGGCGGCGCCATCCGGACGGGTATCGAGATCAATCGACCAAGGGTGAGCAACATGCCTGAGCGTGAAGTCAGGGTCGCTGTCATCGGTGCCGGTATGGCCGGCCGGGCCCACGCGGCCGGATACCGGAACGTCCGATCGCTCTATGGCGACCTCGTCCCGCGTGTGAGGCCGGTTGCTGTTGCGGACGCCAATCGCCCCCTCGCCACCGAGCTTGCGGCCAAGTTCGGGTTCGATCGGGTCGCGTCGCGCTGGGAGGCCATCGCCGAGGCGGATGACATCGACGCCGTCAGCGTCGTGCTCCCCAACAGCGAGCACCGCGAGATCGTTGCGGGGCTCGTGGCCCATGGCAAGGCGGTCCTCTGCGAGAAGCCCGCCGCGCGCACCGCCGCCGAGGCCATGGCCATGGAGGCCGCCGTCGTCAGGGCCGGGGTCATCGCCAACGTGGCATTCACCCACCGCTTCGCTCCCCCGGTTGCCGCGGTGAAACACCTGATCGAAGAGGGCCGGCTCGGCCAGCCCCGCCAGCTCATGAGCCGCTACCTGGCCGACCACGGACGCGACCGCGAGGCACCGTTTGCCTGGCGCCACGACATCGCGCTCGCCGGTGGCGGATCGCTGGTGGACCTCGGCGCCCACAACGTCGAGGCCGCCCGCTTCATGCTCGGCGACATCGTGGCGATCCGCGGCGCGGTTCTCTCGATCCGAATCGGGCAGCGCCACCTGGCCCTTGGTGCGACGAAGGGCCACGAGAAGGCGGCGCTCTCGGAGGAGTCGCGCCCGGTCACCACCGACGACGAGGCGATGTTCCTCGCCGAGTTCGAGAACGGCTGCATCGGCGCGTTCACCACGTCACGCATCGCGACTGGGTTCAAGAACTCGAGCGGGTTCGTGCTGGTCGGGTCCGAGGCATCCGCCGAGTTCGACTGGGAGCGGCTGTCGGAGTTCGGCTGGGCCGATGGGTCAGCGGACCACTACACCGAGGGCTGGACCCGGGTCATCCTGGGTGACCAGCACCCGTACCTCGCTGAGGGCCTGGTGATGCCGGTCGCTGGCGTCGGTTTCGGCCTGGGCGACGCGTTCATCTTCCAGGCCGCCGATTTCGTCACTTCTGTCGCGACCAACACGCCCAGCCGAATCGCGGCGAGCTTCGCCGACGGCGTCGCGAACGCGCTGGTGATGGACGCCGTGAAGCGGTCGGCCGGCGTCGGCGGGGCTGCGGTGCTGATTGCCGACGAGCGCGCCTCGGCACAGACAGCGCTCGCGGCCGACGGAACCGCGTGATGGCCGGCCTGGCTGCCATCACCACGGCCGCGGAGGCGGGCAATCCGACCGCCGCCGCGGGGCTGACCCAGGCGGCCGGTCGACGCCGGGTGGACCCGGCGACCGTTCCCGGCGCAACGACCGCGGCCATGGACGTCCTGGGCCGGAGGTTCCACGACGGGGCGACCCACGTCCCGAGATGCTCATCTCGGCACGCGCCATGACGGCGGGCACCGCGATCCTCGAGCCCGCCCTCATGGCGGCCCCGGTCACGCCCGAATTCGCCGCCGTGGTGGGTGCCGAGGAGGGCAACCTCCGCGACGTCGGCTGAGGGGACGGCGATGTCTGGCACGACCACCCACCAGCAGCTCGGATCGGACTGGACCATCCCGCCCGACGAGCGCGGGTACCTGCGCGAGCTGGCGGCGCGACAGGCCGAGTACGCCGCGCTGCCGGTGATGGCGCAGCGGCGCCAGCAGTGGCTCGACCTCAACGACGGCAAGGCCAACGTGCGCCCGCCGTTCATCCTCGAGGCGACCAACTTCATGTTCGAGCTCCTGCCCGACCGGCGCCACCGCTGCCAGTCCGAGGCCGGGAGGGTCATCGAAAAGGAGCTCATCCGCTACACGCGCCCGCACGAGGTGTGGCAGGACGACCGCGTCGTCCCCGCGACCCTGGACCTCCCATGGTCCATGGAGATCGACGAGTTCGGGCCTGACGTGAAGGTCACGACCGAGCACGCCGTCGACGCCGAAGGCATGGCCGTCGGGTATGGATTCGACCACCCGATCACAAACCTCACCGAAGATCTCCACAGGCTCCGGCCGGCCGTGGTCACGGTGGACAGGGAGAAGTCCCTCGCGTGGCAGGCGTTCGTCGCGGACGTGCTGGGCGATCTCCTGCAGGTCCGGCTGGTGGTCGTCTGGAACGACTTCATGACCCTCACGCAGCGGCTCGTCCACCTCATGGGGATGGAGGCCTTCTTCATCGCCTGTCACGAGGAGCCCGACGCGGTTCAGGCCGTGATGGCCTACCTGCGCGACAACGCGCTCTCGATCATGCGCCAGGAGGAGGAGCTCGGGATCCTCGGGGTCAACAACGACCACCAGGAGGTCTGGTGGTCCGGCCACAACTACACCAGCCTGCTGCCGCCCGCCGGCTTCGACCCTGGGCACATTACCTGGCGGGACCGCTGGCAGGCCACGAATCTCCAGGAGGCCACGGGCATGAGCCCGGCGATGGCGTCCGAGTTCCTCTACCCGTACGTCCACGAGATCGTCGAGCCCGTCGGGCTCCTCTACTACGGCTGTTGCGAGGCGGTCCATCAGAACTGGGATGACATCCGCGGGTTGCCGAACCTGCGTAAGGTCTCCATCTCGCAGTGGACCGACGAGGCCTTCATGGGCGAGGTTCTGCGAGGCTCGGGAATCGTCTACTCGCGCAAGCCCAACCCGAACTTCCTCTCGCTCGACGAGACGCTCGACGGCGAGGCGTGGGCCGCACACATCCGCAACACGATGGACGCGACGCGGGGCTGCTCGGTCGAGTTCCTCGTGCGCGACGTCTACACCCTGCACCACAACCTGGACAATGCCCGCCGCGCCGCGGCGATCGCCCTCGAGGAGATCGACCGGTACTGGCAGGCGTAGGTTCGAGGACTGCCATGTCCGATGCGTCTGACCAAGGAGCGCCAGCATGACCGCCGACTACCCGAAGCTGCACCTCGGCACCGCCCCCGACTCGTGGGGCGTCTGGAACCCGTCAGGCGACCCGCTCCAAACCCCGTGGACCCGGTACCTCGACGAGGTCGTCGAGGCCGGCTACAGGTGGGTCGAGCTGGGGCCTTTCGGCTACCTGCCGACCGATCCAGCGGTCCTGCGCGACGAGCTCGACAGGCGCGACCTCGTCCTCACTGGTGGCACGGTGTTCGCCGCCCTCCACAGGGGTTCGCAGGCACTCGCCGACGCGAGGGCGGCGTGCGATCTCGAGGCCGCGACCCTCGTCCCGATGGGTGCCCAGTACCTGATCCTGCTGCCCGCGGGCTACTCGGACATGGACGGCGCCTTGACCGGGTCGCCGACGCTCGCCGACGACGAGTGGGACGACCTCACCGCGGGGATGTCCGAGCTGGCACGGTACGTAAAGGAGAAGCACGGCCTCGAGCTCGTGTTCCACACCCACGCTGACAGCCATGTCGGCACCCAGGCCGAGATCGAGCGCTTCCTGGCGGGGACGGACCAGGACTACGTGAAGCTCTGCCTCGACACCGGACACATCGCCTATTGCGGCGCTGACAATCTGAAGGTCATCGCAGAGCACCCGGACCGCGTGACCTACGTCCACCTCAAGCAGGTGGCGCCCGCGGTCATGGCCCGCGTCCGGGAGGAGAAGCTCGGCTTCGCCCCGGCGGTCCGACTCGGCGCGATGGTGGAGCCGCCGCTCGGTGAGCCTGACATGCCGACGCTGCTCGCCGCGCTGGCCGCCCTCGACCGCGACCTCTTCTGCATCGTCGAGCAGGACATGTACCCCTGCGACTTCGACAAGCCGCTGCCGATCGCGCGGCGCACCTATTCCTACCTGGAGTCCTGCGGCATGAAGGTGAGCCGTTAGGTCCGCGTCACCGGGCCGACCGAACGCTCTCGGGGCCCGGCGTCGACGCGCGCGCCGTGGGCGAACAGACGATCGCGGGCGGCCGCCAGGTGCGGCACCCCGTACAGGCCGGGTCCCTCCAGGACCAGCGAGCCGCATGCCGCACCCATCCGCAGGTCCGGATCCCCGCCGGTCCAGCCGGCGGTGATGGACGGATCGACCATGGCCGCGAGAACGCCCGAGAGGAACGTGTCTCCGGCACCGACAGGATCCACGTAGTGCCCCACCGGGATGCTCTGCCAGGGGCGCCGCGTGCCCTCGCCCCCGTCCGGGGCGACCTCGACCGCGATCCCGCCGTTGATCCCGTCGGTCAGCAGCAGCCTGGCCCCGGGATGCATGAGCGCCACGAGGTGCGCCGGCGTGATCGACGCGTCGATGTCATCCCTGCCGACACCGATCAGGTCGGCGCGTCGCACCACCGCGGAGGGGCCGGGCGGCAGGTGGCGCACCGGGGCGCCGGCGTGGAGCACGCGCAGCAGACCCTGCCACCCGAGCACCACGGTGGCGTCCGCCGGCGGAATGCCGGCCCACTCGTCGCGGATCTCGGCCGCGACCGGGGCGAGCATCCAGGCCGGGGCACCCCGCCACGCCTCGGGGAGGGCGGCAGGATCAACGGGATCGGAGACCTGAGGCGTGTGCTGGATGCGACCGGTGGGGGTCTCCGTGTTGATGAAGACCGGTCCCCGGGTGCCGGGCACGACCACGACCTCGACGCCCGCATCGCGCACCATGTCGAGCTCGCTCGAGCGCTCGGCCAGCGGGTCGGCCACGATCAGGGCCCCGACGCGCAGGCCGAGCCTGGCGAGCGCCAGCGCCGAGAACGAGGCACCGCCGCCCAGCCGCCAGCCGCGCGGATCGTCGTCCACGAGGTCCCGGCAGGCAGCCCCCACGACCACCACCGACGGCCGTTCGCCCATCCATCCCTCCCCTGGGAGGCCCTCCGGGGCCGCCTATACTGGCCGTCCTCGCGCACTGCTGCGTGACCGCGGCCGCCCGGCCGCTCCGACCGAGGTTTCCATCATGCACTTTTACGAGCTCCACGAGGGCGACGACGACGTGTTCGCCGACCTCCTCCTCGCCCGAGAGGAGGAGATGGAGCCCGAGGACTTCTTCGAGCTCATCCAGTCCATCCGGCGCCGCATCCTCGAGACGTACGAGCAGGGCACGCTGGTGGAGGCGATCGCCGACGAGCTGGAGCGTGACTACGGCTTCATCGCGATCACGGACGAGCGCCTGTCGGCGGCCGTCAACGTGTCCCGGGAGGAGGAGGAGAACTTCCTCGCGGACCTGGATGCGCCCGAGGATTCCGTCGACTACCTCGAGATCCTCGCGGATCTCCAGCCGCCCGCAGAGCCGCGCACCAACTGAGCGTCAGCGGCTGAACAGGATCTCGATCACGTCCCCGTCCCGGACGCAGTAGGTCTTGCCCTCGGAGCGGACCTTGCCGTGCTTCTTCGCCTCCGCGATGGAGCCCGCGGCGAGCAGCTCCTCGTAGGCGATCGTCTCCGCCCGGATGAAGCCCCTCGCGAGGTCGGTATGGATCGCCGCAGCGGCATCGACCGCGTTCGATCCGTCGGGGACCGGCCACGCGCGGACCTCGTCCGGTCCCGCGGTGAGGAACGAGATGAGGCCCACCAGCCGGTAGGACAGCGCGATCACGCGGTCCAGGCTTGACTCGTGGATCCCCAGCTCCTCCATGAACACGGCGGCCTCGTCCGGATCGAGCTCGCCGAGCTCCATCTCGATCTTCGCCGACAGCGCGTCCACCATCGCGTGGCGGTGGTCGTAGCCCGCAGCGATGCGCGCCACGAGCGCCGGGGCGGAGGAGAGATCCCCCTCGCCGACGTTGACCAGCACCAGGACGGGCTTCTGGGTCAGGAACCGGAACCCGCGAAGGACCTTCTCCTCATCCGGATCGAGCGCCTCGTCGCGCAGCGGGCGTCCCGCCTCGAGCGCGGGCTTGAGCCGGGCCAGGATGGCCTCCTCGCGCTCGTTCGCCTCGCGTTCCGCGGGGGTCCCGTGGCGGCCGGTGCCACGCAGTCGGTCGAGGCGCCGGTCGATCATTGCCAGGTCGGAGAGGACGAACTCGAGGTCCAGCTGTTCCAGGTCGCGAGAGGGGTCGACCGAGCCGGCCGGGTGCGGGTGGGCGGCGTCGTCCCAGGCTCGAACGACGTGGATCAGGGCGTCCGCCTCGCGCAGGCGGGCCAGGTGCTCGGGAGGCAGCTCCTCGGTGCCGATGTGCCCCTCGGACGAGGCCGGCGGCGCGGGGAGGTCGACGTAGGTCACGTCCGCGTGGACGATCTTCCTGGGCTTGAACACCGCCGCCAGCTTGTCGAGCCGGTCGTCGGGGACCTTGACCACGCCCACGTTGAGCTGGAGGCCGCCGTAGCCGCCGGTCTCGGCATGGCCGCGGGTGAGCGTGTTGAACACGGTGGTCTTGCCGCTCCCGGCAAGCCCGACGATGGCGATCTGCATGGGCTGATTCTGCGGTCTGCGGCAAGATCGCGCGCCGCCGTCTCGCGTGGCCCGGCGTCGGGCACGTGCCGGCGTCACTCCCGTGCCGGCGTCAGTAGCCCGCGCCGGGATCCACGACGTTCACCAGGGCCTGCCCGGCCGCGTAACGGCGGAGGTTCTCGCAGAACAGGTCCACGGAGCGATCCACGACCCGCGTCGACGACCAGGACGTGTGCGGCGTGAGGATGACGTTGGGCAGGTCGTACAGCGGCGAGGCGGGCGGCAGGGGCTCCTCGCGGAACGTGTCGAGCACGGCGCCGCCCAGGCGCCCGTCCCGCAGCGCCCGCTCCATGGCGCGCTCATCGACGAGCTCGCCGCGGGCCACGTTGATCACCCATGCCCCGGGCTTCATGCGCGCGATCGCTGCATCTCCGATCAGGCCGACGGTGTCGGGCGTGAGCGGCGCTGCCAGGATCACGAAGTCCGACTCGCCGAGCAGCTCCGGGAGACGCTCCGGCGGCAGCACGCGGTCGAGCATCATCGTGCCCAGGAAGGGCTCCTCGCCGCCGTCGTCGGCCGCCCGGGAGCCGGCCTCGGGCCGCCGTCGGGTTGCGATCACCCGGCAGCCGAACCCCGTGGCCAGGGCGCCGACCGCCCGGCCGATCGACCCCAGCCCGACGATCCCCACGGTCAGGTCACGCAGCTCCCGCGACTCCAGCGGCTGCCATGTCCGTTCCGCCTGGAGCTCCAGGAGCTCCGGCAGGCGGCGCGCGATTGCCAGCATCATCAGCAGCACATATTCCGCGATCGGGCGCGAGAACACCCCGCGCGCGTTGGTGATCGTGAGGCCGCGCGCCCGGCTGGCGGGGGTGAGCACCCGTTCCACACCGGCGGTCGCGGAGTGCACCCAACGGAGTGCGGGCGCCCGGGCGAGGATCCGGTCGAACGTCTCGGCGGGCAGGCGCCCGCGGAGCATCACCTCGACATCGTCCAGTGGGCCATCGGGATGCCCGTCGAACCCGATCGTCACGAGCCGGGCCCCGGGGGCCGCCTCGCGGATCGCCTCGAGATCCCGCGTCCGATAGCGCGCGGCGAGGATGGGCGTGATCGCGATCGCCCGTGGGACGCCACCCGGCCCGCCGCCGGGTCCCGGGCTGCTCCCCGACGGCTCGGTCACGACTCCCCTCCTTCGGCCCCGGTCAGACCCATCCGCTGAACCCACGACGCCGGCGCCTCGATCTCGGCGGCGGTCGGCAGCGTCTCGGGACCGTCCCACAGGTGCCGCAGCGCCGCCGCGCCGCCCAGGCGCTCGATGCCGGCGACGAACGCCTCTCCCCGCCGGTACTGCTCCATCTTGAGGTCCATGCCCGTGATCCGCAGCATCGCGCGCTCGAACGTCGTTCGCTGCTCTCGCCGCCCGTGGAACCGCGCCGAGATCCGCTCCACCCCGGGGACGAGGTCCCGGCCGACGGCGTCCATCACATGATCGCTGAACCCCTCGAGCAGGCTCATGACCGCCTGTGTCTCCCGGAACAGGCGCCGCTGCTCGTCCGACATCAGCCGCTCCAGCCAGTGCTGGTCGTCCCGCCGGCCGCCACCGCGGAGCGCCGCGCCGATCGCCGCCGAGGCATCGCGGCCCAGCGTCGAGGCATCCTGGGAGAACAGCGAGACCTGGCGCTCGAGGTGGTCCGCGAGGTACGGCCGGAGCCAGGGGTGGGCCTCGAACTCGAACGCATGGGTGGTCTCGTGGAGGGCGATCCAGGTCCGGAACGGGCCGATCGGGAGGTCGAGCGCTCTCGCCGTCTGCCGGATGTTCTCCTCGACGAACAGCAGGCGCCCGGGGGTTGCTTCGGCGGACAGCAGCGCAAGATCGTACTGGCCCAGGACCCGCTGGCCCATGAAGCCCAGCAGGAGACCCAGCTGGCGCGTGGTCACCCATCGATTGGCGAGCGCGACCGTTGCCTTCCCCAGGCCACCGCCGGGCGGCAGGATCTGGTCCAGGAGCTCGCCCTCGAGCCTGCCGATCAGCGCGGCGAAGGCCACGGTGTTCGCCCCGACCCAGGCCGTCCGGTCCACGACCGAGACGCGGTCCACGACACCGGGCAGCTCGGCGCCCAGGTGCGCGGACAGAGCGGGCACCACGCGCGCCATCGCCTCCGCATAGTCGCCCTCGACCGCGCGCAGCTGGTCCTCTCGCAGGGCCCCCGGGGCATGACGCAGGCGTCCCGCGGCGATCGACTCCACGCGCTCCCAGTCCACGAGGCCGGCGGAGCGCGCCGACCGCTCCAGGCGCCGTCCGGCGACGGTGACGGCGGCTCCCAGCGCGGATCCGACGAGGAACCCGACCTGCCACAGGCGCCCCTCGGAGATGCGCCCCCGGCGGTCCGGGCCGCCCGGCTCGCTCGTCGCCATCAGCCCGCCCCGCGGAGCTCGACCGGCTCGACGTCCGGGAACCCCTCGCCGAACATCCGCGACGCGATCGATCGAAAGCGGGCCACGTCACCGGTGGTCAGCTGCAGGTGCGTCGGGGGCACGGTCCGCTCCCCGGGCCGGGAGTGGCCCGGGCTGCCGGGATCGGCGGCCGTGCCGCGCGTGGTGCCGGGGGCCTCCAGACCGTTGACCGAGAGCAGCTCCGCAAGCGAGGAGGCCGTCGCTGTCGCCGAGTCGACGATCGCGACGCGGTCACCGACGATGGCGCTCAGGACCGGGCGGAGCAGCGGATAGTGCGTGCAACCCAGCAGCAGGGTGTCGATCTTGGCCGACGGTGGCCGCGGAAACACGAACTCCCCTGCCCCATCGCGCTCGCCGAGCAGCGGCCCCAGCTCCTCCCTCACAACCGCCTCGAGCTCCGGACCGGACAGGATGCCGGCCTCGACCAGCGGGACGAAGCTCGGGGTCGCGTGCTCGTACACCTCGACTGCCGGGTTCTCGTCCTTGATCGCGTTGAAGTACGCGTGAGAGCGAACGGTCGCGGGTGTGGCAATCACGCCGACGCGGCGGATGCGGGTGGCGAGCGCGGCGGCCGTCGCGCCCGGACGCACGACGCCCAGGACCGGCAGGTCGTACCGGGCGCGCAGGCCGCGGAGCGCAACCGCCGTCGAGGTGTTGCAGGCCACGACGAGCGCCTTGACGTTGCGCGAGGCCAGCTCGTCGAGCGCCTGCGCTGAGAACAGGCGCACCTCATCGTCCGAACGCGTGCCGTACGGCGCGCGGGCGTTGTCGCCGAGGTAGATGGTCGACTCCTGCGGCGACCGCCGGACGATCTCGCGCAGGACCGTCAGCCCGCCGACACCCGAATCGAAGACACCGATCGGCCGGGGATCGGACACGGGCCCGCGCTACCGCCGGGCCGCGACGGGGGCGGCCTGCCCGACGAGCTCCGACGCCGTGCGCATGACGTCCTGGCTGATCGCCGCGGAGGGATCCGCGATCACGAACGGGATCCCCTCGTTGTTGGCGTTGACGACCAGCGCTCCGCCCGAGCCGACGTGGTGCTCCGGCGTGCGGCCCAGCGCCCGGGTGAGGACGTCGGGGTCGATGCCTCCGGTCGAATCGGCGCGGTTGATGAGGTAGCGCACCTTCGCGGCCGCGTATCCGATCATCCGGAAGGCGTCCGCCATCACCATCGTGTTGTGGATCGTGGTCGAGTCGTAGGTCACGATCTCCAGGATCGTGTCCGCCGCGTCGAGGAACGAGAGGTTGATGTCGTTGACCACCGACGTCGTGTCGACGATGACCACGTCGTAGACACGCCGCATCAGCGACAGCACCTTCTCCAGGTCGCGCACGGTGACCATCTCGGCCATCTCGATCCGCGGGGGTGCCAGCAGGATGTCGATCCCCGACGGGTCCCGCCACAGGACGTCCTGGAGATCCGATTCCTGGATGCGGTCCGTGGGCAGGTCCAGGAACGACGGCGCCTCCGTCGGCACCTTCAGCAGGGCCCGCATGTCGCCGAACTGGAGGCTGCCGTCGATGAGCACCGTCCGGTGACCCAGCTGGCCGATCCCCACGGCGAGATTGAAGGCCAGCGTCGTCTTGCCCACGCCGCCCTTGGGGGCGAAGACCGTGATCATGCGCGCGGCTCCGGAGCTCTCGCCGGCCGCGGCCTGCTCGCGAGCCGCCTGGAGCCGGGTCACCAGCTCGTAGCCGGTGAACGGCATCGCCAGGACGCCCTGGATCCCCTTCTCCGGATCGGGCTCGATCGGCTGCTGCGGGACGGTCAGGACGATCACCGGCACGCGATTGCCCGACTGGTGGAGCTTCTCGACGAGGGTCATGCCCTTGACGCGCCCCTGCAGCAGGGCGTCCACCAGCACGACATCCGGTCGCAGCTCGGAAACCAGGGCCGCGACGCGGCTGCCGTCGTTGACGACATCCAGCAGCTTGATCGCGGACTGGCTGTTGAGCAGGCCCCGGATGTACTGCGCGACCTGGGGAACGTCCTCGACGACGAGGAGGCGGATCTGGTCCGACATCAACTCCGACTCTACCACGCAGCCACGACGGCGCGGCCCCGCCCGAACGTCCCACCGACCTCGACGGTGGGACGGCAGGTCAGCCCGGCTTGCGGACCAGCAGGACGACCCGATCGGCACCGGCTTCGAGCGGCCCGAGCCCGTAGTCGCCGGCAAGCGTGTCCACCTCGAGGCCGGCCGCTTCGGCGAACGCGACCAGCTCGTCGGGTCCGACCAGGCGCAGGCGATCGACCCGGAGCCAGCGGACGGGCGCCTCCCCCGGCCTGCCGGCATCGAAGATCGTCGTCAGACGCACGACGCCCGTCGCAGCGTCGAACACGGCGCTGCCCGTCTTGCTGACGGTCCGGCCCGTTTCCGGGTCCTCGCGCACCCACTCGAGCACGAGCCTGCCGTCGTACCGGGCGAGATCGTCCGCGTCGGGCAGCCATGCATCCAGCACCGCCAGGCCGCCCGGTGCCAGGTGCGCTGCCAGGGTCGCGACCGCGGCCGCCTGGTCCGCCCGCCCGCCCATCAGGAAGATCGAGTTGAGGGGGATCGACGCGAGGCTGAAGGTGCCTGCCGCGGCAAGCCGGACGGTGCGCGCATCGTCCTCGACCAGCCGCAGCCGGCGCGCCGCGGCCTTCCCCATCGCATCCGCTGCCGCTCGGGCGCGGGAGAGCATGGCCGGGTCGAGATCGACGCCCGTGACCTCGTACCCTCCCGCTGCCAGCGCGACCGCCAGGCGGCCGGTGCCCACGGCGAGCTCGAGAATGGGGCCGCCCGTCCGCGCCGCCAGCGCGAGATACAGGTCCAGGTCTCCCGGATCGTCCGCCAGGTCCAGGTCGTACAGGCGCGCCAGAGCCGCCGCCGCGGTCGCCGTCACGGGCGCTGGTACCGGACCGGGTGGCCGGCCAGGCGCTTCACGGCGAGCGCGGAGATCGCCTCCAGCGCGATCCGGTTGGCGGCCATCGCCGTGACCTCCGCGTGGTCGTACGGCGGCGAGACCTCCACGATGTCCATCCCGGCGACATCCACCGCACCGACGATGCGGCGGACGGCCCGCAGCACCTCGCGCGGCAGCATCCCGCCGGGCTCGGGCGTGCCGGTGCCGGGGGCGATGCCGGGGTCGATCACGTCGATGTCGACGGAGATGTAGATCGCATCCGGCCCGTCGAGCGCCTCGGCGATCGCATCGTCGATGACGGCCTCCGCGCCGCGCTCCTCGATCTCGCGCATCAGGTGCCAGCGCAGGCCCTGCTCCTGCATCCACTCGAAGGTCTCGGCCGGCGGCCAGTAGCCGCGCAGCCCGACCTGGACGAAGTTCCGGCCCCGGACCGCGCCCAATTCGATCAGGCGGCGCATCGGGGTGCCGTGGCCCGCCAGCACGCCCCAGTCGTCGTTCGCGGTGTCGGCATGGGCGTCGAAGTGGACGATGCCGATGCTCCCCGGCCGGCGGACATCGGCGATCGCCGTCGCCGACGGCCAGGTGATCGAGTGATCGCCGCCGAGCACGATCGGGATCGCGCCCGTCGCGGCCACCTCGTGGACCTTGCGATAGATCAGCGCGTGGGCCCGGTCGATCCAGGCCGGGATGATGTTGGCGTCGCCGGCATCGACGACGTTGAGGACCTCGAACGGCTCGACCCCCAGCTGGAGCGAGTAGATCGAGCCCGACGTGTACTGCGCCTCGCGGATCGCCCGCGGCCCGAACCGGGCACCCGGCCGGTGGCTGACCGCGTCATCGAACGGGGCCCCGACGATCGCAACGTCCACGTTGCGTGCGCGAAGCTCGGATGCGTCCGGCACCCACGGCAGCTTCATGAACGTCGGCAGGCCGACGTAGGTGGGCAGATCGAAGTCGTCGTACGTCTCGTACGGCCGGTCCCAGCCGTTGCGCGCGGCGAAGTCGACGTCGCCCGGTTGCTGGGGACGCTCGGCCACGATGGTCCTCCGGAGGCGGTCGGCCGTCACGGACGGCCGGGGGCTCGATGCGGCCGCCTCAGCCGGGGCGCCGCCGGTTCGGGTCCACCGTCCAGCGGGGCGCGCCCGGCGTGATCGTAACCGGTTGGTCGTCTGCGGGCCACCCGTGGCCTTCGCCGCTTCCCCTCGCCGCTACCCCTCGCCGCGGAACTCGCTCCAGACCGCCCGGACGAGCTCGGGGTCCATCAGCAGGTCGACGGCCGTCTGGGCGACCAGCGTGGCCGCCAGGAGGACCGTCCGATCCGCGCGCGGCCGTGCGGCGGCGTCCCGGAACTCGATCGAGTGGCCCGGTGTCGGCTTGTCCGTGATCGACAGCTCGGGGTGGATCGCCGGAACGACCCACGAGACATTGCCCATGTCGGTCGACCCGGAGCTTTCATCCATCCCTTCGTCGGGAAACCCGTAGGCCTCGGCGTTGGCGACCCAGCGGGCGGCGATCGTCGCGTTGTGCTTCATCGTCGTCGCGCCACCCGAGAACTCGACCTCGACGGTCACCCCGCACGCCATCGCGGCCGCTTCGCACATGGCGCGGAAGCGTGCCTTCATCTCCTCGTAGTACGGCTGGTCCGCGCTGCGGAGCATGAACCACGCCCGGGAGCGATCCGGGATGATGTTCGCCGCCGTCCCGCCCTCCTGGATGATCCCGTGGACGCGGGCGTGAGGCTGCAGCTGCTGGCGCCACAATCCGACGGACACGAACAGCGCGATCATCGCGTCCAGGGCGTTCTTCCCGTCCCACGGGTTGGCTGCCGCGTGCGACTGGAGACCCAGGAAGGTGACCGTGACGTCCTCCGACGCCAGCGGCGCGATCTCCACGTGATTGCGGTCACAGGGGTGATACAGGAGCGCGGCATCGAGGCCCTCGAACAGGCCGTCACGGATCATGATCTCCTTGCCACTCCCCCGCTCCTCCGCGGGTGTGCCCAGGAACACGATCTCGCCCGCGAACGCGTCCCGGACGGCGGCCAGGGCGATCGCGGCACCGACGCCCGATGACGCCATCGTGTTGTGCCCGCAGCCATGACCGAGACCGGGGAGCGCGTCGTACTCCGCGAGGATCCCGATCCGCGGTCCATCGCTGCCAAGGCCCCCGGTCAGCCGGCCGCGAACGGCGGTCGCGAGGCTCCCGACGGGGTACTCCACCGCAAAGCCGTGGCGCCCGATCACCTCGGCGACCCACGCGGACGCCTGGTGTTCCTCGAACGCGGGCTCCGGGTTGGCGTGGATGCGGTGCGACAGGTCGAGGATCTCCGTGCGGGCGGACTCCACGGCCTCCGCGACGCGGGCCTTCAGGTCAGCGAACGGCTCGGCGGGGCGGGCTGCTGTCAGCGGGTCGATCATGGGAGACTCCTAGCGTTCGGCCGAGAGCGTGACCTCGGCGACGATGAAGATGGCGGCCAGGAACAGGACGATCGGGAGCTGGAGGACGTCCACCAGGCGCAGGACGACGAGGACCGTCACGAGGAGGCCCGTCCAGCCGCCGCGGCGGGCCGCCCGGAGCCAGTCGCCCTGGTAGGCGATCCTCCGGTGGCGCCCGAATACGACGAGCCACCACAGCGGCATCGCGGTGGTGCCGACGGCCAGGCCCATGAGGATCGCCCCAAGGTAGCCGGCCATCGGGTCCAGGTACGGATCGCGCGTCGTGACCACCAGAGCGACCAGGATCCATGCCACCCCGGCGACCGCAAACAGCGCGAGGTTGGCAACTCGATCCCGGGGCTCCATCAGCACCGAGTCTACCGGCCGCGCCCGATGGCTACGGCCCGATCCGGCGCGTTTCCAGCCCCGCGAGGCGCGCCTCCAGGTCCGCGAGACGCCAATCCAGCTCGCCGATCTCGCCCAGCTCCAGGTCCGGCTCCGCATCGTCGCTCCGCACGCTGTCGGGGAGGGGCGAATCGGCGGGCCGGCCCGTGACGTAGGCAGCGAGCCACCCGGCCTGCTTGGCGCCCAGGACATCGGCCGCCCAGTCGTCGCCCACGTGCAGGATGGCGGCCGGGTCCGGGTTGCCGAGCGCCTCGCGGGCGGCCGCGAAGATCGCCGGGTGCGGCTTGATCGACCCGACCCGCTGCGAGACGACGACGGCCGTGAGATGGGGCGCCCAGCCCGCGGCCTCCACGTACCGGTCGATCGTCGCGGCGAGAGGCCAGTTCGAGAGGATCGCGACCCGGTGCTCGCGCGCAAGGCGAGCGATCAGCGCGCCGGCCCCGGGCACGGCGGGCAGGGCGTCGACGAATGCCCGCGAGTACGTCTCCAGCGCCCAGGCGATCTCATCTGGCTCGCTGAGGGCCGCCGCGGCAGCGTCGTCCCAATGGATGCCGGCCGGTGGCGGGCCCATCCCGCGCAACCGGGCAAGGACGCGTGCGATCCGCTGGGAGAGGTCCACCTCCCGGAACAGCGGGACATCCTCCCGGAATTGTCGCTCGCGCTCTTCGCTCCATGCGCCCAGCACCGCACCCTCATCGAACGGGCCGAGCCGCAGCGCCATCTGCCGGGCCGTCACCGCGACGACACCCCGGAGCCCGGCTGCCGGCACCGGGACGAGGGTGTTGCCGAAGTCCAGGGTGATCGCGCTGATCACGCCTCACCCCCGGGCGTCTCGACGGCCAGCCGCCGGCGCGCGATGTCCACCGCCACCGGGTTCCGGTCCACGAGCAGCCACCGCCGTCCGAGGCGGGATGCCGCAACGCCCGTGGTCCCGCTGCCCGCGTAGGGGTCCAGCACGAGGTCCCCCGGCCGGCTCGATGCCGCGACGATCCGCTCCAGGAGGCGCACCGGCTTCTGGGTCGGGTAGCCGGTTCGCTCGCGCGAGCCCGGCGGCACGATCGTCATCCACCACACGTCCGTCGGCAGCTTGCCGCGGGCCGCCTTCTCGGGTCCCACCAGCCCCGGAGCGAGGTAGGGAATCCGGTCGATGGCCTCGCGATCGAAGACCCACTCGGCCCCCTTCGCGTACCACAGGATCGTGTCGTGCTTGCGCGGCCAGCGATCGCGCGGTCGCCCGCCGAAGTCGTAGGCCCACACGATCTCGTTCAGGAATTGCTCGGGCCCGAACACACCGTCCAGCAGCAGCCGGACGTGGTGCGCCGTTCGCCAGTCCACGTGCAGGTACAACGACCCTCGCGGCGCCAGCACGCGGTGGATCTCTCGAAGCCGGAGCCGGAGCGCCTCGAGGTGAGCCTCGAGCGGCAGGTCATCGTCCCACGCCAGGTCACCCACCACCTCGTAGTGGTAGCGCCGGCCCCCGAACCCCCCGCGGACGGCATCGCCCGCGCCCGTCCGGATCGAGGTCAGGCGCTGCACGTTGCCCGTCGCGAACGGAGGATCGGCATAGACGAGGTCCACCGAGCCGTCGGCAAGCAGTGAGAGAACATCGATGTTGTCTGCGGCGACAACCGCGCCCTGCCGGTGGCCCCCCAGCACGGCCTCGACCGCCGCCCGGTCCGCGTCGGGCAGCGTCGCCACGGCTCAGCGGACCGCGCTTGCCGGGCAGATCTCCCGGAACGCGCAGTAGGTGCACGCGAGGTAGTCCGGCTTGGCAACGAACGACCGGGCGCGGATGCCGGTGGCAGCCGTCCGGATCGACTCGCGCGCCTTGTCGATCCGCTTGCGGGTGACTGGAACCACGCCGACGAGCCCCGATTCGAGGAAGTGCAGGGCCACCTCGTCGGGCAGCCGTCCGGTCATGGCCTCGTAGCCCATCGCATAGATCGAGAGCTGCAGCGAGCCATTCGCCCGCTGGCGCGCCTTGGCGGGATCCCGCACGTCCGAGGACTTGTAGTCCGTGATCCTGACGTGCTCCGGCGCGAGCCCCAGCGTCGGCTCGACCACGTCCGCCGCAGGCGCGCCGTCCGCCGCCTCGGCGGCCGAGGGCGTCGCGGGGCCTGCGTCGCCCTCGGCACGCGGCACGATGTCCACCCGGTCGTAGCGGCCGCGCACCCGGTCCCCGTCGAGCAGGAAGCTGAACTCGCGCTCCACGTACGCTGGCACCACCGCGCCCGGTGCCAGCTGCTCCTCGCGGAACCGGTGCAGGGCCTCCCGTCCGGCGGAAAGCCGTGCCTCCTCGTGCTCCCGGGACAGGAACCCGTCGCTGGACCAAACGCGGACGAACGAGGCGTTCAGCTCGTCCTCGCTCATGATGTCGCCCCGTGCATGGCGCTTGTGGAACTCCGACACGGCCGCATGCAGGGCCGACCCGTAGATGATCGAGTGATGCGGCGCCAGAGGGACCCGGAGCAGGTGCGCGTACTTGTACTTGAGCGGGCAGGTGAGGTAGTCGTCGATGGCGTAGAACGACAGCATCAGCGGCTCGCCATCGCTCGGCCGCGCCGCCGCCGGAGCCGGCTCCGGGTGCTCGAGGGCGGCGAGCCGCTCGAGCGGAGAGGCCGCCGTCGCCCCGGCGCCCGCGGCCCCTGCCGCCACCGGGAGGTCGAGCGCCTCCAGCACGAACGGCGAGACCCGGCGGGCACGCTGGCCGCCGTAGTCCGCGGCATGAGACAGGATGAGCTCGTCCCGCGCCCGGGTCATGCCGACATAGAACAGCCGGCGCTCCTCCTGGAGCTGGTAGTCGCCCTCCGGCAGCGTCTCCGTGACGAGCTCGAGCGGGAGACCCAGCGGCTCCCGCCGCCCGATTGCGGGGAACCGGCCGGCCACGAGCCCGGGCAGGTACACGACCGGAAACTCCAGGCCTTTTGCCTTGTGCACCGTCATGACGGACACCGCGTTCGCGTCCGGATCGATGTCGGCAGTCGGCGGGTCGTCGCCGGCCTGGATCAGGGTCTGCAGGTGGCGGGCCACGAACACCGCCCGATCGTCCGCCAGCAGGGCGGACTGGGCCCGGATGATGTCGAAGAAGCGGGAGATGTTCGAGAGCGCCTCCTCGGCCGCGACCGACTCCGCGGCGGCGAGCCGCTTCAGCCAGCCCGTCCTCCGCAGGAACGCATACAGCACCTCGCCGGCAGGCCGCTCGTGAGCAAGGGCGACGTACGCCGTGAGGTCATCGATGAGCTTTGCCGCGCCCGCCCGGGTCTCCGGTGACAGGCGCAGGATCCCGGGCTGGCGCTGCAGCTCCTCCATCACCTCGAACACCGACCGGTTGCGACGGCGCGCCATGTTCACGATCGCAACGAGGTCCGTGCCGCCGAGCCCGTACAGCTCCGATGCCGCGAGGGCATAGACGTCCACCGAGGAGGACGGGTCCGCGATCGCGCGCAGGAAGGCGAGCAGCAGCTTGACCTCCGGCCGCGCATACAGCCCGCTCGTCCCCGAGAAGCGCCAGGGCACCCCCTCCAGGTTCAGGGATCGGAGGATCGGATCCGCAGCGGCGTTCGCGCGGACGAGCACGGCGACGTCCCGCGGCGCGGCACCGTCCCGGATCCGGCGCGCGATCTCCGCGGCGATCCAGTCGGCCTCCGCGGCGCCGCTCGCGAACGCCTCGTGGCGCACCGCGGGCGCCTCGTCGCCCGCGCGCTCGGCGACCAGCCGCTTCACGATCCCGGCGCGGACCTCGAGCCGATCCGGGTCGTTGTGACGGACGAGCCGGTACGAGGCGTCCAGGATCGGTGCGCGCGAGCGGTAGTTCCGTCGCAGAACCACGACCTTTGCGTTCCGGTACCGCTCCCGGAACTCGAGGATGTTGCTGATCGCCGCTCCGCGGAACTTGTAGATCGACTGGTCGTCGTCCCCCACGACCGTCACGTTGCGATGCCGCTGGGCCACGAGCGCGACCAGCTCCGCCTGGGCCCGGTTGGTGTCCTGGAACTCGTCCACCAGCACGTACCGGAACCGACGCTGGACGATCTCCCGCGCGGCCGGCGACTCGCGCAGCAGGCGCAGGGCGAGCGCGACCTGGTCCCCGAAGTCCACGGCGCCGCCGGCTGCGAGGAGGCCCTGGTAGCGGGCATACGCACGGGCAAGCTCACCCTGGCGACGGGCCTCCTCCTCGAGGGCCGCCGCAGCGTCCCGGTCGGCGTCCGTGCCCGTGATCGCCGCGGCTGCCGATGCCGCCGCGGCCAGGCGCTCCGCGTGGGCGATGAAGGCTGAAGGCGAGACATCCTCGTCCTTTGCGCGCGAGAACAGCGTGGCGAGGGCACCGAGGAAGCGGGTGGGGTCCCCGAGCGGCCGGTATTCGTCCAGGTCGAGCTCGAACAGGTGCTCGCGCAGGAACACGACGGTCTCGGGACGCGACAGCACCTGCACGTCCGTCGGCAGCCCGAGCTCGAGCGCGAACTCACGGATCAGCCGGTCCCCGAACGCATGGAAGGTCGAGATCGCGGTATCCGTGTACCCGTACGGCACCAGCTGATCGACCCGGACCTGCATCTCGTCCGCCGCCTGGTCCGTGAACGTGAGGGCCAGGATCTCCGACGGCTTTGCCCGCTTGGTCGCGATCAGCCACGCGATCCGGCGCGTGATCACCTGGGTCTTGCCCGTCCCCGCACCCGCAACGACCAGCAGTGGGCCGTCGCCGTGCATGACCGCCCGGCTCTGCTCGGGGTTGAGACCGTCGAGCAGCGCCTCCAGCCCGGGCGGTGCGTCCTCTGCCGTGGTGATCGGGCTCTCGGCTCCTCCCCAGACCGGGATCTGGACGAGCGGCGCGGGGCCGCCGCGGACGCTGCGGCGCCTCACGCGACGGGGGCCGGCAGCACGGTCGCCGGGCGGCGCCTGCGGCGATGGGGTCCTGGGACGACGGTTGGGGGGCACGACGCAATCCTGCCGCGAGACCGTGCCAGCTCGGGTGTCACGGCCCGCACCCGGATCAGCCGCCCGCGTTCGCGCCCGTCTCCGGGGCAAGCGCCTGTCGCAGGGCCTCGGCCTCCTCGGCGGACAGCGTCGACTCCGACGTCCCGCCCGAGACTGCCTTGCCGTAGACGCGGGTCCCGGATCGCGCGTGGAGGCTGCTGACGACAAAGCCGTTGCCGCGGGCGTCGACCACCGCAAGCGAGAAGCTCTGGTTGCCTCCCGTGTCCTCGTACGGGTTGAAGCGCACGAGCCCGGTCCGCTGGAAGGCGCGGCGCTGGGTCGCCTCGAGAACCGCCGACCGTGCCGCCAGGTCGTCGAGATCGCGGGCCACGGCGAACACCTTGTCCAGGTGGGCGTCGAGGATCGCTTCGAGGCTCTGTCCCTCGGCGCCGCGGGTCAGGCCGCGCAATCGGCGATCGAGTCGCGCCGTGCGACGGGCGAGCACGACCACGACGGCGATCAGCACGACGCACACGATCAGGAGCGCGAGGACGGCAGCGCCGACGTTCGGCGTCACGAGCGCGTTGAGATCGGTCACCAGGTCCTCCCGTGGGGGCCGTTCGAGTCTAGCAGCCGGCCATCATCGACCACTCACCCGGCCGGCGCAGGCCCGCGGCCCGGCCAGCCGGTGTATCCTCTGCCGCCGACGGCACCACGCGACGGGCGCCGTCCTCAGCCGCCCATCCTGGAGGACTGAACCCCGACATGGCGAAGCGCGCCCGCGGCAGCGTCCGCCCCGGCCAGCGACGGCCCATCGAGCGCCGCGCCGCATCGTCGGCCGCACCGGCGCCCGCGTCACCGGCCGCGCCCCGGCCCGCCGGCCTGACGCCGGCGGAGGCCGCCCGCGCGGCGGAGCTTGAAGCCCAGCTCCTCTCGGAGCAGCGTGCGGCGGAGCAGGCAGCAGAGCAGGCCCGCGCCCGGACCCGCGCCAGGACGTCCGTCGGCCGCGACACGGCCCCCGCGGGCAGCCTCGCGGTCCGAGCCGAGCAGGAGTACGCCTACGTCGCCCGGGACGTCAAGGACATCGTCCGCATCGCCGCCATCCTGCTCACCGTCCTGTTCGCCCTGTACATCCTGATCGACGTCGCGAAGGTCATCTCGATCAGCTGAGGCCCGCGCGGGCTACCATCCCCTCATGCCCACCAGGCGCGCCGTTCCCGGCGCCCGCCCCGAGGCCCTGTTCAGGCCACCGCCCGAGCACCAGCCGCTCGCCGCGCGCATGCGCCCACGGGACCTGGACGAGTTCGTCGGGCAGACGCACCTCGTGGGCGAGCGCGGCCCGTTGCGCCGCTCGGTGACCCGCGGCCACCTCGCCTCGCTGCTCCTGTGGGGCCCGCCGGGCACCGGCAAGACCTCGCTCGCCCGTCTGCTGGCCGACGTCGTCGGCGCCGAGTTCCGGACGATCTCCGCGGTCATGGCGGGCGTGGCGGACGTCCGCGCGATCATCGCCGAGGCACAGGAGCGGCTGATACTCGAGGCACGCCGCAGCGTCCTGTTCGTGGACGAGATCCACCGCTTCAACAAGGCGCAGCAGGATGCGCTCCTGCCGCACGTCGAGGACGGCACGGTCACCCTGATCGGGGCGACCACCGAGAACCCGTACTTCGAGGTGAACTCGGCGCTCCTGTCCCGCATGCGGGTGTGGCGCCTGGAGCCGCTCACGGACGATGACGTGACGACGATCGTGCGCCGCGCGCTGGACGACACGGAGCGCGGCCTCGCGGGCTCGTTCGGGCCTCAGGGAGGCGTCGCGCTGGACCCGGAGCCGTTCGACCACCTCGTGGATCTCTCGGGCGGGGATGCCCGCCAGGCGCTGAACCTTTTGGAGGGCGCCGTCGCGCTGGCGGAAGATGAGGGCCACCGGTCGGACGAAGGCCGGGTCTCCCCCACCCTGGCCGACGTCGAGGCCGCGGCCCAGCAGCGCGTCCTCGCCTACGACCGCGCCGGCGACGGCCACTACGACACCGTGTCGGCGTTCATCAAGAGCCTCCGCGGCAACGACCCGGATGCCGCGCTCTACTGGCTCGCGGCGATGGTCGCGGCCGGCGAGGATCCTCGGTTCATCGTGCGCCGCCTGATCATCTCGGCCTCGGAGGACGTCGGCAACGCGGACCCGCGGGCGCTCCAGGTGGCGATCTCGGCGGCCCAGGCGCTCGATCACGTCGGCCTGCCCGAGGCCCAGTACGCCCTCGCGCAGGCGACCGCCTATATCGCCACCGCACCCAAGTCCAACCGGGCCGGCGCCGGCTACTGGGCGGCGGTCGCCGACGTGGTCGAACGCGGGTCGCTCCCGGTGCCGCTCCACCTCCGCAACGCCGCCGACAGGCGCATGAAGCACCACGGGATCGGCGTGGGGTACCGGTACCCGCACGAGTTCGAAGGACACGACGTCGCCCAGCAGTACCTGCCCGACGAGCTTGCGGATCGCCGCTACTACATCGCCAGCGACCAGGGCTACGAGCGGACGATCGGCGAGCGGATGGCCGCCCGGGAGGCCGCTCGTGCGGAGGCGAAGACCCGCGGCCGGACGCCCCGCGATCCGGTGCCCGGGCCGCCGGGTGACGGCATGGGGGCCGCCTCCAAGATCACCCGAATCCGGGAACAGAGCCGCCGCCGCCTTGCCGACACGAACCGGCGCGATGCAGACGACGACAGCGCAGGTACGACGGCGAGCCGTGTGCCCGGCCCCCATCGCCCACAGGACTGACGCCGGTACGACCCTCCTCGATCAGGCCGCGCTGCCCTCGCGAGCAGCGGCACCGACCTTGATTCGCCGGCGGCGCTCCCTGATCGCAAGGACCGGCTCGCTCGGCGCGGCCGCCACGAGGGCAGCGGCAGCCGCGGACGCCCGGGCAACGGCCGGAAGGTCCCCGGGCAGCAGCGGATGCGCGAAGAAGCAGCCCTGGCCATAGGTACACCGAGACCAGCGCGAAGCCACCGCACGATGTGCCCATGTGCGGTGGCGCACCGCGGTCGGCGCGCAGTCGACCGATCCGGGTCCCATCGTCGACCCCGGACCTCCGGTTCAATGAGCCGGTTGGAACGGTGGCGGAGGCTCCGGTCGTGTGCGGTGTGCGAGGGTCGCCCCGAACGCTCGATTCAGGCGTCGGCGGTGCGCACTGACACCATGCAACAACGTCGAGTTCGAGCGTCGCTCCGTCGTTCCGCGACGTGCCCCGGCGAGCCGCAGGGCACGCAAGGATCCACCGAGACCCGCCGGTCTGCGTGGACGCAGGGCAGGATGAGTATCGGGCGAGGGCCGGGGGTGGTTCAGTACCGCGGCGGAGCGCGCGAGGGCTGGTGCGTGCGCGGCAGCGCCGATGGGCTCAGGCGCCCTTCGGTTTTCGCCCTCCGCGACCGCCGGGCAGCTTTGCCGTGGACAGGTAGATCGTCCGGCCCCGGATCGCCATGTTCGTTCCCGGCTTGTGCGCCGCGATGGCCTTCTTCACAGCCACGCGCATCGTCGGGATCTTGTCGCTGGGATCCAGCTCCAGCGCCAGCACGTCCTGGTCCGACTTGAGGCGACCCAGCGCCTTCCGGATCTCCTCCTCCCGCTGCAGCGCGGCAAGCTGCCTCGGCGAGAGGGCGCGCTCGCGCGACTTGGGCGTGAGCTCTTCAAATCTCGCTGCTCGAATTCGCATCGATCTCGGTCTCCTGGGCACAACCGTGGCGGAGGTGGGCAACACGGATGATTACACGAAATGGTGCTTTCGGGAACCATACCGACACAGATCCGGGTTGTTCCTGTTCGACCTTCACGGCTGATCTCGCCATCGAACCAGATTCACCTTCATCCGCATTCGACTGGCCGCAGGCCGTCTCGAAGTGCTGGCGGCGCGACCGATTGCGGCCAGACAGCGCATCAAAGGCTTCCGTTTACCCGACATGAGTCGTATTCTCCGCAGGACGGCGCGCATCGTGCCGATTGAGGGAGGTGCTCGATGACGGACCCCACGGGGGGACCCCCCACGCCCCAGGGCTCAGGTAACTGGCAGGCGCCGCCGCCTCCGGGGCCGGGCGGCTTCCAGGCGGCACCGCCGGCCGCCGGGCCCGCACCGGGTGTCGTGTACGCGGACACCGTGACGCGCGTGATCGCATACATCATCGACGCGATCATCTTCTTCATCGTCGCAGTGTTCATCGTCGGCCTGCTCATCCTCGCGATCTTCACCGGCGGCGGGGTCATGGCGCTCATCGGCACCATCCTCCTGGCTGTGATCTCGATCGGCGGCAGCGCCGTCTACTTCATCTACACGTGGACCAGGATGCGCGCATCCATCGGGCAGCGGGTCCTCGGCCTCGAGACCGTCAACGCGGCCGACGGCGCCACCCTGACCCAGGATCAGGCGATCCGCCGCTGGGCGTTCCTGTTCGGCCCGACCGCGCTCGGCGCGGTCCTCGGCTACGCTCCCGGAGATCTCGGCCTGCTGGGCTCGCTGGTTGGCCTGCTGGCATTCATCTACGAGATCTACCTCCTGTACACCGTCACGCAGAGCCCGAAGCGGCAGGGCTTTCACGACGTTCAGGCGGGCACTGTCGTCGTCAAGCGCGTCGGCTAGGCGCCGTTCATCCTCGCAACCCACGACGGGGCCGGCATCGCCGGCCCCGTTTCGATTCCACCCACGCACTTCGAAGCTCGGACGTCCCTGCTGCCACGCTGGACGCGGGCGTGCCACCTGCGGCACCATCGTGAGCATCCCCCGCAGACCCAGGAGAGCCACGTGAGCCGTTTCGAGCACAACCTCCGAACCCCCGGACGCACAGCGCCTGCGCCGTCCGTCCGCCGAGCCGGCGGGTGCCCGATCACCGGCGCGCCGGCAGGGGTCCGCTGATGCGCATCCTGGTCGTCGAGCAGCTCGCCCGCCAGGGCATCGAGCTCCTGCGGGCGAGCCACGAGGTTGACGAGAAGCTCGGCCTGGCACACGAGGAGATCGCGGCGCTCCTGCCCGACTACGACGCACTGGTCGTTCGCAGCCAGGTCAAGGTCGATGCGGACCTGATCGCGGCCGGAGCCCGCCTTGTCGTCATCGGCCGTGCCGGCGTCGGCGTCGACAACGTGGACCTCGAGGCGGCCACCCGCGCCGGCATCACGGTGGTCAACGCTCCGACCGGCAACACCATGGCGGCCGCGGAGCACACCCTCGCCCTGATGTACGGCCTGGCCCGGCGCACCGCGCCCGCCGACGCATCGATGCGGCGCGGCGAGTGGAAACGCTCGCAGTTCACCGGCGTGGAGCTCCGGGGCAAGACGCTGGGCATCGTCGGGCTGGGCAAGATCGGCCAGGCGATCGCGCTTCGCGCGCGGGCGATGGAGATGACGGTCATCGGGTCCGACCCGTACGTCACGGTCGACCAGGCGACCAACCTCGGCGTCGAGCTCGTTTCCTTCGACGACCTGGCCGCCCGCGCCGACGTGATCACGGTCCATGTCCCGATGACGCGCGCGACACGCGGGCTGATCAACGCCGCGGCCATCGAGAAGATGAAACCAAGCGTGTTCCTGCTCAACGTCGCGCGCGGCGGGATCCTGGACGAGGCGGACGTAGCCGAGGCGCTGCGAACCGGGCGGATCGCCGGGGCCGCCATCGACGTGTTCGAGAAGGAGCCCCCGGTGGGTTCGCCGCTGCTCGACGCGCCGAACACGCTCCTCACCCCGCACCTCGGCGCCTCGACAGCGGAGGCGCAGGTCGCGGTGGCCGAGGAGGTCGCCGGCCAGATCCTCGACGTGCTCGACGGCCGGTCCGCCCGGTACGCGGTCAACGCGCCGCTGCTGGCGCCGGAGACGGCCAAGGCGATCACGCCGTATCTGCCGCTCGCGGAGACGCTCGGCCGCTTCCTCGCCCAGCTGGCGCGGACCGCGCCCGACACCCTGTCGATCGAGATCGCGGGCGACCTTGCGGCGCACGACGCATCGTCGCTGGTCGCTGCGGTGCTCCGGGGCCTGCTCGAGGCCGCGACCACCGAGCGCATCAACCTCGTGAACGCCGCGATGCTCGCGAAGAGCCGGGGCATCACCGTCGAGGAGCGCAAGACCACCAACGCGGGCCAGTTCTCGTCGCTCCTGACGCTGACGGCGACGTCGGAGGGACGAACGGCAACCGTCTCGGGGACGGTGGCCAACCGGGAGCCGCGCATCGTGCGGCTCGACGAGCACACGATGGACCTCGCGCCGGCGGACTCGATGCTCGTCACCCGGCACAAGGATCGGCCGGGCACCATGGGCCGCATCGGCTCGCTGCTCGGCGAGGCGGACGTCAACATCAGCGCCATGACCCTCGCCCGCTCCGCACCCCGTGCGGACGCGTTCATGGTTCTCGCGCTCGACGACGACGTGCCCGCCTCGGTGGCCGACGCCATCCGTGCGGACTCAGCCGTCATCGACGTCTGGACGATCCACCTGGGCGGCGATCGGTGACCGGCGGCTCGTCGGTCGGGGGTCCCCTCGCCTCCGGGGCGTCGCTCATCCCCGATGGGCTCGACGCCACGCTTGTCCTGCTGCGCCACGGCGAGTCGGAGTGGATCGTGGAGGGGCGCTTCCAGGGTCGGGCCGAGACCCCGCTGTCGGCGACCGGGAGGCGCCAGGCGACGCTCGCCGGCCGGCGACTGGCGCGTCCACACGCCTCCCCCACCCTGCCGGTGCCCCCGGGACGACCGATCGAGATCGCTCACTCGCCGCTCGCACGGACCCGCCAGACCGCGGAAGCGGTCGCCGATGCGATGCGGCTGGAACCGGACAAGGGCGTCAGCGCCGAGACGACGACGCCGGCGGAACCCTCCCCGATCGTCGTGAGGCCGGAACCCGGGATCCTGGAGATCGGCCAGGGCGACTGGGAGGGCGAGACCCACGACGAGATCATGCGTCGATGGCCGGCGGAGCTCGCCGCATGGCGGCGTCGCCCGCAGGATGCGTGGGCGCCGGGGGGTGAGTCCATCGTCGACGTGCAGGCCCGCGTCCGGCCGGCGCTGGCAGCGATCCTCGAGCGTTTGGGGCACGACCGGCCGCGTGGCAGCCTGGACCGGCCGCAGGTTGGCGGCTACCGCGGTGTGGGTCCAGCGGCCGGCCAGCCCTGGTCGATCCTGGTGGGCCACGACGGCGTGTTCAAGGTTCTCATGCTCACGCTGTTCGACATCCCGCTCGACCATTTCTGGATGTTCACGTTCGGGCTCTGCGGGATCACGATCGTCGAGATCCGTGGCGGCCGGCCGGTCCTGCGCGCCCACAACCTGGACGAGCACCTGGCCCTGATGCGCGACGAGAGCGCGATCGAGGCAGCCGAGCGCCGGGCGCGGTCGGGAGCGCTCTAACCAGGCGACCGCGTCGCCCGGGTCACAGCGGCGGTCACCCGGCCGGCGGGCCGGCGCCACCCGCCGGCTCGGCCGGCATCGCCCGTCAGCGCCGTCAGCGGCGTCTGCGCGAGCCGGGCACTCCCCGCCGGAGCACCAGCCGGAGCAGCGACACGCGCAGCCGGCGGGTGGCTTCGCGCACGGCACGGAGCCTGTCCCCGCCGAGCTTCGCCTGCGCATACGAGGTCTCGACCTTGGCGTCGGCAACGATCTGCAGGTCCGGCCGGGCGACCGGGACCAGCTCGCCGAGGGACGCTGCGTACTCGTAGATGGTCTGCGTGGGCCGCGGGCCGAACCCGAGCCGCGAGGCCCGGCGCGCCATCGAGGACCAGGCCCCCTCGGGACTGATCTCGCCGCGCGGACCGCGGACCCACGCGGCAAGCGCGAACCCCGCGACGATGAGGGCGAGCAGGACCGTGATCATGATCGCCAGGGTCCGGTCGTCGGGACCATTGCCACCCGTCGGACCCTGGCCACCGGTGCCGCCCTCAAACGGGTTGATCGTCCGGCGCGGGGGATCCTGCGGGCCGCCGGAGGCGGCGCCCGGGGTCGTCGGCGACGGGCTGGCGACGGGAGGACCTTCCTGGATCTGCGGAGCCTGGCCGACACCACCGCCCGTCGGGTCGAACGGAATCCAGCCGTAGCCCGGGAAGTACACCTCGACCCATGCATGGGCCGACGAGTTCCTGACGGTCTCGAGGTTTCCCGTCCGCTCGCCCGGCAGGAACCCCTGGACGAGCCTCGTCGGGATCGGGTCGGTGGGGTTCGCCGCGCGGAGGAGGATCGCCATCGTGGACGCGTAGTGCAGGCAGTAGCCCTGCCGCGTCTGCGCAAAGCATTCGACCGCGCTGATCGACGAGCACGGGAGATTGCGGACGTCCGGGTTGTAGGTGAAGTGCGCCGGATCACGCAGATAGGCTTCGATCGCGACCGCCATGTCGTAGGGGTTCCGCGGCTGCGCGGCCTGGAGGATGGTGGACAGCAGCTTCTGCGCGTCGGGGCCTATGGCGCCGTTGGGCACCGCCGTGTACCGGGCGCTGATGTCGGCCGGATAGTCGGTCGACGCGACGCGCAGCCGGTTGGCGCTGATCACGTCAGTGTCACCGAGACGCAGAACGCGGGCCTTCACGGTGTATCCCCCGGAGGTGTGTGGAACGTCGACACCCGCGAACGAGTCCTCCGGGCCGCCGAGGAGGACGGTCGCATTGAGCGACACCGTCACCGGCGTCCCGGGGCTGAGCATCAGCCGGTCCGAGTAGCCCGCCGGCCGGACCTGGACGGTGACCTCGCGCGTGGCGTCCGGCAGGGGGTCCTCGGGGGTCCCGGCCAGCAACTGGTCGCCGGCCGGGACGGATACATGCGTGGTGTCCGTCTGCTCCCAGCCGAAGAGCGTGAACGAGTCGTATGTCGCCGCCCGCCACACGACGTCGGGCGAGCCGGCGGGAACGGTGGCCTCGAAGGCGATGTTCTGGTCGCTGAACCACTGGCCGGCGATCCTCACGCTCGACCCGAAGTTGACGCCGCCGATGCTCCGCACGTCCCCGCCGACGGGGAACAAGCGTCCGATGGTCTGGCCGAACTGGATCAGCTGGTCGTCGACGCTGGACCAGGCGCCGGCGAGCGGGCTGGATGCGGCGCGCTGCGTGAGCACCAGGGACCCCACCAGCGCCAGCGTGATGAACACCGTCCCGCCCCGGAGGTAGAGGCCCGAGACCGTGCCGGGGTCACCGATCCGTCGCCGGACCCACGTCGTCCGCTCGTCGAACGCGTGCATGCTGATGAGCAGGAACAGCGACGCAGCGGTGAACGCGACGAGGTACGGCAGCTGGTCGTTCCTGGTGAGCGCCATGTTCGCGAGCAGCACCAGGCCCGCGATCACGAGGCCGTTGAGCGGACGCCGGTGACCGAACACGGCGTAGGCCGTGAACTGCGCCGTCCCCCACACGAGGGCGCCCAGGACCAGGATGTAGTGGATCTCCTGGTTGGTGAACTGGCGGCCGCGCCAGGCGATGTCCAGGTAGGCGTTGACCGAGCCGACGGCCGTCGCCGTGAACGCCGCACCGACCGAGGAGCCCGGATGCAGGGCCCAGCCGGCGAACACGGGGATCAGCAGGGCGGCGAAGACGGCACCGACCAGATGCGTGGTCCAGCGTCCCCAGCCGAGCTTCGGACCGGCGAACCCGAATGCGACGCCGAGTGCGGCACACAGGGGCAGGCAGTCGGTCAGCGCCTGCTTGCCGTTGACCCACGCCGGGTTGTCGACGGCCGCCGCCAGCGTCAGCATGATGAACACCACGAGAAGCAGCGGGAGCCAGCCCTCCTCCGGCCGGCGCAGGCGCAGCGCGCTCATCGCGCCAGGGCCTGCGCGAGGCCGCGGCCCGGCTCGACCGTGAATGTCGGGATCTCGTACTCGGCGAGAGCGTGCCGGACGGCCCGAGCCCGCTGGAGCTGGGCGTCCGCGGCGGGCGATCCGGCGACCTCGGGCGCGAACGCAGGCGCATCGAGCAGCACCACGACGGCACTGATGCCACGCGCGCGCAGCGACGCCAGCGGCCGGACGAAGCCGGGATCCTGCGAGGCGGTGATGATCACGGCGGTCATCCCGCGGCGCAGCCGCCCCACGCCCGTGATCAGCGCCTCGTCGAGCGGCGTCTGACCGTCGGCCTCCACGGCGGCAAGAAGCTGCAGGATCTTCAGCCGCTGTCGAGCGCCCCGGTCGGCGGGCAGGACGGTGGTCCGGTGCCCGTTCACGGTGAGCCCGACCGCCCGGTTCTCGCCGATCGCCTTGTCCATGATCGAGGCCGCCGCCCGGACCGCGACCTCCGTCGTGGATCCATCACCCGCTCCGGCTTCCCATTCGGCATCGAGGTCGAGGAAGATCCACGCGTCCGCCGTCCGCTCGAGCTCGAACTCCTTGACCTGGATCTCGCCCAGGCGGGCCGTCGTCGGCCAGTGGATGCGGTTCATCGAGTCGCCGGGCGCGTAGGGCCGGACCGAGGTCGCGAGCGGTGTCGTCTGGAGCGTCCGCTCGGGCGATGCGCGGGCACCCTCGACGTTCGCCGGCGGCAGGCGCCACAGCGGCAGCGCCTCGATCCGCGGGTAGACGACCAGCGTCACGCCCTGGCCCACGCCGGCCGATGCCTCGAAGAAGCCGAACGGGTCGCCCGTCCGGATCTGGAGCGGCTCGATCCGGAAGTGGCCGCGCCGCGCAAGGGACAGCCTGACCAGCCACGACCGCTCCAGGCGACCGCCCAGCGACAGGGCGCGCCCCGTGAGCCCCCCCGGCAGGGTCGTCGGGTTGTGGACCTCGAGCCACGGCTTCGGCAGCCGGCCGGTGTTGCGCAGGGTATAGGTCACCTTCAGACGGTCACCGACGTGCCCGCTGAGCTGGCTCACAGCGTAGCCCGCCTCGAGATCCGACAGGCCGAGGCGGGTCAGGATGTAGCTGCCCCCACCGACGATCAGCCCGACGTAGACCAGGAAGAACAGGAACGGATACCCCGTCGAGAATGCCGCGACGACGAGGACCACAACGAGAACCAGGAGCTGCAGACGACGGAGCAAGACGGACGGTCCTCCGATCGACCGATGGGACGCCGGGTGTGGCTCAGCTGGCCGCCGCTCCCGGACGCACCTCGCGCGGCCCACCGGTCTGGCGGCCGACATCGATCGGGGTGGTCTCGAGGAGCTCGCGCACGACGTGCGCGGCGCTGATGTCGTGGATGGATGACGAGGTCTTGATGATCACGCGATGCGCGAGCGCGGGCTCTGCGAGGGCCTTGATGTCGTCGGGGATCACGTAGTCGCGGCCCATCAGGCCGGCCAGGGCCTGGCCGGCCCGGTACAGGGCGATCGAACCGCGTGGGCTGGCTCCGAGGTAGACGTCGGGGTGGACGCGTGTCGAGGACACGAGCCGGACGATGTAGTCGCTCACGGCGGGGTCGACATAGATCTCCCGCACGGATGCCTGGAGGTCGCGCAGCTCCTCCACCGAGCACACCTCGTGGAGATCCTCCAGCGGATGTGTCCGCTTCTGCTCGTCGAGGATCACGATCTCGTCCAGCAGGTGCGGATACCCGAGGCGGATCCGGAGCATGAACCGGTCCAGCTGGGCCTCGGGAAGCGCGAACGTACCCTCGTACTCGATCGGGTTCTGGGTCGCGATGACCAGGAACGGGTCGGGCATCGGGTGGGTGATGCCGTCGATCGTCGCCTGCCGCTCCTCCATGCACTCGAGGAGGGAGCTCTGGGTCTTCGGTGTGGCGCGGTTGATCTCGTCCGCGAGCACGACCTGGCTCATGATCGGGCCCGGCCGGAACTCGAACTCCTGCGTCTTCTGGTTGTAGATCGACAGACCTGTCACATCGGACGGCAGCAGGTCGGGGGTGAACTGGATGCGGCGGAACGAGCAGCCGAGGCTGCGGGCGATCGCCTTGGCGAGCATGGTCTTGCCGGTGCCCGGCACATCCTCGATCAGGAGGTGGCCGCGGCAGAGAAGGGCGACCAGGGCCAGCCTGACCTCGTGGTGCTTGCCGATGATGACCCGCTCCACGTTGGCGAGGACCTTGTCGCCGACCTGCTGGATGTTGCTCATCGAACTCCCGTCGTGCGGCTGCCTCCGGCAGCACGTGTCCCGAGCCGGACCCCGTGTCGCCCGGCGCGGCCCTCCGGCGACGTCGTCCAACGGGATCTCGGGACGCGGCGACGTCGTGCCTGTGATCCAGTGTACGACCGGTTCCGGGAATCGGTTTACCGGCGCTCCGGCGGATCAGCCGCGGAACAGGGTCAGGCCGCTGACCCACAGCACCATCAGGCAGCCGATGGCGCCCATGACGCCGAGGAACGGCTCACCACCGGTGAACGCGGCGATGGCCACGACACCGAACAGGGCGCCGAGGACCAGCCCGATGGCGGCCATGCCGATCCGCTCCACGAGAGGGCGGGGACGGCGATCGGGCTCGGGCGAGGCGGGGCCGGTCATCCGCGCAGCGTACCGCCTTCGCGGCCCGCCACGACCGGGGTCACGGCCGGCCGCACAGACCGGGTCACGGCTTGCCGTACAGCTGGAAGTAGCGCGCCATCAGGCTGCCCGCAAGCGGGGCCGCACGGGCGCCACCGCGGCCACCATGCTCCACGAGCACGGCGATCGCGATCTTCGGGTTGTCCACCGGCGCGAACCCGATGAACCACGAGTTCGGCTCACCCGAGCCCCCGAGCTGCGCGGTCCCGGACTTGCCGGCGGTGGGAACGCCGGGCACCGCCGCGCCCGTCGTGAACAGCCGGCCGAGACTTCCCTCGACCGCCTGCTGCATCGCGTCCTGGATGACCCTCGCATCGGCCACCGAGAGCACCCGCCGCCAGGTCTCCGGTCCGATCGTCCGGGCGCCCGGTCCATCGCCGGTCAGCGCGGTCACGAGGTGCGGCTTCATCAGCACGCCGTCGTTGGCGACGGCCGCGGCCACCAGCGCCATCTGGAGCGGCGTGACCAGGGTCTGCGCCTGGCCGAACGCGGCCGAGGCCAGCTCGACGTCATCCAGGAAACCACCCGGGGCCGGGCCGGTGCCGCTGGTCACCTGGCTGATGGCCGTCGGCAGGTCGAACGGGATCGGAGCGTCGAACCCGAGCGTATCGGCCGAGCTGACAAGTCGCGCTCCACCCGTCGCCAGCCCGGCCAGCGCGTACCAGATGTTGCAGCTGACCTCGGTCGCCTGCACGAAGTCGAGGGCCCGGCCGTCGGTCTGCGGGTGGTGGCCGTCCTTGATGCGGAAGCCGTTGACCAGGAGACCGGTCGTCTCCGCGGCCGGCTGTTGAGGGAAGGTCGTGGCCGGCGTCACCGCCCCGCTGCCCAGCGCCGCAATCGCGGTCACGATCTTGAACACCGACCCGGGCACGTACCGGCCCAGCGTGGCGCGGGGCAGCAGGGGGTCGGATGGGTCGGCGAGGAGCCGGTCGAAGGTCGCGGCCGCGGTCGCCGGATTCGCGATCGCGGACGCGTCGTAGGTCGGCGTCGAGGCGAGGGCAAGGACCTCGCCGGTGGACGGATCGAGCATGACGACCGCCCCGAGATCGGAGCCCAGCCCCGCCACGGCGGCCTGCTGGAGGCGCAGGTCGAGCGACAGCTGGAGCCCGAGCGGCGCGTGCGATCCCCCGTTGAGCTTGTCGAGGAGCCCGCCCAGCGGATCCGAGCCCTGCAGGCCCAGCAGCTGCGCGTTGTACGTGCGCTCGAGCCCGGCCGTGCCGTACACCCGTGACGCATAGCCGACGACCTGGCTGATGTCCGCGTCCCGGTACTGGCGGACCGCCTCCCCGTTGGCATCGCGGGAGCTGCGGGCGAGCCACTGGCCGTCGCGATCGACGATCGGTCCCCGGAGGGTGCGCCGGGCCGCGGCGATGACGGCCGGGTTGTCGGGCGCGGTGGTCAGGCGCTGCGCGTCGATGACCTGCCACCACCCGGCACCTGCGGCGAGGATCGCGAACGCGCAGGCGATCGCGATCCCCGTCCGGACCACGCTCGGGCCGATCGGCCTGGGGGCAGAGGCCGGCGCCGTCACGCGCGCCGCTCCCGCAGCCGGCCGAGCCGTCCCGTGCCGCGTGGAGCGGCGGGTGGCTCGGCGCCCTGGTCCGACAGGGCCAGCAGCAGGCCGACCACCAGGGCGTTGGCCAGCAGCGACGACCCGCCGTACGAGATGAACGGCAGGGTGATCCCGGTCAGCGGGATCAGCTTGAGGTTGCCGGCCGCGATGATGAACGCCTGGACGCCGACGACGAGCGACAGGCCGGCGGCCAGGATCGCGCGAAACGCGTCGTGGGCGGCTGCGGCGATCCGCAGGCCGCGCTCGACGACGACGAGGTAGATCCCCAGGATCGCCATCAGCCCGATCAGGCCCAGCTCCTCGCCCAGGGCCGCGAGCGGATAGTCCGTGTGCACGGCAGGGATCGGGAGCCGCCCGCCGATCGTCGGGAGGCCCGCCCCGAGGCCGACGCCCAGCAGCCCGCCTCGCGCGAACGCATACAGCGCCTGGACGGTCTGGAATCCGGCCCCGCGCGGGTCGCGCCACGGGTCGAGCCAGTTGTCGACCCGCTGCTGCACGTGGCCGAACAGGTGGTACAGGACCCACGAGCCGGCAATGAACAGGATCAGCCCGCCCACGACGTAGGCGGGCCGCCCGGTCGCGACGTAGAGCATCGCCAGGAAGACGGCGAAGAACAGGAGCGCGGCGCCAAGATCACGCTGCACCACGACGATGCCGAGAGCGATCGCCAGCATCGCGACCATCGGCGCGAGATACGGGATCGGTGGCAGGCGAATGGGCCCGATCCTGGTGCTCTCCTCGACCAGCAGCGAACGGTTCTCCGACAGGTATCCGGCCAGGAACACGACCAGGATCACCTTGAGCAGCTCCGACGGCTGGCCGGCGATGGGGCCGATCGAGAGCGTCAGCCGGGCGCCGTTGACGTCGCTGCCGAACACGAATGTCATCAGCAGCAGGCCGATGCCCGCCGCCGCCCAGGTGTACTTGTAGAGGCGCAGCCAGGCGTCCGAGCGGACGGCGAGCGCGAGGGTGACGATCACGCCGAGCGCCACCAGCAGCCAGGCGAGCTGCAGCTGGCCGAGACCCAGCTCCGCGTCCCCGAAGCGCTGGCTGACGAGGCTCTGCGGCAGGCGCTCCATCAGCAGCAGCCCGATGCCGCCGAGCATGCCCACCGCCGGCAGGAGCACCTGGTCCGTGCGCCGGCCCACGAGCACGAACGCGAGGTGCACGATGAACAGCGCCCCGAGGTAGGCGCCGAGCGCGCGCGGGTCCGGCGGCAGCAGGCTCGGGACGGCGACCGCCTGCCCGCTCAGCCCGGCGGCGATCGACTGCTGGGTCGCCCCGAGGGAGACCGCCCCCGTGAGCATCGCCAGGGCCACGATCCCGAGCAGCGTGAGCTCCGTCGTCCGGGGCCGCGGCCGGATCCTGAGCCACACGGCGGGTCGGGCCTGCGCGAGGACGCTCACTGCCGGCCCCTGTCCAGGCGGAACCGGACCTCGCCCACCTGGATCTCGTCTCCGAAGCCCAGCGGCGCCGCGCCGTCCACCGGGTTGCCGTTGACGAACGTGCCGTTGGTGCTGTCGAGGTCCTCCAGGTACCAGACCCGGCCACGGAAGGTCAGCACCGCGTGCTCCCCGGAGGCAAACGGATCGTCCACGACGATCGCGTTGTTGACGTCCCGACCGAGCGTCGCGATCGCCTCGAGCGGAAGAGCCGCTCCGGCCGGCGGCTCGCCGCGGGGCGACGCCAGCACGACCAGACGACCGACCTCGCCGCGGCCCCGCGAGGCGGCGCGGAGGTCGCGCAGCAGGACCCGGACGACGAAGAACAGGAACACGTAGAGCAGGCCCAGGAACAGCACCCGGATCAGCCAGAGCGTGAGCAGGAAGCCGTCCACGTCTCAGCCCGGCAGTGTCTCGACGACCAGGACGGTGTCGCCGATCTCGAGGCGGTCGCCCTGCCCAAGCGCAATCTCGTCGACGCGGACGCCGTTCACACGGCTGCCGTTGGTGCTGGCGAGATCCGTGTAGACGAGCCCGCCGCGACGAGCCTGGAGGCGTCCGTGATGGCGCGACACGCGGCCGTCGGCGAGAACGAGCCCGTTGTCGGGCCCGCGGCCGATCGAGAGCGGCGTGCCGTCCACCTCGATCGTCCGGTCGTGCCCCGACGCCGGCACGATTCGCAGCACGGCCCGGGCCGCCTGGGGAACCGGCCGCCTGTAGACCCTCGTCGGCGACCCGTCATCGCGGATCGACGGTGCCGGCCGGTCGATCCCGGCGGCGGGGGCTCCCATGGCGGCGGGTGGGACCTCGGCCGAGCCCGGCCGCGCGGCGTCGTCACCCGCCTGCGGCCGTGCGCTGCCGGCCGGCGGCATCGGAGGCGTGGCCGAATTGGTCGCCGCATCGACCTCGACCCGTCCGCTCGGCAGCGACGGGTCGGCGACCAGCGCGACCGTCGGGCGGCCCGGCAGGTGGTATTCGTGGAGGCGCGCGAAGGCGAGACCGGCGTCGGCGAGGCGTGCCGCAAGCGCCTCGGCTCCACCCGCCCGCGCGGCGGCGTCGGCAAGATCGGATGGATGCATCCGGACGCGATACCGGCTGGGAACGGTGGTCCGGCCGGCGGAGGCGAGTCGCGCCTGGTCCATCGTGCGCTCCACCCGTCGCTCGAGCTGAACGACCTGGATCCGCGTGTGGAAGATCCGGGCGGTCGATCGCTCGAAGATCCGCTCGAGGAGCCGTTCGATGTCGGCGAGGACGGCCATGGCGCGGCCCACCGTACCAGAGCGGGCGTCACCGGCCGCCCTGTGACAAACGGGTGGGGCTGCAGGTACGTCGTGCCGGGGGTTCGACATTGACCCCGGGCTATACTCTTGGCCCTGCCCGGCAGGGGTGACGCCGGGCGCGTCCACGTGTTTCCGGGGCTTCATGACCGAGATCCTCACCGAGTCGTTCTGCGAACGATGCGGCACCCGCTACACCTTCGAATCCGCGGCGCCGCGGAAGTCGCGGCTGGGCCGCGTGAAGGTGCTGTCCAAGGGTGTCCGCAACTTCGTCATGTCCGACGAGTCCTCGCTCTCGGAGGCGATGGCGCAGGCACGGGGCGAGGATGAGCTCGCGGCAACGACGCAGCAGCTCGATGCCTTCCACAAGACCTTCAACTTCTGCCTGACCTGTCGCCAGTACACCTGCGGAGACTGCTGGAACACGATCGAGGGCAGATGCCTCACCTGTGCTCCCGACCCGGAGCTCGAGGCACGGGCTGCCCTGATCGACATGTCGCCAGTCGTGGCCGCCCCCGCCGACACCAACGGTCACGACATCGAGGTGCCGGTTGACCAGGAAGCGTGGCCGGAGATGGATCTCCCGGCCGATCGCCTCGCCCGGATGTTCGACGACGAACCCTCCGAGCCCGAGGCCGTCGCCGCCGCGCAGGCAGAGCCGGAGCCGATCGATACCGCCTCGCGCGTCGATGCTGCCGCGGGGGCCGATGCGACCGCGGCCGAAGGGCCCGGACCGGCCGAGGGGGCCGGCTTCGCCGCACCGGTCGATGCTGCCGCGCTGTCCGACGTCCCGCAGCCGATCGACGCGACCGCCGACGTCATCGTGCCGGACCTCGACGGGATGATCCCCGGCCAGACCCTTGACGAGGCGGTCGCCGCGTACGAGGCACGGTTCGCGGCCCGGGAGGCAGCCACGGCGAATCAGGCGGCTGCCGTCGTCGGGGCCGAGGTTCCCGGCCCGATCGTTGACTCCCCTCCCGACGCGGACGCACACACGCTGGAATCCGGCACGGCGGCCGGGGCGCCGGAGCCGGCACATCTCGAGCCGGCTGCGGCTGCCGAACCATTGCTCGCAGCGGTGGCGCCGGAGCCCGTGCCTGCGGCGGCTGAACCGGAGCCCGCGCCTGCGGCGGCCGAACCAGAGCCCGTGGCCACGACCTCGGCACCCGAGAGCCAGGCCGTCGAACCGGCCGCAGTCCCCCAGGATCAGATCGAGCAGCCGACATGGACCGTGCCGCCGGTCCCGGCGGCTCCCCAGACTCCCCAGGCGCCGGCCGTACCGGCCCAGGCGCCCACCATTCCCGGGCCATGGCTCACCGTCGCACCGGAGGACGCGCCCGCTCCCCAGTGGCCGGCGGCTCCCCAGTGGCCGGCGCAGGGTGGTCGCCATGACGCCCCGGCGACGCTGTTGGGCCGGCACCTCCTGCCTCAGGCCGACGCCTCCGCCCTGTGGGCCGCCTCCGCACAGGAGGTGCTCGGTGCCGCTCCCGTCCCCTTGGCACCCAGCGCACCCGCACCAACAGCGCAGCCGTGCGTGGCCTGCGGCCTCTCCCTGTCGGCGAACGCGCGGTTCTGCCGCCGCTGCGGTGGCCGGCAGCCCTAGCTCGCGCCGGCCGACGACACCCCTTCGGGATCGATCGCCCGGGCGTCACCGTCGTCCAGCTCCGATCGAGCCAGCGCCCGAACCCGGGTCCACGCGCCGCCGAGCAGGAGCACGTTGAACCCGACCGACAGCCACGCGAGCAGCGCAAACCCGGCCACGAACGTCCCGTAGAGCGCCGCGGCACCGACCAGCCTCGGGGCGACGAACGTGAATACCTGGGTGAAACCTGCCAGGGCCAGACCTGCCACCACCGCCGGTCGCAGGTACGCTCTCCGCGAGAGGCGTCGCGCGGGAACGAACCGGTACACGAGCGCGGTTCCCGCGATGAACAGCACGATCGACCCGAGGGGCGAGGCGACCTGCCACGCGGTGCGCGCGGCGCCGCTGATCTCCGAGCCCGCCGGCGCGACGTCGAGGAACCATGAGATGACCGACCCCGCGACGAGCACGGCGACCGGAAGGGCGACGAACAGCGCGGTCACGATCAGGCCCCGCACCGACTGCTGGACGAGGTTGCGGCGCGGGGCATTACGGAAGATCCGGGCAAACGCGGTGTCCAGGCCCGCATAGAACCGGCTCGATCCCCACAGCAGGCCCAGGATCGCCAGGGCTCCGGTCGGGACGGCACCCGTCGCCACCTGCTCGAGCGCGACGCGCGCGAGGCTCTCGAGGGGCGGCACGGCCGTGGAGATCACCACGACGAGCTGCTCGCGGACCGCGGGGGAGTTGACGATCAGGCCGACGACGGAGACCACGAGCAGCAGCCCCGGAAGAATCGCAACGAGCGCCGCATACGCGAGCCCCCCGGCGACAAGCCCGCCGCCGGCCGCGTCGTACGTCCGGAGCACCGCCTGCAGCGTGCGGACCGCCGGGACACCGCCGACGCGGGCCGCCACCCGGGATGCGACCTCCCGCAGCCGGTAGATGCGGGCCTGCCCATCCGGCTCCCTCATCGCGTCAGGACGTCAGGTCCTCGAACAGCCCGGGCTGGATATCCTCGGCCCGGATCCGTCGTGGTGCGGCAACGAGGGCCCTGACCTCCCCGCGCCGGACGAAGCGCCGGCCCCCGAGCTTGATGCTCGCAAGGCGGCCCGCGCGGGCCCATGCGCCGATCGTCTCCGGACGGAAGTGGATGTTGGCGGCGGCGAGGATCTCGGCCGCCTCTCCGAGGCTGATCCAGTCGGCTGCAGCTGGCATGTCAGCCTCCGCGGCCGCTGTCGGAAGCGCCATCCCGGGCTCCGGACGTCTTGGCCTCGCCCGAGGTCGAGGCCGGTTTCGCCTCCTTCGAACCCGAACCGCCGCTGGCGTGCGCGTCACCGCCCGCGTCGCCGGACGCGCCGCTGCCCGCGTCACCGGACGCTCCCCCGCCGGTGCCCGAGGAGGTCCCGTCGCGCGAATCCGAGGAAGACCCGGCTCTCGCGGACCCGGAGGCGCCGGACGCGCGCGAGCCCGCGCCGGCCCCGCCGCGATCCTTCTTCGCCCAGCCTGAGCCCTTGAAGTGGATCGTCGGGGGCGCGAACTGCTTGCGCATCGTGCCCTCGAGCCCGCACGACGGGCAGAACTGCGGCCCGGGGTCATCGATGCCGTGGAGGATGTCGAGTCGGTGCTTGCAGACTGTGCAGGCGTATTCGTAGATCGGCATGGCTGGGCTCTCGGGTGGTCGGGGTCAGCCGCGCAGCAGCCGCATCCCGCATTTCGGGCAATAGAACGCGCGCTCGTGTGCGGAGGCGAAGCCGCAGTGGGCGCAGACCAGGCCACCGCGCCCCGCGGCCGGGACCGGGCGGTCCACCGAGGTCAGGCCCATGGCGTGCTGGTCGGCCAGGACGTTGGTCAGGATCCCGCCCAGCAGGCGCTGGGCGATCCGGTCCGTGTCCCCCCGGACGCCGCGACCGCCCCAGCCGACGACACCCCGCACGATCATGTCGCCGGTCGCCTCGTCCCAGTGCGACGCAACGCCGCCGACGATCGCGCTGTACTCCGGGTAGCCGGATGTGCTCAGCTCGCCGTCGAGCAGGCCGCAGGCCAGGGTGTCGAAGGCGAGATCGACCGCGTCGATCGACTCCAGGACGAACAGCGTGTGGCGGGTGACCGGGCTCAGCTGGTGGTGGGCGTTGAGCCATTGCATCGCCTCGGACGGGCGGACGATCTGCGGCACGGCCTGCGCGAACTCGATCGGCAGCGGATCGACGACCTCGACCTCGCCGTCGACCATGCCCGCGAGCATGCCCGGAAGGCCCTGCAGGGCCTGCGGCCCGGCGGTCATCCGGACGCCCTCGGTGCTCTTGCCGGCGTAGTACAGCTTGAGCTGGTACTCCTGCGCGACCACCTCTTCGGGCAGCCCGATCGACCTGGACGGTTGAGGGGCCGCCGGAGCGGGCTTGTCGGCCCCGCCGCCGCGACGCTTCAGGAATTCGAGGGGCACTGGGTATTCTCCCCGGGGTCTCACGGATCGGCGATCATGGTAGCAGGGCGATCAGCGGAGCCCGTTCGCGTGTCCCGTTCGCGTGTCCCGTTCGCGCCGGGTGCGCCGTCGAGCCCGACCGGATGGCGGGGAGAGCCGCCGAGCGCGGCTAGCCGGGCTCCACGTCCGCCACCAGCCAGCGCACGCCGCGCGCGGGGATCTCCACGGGCTTGCCGGCCGCTATCCGGGACCCATCGAGGATGTCGAGGACACGGCCGGCCGGCGAGCCCGGCAGCACGTCCGGCGGGATCGTCCGGACAGCGTCCGCGAAGTTGCTGACCGACACCAGGGCGCCGATCGGGTGGTCCCGGCGAAACGCGAACAGGGCGGTGTCGCCCGCGTCGACCACCTCGAGCGGCACGGCCGCATGGAGCTGGGGGGTGTCGCGACGCGCCGCGATCAGCCGTCGGAGATCGCCGTAGATGCGGCCCTCCAGGCTCCCGCGTCGCCGGCGGCGTCCGGCTCGTACCCAATCCATCTCCGGTCGATGCAGCCAGCGGTTGTCGCCCGCGTGATCCGGCTGGGTGCGGTAGGACCAGTCGTTGAGAAGGCCGAGCTCGTCGCCCATGTACAGCAGCGGCAGCCCGTCCCAGGCCATGATCAGCGCGTGACCGAGCCGGATGCGCTCGATTGCGGCGGTCACCAGCGACGGGTCCTTGGCCTCGAGCGCGGCCTCGAGCCCGGCCAGGCTTGCGAACGTGCCGCTGATCCGGCTGTCCCCGGTCGAGGGGACGTACTGGAAGACCTCCCCCCGGGAGAAGCTGCCGGGAAACCGGCCCGCGTAGTAGGCCGACAGGAAGCCCCGGTGCGACGGACCGTCCCAGCCGACGGCTGCGGCTGCCTCGTCGACGACGGCCCAGCCGATGTCGTCGTGGCAGCGGATGTAGGTCGCCCAGGCGGTCGTCGACGGCTTCCTGGGGAGCGCCCGCAGGACCTGCGTGGCCAGCCTCGTGTCACGCGTCGCAAGCGCGGACCAGAACTGGACCATCAGGCTGTTGTGATACGCCATGTCCGAGACGTGCCCGTGGTGCCGGCCCATCCCGAGGTACCGCACGAGGTCGTCCGGGGAGACGATCGCCTCGGCCTTGAAGATGACCGCCGGCGCGGTGATCCGCGCACAGGCGCGCAGGGCCTGGAGGAGGTCGTGGACCTCCGGCTGGTTCTGGCAGTTGGTGCCCATCCGCTTCCACATGAACGCGACCGCGTCGAGGCGGAAGGCCTCGACGCCGCGCGCCGCCAGCGACAGCAGCACGTCCGTCATCTCCAGGAAGACCGCCGGGTTCGACCAGTTCAGGTCCCACTGGTAGGCGTTGAACGTCGTCCACACCCATCGGCCGTCCGGCAGCCGGGTGAAGTTGCCGGGCGCGGTGTCGGGGAACACCTCGGGCAGGGTCCGCTCCCAGCGGTTGGGCTCTCGCCGGTTCGGGTAGATGTAGTACATCGCGGCGGCGTCCGGATCGCCTGCGGCCGCGGCGATGGCCCACGGGTGCTCGGCCGCCGTGTGGTTGAGGACGAGGTCGACGCACAGGCTCATCCCGCGTGCCCGAAGCCGGTCACACAGGGACTCGAGGTCGTCCATCGTGCCGAGGGCAGGCTCCACCGCCCGGTAGTCCGCGACCGCGTATCCCCCGTCGGTCTCGCCCGGCCGGCTGCGCAGCAAGGGCATCAGGTGCAGGTACCGGACGTCGAGCTCCGCGAGGTAGTCGAGGTGCTCGCCGACACCGGCCAGTGTGCCGCCGAACCGGTCCGCATAGCAGACGTAGCCGATTATCGACGGGTCCTGGAACCAGTCCGGTCGCACCATCCGCTCCAGGTCGAGCGACTTGAGCGCGGCCGGTCGCTCGCGGTAGCGATCCGCCAGCAGCTCCACGAGGCGGACCAGGCCGGCGGCCCCGCGAGAATGCGTTTGGTACAGGTTGGTCCAGGCGGTTTCCAGGTCCGGCCACCACCGTGCGAGCCGGATCAGGAACAGCTCGATATCGCGGGCCGGCATGCCCTCCAGGCGCCGTCCGGCAATCTCCGCGGCCTCCGGGATGCCGAGCGGCTGTCCCGGCGGCCCGGAGGAGGAGACGATCCGGGCCGCCGGGTGCCGGCGTGTCGGTGACGTTGATCTGGCTGCGGTCAACCCTTGACCGAGCCGGCGAGCAGGCCGCGCACGAAGTAGCGCTGGAGCCCCAGGAACACGGCGACCGGAACGATCATCGAGACGAACGCCCCTGCCGTGAGCAGCTGCCAGTCCTGCCCGCGAGACCCGACGATGTTGAGCAGTCGAGAGGTCATCACCGCGACGTCCTTGTTGGTCCCGAGGAACGTCTGGGCGACGAGCAGGTCGTTCCAGACCCACAGGAACTGGAAGATCGCGAACGACGCCAGCGCAGGGGTCGACAGCGGCAGGATCAGGCGCACGAACGTCTGGAAGTGCGAGGCACCGTCGATGTACGCCGACTCCATGATGTCCTTGGGCAGCTGGCTGATGTAGTTGTACAGCAGGTACGTGGCAAGCGCGAGGCCGAAGCCGGCGTGGGCCAGCCAGATGGCCAGGAACGTGCCGTTGAGGTCGATCGCAAGGTACGCGCGCAGGATCGGGATCAGCGAGATCTGCAGCGGGACCACGAGCAGGCCGACGACGGTGATGAACAGGATCCGCCGGCCGGGGAACTGCATCCAGGCGAAGCCGTAGGCGGCGAAGGCCGCGATCAGGATCGGGATGACGACGGCCGGGATCGTCACGGCGATCGTGTTCAGGAACGCAGTCCCGAGGCCGTCACCCCCGAAGATCACTGCGTTGTAGTTGTCCAAAGAGAGATTGCCCGGGTCGAACAGGATCTTCCACCATCCGGACCCGAGGATCGCGTCCTTGGTCCGGAACGAGGTAATGAACAGGCCGATCGTCGGGATGGTCCAGATGAGCGCGAGGGCGGCAACCCCCAGGTTGAGGAGTACCGCGGAGGATCGTGAACCCTTCATCTCATCCTCCTCAGATCCCGCGGGACCGGAACTGCCGCAGGTTGTACCAGATCACCGGTGTCACCGCGGCCAGCAGGATTATGGCCAGTGCCGACCCTAACCCGTAGTCGAAGAAGATCGTCTTGAACTGGATCGTCGCGATGACATTTGTGCCGAAGTTCCCTCCTGTCATCGCGGTCACGATGTCGTAGATCTTCAGTGTCAGGATGGCGATCGTGGTCATGACGGTCACGACCGTGGGCCAGATCGAGGGGAAGATGATCCTCTGGAAGATCTGCCACTCGGACGCGCCGTCGATCCGCCCCGCCTCGAGAAGCTCGTCCGGCACGCCCTTGAGAGCGGCCGCGAGGATCACCATCGCGAAGCCGGTCTGCCCCCAGACCAGGATCACGATCAGCAGGATCGTGTTGAGTGGCTCGCCGGTCAGCCACGACTGCGGGGCCACCCCGAACACGCCCAGGATCGCATTGAGCAGGCCGATCTGCTCCGAACCCTGCGGCTGGTAGGAATAGACGAACCGCCAGATGATGCCGGCGCCGACGAACGAGATCGCCATCGGGAGGAACACCAGGGTCTTGGCGAGCCGGTCGATCCGCGAGCGCTCGGCGAGCACCGCGATGGCGAGGCCCAACCCGGTCGAGAACCCGGTCCCGAGGACCAGCCACAGCACGTTGTTCCGGATGGCCGTCAACATGTCGGGGTTGGTGAATGCGTAGACGTAGTTGTCCAGGCCGACCCAGTTCGTGCTCGTTGCATCCTTGAAACTGTTGATGAACGTGATGACGGCCGGGATCAGCAGGTAGAACGTCAGGATCGCGAAGGCTGGGCCGACGAACACGAACGGGAGGATCCTGTTCTTCCACGTCATCGGCAGCTTCTCGACCAGCCAGTTCGAGATGACGTAAAGCATGGCGGTGCCGCCGACGCCCCAGACGATGGCGACCGCGACCACGACCAGCTTCGGAGCGTTGGAGTCCCTCAGGAACAGGAAGCCGGCCCACAGGACGATGAACGCCACCACCGGCACGGCCACGGATACGAGAACCTGGCCGAGACCGGCAACGACCCCCTGGGCGACACCCTGTCGCCCGTCCTCCGAACGCGTTGCGCCAGCCATGCCTTCTCCCTCGTTGCGACTGGGTCAGATTTGGGACCGTGCCCGTCGAGATCGTCTCGGGGTCTGCCGGCGGCGCCGGCAGACCCCCAGCACGCGACGACTACTTGGGCCAGGCGGCCTCGATGTTGGCCAAGGCGGTCGGGATGTCTTCCGAGCCGTTGATGACCTTGACAATCTCCGCATAGAAGGCGTTCTGGACGGCCAGTGGCATCTGGTCCGATCCGTCGAAGCGCACGAACGGCGCATCGACGAGGGTCTTCACGAATGTCTGGTCGAGTTTAGATTTGTAGTTGTTGAGGTCCTGGTTCTTGTACGGGAAGAGGGCACCGCCCGCCTTGGCCCAGGAGATCCCGGCCTCCGGCGTGGTCAGGTACTTGAGGAATGCCCAGACCTCGGGCCGATCGGCGAATGCCACGGCCTGGTCACCGCCAACCTCGACCGGCGTCCCGTACTGGGCGTCGATCGCCGGCAGGTTGTACACGCCGACCTGGTTGTCGAGGTCAGCCTGGACGTCCTTGGGCAGGAACGACGTGATGAAGTTGCCCTGGTCCGTCAGCCAGCACTTCGGCGGGCTGCTGAACGCCCACGACGGCGCATCACCGAAGTTCGTCTGGAGAATGGTGGCCGGCCCGCCATAGACGTCAGCCGAGCTGCCCCAGATGTCCATCATGGTCTTTACGGCCGTCTGGACGGTCGGATCGTTGAACGGGATCTCGTGATTGACCCACTTGTCGTAGCCATCGGGTCCGACCGTCCGCAGCATGATCTGCTCGATCCAGTCGGTGGCGGGCCAGCCGGTCGACGAGCCACTCTCGACGCCGATGCACCAGGCCGGGGTGCCGTCAGAGGCCATCTTGGCCTCGAGGGTTGTGAGCTCATCCCAGGTCGTCGGCGTCGTGTAGCCCTTCGCGTCATAGGTGACCTTGGGGTAGAACACGTTGCCCTTGATGTTGACCCGGTGGAACACGCCGTAGACCTTGCCGTCGGCCGCCGTGCCGATGTCCTTCCAGCCCGGGCCGTAGTTGGCATCGATGTTGGCGACGATGTCGGCCGGCAGCGGGAAGAGCTTGCCCTGAGCCGCGTAGCCCTTCATGGATCCGGGCTGCGGCAGCAGAGCAACGTCCGGCGGGTTGCCGGCCTGAACCTGCACGTTCAGGTTCTGCTCGAATGACTTGTCGCCGTTGTAGGTGACGGTGACGCCGGTCGCATCCTCGAACGGCTTCACCGCGTCGGCAAACGCGGCCGCCTCGGTGTCGACGAACGCACCGCCCACGACCACGGTCTTGCCGCTGAGGTCGCCGCCGCCCCCGGACGACGGGGCCGTGGTGCCCGTGCTGCTGCCGCATGCGGCAATCACGAACACAGCCGACCACAGGCCGACCATCAAACGCTTCTTCATGTGCTCCTCCTGTGGACCACCCAGAATGGGTCGGTCCTAAATCCCTGAAGTGCCGTGGAACCGGTTCCATAGTACCTCTCGATTAAGGTACCAACACCTGTCAAGCACCTGACCGACACATCAGGAGACGACGCGGGGACGACGACGCCGGACGCTGCCCGGCCGACTACCTCGAGCCGATGCCCTCGGGCTGCCGGACAGCGGGAGGAGCCGTGGACCGGCGGACGACCAGGCTGATGTCCTGGACCTCGCGCCGCGGCTCCGCCGGCTTCCCGTCGAGGAGCCGGACCAGCCGTTCGACCGCGCGCACGCCGGACTCGAACAGCGCCTGGTGGATGGTCGTCAGACCCAGGTGGTCGGCCAGCTCGAGGTCGTCGTACCCGGTCACCGACAGGTCGTCCGGCACCCGGAGGCCGAGGTGGCCGGCCGCCTGGAGCACCCCCGCCGCCTGCGTGTCGCTGGCACACACGATCGCCGTCGGCGGCTCCGGCGATGTCAGCATCCGGGTCGCGATCTCCGCCGCTCGCCGGCGCGAGTGCTCGCCGGTCCCCACCTGCGCGGGGGACAGCCGGATCCCGGCCGCCCTGGTCGCCTGGCGCACGCCGGTCAATCGCAGCCGGCTCGACGTGAACGCGAGCTCCGTCCGGGAGTAGTCGCCCAGGAACGCGATCCGCCGGTGCCCGAGCCCGATCACGTGCTGTGTCGCGAGCCGCCCCCCGAGGACGTCGTTGCCGACCACCCGCGGCAGCGAGCGATGATGGGCATCGACGAGCACCGTGGGCAGGCCGGAACGCTCGATCCGCTCGAGCTCCGAGGCGTGCGGTGAGAGCGACACGATGATCAGGCCGTCGACGCGTTCGGGACGCGGGAGCTCGCGGAACACGGCTTCGCGCCGCTCCGCTGTCTCGATGTTGAACACGATCGGGTCATAGCCGGCCGCGGCGAGCGCCAGCTCGATCCCCCGGAACCGCTCCACGGCCGAGGGCCGCGACAGGTACGGCATGATCACGGCCACCGTCTGGGTGCGCCGCAGGCTCAGCCGCCGGGCCGTCTTGCTGGGCACGAAGTCGAGTGCGGCGATCGCCGCGAGGACGCGGGCGCGCGTGACCGGATCAACGTTGGCACGCTCGTTGAGCACTCGGCTCACGGTGCCGCGGCCGACCCCCGCCAGCCGGGCGACGTCCCCGATGGTGACACTCATTCCCGCCCGGTCCTCCTCATGGAACCGGTCCCAGTGTACGGGGTCAGTCACGTCCCCGGCAAATTCGCGCCGCGTGTCAGCCCGAGATCCGGTCCCTCAGGCGCTCCACCTGCTCCGCCAGCTCGGCTTCCCTGGCCAGGGCGCCGTCGACGATCGCCTGGGGTGCCTTGGCCATGAACGCCGCGTTCGCGAGCCGCTCGCGGGCCGCGGCAAGCCATGTCTCCGCCTCGGCCAGCTCGCGTTCCAGCCGGGCCCGCTCGAGCACGGCGGCCTCCCCACCACCGGCCTGTGCAGCTGGGTGGATGCGCCCCTCGATCTCGCCCGCGATGACGGTCAGCGTGCCGGCATCCGCATGCAGCGCCTCGCGGGTCAGGCGACGCTCCAGCGGACGCGCGCGCCCGAGCCGCTCGATCGCGGGCCGGAGCGCCTCGAACACCGTCCCGAGCTGTGCCGGGACGGCCACCTCCATCGGGAGCAGCATCTTGGGATCGAGGCGCGCCTCGGCGCGCGCGTTCCGGATCCCGCGGATCAGCTCCAGGATCGCCTCGACCTGCGCCTCCGTCTCCGTCGCCCGCTCCCCCACCCCGGGCCATCGGGCGACGATGAGCAGGTCGGGGTCGCCGGCGCGGTGCGGGATCGCGGCCCACAGGGCCTCCGTCAGGAACGGCATCACCGGATGGAGCAGGCGGAGGTACGTGTCGAGGGCGTCCACGAGCGCCCACCAGGTCGCCTCGCGCGCGGCCCCGGAGAGCCGCTCGTCGGCCAGCCGGACCTTCGCGAGCTCGATGCCCCAGTCGCAGTACCCGGTCCAGATCGCCTCGTACAGCAGGCGGCTGACCTCCCCGAAGGCGTACTCGGCCATCGCGCGGTCCACGGCCGCCACCGTCTCCGCGGCCCGTGACAGGACCCACTGCTCGCCGGGCCCCAGGTGCTCGCGATCCGGCAGCCTGCGCTCCGAGCCGGCCGCGATCGAGGCCGGCCGGGCACCGAGCACGAAGCGGGTGGCGTTCCATAGCTTGTTGGCGAAGTTGCGGGCGTTCTCGACCTTGGCTCGGCCGAAGCGCTGGTCGTTGCCCGGCGTGGTGCCGTGGACCAGGGCAAACCGAAGGGCATCCGCCCCCAGCTCGTCGATCGTGCCCAGGGGATCGACCGTATTGCCCTTGGTCTTGGACATCTTCTGGCCGTACGGGTCGCGGATCAGCCCGGACAGGTAGACCGTGTGAAACGGGGGCGCATCGGTCAGGTGGAGCCCGAGCATCATCATCCGGGCCACCCAGAAGAACAGGATGTCGTAGCCCGTCTCCATCACGCTGCCCGGGTAGAACCGCCGGAGATCCTCGGTTGCGTCCGGCCAGCCAAGCGTCGAGAAGGGCCACAGGCCCGAGCTGAACCAGGTGTCGAAGATGTCGGGGTCCTGCACCAGGTCGGTCGCGGGGCGCGCGCAGCCTTCGCACCCGTCGGGTCCGCCGGGCGCCGACGACACCGTCACGTGCCCGTCGGGGCAGTACCACGCGGGGATCCGGTGGCCCCACCACAGCTGGCGCGAGACGTTCCAGTCGCGGATGTTGGTCATCCAGTGCTCCCACACCTTGACGAACCGATCCGGCAGGATCGTCGTCTCGCCGCCGCGGGTTGCCTCCAGCGCCTCCGCCGCCAGCGGCCCGGTGCGCACGAACCACTGCGTCTTGAGCCTCGGCTCGACGACATCGTTGCTGCGCTGACAGCGCCCGATGACCATCTCGTGCGGCTGCTCGCCTTCGAGGTCGCCCAGCGCCGCCAGGTCGGCGAGGATCCTCGTGCGGGCCTCGTAGCGGTCGAGGCCGTCGTATGCCGTGCCCGTGTCCGCCACGTGGGCGATGTCGTCGAGGATCGTGGGCATCGGCAGCCCGTGGCGGGCGCCGGTGTCGTGGTCGTCGTGGTCGTGCGCCGGGGTGATCTTGACCGCGCCCGTTCCGAACGCGGGGTCCACGACCGGATCCGCGATCACGGGCACGTCACGCTCGACGAACGGGATCCGCACGCGGCGTCCGACGAGCGCGGCATAGCGGGCGTCGTCCGGGTGCACGGCGACGGCGGTGTCGCCCAGGATCGTCTCGGGCCGGGTCGTCGCCACCGTGACCACGGCCGACGGGTCCGGCCGGCCGGTCGCCTCGTCGATGAGGTGATAGCGGATCCGCCAGATCGTCCCGGTCTCCGGGGTCGGGATCACCTCGAGGTCACTGACGCTGGTGCGGCATCCCGGGCACCAGTTCACGAGCGCCTCGGTCCGATAGGCAAGCCCGTCACGGTACAGGCGTTCGAACGCGACCCGGACCGCGCGCGCGCTCCGCTCGTCCATCGTGTAGCGCAGGCGCGACCAGTCGCAGCTTCCGCCGAGGCGCCGCTGCTGGGTGAGGATGACCTCGCGGGTGGCCGCGATGAACTCCCGCATCCGTTCCAGGTAGCGCTCGCGGCCGAGGGTTGCGCGGCTCTCGCCCTCTCTGGCGAGGATCCCGTCGAGCACGAACTGGGCGGCGATGCTGGCGTGGTCGAGACCCGGCAGGAACAGCGCCGGCCGGCCGATCATCCGGGCATGCCGGATCATCAGATCCTCGACGGTGGTTCGCTGCGCGTGGCCGAGGTGCAGGCTGCCCGTGATGTTGGGCGGCGGCTGGATGATCACGAACGGCGGCAGCGCCTCATCCGCCGTCGAGCCGGCCCCGTCCGGGGCGAACACGTCGGCGGCCAGCCAGCGCTCATAGACGTCGTGCTCGAACTGGGCCGGCACGTAGGCCTTGGCGAGCGTCTCCTCTGCCTGCGGCTGCGTCATTCGTGTCTCCCGGGCTCCGCGGGGCCGCACCGGCCCCGGCAATCAAACACCCCGCTCGTCCAGCGGACGAACGGGGTCGTGGTACCACCTGCTGGTTCGACGCCGGGACCCGCCGCTCATCGCGGCCGGCCGTGGTCCGGCATCCTCTCGGCACGCTATCGGGCGCCACCCGCACGGCTCGCGAGCGACCTTCGCATCCGTCGTGCCCGCGCGGCTCGCACCATCCCGCACTCGCTCCGGGGCCGTTGCCGGACCTACTCCTCTCGGTCGTCGCCGTGAGGGCCGGAGTGTAGCACGCGGGTTCAGGCCTCCCGCCCGGAATGTCTCGCCCCCCGCCCGGAATGGGTGGTGACGGCTCCGTAGATCGAGCCCAGGAAGCGGCTCGGGACCCGGTGCAGCAGGCGCGGGGCCGTGAACCCCGAGGCCGGCACCAGCCCTTGCCAGCGCGCGAGCGGGATCGGGTACGGCACGTACGGGTTGCCGTGCCCGGCGTCGTACTCCACGAGCACCAGCCTGCCCGCGGGAGCAATCACACCCCGGATCGCCGCGAGGACGGGCGCGAGATCGGGCACGAAATGGAGGCTGTTCGCCGCGAGCACGCCGTCGAAGGGACCCGGGGGCATGCCCAGGGTGAAGTCCTCCGCGCGAGTCTCGACGACCGTGCCCGGGAACCGGGCCGCGAGCCGCGCGGCGAGGTCCCCCAACGCCCGGCGGTCCCGATCGACAGCGACGATCCGGGCGCCATCGCCGAGGACGTCGGCCAGGGCCAAGGTGAACTCGCCGTCGCCGGCGCCCAGCTCGAGCCAGCGGGGACCGGCGTCCTCGACCCCGGTCCTGATCAGCGCGACGTGATCCTCGTGCCGCATGGCGCGGTCAACGACGGCCGGCAGGTCCCGGTGGGACGGGGCAGTCCCGCCGGGCCGCGGTCATGGCCGGTCGGAGTCGCCCGCGCCCGGGCCGGTGCCACCGGCTGCTGCCGACTCGGCCCGGGCGGCCGCGGCGGAGCGGGCATCCGCCCGCATCAGCTGGTCCAGCTCCCGGTTCGACGAGCGTAGCCAGTCGACCGCACCCGCCAGGACCGGCAGCGCTCCGACCGCCAGGAACCATGGGCCGAAGGCACCCGCGAGCGCGATCACGGCGACCCCGAAGCCGACGGCCAGCGGAGCCGCGCTTCGGCCCGGCACCGGACCCGATTCGTCACCGAACGGTCCGTCCGGCCGCCCCGGGACGTCCTCGAGCGCCGCCTGGCCTCCGGGTTGCGCAGGCGCGCCTCCCCGGAGCACGACGAAGGCGAGCCCCGTCGCGACCCCGAAGCCCAGCAACAGGACCGTGCCCGCCGCCTCGTAGCTCAGGAACCAGTAGACGGTCCCGACGATCAGCGCGTAGACGGACAGGCGCCCGAAGAACTTGACCTCCTCGGACATCAGCGCCGCCCCGTCACGGACGGGCCTCCGCGTCGGCGCCGCTTGCCGCCTGCGCAGCGGCTGCCATGCGCTCGTCGAACACCGGTCGCAGCGATCGGATCGGCGGCAGCCGGTCGAAGTTGTGGTGCGGCGGCGGCGAGCTCGTGGCCCATTCGAGCGAGTTGCCGCCCCACGGATCCGGCGGCGCGTCCGCCGGACGCCGCAGGGCACGGAACACGGCCAGCAGGAACGGCAGCATGCCGGCCGCCAGCACGAGCGCCCCGATGGTCGAGATGAGGTTCAGGTCCGCCCAGCCGCGGCTGGCCGGGTAGTCGGCGATGCGGCGTGGCATGCCCTCGGCACCGAGGATGTACTGGGGGATGAACGTCATCGCGAAGCCGACGACCCAGGCCAGGAAGTGAAGGCGGCCCAGCCGTTCGTCGAGCATCCGGCCGGTCATCTTGGGGAACCAGAAGTAGACCCCGGCAAAGCCCGCGAACATCGTGCCCCCGATGAGGACGTTGTGCAGGTGCGCGACGACGAAGTACGTGTCCTGGGCCTGGAAGTCGATCGGCGGCGACGCCAGCATCACGCCGGTGATCCCCCCGATCGTGAACACGTACAGCAGCCCCAGGCACCACAGCATCGCGACCGGGAACCGGAGGCTGCCCCGCCACATCGTCGCCGTCCAGTTGAAGATCTTGATGCCCGTGGGCACCGCGATCGCGAGCGACATGATCGAGAAGAACGGCAGGTCCACGCGGCCGGTCGTGTACATGTGGTGAGCCCAGACGCCCATCGACAGACCGGCGATCGCGATGATCGCCAGAACCATCGACCGGTAGCCGAAGAGCGGCTTGCTCGAGAACACCGGGATGACCTCGCTCATGATCCCGAAGAACGGGAGGATGAGGATGTACACCTCCGGGTGACCGAAGAACCAGAACAGGTTCTGCCACAGCACCGGATCGCCGCCCTGGCTGGGGTCGAAGAAGCCCCCGCCCAGGTGGCGGTCGATGAACAGCATCGCGAGCGCGGCCGTGATCGAGGGGAACGCGAACAGGATCAGCACCGAGGTCACGACGATCGTCCAGGTGAACATCGGCATCCGGAACATGCGCATCCCCGGAGCGCGCCGGGTGTAGATCGTGACCATGAAGTTCAGCGCCCCGAGGATCCCCGACACACCGACCAGCGCGACGCCCCCGATCCACAGGTCCATGCCCGCGTTCGGTGAGAAGGTCGGACCCGACAGCGGTGCGTAGCCGGTCCAGCCCGCGGCGGCGGCGCCGCCGGTGGTGAGGAAGCCGGACATCACGATCAGGCCGCCGAACAGGAACAGCCAGAATGACAGCGCGTTGAGACGCGGGAACACCATGTCCGCGGCGCCGATCTGAAGCGGCACCAGGAAGTTGGCGAAGCCGATGGCGAGCGGGCCGGCGAAGAACAGCAGCATCAGCGTGCCGTGGACCGTGAACAGCTGGTCGTAGGTCGAGGCGCTCACGAGCTGCTGGCCCGGGGCCGCGAGCTCCAGGCGGATGATCTCGGCGATGGCACCGCCGATGAGCGCGAACCCGAACGCCGCGGTGATGTACAGGATCCCGATCCGCTTGTGATCGGTCGTGGTCAGCCAGTCCAGGAGGCCCGCCCTGGACGACGCGTGGACGGGCATGGCGATGGCGGTCACGGTGCGGCACTCCCGGCAGCGGCGTGATCGGCAAGCCAGGCCGTGTAGGTGGCCATGTCGACCCCGCGGATGGTGAACAGCATCTGGTCGTGGCCGATGCCGCAGAACTCGGCGCACGACCCCGGGTAGACGCCCGGGGCGGTGACCCGGATGTCGAACGTCGTCGGCCGGCCCGGGATCGCGTCGCGCTTGAACAGGAAGGCCGGGACGTAGAACGCGTGGTTCACGTCGAGGGACTCGAGGGTCACGTGGACCGGCGTATCGACCGGCAGCACGATCTCCAGGTGCTGGGCATCGGTGCCAGTGATGGTGACGCCGGAGTCGGGGTACGTCGCCTTCCACTGCCAGCGGAACGCGGTGACGTGCAGGTTGACGCCACCCGGGTCGACGGTGTCGACGGCCGATAGCGTGCGGACGGTGAACAGGAACAGGACGAGGATCGTGACCACCGGGATCAGCGTCCAGATGGCCTCGATCCGCATGTTGCCCTCGGTCTGGACCGGGAGCCGGTCATCGCGCTTCCGGTAGCGCAGGATCGCCCACGTGACCAGAGCCCAGACGATCGTCGCAACGATGATCCCGCCGACGAGGAACACGGCGTAGAGATCGGAGATCTCCTTTCCCTGGGTCGAGGACGGCGTCGGCATGCACCCTGCAGCAGCAACAGCGACGAGCGCGACCGCGGCCAGCAGGCGTGCAGGTCTCCTGGACCGTCCGGCAGAGGCCGTGGATGCCACAGATCGCCTCACTGGTCCCCCTCCGCTTCGCTGAACCCGCCGGCCGCGTTCCTGACCAGCAGGACGCTCGCCGGCTCGCCGGCCGAACCGACGTGGTCCCGGCGGTCGCGCGCCAGGCGATAGATCACCAGCCAGGTCACGATCGGGGCCACGATGAGCAGGAACCGGAAGACGACTGTCAGCCCTTCCACCGGCACGTCGAGGATCACCGCCAGCACGTCGTTGCCACCCGCCAGGGTCAGGACGAGGAACAGGGCCACACCGGCGGCCCCCGTTGCGGTCCGGATCGGCGAGCGCCACGGCGAGTCCAGGAGGTGGTGCTCCGCGTGATCGTGGGTCAGGCGAGCCTCCAGGAACGGCCAGATCACGAGGGCGCCGACCAGCAGTCCCGGGATGAGCGCGCCCGGCACAAACGGGGATGGGATCGTGACGCCCAGGATCGTGGGCTCGATCGGGAGGCCCAGGCGCAGCGCCCCTTCGAGCCAGCCGACGTACCAGTCGGGCTGGGCGGGAACAGCGGCCAGGTATGGCGCGTAGGGCCCGTACAGCCAGACCGGGTTGATCTGGACCAGGCCCGCCAGCAGGACGACGACCGCAGCGGTCAGGAAGAACAGGCCGAGCGAGCGGAACACCTGTCCGGGCCAGAAGGGCAGGCCGACGACGTTGTCCTCCCGCGTGCGGCTGGACCGGAACTGCGTGTGCTTCTGGAGCCAGAGCAGGGCCAGATGGACGGAGATGCCCCCGACCAGCAGGCCGGGCAGGAGCATGACGTGGAACACGAACAGCCGGCTGAGGATCTCCGGGGTCGGGAACTCGCCGCCGAAGAACAGTGAGGCCACCCAGGGGCCGACAAACGGGATCGACTGCATGACCGAGTCGATGATCCGCAGGCCCGTCCCCGACAGCAGGTCGTCGGGCAGCGAGTACCCGGTGATCCCCTCCCCCAGCGCGAACAGCAGCAGGCCCAGACCGATGAGGTAGTTGAGCTCCCGGGGCCGGCGGAACGCGCCGGTGAAGAAGATGCGGGCCAGGTGGGCAGCGATCGCGCCGAAGAAGATGAGCGCGGTCCAGTGGTGGACCTGCCGCATCAGGAGCCCCGCCTCGACCTGGAACGAGAGGCGCATCACCGATGCGAACGCCGCCGACATCTGCGCGCCGGACAGGGTCTGGTACGGCCCCGAGTAGGTGACCTCCCGGGCGTCCGGCGTGTAGAAGAAGGTCAGGAACGTGCCCGTCGCCACGAGGATGATGAACGAGAACAGCGCGATCTCGCCGAGCAGGAAGCTCCAGTGGTCGGGGAAGATCTTGCGCATCGCCACCCGGACCGGACCGGCGAGACCCGTGCGCCGGTCGACCCACCCAACCAGGCGCTCGAGCTCGGTGTCGTCGCCGCCGTCGGCGGGTTGGGCGATCGGGCGGGTGTCGGCCTCCGCCATCGGGCGCTGCCCCGCCTCAGCCATCGGTCATGTTCCAGAAGGCCGGACCCACCGGCTCCGGGAAATCGCCCAGCGCGACGAACGTGCCGTCCGCCTGCATCTGGATCGGCAGCTGCGGCAGCGGTCTGGCGGCGGGCCCGAACACCGGTTTGGCGCCATCGAGGACATCGAAGGTCGACTGGTGGCAGGGGCAGATGAGGCGATGCTCGGCGGCCCGATACAGGCCGACCGGACAACCGGCGTGCGTGCACAGCTTCGAGTACGCGACGTAGCCGTCGGGCGCCACCGCCATCTGGTCCTGCGCCAGGCGGAGCAGGTCCGGGGCGACGCGGATGAGCAGCGTCTGGCCGTCGGCCGAGCCGACGTACCCCTCGGGAAACGCGGTCACGATGCCCTCCAGCGGGAGGTCCGTCGCGCGGATCGGCTGACCGTCGAGTCCCACCAGCCGCAGGCCCCGGCGCCACGGTGTCTCGAACAGCGCCCGACCGGGTGCGGGTCCCAGGGACAGGGCCGGGATCGCGAGCGCGGCGGCCAGGCCGGCCAGCGCGGCGCCCAGCGCCCGCACCAGGAACGACCGGCGGGTGATCGACGCCTCCTCCTCCAGGATCTCGCGCTCGGCATCCGGATCCGCGGCCGCTGCGACGGGGTGGCGCTCCTCCGTGCGCAGGGCGTTGGGGAGGAGCCACTGCGACCAGGAGATGATCCCGATGCCGATTCCCCCAAGGCACGTCGCCAGCAGGACCGCCTCGATCTGCGTCTGGCCGCCCGCGAGGTAGACGCCGAGGAGGGCCACGCCGGCGGCTGCCGACACCATGAACACGAGCCCGATCGTTCGCTCGACCCGCCGCGTGTCCCTGGGTTGCTCGCTCATTCCGAATTCCCCCGCTCGCGCCGAACCGCGACCCAGCGCGCGACCAGGAGCAGGGCGAGCAGCGCCAGGGCGGATACGAAACCTTCGGTCACCGGCCCGACCGCCGGGCCTGTCGCTCCGCCGGGGTGCGGCGCGTTGCGCAGGAACTGGACGTAGCCGGCCAGGTCGTTCAGCTCGGTCGGCGAAAATGAGAACCGGGGCATGGGGCCGGGGCCGGTGACCACGGCCTCGCCCACCGTTGTGGGATCGGCACTGGTCAGGGCAGGTGCGATGAAACCGCCACCGACCGCCCCGCCACCGCCTGCCGGACCGTGACACGCGGCGCAGTTGGCCACGAACAGCGCCCGGCCCCGGCTCGTCTCGGCCCCGGTGACGACGACGTCCGGGATCGCGGGGCCCTGTCCGAGCGACGCGACGTACGCCACCAGCGCCTGGATGTCCACGTCGTCGAACTGCGGGGTGCCGCGCTCCATCGGCGCGGCCGGGTCCGCGAGCGGCATCCTTCCGGTCCGGAGCACGAAGTCGGCGAGAGCGGCGCCCGCGGACCGGATGTCGGGACCGTTCGCGGTACCCGCGCCCTGCATTCCGTGACACGATGCGCAGCTGGTCAGGAACAGTCCCTCGCCGCGGGCCGCAACCGTGACGGCAGGCCCGACAACGGGATCCTGCGAGGGAGCCGACGCCCCGACCGCGACGCCTGCGACGGCAAGGGCCGCGATGATCGCGCCGGAAACCGCGACGTAGCCCAGGAGCAGCTTCCAGCCGGACGGCGAGCGCCGTCTCGGGGAGCGCCCCCGCGACGACTGCGGTCGCGGCCCGTTCGGTCGCGAGGCTGGCGTGGGGGCCGCGGGGGACGCGGTCGCGCGGTCTATCATCGCCTCCTGCGTGGTCGAGCGCCCATCCTACCCGGCAGGGCGACTGCAGTTTACCGGGGATGCGCCCAGCAGGACGCTGCCGGGCTCTGGCCGCGCTCCGGACCGGTCTCGGGCACGAGGCCGGACGTCTGACGCCGGCCGAAGGGAACCGCTTGATGCTCGCCGATGTTCACCGACTCCTCGCGATCCTGGTCGCGGCCGGCGGTGTCGCTGTTGCGCTTGTCGTGGTGATCGGGGCGGTCACGCATCGCCCGGTCAGGTTCGCCCGTGACCGCGCGATCCTGGCTGCGATCGGGGTGGTCGCCATCGGGGCCGCGACCGGGCTCGTCATCCTCATCGGCGGCGGCCGGCCCAACGACGCGCTCCACCTGCTCTACGGTGCGATCGCGCTGCTCATCCTCCCGGTCGTCCGCTTCTGGGACCGCCTGGCGGGGCGACGGGGGCTGGCGGTCGGCATCGGAGGCGTGATCCTCTCGCTGCTCGTCCTGCGGCTGTTCCAGACGGGCTGACGACCACGGAGGGGGCCGCGCGTCGAGTCGCCCGTCCGCGCCATGCGTCGGCCGCGTCTGTCGGCGTCGGGCGCTACCGCCTCCAGGCGAAGACGCGCGTGGCGGCTATGTCGCACCACACCAGGCCGGGCTCTGCCGGCGGGTCGGGCCCAACCGTAAGAGTGCGAGCCCACGCGAGTGACGATCCCGGGAATCGTGCGGCGAAGACCTCCGGGTACCTGGCCACGAGGGCACAGTGGCGACGAGCGGTCGTGGGCCGAGATGCGCCGGCCGCGCCCCGTGGGCGGCTAGGCGCTCGCGCCCTGGGCCGAGAGCCACTCCTCGTAGTTCGTCTCGTCGACGCCCTTGTCCACGTCCGACTTGGTCAGGAGCAGGGGCGCGCGGCCGGTGCGGATCGTCTCCTCGATGATCAGGCACTTCCGCACGTCGGTGCGCTCGGGGATGTCGTACATCACCTCGAGCAGCGCCTCCTCCACGATGGAGCGCAGGGCCCGCGCACCGGTCTTGCGATCGAGCGCCACTTCGGCGGCCGCCTGCAGCGCTCCGTCCGTGAACACCAGCTCCACCTTGTCGAGCTGGAGGAACTTCTGGAACTGGCGGGTGACGGCGTTCTTCGGCTCCACGAGGACCCGCATCAGGTCGTCCACGGTCAGCGGTGAGAGCGTAACGATCACGGGCAGCCGGCCGATGAACTCCGGGATCAGCCCGAACTTGAGCAGATCCTCCGGCATCAGCTTCTCGATGATCTTCGCCTTGTCCGTGCGGGACATGGCGCCATCGGCCCCGAAGCCGATCGAGCGCTTCCCCACCCGCTCCTCGACGATCTTCTCCAGCCCGTCGAACGCCCCGCCGCAGATGAACAGGATGTTCGTGGTGTCGATCTGGATGAAGTCCTGGTGCGGATGCTTCCGGCCACCCTGCGGCGGCACGTTGGCAACGGTGCCCTCGAGGATCTTGAGCAGGGCCTGCTGGACGCCCTCGCCCGAGACGTCACGGGTGATCGACGGGTTGTCCGCCTTGCGGGCGATCTTGTCGATCTCGTCGATGTAGATGATCCCGCGCTGGGCCCGGGCAACGTCGAAGTCCGCGGCCTGGATCAGGCGCAGCAGGATGTTCTCGACGTCCTCACCGACGTAGCCGGCCTCGGTGAGCGAGGTGGCGTCCGCGATGCAGAACGGGACATCGAGGATCCGGGCCAGCGTCTGGGCCAGGAGCGTCTTGCCGGAGCCCGTGGGACCCACGAGCAGCACGTTCGACTTCTGGAGCTCCACGTCGTCGACCGTCGAACCGGCGTTGATGCGCTTGTAGTGGTTGTAGACGGCGACTGCCAGGACCTTCTTCGCCTTGTCCTGGGCGATCACGTACTGGTCGAGCGAGACGGTGATCTGCCGGGGGTTGGGGAGCTTCTGCTGGGCCGGACGCGGCTTGGGCGCGTCCAGCATCTCCTCCTCGATGATCTCCTGGCACAGGTTGATGCACTCATCGCAGATATAGACACCCTGGCCCGCGATGAGCTTGCGAACCTGTTCCTGGCTCTTTCCGCAGAAGGAGCAGCGGTAGGGAACCTTCGTTCCCTTCGAGCCGCCCGTCGTGGTCACCGGCACGTCGTCCTCGGCCTAGCGGTCCGTCGCAGGCCCGGGGTCGGAAGAGCCCGGGTCCGTGACACTGGGGCCCTCGCCGCCCGTCAACCCCGCGTCGTGCGCCTGCGCGATGAGGGAATCGCCGGTCAGCGTGTACACCGCGTCGATGATGCCATAGTCCTTGGCCTGCTCGGGACCCATGAAATAGTCCCGATCGGTGTCGTGGACGACCTTCTCGAGCGGCTGGCCGGTGTGTCGCGCCAGGATCTCGTGGTTCACCTGGACCAGGTACTCCCACTCCTTCATCTGGATCACGGCGTCCGCGGCATTGCCGCGGAAGCCACCCGAGCCCTGGTGGATCATGATCCGGCTGTGCGGCAGCGCGTAGCGCTTGCCCTTCGCACCGGCCGAGAGCAGGACCGCCGCCATCGACGCCGCCATGCCGATGCAGATGGTGCTCACCGGGGCGCGCAGGTACTGCATCGTGTCGTAGATCGCCAGCCCGCTGGTCACGACGCCGCCGGGCGAGTTGACGTACAGGCTGATGTCCTTCTCGGGATCCTCGGATTCGAGGAACAGCAGCTGCGCGATCACGAGGTTCGCGAGATGGTCGTCGATCGCGTCCCCGAGGAAGATGATCCGCTCACGGAGCAGGCGCGAGTAGATGTCGTACGCGCGCTCACCGCGGCTGGTGGATTCGATGACCATCGGGACGAGCATCGTGGGTCTCCCCTGGGTTCGATCGGGCACGGACAGGTGACGCTAGCGGCGTGCAGCGCCGCCGCCGGAGGTCTCGGCCCCGACCGCGTCATCGGCGTCGCCGTGGTCGTGGTCGTGGTCGTGAACGTGATCCTCGTGGGAGTGCCCCGGCAGTGAGCCCGGGTCGGTGGCACCGATGGCTGCCGAGGCTGCGGCCTGGGGCCCGTCGACGGCGGAGGGTGCATCGTCCTCGAGGTGCGGCAGCGGCGGGTGCTCGGGGTGGGCCGCCAGCCACGCGTCCACGAGCCCCTCGATCACGCGGGTGCGCCGGAGCGAGCTGCGGATGAAGCTGCGGCCCCGGTCAGACTCGAAGTAGCGCACCGTCTTCGGGTCCTGGTACCGGGAGCGGGCCCGGTCGATCTCGGCCTCGACGTCCGCCTCGGGGACGCTGATCCCTTCGGCCTCCGCGATCTTCGAGAGGGCCAGCAGCACCTTCGTGCGGTGCTCGGCGCGGGGCCGGAACTCGGTGTGGAGCTCCGCCTCCGTCTGGTTCGTGGCCTTGAGGTAGGCGGGCTCGGCGATGCCCTGCCGGGCGAGCGTCGCCCGGAACTCGTCGTGCATCACCTCGACCTCCTGGTCCACCAGGACGTCCGGCAGGTCGATGGTCGAGTTGGAGACGGCGTACTCGATGATCCGGTCCGCGAACTCATGACGGGCGTGGTCGAGCGCGTTGCGCCGCAGCCTCTCCCCGATCTCCGCCCGCAGGGCCGCCAGGTCCGCGTACTCGCCCATGTTCTGGGCGAACGCGTCGTCCAGCACCGGCATGACCTTCTCGCGAAGCTCCTTGAGGTCGACTGCGAAGTGTGCCTGCGTGCCGGCCAGGGTCTGCTCGGCATAGTCGTCCGGGAACGTGATGTCGAACTCGGTGGACTGGCCCGGCTCCAGGCCCAGCAGGTTGGCCTCGAAGCCCGGGATGAGCCGCTCCTCGCCGAGGATCAGGGGCATCCGGTCGCTCGTGCCGCCGTCGAACGGCTCACCCTCGCGGGTGCCCACGAAGCCGATGACCGCCCAGTCACCGTTGCGAGCCCCGCGGTCCTCGACCGCCGCAAGGGTCGCGTTCTGGTCCCGCAGCTCCTCGACGACCTTGTCCACCTTGGCGTCGTCGACCGTCTCGATCTCGGGGCCGAACTTGAAGTCCTTGTAGTCGCCGAGCTCGATCTCCGGCCGCACCTGAATGGTCGCCTTGAACACGAGGGGCTTGCCCTCCTCGGCCTGGACCACCTCGACGTCCGCGTTCGTGAGCGGGACGAGCGCCTGCTCGACGAGGGCCTCGCGGTACGCGTCCTGGACCAGGTGCTCGACGGCCTCGTCCAGCACCGCGCCGGGGCCGAGGACGCGCTCGAGGATCGGTCTCGGGGCCTTGCCGGGCCGGAAGCCGGCGACGCGCGTCCGGCGCGACAGGCGCTGGACGGCCTCGCGCACGGCGCGGTCCAGGCGGTCGGCCGGAACCTCGATCTCGAGGAGGATGGAGCTCTTGGGGGCAGGGGTGGCGGTCACATTCATCGCCGGGCGAGTATAGGGTGGGTCGGCCGGCGGGGGCGGAGCCCGACGCATCGCGGATCGCGGGGCACGCTCGTAGACTGGGTTGCTCAGCGATCATCAGGGAGGCGCCATGACGCGCACGGTCTTTCGCGGCGGTTCGGTGTTCGACGGCACGGGCACGGATCCGGGTCCCGCCGATGTCAGCGTCGAGGACGGTCGCATCGTCGACGTCGGCCCGCGGCTGGACGGCGACGAGGAGGTCGATCTCGGCGGCCGGACGCTGCTCCCGGGCTTCTTCGACACGCACGTCCACGTCGTGCTCGACAGCGTCGACGCCTGGCGAATGGCGAACCAGCCCTTCTCCCTCCGCTTCTACGTGGCAGCGCGCAACCTCGCGACGACGCTCCGGTCCGGGATCACCTCCATCCGCGACGCGGGCGGGGCAGACCTCGGCATCAAGGAGGCCGTTGAGACCGGGCTGATCCCCGGGCCGAGGATGCAGATCAGCCTCACGATGCTCAGCCAGACCGGCGGCCACGGCGACGACTGGTACGTGTCGGGCGTGGACATCCCGCTGCTGAACGCCTACCCGGGCATGCCCAGCGCGATCGTGGACGGCCCCGACGAGATGCGGCGCAAGATCCGCGAGCTCCATCGAGACGGTGCCGACGTGGTCAAGGTCGCGACGTCGGGCGGCGTGTCCTCCCCGCGTGACGATCCGTCCCATGCCCACTTCCGCCCCGCCGAGCTCGACGTGCTCGTCGAGGAGGCGACCGCCGCAGGAATGTTCGTGATGGCCCACGCGCAGGCGGCCGACGGCATCAAGAACGCCGTGCGGTCCGGCATCCGCTCGATCGAGCACGGGATCTTCCTCGACGAGGAGGGCATCGAGCTCATGCTCCGGAAGGGCACCTGGCTGGTACCGACGCTCGTCGCTCCGCAGGGCGTGATCGATGCGGCCGAGGCCGGGGCCACGATCGCGCCCAACGTGATCGAGAAGGCCCGCGCCACGATCGACCAGCACCGCACGGCCGTCCGCCGCGCGATCGAGGCCGGGGTCCGAATCGCCATGGGCACCGACACGGGGGTCACGCCCCACGGCCAGAACCTCCGGGAGCTGGCGCTGATGGCCGGGCTGGGCATGTCGCCCGGCGCCGTCCTGGAGGCGACGACACGGAGCGCGGCCCAGCTCATGGGCGTGGACGGAAAGCGGGGCACGATCGAGCCCGGCAAGCTGGCCGACTTCGTCGTCGTGGACGGTGACCCCTACGCGCTCGACACGCTCCCCGACCGCATCGCCTCGGTCTGGCTTGCCGGGCGGCAGGTCGCCGGTGCGTCCGGAGGAGCCTAGAAGGCACGCCTTCGTTCGCGGGTTCGCGCAGCACCGGGGGCGGGGCCCAGCGGGTCCCGAGCGCTAGACTCCCTCTCGGGCGAGTGGCGAAATGGCAGACGCGCCGGCCTTAGGAGCCGGTGTTCCGTGAGGAACGTGTCGGTTCGACCCCGACCTCGCCTACCAGCGCCGACCGGCAGGGGTCCCCGTGCGCGGCGCCGGGACGTCGGCTATGCGGCGCCGTCCGACGGGCCGGCCTTCGGGGCCGCGGCCTGATGACGCGGCGCACCCGCTAGTCGGGCGGGTGATGGCGCTTTCACGTTCCGGCCTCCGGCGGCAGCGACCCGATCTCGAACCAGTAGTCGCACAGGCGCTCGAAGAGACGGACAAGGCCGGCGAATGCCGTGGGCTTGACGATGTAGGAGTTGGCGCCATTGTCATAGCTCGCGGCGATGTCACGCCGGGCCGACGAGGTTGTCAGGACAATCACGGGGATGCGCCGCAATGTAGGGTCTGCCTTGAGGATCACGAGGGTTTCACGGCCGTCCGTCCCCGGCAGGTTCAGGTCGAGCAGGATGATCCCGGGCTGGTCCTTTCCGGCCCGATCCGCGTAGCGGCCGACACGGCGCAGATACTCGAGGGCCTCGTCGCTGTCGGCAACGAATTCCAGCTGGTTGACGACGCCGCTGTCGCGGTGCGCCATCTCGACGAGCAGGCGATCGTCGGAGTCGTCCTCGACACACAGGATGCCTGCCCCCGGGGTGCGCCTCATCCCGCAGGTCCGCTTGCGGCGGCGCCCGGCGGGATGCCGGGAAGCGTGACGACGAACGTGGCGCCTGCGCCAGGGTGTGACGTGGCGGTGATCGTCCCTCCACGCAGGGTCACGATCCGGCGGCAGATTGCCAGGCCCATCCCCGCGCCCTCGAAGGTCTGACGTCCGTTGAGGCGCTGGAACGGCGCAAAGATCCGCTCGGCGTACTTCTCGCTGAAGCCAATCCCGTTGTCGCTCACGGAGATCGCCCAGACCGGAGAGCCATGGCGGCGCTCTCCTGCTCCTGCGCCATCGTCGCGCGCGGTCGCGTCCACGTGCACTTCCGGGGCAACACCGTCCGGATGAAACTTGAGGGCGTTTGCGATCAGGTTCTGGAACAGCTGGCGCATCTGCAGAGGGCTTGCCGACACGGTGGGAAGCCGACCGACGATCACGCTCCCATGTCTCGACCGGATGCCCTCGTCGAGGTCGGAGAGCACCTCGGCGACGACCTGGCCCAGATCCACCGGCTGCGGCGGCTCAGGTCGGATCGTCACCTGTGAGTACTCCAGGAGGTCGGCGATCAAGGTCTGCATCCTGCCGGCGGCATCCGTCATTCTCCGGAGGTAGTCCCGAGCCTCCTCGTCGAGCGCGCTCGTGGAATGCTCGGCGAGCCGATCCCCGAATGCCCGAATTTTCCGAAGCGGCTCCTGCAGGTCATGCGACGCGATCGCCGCGAAGTCGTCCAGCTCCCGGTTACTCCGTTCGAGCTCGTCACCGACGGCGCGTACTCGCCTCGCCATCTCGCGTGCCACGCTCTCGTCGCGAGCGACGATCACCGCGCCTATGACGTTATCGTCGCGGTCGTGGAGCGGTGATACCGAGTCGGCGATGGCGATCTCGTGGCCATCGCGGCGGATGAGGAGGCAGCCCGACGGAAGATGCTCGGTGCGGTCGTTTCGGACTGCGGCCTCCGTTGGAATCGCGACGCTCTCGCGCGTCGTCGCATCCAGGACGCGGAGCACGTCGGCGACGGGTCGACCCGCTGCCTCCCGTGACGACCAGCCGGTCATCGTCTCGGCGACGAGGTTGAGAAGCGTGACCCCGCCGGACATATCCACGCTGATCACGGCGTCACTGATGCTGTTCAGGGTGACGACGGCGAGCTCCTTCTCGACGAAGCGGGCCTCCTCCGCCGCCCGCCGCGCGCTGATGTCACGGATGGCTGCCGTGACGAGGATCCCCTCGGCGCTCTCGAGGGGGCTGAGCATGATCTCGATCGGGAACTCGGTGCCGTCCCGTCGGCGGGCGACGAGCTCGATCCCGGTGCCGATGACCTGGGCCAGGGCGTCGGCCGCCGAGCGCAGGTCGTCGGCGATGATCCGCTCGGCGAAGCCTTCCGGGATGATGTTCGTGATGGGCTGCCCGAGGAGCTCATCGCGGCTGTAGCCGAACTGCTTCTCGGCCTGGACGTTGAGCAGGACGATCTCGCCGCGCTGGTTGACCACGACCATCGCGTCGGGGGCCGCCTCGAGCAGGCCCCGGTAGCGGGCCTCGGCCTGGACGACATGCCACTCGGCCTTTCGGCTCGCCGTGATGTCCTGGCCCTGCGCGATGACGGCGAGGAGCCCGCCACCACTCGGCGTGTCATAGATGTTCGCCGAGCTCCACAGGACGGCCCGCACATCACCGTCCGCGCGAAGGATCGGGATCTCGTGGCTCTCCAGGCCCGTGCCCCGGACAGCGAGCTCGATCCTCGCGAGCGACTCCGCGCGAGACTGATCGGGGAACAGCATGCCCAGCTGCTGACCCAGGACCTCGTCCGCCCGACGTTGCGTCAGCCGCTCGAACGCATGGTTGAACCGCGTGATCCGCTGGTCGGGGTCCCACACGATGATCGGCGCGTTCGCGTAGTCGATCAGGTTCTCGAGATACGAGGAAGTGCGACGCAGCTCTTCCTCCGCCGCCTGCCGCGCGCTGATGTCACGGATGGCTGCCGTGACGAGGATCCCCTCGGCGCTCTCGAGGGGGCTGAGCATGATCTCGATCGGGAACTCGGTGCCGTCCCGTCGGCGGGCGACGAGCTCGATCCCGGTGCCGATGACCTGGGCCAGGGCGTCGGCCGCCGAGCGCAGGTCGTCGGCGATGATCCGCTCGGCGAAGCCTTCCGGGATGATGTTCGTGATGGGCTGCCCGAGGAGCTCATCGCGGCTGTAGCCGAACTGCTTCTCGGCCTGGACGTTGAGCAGGACGATCTCGCCGCGCTGGTTGACCACGACCATCGCGTCGGGGGCCGCCTCGAGCAGGCCCCGGTAGCGGGCCTCCGAGTTGGCGTCCATCTGCGGTTCAACCTGCGTTGCCACGTCCCGCCCCTGCGCGATCCTCGCCCTCGCCGGCTGCTCCATCCCGTGCCACCGCGAGCATGTCGAGCGCGGCCCGCAGGCGGTTCTCCGAAGCCCCGAGGCAGGCGGTCAGCCGCGGATGCTTCTCGAACGTGGGGCTGTCTGCCGGCACGGCCACGTGGACGCCCCACCGGGAGCCGCCCAATCCTGCAGACGGTCTGCCGCTGGTTGACGCAGCGACCACCTCGCCAGAGCCCATTGGCGTCTGTTCCTTATGTCGCCCGCGATCGCCCCCGAACGACCGAACCGTCGACATCCTGCGCGCGGCGCGAAGGATGAAATGGCAGGCGTCTTGCCACTCGCCAGCACCGTGCGGGTCCAACAGCGTTCTGTCATTACGACTTGTCATGCGTCCGCCGGCGCGCGGCTCGCTTCGCCAATTGCGTGCCGATCTGCTGCAGCGGGGTGCATCGATATACCTGCCGTCAGGCCCGTTTCGGCCAGTCAGGCCCGTTTCGGCCTTGGGAGCCGGTGCTCCGTGAGGAACGTGTCGGTTCGACCCCGACCTCGCCTACCAGCGCCGACCGGCAGGGGTCCCCGTGCGCGGCGCCGGGACGTCGGCTATGCGGCGCCGTCCGACGGGCCGGCCTTCGGGGCCCCGGGGCTCGTCGTCGTGGGGCTCGTCGGCGTGGGGGCCGCCCCGCCCGTGTCCCGGTCCGTCGTCTCGCCGTCGCGTCCAGCGCGCCGCGCGCGAACCTTGTCCAGCTGGGCCGCGAATCCTGGACCGTCCGGTGAGAACAGCTGCTCCACGAGCTGCCGGCCATAGCGCTGCACAACGGGCTTGCCTGCCGATGCGAGGAGCAACGCGGCAACCGCGCCAAGGCCCCGTTCCTTGCGCTCCGGGGCCTTGTCCTTGAGGTACGCGGCGAACTCGCGCTCGATCGTGCCCCGGACGCGCTTCCCGTCGTCTCCCAGCTCGCCGAGCGCCTTGTCGATCTCCTTGGGCAGCATCGACTTCGGGAGCGGATCCGGCTTGCCGAAGATCGCGTTCCGGGCGCCGCGCAGCACCTTCGCTGGGCCTCCCGCGAACAGGAAGACCGCGCCGGCCGCCAGGCCCGCAGTCCTGACCGGGTTGCGTCGCACCTTCGCCGGGATGTCCACGGCCGCGCGGGCCGATGCTTCGAGCCGTTCGAGCTCGTCGTCCAGGGCGGCTCGCGCCGCTAGGACGTCGGCCCGAGCGGCGATCGTGCCTTCGCCCACTCGATCGTCTCCTTCGTGGTGTCGATAGTCGTCTGTGGCCAGAAACGCGCTTTGAGGGCATCGGTGTCGATGCCTGCGCGGGCCGCTGTCACACCCATGAGGATCGGCCACGCGGCCAGCCCGATGGCCACACCCAGTGCGACACCGACCCGCCAGCCGAAGGTGATGGCCGAGAACGCGCCAATCGACGCCCCGAGCACGGCGCCGGCGACGAGGCCGCCAACGGCCGGTCCGCCGCCACCCGCCCGGGCACCCAGCAGCACTCCAACAAGCCCACCGACGACGGCCATGGCCAGGGTGCCCGATGCCAGCGGTCGCCAGGCGGCGTCGCCCAGGTTGAGGGCGTCACCGAGCCGCCGCCACAGCTCGTTCGGCAGGTTCGGTCCCAGGATCACGGAGGCGACCAGCCCGATGACCGTCGCGATCAACAGATCCATGAGCATGCCCCTGGTCCGAAGCGCCAGCAGAACGGCAAGAACGGCAATCGCGATGAGCATCTCCGTGCCGTGGAGCAGGCCCCACCCGATCGATCCGAACACCCACTCCCCGGTGAACAGGATCAGGCCAATCGGCAGCAGGAACCCGAGCAGGAACAGGCAGGCGAACGCGATGCCTGCGAACAGGGCCGCCCGGGCCACCTCGCCCTTGATCTGGTCGGCCTCGGCCTTCGCCAGGTCGACGTGCGCGCGCAGCAATGCCAGGACGGCCGCTTTCGTGGCGCCGAGCTGGGCGCGAAGCCCCGGCGGAGCGTCGCCGCGCGCGGCGTGTCCGGGATCGGCGGCGGGACGCTCGGTTTCGGAAGCCTGCTCGTCTGGATCCAGTGGTCGTCCTCCGGGAAAGGTGTTGGGCAGCGTCGGCGGACAGCCCGAATCATAGCAGCGGCCACCGGTACGCCAGCGGCCGCGGACCGGCAAGGTGCTCTGGGGCCGGGTCGTCGCCCAACGCAGCGGCGCCTCGTCGCCGGCGCCGTTGGGCCGCGGCGGGTCATCGCCAGCGCCGCGGGCGGCCGTCGCCCGGTGCGCTTGGGCCGCGCGGTCGCTGGACCGCGGCGGGGTCGTCGCCGGCGCCGAGGGGGGGCCGTCCCCCGGTTCGTGGTCCCGGTTCTGCCAGATACCAGGCGGTGTGGTGCTAACCGACTCGACACCCTGATCCCCTGTCAGATACCACGTCGGTTGGTGGTAGTCCGCAGCGGCGCGGTCAACGCTCCGGTTGAGACGGGATCAGCCGGCGTCCCCGTGCGTGGAGCAGTTCGCCGGACGCCGTGGACGGTGACAGAACCCTGACTTCCACCACGGAGCGTGGTGGATGACAAGCGCCGGGACCGACCGAGACGCCAACGACGGCCGGATCGGAAGTGGTGCGGGGTGCGGGAATGCCGACGCGGGACGCCGGGATTGCTCCCGCGCTGGGCATGCGCCCGCGCCATGAGGCGCGGTTCGCTACGCTGCGTGGATGCCCGACGCTTCCGACATCGCCGCCACCGCCCGCACCATCCTGACCGCGGAACTCCTCGCCATCGGCACGGAGCTGACCGTCGGCGAAACGCTCGACACGAACAGCGGCGACCTGGCGCGCTCCCTCGTTGCCCACGGTGTCGCCGTCGGCCGGACGTCCAGCCTGCCCGACGACCTGACGGTGGTCGTCGAGGCGCTGCGAGCGGCGCTGGAGCGCGCGGATCTCGTGATCACCACGGGCGGTCTGGGTCCGACGCCGGACGATCTCACCCGGGAGGCGGTCGCGGCCGTCTGCGGGGAGCAGGTCAGCATCGATGCGGCGACGCTCGACTGGCTGAAGCGACTCTGGGAGCGGCGCCACCAGCCGTTCCCCTCGACCAACGTGAAGCAGGCGTGGATCATCCCGTCCGCCACCCTGCTGCCGAACCCGAACGGCACGGCACCCGGCTGGTGGGTCGACCGGCCGGACGGGCGGGTGATCGTGGCGCTCCCCGGGCCGCCGCGCGAGATGCGGCCGATGTGGACGGGCCGCGTGCTGCCCAGGCTGGCGGCGAGAGGTGTCGGGACCGACACCGACGTGCGGACCTTCCGTCTCACCGGGATCGGGGAATCGCAGGTGGCGGAGCACCTCGGCGACGAGCTGTTGCGAGCGACCAACCCGATCGTGGCCACGTACGCACGCCACGAGGCCGTGGACGTCCGAATCTCTGCCCGCGCCGAAGGTGGCCGTTCCGCGGCGGAGCTTGCGGATGAGGCGGAGGCCACCGTGATGGCGAGCCTCGCCGATCACGTCTGGGCCCGTGGCGGGACGACCTGGGCCGATGCCCTGGGATCGGCGCTGGGCGAACGCGGCTGGACCCTCGCCACGGTGGAGCGAGGGACGAGCGGTGCGCTGGTGGGCCTGCTGCGCGGCCTGCCGGCCCTTGCCCGCGCCGAGGTCCTGGCGACGACACCGGGGGGTGCTGCCGGACCATCGCTTCCGGCGACGACCCGGGGCTCGGAGAATGCGGCCGAAGCCGTGGCCGAAGCCGTGGCCGAAGCCGTGCGCGCACGTCTGGCGGCCGGCGCCGATGTCGGTCTCGCGATCACTGCGTTCGCCGCGAGCGATGACACGACGGTCGACGTCGGCATCTCGACTCCCGACGGGTCGCACGGGGAACGGCGGCTGGCATTCCTGCGCGGCCCCCAGAGCGCCGACCGCGCCGCGATTGCTGCGGCTGCCGTCCTGCTCGAGGTCCTGCGCAGATCCGGGGCAACCACCGACGCATGAGCCGCGTCGCTCGCTGGTTGCGGAGGCGCGCGGACCCAATCCTGCGCCCGGCCCCGTGACCCACCCAGGTGCGCGATACGGCGTGCAGGAGTGCGGTTGTCACCCGGCGGCTCGGGGACCCAGCCACGTGTGCCGGATGCGCTCCTGACCCTGCGGTCAAACACCCCGAGATCAGCGATTCGGGAGCCTAGCGGCGGGCCGCCCGGTGAAGTCCGGCGACGTCCTGGATCACGATCGCGTCCCGCTCGATCCGGATCAGCCGGTCGTCGATCAGGTAGCCCAGCAGCTTGTTCACACTCTGCCGGGTGCTGCCGACCATCGCGGCGAGCTCACTCTGTGTGATCGGCCCATCGAGCCGGATCTCGCCGTCGTCACCGGGCGTGCCGTGCTCCTCGGCCATCCGTGCCAGCCGCGCCGCGAGCCGGCCCGCGATGTCCAGGAAGTGCAGCTCCTCCACGTGGGTGGTAAGCCGGCGCAGCTCCCGGGCCAGCTCCTCGAACACGTGGTCCCGGATCGCGGGGACGTCGTTCACCAGCTGCCGGAACCGGTCCCGCGGCAGGATGAGCGCCTCGCTGGCCGATACGGCCGTGGCCGATGCGCTCCGCGGGGCACCGTCGAGCAGCGCCAGGGCCCCGAAGAACTCGCCCGGCCGCAGCGTGGCGAGGATCGCCTCGACGCCGGTCTCGGACGGGCTCGAGATCTTCACGCGCCCGGTGAGGATGATGTACAGGGCATCACCCGGGTCGCCCTGGTGGAAGATGACCTCGCCGCGCCGGTAGCGATGCGTGCGGACCGTCCCGGTGAGGATCGAGAGATCCGCCGCGCCGAGGTCGCGAAACAGGGGCATCCGCTCGAGCGCCGCGCGCAGCGCGGCGGGATCGGCGGACGGGCGGGCCTGGCTCACGAGACGGATCCTACAGTCGGCTGGATGCCGACGATCAGCCCGTGGGATGTCGCTGACCGCCGACCATGCGGACAGGACGGGGCCGACATCGGGGCCAGGAGGCCGCGGCCGCGGCGCGCCGGCCGGCCTACGAGATCGAGAGCACGGGTTGCTGCGTCGTCTCGGCGCGAACGCTCATCCGTGCCGCAACCAGGCCCGCCATCGTCTCGAGCGCCTGGGCGGCCGGACCCGGCTCGCGCTGCGCGACCGCGGGCACGCCCACGTCGCCGCCCTGCCGGACGGTGATGTCGAGCGGGATCTTGCCCAGGAAGTCGAGCTGGTGCTCCCGCGCGAACCGCTCGCCGCCGCCCCGCCCGAAGATCTCGGTCGCCTCACCGCAGTGCGGGCAGACGAACGCGCTCATGTTCTCGACCATGCCGATCACGGGAACGTTCAGGCGCTGGAGCATGGCCAGTGCCTTGGCGACATCCGAGAGCGCCACGTCCTGCGGGGTCGTCACGAGCACCGTGCCGCTGATCGGCACCGCCTGCGCGAGCGTCAGCTGCGCGTCCGAGGTGCCGGGCGGCAGATCCACGACGAGGTAGTCGAGCTCGCCCCACTCGACGTCGCGCAGGAACTGCTGGATGGCGCCGCCGATGAGCGGACCGCGCCACACGATCGGCTGGCCCTCGGGGACGAAGAACTGGATCGAGATCACCTTCACGCCGTACCGCTCGAGCGGGATGATCTTGTTGTTCGCGCTCGACGTCGGCTGGCCCTCGACGCCCAGCATCATCGGGATGTTGGGACCGGTGATATCGGCATCGAGCAAACCCACGGTGGCGCCCGCTCTCGCCAGGGCGACGGCAAGGTTGACGCTGACGGTGCTCTTGCCGACGCCGCCCTTGCCGGACGCCACGGCGATCACGTTCTTGACGCCGGGGACGAGCTGCTCGGCCGCACGCGGGGTGGCCCGCCGCACGGTGGCGCCCCAGGTGATGGCGATGCCCTCGACCCCGAGCGGTGCCAGCGCCGCGCGGACCTCGGCCTCGATCTGGTCCTTGAGCGGGCAGGCCGGTGTCGTGAGCTCGATCGTGAACGCGACGTTGGCGCCGTCGATCGTGAGGTCCTTGACCATGTTCCGCGTCACCAGGTCGCCGCCCAGCTCGGGCTCCTGAACGGTGCGGAGGGCGTCGAGGACCGTGGCTTCGGAGATAGCGCTCATCGGGGGTGTCTCGCTCCTGTCACCAGCACCCGCCGATTTCCGACACGCGGGGCGTCGATATCCTACCCGGGCCCCGGCCAGCACGCCCCCGGCGGGCCGGCCAACTTCCGGCGGTCCGGTTGCGCGTCCCATGCCATGAGCCCGTCTCCGTGCGATTCGGCACGGGTTCGGCTCGGGATCGAACGAGATTCGAACCCAACGTCGGCCGGTGATGCGATATTGTTTCCTTGACACCCCGGCGGCGCCAGACCTATGGTTCGCACGCCGACGCTCGCAGGACCTGTAGCGTCGCGCTTGCAGCCGGTCCGTCCCGCCCGGCACGCCGCCTCGCCCGCCCACACGCAGGAGCAGCGTCTACCGTGCACGACGTCGACGTCCGGCTGGTCCAGGTCTCCAAGGTCTTCGGGGATCTTTATGCCGTCGACCACATCGACCTCGAGGTCGTGGACGGCGAGTTCTTCAGCCTGCTGGGGCCCTCCGGGTGCGGCAAGACGACGACCCTGCGGATGATCGGCGGGTTCGAGCAGCCGACGTCGGGCAGGATCGAGCTCCAGGGCGAGGACGTCACCTGGCGGCCGCCCTACCGGCGCAACGTGAACACGGTGTTCCAGAACTACGGCCTGTTCCCGCACCTGAGCATCTACGAGAACGTCGCGTTCGGGCTCCACCGGTCCGGGGTGAAGAAGGACGAGATCAAGTCCCGCGTCACGGACATGCTGAAGCTCGTCGAGCTGCCGGGCTTCGAGCGGCGCAAGCCGAACCAAATCTCCGGCGGGCAGGCGCAGCGGGTGGCCCTCGCCCGCGCCCTGATCAACCGGCCTGCCGTGCTGCTGCTCGACGAGCCGCTGGGCGCGCTCGACCTCAAGCTGCGCAAGCAGATGCAGGTGGAGCTCAAGCGCATCCAGCGCGAGGTCGGGATCACGTTCATCTACGTGACCCACGACCAGGAGGAGGCGATGACGATGTCCGATCGCATCGCCGTGATGAACAAGGGCCATTACGAGCAGCTCGGCGATCCGGAGACCCTGTACGAGCACCCGGAGACGCGCTTCGTCGCCGGATTCCTCGGCGTCAGCAACCTGCTGACGGGAACCGTCGACGGCACCGCCGACGACTACGCGCTGGTCCGGCTCGGCGACGACACGCGCGTCCGCGTGCCGCGCGCGCTGGTGCAGGGCATGACCCGGGTGGATGTGGGCGTGCGGCCCGAGAAGATCCGGATCCACCACGACGCCGATCCGGCTCCCGAGGGCGCGAACCACCTGGAGGGCGTCGTACGGGACGCCTCGTATCTCGGCGTCAGCACGCAGTACCAGATCGAGACCCGCGGCGGCACCAGCATCACGGTGTACGAACAGAATGTCGCTCGCACCACGCGGGAGGAGCTGTGGGCTCACGGGGACGCGGTGCACCTCACCTGGTCCCCTGATCACACGTTCGTGGTCGAGTCAACCCCAGAGGCCGCGGTGTCGGCGGCCGAGTGACGGAGGAAACGCAATGGCCCGGGATTACCTGACAGCACCCGTCTCACGCCGGACGGTCCTCAAGGGCACCGCCCTCGCCGGTGTCTCTGCGTTCCTCGCGGCGTGCACCGGAACCAAGGCCACGCCCTCTCCGAGCGTGGCGCCCACAGCACCCCCGTCCGTGGCCCCGAACGCCACCCCGGCACCCCCGACCGCGCCGCCCACCCCGCCGGCCATCACCGGGCCGCTGAAGTTCGCGAACTGGCCGGCCTATATCGACCTCGCCGGGGCCGCCGGCGACGCCGGCGAGTACTCGCCGGGATCCTCGCCGACGCTCGAGGAGTTCAAGAAGAAGTACAGCGTGGACGTCGACTACGAGGAGAAGATCTCCGACAACTCGTCGTTCGTCCAGACGATCACCCCGGCGCTGGTCGCGGGCCTGTCCACGGGCTGGGACCTGATCGTGATCACCGACTGGATGGCGGCCAAGGTGGTCGCCAACGGCTGGGCCGAGAAGATCGAACAGACCTTCGTGCCCAACTGTGTGACCAACCTGCGCGACCCCCTGCGAAACCAGCCCTGGGACCCGGGCAATGACTACCACTACCCGTGGCAGTCGGGCATGACCGGCGTGGGCTACAACGCCAAGACCCTGGCCGAGAACAAGATCGCGGAGCCGACCAAGATTGCCGACCTGTGGGACATGCCGTCCAACAAGGTGACGTTCCTGTCCGAGGCGCGCGACACGTTCGGCCTGGGGATGCTCAAGCTGGGCATCAACCCGGACCCGGCCACCGTCACCGACGCCAACCTGCAGGCGGTCCACGACGACATCAAGCCGCTGGTCGCCAAGGGCCTCCGGTTCACCGGCAACGAGTACCTGAGCGATTTCGCCCAGGGGAAGACCTGGGCGGCGTTCGTGTGGTCCGGCGATCTCGCGTCATCGGGCAGCGCGGACGACAGGTTCATCGTTCCCGAGGAGGGGGTGATGATCTGGACGGACAACATGCTCATCCCCAAGGGAGCGGCCAATGTGTACACGGCCGAGCTGATGATGAACTGGGTCTATGACCCCGTGATCGCCGCCCAGATCGCCGACTACGTGTACTACATCTCCCCGGTGAAGGGGATCGAGGCCGAGATCGAGAAGCTCGATCCCGGGGCCTCCACCAACCCGCTGCTGTTCCCGCCCGCAGACGTTGTCGCCAAGCAGCACAACTACGAGGCGCTGAGCACCGAGCAGGAGACGCAGCTCAACAGCCTGTACGCCGACCTGTCCGGCACCTAGACGGACCGGGCGCCCGAACCGAACGTTGATGAGGGAGACGAGGCGATGACGGCAGCTCCGGCCGGGCCGCCCGGGCCCGGCCTGCGACACCGTTTCAACCGGGCCGTGCCGTGGCTGCTCATGGCTCCCGGCCTGCTGTGGCTGGTCGTGTTCTACGTGCTGCCCATCCTCCAGATGTTCACGTACTCGATCTCCACGGGGTCGATCGTGACGGGCTTCCAGATGACCGGCACGCCGGACGCATACGTGACGGCGCTCACGAGGTTCGGACCGCAGTTCCTCAACTCCATCACCTATGGCGGGCTCGCGACGGTGTTCACGTTCGTGATCGGGTTCCCGGTTGCGTACACCATCGCGATCCGCGGCGGCCGCTACAAGAACCTGGTCCTGTTCCTGGTGATCGCCCCGTTCTTCACCAGCTTCCTCATCCGCACGATCTCGTGGAAGATCCTGCTCGGCGACGAGGGTCCGGTCCTGGGGCCGATGAAGCACATCCTCCACATCCTGCCCGGGACCTTCAGCCTGACCAGCACCCCGATTGCACAGGTGGCCGGCCTCACCTACAACTTCCTCCCGTTCATGATCCTGCCCTTGTACGTCGCGCTCGAGAAGATCGATCCGCGACTGCTCGAGGCGGCCTCTGACCTGTACGCCGGGCGCTGGGCCGCCTTCCGCCGGGTGACGATCCCGCTGGCCCTGCCGGGCGTGTTCGCCGGGTCGCTGCTCACGTTCATCCCGGCCATGGGCGACTACATCAACGCCGAGCTGCTGGGCACTCCGAAGACGCAGATGATCGGGAACGTGATCCAGAACCGGCTGCTGCTCCAGAATGACTACCCGGTCGGGTCGGCCCTGTCGTTCATCCTCATGGCGGCGATCCTGGCGGCGGTGGCGATCTACGCCCGGCTGCTGGGTACCGAGGCGCTGACCGGCTGATGTCGACGCCTGTCCGCGCCTCGGACGCTCCCGCCGCCCGACCTCCGCAGCCGGTGTGGCAGCGGATCGACCGCTACCTGCTGCCGCTGTTCACGACCCTCGCGATCGGGTACCTGCTGATCCCGATCGCGGTCATGATCGTGTTCTCGTTCAACAAGCCCGCGGGCAAGTTCAACTACATCTGGAACGAGTTCTCGATCGACGGCTGGCTGCACCCGCTCGACTGGCCCGGCCTCGGTGACTCGGTCCGGATCAGCCTCACGGTGGCGGTCGTGTCCACGATCGTGGCCACGCTCCTGGGCACGTTGATCGGACTCGCCCTGACCCGCTACCAGTTCCGCGGCCGCGGCCCGCTCAACGGGCTCATCTTCCTGCCCATGGCGACTCCCGAGATCGTCATGGGGGCCAGCCTGCTGACCCTGTTCGTGGCGACCGCCCTGCCCCCGCTCGCGGGCACCGTGCCGCTGCTCTACCCGACAGGGTTCGTCACGATCGTGATCGCCCACATCATGTTCAACATCAGCTACGTGGTCGTGACCGTGAAAGCGCGCGTGGCCGGGTTCGACCGGCGTCTCGAGGAGGCGGCGATGGACCTGGGCGCGAACGAGCTGACGACGTTCTGGAAGGTCACCTTCCCGCTGATCTTCCCCGGCATCATGGCGGCCGGGCTGCTGGCGTTCAGCCTGTCGATCGACGACTTCGTGATCACGAACTTCGTCTCGGGCACGACCAACACGTTCCCGATCTGGGTGTACTCCATCCAGCGCAACGCGCTGCCGGTCCAGATCAACGTCGTGGGCTCGATCGTGTTCCTGGGCGCCGTCGGACTGGTCGCGCTCACATCGCTCCGCTCCGGGCAGGCCGTCCGGATCCGCTAGCCCCACGGAGGCTTCCATGGTCGATACCGCGCCGGCATCTCCGGCTGCCGCTCCCCTGCCCGACCGCTCGGTCGTGCCCCCGGTCTGGAGCCGGATCACCAACCTGCTGGTCGATCACGGCGAGGGCAGCTGGCTGGTGACGCCCGAGGGCGACCGCTACCTCGATTACACCTCCGGGATCGGTGTCACCAATACGGGGCACGCCCATCCACGGGTCGTCGCCGCCATCCAGGCACAGGCGGCGAAGCTCCTCCACGGCCAGCAGAACATCATGTATCACGAGCCCGGGCTGCGGCTGTACGAGCGGCTGACGCACCTGCTGCCGGGCGGGCCCTGGAGCGCGTTCCTGTCCAACTCCGGGGCGGAGGCGGTCGAGGCCGCGGTGAAGCTTGCCCGGGTCGCGACCGGCCGGCCGGCGATCATCGCGTTCCGCTACGGATTCCACGGCCGGACCGCACAGACGATGGCGCTGACGGCGGCCAAGGATGTCTACCGCGGGGCGTTCGAGCCCCTGCCGGGGTCCGTGTACCACGCCAGCTACCCGTACTGCTACCGCGCGGCGGGCGGCGCCCACGACCCGGCGGCCTGCACCTGCGACTGGGAGGCCCAGCTGGACCTCCTGTTCCACCAGCTGGTGTACCCGGACAAGGTCGCGGCGATCATCGTGGAGCCCGTGATCGGCGAAGGCGGCTACATCGTGCCGCCGCCCGGGTTTCTGCCCCGCCTGCGCGAGATCACCGCCTCGCACGGCATCCTGCTCATCGCGGACGAGGTCCAGACGGGGTTCGGGCGGACCGGCGAGCTGTTCGCGGTCCGGCACTGGGACGTGGAGCCGGACATCCTGGTCATGGCCAAGGGCATCGCGTCGGGCATGCCGCTGTCGGGGATCATCGCCCGGCGGGAGATCCTGGACCGGATGCCGCCCGGGTCGCACGGCGGCACCTACGGCGGCAACGTCGTCTCGTGTGCGGCCGCGCTGGCGACCCTCGACGTCATCGAGGACGAGCGTCTCGTCGCCAACGCGCGCGACCGCGGAGCACAGCTCCTCGACGGCCTCGGCCGGATCTGCGCCGGCAGGGCCCAGGTGGGCAACGTGCGCGGCCTCGGCCTGATGGTGGCGCTGGAGTTCGTGAAGCCGGGCGAGGGCGATGGACGGGTGCCGAACCCGGAGCTCACGAAGCGCGTCCAGAAGGAGGCGTTCGACCGCCGGCTGCTGCTGCTGACCGCCGGCACCTACGTCAACGTGATCCGCATCATCCCGCCGCTGGTCACGACGGCCGAGGAGGTCGACCAGGCCCTCCTGGTCATCGAGCAGGCACTGGACGCCGCCGGCACCTGAGCGCGCCCGGGGTGACGCAGGACCGGGGAACCCGTCACACGCCGCCGGCGCTCGTCAGCCCGGCAGGCGCAGCCGGCCGAGGATCTCGTCGTGGAGCAGGCCGTTGGAACCCACGAATGACGGCGTGTCGATCCGCCGCTCCCCGTTGACGTCGGTGACCCGACCGCCGGCCTCCTCGATCAGCACCAGCGGCGCGGCCAGGTCCCAGCTGTGCATGCCGGTCTCCAGCATCGCCTCGGCCGCACCCTCGGCGACCAGCGCGTAGCCCCAGAAGTCGCCGAAACCTCGCTCGCGCCAGGCGGACCCGAGCAGCGCGTCGAAGCCCGGCATCAGGCCCGACGCCACGTTGTCGCGGCCGCCGCCGTAGACGAGCTGCGCATCCTCGAGCGCCGCCACGCGGGAGACGTGGATCCGGCGCTCGCCGTCCAGGCCACGCTCCCAGGCTCCCCCACCCCGGTAGGCGAACCAGCGCTCGCGCATCGCGGGCGCGGAGATGACGCCCACCTGCAGCTCTCCCTCGTGCTCCACCGCGAGCAGCGTCCCGAACAGCGGCACGCCGCGGATGAAGTTGTGGGTGCCGTCGATGGGATCGATGTACCAGCGGGTCGCCGCCCCGACCGCCTCGGTCCCGTACTCCTCCCCGATGAGGCCGTGCTCCGGGTAGCGCGCGGCGATCCGGCCCCGAATCTCGCGCTCGATCCCCTGGTCGGCCGCGGTCACGAACGAGCGGTCCGGCTTGCGCTCGATGACGATGTCCCGGCGGAAGTGGCGGAGAGCGATCTCGTCGGCGACGTCGCAGGCCTCGAGCGCGAACGCGAGCCATTGCCGCAGCTGCGTCTCGGGGACGCGGGCCAGTGAGGCGGACCAGTCGGGTCCGTGATCCGGGGCTGTCATCGCGACGATGATGCCGCGCTACGCGCGAACCCGCTCTCCGGCCCGATCGTACAGCGGGTCCCGGACGACCTCGAACCCGGTCCAGGTCCCGAACACGTCGACATCGCCGCGCGCGCCGATCGGGACCTCGGGGGGCAGGTACGCGAAGGCGATGCTCCGCCCCACGGCAAAGCCGTAGCCCCCGGACGTGACCCGTCCGACGATCCGGCCATCGATGCGAACCGGCTCATTGCCCAGGCACACCGATCGGGGGTCGTCCAGGGCCAGGCACCGCAGCCGCTTGCGCGGTCCCGAGGCCTTCGCGGCGACCAGCGCGTCCCGGCCGAGGAAGTCGCCCTTGTCGAGCCGGACCGCGAAGCCGAGGCCGGCCTCGTACGGGGTCTCCTCGGGCGTGATGTCGAAGGCCCAGGCGCGGTAGCCCTTCTCCAGCCGCAGCGCGTCGATCGCGCGATAGCCGCCGGCGACCAGCCCGTGCGGCCGGCCGGCCGCCCACAGCGTGTCCCACAGCGTCGCGCCGTACTCGCTGGGCGCATACAGCTCCCAGCCCAGCTCGCCGACGTAGGTGACCCGGATCGCGAGCACCGGGACGGAGCCCACGGTGACCTGGCGCGCGCTGAGATACGGGATCGCCGCGTCGGAGACGTCATCGGGTGTCGTGGCCGCCAGGATGTCACGGGCGCGGGGGCCCCACAGGCCGAAGCACACGCGCGACGAGGTCACGTCGCCGATGATCACGCTGCCGTCGTCCGGGGCATGCTTCCGGATCCAGGACAGGTCGTGGTTCCCGAACGCCGTCCCCGTCACGAGCAGGAAGCGGTCGGGTGCCGTGCGGGTGACCGTCAGGTCGCACTCGATGCCGCCGCGGCGGTTGAGCAGCTGGGTGTAGGTGACCGAGCCCACCTCGCGGTCGATGTCGTTCGAGCACAGCCACCCCAGGAGCGCCACGGCGCCCGGACCGGCCACCTCGATCTTCGCGAACGAGGTCTCGTCGAACAGGGAGGCCGTGGTCCGGGTGGCCAGCGCCTCTGCCCCGATCGCGGGGCTCCAGTGCTGCCCGGCCCAGCCGCGCGGGCGCAGCGCCTCGAGGACCGCCTCGTCGGCCACGCCGGCGCCCGCCGCATTGCCCTCGAACCAGTTGGGACGCTCCCAGCCGGACTTCTCCCCGAACGCCGCGCCCAGGTCGCGGAGCCGCGAATACGTCGGGGAGACGCGGAGGGGCCGCCCCGCCGCGCGCTCCTCGTTCGGGTAGTGGATGTCGTAGTAGGTGGCGTAGTTCTCGTAGCTCCGGGCCAGGGTGTAGGCCCGGCTCCGGTACTGCGGCCCGAACCTGCGGATGTCCATCTTCCACAGGTCGAGCTGCGGCTCGCCCTCGACGATCCAGGTTGCGACCTGCTGCCCGATGCCGCCCGCACCCGCGATGCCGTGGGCACAGAACCCGGCCGCGACGAAGAACCCGCGCGCGTCGCTCTCGCCCAGGATGAACTCGTTGTCGGGGGTGAACGCCTCCGGCCCGTTGATCATCCGGGTCACCTCCGCGTCCGCGATCGCGGGCACGCGCCGGATGGCACCGCTCATGATCTCCTCGAACCGCGGCCAATCCGGGTCCAGCAGCCGGTGGTTGAAGTCGGCCGGGATCCCGTCCAGGGACCATGGCGCGGGGTTGCGCTCGTAGCCGCCCATGCACAAACCGCCGACCTCCTCGCGGAAGTAGACCAGGTTGTCCGGGTCGCGCAGCTGCGGCAGGCCGGGAGCCACCCCCTCGATGCGCCCGGTCAGCAGGTACTGGTGGGCCATGGGGATGATCGGGATGGTCACGCCGGCCATGCGGCCGATCTCGGGGGCGTACATGCCACCGGCGTTGACGACCACGTCGGCCTCGATCGTGAAGCGCTCGCCGTCGTGCTCGACGTCCACGCCCGTCACGCGTCCGCCGGTCACGCCGATCGCGACGACCCGGTGGTGGTTGAGGATCCGGGCCCCCCTCTTGCGGGCGCCGGCCGCCATCGCGAACGCGAGATTGGACGGGTCCAGCCAGCCGTCCGTCGGCAGCCAGACGGCGCCCAGTACGCCGTCGAGGGTCATCAGCGGAAAGCGATCACGTGCCTCCCGGGCCGAGATCAGCTCCAGCGGGAGCCCGAACGTCTTCGCCCAGCCCGCCTGCCGCTGCAGCTCCTCGAAGCGTGCGGTCGTGGACGCGAGACGGAGCGAGCCCACCTCGTGCCAGGAGGGGTCGACGCCCGTCTCGGCCGCCAGCCGGCGGTAGAGATCCACCCCGTACATCATCATCCGGGTCAGGGTGACGGAGCTCCGGAGCTGACCCACCAGACCGGCACTGTGGAACGTGGACCCGGAGGTCAGCTCGGCGCGGTCGAGCAGGACGATGTCCGTCCAGCCCAGCTCCGCAAGGTGGTACGCGATGGATGTTCCGCCCACGCCACCGCCGATGACGACCGCCCGTGCATGCTCGGTCACTGCTGCCACCTCGTCAGGGTCTCACCTCGCTCGACGAAGGGTATCGGGCCGATCCGGCGGCCGGAGGGCCGATCCGGCGGCCGCAACCGTCCCGCCGTCGGACCGTCCCGCCGTCAGTGGCAGGTGCCCCGGCCCTGGTCGCCGAACGATCCGTCCGTGGACACGAACTGGAAGCTCCAGCCCGACGGGTGGAGGGTCAGGACGACGACCCCGTGCGCGAAGCTGGACCGCACGACGTCGTTCGCGATCTCCGGTCCGAACGCACGGAGCGGGGCACCGCCCGTCCCGACGACCATCTCCGTGATCCCGTGCGACGGATCCGCCGCCCCCGAGGGGCTCTGGGGCGCGAACCGCTCGTAGTCGTGATCATGGCCGTTGAGCACCAGGTCCGCGCCCGCCGCGTACAGGGCGTCCCAGAAGGGACCGACGGCCGGGTCGTTGCCATGCAACCCGCTGCTGAACCGCGGCTGATGCCACAGGGCAACCGTGCAGCGGGCCGTGCTGGCGGCGAGGTCGGCGCGCAGCCACTGCACCTCCGGGGAGTCCGGCCCACAGCCGCCGGTCAGCTCCGCGCAGTTCGCGTCGAGCACGATCACGTGCCAGGTGCCCACGTCCTCGGAGAACCAGGTGACACCGTCGCGCACGGCCGCCGACCCGAAGTACGCCTTGAACGGGGCGCCGTGATCGGTCAGGTAGTCGTGGTTGCCGGCGACCGCGAACCGGGTCCGGTCCAGGAAGCGGCCCCAGTTGGGCCCATAGCAGTCCTGGAACTGGGCGCCCGTGCCCTCGTCGTACGTGTTGTCACCCAGCGTGAACACGATGCCGGGCGTCCGCTCGACGAGGGCGGCCGTGGCCTTGTCATCGGTCCCGTCGCAGCTGACGATGTCGCCGGCACCGACCAGGACCGGATCGGCCCCCGACGGCAAGGCCGACGGACCGATGGACCCGCCGCCCGCACCGGCAGACGGCGAAGCGGGCGCTCCGGACACGGTGGCGGCCGGCGACCCACCACCTGGCCCCGGTGAGGCGGGTGCGAGCACAGCCGGCAACCCGGCCGTAACGAGGATCGCGCCGAGCGCCAGGACGGTCAGGGCGACGAGAAGCCGCGTCGCCGTCGTGAGGAGGCCCGGATCCGGAGCCGGAGATGGCTCGCGCGGAGCGTCGGGCGGAGGCTCTGGCTGGGCGTCGAACGGGGGCTCCGGCTGGACGTCGGGCGGTGGCTCAGGCTGCACGAAGCGAAGCCTACCGCGAGCAGGGCGATCGATCGATCGTCCGCCCTCACGTCGCCTCGGCTGGGCGCGGCGGAGCGGTGACGCGGCCCACAGTCAGTCGCCGGCGACCTCGCGCAGGGCACGTTCGAATTGCGGCGTCGCGGCGTTCCCAAGGAGCCGCTCGAAGTGGTCGGCGGTATAGGCCATGAAGTCGACGTCCAGGTTGCTGACCGCCTGCTGGAGAACCGCCCACATCGCCTCCCGGAAGTCGGACACGACGCGGAACAGCACGAGGCGGGCGAGGCGGTCGGCGCGCGCCGGCACGCCGTCGTAGGCGGCAAGGAACGCCGCGTCCTCATCCACCGAGAGCCCGTTGTTGATGCTGAAGTTGCCGAGATCGAAGAACGGGTCGCCCATGCCGGCATATTCCCAGTCCACGATCCGCATCCGGGAGCCATCGTCGATCAGGTTGCCGGGCAGGAAGTCGTTGTGGCAGGGACGCAGCTCCAGCGGGCTGCCGATCAGCGCCAGCTCGATCCGCCGGCCGATCGCCTGTGCCAGCGAGAACTCGGGCGGGATCGGCACGCCGCGATCGTGGGCCAGCGCCCGGTACACCTCGACGAGCCGGAGCGGAACGAACAGGCCCGGGATCGCGGGCCCTTCGTGAACCCGCCGGATCGAATCCGCCACGCGCGCGATGGTCCCCGGGTGGTGGATGTCCAGCTCCGCGATGGGCGTGCCCGCGATGAACCGGGTCACCAGGTACCCCTCGGGCCGCAGGAAGGCGACGACCTCGGGCCCCACGCCGACACCGGCGGCCGCGACGGTGGCCGCATGCTCGATCTCGCGGCTGATCCCCAGCAGATGCGTGTCGTTGCCGGCCAGTCGGATCACGAAACGGTCCGGGAGCCCCTGACTCTGGACCAGGAAGTTGCGGTTCGTGATCCCCCCGGACAGGGCCGTGAGCGTCAGCGGCCGGCCGGCCAGGTCCGGGACGCGCTGCATCGCGCGCACGAGCTCGTCGGCGAGCTCGCCGCGCGGGACGTTGTCGGCCTCGACCGTCATTCGGCTCCCTCCTCGATCACGCGAGCGGCCCGAACGCCTCCGGATAGCGCACGGTGCCACGGACGTCATCGGTCCAGGCCGGCAGCCGCCGGGCCAGCCACGCGTCGTCCGGCCATGCCTGTGCGGGTGGCTCCAGGCCCATCGCTCGCGCGGGCGTGAACCCGAACCGCGGGTAGTAGGACGGGTGCCCGAGCAGCACCACCGCCGGCACCGCCCGCGCAATCGCGAGGCTCGTTGCGGCGGCCATCAGCGCGGAGCCGATGCCACGGGACTGGACGTCGGGCAGGACGGCCACCGGCCCGATCGCAAGCACCTCCGCCACCCGTGCTCCGTCGTCGTCGAGGACGGGGCATGGCGACAGCAACAGGTGGCCGACCATGTGCTGCGCCTCGTCGACGGCGACCAGGGAGTGCCAGCCCGGCGGCGCCTCCCGCCGGATCCGGTCGACGGTGTCCGCCTCCTCGGGACCGGGGAAGGCCGCTTCCTCGACCGCGCGGACTGACGGCTCGTCGCCGGGGGCCTCGAGACGGATGGTGACCCGGTACGGCTCCTCGGGCTCGGGCGCGAGAATTCGTCCAGGGCCGTCCGCCACGTCAGCCGGCGACCGCGGCGCGCAGGGTCTCGGGGATGGGCCGCACGACCGGCACGGGCCGGACGTAGCGCTCCAGCATCTCCATCGACCCGTTCACGCCCAGGGCCGAGAACAGGTAGGCGACCTTGGCCCCCTGCGCGGCCAGGATCTCGTCCCTGGTCTCGAGCTCCCACAGCCGGCGCTTGAACGGCCCGATCGTCTTCTTGCGCGTCGTGTACAGGAACTGCTCCTCCGTCTGGCCGGCCTTGCGCTCGTTCGCCGCGTTCTGGCGGCACCACTCGTCGATCTCCGCCGTGAGCGCGGCGGGGAATGCGGGATGGTCGTAGAGCAGGTTCTGGAACCCCGTGGCGAGGTGGATCTCCGCCGTCTCGACGGCCGGGAAGTGATGGAACAGCTCGTCCGGGAGCGTCGAGGCACCGTGCTGGACCGCGCCTGCCGCGCCGTAGGACCGGGCGATCTCGCCCAGCTCGCGGAGCACCTCGAAGTCCAGCTTGACCTCGGCCACGCCGCCGTCGGGGAGCGGGACACCGCCGTGCGAGGTCCCGGTCTGGACGCTGACCTTGGACAGGCCCGTGGCGCCCGGGGCGCGCGCGGCGAGCTCACGGTTGTAGCCGTCCAGGTATGCCTTGAGCTCGTCGGGCGTGGAGTTCTGCTTGCCGACCTCGCCGATCTCGCCGCCCACGCTGACGGTCACGCCATCGGTCTCGAGTGTGCGGATGAGCGCCGTCAGCTCCGCCGCGCGGGTGTAGTTCTCGCGCTGCTCGAGATCCAGGTTCGGCTGCGAGAGGTCGACCAGGGTGGAACTGTCGATGTCGATGTTGTGGTAGCCGGCGTCGATCGCGAGGCGGCAGGCACGCCGGATCTCCTCGGTCATCGCCTCCGGGTCCGCCGCGTACTTCTTGGCGTTGAACTGGTAGTGATCGCCCTGGATGAACACCGGGTGCGTCCACCCGGCCGCGATCGCGCCCGCGAGCACGGACGTCGCGTAGTCCATCGGCCGCTGGTAGGTGTACGTCTGCTCGCTCCGGGCAAGCTCGAAGATCACGGTGCCGACGTCGGCGCGGGCGGCCGTCTGATACAGGGTGCGCGCCATGTCGAACGTCTGGGCGCGGATGTTGATCGCCGGGACGGTGAACCCGTGGATCTCGCCGCGACCCCGGGCCCGGTACAGGTCCTCGATGCTCGACGACCGGGCGCCCAGCGCCTGGCTCGCCTCCCAGACGATCCAGCGGACCGCCTCCGCGGTCGGGTCGTCCTCGGTGAAGGCCGCGGTCCATGCGAGGTCGGCCGCAGCCTCGGACCGGAACCTCGCCTCATCGTCGATGAGCAGGCGATCACCCTCGATGTGGGCGATCCCGGAGAGCCGGGTGAGGAGGTCGGCGATCGAGGTGGCGACGTTGGGCATCGGAAACGGTCTCCTGCGGGTGTCGGACAGATGGTAGCCGCGCGCGGCCGGACCAGGCGAGGACGAGCCGGCCGCTACGGGACCGCCCGGCCACGAGGCCGGGCCGCCCGTCAAGGTTGACGCAGGAGATCCACGATTGCGAGGGCAGAAGGGCGCCCCCGACCGGGCCGGCGGTCAGGGTTCGGGGGCTGCATGGCCCGCGCCGGCGGGCCGACCGGCCGCCTGTCCGGCGGGCCGGGCGGTCGGACGGGTTCCCCGTCCGACCGCGCTCGACCGCGGTCGACCGCATCCGGCGGCCTCATCCCATGGGCTTCGTCACCATCAGGATCACGATCGCCACGATCATGACGCTCAGGAACATTCCACCCTGCTGGAGCTTCTTCGCGGTCGCGACGAGCTCCGGGGGCGGACCGGCGGGTGCCCCCGCAGGCGGTGCCCCGGCGGGCGGCCCGCCGGCCGTCAGGTGAACCATCTTCTCCGACGCGGGTGCCTGGACGAAGACGGCGTACGCGACCGCGATCAGGTACAGCACGATACCCAGGATCAGCCATCGCCACGCCGGGTCGGTGAGGTTCAGGCCGAGCACCAGGATCAGCGCAACGCCCGTGATCCCCTGGACGATCGCGCCCGGGATGACGATCCGGCGCTCGATGGCGTCGGTCACGACGGCCGCGAAGTGCCCGTGCTGCGGCTCCCTACTGGCGTGTCTCGCGATCAGCGGAAACGCGAACGTCGGGCCGAACACCGCGATCGCGCCCAGGACGTGAAGGACGAGGAACAACTGGAGCATGCGCACCTCCCTGTGAACCGCGCGACCGGCAACCCGGCCCATGTGGGTCAGGTCGGGCCGCGCCCGGCCGGAACTGTACGACACGAGACCGCCGTGGCGCTCGATCGGGTCACGGTGCACAACAGGCACGCGAGCAGCCCGCCGCCCGCGGGCGCGGACCTCGGAAACGGGAGCCGGTCCCCGGCCTCACGGCCCCGTCCGTCAGGCCGGCCGATCGCCCTCGGTGCCCCGGTAGCCGGCGATCGCGGCTCGCACGTCGTCCGGGTCGCTGATCCCGCCCGCGACCAGCCCCGCGAGGTAGCCGGCCCGCTGCGCCTGCTCGCGCTCGAAGTCGATCGACGGGCGCCCGGTTCGGCCGGCCAGCTCGCCCACGATCCCCCAGGCGAAGTGCTCGAGGCGGTCGGTCCGCGGCTCGTGCGCGGCCAGAACGGCCGGGGGCAGTCTCTGGACGTGGCCGTGCGCGTCGCGGACGACCGGGCGCACGTAGTGGGCCGCGACCACCCGGCGGCGCGGTTCGCGGCTCGCCGTCTCGTCGGGGAACGCGTTCACCACGAGCACGAGCCCGAGCCGGGCCAGCTCGTCGTCGTCCGCGCTCACTGGTGCGGCGTGCAGCGTGGCGAACACGTCCTCGAGGCCTCCCGCGATCATCGTCGCCGCCATGCCGTACCCGACCGCGAGCGCCCTGATGACGATCCGGGCCCGCGGACCCCACGTGCCCGCAGGGGGCCGCCCGCCCAGCTCCCGCACCATGAGCACCGTGTTGCCCGGGCTGGCCGCAGCACCGCGACCGCGCGCCGCGCCGGTCCGCTCGCGGCGCCAGCCAAGCTCGGGCGCCTCGGGGAGCCAGTCGAAGTCCTCCTCCGCGCCGGCGAGCGGCACGGGCCGCGCATCGGCGGGCAGGAAGTCGAGCAGCGCGGTCAGGAGCGTCGTGCGCCCGGCACCGAAGGGCCCGGCGACGACGATCGGCAGCCGCGCCTCGACCAGGAGCCACAGCAGCGCCGCGAGCTCCGTGTCCAGCACGCCGGCAGCCAGCAGCTCCACGATCGAGCGCGGACTGGCGGGTTCCGCGCGCCATGGAGCCGCCCACGCGCTGGGCAGCGGAACGGCCTCCGGCCGGCTCTCCTGGGTCACGGTGAGAGGCTACCGCCCCGGTGGACAACCGTGCGCGGGCGAGCCCCTACTGGAACAGCCCGGCCGCGGAGTAGACGGACGGCACGCCATACATCGACTGGACCGTCTTGCCGTTGATCTCGTCGATCTCGAGCCATGTGGTGCCGCCCGTGCCGCAGGCCCCCACCGTGTACGCATCGCCGGTCACCGTATTGACAGCGTGGACCGTCGCCCCGTTGTTGACGCGGGCCACCAGCCCGCCCGTCGTCGAGGGCGTCTTGCGCACCCCGATCGCGTTGCAGATCGCGGTCATCGTCGTCGACGCCGTCGTGGGCTGCTCGGTCGGCGTCAGGGTCGGCGTCAGGGTCGGCGCGACCGACGCAGCGGCCGATGGCGATGGCGTTGCCGTTGACCCCCCGCATGCGACGACGCTCAGCGCGATGAGACCGATGGCGAGCATCCGGCGCAGCATGCGGATTCCTCCCTGTGGACCGGCGCGGACGAGACGACGGCGATCACGACAAGGATAGGCGGCTGGCGACCGCCCGGGTTGGCCGTCCAGGCGAGCGCGAAGGCACGCAGAGGTAGTGTTGTCGCGTTCCTTCGCACCGCACCCGAGGTACCCGATGACCAGGTTCGTCGTCGACGCCAGCGCCGTTCTGCACCTGGCGAGCGCGGGGATCGAGATCCCGGGCGGGCACGAGCTCCTCTCTCCGACGCTCCTGCGCTCCCAGGTGCTCTCGGCCCTGCACGAGGCCGCCCAGCGGGGCGAGATCGAGGCCGACGTCGCGCGTGACCACCTCGCGCACATCGGGCGGATGTCGATCAGGCTTCTCGGCGACGCCGTGCTCCGGCGCCGCGCCTGGGACGTGGCGGACCAGCTGGGATGGGCCTCGACCTACGACGCCGAGTACGTTGCGCTGACCCAGCTGCAGGCGGACGCGTTCATCACCCTGGACGAGGATCTGGCGCGCAGCCTCGACGGGATCGTCCCGACCGCGTCGATCGACATGCTGACGTAGGGGGGGCTCGCACGTCCGTCGAGAGGCGGCACCGGGGGCCGGACTCACGGCCTACCCTGTCCCGCATGGAGATCGTCCCCGCCTCGCCCGATGTCTGGCCCGCGCTCGCCGAGCTGTTCGCCGCAGGCGGCGACCCGAAGTGGTGCTGGTGCCAGTTCTGGCGCAAGCCCGGATCGAACTGGTCGAACACCACGGCCGACGACAACCGTGACTCGCTGCGGGCGCTGGTGGATCGCGATCCGGCCCCCGGGCTGGTGGCGCTCCGGGACGGCGCGGCCGTGGGCTGGGTCGGTCTGGGTCCGCGCGAGGAGTTCGGGCGGCTGGGCCGGTCGCGAACGATCCCGCAGCTCCCCGGGGAAGGAGTGTGGGTCGTCAACTGCTTCGTCGTGGCGAGGACGGCGCGGCGGAGCGGGATCGCGAGCGCACTGCTCGACGCGGCCGTCGAATACGCCCGTGATCACGGTGCAACCCTGCTCGAGGGCTACCCGGTCGCGACCAGCGGCGGCCGGATCTCGTCGGCCTCGGTCTACACGGGCACGGCATCGATGTTCGAGCGGGCCGGGTTCTCGGTTGCGGCCCGGACCACGTCCAAGGCCGCGGCCGGCACCCCACGCGTGGTGATGCGACGCCGGGCGTGACCCAAAGGTCGACGCGCGGGGCGAACACGGCCATGGCCAGGTCGGCCGGGCTTGTCACGCCGTACAAACGGTCCAGAGCATCCGCCCGCTAGGCGGGCGGGTCGACGGTCCACCGGAGGATGTCACCCGGCTGGCAATCGAGCACCCGGCAGATCGAGTCCAGGGTGGTGAACCGGATGGCTCGGGCGCGTCCGTTCTTCAGGACGGCGACGTTCGCCGGCGTGATGCCGACCTCGTTGGCAAAATCGCCCACGGACATCTTGCGTCGGGCGAGCATGACGTCGAGCTCGACGACGAGGGCCATCAGATCACCTCGTCGAGCTCGGTGCGGTCGGCGATCGCCGACTCGAGCAAGCCTCGCATGACGATCATCAGGAGCATGAACGCCAGCCCGCCGGCGATGCAGACAGCCAGGTAGTAGATCATCGGTCCGCCGCCACCAGGGACGAAGCTGAGCATGTGGATCAACACGCCCGCGGTCAGGACCGTGGCGACCGCCGCGCAGGCCATGACGACGTCGACCCAGCGCACGGCGCGGCGAGTGAAGATGACCCCGTCGTCGACCAGCGACAGCAGCCGCCAGACGACGAGCAGCGCCACCTGGCCGCATCCGATGAACAGGATGGCGGCCACCGAGTACGGGATGACGAGGTAGGCGACTTCGGGAAATCTCGTCCCGACCTCGGATGCGTATACGGTCAGGAGCACCTGGGCGAGCACGGTTCCGAGCAGGAGGGCGACAAGAGCGACCCGGAGAAGCCGCGTTGCGAGCGTGTGCATCTATCGAGTGTCGATTGCTTTCGCTCGACTGTCAATAGGCCAATCGGCACCCGGCGGCGTCATGGCCAACAGGACGTGGGTCAGGTCGTCCACGTGCTGTTGACGAGGCGGCTCCCGTGCGCGTAGACTCCGCCGCGGTCGAGCAGGTCGCTCGGCACGTCCTGTTACCGGAGGCGGTACGCCCCATGGTGAAGAACGCAGTCTTCTACCCGCGCAAAGCGGCGCTCATCGGCGCTGTCAGCGGGAGAGGTGTGCCCACCAGCAGGTAGGACGCGGGGCTTCAGCCCCAGGAGCGACCGCCGAGCCGTGGGCCCACCGGGTCCGCGGCTCACGTGATTCTCGGGCACCTTCGTGCCCGCCTCGACCACACGAGCCGCCGGCCCCCCGCATTCCGGGTCCGCGGCTCGTCCCATGTCCGGGACACCGCGGTCCGGCTCACCCACCCGAGCCACCCATCACCGCAGGAGGGTCCCGTGACCACCACCCTCGCGCCCGAACCGAAGACGACCACCCCGACGTCGAGCCCGCTGCCGGCCCCCCTCGCCGGTCGCGCGTCCGCCGCGCGGATCCCGGCCGCCCCGGACGCGGGGGACCTGACGGTCCCCTCGCCCCGGACCCCGGCCGGCCCGCCGGCGCTCCTCGTCGAGCACGTCACCAAGCGTTTCAAGGTCGACCGCCGCAAGCCTCCCGTCATCGCGATCGAGGACGTCTCGCTCCGCCTGGAGCGCGGCGCGATCCACGGGATCCTGGGGGCGAACGGCTCCGGCAAGTCGACCCTCATCCGCCTCGTGTCGGGGTTGCTGACCCTGGACGAGGGGCGGGTGGAGGTCTTCGGCCACGACCTCGTGCGTGACGAGCTCGCCGTGAAGCGGCTCATCAACCGGGTGAGCGTGGACGCGGCCTTCTTCAAGAAGCTCAGCCCGATGGAGAACCTCCTGTTCGCCGCCCGCCTGTACGGACTCGATGCCCGTCTGGCACGGCGAGAGGCCACGGCGATCCTCGCCCGGCTGGGCATCGCGGAGAGCCGCCTCGGCCGCCCGGTGGAGCAGATGAGCCGGGGGATGCAGCAGAAGGTCGCGATCGCGCGAGCCCTGCTGACGAGCCCGACGCTGCTGCTCCTCGACGAGCCGACGACGGGCCTCGATCCGCGCAGCAAGCTCGACGTCCAGGCGTTCGTGGAGGAGGTCAACGCCGCGCACGACGCGACGATCGTCCTCACCACCCACGACCTGGCCGAGGCCGAGCGCCTGTGCAGCCGCATCACGATCCTCGATCAGGGGCGCGTGGTGGCCGAGGACAGCCCCGAGGGGCTCAAGCAGCTCGTGGCCGAGCGTCACGGGCAGCCGCCCACGCTGGAGGCCGTGTTCATGACCTATACCGGCCGTTCGCTCGACGAGGACGTCGAGACCGACGACGACACCGACAACTGACAGAAAGGAGGTGTGCCATGCGGCACATCGATCGCCAGCTCATCGCCATCCTCGAGCGCCAGGCGCTCGAGCGAGAGCGAATCGCGGCCGAGCGGCTGTTCCGCCAGCCCGGCCGACCCATCCGGCATCGCATCGGCGCGTCGCTCATCCGGCTCGGAGAGCGGCTCGCCGACGACCGACGCACCTCCCCCGTTCCGACCGGCTGACCGGTCGGGGCGGGGGCCCCATCCGAAAGGGACACTCCGTTGGCTCTCCTCGCGCAGGAGCTGAAGGCGTCGTACGCCTTCGTCGAGCGCAACTTCTTCCTCACCCGCCGCTACTGGGGTTGGGAGGTGGCGTTCCTCGTCTACTCCGTCGCCGGTGCGCTGTCGATCTCGCTGATCGGCGCCGCGGCGGGTGACGACCGTCTGCTTCTCACGCTCATCGTCGGGGCCGTGTTCTGGAACTACCTGTCCGTCGTGTTCTCGTGGATCGCGGAGACGATCGCCGTGGAGCGATGGGAGGGCACGCTCGAGTACACGATGATGGCGCCCGTCCGGCGCTGGACGCAGCTGCTGGGCTCGTGCCTGTACGCGATGGCGTACGGGCTCGTGCACACGGCGGCGATGCTCGTCGTGCTGGTGCTGTTCTTCCCGCAGCTCAACCCCGGGGCGATGAACCTGGCGACCGCGGTGGTGTTCATCGCGCTCGGCTCGTTCAGCTTCGTGGGCATCGGCATGATGGCCGCCATCCTGCCCCTGCTCTACGTGGAGCGCGGCGCGCAGATGACCTTCGTCCTGCAGTCGTGTCTGCTGCTGGTCTCCGGCGTCTACTACCCGGTGAGCGTGCTGCCCGGGTGGATGCAGGCGGTCTCGCACCTGTCACCAGCAACGTACGTCCTCGACGGCGTCCGAGGCGGGCTGCTCGACGGGACGTCCGTGACGGCACTGGTCGGCGACATCCTGCCGCTGCTGGTGATGGGCGCCGTGCTCATCCCGGCCGGGTTGTGGGCATTCGGGCGCGCCGAGCGCTATGCGAAGCGCACCGGCAAGCTCAAGCGGGTGGGCTGAGATGGACCGTCTCTCGACCCCGGGCGGAGCCTCATCGGAGGTCACCGTCCCGAACCACGCGCTGTCCGGCCTCGGCTGGGACCCGGGCTGGGCCGCCTCCTTCGAGCCGTTCTCGGACCCGGAGCGATGGCCGGCCCGGGTCATCGCCGCCCATCGCGACGCCTGGGTGCTGGCCACGCCGGACGGCGACCGCAACGCCGTCGTGTCCGGCCGACTTCGCCACATGGCACTCGGTCCGGCCGACCTCCCGGCCGTCGGCGACTGGGTCGTCAGTACCGTGTCGGCAGTCGACCAGTCCGACGCGGGATCCACGGTGATCCACGCGATCCTGCCCCGCCGGACGGTGTTCCGAAGGGGAGCGGAGGACGGCCACGCCGTCGACGAGCAGGTGCTCGCCGCGAACGTGGACGTGGCGCTCGTCGTCGCGGGCCTGGACAACGACTTCAATCTGCGGCGCCTGGAGCGGTACATCGCGGTCGCGTTCAGCGGCGGCGCCACGCCGGTGGTCCTGCTCAACAAGGCCGACCTCGCCGTGGACATCGACGGGCTCCGCGTCGCGGCGGAGGCCGTGGCCCCCGGGGTCAGCGTCCTGGCGGTGTCCGCTCTGACCGGTGACGGCGTGAGCGCCCTCGCGCGCGATCACCTGGTACCCGGCCGGACGGCCGTCGTGCTGGGCTCGTCGGGCGCGGGCAAGTCCACGCTCGTCAACGCGCTGGTGGGCCACGAGCGGCAGCGAACGAGCGCCGTCCGCGACACCGACTCGCGCGGCCGCCACACCACCACGCATCGCGAGCTGGTCCGGCTCCCCGGCGGTGCGCTCCTGATCGACACCCCCGGCATTCGCTCGCTGGGTGTTGCCGGTGCGGCCGAGGGACTCGATCCGGCGTTCGCCGACATCGCCGACCTGGCCGCCGGCTGCCGGTTCACCGACTGCCGCCACGAGGGAGAGCCGGGCTGCGAGGTTCGGGCCGCCCTGGCCGATGGCCGGTTGACCCCGGACCGGCTGGCAAGCCATCGAAAGCTGGAGAAGGAGGCGGCGCACGTCGCCCGGTCCGGCGACCGCCTGCTCCAGGAGGCCGAGCGGCGCCGGTGGAAGGCGATCTCCCAGGCATCGAGCCGCCACATGGCCGCAAAGTACGGGAACGAGCGATGAACGGGAGCAGACCCATGACCCACCTCACGCCGGCCGTCGTCTCCGAGTCCATCATTCGCCCCATGAACACTCCCGACGCCCCTGCCATCGCGGGGCTCACGTTCCGCCTCGCCGTCCCCGGCGACTGGGACGTCCTGGCGGACATGGTCAACCGGGCGCGGCGGGCGGACGGGATCGACGAGGTCCGATCCGGCGACAGCCTTGCGGCCGAGTACGACCCGCTCGAGGCCTTCGAGTTGGGGCGGGACGTGCTCGTCGCCGAGGTCGACGGCCGGGCTGCCGGGTTCGCCATGGGCTACCGCGTCGAGCGTGGCGGTGCTCTCGTGTGCGAGACGTGGGGCGCCGTCGTGCCCGAGCATCGCCGTCGGGGGATCGGCACCGCCCTGGCCCGGGCCACACGCTCGCGGCTGGCCGCCGAGGCGGCAGGAGACCCTCGCCCGGGTCCCCGCGAGCTGCGCAGCTATGCGCTGGACGTCGAGCAGGGCGAGCTGGCCCTGCTCGCCGCCGAGGGCTACGTCCCGATCCGCTACGGGTTCGAGATGCGGCGACCGATCAGCGGCTCCCTGCCGGATCGTCCGCTGCCGGCCGGCCTGGACCTCCGGCCCGTGACGCCGGACCTGCACCGCGCGATCTTCGATGCCGACGAGGAAGCGTTCCGGGATCACTGGGGCCACCGCCAGGCGACCGAGGGGGACTTCGTCACCACGTTCGAGGGGCCGGACGTCGACACCTCGCTGTGGTGCGTGGCCTGGGACGGCGACGAGGTCGCGGGCGTGGTGATGAACGCCATCTACGCGGCCGAGAACGAGGCGCTCGGCATCCGTCGCGGCTGGCTCGAGCACGTCTCGGTGCGCCGTCGTTGGCGCGGCCGGGGCGTGGCCAAGTCACTGTGCACGGCCTCGTTCCGTGTGCTGCGCGCGAAGGGCATGGACCAGGCCTGGCTCGGGGTCGATGGGTCCAACCCCACCGGGGCGCTGCAGCTCTACGAGGGCCTCGGCTTCCTCGTCGCGCGGCGCTGGCGGGCGTACGGGCGCCCGCTCGAGCACGCGGCGCCGGATGGCTGGCGGCCCACGGGCGATCAGCCGGACGCCGGCTGACGGCTACCATGGAGCGATCGATTGGCCGGAATCGGCTGATCGTCACTGCCGTGGTGATTGCCCTGGTCCTCACCGGGTGCGCGCCTGCGCCCTCGACCGTGACGCCTCCCGTGCCGTCCATCGTCCCTCCAGCCGCGACCTCGCCCGGCGTGACGGCGTCGACGGCCGGTCCCGTGTCCGCCCCGCCCGGCACCCCATCCCCCGCCCCGTCCGCTACCCAGGAGGCGACCATGCCCGCGTTCACCCTTTCCTCGTCCGCCTTCGTCGCCGGTGGCTCGATCCCCCGGCGGTTCACGTGCGACGGCGAGGACGTCTCGCCGGACCTCGAGTGGGACGGCGTCCCGGTGGGCACGGCTGCCCTGGTGCTCGTCGTGGACGACCCCGATGCGAGCGGCTTCGTGCACTGGCTGGTCCTCGATGTCTCAGGCTCGCTGAGCGGCGCGCTGCCGTTGGGGATCTCGGCCTCCCCGGATTCCCCGCGCCAGGGGTTCAACGACTTCGGGCGCCTGGGCTGGGGCGGCCCGTGCCCGCCCTCCGGCGACCACCGCTACGTGTTCACGCTGTACGCGCTCGCGGCTCCGCTTGGGCTCCCGGGAACGCCCCGGGCCGCGGCGGTCCGGAGCGCGCTCGCCGGGGCCGCGGTGCACGGAACGGCGGTCCTCGAGGCTCGATATCGCCGAGGGGGCTGAGGGGGGCCTGCGGCCGTTGGGGGGAGCGGTGGCGGGTGCCGGTCCCTCCGGCGGCGTGCTCCGGCTCCCCGCTGGCGGCGGCGGCGTGCCGGCCGATCTCTCGTGACTCACGTGGCGCGTCAGCGGCACGACCAGGCCGCAACCGAGTGACGAAATAGTGGCCCTGGAGCGCCGAGCGCCCCAGCCGGGGTCGCCTCCTGATGCGCCGGCTGAGTCAGCGGGTGGCATGCGGTCCGGTGGGAGCCGCCCCGACCCAAGGCAGCGTTGGCGACCAGAGGCCCGTCGCTGGTCAGAGCAGGAGGCGGCCCTCACGGCGGACCAGGTCCATCCAGGCCCGCTCACGCCCGATCGTGGTCGCCGCCCCGTGACCCGGGAACACGCGGAGGTGATCCTCCATCGCGGCCAGGCGGGCGATCGACTCGGCCATGGCCTCCGCCGAGCCGCCGGGGAAGTCCACCCGGCCCCATCCGCCGGTGAACAGCGTGTCGCCGCTGAACAGCAGGCCCTCGTCGTACGCGAGCAGGCAGACCGAGCCCTCCGTGTGGCCGGGCGTGTGGAGCACGCGCAGCCGGATCTCGCCGAAACGGATCTCGCCGCCCTCGGCCAGGTCGACCGCCGGAACCGACGGGACGATCGGGAACGGGGCGTAGAGCGGCTTCGGATCGATCAGCCGATAGCGGTCGTCGGGGTGGACCGCGATCGGGGCGCCGGTGTGCTCGGCGAGCGCGGCGTTATCGCCGATGTGATCCCAGTGTCCGTGGGTGCTCACGATCAGCTTGAGCGTCCAGCCGCGCTCCTCGAGCGCGCCCGTGATCCACGCCAGCGACGGGGTGGCCGTGTCGATCGCGATCGCCTCGCGCGAAGCGGGGTCCGCGAGCACGTAGACGTTGGTTGCGACGGGTCCGATGACCGTGTGAAGCCGTTCCATGCCGTTCAGTCTGGCACGCTGCGGGCCCTTCGTGACGACCGCGGGCCCTCCGGCCCTGCCCTCCGTGGCTCACCGCGCAGAGAATGGAGGCTGGAGGTTGTCGAGATGACCACCACGATGCACATCAAGGCCAGGCTCATCCCGTGGAGCGATCCCGACTTCGTCCGGGCCTTCGAGCATGCGCGCGACGAGGTCGAGCAGTCCGGATGCTGCCCCGGCGGGCCGGAGGCGGCCGCGAGGGTCCAGGCCCTCCTGCGGGAGGCCGGCTACCCGACGGCGCAGGTCGAGGTCGAGCGGACCGTGGATGAGGCGCTCGAGCACGTCTCCCATTGGACCGTGTTCCAGGACGCCTGACCCCGGCGCACCGGCACCGCGGGCATCTGCTGGGCGACGACACCGCGGACCAACGAGGGAACGGGCCTAACGGTGGTCTGCGCGCGGCTCAGCAGTCCCGCGTGGCACGGGCATGTGCATCAAGGACGGTTGGTAGGTCCCGCCGATTGACATGTATCCTACCCGCAGTAGGATAGCGCCATGACCACGGCGAAGTTCTCCACCACCCTCAACCCGGACCGGGTCCGCGAGGCCAAGGCGCGAGTCGGTGAGCGCGGGTTCTCGCGCTATCTCGACGAGGCTCTCGGGCGGGCGCTCCAGCATGATCGCTTGGTCGACCTCGAGCGCGACCTGTCCGCGGTCTACGGTCCCATCCCTGACGAGGTCCGGCATCGCATCGACCAGACGCCTTGGCCGAGGTAGCAGTCAGCCGAGGCGCACTCCTGCTGGACTCGGGCGGGATCTCGGCGATCGCTGACGGCAATCGTGATGCCCGTGCTGTCCTCGCGCGCGCCCGCACCGAGGGACGCCAGGTGGCGATCCCGTCGGCTGTGCTTGCCGAGGTGGTGACCGACCGGCCTGACCACGCAATGATCGACGGAGTCATCGGGAGTGTCGACGAGGAACTGCCGCTCACCCCCGAGCGCGCCCGCCAGGCCGGGATCCTGCGCGCCCGTGCGTGGGATCTCCGGCGGACGTCGGGTCGGCGTCGGAAGGGCGACCGGCCACCGTCCGCGGTCGACGCGATCGTCATGGCGGAGGCTGTGGCCGCAGGTGCGGCTGTGATCCTCACGTCCGACCCCGACGACATGGATCTGCTCCGCGAGGCCGCCGGGTTGTCGCGCGATCAGATCGAGGTCATTGGCGTCTGAGCCAACGGCGGCTCTGACGCCCGATCCCCCCGGACCTACAACCGACCTTGGCGCACGAGGGCACGGGCGCCGATTGACACGTGTGTGGGTCAGGCGGAGGTGCGGCGCGCTCAGGTCGACCCGCGAGGTCAAGGTTGCGGCAGCGAGCCACGCTCGGCGGGAGGCCCATTGACCCCAACGTGAGTCGCGGCGAGGGCGAGGGCGACGAGTGGCCGGGACCGCGGGCCGCCGGATGGCCCCTCAGCCGGCCTCGAGCTTGGAGCGGATGCACTCGAAGGTCTGGCCGATCATCTTGTTGGCCGTTCCCTCGATCATCCGCGCACCCACCGACGCCAGCGTCCCGGCGATCAGCACATCGGCGGACCAGTCCATGGTGGTCGGGCCTTCCGGGGGGCCGGAGAGCTTCATGTTCGCCGTGGCATCGACGGCCGATCCCGGCGCCTGCCCGTGCGCCTTGAGGATCGCGAGGTCGGGCTCGTTGCGCTCGGCCACGGTCATCTCCACGACGAAGCGCGCGGAGATGAACCCGACGCCCACCTTTGCCTTCGCCTTGAAGTGATCGGCATCGATCACCTCGATGGACTCGACGCCCGGTCCGCATCCGCCGACCTGGTCGGGATCCATGAGGAATGCCCACACCCGGTCACGTGGCGCGGCAATCTGGACGGTGCCCTGAAACTGCATCGAGGCCTCCGAGGCTGGGCCGATCAGGCCCCTGTGGTGGACGTGGACGAGTCGCCGCCGGACGAGCCCTCCTCGGACACGGCAGCACCCGATGGACCGCCGCTGGACGCGGCGGTGACGTACGCGCCGGGCTCCTTGATGAACGCCGTGCGGCAGCCCATCGAGCAGAACGCGTAGACCGTGCCCTCGTGCTCGGCGAGATGCCGGGCATGGGCGCGATCGACCGTCATCCCGCACACCGGATCGAGCAGCACGATGTCGTCGACGACGGGCTGCAGCGGCGCGACGGCCGCCGCCTCCCCGACGAGCGTGGCCGGCCCCGGCTTTGCGATGAACGGCGCCCGGCCACGACGCACCTGGACGAGCTCCGCGAGGATCGAGAGCGCGATCTCCTCGGGCGTCTCGGCACCCAGGTCGAGACCGGCCGGGGCCCGCAGCGCGGCCAGCCGCTCCTCGGGGATGCCCGCCTCCTCGCGCAGCCACGTCCGCACCACGCTCGCGCGCGTCGGCGAGGCAACCAGGCCAACGTACGAGACCTCGCGGCGCAACGCGGCGGCCACCGCCTCCTCATCCCAGATCCCCTGCGTCGCCACGACCACGTATGGGGAGAGCTCCGGATCGATCCGCCCGAGGGCGGTGTCGGTCGAGACGCGCTCCGCGTCCGGGAAGGCGTCGACGTCGGCGATCGGGTCGAACACCGACACGCGCCAGCCGGTCGCCGAGCCCAGCGCGACGAGCGCGCCGATGATGGGCGTCGTGCCGGCGACCCACAGCGAGGGCGCCGGAAGATGCGGTTCCACGTAGATCTCCAGGGTGCCCCCCGAGTGGCAGGTCATCACGAGCTCGACCACCCCGTCCCCCCGCCGGCCCTCGGCCGGTGCCGACTTCGAGAGGCGGAGCAGGCGCGGATGACCGTCGACGAGCGCCCGCAGGGCCTCGCGGACGACGACGGGCTGGGCGCAGCTGCCGCCGACCCAGCCCTCGATCGTGCCATCCGGGTGGACGATGCCGCTCGCGCCGGGCCGGGCGGAGGTCGGCCGCTGGACCGCCACCACGGTGGCGACCGCGAACGTCCCCCCGGCGGCCTCGAGCTCGGCGACGCGTCGGAACAGGCTTCGTCCGGGCATGGCCTCAGACCACGCCCTTGTCGTGGAGGATCCGCCACACCTTCTGGGGCGTGATCGGGATGTCCACGTTGGTGACGCCGAGATGGGCGAGCGCGTCCACGACGGCATTGGCGATGGCGGGCGGGGCGCCGACGGTCGCAGACTCCCCCACTCCCTTCGCGCCCAGCGGATGGTGCGGCGAGGGGGTGGTCGTCTTGCCGGTCTCCCAGGACGGTGTCTCCATCGCCGTCGGCAGCAGGTAGTCCATGAACGTCCCGGCGAGGTTGTTGCCCTGCTCGTCGTACGAGATCTCCTCGTACAGCGACGGGGCCATGCCCATCGTCAGGCCGCCGTGGATCTGCCCGTCCACGATCATCGGGTTGATGATGTTGCCGCAGTCATCGATCGCGACGAAGCGCCGGATCTTCACCTGCCCCGTGCCCTTGTCGATGTCCACGACGCAGATGTAGCTGCCGAACGGGAAGGTCAGGTTGGGCGGGTCGTAGTAGTCGACCGCCTCGAGGCCGGCCTCCATCCCCTCGGGATGATTGGTGTAGGCCGCGAAGGCAAGCTCCGCGATGGTCTTGAAGCGGTCCGGCGAGCCGGTGACGCTCCACTTGCCGTTCGTCCACTCGAGGTCGTTGGGCGAGCACTCGAGCAGGTGCGCGGCCAGGTGGCGGGTCTTCTCGCGGATCTTGCGCGCAGCGATGGCGGTGGCCGCGCCGGCGACCGGCGTGGACCGGGAGGCATAGGTGCCGAGGCCGTACGGCGCGGTGTCCGTATCGCCCTCCTCGACCGTCACCTTCGAGGCCGGAATGCCGAGCTCCTCGGCGACGATCTGCGCGTAGGTGGTCTCATGGCCCTGGCCCTGGCTCTGGACGCCGAGCCGGAGGATCGCCGAGCCGGTCGGGTGCACCCGGAGCTCGGCCGAGTCGAACATCTTGATGCCGATGATGTCGAAGTCGTGGGACGGGCCGGCGCCGACGATCTCCGTGAACGACGAGATGCCGATGCCCATCAGCTCGCCGCGGGCGCGCTTCTCCGCCTGCTCCTTGCGCAGGTCGTCGTAGCCGATCGTGTCCAGCGCCTTCTGCAGTGCCGTGTGGTAGTCGCCCGAGTCGTACTCCCAGCCGGTCGGCGTGTGGTACGGGAACTGGTCCTTCCGGATGAAGTTCTTCATCCGGAACGCAGCCGGGTCCATGCCGATCTCGCGGGCCGCCTGGTCGACGAGCCGCTCGATGGTGTGGACCGCCTCGGTCACGCGGAACGAGCAGCGGTAGGCGACGCCGCCGGGCGGCTTGTTGGTGTAGGCGGCGTCCACCTCGACGAACGCGGTGGGCATGTCGTAGGAGCCGGTGATCACGTTGAACAGGCCGGCCGGGAACTTCGAGGGATCGGCGGCCGCGTCGGTGTAGCCGTGGTCCGCGAGCGTCTTGACCCGCAGGCCGTTGATCTGGCCCTCGTTGCTGAGGCCCATCTCCGCGTGGATGTGGTAGTCACGGGCGAACGAATCGGCCTGCAGGTTCTCGGACCGGTCCTCGATCCACTTGACCGGCCGCCCCAGCGTCAGCGAGGCCACGATCGCGATGACATAACCCGGGTAGACCGGCACCTTGCCGCCGAACCCGCCGCCGATGTCGTGCGTCTTGACCCGGATGCTCGATTCGGGGATGCCCGAGACCAGGCTGATGACCGTCCGGTAGACGTGCGCCGCCTGGCTCGTGACGTGGAAGTCGAGATGGGCGCGGACGGGGTTCCAGTCCGCGATGCAGCCACAGGTCTCGATCGACGAGACGTGGATGCGCGGGATGTAGACGTCGATCGGGACGACCTTGTCCGATGCGGCGAGAGCCGCATCGGTCGCGTCCTTGTCGCCCGACTCCCAGTGCCAGATATGGTTGGTGGCCTTGTCCGGCCCGCGATCCGGGCGGAGCACCGGCGCGTCCGGCAGCAGCGCCTTGAACGGATCGACGACCACCGGCAGCGGCTCGTAGTCCACGAGGACCGCCTGGATCGCATCGGCCGCCTGGTAGCGGGTCGTCGCGATGACGGCCGCCACCTCCTGGGCCTGGTACATCACCGTGTCCACCGGCAGCACCATCTGCTTGTCGCCGGCGAGGGTCGGCATCCAGTGGAGACCGGCCTTCTCGAGGTCCTTGCCGGTGATCACCGCGAGCACGCCCGGCATGGCCAGGGCCTCGCTGGCGTCGATCGACTTGATCTTCGCGTGGGCGTACGGGCTGCGGACGATGTCCATCCAGACCATGTTCGGCAGGACGACGTCCTCGATGTACTCGCCCTGACCCCGGATGAAGCGCGGGTCCTCCTTGCGCTTCATCGAGTGACCCATCCCCGAGACCTCTGCGGTCGTCGTGAGTGCCTGCGCCTCCGTCATCTCGTCTCCTTCGGGGCTCAGGCGGACGCCGCGCCGGCACCCGTGGCCGTGTCGGCCCGGAGCTCGGCGGCACCCTGCTGGATCGCCTTGACGATGTTCACGTAGCCGGTGCACCGGCACAGGTTGCCGGCGATCCCCTCGCGGATCTCCTGCTCGGAGGGATCCGGGTTCTGGGCCAGCATCCAGGCCGACTCCATGATCATGCCCGGCGTGCAGAAACCGCACTGGAGGCCGTGCTGGTCCCAGAACGCCTGCTGGAGCGGGTGAAGCTTGCCGCCCTGCTCCATGCCCTCGATCGTGGTGATCGAGGCGCCGCTCGCCTGGACGGCCAGCATCGTGCACGACTTCGCGCTCCGGCCGTCCACGTGGATGGTGCAGGCGCCGCAGTTGCTCGTGTCGCACCCGGTGTGCGTGCCGGTGAGACCGAACACGTCGCGGAGGAGGTGGACGAGCAGGAGGCGGGGCTCGACGTCGGCCTCGCGGGCCACCCCGTTGACGGTGACCGAGATGTGCTGGGTGCTCATCGATCCGCTCCTCTCACGCGTCCTGCGCCCGGGACGCGGCCAGGCGCAGGGCCCTGACCGTGATCTCGCGGACCATCGCCAGCTTGTAATCGGCCGGGCCGTGGCTGTCGGCCACCGGACGGGCCTGGGCCGATGCGGCGGCCGCCGCGGTCTTGAAGGTGTCCTCGCCCGGCTCCTCCCCGACCAGGGCCGCCTCGGCGTCCGTTGCCGCGAACGGTGCGTCCGCGACGGCGGTCAGCGCCATGCCCGCCGCGGCGATCCGGCCGTCACCACCGAGCGTGAGCACGGCCGCGGCACCGACCGTCGCGAAGTCGCCGGCCCGCCGCTCCAGCTTGACGTAGGCGGAACCGGTGTGCGCCGCGGCGCGCGGGATGCGCACCTCGGTGAGGACCTCGGTGGGCTCGATGCCGGTCTGGAACGTGTCCAGGAAGAAGCCGCGCGCCGGGAGCACGCGCTCACCGTCCGCGCTGCGGCACACGAACGAGGCGCCGAGGGACAGCAGGACGGCCGGCCAGTCCGAGCCCGGGTCCGCGTGCGCGCAGGAGCCGCCGATCGTTCCCCAGTTGCGAACCTGCGGGTCGCCGATGCCACCGGCCGCGTCGTGGACGATGGGGAGCCCGGCCGTCAGCTCGTCGTTCTCGAGGATCGCCCGATGGGTGGTCCGGCCGCCGATCCGCCACTCGGTGTCGGTGCGCGTGATGCCGTTGAGACCGCCGACCGCCTGGATGTCCACCAGCAGGGCCGGCTGTGCCAGCCGGAGCTTCATGAGAGGGATGAGGCTGTAGCCCCCGGAGAGGATCTTCGCCTCCCCCTCGCGCTCCTTGAGGATGCGCAACGCCTCATCCAGCGACGCCGGACGGACGTACTCGAACTGGCCGGGAATCATGCGCTGCCAACCCTCCTTTCCGCACCTGGGGCGCGGAGCCGATGTCGGGCCCGGCCCAGGGGGACGGGCTCGGCGTTGCCATGACGATCGGGTTGCGACCGTCACCGTCGGCCACGGTCGCGCTGGGGGACGTTGGGGTTCTGGCGAGACCAAAGTATCCGCGCGCGATCCGAAAGCCGTCAACCGAGGTTCACCAAGGTTTCGGCACGCGCACCGGAGGCCGCTCTGGCGAGCCGCCCGGCCCCGCCCTCAGCCGGGCCCTGGACGCCAGGTGACGACGCCGATCACGCCCGCAGGCGGATCCGCGAGCGTCCAGCCCCCGTCCCGCACCACCGTCAGATCGCGCACGCCGGCCCGGAACCGCTCGTCCTTCTCGCTGGCCTCGGCGATGAACAGCTGGCGACGCAGGAACGCGGCCAGCGTCTGCGGGGACTCGAACGTCCGGGCAGGGCGCTCGACGCGCTCCACCTCGGTCTCGCGACCGCGGGCGTGGAGGATCGCCAGCAGCTCGGGCAGGGCCGGGAGCGGCACGCGCGCCTCGCCGTGGACGATCGGCCAGAACGGATCCGCGACCGCTGCCGGGCTGCGATCGGTGAGCACGGCGACGCACCGATCGCCGGTCGCCGCCTCCATCGCGTCGAGGAATGGGCCGATCGCCTCGATGTCGTAGCCAACGTGGGCGATGAGGGCGACGTCCGCCACGGGCGGCGGGCCCAGCTGCGCCAGCGCGCCCGGCCACGCGCCGGCGATCACCCGGACGTTCGTGATCCCGTGCTCCGACAGGCCCAACCGGAGCGCCCGGCGCATCCCGGGCGACGGCTCGACGGCGATCACGTGATGCACGATCAGCGCGAGCGGCAGGGCGTAGCGTCCCGCGCCGGCACCGATGTCCAGCCACGTCTCCCCGGCACCGGCCATCTCCCGCAGCAGCGTGAGCGCCGGCTCGCCGGTCCGTCGCGGATCCGCGACGAACGTCGCCGACACCGGGGCGTAGAAATCGCCCGCCTGGACCTCGCGCACCCGCTCGGCCTGCTCCCGGTTGGCGCGGACGCGCTCGGCCCACGCGGTCTCGAGGTCCCCGGCGGGGGCCGATCGCGGGTCGATGCTCACGACAGCCTCGCCGTCGACGGATCGATCGGGAGGTCGGCCGGGGTATCGACGTCGGGGTTCCGGCCGCCGATGCGCACCTCCTCCACGAGGTCCGGGTGGCGGGCGAGCAACGGTCCGAAGCCGCGGTCGCCCTCGAGACCCGCCGCCAGCGCCCACCCGGTCCGCCGGAAGAGCACCGGGTTGGGCGCATCGTCGTCCGCGTACCGGACGCGGATGATCGGCCGGGGTGGCGCCGGGTCGGCCGGCGGCAGTGCGGCATCGGTCACGGCGGTCCCGGCGGTCGCGGCGTCCAGCACTTCGGCCACGACCTCCGGACGGAGCCACGGCTGATCGCCCAGCACGACGAGCACGGCATCGACCTCGGGATCCTCGGCCGCCGCGTCCAGCCCCACGCGCAGCGAGCTCGACAGGCCGTCCTGCGGCCTCGGGTTGACGACCCGGCGCTCGCCGCGCCAGCCGATCGCCGCCTCGATGGCAACAGCTTCGTCGCCCAGGACCACGACGACGTCCTCGAGCCTGGCCATCGCGACGGTGTCGAGCACGTGCTGGAGCAGCGGCCGGCCGTCGAGCGGTGCGAGCAGCTTGGGCGATCCGAAGCGCCGGCTGGCGCCTGCGGCGAGGACGATCGCGACGACCTTCACCCGGCCACCGCGGGGCCGGTGGCTGTCGCGGTGTCCGCCGCCGTGGGGCCCGCCGCCGAACCCGTCGCGGCAGCCGCTTCCCGAGCCCGGGCCAGCTCCCGCATCGGCCGCCCCGTGCCGGCTCTCCGTTCCGCGACGATCTCGGCCAGGATCGCGAGCGCCGTCTCGGACGGCAGCCGCCCGCCGAGATCGAGCCCGATCGGCCCCCGCAGCCGGTCCAGGTCCTCGGGCGCGACGCCCGCCTCGAGCAACCTCGCCCGCCGGTCCGCCTGCGTCTTGCGCGACCCGACCGCGCCGACATAGCGGCAGCCCCGGGCCAGCGCCGCGACGATCGCCGGTTCGTCGAACTTCACGTCGTGGGTGAGGACCGCAACCGCGTCGGCCGGTCCGAGCCCGATATCGTCGGCCACCTCGTCCGGCCAGCCGACGATCAGCCGGTCCACGTCCGGGAAGCGGGCCTCCGTGGCGAACGCCGCCCGCCCGTCGATCACCACCGTCTCGTAGCCCAGCTCCTTCGCGAGCCGGACCAGGAACCGGGACACCTCGACCGCCCCCACGACGACCAGTCGCGGCCGGATCGGATACGCCTCGACGAACAGCTGGCGCCCGCCGATCTCGACCGTGCGCGACACGCCGTGGGCCAGCGCATCGCGGGCTGCCGCGACGAGCGCCGCATCGGCATCGGGATCGCCCAGCGACCCGTCCAGGTGCCCGTCGTCGTGCACGACGAGCGGCGAAGACGGCTCGCTCCCCTGCCCCGGCGCGTGCGCGCCGAACGTCGGAGGCGGCGCATCGGCCGGCAGCGGCGTCACGATCGCGCGCCCGTCGCCCAGGCCATCGCGCGTCTCGCGGGCGGCCGCAGCCGCGACCTCCGGCACCCAGGGAGAGACCAGGACGTCGATCGTGCCGCCGCAGGCGAGCCCCACGTCCCACGCCTGCTCGTCGCTGATCCCGTAGCGGATCACCCGCTCCCGGCCGGTCGCGCGCGCGACATGGATCTCCTCGGCCGCCGCTCCTTCCACGCAGCCGCCGGACACGGAGCCGGCCAGACGGCCGTCGTCGGTCACGAGAAGGACGGCGCCCTCCGGCCGCGGGGCGCTGCCGAACGTCCGGACCACGACCGCGCGGCCGACGCCCACGTCCTCGGCGCGCCATCGGTCCAGCGTCTCCAGCAGCTCCTGCATCGTGTCCTCCGGCTTCGCGGGGTCGTGTGTTGCGGGGTCGATTCTCGGGCGTCAGGTGAGGGGGCGGGCGCGTGCGTCGTCCGCTTCGCCGGGGGCCGCGTCGAGCGCGCGCGGAGCCTCCGATTCCGGCGCAAACAGGCCCAGCGACGGGGCCACGGTCGCAGCGTGGGTGACCGCCGATCCCCTGCGCGCGGTCCCCTGCGATGCGCCCGCAAGGACCTCCCCCAGCCGCTCGAGCGAGCCGAGCGTGCCGGCGGGCAGGAAGTCGTCGATGTACGGGTAGGCGGCCTTCATGCCGGCGGCGAGCGGCAGGTAGCCCGGGGCCGACGCCAGCGGGTTGAGCCACACCAGGCGATGGCAGTTGCGCCGCAGGCGGGCGGTCTCCGCGGCCACCAGCGCCGGGTCGCCGCGATCCCAGCCGTCCGACACGACGATCACCACCCCGGAGGTCCGCAGCGTGCGCCGCGCCCAGCGGTGGTTGAAGTCGCGGAACGACTCCCCGATCCGGGTGCCGCCCGCCCAGTCGTTGACGGAATCGGCCACCCGCTCCAGCGCCCGGTCCCGGTTGCGGTCCTTGAGCAGCCGGGTCACCCGCGTCAGCCGGGTGCCGAACACGAACGACTCCGTGCGCACCTCGTTGGTCCGCGCGAGCGCCTGGATGAACCGGAGCAGCAGGCGCGCATGGCGTTCCATGGAGCCCGAGATGTCGCACAGCACCACGAGCTGGCGCGGCTCCCGAACCTGCCGCCGCCACACCCATTCCGTGAGCTCGCCGGTGGCGAGGTTGCGGCGGAACATCGCGCGGGCCGCCAGGCGCCGGCCGTGCGGGTGCAGCTCCTGGCGACGCGTCTTGCGCCGCTCCAGCCTCGGGCGCAGCAGGTCCACGAAGCGCTCGGCATCGCGCAGCTCGGCGGCCGTCATCCGGTCGAAGTCACGGTGGCGGAGGACCTCCCCGCGCGAGTAGGCATCGGGCGAGATGGTCGCCCCCTCGATCTCGCCGCCCTCATCGGCATCGGTCGCCACCTGAATGCCCATCCGGGCGAGCTCCGTCATGGTGGCCTCGGTGCCGTCGCCCGGCTCGTCCGTCGCGCCCGGCTCGCCCTCCTCGCGGTCCGCGTCGGGCGCCGCCGTCGGATCGATGCGCGGCCGGGCCAGCTGGCGGCCGCGCCGCCGCCAGAACAGGTCGAACACGCGGTCGTACGTCTCGCGATCGTCCCGGCGGCGCACGAACACGGCCGCCCCCGCGTCCTTGACCGTCGCTCGCTCGCCCACGTCGACGAGCCCCAGGGCGCGCGCGAAGTCGATCGCCGCGACGAGATCCACCTGAAGGCCCGCGGTCCGCAGCGCCCGCCCGAACCCGACCGCCTCGGCCAGCAGCCGCCGGCCGTCGATGGCCTCGCCCGTGGGGGCGAGGAGGATGGCGGGCCCGGGGGCGGTCACGCCGTCCGCCCCGGCTCGCAGATCTCAGGCACGCCGCATCTCACGCATGGCGCACAGGGTAGTCCAGCGGCGCGGGGGTCGCGCTCGGGAGGTCCCGTCCCGACGGCCCGGCCGCCGAGCCGGGTCGGCCTCGGCACAGACCCGGCGCTGACCGGGGGCTGACCGGGGCGGATCCTGGGCCGACTCATGCTGCGTGAGTCAGCAGGTTCGATCGGGTCTAGGTAGTGATCCCGTCAGGCGCGGCGGGCAAGGATCAGCCCGACCGCCGCCAGCGCGATCAGCGCGCCTGTCGCATCGATCCCGACATCGAGGACGGCCGGGTGCCGCCCCGCCGTGAACCCCTGGTGCCACTCGTCGCTCGCCGCGTAGAGGACCGTGAGCACGAATGCCCACGCCCACGGCCGGCGCCAGCCCGTCGTCGTGGCCAGCGCCCACCACAGGAGAAGCAACAGGATCCCGAACACCCCCATGTGGCCGATCTTGCGGACGACGAAGTCGAGGGTCTCGTCCGGCACAAACCGCAGGTTCGCCTGTGCGGAGGCGATGAAGATCCCCGTGGCCCACGCGGCAGCCGGGAGCCATGACAGTGCCCGGGGACGGGGATCTCGCACGACTCGCACCATCCGCGCAACCACGCCCACAGGATACGGGCGCGCGACCCACGGGCAGGAACCTCACCAACCGCGAGTGGAGCCGACCATCCGGCATCATCTGTCCGATCAAGCACGCCTGCTCCTCTGGCCCAGCCCCGAGGCCGGCCGATCCGAACGTCCCCGGCGCTGTTGGGTCAGGGCCGGCTACGGCACCTCCGGGGCGGGGCGGTAGCGGATGACCACGACCATGTCCCGATCGAAGGTCGTATCCACGGTCGCGGTCCCGCCCGCCAGGGTCAGGCCGGGACTGGCGTCGACGCGTGTCGCTCCGGGCGGGAGGCTGATCCGGAGGTGGAGTGGTCCCGGGCGCAGACCCGGCTGCTTCTGGATGGTGAGCCGGTAGGTGGTGATGCCGTCATCTCCCAGGTCCGCTGGGTGTGGGCTCATCCAGCTGTAGGTGAGCGTTGCCGAGCCGGGCGGGATCCTGAGGTAGTTGGCGATGACCGTGCGACCGGCCTCAACTTCCATGTCCGAGGGCGAGGTGATCGGGATCCGGTCCCCACGTTCACGGTCGCGAGACGGCTGCGCTCCGGGACATACAGCCGGAAGTACGTGCCCAGCGTCGTGAGGCCCTGAAGCGTGGGGAGCTCCCGGTATGGCCGCGCCGCATCGGACAGGATCCCGTTGTCCCAGTGGACGGTGAGCGTGTCGTCCGCGTTGCCGGAAGTGTCCAGCTTCACCTCGAGGTCCGGCGATTGGTCCGTGACGGCGTTGAGCTTGGACGCCGGCCACACGTTCGAATCCACCGGGAAGAGGTAGTCACCGGGGTCACCCGGAGCCCCGCCGGCGCGGCGTCCCGGGCACGGAAGGCGCCGTCGAGCGTGTCGTGGTCCGTGACCGCCAGGTGGGGAGCCCGATGGCCGCGGCCCGTGCGACCAGCGCCGCGGCGTCCGCGACGCCGTCGAAGCTGGCCCGCGTGTGGCAATGGAGGTCGATGCGGGCCCCGGCTCGCGTGTCGTCCGCGTCCGCCCCCAGCCCCGGCGTCATGCCTGGGCGGTGGCCTCGGCCAGGAACTGGCGCGCCGTGGCGCCCTGGACCTGGCGGATGTCCTCCTCGTACTTGAGGACCACGCCGAGGGTCTCGTCGACAAGGTCAGGCGCCAGCTCCGTCGCGCCGAGGGACAGCAGCGCCGACGCCCAGTCGAGCGTCTCTGCGACACCGGGCACCTTGGTCAGGTCGGCGGTGCGCAGGCGGTGGACGAAGCCGACGACCTCGCGGGCCAGCCGGGCCGGGGCGTCCGGCACGCGCGCCGCGACGATCTCGAACTCCTTGGTGGCCGTCGGGTAGTCGATCCAGTGGTACAGGCAGCGCCGCTTGAGCGCGTCGTGGACCTCGCGGGTGCGGTTCGAGGTGAGCACGACGCGCGGCGCCTGGACGGCGCGGATGGTACCGATCTCGGGGACGGTGACCTGGAAGTCGGACAGGATCTCGAGCAGGTACGCCTCGAACTCCTCATCCGCGCGATCGATCTCGTCGATCAGCAGGACCGGGGCGTTGCCGTCGGTCGCCTCGAGCGCCTGGAGGAGCGGGCGCTTGAGCAGGAACTCGGGGCCGAAGATGTCATGGGCCGATGCCTTGGCGACCTCGCCGCGGGCCTCCATCAGCCGGATCTCGAGCATCTGGCGCGGGTAGTTCCACTCGTACACGGCGGTGTTGACGTCCAGGCCCTCGTAGCACTGGAGGCGGATGAGGCGCGTGTCGAGGGTCGACGCGAGGACCTTCGCGAGCTCCGTCTTGCCGACGCCGGCCTCGCCTTCGAGCAGCAGCGGGCGCGCGAGCTCCAGGGCGAGGAACACCGTGGTGGCCAGCGAGCGCTCGGCGATGTAGCCGTGCTCGCGAAAGGCCTCCTGGAGGCCCTCGATGGAGCGCGTGGCCTCAGGCCGCTCCGCGCGGTTCTCGGTCCGATCGGCGGCCGCGGCCGTGCCCGCAGCGGAGAGAGAGTGGTCTGATCCCATGGCCCGCGATGCTACACCGCTGCCGCGATGTGGGCGGATCGCGTCGCGCGGCGGGGCTCGGCGGGGCTCGGCGGGGTGGGGTGGCGTCGGGGTCCACGCGGCGGCGTCGCCGGGTCATCGCCGGGTCCTCGCCCCAACAGCCTGACTCACGCGGCGTGTCAAATCGGCGGCCCAGCCTGCGTGGCGGCGCACTGAAGGGGCACATTCGGCCTCGAGGCCGCAGCCGGGACCTCATCCTGACTCGCCACGTGAGTCGTGGCGCGTGGGGCGTGGTGCGAGGGGTGAGGCTGCCACGCGAGTCACGGCAGCAACGCGTGTCGCGGCAGCAGGGCGGCCGGCGGCACGGCGCCGGGGACGAATCAGCCGTCGGGGGCGTCGAGCTCCCGCGCGTAGGCCGGGAACCGGAAGCGCTGGCTGCGGGTGAGGATCCCGCCGTGACCGAGGCGCGCGACCGTGACCGCGCTCGCGGGCTCTCCGGCAACGAGGCGCGGCAGGAGCAGGTCCGCGGCGGTCGCCTTCGAGAACGCGCCGCAGCTGGGCAGGCCGACGATCGCGGCCCGGCCGACGCGGCCCAGCCAGAGCATCGACCCCGGGTGGGCCGGGACGCCGTGGCGCACGATCCGGCCGCCCAGCGCCTCGACCGCCGCGAAGAAGGGGTCGGCCGGATCGGTGCTGCCACCGCCCGCGGTGAGCACGATCCGGGCAGCGTGCCCGCTTTGCCGGACGCTCCCCACGGCCGTTGCCAGCGCCGCGGTCACGGCCGCGGCATCGTCGGGCACGTAGTCGATGGTCGCGAGGACCGCCCCCAGGCCCGCGGCCTTGGCCCGCACCGAGGCCTCGAACCGCTCCCTCGCCGCGCCGCCGATGCGCTCCGCGACCAGCACGGCGATCCGGACCGGCCGGAACGGCCGGACGCGGACGAGCGGGCCACCCCGCCGCAGGATCCCCTCCCCCGCCGCCAGAACCTCCTCGCGGACGAGGTGCGGCCCGATCTTGACGCTCGCGACGAGGTCGCCGGGCCCGACCACCTGGCCATCGAACACCGTGAACACTTCGAGCGGGTCGATCCGGTTGACGCGCTCGAGCGCTGCCACGCGCACGGCCACGACACCCGGCACGGCCGCGACGAGGTCGACGCGGGACTGGACGGGGCCGCGCGGGGTCAGGCCGGGGTCGCCGCCGGAGACCGCCGCGGCGAGCCGGAGACCGGCGTCATCCTCGTGGACGTCGACGGGCTCCGGGACCAGGACCGTGATCCCCGTGGTCCCGGTGATCCCCGGCGGACCGTCGGGCAGGTCGGCGAAGGCCGCCAGGTCGGCCGCGGACAGCCGCCGACCCTTCGACCAGCGGGCACCCGCGACCGACAGGTCGCGGGTGAGCACGGCACCCACGAGACCGTCCGGCGCGCGGCGGCCGGGAACGATTCGCTCGAGCCGCACCGCCTGTTCCGAATCGCCGCGCCGTCAGCCCACGCGGGCCAGCGCCGCCTCGATGGCCCGCCGCGTGTACACGACCGCCATGGCGGCGCGGTACTCGGGGTTGGCGTGGATGTCGCCGTTGACCGAACGCGAGCCGACGACCTTCGCCGCGGCGGCGGCAACGGCCGGGGCAGAGCCGTCGCTGCCGACGAGCGCCTCCTCGACCTCGGTCGCCCGGTACGGGTGGTCCGAGACACCGGTCACGCCGATGCCGGCCCATTCGATCACGTTGCCCGGGCCCACGATCACGACGGCCGCCACGCCCACCATCGCGTAGCCGGAGGCCGGCTGCTCGAGCGAGGCATAGGCGGATCCGGCGTTGTCGAGAGGTGCGGGCAGGCGGACCTGGGTGACCAGCTCGTCGTGCCGGAGGCCCGTCGTGAACGCGCCCTCGAAGAAGCCATCGGCCTTGAGCACCCGCGTGCCGGCTGCGGACTGGACGACGATCTCGGCATCGAGCGCGAGCAGCGCCGCCGGCAGGTCCGAGGCCGGGTCCGCGTGCGCGACGGCGCCGCCGACGGTGCCGCGGTTGCGGACCTGGACGTCGCCGATGGTGGGCAGCGCGTCCTTCAGCACGCCGTAGTGGATCGCCCGGGAGTCCATGAGCTCCGCGTACGTCGTCAGCGCGCCGACCGCCAGCCGGCCGTCCTCGAGCCGCTCGACGCCCCGCAGCTCGCCCAGCCGGCCGATGTCCACGAGCGTCTCCGCCCTCGCCAGGCGGAGCTTCATCAAGGGCAGGATGCTCTGCCCGCCGGCGATGACCTTGGCCCCCTCGTCCGAGGCGAGGATGCGGAGCGCGTCGTCGACGCTGTCGGCGCGGGTGTACCCGAAGGCCGCCGGGATCATGCCTGACCTCCCTTCGCGCCCTGGATGGCGCCCCACACCTTCTGTGCGGTGTATGGCATGTCGAGGTGGTGGATGCCCAGCGGCCCCAGCGCGTCGATGACGGCGTTGGAGACCGCGGCGGTGCTCGCGATGCAGCCGGCCTCGCCGACGCCCTTGACGCCCAGCGGGTTGACCGGCGACGGGGTCACCGTCTCGTCCAGCTCGAAGGCCGGCAGCCACGACGCCCGCGGCAGCGCGTAGTCCAGCATCGAGCCACTGAGCAGCTGGCCGTCATCGCCGTACACGGCGCCCTCCCACAGCGCCTGGCCGATGCCCTGGGCGATGCCGCCGTGGAGCTGGCCGTCCACGATCATGGGGTTGATCTTCTTGCCGACATCGTCCACCGCGACGTAGCGGACGAGGTCCACGACGCCGGTCTCCTGGTCGATCTCGACCAGCGCGATGTGCGTGCCGAACGGGAACGTGCAGTTCGGGGTGTCGTGGTAGGCCGTCTCGTCGAGGTACGGCTCCATGCCTGCGGGGGTATCGAACGCGAGATCCAGGGCGAACGCGATCTCCTGGATCGTCTTGACCTTGTCGGGCGAGCCCTTGACCCGGTAGCTCGCGCCGTCGACCTCGATGTCCTCGGGGTTGGCCTCGAGCATGTGGGCCGCGTAGCGCTTCGCCTTGTCGCGGATCTTGGCGGCCGCCTTGATCGCGGCACCGGTGCCCACGTTCGAGGTCCGGCTGCCGTACGAGCCGTAGCCGAACGGCGTGCCCTGGGTGTCCGAGTGCTGGACGACGATGTCGTCCATGGGGACACCCAGCTCGTGGCTGATGATCTGGGCGTAGGTCGTCTCGTGGCCCTGGCCCTGGGGCTGGGTGCCGACGGTGATGACGACCTTGCCGGTGAGGTGGACCTTGATGTTGGCCGACTCCCACATCGCGGCGCCCCAGCCCTCGCCGACGGCGCCGATCCACTTGGAGGGGGCGACGCCGCACACCTCGATGTAGGTGGACAGGCCGACGCCGAGGAGCTTGCCGCGGGTCTTCGCCTCGGCCTTCTTCGCGGCCATGTCGGCGTAGCCGGCCATGCCCAGCGCCTTGTCCATCGCCGGCTCGTAGTTGCCGGAGTCGATGTACAGCTTGCTGCCGTTGACCGCGGTCAGCAGCCCTGACGGGTTGTCGTACGGGAAGCTGTCCGGGGGCAGGAAGTTGCGGCGGCGCACCTCGGCCGGGTCCATGGCCAGCTCGTCGGCCAGGAGGTCCATCGCCCGCTCCACGACGTAGGTCGCCTCGGGGCGGCCCGCACCGCGATACGCGTCGACGAAGGTGGTGTTGGTGTAGACGCCGGTAACCTCGCAGTGGACGTTGGGAATCTTGTAGGGCCCGGACAGGATCCGGCCGTAGAGCGTCGTCGGGATGCCGGGTCCGATCGTCGACAGGCGCCCGCCGAGGTTGGCGTACGTCTTGACGCGCAGGCCGGTCACGTCGCCCGCCTTGGTGGCCGCAACCTCCACGTAGGTGATGTGGTCCCGGCCGTGGATCGTGCTCTGGTAGTTCTCGCGGCGGGTCTCGACCCACTTGACGGGCCGGCCGCCGATGAGCTTGCTCGCGAACAGCACGAGCGGCATGTCGGCGTAGGTGAAGATCTTGGTCCCGAAGGCTCCGCCCACGTCAGGGCTGATGCACCGGATCTTGTGCTCGGGGATGCCCATCACGAAGGCCGACAGCAGCAGGCGCTGGATGTGCGGCGTCTGGCTCGACATCCAGATCGTGTACTCGTCGGTGCCAGGGTTGTACCAGCCGATGTCGCCCCGGACCTCCATCGGGTTCGGGATCAGGCGCTGGTTGACGAGGCGCTGCCGGACGATGACCTCGGCGTTCGCGAAGGCCTGGTCCGTGCCGGCCTTGTCGCCCACGGCCCACTCGAACACGATGTTGTTGGGGGCGTTCTCGTGGAGCTGGGGCGCACCCGGCTGGGTCGCCTTCTCCGCATCCACGACGGCGGGCAGCGGCTCCCAGTCGACCCGGATCAGCTCCACGGCATCGACCGCCTGGGCCGCCGTCTCCGCGACGACTGCAGCGACGCCCTCGCCGGTCCACTTGACGTCGTCCGTCGCGAGCACGCGGGGCGAGTTCACGTTGTTGGTGATGCCGCTCGCGCCGCCGGCGGGCCAGGCCATCGGCAGCGGGTTGTACGGGATGTCGGCGCCAACGATGACCGCGAGGACGCCGGGGGCGGACTTCGCAGCGCTGGTGTCGATCGACCTGATGTTGGCGTTGGCGTAGGGGCTGCGCAGGATGGCCATGTGGACCATGCCCTGCAGCGTGATGTCGTCGAGGTAGCGGCCCTCGCCCTTGATGAAGCGCGGGTCCTCGACCCGCTTGACCGGGGTGCCCAGGACGTCGGTGGTCACGTCGTCCTCCTCAGGCCGTCGCCGCGGCGGGGGTGGCCCCGTCGCGCATCAGGCGCGCCGCCTCGCGGATCGCGATGACGATGTTGTGGTACCCGGTGCAGCGGCAGATGTTGCCCTCGATCGCGTGGCGGATCTCCGTGTCGGTCGGGTCGGGGTTGCGTGCCAGCAGGTCGGCGGCCGCCATGATCATGCCCGGGGTGCAGAAGCCGCACTGCAGGCCGTGCTTCTCCCAGAACGCGTTCTGGAGCGGGTGGAGGGTGGTCCCGTCGGCCATGCCCTCGATCGTGGTCACGGCGGTTCCGTCGGCCTGCGCGGCCAGCATCGTGCAGCTCTTCACGGCTCGCCCGTCGACGTGGACCGTGCAGGCGCCGCACTGGCTCGTGTCGCAGCCAACGTGCGTGCCCGTGAGGTTGAGGTCTTCCCTGAGCACCTGGACGAGGAGACGTCTCGGCTCGACGTCCACCTCCCGGCGCTCACCGTTCACTTCGAGCGCGACGTGCAACTCGGTCACCGGGACGACCTCCTTCCCCTTCGAGGGGGTGGCGACGCTGGGAGGCGGCGCCGGTCCGGTCCGGCGCGGCACGAAACCGGATGGTGGCACCGTCGCGCCGAGGACGCAACCGGGTCTCCCGCGGGTTGCGCCGGCGGGGGGCGGCTCAGCTGGCGCGGCGCGGGGCCGGGGGCGTGGCGGGGCGCCGGGACCCGGGTGGCCGTGGTGCGGCGGCGGCCCCGGGGCGCCGGCCGGGGCGCCGGGAGCGGCGCCCCGGGTTCCGGCCCCTTCCTGACTCGACTATGTGTCATCGAGACATGGCCCACGCTCGGCTGGGGGCTCGAAGTCGTCGTCCGGACCTCCAGCCACGCTGCGACACCAGCCTGGTGACACATATCTGGGTCACGACCGGCACGAGCGCCCCTGGCACGAGCGCCCCATGGCACGAGCGCCCCTGGCACGACCGGCGGCACGAGCCCCCGGCACGACCGGCACGACCGGCACGTGCACCCCGGGCACGACCGGCAAAGTGGCCCGTTTCGCCCATCCGGGATAAGGGACCGACAAGCGTTCTCGTGTATCCACGCGCTGTGCCAACTTCAGTCATCGACCTCGGCCGCCGCGCGTTCGCCCCCCATCTGGCGGACGTCGGCCGCGAGGCCCGGCAGCTCATCGGCTGGTCGCAGCGGGAGCTCGCGGATCGTGCTCGCACCTCCCAGGCGACCATCTGGCGGGTCGAGACGGGCGCCGCACGTCATCTCGACCTGCTCGCCGTGGAGCGGGTGCTGGCGGCGCTCGGGATCAGGGCCTCGCTGCAGCTCGATGCGCGCCACCTGGCGGATCGATACCGTCAGCGCGACGCTGTCCACGCCCGGCTGACTGGATATGTCGCCCGCAGGCTCGAGCGGACCGGATGGCGGACGGTCACAGAGGTCCCGCTCGGCGACGACCCGCCGCGTGGCTGGATCGATCTGCTGGCTTTCAGGGCCGCCGATGCCGCGCTCCTGGTCGAGGAAACCAAGACGGAGATCCCGGACTTCGGAGCCCTGCAGCGGAGCGTCGCATTCTACGAGCGAGAGGCATGGACGGCGGCGCGCCGCCTTGGCTGGAGCCCGCGGCGATCCGCCGTGCTCGTCGCCGCATTGGACAGCGTCGCGCTGGGACACCGGCTTGCCGACAACCGCGATCTCGTCGTCCGCGCATTCCCTGCCGGAATCGGCGATGTCGCTGCCTGGCTCTCCGATCCCGCTCGGGAACCGCCGACTGGCTGGGCGCTGGGAATGGTCGACGCCGCCCAGCGTGGCGCCGCCTGGCTGCGGCCGACGCTGCTCGGATCTCGTCGCCGAGCTGCTGCCTACGAGGACTACGCCGATGCGGCCGCTCGCCTGCTGCGCCGGCCAACCACCCGATGACGGCCGGCTTTGCGCGACGCGCTGACCACGCGATGACGGCCGGCGCTACGCGTCGCCCTGACCACGCGATTGCGCCCGGCGCTGCCCGCCGCCCTGACTCGCACGGGTGTCAACGCGACTCGGTCCACGCTCGGCTCGGGGCACGAAGTCGCAGTCCGGGGTTCCACCGGAACTCGGGGATCCGTGCCATGACACATTGATGGGTCACGGTCGGCGACGGTCGGCGAGGGGCGTCGGTCCCTGCCCGCGTATCGGGATTACGCCGATGCCGCGGCCCGGCTCAGCGTGCCGCGACCTCCCGCAGGGCGGCCTCGAAGCCATCCGCGAGGGTCGAGATCTCGGCCTCCGTGATGACGAACGCCGGCGACACCTGCAGGGCGCCGCCGCGGACGGCTCGCGTGAGGACGCCGTGGCGGCGAGCCGCGGCAACGACCGCCTCGATCGCTCCGGGGTTTGCCGCCTGCACCTCGTCGGCGAGCTGGACGGCGCCGGTCAGACCGACGGTCCGCACCTCACCGACGAGCGGCGCGTCGGCCAGCCGGCCGAGGGCCGCCGCCAGGACCGGTTCCAGGGTGCGGACCCGGCCGACGAGATCCTCGCGCTCGAGGATGTCGAGGTTGGCCATCGCGGCCGCGCACGCGCCGGCATGGCCGGAGTAGGTGTAGCCGTGCCGGAAGATGGCGCCGGGGATCGGGTCGTCCCAGAACGGGGCGCGGACCCGTGGACCCACGATCACGCCGCCCAGCGGCACGTACCCCGACGTCACGCCTTTGGCGAACGTGATGAGGTCCGGCTGGATCCCATAGCGCTGGCTCCCCCACCAGGATCCGGTCCGTCCGAACCCGGTGATGACCTCATCGACGATGAGCAGGATGTCGTGCCGGCGGCACAGCTCCTGGACGCGGGCGAAGTACCCGTCCCTGGGCGGGATCACGCCGCCCGCGCCGATCACCGGCTCCGCGATGAAGGCCGCGATCTCGCCTGCCCGCGCCTCGAACAGGGCCTCGATCGCCGCCACGTCGTGCACGCCGACGTGGACGATGTCGCCGACCAGCGGGCCGTAGCCCGCCTCGTTGATCGGGATGCCGCCGAGCGAGGTCCCGAAGGCGGCCATGCCGTGGTAGCTGTGCTGGCGCGACACGATGACGCGCTTCTCGGGCCGGCCGACGACGTCCCAGTACCGGCGCGCGAGCTTGGCAGCCGTGTCGATGGATTCCGAGCCACCGGAGGTGAAGAAGACGACGGCGTCGTCGATCGGCGCCATCGCGGCCAGGCGGGCCGCCAGCTGCACCGTCGGCTCCGTCGTGTAGCCGCCGAACGAGGAATACGCCGACAGCCGCCGCAGCTGCGCCGCCACCGCATCGGCGATCTCGCCGCGCCCGAAGCCGACATTGGCGTACCAGAGCCCGGCGGTCGCATCGAGATAGCGGCGCCCGTCGACGTCGGTGACCCACACGCCGTCGCCGTCGCGGATCACCACCTCGGCGTCCTTGACGGTGTGCATGTCGGCAAATCCATGCCAGAAGGACGTGGTCACGGCAATCCTCGCGTGCTGGTGGGTGGCGCCGGCCGGAGCGGACGGCGGCGGATCAACCCTCGGGGGGAGGCGGCGTCGGGCGCGCGGGGCGCCGTGGCCTCGGCCGGTTTGCGAAGGTGCGGGCGTCAAGGCCGGCGGCGACGGCGTCCTCGGGGGTCATGGCGGCCAGGCCGGCGGCTCGGCCGAGGGCCTGTGCGGCGGTCAGCGCATCGGCGGCGGACAGGCCGCGGAGCGGGGTCGAGTTGGCGAGCCCCACCCGTGCGAGGCCGCGGGAGCCGGTGGACGCCGCGTACTGTGCCGCCCAGACCAGGATCGGTGCCTGGTCGTCGGACGGGCCGGGGCCCGCGCGCAGCACGGCGCAGACGATCCCCCGATCGGGCGGCGCCGCGCGCACCAGGTTCCAGTCGTCCGGGCCGGCGATCAGGTCGAACAGGTGGGAGCGGTACGGCGCCGCGAAGATGGTCTCCGGTCCGGCGTCCGCAGCCGATCCGCCGGAGATCGCAAGCATCGCGTGCAGGTCCGGGACCCCCTCGAGCAGCCGGCGATGTGCATCGGCGAACAGGCGGCGCTCGCCGGTGGTGGTGCCGATCCGGATAGCGGCCGGCTCCTCGACGACGACGATGGGGCAGCCAGCATCGGCGAGCGCGCGGAGCACGACGGCCAGCGCGTCCGCGAGGGCCATGGTGCGCGCCCGGCGCCGTGCGGCGGACGCGCCTGTGTTCCGGCGGCCGAGCGAGTACGGGCCCGGCACGGCCTGGGCAACGGGGTGGTCGGTGAGCGCCGACGCCGCACGCCAGGCGTCCACGAGGAACGCGCCGGGCGTCGACGCGGGGGCGGGCGTCTCAGCGGGCGAGGGCGCCGAAGCGGACGCTGGATCGGCCGGCGATGCCGGATCGGGCGTCGAAGCGGGCGCCGGAGCGGGCCCAGGATCGGATGCCGGCGCCGGCGTCGAGGTATCCGCCGCCCCCCCAAGCTCTGCCAGCACGGCGGCCGCGAGATCAGGCCAGCGCACCTGCCCGTCGGTGACGAGCTCCAAGCTGGCGTCCACCTGGGCCGCCACGACCTCGGCGACCAGCCGGTCGATCGCCTCGTGCAGCGCCTCCGCGGAGGTCGTGCCCGCCTTCACGGCCGCCTCGAGCGCGTCGAGATCGACCCCATCCTGCGTGATTCGCGGCAGACCGCCGTGCAGCATTCCGAACATGGCCCCGATCGTACCCGGCCCGAGCCCATCCGGGCGATCGGCTGGCGCGAACCCAAGGGCGATGGACAGCCTGACATTCGCGCTCCCCACGCCGCATGTGCCCCTCTCGCTCCCTCCCCGTGGGTATGATCGCGGAGCGAGACCTGCGGACTTCGATGACGGCAGGTCGAGTGGCGTGCCCACGTCGGGCGTGCCGGCTGCCAGGGAGGATCGCTTGCCGGAGCCGGACGAGGCCAAGGCGCAGCGTCGCGCCGAGGACGCCGCGCTCCTCGCGCGCATCGTCGAGCGCGACGAACGGGCGGTGGAGGAGCTGTACGAGCGCTACTCCAAGCCGATCTACTCGCTTGCCTACCAGGTCACGCGCGCCGAGCGGTTCGCGCAGGATGTCGTCCAGGAGGTGTTCATCGCCCTCTGGAAGGACGCGGCCCGCTTCGACGCCGCTCGGGGTGCGGTGGCGCCCTGGCTGTTCTCGCTCGCGCGGCACAAGGCGATCGACCTCGTCCGCCGCGAGGCGAACGTCCGGAAGCGGACCGCGGACGTCGATCTCGAGTTCGAGGAGGCCGCCGACGACGTTGACCACGAGGCCTGGATGCGCGTCCGGCGCGACGGCGTTCGCGCGGCGATCGAGCAGCTCACGCCCCTCCAGCGGGAGGCGCTCGAGATGGCGTTCTTCGGGGGCCTCACCCACGTCGAGGTCTCGGAACGGCTCGGCATCCCGCTGGGCACAGCCAAGACCCGGATCCGCAGCGCGCTGCTGCGGCTCCGCGACATCCTGGGCGACTCCGTGTCGGAGCTGCCCGGTGCCGATCTGTCGCCGGGGATGGACGCGTGATGGTCGACGCGGCCCGGATGCTGGCCGCCGGGGCGGTGCTCGAGGACCTCGACCCCGCGGAGCGGAGAGCCTACGACACGCATCGCGCGGGCTGCCCCGACTGCCGCTCCCTGGAGGTCGAGCTGGACGCGGTGCTCGCGGACCTGGCGCTGATCGTGCCGGAACGCATCCCACCGCCCGACCTCCTGGCAGGCATCCGTCGGGCGATCTCCTCCGACGCCGCCGATGACGGCCCCGCGCCGGTTCAGCGTCCCGCGGGGGTTCAGCGTCCCGCGGGGGTTCAGCGTCCCGCGGGGCCGCCCGCCGTCACGTCGCTCGCGGCCGAGCGTGCCCGGCGCCGGCCGATGATCGCCGCTCTCGGCCTCGCCGCGGTCCTGGCCGTCGTCGCCATCGGGCTCGCGGTCCGGTCGATCGGCCTGAGCAGCGAGCTGGATCGCTCCACCGCCGGGCTCCAGGCGCTGGACACGCAGGTCGCGACCCAGGCCGCCGTCATGGCCGTCGCGATCGATCCGAAGCACGTGACCACCGCCCTGGGGGCCGAGGCACTCGCCCCGGCTGCAACCGCCGTGGTGCTGTACGTTCCCGGGACGACGAACGCCTATCTCGTTGCCCACGATCTCCCGGCGACACCCGCCGGTCGCACATACCAGCTGTGGTACGCCGACGCGGCCGGGGTCCACCCGCTGGGGACAGAGACCTGGGCCGGCAGCGGGACATTCGTCGCTGCGTTCGGCATGGACCTGACCGGCAGCACGGCGGTCATGGTCACCCTCGAACCCGCGGGCGGAAGCACCGGTGTGCCCGGTCCCGAGGTCGTGTTCGGGGAGCTCCACGGCGGGGCCTGATCGGCGCGTCAACCCCAGGCGGCGAAGCCCACCGCCGCCAGCACGGCGAAGAAGCCGAGCAGCGCAACGATCCCGGCCAGCCGGATGATCTGCGTCCCACCCACGCCGAACACGGGTTCCATCGTGCCGGTCGCGAAGCCGGGGCGGACCCACATCGAGCGCAGCGTCGGAACATGGGTCGGCGGCAGCAGGAACCCGAGCCAGAGGCCGGCGACCAGCCCGCCGACGTGGGCCATGATGTCGATCCCGGACATGACCATGCCGAGGACGAGGTTCAGAACCAGGATGGCGCCCAGCTGGCCCAGGAAGCCGCGGCTCCGGCTATCGAGGACCGGATGGTGGATCCGCTGGGCCGCGAACAGGAGCCCGAACAGGCCGAAGATCGCGCCCGATGCGCCGATCCCGTACCGATCACTCGGCGCCGTGGACATGGCGAATGTCATCAGCGAGCCGCCCAGGGCGAACACGAGGTAGAACACCAGGAACCGCCACCGCCCGTACATGCGCTCCACGAACGGGCCCGCGAGCCACAGGGCGTACATGTTGAACAGCAGGTGGAACGGCATGACCGACAGCGGGGCATGGACCAGGGTGACCGTCCACAGGCGCCAGATCTCGCCGTGCGCCACCCCGACCTTGTCCAGGGCCAGCAGGTTGCCGAGGGTGTCCCCGTCGGGGCCGGCGAAGTCCACGATGAGGGAGACGATGGTGGTGAACGCGACCAGCGCGATCGTGAACGAGATCCCGGCCTCACCGCGGGCCTGCGAGAAATAGCGGCCGGCCGCTCCGCGGTCGCCAAGCTCCTTCGACAGCCAGCCGAGTCGGGATGCGATCTCGGGCTTGTCCACCGAGGGTGCGCGGCGGTCGGCCTCCCGGTAGGCCGTCAGCGCGGCCCGCAGGTCGCCGGCGCGCACGCGCGCCGCCGCGACGTTGCGCCAGGCCGCATAGCTCGACGGCGTCTCCGGCAGGCGAGTCGCCTCCTCCCAGGTCGCCAGCGCCTGCGCGTCGTCGTCGAGCCGGTACCACGCCTCACCGAGCCCGAGCATGGCGGCCGCCGTGACGGCCGGGTCGTTGAACCCGATCACGCGCTGGTACAGGCGAGCCGCGTCCACGAAATCTGCGGTGGTCATCAGCTCAGCGGCGCGGTCGAGGGCGGCGAGCGCGGCCTCACGGGGCAGGGGCCCATCGTGAGCGAGCACCGCGGCAGCGTCGAAGGCGGATTGATCGGTCACCGCGCGAGGGTACATGAGGCGGCAGGCGTGAGCGGTTGCGTGACCGCGCGCACATGAGCGGTGGAGTGACCGCGCGCGACCGTGACCGCGCGCGACATAGACTTGGGCGGATGTGCGGTCGGTTCACCCAGCAACGGCCGACCTCGGAGATCGCCCGCATCTTCGAGGCCGAGGACCTCGCCGGCGACCCCGGTGAGCACTACAACGTCGCGCCGACCACGGAGGCGACCGTCGTCGTCCAGCGCGACGACCGTCGTGCCGTCGTCCGCTACCGGTGGGGCCTGATCCCGGCCTGGGCCGACGACCCGAGGATCGCCGGCCGCACGTTCAATGCCCGCGCCGAAACGCTGGCCACCAGCCCGCTGTTCCGCGATGCGTTCCGACGTCGCCGGTGCCTCGTTCCGGTCGATGGCTTCTACGAGTGGCACCGCGAGGGGTCGAAGCGGCACCCGGTGCGGATCCTGGACCCAGCCGATCGCCCGCTGGCCCTGGCAGGCCTGTGGACGGGCCGGAAGGACGAGGAGACGGGCGAGTGGCTGCGGACGTTCACGATCGTGACGACACGCCCGAATGCCTTCATGGCCGGCATCCACGACCGGATGCCGGCCATCGTGCCTCCCGCGGACTGGGCCGCCTGGCTGGACCCGTCGCCTCGCGATCCCGGTGAGCTGCGCGCGCTCCTCGAGCCGCGCGACGATCTCGCCCTGGACGCCTACCCCGTCGCGACCCTGGTGAACAACGTCCGCAACGACGGCCCCGCCCTGATCGAACGGGTCGATCCCGAGGCCGGCTCGGGACCGCCGGCTTGACGGCCTGCTCTCACTCAGTCCCCCGTGTCGGTCTCGGGCATGCGTGCGTGCGACAGCTGGGGGCCTCAATTTTGGCCGGCAGCTCAGCCCGCTGCCACGTGCCTCATCTGGCTGCCCTCCTGACCAGGTCGGCGATCTGCTTCTCGCCCGCGGTCGTCAGGCTCGTCAGGGCGAAGGCAACCGGCCACATCTCTCCATCGTCGAGCCGGGCGTCGGGCTGGAAGCCCAGGGTCGAGTAGCGCACCTTGAACTTCGACTTCGCCTGGAAGAAGCAGATCACCTTGCCGTCCCTGGCGTAGGCCGGCATCCCGTAGAACGTCCGGGGCACGAGGTCCGGCGCGGTCGCTCGGACCAGCTCGTGGATGCGTTCCGCGATCGCCCGATCGTCCTCGGCCATCTTGGCGATCGCTGCCTGGACGTCGGTTTCACCAGCGGCGCGGGCTTCCTCCGGGGTGAGCTTCGCCGCCTTCCTGCGCTCCCGGATGGTGTCCTGCATCGCGGCGCGCTCTTCCTCGCTCAAGACGTTGCGGGACGTCTTCGCCGAGCTGCCGCGCTTGGTGGAGGTCTTCGCGTCTGCCATGCTGTTCGTCCTTTCACGCGACGCCTCGCCACGAGCGCGCGGCATGTGCTCGCCGTCTGCGATGCATCGACGCACACCCTACAGACCGGCCGCGCGATCCGCTTCTCCGATCCTGCTCGACCACCCTGCGATGGTGCGGGGATGGAGCCGACCCTTGGCCGGTCCCACGGTCTGCTCATGGCCGGATGAGAGGCGCCGGGGGCGTCAGCCCTGGGTCGAGCTCCCCGCCGCCGACCCGGGAACGACACCTAGGGTCGGAGCGCCTCCCAGCCCGCGTCACCGGTGGCCGCGGCAAACGCATCGGCCGGCGCGACCCCCGCGTCCAGTGATGCCGCATACGCCCCGACCAGCGCGGCGAACGCCCCGCCGTCGTTCCCTGCGGGCGCCGCCAGCACGGTCGACGCTCCGGGCAATGACCCGGGCGCCATCCCTCCGGCCGGCACCAGGAGCACCAGGTGGGCTCCCGTGAAGGCGGCCGCCTCGATCGAGGCCGGGACGACGGCCTCCGGGACATCGTCGGTGACCACGAGCACGCCGAACGCGGTGAGATAGCCCAGGCCCAGCGAGACATCGGCCGGCTCGAGGATGGGAACGCGATCGGAGCCTGGGGCGCCAGCCGCCGGGGCTGCCGGGCGCTCATCGTCGGCGGCCGGGTCCGGTCCGCCCGTCGAACCGGCGCCGGGCTCGACGTCTGCCTCGACCTCCGCCTCGATGATCGGGGTGGCCCGCGCGGGATCCCGCAGCATGGCCACGTGCCCGACGCCCGCCTGCGTCAACGCGAGCAGCAGCTGGTCCCCGGCGGGATCGTCGCCCGTCCGTCCGACGAGCTCGACCCGCGCGCCTCGCTGCGCGGCGGCGATCGCCACATCGCACGCCCGTCCCGCCGGGGCGGCCGGATCAGCAGCACGCCAGGCAGGAGCTCCGACGACGACGATCACGCGGCAAGCCTACCCCGGAACCGCCGGGGTCGAGGCGTCAGTCCCCGGGCGGTGTGCTGCCCGATGGGCGCGGCGTTTCACTCGGCCTGGGGGTGTCCGAAGGCCTCGGCGAGTGGTGGTCCTCGCCGGACGGGGTGCTCGTCGGTGTCGGGGTGCTCGTGGGCCTGCTGGTCGCGCTGGAGCCGGTTCCGGAGCTCGCGTGCTCGTCGACGCTGTCACCGGGCGTGGCCGTGGTTGCGGGTGCGGCCGACTCGCTCTCCGGGGACCGGGACGGATCTGGCGACTCCGACGCGTCCGGACTCTGCGAGGCCTCCTCGGTGGGCTCCGGCGTCTCGGATGCCTCCGACGACGAGGACACCTCCTCCGACGGCTGCTCGATGGTCGGTGCCGGTGTCGACGGCGAGCTGTCGAACAGCCCGAGCGCGCCGGCGGTGGCCATGCCGGACCCGGTGGCGAGCGCGGCGACCACGAGCACGAGCGCCATCGCCTGTGCGCGTGCCGCAACCGGGAAGCCGGTGCCGACGGTGACGCGCCACGCATCGCGGACGGACGCGACGAAGGCCCCCACCGAGAGGCGGCGCAGCGCGAGGCCGGCCAGGCGGGCCGGCGCCGGGGCGGGCTCGGCGGCGATCGCGGTCATCACGCGGTCGGCAAAATCGGAGGATCGGGTGGGGGTCGTTCGAGCGGCAAGCGACTCCAGGTCGCGTGCGATGCGCGTATCCGCAGCGAGCTCGTCCGGGTGCGCGCCGGAGGCGCCGTCGAGCTCAGCCGGCGTGAACGGGCGGGGCTGTCCGCCCGGTCGCTGCTCGGTCATCGGTCGTGCTCCGCGAGCGTGCCGCGCAGCCGTGCCAGGCCGCGATGGAGGTGCGTCTTGACCGTGCCCAGCGGCCGGCCGGTCACCTCGGCGATCTCGTTGAGGGAGCGCTCGGCGAAGAACCTCAGCGCGACGACCTCGCGATACGGCTCGTCCAGTGAGGCGACAGCCGCCCGGAGCTGGGCATCGCGCTCCGTCCGGAGCACGGTGTGGGCGGGATCGATCGCGCCGTGCGTGGACGAGGTCCGGAAACGCTCGCGGCCCGGCTGGTCGCTGTCCGCGGCCAGCGGATCGAGCCACGCGATCTGCTTGCGCTGGCCCGCGCGCCGGACGGCGAGCCGGACTGCGATGCGCGACAGCCACGCGCCGAACGCGCCGTCGCCGCGCCACGACCCGAGCGACCGGTAGGCGATCACGAAGGCCTCCTGGGCGATGTCCTCGGCCTCGCTGTGATCGCCGAGCACGCGCGCACAGGCCGCCACGATCGACGGACCCTCGCGCTCGACGAGCGTGCGGAAGGCGTCCTGATCGCCGGCCAGCACGGCCTCGACGATGCTGCGGTCATCGCTCGCCGTCCCGTCGGTGCGGGCGGCGGTCCCGGTGGAGTCCGTTGAGACTGCCTCCAGCTCGCGCCCGGGCGATGACGCCCGTTCGGGCACCCCGGGCGGCGCCGGACCGGCGCCCGACGACATCATCGCCTGTCGAGCCGGCTCCCATCGCGAGACGGAGGTCATGGGCCCCGGTGGGACCGACGGCTGGATCAGTCGCCCGAGCCGTGTCCACCGGAGTCGCCGCTCGAGCCGGCATCGCCGCCGGAGCCGACGTGGCTGTCGCCCGACGTCGCATGTTCAGTCTGATCGCCGTCGTGGCCGGACGCTGCCGATGTTGCCTGGGTCGGACCGGCGTCGTGGCTGCCGGACGCATCGTCCGTGCCGGACACCCGGGTCTGTCCGGTGACCGTGGCCGCGGCCGGGGTCTCGGCGGCCGCGGTGGCCTCCGGGCTCTCGCTCGGCTCCGCGGTCTCGCTCGCCTCGGGCGACTTCGAGGGCTCCGCGGTCTCGACCTCGTTCGTCGCGGTCGCATTCGTGCCGGCCGCCGTGTCCAGGCCTGCGGGCGCCGAATTGATCGTCCGGGCGCCGCCGCCCGCGAAGCTGCCGGTGGCGAGGGCCGCGCCGACGACGAGGAACAGCGCGACGATCGACATCCCGATCGATCGGATCATCCGGTGGCTGAGAGTCATGTTGCTGGTCGCTCCACTGGTCCGGGCGGCCAACTCGCTCGGCCCGCTTCACCCCTCCTGAGGCGGCCAACCGAACAAAGGTTTCAGCACGCGCGATCGACGCGGGGTACGGTCAGCCCGCTCGCGGCGGAGCCGCCGGCGCCGGGTCGGTCTGCACCTCGATCGGTGCGATCCCGGCCCCTTCGAGCGCGGCACCGAACTGGTCGTGATCACCGACCAGCACGATCGCGGCCGCATCCGGGTGGATGTAGGCCCGCGCGACGCGCAGGACGTCGTCCGCCGTGACGGTCTCGATCGCGCCGCGGTAGCGAGCCAGCTCGTCCTCCGGCAGGTCGTGGATGAACAGCCCGGCCAGGGACCCGGCCACGGGACCCGGGGTCTCGAACCGGAGCGGGAACACGCCGACCAGGAAGTCGCGCGCCGCGCGGAGCTCGGCGTCGGTCACCGGGTCCTCGCGGATGCGGTCCAGCTCCGCCAGGACCTCGAGGATGGAGGGCATGGTGGCGTCGGTGTTGACGGCGGCGCGGGCCGTGAACGGGCCGCGGCCGCGGCGCATGTCGAAGCCCGCATTGGCGCCGTAGGTGTAGCCCTTTGCCTCGCGCAGGTTCATGTTCAGCCGGGAGTTGAACAGCCCGCCCAGGATCGCGCTCATCACCGACACGGCGTGGTAGTCGGGGTGGCGGCGCGGCAGGCCCGGGTGCCCGATGCGGATCTCGGTCTGCACGGAGCCGGGCCGGTGGACGACCCTGACGAAGCGCTCGCCGATACCCGACGTGTCGTCGATCGCGGCTCGTCCGCCGGTCGTGGTCCCCGACCAGTCGCCCAGCAGGGACTCCGCCGATCGGACGACCTCGTCCGGATCGACGTCGCCGGCGACGACGAGTGCCGCGCGATCGGGCGCGAACGCATCATCGTGGATCGTCCGGAGATCGGACGCCGTGAGCGCGCCGACGGTCTCCGCGGTGCCGCCCGCGGGCCGGTGGTACGGGCTGGCGGGTGCGTAGATCGACGAGATGTACACCTCGTCGGCACGGCGGCGAGGATCGGCCCGGGCCTGGAGCAGGTCGGTCAGGCGCTCGTCGCGCAGGCGCTCCACCTCGGCGACCGGGAAGGCGGGCCGCCGCGCAACCTCGGCCAGCAGCTCCAGCGCGGGCGCGAGACGGGTGGCCGGCACGTCGAGGCCGATCGAGGTGGCATCCCAGCCGGCCTCCGCGTGGATCGAGGCCCCCAGGCGCTCGGCGGCTTCCGTCAGCTCGATCGCATCGCGGACCTCGGTGCCCTCGGTCAGCGCTCGGGCGGCGAGCACGGTGGCGCCGCCGATGGCGTCGGGCTCGTCCGAGGCGCCTGCCCGGAGCGCCAGCGAGGCGGCCACGAGCCCGCGGCCCGGCATCGGCGTCACGACGACCAGGAGCCCGTTGGCGAGCGTCACCCGGGCGGTGAACGGGAATGCGTACGGCCGCGGCCGGCCCGGGACCGGGCGCGTCGCGATCACCTCGTTCGGGCCGGTCATGCCGCTGCCTCGGCCGACGTCTCGCCGGCTGCGGGGACGTAGGTGAGCACGACCCGGTTGTCCGGCCGGAACACCGCACGGGCGGCCTCCCGGATCTGCTCCGGCGTCACCGCGAGGTACCGCGGCAGGAGCGTGTTGACCAGCCCCGGATCGTCGAACAGGGTTGCGTACTGCGACAGTCGATCCGCGCGCTCTTCGACCCGGGCCAGCGACCCGAGCTCGTCCGCCTCGATGAGGGCCCGCGCCCGTTCCATCTCGTCCTCGGTCGGAGGCTCCGCGGCGAGCCGCTCGAGCTCCTCGAGATAAGCCGCCTCGACGGTCGCTACGTCCACACCCGGGCGGACGGTGGCCCAGCCGACGCACACCGATGCGCCGCCGATGAACGGCAGCGTGAACACCGCGACGTCCTGGGCGATCCGGTCCTCGCGGACGAGGCGCCGGTGCAGCCGGCTCCCCTTGCCGCCGGCCAGCAGCTGCGAGGCGAGGTCCAGGGCATCCAGCCGGCGGTCACCGAACACCGGGGCACGGAACCCGACATACACGCGGGCCAGGGGAACGCGGTCCTCGACGGTCTCCCGGTGCTCCTCCCCGAGCAGGGGCGGGAGCGACATGTCCGGCAGCGGCGGGAGCGACGGGTTGGGCCGGATCGACCCGAAGTAGCGCTCCGCCCACGCACGCACCTGGGAGCGATCGCAGTCGCCCACGACCGACAGGACGGCGTTGTTGGGGACGTACCAGGTCCGGAAGAACGCCTTGACGTCGTCCAGCGAGGCGGCGTCGAGGTCGGCCATGGAGCCGATCGTCGGGTGGTGGTACGGGTGCTCGGGCGGGAACAGGTGGCCCAGCAGCTTCTCGTTCCAGGTGCCGTAGGGCCGGTTGTCGTAGCTCCAGCGCTTCTCGTTCTTGACGACCTCGCGCTGGTTGTCGAGGTTCTCCTGGCTGAGCGCATCCGAGAGCGTGCCCATGCGATCCGCCTCGAGCCACAGCGCGAGCTCGAGCTCGTGGGACGGCATCGTCTCGAAGTAGTTGGTGCGATCGAGCCAGGTCGTGCCGTTGAGCGTCCCGCCGGCCGCCTGCACGAGCGCCATGTGCTCCGCCTTCGCGACGTTGGCCGACCCCTGGAACATGACGTGCTCGAACAGGTGCGCGAACCCGGTCTTGCCGGCGACCTCGTGCTTGGAGCCGACGTTGTACCAGATGTTGACGGCCACCACGGGTGCGAGGTGGTCCTCGGTGACGATCAGGCGCAGGCCGTTGGGCAGGCGCTCATCGCTGAAGTCGACGACGGGAACGGGCATGCGCTACGGACCCTCGGACGGACGTGGATCGCCACCGATTGTAGGACGCACAGCCGCCGTCGCGGGTCCGGGCGCCCGCGCGAGCGTCGAGGCGGCCGAAACGGGCGGCGCGGCGGCCGAATCCGGCGGCCGCCTCTTGACACCGTGCACCCACATGTTAGATTGTTGTCTAACACGAGTTCGATACACGAGACATCCATGAGCCACACCATCCGATTGACCGCCACCCCCGTCGCCCCCAACCGCGCCAGGCTGCGCAACGTCGGGGCCGGCACCGCATCGACCCTGCAGGTCGCGTTCGACGTGCGCACGGCGTTCGACTTCGCGGTCTCTCTCGCAAGCGAGGTCGGTGAGAACGACGAGCTGCCGGAAGAGGATCGGCGCTGGCTGGAGAAGGGCCGCACCGCCCTTCCCGACGCCGTCCGCGAGGCGGCCGGCGAGGAGATGTCGATCTTCGGCGCGACCCTGATCGTCGATCACCCCGATGTCGTCGACGCAGCCGCCCTGGTCCGCCTGCTGGGCGAAACGTCCGGATCGGTGTTCGCCGGCGCCGTCCTCGCCGACGACCTGCGTGACCCCGGCCGCCAGACCCAGGTGGCCGCCGCTTTGGCCGGCGACGGCGAGGCGATGCGGGCGACGCTCGCCTGCTGGCCGGAGAACAAGCAGGCCTGGCTGGAACGCCTCCTTCGCGACTCCGACGCGATCGTCGGCGAGGTCGCGGCCCTCATGGCAGCCTGGCTGCCGATCTACCAGGAGATGGAACCGCGGATCCGCGGCATCATCGAGCGGGACGTTGAGCTGCGCGCGAGCGATCGCGCCACCCTCGGCCCCGCCGAACTCATCGAGCGCACGACCGCCGGCATCCGGTGGCTGTCCGGGCCGGGCGTCCGGCAGGTCCTGCTCGCCCCGTCGTACCTCGTGCGGCCCTACAACTTCACGTTCGCGGGCGGCGACTGGCGGATGTTCGTCTACCCGGTTGCGGACGCCGCGCTCGCTCCCCACGATCCCCTCGCCCCGCCGGTCGCCCTGCTGCGCCTGCACCGGGCGCTGGGCGATGAATCGCGGCTCCGGATCCTGCGGCTCCTGCGGGACCGCGACTGGTACCTGACCGAGATCGCCGAGCGGCTCCAGCTCTCGAAGCCGACGATCAAGCATCACCTCGCGCAGCTCCGGGCCGCCGGCCTCGTGACGCTGACCGAGGAGGGCGGCCTCAGCTACTACAGCCTGCGGCGCGGCCGGCTCGACGACCCGTCGGCCGAGCTCAAGCGCTACCTGCTTCCCTAGCGTCCCCCGGCATCCGGGCCGCCGTGGCCCACGCCGACGAGTTAGATAAAGGACTAACAGACGTGAGATATCTACCGACCGACCACCACCCCACTCCCTTCCACAGGCTGCCAGGAGGCCGTCCGATGCGTGACCCGCTCTACCTCACAGGAAACGACCAGCTCGTCCGCGACCGCATCACCGAGCTGTACCAGGCCGCAGCCGATCAGCGCGCCACGCGACGGGCGCCCCGCGAGCCCTCGGGGCTGGTCGAGCGGACCCGCCTGTCCGTCGGCCGGACGCTCATCTCGATCGGGAGCACGGTCTCGGGCCAGAGCGCCTGAGACGCGCGCGCGGGTGCGTCAGACCGGCAGCAGCGCCACGATGATCGTCGGCACGACCGCGAGCAGGAACGAATCGCGCGTCATGCGCAGCGTCGCCATCATGTCCGCGTGGTGCGCGGCCGGATCGACCACCGCGCGGCGCGTGCCGTCGCCCTCGCCGAAGTTGGAGATGCCGGCCATGGCGAAGGCCGCGCAGAACCGGCGGCGCGCCTGGAGCCAGGAGAACATGCCGCCCCAGAGCGGCAGGATGAGGATGAGCCGCGCCGCGGCCGGCGCGCCGGCGAGCAGGAGGCCCACCAGAACGGCACCCGCGACGGCGAAGCCGATGACCGCGAACAGCCGGCGGCGGCGGATCTCCCACGTGCCGATGTTGCACTCGCCCGGGACGTAGCCGTCATGGCCCGATGCCGGAGCGCTGGACCGCAACGGGGTTGCCTGGCCGGGCTGCGGAATGCCGGACATCGATCCTCCGCGTATACACGGGCTCGGATGAGCCCCTCATCCACTGGTTCGGATGATCGCCGATTCCGGATCGGAACACATTTCACGATCCGCCGGTAGACTCCCCACCCGTGAGCACGCACTCCCACAGCCGGGGGCTCGTCCCGCACGCGCCCGGCGTCCTCCGATCGATCCTCGCCCCCCTGTTCGGCATGCTGATGGTTCTGACCCTCGCAGCGCCCGTCCAGGCCCACGCCGAGCTGGTTTCGTCGGACCCGGCGAACAAGGCGGTGCTCGCGACGCCTCCGGCGACGATCACCCTGACGTTCTCCGAGGATCTCGATGCCTCGAAGAGCTCGTTCAAGCTGCTCGGGACGGCCGGCACCGTGGGCACGGGCAAGGTTGCCGGGACGGCGACGGCGATGTCGCTCGATGGCCTCGCGCTCGGGCCTGGCGACTACACGATCGAGTGGACGTCGATGGCGCTGGACGGGGACCTGCTCCGGGGCACCCTGACGTTCACGGTCGCCGCGTCGACGCCGTCGGGCGCGCCATCGACCGCCGCGCCATCGACCGCACCGTCCGCGCCCCCGGCCGCGTCACCGGCGACGCCGTCGCCCTCGCCGTCCGCTGACGGTTCGATCCAGGCGGCGTCCGGCGACGCGACCCTGCCGATCATTGCGGCGCTGGTGATCGTCGGTGCCGTGGGGCTGTTCGTCCTCCGTCGCAGCCGGCGAGCCTGACCGGTGTCACGGAGGGCACGAGGCGCGGCAGCCCGGCTCGGGGGCGCGATGGCGGCCACGGTCGCGGTCGCCGGAGCGCCGGCCGTCGTCACGGCGCACACGCTGTCGGCCACCTACGAGAGCCCGCTCCCGCTGGCCGTGTATCTCGTCGGAGCGGCCGCCACGGTCGCCCTCTCGTTCGTGTTCGTCCTTGCGCGGGACATGCGCGCCGCCCCGGCGGTTGAGACGCGCGACGTCCGCGTCCCGGCCCCGGTCCGCATCCTGCTCCGGGCGATCGGCCTCCTCGGCTGGATCTGGATCATGGCCCAGGGGATCGCCGGCGGATCGTCCGATGGCGCCGTCGCGCCGCTGTTCCTGTGGGTGTACGGCTGGGTCGGCCTCGCGATGGTGTCCGCGCTGTTCGTGCCGGTCTGGGAGTGGCTGGACCCGTTCGCCACGCTGTACGACATCCCGGCCTGGGTGCTCCGCCGGCTCGGAGTCCGCGGCTGGCAGCCGGGCGAGCTCCCGACCGTCCTGCAGGTCTGGCCCGCCGTCGCCGGGTTCACTTTCTTCGTCTGGCTCGAGCTGGTGGCGCTCCCGGGCAGCGCGACGCTCACCGTCGTGCTCGCCGGGTACACCGTGCTCACGCTGGCGCTGATGGCCCAGTTCGGCCGTGACCCGTGGCGCGCCCATGGCGAGACGTTCTCGGTCTGGTTCCGAACGCTCAACCGGCTCGCCCCGTACGGGGTCGTGGCCGCCGCCGACGTCGCGCCGGGACCGGCCGGCAGCGACATCGATCCCGATGACATCGACCCCGACGCGATCGACCCGGGCGTCCTGGTCCGCCGCCCGTTCGCGAGCGGTCTGCTGGAGAGCACGTGGACCACGCCCCTGATCGTCCTCCTCGCGCTCGGCGTGGGCTCGATCATCTTCGACGGGGCATCGCAGACGGTGCCGTTCGCCAACGTGTTCGGGGTGCCGGCCGTCGGGCCGAAGACCATCCTGCTGCTCGCGTGGCTGGGGCTTCTCATCGCCGCGGCGCTGGCCGTGGCACGCACGGTGAGCCCGGGCGCGATCGGGGCCGGGCTGCTGCCGATCGCCGTCGGCTACCTCGTGGCGCACTACCTGACGTATCTCGCCATCGACGGCCAGCGCATCGCGATCGCGATCTCCGATCCGCTGCAGCGCGGCGACGACCTGTTCGGCACGGCGTTCTTCCAGCCGGTCAGCTTCCTGCCTCCGGGCCTCGTGTGGACGCTGCAGCTGGCGTCCGTGGTGGGCGGGCACATGCTCGGGGCGTGGTCGGGCCACGTCACCGCCGCGCGCGACATGGAGGCCCTGCGCAACGCGAGGGAGGCGCGGGACCTGCGGCACCGCAAGATCAACGGCGACAAGCCGGTACCGCACCGGAACGTCCGCGTGCGTGAGATCCCTCTCGCGCTGGTGATGGTGTTCCTGACCACGCTGACCCTGTGGTCCCTCGGCCAGTCGATCGTGGTCGAGCCGGCGCCGGCCGGCAATACGCCCCCGCTGACGGCCGTCCGCTAGGGGTTCGTCCCCGCCGGGTTGCCGCCGGGCGCGCCGGTGGGGGGCACCCAGTCCGTGATCGGGCGCACGGCCGCGATCTGGGCCACGAGATCCGGGTCGAGCGCCTCGGCCGCGGCGATCCCCGTCTCGATCGCCGTGAGGCACAGGATCCCCTCGGCGATCGCCGCATGGCGGATCTCGGCGGCGTCCCGCACGGCCCCGGATCGGGGAGTCGGCGTGTTGACGACGAGGCGCACGCGCAGGCCGCCGATCAGGTCCAGGATCGCGGCCTCGTCCCCCACCGGCGCCGCGCCCAGCTTGGCCACCGGCTCCACGGTCAGCCCGGCCGCCTCCAGGGCCGCCCGGGTGCCCGCCGTCGCGGCCAGCCGGTAGCCCGCCCGCGACAGGGCGCGCGCAAGGGCGAGCAGCCCCCACTTGTCGCGGTCCGCGATCGAGAGCAGCGCGAGCGGCGGCTCGCCGTCGCCGGGACGCGGCGGGATCAGCGACGCGCCGGTCAGGGCCTTGGCCATCGCGACCCTCGGGTCCTCGGCAATGCCGATGACCTCGCCCGTGGACTGCATGAACGGCCCCACCGACGGGTCCACGCCCTTGAGCTTGGCGGTCGAGAACGCCGGCGCCTTGACGGCGACGAACGGCGGCGCGGGCAGCAGACCGGGCGGCCAGCCGAGCTCCGGGAGCGTGGCGCCGAGCGAGATCCGGACCGCGAGCTCGACCATCGGCACCCCGGTGACCTTGGACAGGAACGGGACCGTGCGGCTGGCGCGCGGGTTCACCTCGATCAGGTAGACGCCGTCCTCGCGCACGATGAACTGGGCGTTGACCAGGCCCCGGGCGCCGAGCGCCAGGCAGATGCGCTCCATCGTGGTCACGATCAGGGCCTGGTCGCCCTCGGAGACATGCTGCGGCGGGAACACCGCGATCGAGTCGCCCGAGTGGATCCCGGCGCGCTCGACGTGCTCGAGGAGGCCGGGGATGAGCACCCGGCTGCCGTCGCTCACGGCGTCGATGTCCACCTCGATGCCCTCGAGGAAGCGATCGATGCGGACCGGGCGATCGGGGTCCACCACCGCGGCCGCCGCCAGGTGGCGGACGAGGTCGTCCGGCGAGTAGGCGAAGTCGATCGCGAGACCGCCGATGACGAAGCTGGGCCGGACGATCACCGGGTACCCGATCCGCTCGGCGAGGGTCAGCGCCTCCTCCACGGACTCGGCCATGCCGCCCTCCGGCTGGGGGATGCCGAGCCGGTCCAGCAGCGCCGAGAAGCGCGTGCGCTCCTCGGCCTGGTCGATGGCCTCGAGGTCGGAGCCGAGCAGCGGGACGCCCGCCGCGACCAGCGGCGCCGCCAGGTTGAGCGGCGTCTGCCCGCCGAACGCGACCACGGCGGGGAGGGGGGCGGCGTCGTCCGTGCTCTCGAACTCGACGATGCTGAGCACGCTCTCGGCATCGAGCGGCTCGAAGTACAGGCGCGTGGACGCATCGAAGTCGGTCGAGACCGTCTCCGGGTTGGAGTTGACCATCACGGCGCTCCAGCCCTCGCGCCGCAGGACCTCGGCGGCCTGGACGGCGCAGTAGTCGAACTCGATCCCCTGCCCGATCCGCACGGGCCCGCTGCCGATGACCAGCGCCGCAGGCCGCGCCACCGGGGGCGCCTCGGGCGGCGACCCGGCCGAGGCGTACGTGGAGTAGAAGTAGGGCGTCTCGGCGGCGAACTCCGCGGCGCAGGTGTCGACCATCGCGTAGCCCGGGGACAGGCCGATGGCCCTGCGGGCCGCGCGCACATCGGCCTCCCCCACCCCGGCCAGGCCGGCCAGGTCGCGGTCCGCGAACCCGGCCCGCTTGGCGGTGACGAGCAGCGTGGCGATCTCGGGGTCGGCGACGTCGGTGAACCGCGTGCCCATCGCCCGCACGTCACGTTCCAGCACGATGTTGCGACCCATCTCGGCCAGGAACCAGGGCGAGATCCCGGTCGCGCGCCGGATCACCTCCTGGGACACCCCCCGCCGCAGCAGACCCAGCACCCGCCACAGCCGGGAGTCGGAGGGCTCGAGGAACCGGCGCAGGACGATCGGTGCCGCGGAGCGCTGGGCGAACCGCGTGCTCTCGCAGGCCTCGCCCCGCTCGTCGATCCAGCGGATCACCGCGTCCGTCTCGGCCGCCAGCGGGTCCACGTCCGCGTCCGGGGAATCGGGATCCGGGGCATCGGGATCCGTCCGGCCACCGTCCCCATCCGGACCGGTGGGGGCGTACACGGCAGCGAGATAGCCGAACAGCGGCGCCCACGACGGATCCTCGCCCAGCGGCCCCGCACCGGCCTGCTCCAGCCCCCGGAGCGCCTTGTTGAGCGCGGCCCCGAACGTCCGGTCGATGGCCATGACCTCGCCGGTCGCCTTCATCTGCGAGCCCAGCCGCCGGTCCGCGGCGGGGAACTTGTCGAACGGGAAGCGCGGCAGCTTGACCACCACGTAGTCGAGCGCGGGCTCGAAGGCGGCCACCGTCGTGCCGGTCACGACGTTCGGGATCTCGGCCAGCGTGCGGCCGGCGGCGATCTGGGCCGCGACGCGGGCGATCGGGTAGCCCGTCGCCTTGGAGGCGAGGGCCGACGACCGCGACACCCGCGGGTTGACCTCGATCACCGCGTACTCCGTGGAGTCCGGCGACAGCGCGAACTGGACGTTGCAGCCGCCCTCCACGCCCAGCGCCCGGATGATCGCCAGCGCGGCGCTCCGGAGCCGCTGGTGGACCGAGTCGGTGAGGGTCTGGACGGGGGCCACCACGATCGAGTCGCCGGTGTGGACGCCGAGCGGGTCGACGTTCTCCATCGAGCACACGGCGATGCACGTGTCCTCCGCGTCCCGCATGACCTCGTACTCGATCTCCTGCCAGCCGACGAGGCAGCGCTCGACCATGACCTGGCGGATGGGGCTCGCGCGCAGCCCGGAGCGGACGCGCTCCCTGTAGGCCGTTTCCGTCTCGACGATGCCGCCGCCGGTGCCGCCGAGGGTGAACGCCGGCCGCACGATGGCGGGCAGTCCGATCGTGTCCAGTGCCTCCTCCACCGATTGCTGGCGCTGGGCGTCGGTCTTGCCCGCGACGATCGCCGACGGCGCGTACGGCTGGCCGATTCGGTCGAGCAGATCGCGGAACGCCTCGCGGTCCTCGGCCATCCGGATCGCCTCGAGCGGCGTGCCGAGCATCCGCACGCCGTGGCGCTCGAGGACGCCGGCCTCGGACAACGCCATCGCCAGGTTGAGCGCCGTCTGGCCGCCGAGCCCGGCCAGGAGCCCCTCCGGCCGCTCGCGGGCGATCACTGCCTCGATGGCGGGCACGGTCAGCGGCTCGAGGTAGACCACGTCGGCGACCGTGGGGTCGGTCATGATCGTGGCCGGGTTCGAGTTGACCAGGATCGTGCGTACGCCCTCCGCCCGCAGGGCGCGACAAGCCTGCGTGCCGGCATAGTCAAACTCGGCCGCCTGGCCGATGACGACGGGGCCGCTGCCCAGGATCAGGACGGACGCCGGCTTGTGCCGGTGGGACGGGGCCGGGCCGGCCGGCGGAGATGTCGTCACGCGCCGCGCCGACATGCGTCCACGAACCGGTCGAACACGGCCAGCGCGTCGAGCGGACCGGGGGCACCCTCGGGGTGGTACTGGACGGTCTCGATGGGCTTGTCGGCGTGGCGCAGCCCTTCGACGGATCGGTCGTTGAGGTTGACCTGGGAGACGCGGAACCCCGACCCGGCCGACAGCGTGTCGCCCACGACCTCGACCTCATGGTTCTGGGCGGTCACCTGCACGTACCCGGTGTCCAGGTCCTGGACAGGGTGGTTGGCGCCGTGGTGGCCGAAGCGGAGCCGGCGCGTCCGGGCCCCGGCCGCTCGCGCGACGACCTGGTGGCCGAGGCAGATCCCGAGCAGCGGCCGGCCGTCATCGATGATCGCCCGGGCGAGGGCGACCGGGCCCGCGAGCCGGGCCGGATCCCCGGGACCGGGTGAAAGCACGATGCCGTCCACGTCGGGCGCCAGCACCGTGGCCGCGTCCGCCGTATAGGGCAGGACCCGGACCCGCGCCCCGCGCCGTCGGAGCGACCGCACGATGTTTGCCTTGAGCCCGAAGTCCACGATCGCGACCAGCGGCGCCGACGGATCGTCGCCCACCTCCCGCACCGCAACGGGCGACACCTGCGCGACGAAGTCCTCGTCCTCCCAGCGCGGCACGGCCCGCGCCAGCTCCACCGCCGCATCCCTGTCCGTCAGGCCGGGCGCGGTGATCACGCCGCGGAGGCATCCGTTCGCGCGGAGGTGCCGGGCCAGGGCCCGCGTGTCCACCCCCGCGATCGCCGGGATCGACGCACCGCGAAGCATGGTCGCGAGCTGGCGTGCGTCGTCCAGCACAGCGGCCGTGGCGTGCGCGACGACCAGGCCGCGGAGCCACGGGCGCTCGCTCTGGTCCTCGTCGAGCAGGCGGCCGTAGTTGCCGATCAGTGGGTAGGTCATGACCACGACCTGGCCCGCGTAGGACGGGTCGGTGGCGATCTCCTGGTAGCCAGTCTGGGACGTGTTGACCACCAGGTCCCCACCGGAGGTCACCGGGGCGCCGAAGGCGATGCCGCCGAACACGGTGCCGTCCTCGAGCGCGAGCAGCGCGGGACCTGCGTCACCGACGCGCGGATCGACGAGCGCCCCGGCACGCGGCAGCGGCAGGTGGCCGGCGGGCGGTGGGACGATCACGGAATCCCGGCTGGCCGCGGCGGGCAATCACCACGAGCGGGGCGCGGCGGCTGGGCGCCGCTGGCGGGCATGCGCACGATCAACTGGCCTCCTTGCCGGCCTCTCCGGACCGGTACGCCGGCCTCACGGGACCGGCTCTCAGGATGGGGTGAGAGTACCAGCCCGCGGCCCGGCACGCAGTGGCGGTCGTATCCTCGAACCCGTGACCGAGGAGGGCTTCTGATGCGCAGCGTGACCTATTCACTGGGCGTCTCGCTTGACGGCTACATCGTCGGGCCGGACGGCGACATCATCCCGGCGCCGCCGCCCGACGAGGAGGTCTGGCGATTGGTCACCGACGAGATCCGGGGGGTCGGCGTCCACCTGATGGGACGACGGCTGTACGAGACGATGCTGTACTGGGAGACCGCCGACCAGGATCAATCGCTCGACGAATCGGAGCGCGAGTGGACCGCACTGTGGAATCCGCTCCCGAAGGTGGTGTTCTCCACAACCCTGTCGGCGGTCCAGGGCAATGCCCGCCTGGCTTCCGCCGGCCTCGCGGAAGAGATCGGGCGGTTGCGAGCCGAGCCGGGAGAGGGCGACATCGCGATCGGCGGCGCGACGCTCGCCGCCGAGGCGGCCGCGTTGGGTCTGATCGACGAGTACCGGGTCAGGGCCTACCCGGTGCTGGTTGGCGGTGGCATTCCGTACTTTCCGCACCACGAGCGCCGGGTCGACCTCGAGCTCGTCGAGACCCGCACCCTCAGCTTGGGAGTCGTCTACCTGCGCTACCGCGTGGTGCGGTCGAGCTAGCCGGCTCGTCCGCCGGACGCGGGCCGGACGCGGGCTGGATGCGGCGCCGGGCGTCAACCCGGCGGCGCTGGGCGTCAACCCGGCGGCGGCGCGGCCGACGGCAGCTCCACGCGGAACATCGCGCCGCCCGCCTCCCGGTTCGCGACGCCGATCCGCCCATCGTGCTGGTCCACGACCCATTTCGCGATCGCCAGGCCGAGGCCGGTTCCCCCGGAAGGCGCCCCGGGTGCCCGCCAGAACCGGTCGAACACGTGCGGCATGTCCTCGGGGCGGACGCCGGGGCCGTCGTCCGCGACCTCGACCGAGGCGCTCGGACCGGCCGCCCGGACGGTCACCCCGACCGTCCCCTCGCGCGGACTGTGCCGGATCGCGTTGTCGACCAGGATCATCACCAGCTGGCGCAGCCGCGCGGGGTCGCCGGTGACCATCGCAGGCTCCGGGTCGACGACCACCCGCACGCCACGGACCTCGGCCGAGCGGCCCAGGACGGATGCGGCGTCGAACGCGATGTCCCCGAGGTCCACCACGCTCGACTCCATCGGGACCGCGCCGGAGTCGGAGCGCGCGAGCAGCAGCAGGTCGTCGACCAGGGCGGCGAGGTGCGTCACCTCGGCGTCGATGTCGTCCAGGGCTTCGCTCGTCTCACCGATCGGCCGGTCGCGATGGCGGGCCAGGTGCTCCACCGACGAGCGGATCACGGTGAGGGGGGTCCGGAGCTCGTGGCTGGCATCGGCAGCGAACTCCCGCTGCCGGCGCAGGGCGTCGCGCTGGGCTCCCAGGGACTCGCGGATCGGGACCAGTGCCCGCCGCGCATAGATGGTCCCGAGGCCGGACGCGACGATGACCACCAGCAGGCCGCCGACGATGAGCACGGCCAGCACGGCATTGAGCGTCGCCACCTCGGTCGAGCGGTCCTGGAGCGCCTGCAGGAAGTACGTGTTGCCGTCCTGCGCAACGACCATCCGCGTCATCACGCGGACCGGGAGCTCCGACGGCGGAGTGGTGGCGAGCTGGAGCGTGCCACTGCGCACGTCGGTGCCATCGGCCGCGCCCTTGGCCGCGACGAGGCTGGCCTGGGCGGGCAGGCCCACCGGGATCGCGACCGGACGATCGGACTGGACCGGCTGACCCCCCGCATCGAACAGGTACAGCAGGGTGTTGCCGCTGCCCAGCACATAGCCGAGGTCCGGGCGGCGGAACGGGGAATCGGTGCCCTGGAGCTGGCGCACCGCGAGGTTGACCCGGTCCGAGAGCTGGGCCACCGACGCACTCGTCAGGGTGTTCGCGACGGCGGCGTACAGCGCAGCACCGAGCACGAGCAGCACGACCAGCGTGGACACCCCGCTCCACGCCACGAGCCGCCAACGGACGCGCCGGATCAGCCGAGCGTCGCCGGCGAGCGCAGCCTGCTCGGCGTCGTCGTCGAGGGGATCGATCCGCTGCCCGTCAGGCATCGGAGAGGCGGTACCCGACCCCGCGCACGGTCTCGATCTGGGAGCCGGCGTCACCCAGCTTCGCCCGCAGGTAGTGCACGTACGCATCCACCGCGTTGGGCGTGACCGCCACGCTGAACGGCCAGGCATGATCCAGGAGCTGGTCGCGCGTCAGCGTCTGCCCAGGGTGCCGGAGCAGGGCCTCGAGCAGCGAGAACTCGCGCGGGCTGAGATCCACGTTGCGGCCGTTCACGAGCACCCGCCGTGCGGTCTCATCGAGCACGATCGCCCCGCTCTCGAGCCTGGGCTCGGGGCGACGAGGGCCGGGCTCGGCCCGGCGGGCGAGCGCCCGCAGCCGCGCCGCGACCTCCTGGTATGCGAACGGCTTTACGACGTAGTCGTCCGCGCCTGCATCCAGCCCGGTCACACGATCGTTGATGGTGTCCCGCGCGGTGAGCATCAGGATGTTCACGTCGACCTTGTCGTGGCGCAGCCGGCGCGCGACGTCCAGGCCGGACATGTCCGGCAGACCGATGTCGAGGATCACGGCGTCCAGCCCGTCGATCGCCACGGCCAGCTCGAGGCCCGTCTGACCGTCGGGCGCGTGCTCGACGACGTGGCGGTCCTCCTCGAGGAGGCGGGTCAGGGCGCGGGCGAGGCGCTGGTCGTCCTCTACCAGGAGCAGGTGCATGGAGTTGTCACGATCCTCTGCTCACAGCACCGCGGTCGCGATGCTCGGGCTTCCGACCTGCGCGGGCGAGATCGGCATCCGGCCACCTGATGGTAGGGCTGCCGTGGTGGCGCGTGCGCGTCGTCATGGGTCGCCTTTCGCGCTTGGGCAGGATCCGCCCGCTGCGCACAGCATCGAACGCGTTCGTGAGAGCGCGCTGAGAGGCCGGAAGGGCGGAACGGCGGCCCGAGCGAGCCGCCGTTCCGGACATGCCAGGGAGATGGCAGATGTGGTGGGCGGAAGCTGCACGCCCGTCGTGCGGCGCATCGCTCGCCCGGTTCAGGCGCCCTTGCCCGCGGTGGCGATCGAGATCAGGCTCGCCGCGTCCCCGATCGGGATCGCGAAGCCCATCCCCTGGGCGCTCGTGGCGACAGCGGTGTTGACGCCGATCACGGCACCGGTCCCGTCGAGCAGCGGCCCGCCGCTGTTGCCCGGGTTGATGGCGGCATCCGTCTGGATCAGGCCGGTGAGGGTCGCCTGCTGGCCCGTCGCCTCATCGGCCACGGTGATCTGCCGGCCCAGCCCGGAGACGATGCCGCGGGTGACGGTCTCGGTATAGGTGCCCAGAGGGCTCCCGATGGCCAAGGCCGTCTCCCCGACCTGGATGGTCGCGGAGTCACCGATCGGCGCGGCGGTCAGGCCGGTCGCGTCGATCTTGATCAGCGCGAGGTCCTTGTCCTGCGACACCTTCACGATCGTCGCCGGGTAGACGTGCCCGTCGCTGAGCTCCACCGACAGGCTGGTGCTGTTCGCGACGACGTGACGGTTGGTGAGGATGTAGCCGTTCGCCGTGAGGATGATCCCCGACCCGATGCCGCTCGTCGGCTGGCCGAAGGGCGAGAACCGGCTGGTGGACAGGCCGTCCGCGGTGATCGTGACCACGGACTGCTGGGCTGTCGCTACGATCGCGGTCAGATCCTTGGACTGGAGGGTCGTGGTGCTCGTCGTGGTCGCGATCGCGGCCGTCGCGGCGGGCGTGGGGACCGGAGCCGGGGGCACGAGCTGGTGGACCAGCACCACGGTCCCACCGGAGGCGAGGGTCGCGCTCAGCAGTGAGGCCGCGAGGATGGGGCCCAGCCGGCTGCCGAAGCGGCGCCGCGGCGCCTGGCGCGCGGCAGGCGCGACCCCGATGGCCGGGTCCGGAGCGATCATCGGCTCGAGGATCGCGGGCGGGGTGTCCGCGACCGACGGGCGGAAGGGGCCCGGCTCCGGGTCGGCGGGGGTGAACGGCGGGATCATCGCTGAATGCTCCAGGGGCAGGTCTGTCCGAATGACCCCAGTCAACGCCGGTCGCCTGAGAGTGACGTGAGAGTACAGCGCCCGAGCCGCATCAGCCGTCCACGGCGTTCGCAACGAGCAGCGCCGTGACCCCGGCGGCCGGAGCCGGGCGCCGTCAGGTGGCCCCGGCGCAGTCGTAGAGCGAGCCCGTCACGCCGGCGATGGCGATGGGCGTGCAGGCCGAGCCGACCCAAGTGCTCCTCGTGGAGGCGACGTTGCCCACGCCGTCCCCGCCGAAGAACCCTCCGGGTCCCCCACCCACCCCGCCGAGCATCACGTAGCGAAGCCGGCCCTCATGGATGTCCGCCTGCATCTGCGCGAGGGTCGGTGCCGGGTCGCTGCCGCTGAACCCGCCCATCGCCATGACGGGGATGCCGCTCGCCAGCTGGAGCGGCCCGGCCTGGTTCGCCGACGACACGGCGACCAGCCAGGTCGCGTCGCCGCGATGGGCGACCAGGTAGTCCACGAGCGCGCGGTTCGTGCCGCCGGCGTCGCCCTGGAACCCGGCGAACCCGGCCGGTCCCGCGCGCCCGTCCAGCCCCGTCGCGGGCCCCGAGGCCGGGTCGCCGCCCGCCAGCGGCTTGGTCGCCGTCGCCGACGTATAGAGCCCAGGCCCGACGAGCACGGCGGCGAGGCCGATGACGACTGCCCACCGCATGATCTGGGCGGCGCGCGGATCGCCGCTGATGGGCGCGACCGCGAGCACCAACGCGGCGGCGGCGGCGACCAGCACCGCGGCAACGCCGACACCGGGGAAGAAGGCCGGCGTCTGCTCCAGGACCCGCCACCCCCACCCCGCCGACACCACGAGCACCAGGCCGAGCACGGTGCCGCCCCAGGCATGGCGGCTCCCCAGCCGCCACAGCTCCACGAGGCCGCCCCCCAGGAGCGCCGCGAGGGCCGGCGCCAGCGCGACCGAGTAGTAGGGATGGGCGATCCCGGTCATCAGCGAGAACACGAGGACGTGGGTCAGCCCCCAGGTGCCCCACAGCAGGAAGCCGGCCCGTCGCGCGTCCGTGCGGGGCGCGCGGATGCGGGCGAGGAGACCAACGACCAGGCCGATCGCGGCCGCGGGCAGGAACCAGCTGATCTCGCCTGCCCACTGCGCGTTGAACATGCGCAGCCACCCTGCCGCTCCGCCGAACCCGGCGCCCGCGCCGCCGAAGCTGCCGGGCAGAAGGCCCGGGGCCTGTCCGCCCGGGGTCCCGCCGGGGATCCCGCCGGGGGGCGGGTTGTGCGGCAGTCCGCCGGGGAGCCCGCCGGGGCCGGGCCCGCTGCCCCCGAAGATCCGGCCGAGGCCGTCGTAGCCGAGCACCAGGTCCATGACCGTGTTGTTCGAGCTGCCGCCGATATACGGCCGGGATGCCGCCGGCAGGAGGTCCACGATCACCACCCACCAGGACGAGGCCACGAGAACCGCGACGCCGGCCGCGACGACACCCGCGAGGCGGCGGCGCAGGTCGCCGCGGGCGGCGACGAGGTAGGTGATCCCGAAGGCCGGCAGCACGAGATATGCCTGCAGGTACTTGGTCAGGAAGGCGATGCCGACCAGCAATCCGGCCAGGATCGGCCAGCGGAACCGCTCGTCCTCGAGCCCACGAACGACCCCATAGGCCGCGGCCACCAGCAGCAGCGTCAGCACCGCATCCGGGTTGTTGTACCGGAACATCAGTGCCGCGACCGGTGTCAGGACGAACGAGACGCCCGCGACCAGGGCGGCCACGGGGCCGAACGACCGGCGCACCGTCGCGTGGAGCAGCAGCACCGCCGCGATGCCCGCGAGCGCCTCCGGCAGGAGCACCGCAAGGGGACTCAGCCCGAGGATCCGCACGGACAGGCCCATGACCCAGACCGCGATCGGCGGCTTGTCGATGGTGATGAAGTTGCCCGCGTCGATCGAGCCGAAGAACATCGCACTCCAGCTCTGGCTCGCCGCCTGGGCTGCCGCCGAGTAGTACGTGTTCGCGTAGCCGCTGATCGCGAGGTCCCAGAGGTAGACAGCAGCGGCGAGCAGGCCGAGCGCAGGCGGCACCAGGCGCGCCCACGGCACCCCGCGCACACCGTTCCCGGCCACGTGGGCGACGTGCTCCGCGGCCGGCCCCTCACGCGGGATCGATCCATCCTCGGCAGCATCGCCGAGGCCTGCGGACGGTGGCCGGTCGGGCGGGATCATCGGCGCAGCGGGCTCCTGGTCCGGACAGACGTCCGCGGCGGTCTCGGTGGGGAGGAGATCCACCGGGAGCGCCGCGGTTGACCTGTATTCAAGAGCACGAGCCTGAGAACTCGATGAGAGGATGCGTGCCTTTGAGGCTCAAGTGCGCGTTCAACAGCCGTTGTGCAGGCGCCGGTGGACCGCGCGGCGTCCCGCTATCCGCCGGCCTTGTACGGGTAAGTCACCCAGTCGTGGACGGTTGCCGCGAAGTGATCGGGCCGTCCGGCCACGCGTGACCGGCCCGGCTTGAAGTGGATGACCGCCGACACCGGGATCCCGCCCGCGGCACGCACCCGAACCAGCACCTCGGTCATCGTCTCGCCCGTCTCCCACACCTCGTCCACCACCAGCACCCGCTGGCCGGCGAGCAGCTCGGCCGCCGGAAAGTGGCCGATCCGGGGAGCGTCATGGGTTCCGCCGCCCGGCCGGTAGAACTCGGCACCGGCAACCAGGATCTCGCGCAGGGACAGGCGGTAGGCAAGCATCCCTGCCGGCACGAGCCCGCCGCGGGTGATCGCAAGGACCAGGTCGTGATCGCGACCCACCTCCGTGGCCAGGCGCGCGACGAGGGCGTCGAGATCCTCCCAGCTGACGACGAGCGTGTCCGGCATGCGTGGAATGATCGCCCACCCGGGGCCGCCGTGCTCGCGGCATCGCGCCCGGGCGACGACGTTGCGCCGCTCGGGGAACCGCCGTCAGCCCGTCGCCGTGTCCAGCGCCCGTCCCCAGCGCAGCGCCCGGACGGCCACCAGGACACCGGCCGCGGCAAGCACCAGCACCGCCGCGGCCGCGATCGAGGAATTGAGGTCCCCACCCTGGAACTCGCCGTACACCAGCAGGGGGAGGGTCTGCGTCCGACCCTCGACGTTGCCCGCGAACATGATCGTGGCGCCGAACTCGCCGAGCGCCCGGGCCCAGGCCATGACCAGACCGGCGGCGAGCGCCGGAGCCGCCAGCGGGACCGTGATCCAGCGGAACAGGTCCCGCTCCCTCGCCCCGTCGACGCGAGCGGCGTCCTCCACGTCGCGGTCCACGGCCGCGATCCCCGTCCGGGCGGAGCGGATGAAGAACGGGCCCGCGACGAATGTCTGGGCCAGGACGACCGCAAGCGTCGTGAACGGGATCGAGATCCCCAGGGCTTCGAGCGGCGCGCCGAGCAGACCCCGCCGGCCGAGCACGAGCAGGAGTGCGAGGCCGGCGACCGCGGGCGGCAGCACGATCGGCAGATCCACGACGGTCTCGAGCAGCCAGGAACCGCGGAACCGCCGCCGCGCAAGCACGAGGGCCAACGGCAGCCCGATCGCGACCGTGAGCACCAGGCTGCAGGCCGTCGTTCCCAGGCTCAGCGCGAGCGCGTCGATGACGGCGGGCGACCCGATCACCGCGGCGAGCGACCCCCCGATGACAGCGCGCGCCACCAGCGCCACCACCGGCAGCGCCAGCGCGAGCCCCAGGAACCAGGCGACGGCGAGCGATATCCGCCCTGCCGGCCGGGCGCGCTCCACCCGGCCGCCGACGCCCGTCAGGCCGTCGATCACGGCGGCTGGAACCCGAGCGGGCGCAGGATCGCCTGACCGGCGGGCCCCGCGACCCAGGACAGAAATGCCGCGGCGAGGTCCACGTGGGCGCTGGCCTTGACGACGACGCCCGCATACTCCGCCTGCACGTTGGCGTCGCCCGGGATCTCGATCACGCGCACCTTCGTGCTGCCGGCCGCATCGGTCGCGTACACGAACCCGGCATCGCCCTCCCCGAGCTCGACCTTCGCGAGCACGGCGGCGACGTTGTCCTCGCGGCTCACCGTGTTCGCCCGCACCGCAGCCGCGTAGCCGGCCGGGTAGCCCGCAAGCGAGCCGAGGTTCGCGATCACCCTGTCGGCATAGGCGGTGATCGGGACGTTCGCGCCCGCGGCGACGAGCCGGAGGCCGGGACGTGCGAGGTCGGCGGGCGTCGCGATCCCGGCGGGATCATCCTCAGGCACGACCAGGGCAACGGTGTTGGCCGTGAACGGGATGGGGTCCCCGGCGATGAGGCCTGCCTTCGCGAGGTCGGTCGGGTTCGCCACATCGGCCGACAGGAAGACATCGAAGGGGGCGCCCTGTTCGATCTGGGTTCGCAGGGCCGCCGAGGAATCCGTGGCCACGGTGATCGTGACGCCGGGCCGCGATGCCTCGAAGGCGGCGGCCAGTTTCGTCGCGGCCACCCGCAGCGAGGCGGCGGCGGCGACCGAGAGCCCACCCGTGAGACCAGCGCCACCGCTCGAACCCGGTGCACCGGTCGCAGCTGCGGAGCCGCAGGACACGGTCACCAGGATCACGGCCACCAGCCCGACCGCGGCGCGTGCGGACGCGAACGGGGCTGCCATCGGCCGCGGCAGACGCGACGGCCTCACTCTCGCGTCTCGCGACCCGACGGGATCACCACCACGACGTTTGTCGCCTTCACGACGCAGACGGCCTCGTCCCCGACCCGCAGGCCGAGGTCGTCCACGGCCTCGGCGGTCATCAGGCTGACGACCCGGTGCGGCCCGGCGAGAACCTCGACCACGGCGGCGACCCGGTCCTTCTCGATCCGGGTGACGATCCCGGCGAACCGGTTTCGGGCGGATTGCGCGACGATCGGGCGGTCGACGCCGTCCCGGCGACGCTCGGCCAGCAGGCGGGTGACCTCGGCGACCGGGACGAGACGCTGGCCACCTGCCGAGCGCTCAAGCCGCAGGCGGCCGTCCGCCTCCCACCGGCGCAGCGTCTCCACGGTCACGCCGAGCATCTCGGCGGCCTGGCCCACGCGGAGGAGATCCCTCGGGTTGGCAGCACTCATCCCGAGATATTACGGCCACATGGCGCCCGTGAACAGAGGTCTTGCCCGCAGATCCGGAGGGACCGGCCCACGGCCGCGTCCTACGGCGACGGCGTGAGCAGCAGGCTCGGCAGCGGCGACACCGTGGGACGGACAAGCGTGGGCGTCGGCGATGCGATGTCCATGTCGTGACAGAGCACGCACGTGTCGTCCGGGTACAGGGCGTGAGTGATGGGCAGCCCGCCGACGTTCGCGGCCTGGTGGCAGGAACGACAGGTCAGGTTCGTGTTGGTCGGATGTGGCTGCTGTGGCGGTGGCGACGCAAGCGGCTTGTGGCACAGGAAGCACTGGTCCTGGTTGCGGCCGACCATGCTCGTCGGCAGGTGCGCCACGCTGCCGTGACAGTCGAGGCACGGCTGGCCCAGGTTCGCGTGCGCCTGCGTGATGACGGGCCCCTGCGGGGCCTCCTTGTGGCAGTTGAGGCACTCGGTCTGCGCGATCCCGTCGTGGCCGGGAGCCTTGCGCCCGAGGTCCTCGTTCGTATGGCAGACGAGGCAGGCCGTCCAGCCGGCGAGCGGGTGGCCGAGAGCCGGGATCACCTTGACCGTGCCGCCCTCGTCGTGGCACAGCAGGCAGCTGTTGGAGGTGGGGATGTGGGCCAGCCCCATCTGCATCAGCTCGACGGGCGCCGACGCCGACGGTGATGGGCTGCCCGAGTCGCCGCGCGTCGGGATGATCTGCAACCAGTCGGCGACCATGAAGCTCGCCAGCAGGGCGACGACCATGAAGTTGGCAACGATGAGGATCCGCAGCCCGCGATCGACCTTCTTGTTCATGCCGTCGCTCCTGCCAGCTCCGCGGCCCGCCGGGATCGGCCGGCCGCCATCCTGTCCACCAACTCGAGCTCGCGGCGCACCGTGTCGACAGCCCCGGCCAGGGCGGCCCGGACATCGGGCGACAGCGTCGAGCCGATGCCGATGCTGCCGACCTGGATGCCGACCAGCGACACCACCCGCGGCAGGATGCCCGTGAGCCTCGCCGTCGCCAGCAGCGCCCCCACCCCGCCTCGGCTCGACATGCCACCTCCGGACTGCGCGCTGAGCCCAGCCTCGTCGAGGACGGTGACGGTGCCGGGCAGGCGGCCGATGTTCACGGCATCCACCACGACCAGGGCGCGCGCCGCGTCGATGGACCCGAGCAGGCCCAGCCCGAGCGTGCCGCCGTCCAGGAGCCGCGTTCCGCGCGGCAATGCGCCGGGGTCACGCTCCGCGAGCTGCCCGAGCGCCTCGATCACCCGCACGCCGACCCCATCGTCGCCGAGCAGCACGTTGCCCAGCCCCAGCACGACCAGCGGCCGGTCCTGGTGTCTCATTCGACTCGCTCCAGGAGATCCGTGCCACCGTCGCGCGACTCGACGACCTCTTCGCGGGTCGGGAACTTGAAGCCGCTGAAGATGCTCGACATGAGGCCGTTCTTCTCGATGTGATCCACCAGCACGCAGCTGTAGACGTGGAACAGCGCGATCGCGAGGATGGCCCACATCGAGAGGTGATGGATCAGGCGCAGGGTCTGCGGCCCCATCAGCTCCCGCAGCCAGCCGAACCCGGTTGCGCCGGGCTCCGCACCCATCAGCCCGTCCAGCGCGAAGCCTGTGACCGTCTCCACCAGCAGGAGCGCGAACAGGACGAGGTAGGCCGACGCGGCCAGCTGGTTGTGGCCCAGCACCTTCGGGATCTCGCGCCGCACGAAGCCGTAGAACCCGGCCTGGCGGAACAGCTCGGTGGCCTGGTAGCGGGACGTGGGAATGAACGCGGACCAGCGTGCGAAGCGGTTGCCGGCAAGCAGCCAGTAGGTCCGCAGGAGGCCTGAGAGCAGGAACACGAGCGCGGTGACGATGTGGATCATGCGGATGGTGGACATCACGTCGCCACCGGGCGGGATGAGGAACGGGTCGGCGATGTACCCGCCGGTGAGGCTCAGGATGACGATGCAGGTCGCGGTCACCCAGTGGGTGGCGCGGACCGGGATCTGCCACACGTACAGCCGGACTCGCTCCTCCGGCCGGTCGATGGCATGAGCGCCCTCGATCGGCAATGCGGAGGCGGACTCGGTGAAGCTGGACGGTGCTCCGAGGCCGGCCGTCTCGGCGGCGAGGTGCGAGACGACGACGTGACCCGGCGCCGTCCTGGCTCGGCGGAAGATGCTCATCGGACGGTTCCCCTGCGCCGGATGCGGACCTGGACGGGACCCGGGTCGCTCGGGTCGAAGGCATGGACCGCGCAGGCCGTGCACGGGTCGAACGAGTGGACCGTTCGCAGGATCTCCAGTGGCCGCGAGGGGTCCGAGACCCGGGTACCCACCAGGGCGCTCTCCATCGGCCCTCTGCCGTCCGTCGCGTCACGCGGCGAGCCGTTCCAGGTGGTGGCGTCCACGACCTGGTAGTGCGAGATCACCCCGTCCCGGATCGACAGCCAGTGGCCGACCGCGCCACGGGGTCCTTCGCCGAGCGACCAGCCGTCGGCCGTTGCCGGCCAGGACGTCGGGTCCCAGCTCGATGCGTCCACGACCGACACGTCCCCCCGCGCCAGGTTTCCCTTCAGCTGCGACAGCCAGCGCGTGGCGCGCCTGGCGACAACCTGCGTCTCAACCGCCTTGGCGATGATCCGTCCCATCGTGCTGAACAGATCCTTCGGGCCAAGCCCCAGGGACGTCACCGCCGCATCGATCGTGCCGCGGATCTCCGTCTGCCCGTCGGCATACCCCACCAGCATCCGCGCCAGCGGGCCGACCTCCATGGGCATGCCGTCGTAGCGCGGCGCCTTCAGCCAGCTGTACTTCACGGCACCGTCGAGCGTGGTCAGCGGAAGCGCCGGGCCGCTGTACTCGGGGTTCGTCTGCCCATCGGCCGGATGGCGCGCCGCGTCACCGCCGTCGTCCGCGTACCAGGCGTGCGCGACGGTCTCCTCCACGGCGGCCTGGTCGACGGTCGCGACGGTGTTCAGGTTCCGGGACACGATCCGGCCGCGCGGCAGGAACAGCGCCGGCTCGGTCCCGCCATCCTCCGGGAACTCCCCGTAGGAGAGGAAGCTGCCCGGTCCCGCGCCGACGTTCGTCCACTCCGGGTAGGACCGCGCGAGCGCCAGGACGTCGGGGAGGAAGACCTGGTTGACGAACGTCTGCGCGGACGCGATCAACCCGTCCACCAGGGACAACCCGTCATCGCTGAGCGCTGCCGGCGCATCGCGTCCGGGGACCCGTGGGTGCTCGCGCCCATGCTGCGCCGGCGGGCCACCCCACGGCGGTGTGAGCGACATGCCGCCGACCAGGTAGGACTGGGGGTGCGGATCCCTGCCTCCGAACAGCGTCTGGACCCGCATCAGGTCGCGCTGCCAGTCGAGCGCCTCCAGCCCGTGCGCGAGCACGACCAGGTTCTCCTCGGGCGACAGGCGATACGCCGGGTGGCCGTCGTAACCGCTGCCGAACAGGCCGGGCTGGTCCGACGAGATCACCGCGTTCAGCCGGTCGCGGATGCCCTGGAAGTAGGCGGCGCTGGACTTGGGCCAGCCGCTCCGCGCGCTCGCCAGGATCGACGTCGCCGAGGGATCGGCATTCATGGCCGCCTTCGCGTCCACCCAATCGGGCACCTGGGCGAGGTAGAACTGGACGACGTGGTCGCGCACGGACAGCGTGGCGGCCAGGAGGTTGCGGATGAGACGGGCGTTGGTCGGGACGACCAGCCCGAACGCCTGCTCCACGGCCCGAACGGAGGCCAGCGCGTGGACGCCCGTGCAGGTGCCGCAGATCCGCTCGGCGAACATCCAGGCATCGCGGGGGTCGCGGCCCTGGAGGAGCAGCTCCATGCCCCGGAACATCGTGCCGGAGCTCCAGGCGTCCTGTACCTCCCCGCCGACGACGTCCGCCTCGATGCGCAGGTGGCCACCGACACGGGTGACGGGATCAACGGCGATGCGTGCCATGTCAGCGCACCTCCGGGTCGTCGCGGGTCTCGGCCGGCGGTGGCGCGACCACCGGCGGGCTTGCGACCGGCGGACTTGCGACCGGCGGACTTGCGACCGGCGGGCTTGCGACCGGCGGGGGCGTGATCACCGGCGGGCTTGCGACCGGCGGGGGCGTGATCACCGGCGGGTTCGACGTCGGCAACGACGAGGCCGCGGCCGACTCTGCGGCTGCTGCTGCTCGCCGCTCCGCAGCCCGGCTGCGCCGCGTGCGGACGTACATTCCGGCTCCGTGCGCCACCGCAAGCGCTCCGACGCCGCCGACGAGGGCGGTCCCCACCCCGTCCGCCGTCATCTCCGGGAAGAACGGGACCGGCGACGGGAGGCGCCGGTAGAAGGGGCTCATCGCATCCCAGAAGCTCGGCATCGTGCAGCCGATGCATCCGTGCCCCGCATGAATGGGCCAGCTCGTGCCCTGCGCAAACTGGAGGCTCGCGCAGTTCCCGAAGGATTCCGGTCCCTTGCAGCCGAGCTTGTAGAGGCACCAGCCCCGCTGGGAGCCCTCGTCACCCCAGGACTGGGCGAACTCTCCGAACTCGAAATGCGGGCGCCGCTCGCACTCGTTATGGATCAGGGCGCCGTAGGCGAACAGGGGGCGGCCCTTCCCGTCGGCCGCGGGCCACGCCTTGAAGGTGAGGTAGTGGACGATCGTCGCGGCAAGGTTCTCCACGTTGAGCGGACAGCCGGGCAGCGTGATGAGCGGACCGCCGGACACGACCGCCTGCACGCCCTTCGCCCCCGTGACTCCTCCGCCGGCTCCCGGGGCACCGCCGTCGAACGCGCAGGCGCCGACGGCGATCGTGACCAGGGCCCCGTCGCAGACCTCGCGCACGATGTCCGAGAACGGCCGGCCACCCACGAGGCAGTGCGCCCCGCCGGCCGCGGTTGGGATCGCCCCCTCCACGACCGCGACATACCCGTCCGGGTACCGCTCCATCGCCGACGTCCGGGCGAGCTCCGCCTCCGCGCCGGAGGCCGTCATCAGGGTCTCGTGGTACTCGATCGAGAGCAGGTCGAGCATGAGCGACGCGGCCGTCGGATCGGGTGATCGCAGGAATGCCTCCGTCTCGCCACCGCAATCCTGTCCACGGAGCCAGATGACGGGCAGGCGCGGCGCGCTGGCGAGGGCCCTGGCAATGCGGGGCTCGTACGACACGGGCAGGGCCAGGGCGGCTGTCATCGCCGACACGAACTTGAGGAACGAGCGCCGGGTCATCCCGCGCCGGACCAGCGCGGCGTACAGCCCGTCGTCAGTCATCGCGTCACACTCGTTCGATCGCCGCGGCGGGCGGGTACCGGAGGCCCCACATCGGCCACAGCGCGGTCAGGGACGCTGGTACCGACTATGAACCACCATGGTCGGGACGAGGCGTGCCAGTGGTCGCCGTCCTGCCCTGCCATGCGCACGGTCCGGGGGCCCCGGATGGCCACCCGGGTCGGGCCTGACGGCAGGGTCCCGCACCTTGCAGATGGCGTCGCGACACCAGCGTTGCGCGTCGGAGGCAAGCTGACGAGGGGGAGATCGCAGGCTGCCGGCACTGGCGCCGATCGCGGGAGCCCGCGGACGCAAACAACCCCCCGCGCGGCGCGGGGGTTGACATCGACGACTGATTCGGGAGTGGTGAGCCGGCAGGGACTCGAACCCTGAACCTAGTGATTAAGAGTCACTTGCTCTACCGTTGAGCTACCGGCCCGGACCGGCGCCCGTCGGCGTCCGGCGCCGGGCAGGATACCCCATGCGCCGCGCCGCCGCCCATGCCGGTGTCCCTGCTCAGTGAATCTGTCAGGGCCAACTGCTCAGTGATTTTGTCAGGCTCACCCTATGAGGGAGAGCGTGACGTTGAATGCCAAGGAACAGCAGCGGACCGAGGTCGTGGGACGCTGGCTGGCCGGGATCCTCACGACCGACGAGGCTGCGCTCCTGCTGGGATGCAGCGAGCGGAGCGCGTGGCGGTTGCGGGCGGCGATGCTGCGCGACGGCGCCGCGGGGCTCGCCCATGGCAACCGGGGCCGACCGTCCGCCCGGCGGCTGCCTGACGCGCTGCCCGACCGGATCGTGGAGCTCGCCACGACGGTGGACCGCGGCTTCAATGACACGCACCTCGTCGAGGCGCTGGCCGAGGAGGAGGGCATCACCATCGGCCGCTCCTCGCTGCGCCGGCTGCTGCCGGTCGCGCGGGATCGCCTCGCCGAGGCGGCGCCGGGCACCCCGGTACCGGAGCCGGCGGGAGCGAATGGCCCAGGAGGACCTGATGGTCCAGGTGGACGGCAGCCGGCACGACTGGCTCGAGGGCCGCAGGCCCTGGCTGACCCTGGTCGGCGGCATCGACGACGCGACCGGGACGATCGTCGGCGCCGTGTTCCGCGAGGCCGAGGACGGGGTCGGCTACCTGACCATCCTGCGGGACGTGGCCCGCCGGGACGGGCTGCCGGCCTCGATCTACCGCGACGGCTCGTCGGTGTTCGCACCCAGCCAGGGCACCGAGCAGCAGCGCGACGAGGCGACCCAGGTCGGCCGGGCCCTGGTCGAGCTCGGGATCACCTCGATCCACGCCGGCTCGCCCCAGGCCAAGGGCCGGATCGAGCGGGCCTGGGGGACGTTCCAGGACCGGCTCGTCTCCGAGCTGCGGCGCCGGGGCATCACGGACCTCGAGGGTGCCAACGCCGTCCTCGCGGCCTTCGTCCCCCGCTTCAACCGCCGGTTCGCGGTGCCCGCGGCGAGTCCGGTTCCTGCCTGGCGTCCGGTGCCCGCCGGACTCGACCTCGGCCGGGTGCTCGCCTTCCGCTGGCGCCGAGCGGTCGGCTCGGACAGCACCGTCCGGCTCCACGGGGCCCTGCTCCAGCTCCCCGCCGGGGCAGGAGGCCGGTCCCTCGCCGGGCAGCGGGTCGAGGTCGATCTCCGCCTCGACGGCCGCCTCCTGGTCGTCGCGTATGGACGGCTGCTGGCCGCCGTGCCCGCCCCGCCCGAGCCGCGCCGCCTGCGAGAGGTCCGGGTGCTCGATCCGAATGGCTCGACACCGGCTGCGGGCGAGGAGCGTCCCGGCTATCGTCCGAGGTCCGACCACCCCTGGAACCGGCCCGGCCTCAAGGCGCCGAGCCGGTTGGCACTGACAGAATCACCGAGCAGGTGACCTGACAGAGTCACGGAGCGCCGACAACCGGGCGGCGCCCATGCCCCCGGGAACGTCAACACGGTCGTGAAGACGCCGAACGGCAACGTCCGGGCCCGCACGTCGCAAGAATCTCGACGGCCGGCGTTGCCGCCGGCCGTCGAAATGCGTTCGATGCGCCGTTCGGCCTCATCGAGTTCCGGCCCCGGCGAACGTCGCTCGCGGGATGGCTCCCGCACGAACAAGGATCGCGGGCCCGTCAAGATCACAGGACCCTCGCGAACCGCACTTCACGACCCCGACGCGCCGGTCACCGTACGATGCGCCCATGAAGATCGGCATGGTTCTCCCGATGAACGACGCGGACGGCCCCGGTGCATCGACGTGGCCGCGGATCAGAAAGCTGGCGCAGCTCGCCGAGTCGGGCGGGATCGACAGCCTGTGGGTGTACGACCACCTGATCTTCCGGCTCCCCGACGAGGGCGAGGACGGGATCCACGAGGCATGGACGCTGCTGGCGGCGATCGCGGCCGTCACCGAGCGGGCGGCTCTCGGGACGATCGTGCTGGGAACCGGCTTCCGGCCGCCCGCGATGCTGGCCAAGATGGCGGGCACGCTCGACGAGATCGCGGACGGCCGTCTCATCCTGGGGCTGGGCACGGGCTGGCACGAGCCGGAGTACGCGGCCTTCGGCTATCCGTTCGACCACCGCGCTGGCCGGTTCGAGGAAGCGCTGGCGATCATCGGGCCGCTCATCCGCGGCGAGCGCGTGACGTTCCACGGTCGCTGGCACGACGTCGAGGATGCGGTCCTGATCCCGCCGCCGCCGCGTCCCACCCGCCTGCCCGGCCGGATCCCGCTTCTCATCGCCGCCAAGGGCGAGCGGGTTCTCCGCCTGGTCGCCCGCCACGCCGACGCCTGGAACGCCGCCTGGTTCGGGTTCCCCACCGAGCGGTTCACCCAGCGGCGCTCGGACCTGCTGGCGGCCTGCGAGATCGAGGGCCGGGACCCGGCGACGCTCGAGATCACGGTCGGGCTGACGCTCGACTCCGAGCGCGGCGCCGGTGGCCGGCCGGGCGCCGCCGACGCGCTGGCGGCCGATGTCGACGAGGTCACGCGGGCGCTGGACGCATGGCGGGACCTGGGCGTGGGGCACGTGCAGCTCGACCTGCGGCCGGTCACCGAGCGCACGATCGAGCTGCTCCTGGCGGCGCGGGCAAAGCATCGCGGCGATGGGTGACGTGGTGCGAGGGACCGAGCCTGAAACGCCGGAACCCGTGACGCCGGAACCGGATCCGGGCGCCGTCCGGCCTGATCCGGGCGGCCTTCCGGACCACGTTGCCGCGAACCGGATCGCCTGGGACGGGTACGCGAGCGACTACGTCGCCGCCGGCGAGCGGTCGTGGCGGCAGCCGGCCGGCCAGGAGACGTGGGGGATCTACGGAGTGCCCGAATCGATCGTCCGGATGCTGCCAGACGATCTCGCGGGAAAGGACGCCATCGAGCTCGGCTGCGGCACGGGCTATGTCTCCGCCTGGATGGCTCGCCGGGGGGCGCGGGTGGTGGCGATCGACAACTCGCCGCGACAGCTGGAGACCGCGGTCCGACTCCAGCGTGAGCACGCCCTGGACTTCCCGCTGATCCTGGGCAACGCCGAACGGGTGCCGTTCCCCGATGCCTCGTTCGACTTCGCGATCAGCGAGTACGGCGCGGCTCTCTGGGCGGATCCGGCGGCATGGATCCCGGAGGCCGCGCGCCTGCTGCGGCCGGGTGGCCGGCTCGTGTTCCTCACCAACCATGTCGTCGCGTACCTGTGCAGCCCGGATCTCGAGGAGGATCCCGTCTCCGACCGGCTGCTGCGCCCGATGTTCGGGATGGGCCGCACCGAGTGGCCGGATGCCGACGGCGCGGTCGAGTTCCACCTCAGCCACGGCGACTGGGTCCGGCTTCTGGCCGGCAGCGGGTTCGAGATCGAGGACCTGGTCGAGCCTCGGATCCCCGACGGGGCGACGACCACCTACGCGTGGATGCCGTACGACTGGGCCCGGCAGTGGCCGTGCGAGGAGATCTGGAAGGTCCGCAAGCGGGCCTGACGGCCGGAGCGCTCAGCGGCCGGGGCGGGAGCAAACGGGGCCATCGGGGACATCGGTCCGGGCCCCGGCATCGGCCTCCGGCATGTGCCGTCGGCCTCGTCTCCGGCATGCGTTTCGGGCTTGCGCCGACGGGCCTGACTGGGCACGATACCCGGACGCGCGAGACCGACGCGTGGGAGGGTCTGCCCCGATGTCCGTGGAACTCAACCCGACCGCCGCCCATGCGGCCGGCGCCTCCGACGACCGCCCGGTCGTCCTGAAAGCCACCGACCTCCGCAAGCGCTACGGAGCGCTGGAGGCGGTGCGCGGCGTCAGCTTCGAGATCCACGAGGGAGAGACGTACGGCCTGCTGGGACCCAACGGGGCCGGCAAGACCACCACGATCTCGATGGTCTGCGGCCTGCTCGCCCGCGACGCGGGCGAGGTGGCGATCGACGGCCGGCCGATCGATGTCGGCAAGGTAGCCGCGAAGGCCGGCATCGGCTACGTCCCCCAGGAGCTTGCGATCTACCCGGACCTCAGCGCGAAGGAGAACCTCGAGTTCTTCGGCCGCCTGTACGGGCTCGGCGGGGCGCGTCTGAAGTCGCGGGTTGCCGAGGTGCTCGAGGTCATCTCCCTGACCGAGCGAGCCAGGGATCGCGCCGACACGTTCAGCGGCGGCATGCAGCGGCGGCTGAACATCGGGGTCGGGCTGCTGCACCAGCCGCGGCTGCTGCTCCTCGACGAGCCGACGGTGGGCGTCGACCCGCAGAGCCGGAACGCGATCCTGGAGAGCGTCGCGGAGCTTGGCCGCTCCGGCATGGCGATCCTGTACACGACGCACTACATGGAGGAGGCCGAGCGCCTCTGCGATCGCCTGGGGATCATCGACCTGGGCGAGATCCGGGCGGAGGGCACGCGACGCGAGCTGGTCGCGCTCATCGGCCGGCAGGACGAGGTCCGGCTGACCGCGACCGGTGACCTGCAACGGGCCTCCGAGGCCGCGGCGGGCGTCCCGGGCGTCGTGAGCGCCGCCCACCGGGGCGAGCTGATCGAGGTCCTGACCACGGACGCGCGCGGCGTGCTGCCGGCGCTGCTGGCCACCGTCGGCGCCGCGGGTGCGACGATCAAGGGCGTCGACGTCGTGGAGCCCGATCTCGAGGCGGTCTTCCTCCACCTCACCGGCAAGGCGCTCCGGGACGCCGGCAGCTGACGATGCGGACCGCGATCCTTATCGCGGCGAAGGATCTTCGCCAGCGGCTGCGCGATCGCTCCGTGATCATCTTTGCCGTCGTGGCGCCGCTGGGCCTGGCGGTCATCTTCTCGCAGCTGCTGGCCGGCGTGACCGAGTTCAAGGTCACGTACGCGGTGGTGGACATGGACGGGGGCGGGCTCGCCCGGACCTTCCGCACCGACGTCCTCGGCTCGCTGGCGCAGTCCGGGCTGGCCACCATCGACGACGTGGCCACCGAGCAGGCCGCCCGCGTGGCCGTGGACGGTGGTGAGGCCGACGCCGCGTTCATCATCCCGGTCGGGTTCAGCACTGCGATCGTGAACGGGCAGCCGACCTCGATCGAGGTCGTCGGTGCCCGCGACGCGACGCTGGCGACGGAGATCGCACGCTCGGTCGCGAGCCGGTTCGCGGACGGCGTCGCCGGTGCGCAGCTCGCGGTCCTGACCGTCGCCGACCTGCGGGGAGCACAGCCCGACGCCGAGCAGCTGGCATCGATCGTCGCCGCCGCACGGGCCCCGTCGCTGCAGCTCGTGGACGTCCCCACGAGCCTGCGCCAGCTCAGCCAGGCGACCTACTTCTCGGCTTCGATGGCCGTCCTGTTCCTGTTCTTCGCAGCGCAGGTCGGGGTGGTGAGCCTGATCGAGGAGCGGCGACAGGGGACGCTCGGACGGATGCTCGCGGGGCCGATTGCGCCGGGGTCCATCCTGCTGGGCAAGACGCTCGGCAGCCTCGTGACCGGTGTGGTCGCCCTGGTGATCCTCGCCGTCGCGACGACGACCCTTCTCGGCGCGGACTGGGGACCGCCGATCGGCGTGGGAGCGGTGATCCTGGCCGCGGTCATCTCGGCGATCGGGATCACCACCCTTGTCACCTCGTTCATGAGCACGCAGGACGGCGCCGGGGCAGCGAACTCGGCGGTCGCGATCACCCTGGGGATCCTGGGCGGGACATTCTCGCCGATGTCCCAGGCTCCTGAGCTGATGTCCACCCTGTCGCTGATCACCCCCCACGCCTGGTTCCTGCGCGGGCTGGGCGACATGCACGGAGCAGGCGCGACGGCAGCGGACGCCCTGCCCGCGATCGCGGTGCTGCTCGCCATGGGCCTGATCACGGGAGCGATCGGGTTCGCTCGGGCCCGGCGGATGGTGCGGGCATGATGAGCGGGCTGTCCAAGGCGTTCGAGATCGCCCGCGTCAACCTCCTGCGCCAGGTCCGCGATCGAGGCGACCTGTTCTTCGTGTTCATCCTGCCGACGATCATCATCGTGGCCCTGGGGATCCAGTTCGGGGGCACGAGCAGCGCGCGGCTGGGTGTCGTGGCACCGGCCGGCGATGCGCAGGCGGCGGCGCTGGTCGGGGCGCTGCGCGACGCGGACGTCCACTTCGACATTCGCGAGGTCGCCGACGAGGCCACCCTGCGCGGAGCGGTCGAGCGCGGCAACCTCGAGGCCGGCGTGGTCATCCCCGACGGGTACGGCACCGCGCTCGCGGGCACGGGCGAGGTGGACGTCCTGTTCCTGGGCACCAGCGAGAGCCTCACGACCGGGCTCCGCGCGTCCGCCGAGGCGGCCGTCGCCGGCCAGGCGATGCTCGTGACCGCCGCCCGGACGGCGGTGGCGGTCGGCGCGGGCAGCTACACGACGGCGCTGCCAGTCGCGGAGGCACACCGGGACGGCGTCGCCGGGGTCTCGGTGTCCGTGACCCAGATCGGCGAGGCGGGCCCGTTCGCGGGCTTCAGCCAGTTCACATTCGGAGCCCAGAGCCAGCTGATCCTGTTCATGTTCCTGACATCGATGACCGCCGCAGGGCGCCTCGTGCTCACCCGGAAGCTCGGCGTGTCGCGGCGCATGGTCTCGACGCCCACCTCGATCCCGACGATCGTCGCCGGCGAGGCCCTGGGGAGGCTGGCCGTGGCGCTGATGCAGGGCGTGTTCATCGTCCTCCTCACGGCGTTGGTGTTCAACGTCCGGTGGGGTGATCCGGTAGCGGTCAGCGCGATCGTCGTGTCCTTCGGCCTCGTCGGAGCGGCGGTCGCGCTGCTCATCGGGGCGATCAGCACGAACGCGGACCAGGCGTCGTCGCTGGGCGTGTTCGCGGGGCTGGCCCTGGGCGCGCTCGGCGGATCCATGGTGCCGCTCGCCTACATGCCGGACTCGATGCGGACGCTCGCCACCCTGATCCCCCACAGCTGGGCGTTGACGGCGCTCCAGGACCTCGTCCGCGACGGCGGCGGCCTGGCGTCGGTGGCGCCCAGCGTCGCCGTCCTGCTGGGATACGGGATCGTGCTCATGGGCCTCGCGGCATGGCGCTTCCGGAAGGCGATCACCGGGTAGGGTGATGCGCTGCCGACCACGGGCGTGGGTCGTCCCGGTCACACCGGACGCCGGGTCCGACTCGCACGGTGGATCAGATCCACGCGCCTGCTGGCGGCAAGCGGCCCCAAGGAAGGCTTGAAGGGGCCGAACCTGGCGGCTGGAACCGGAGCTGACGTGCCCCGTGAGGCTCGGCGTTCGCCACCGCCCGCGTCCGGGAACCGGGCGCTGGACAGGTCCGGATCCGTCGCATATCCTTCACGTCGCCTTGACCATCTATCTTCCGTGAAGGGCATGACGCAGACCCCGATCCAGACCCCGCTCGACACGCCGATCCATCCGCCGACCCCGGGCCGCCAGCGACTGCTGGCCGAGCTCCTCGAGGAGCTCGCCTCGCATACCCCGGCCGGGATCATGCGCTACATGCGCCACTGGCCATCCGGGCCGCTGAGCCTCGTCCACCTCAACGTCCTGACCGTCCTGGACGCGGACGGCCCGCAGCCGATGCGCGCGCTCGCGGAGTCCCTGGACGTCTCCCAGGCCAGCATGACCGGGATCGTCGACCGCATGGAGCAGCGCGGCCTGGTGGCCCGCCATCGTGACGACGAGGACCGACGCGTGATCCGCGTGTCGCTCACGGACACCGGTCGCCGGATGATCGAGGGCATCGCCGCCGAGCGGCGGGGCCGCCTTGCGCGACTTCTCGAGGAGCTCACCGACGAGGAGCTCGACGGGTTCCTGCGCGGCTCCCGCGCCCTCCGGCTCGCCCGCGAGCGCCTGCATGCCACCCTCCCCCACCCCGCCCCGGAGGCCACCCGATGACCGGGTTCCTGCGCACCTTCCTCGCGCCGTATCGGTGGTCGATCCTGATCGTGGTCGTCCTGCTCCTGGTGCAGGCGATCGCGAACCTGTACCTGCCCGAGCTCAACGCCGACATCATCAACAACGGTGTGGTGAAGGGCGATGTCAACTACATCATCCGGACCGGCGGCTTCATGCTGGTGGTGACGTTTGCCCTCGGCATCGCGGCCATCGTCGGCGTGTTCTTCGGTGCCAGGACCGCGATGGCCTTCGGGCGTGACGTCCGGAGCGCCCTGTTCCGTAAGGTCCAGGGCCTCAGCCAGGTCGAGGTCAACAGGTTCGGGGCGGCAAGCCTCATCACTCGCAACACCAACGACGTCCAGCAGGTCCAGATGGTCGTGCTGATGGCGCTCAACGTCATGATCTCCGCCCCGATCATGGTCATCGGCGGGGTGATCATGGCCCTCCGCCAGGACGTCCCGCTGTCGGGGCTGCTGATCGTGGTGCTGCCGATCATGGCCCTCCTGATCGGGTTCGTGATGACGCGCGCCGTCCCGCTGTTCCAGGCGATGCAGCGCAAGCTCGACCGGATCAACCTCGTGATGCGCGAGACCCTCGCCGGCGTCCGGGTGATCCGTGCCTTCGTCCGGGTCCGCCACGAGGAGGAGCGGTTCGACGACGCGAACCGCGACCTGATGGAGACGGCGCTGAGCGTCCAGCGGCTGTTCGCGATCACGCTGCCCGCCCTGATGGCGATCATGAACCTGACCACCGTCGCGGTCCTGTTCTTCGGCGCCTACCGTGTGAACAGCGGCGACATGCCGATCGGCAACCTGACCGCGTTCCTGCAGTACATCATCCAGGTCCTGTTCGCGGTCATGACCGCGGTGATCATGTTCGTGATGGTGCCGCGGGCCGCCGTCTCGGCCGGCCGGATCCGGGAGGTGCTCGACACCGAGCCCTCGATCATCGACCCGCCGACGCCGATCTCACCGATCCGCCGGGGCCTTGTCGAGTTCCGCGATGTCGAGTTCCGCTATCCGGGTGCCGAGGAGCCGGTGCTGCGCAACATCTCGTTCCAGGCGAAGCCGGGCGAGACCACGGCCATCGTCGGATCCACGGGCAGCGGCAAGTCAACGCTGATCAACCTCATTCCGCGCCTGTACGACGTCACCACGGGCCAGGTGCTGGTCGACGGCGTCGACGTGCGCGAGATGGATCGGTCGGACCTGTGGAAGCGGATCGGCATCATCCCCCAGCGCGCATTCCTGTTCGGCGGCACGGTCGCGAGCAACGTCCGGTTCGGCGAGGAGAATGCCGGGCAGGAGGACCTGTGGCGCGCCCTCGAGATCGCCCAGGGCCGCGACTTCGTCGAAGCCATGGCCGAGGGCCTCGATGCGCCGATCGCCCAGGGCGGCACGAACGTCTCGGGCGGCCAGCGCCAGAGGCTGGCGATCGCCAGGGCGCTCGCCCACAAGCCGGATATCTTCGTGTTCGACGACAGTTTCTCGGCGCTCGACTTCCGGACGGATGCGCGCCTGCGGGCCGCTCTCACCCGGGAGCTTGGCCAGGCGACGGTGATCATCGTCGCCCAGCGCGTGGGGACGATCCTCCACGCGGACCGGATCATCGTGCTCGAGGCGGGCGGCATCGCCGGCATCGGCACCCACGACGAGCTGATGCTCAGCTGCGAGACGTACCGCGAGATCGTGCTGTCCCAGGTCACCGAGGAGGAGGTCGCATGAGCGGGCCGATGGGACGGCCGGGCGGCGCGCCCGGCGGCGGCGGCTCGGGGGCTGCCGGGCCGCGGCGGCGGCCGATGGGCCCCGGTGGCGGCCCCGGTGGCCACATGTTCTCGCAGATGCCGGTCGCCAAACCGAGGAACTTCAAGGGCTCGGCCCGGCGGCTGCTCAAGGAGCTGCGCCCGGAGTCCGTCCTGATCGGCGTGGTCATGATCCTCGCCCTGGTCAGCGTGTTCTTCGCGATCATCGGGCCTAAGATCCTGGGCAACGCCACCAACGTCCTGTTCGAGGGCGTCATCGGCAACCAGCTGGGCAACACGCCGGGTCTGGCGGGCCTGTCGGTCGACCAGATCGTCGCCGGCCTCCGGGCGCAGGGCCAGACGAACCTCGCGGACATGCTTGCGAGCATGAGCAACGTCGTGCCCGGCGTGGGCGTCAACTTCGGCCTTCTCACGCAGATCCTCGGCTTCGTCGCCGTGATCTACCTGCTGAGCTCCGTGTTCAGCTGGGGGCAGGCGTACATCATGGCCGGCGTCACCCAGCGCACGGTCTACCGGCTGCGCCGGCGCGTCGACGAGAAGCTTGGGCGGCTGCCGCTCGCCTACTTCGACCGCGAGTCGCGCGGCGACATCCTGTCCCGGGTCACCAACGACATCGACAACATCAGCCAGACGCTCCAGCAGAGCCTGACCCAGCTGATCACGTCGGTCCTGACCGTCATCGGCGTCCTGATCATGATGCTCACGATCAGCCCCCTGCTGGCCGTGATCTCGCTGCTCGCGGTCCCGGCGTCCCTGGTCGTGACCGTGCTCATCGCGAGCCGCTCCCAGAAGCAGTTCGCCGCCCAGTGGGAGCAGACGGGCGCACTCAACGGCCACGTCGAGGAGATGCATACGGGTCACGCCATCGTCAAGCTGTTCGGCCGCCAGGAGCAGGCGATCGACGAGTTCGACGAGCGCAACGAGGCCCTCTACCAGGCCAGCTTCAAGGCGCAGTTCATCTCCGGGACCATCCAGCCCGCGATGATGTTCATCTCCAACCTGAACTACGTCGCGATCGCCGTCATCGGTGGCGCGCGCGTGGCCACCGGCCAGATGTCGCTGGGCGACGTCCAGGCGTTCATCCAGTACTCGCGCCAGTTCACGTTCCCGATCATCCAGGCGGCCAGCATCGTCAACGTGCTCCAGAGTGCGGTGGCGTCTGCCGAGCGGGTGTTCGAGCTGCTGGACGAGGCCGAGGAGATCCCGGACCCGGTGACCCCCAGGGTGCTCGCGGAGCCCGCTGCCGGCCGGGTGACGTTCGAGCAGGTGGCCTTCCGCTACGAGCCGGACAAGCCGCTGATCGCCGACCTGGACCTGGTGGTCGAACCCGGCCAGACGATCGCGATCGTGGGCCCCACGGGCGCCGGCAAGACCACGCTGGTGAACCTGCTGATGCGGTTCTACGACGTGGACGAAGGCCGGATCACCGTGGACGGCATCGACACCCGGGAGCTGACGCGGGACAACCTGCGCCGGACGTTCGGGATGGTGCTCCAGGATGCGTGGCTGTTCAACGGCACCATCCGCGAGAACATCGAGTACGGCGCCGACGACGTCACGGTCGCCGAGGCCCACATCCAGGAGGCGGCGGAGGCCGCGCACGTCGACCACTTCGTGCGCACTCTGCCCGAGGGCTACGAGACGGTGCTCGACGACGACGCGACCAACGTGTCGGCGGGCGAGAAGCAGCTGCTCACGATCGCCCGGGCGTTCCTCGCTGACCCGCCGATCCTGATCCTCGACGAGGCCACCTCGTCCGTGGACACCCGGACCGAGGTGCTGATCCAGAAGGCGATGTCACGGCTGATGCAGGGACGCACGTCGTTCGTGATCGCGCACCGGCTGTCCACGATCCGCGATGCGGACATGATCCTGGTCATGAACGAGGGCCGGATCGTGGAGCGAGGCACGCACGACCAGCTGCTGGCAGCCAACGGCTTCTACCACGAGCTGTACGCGAGCCAGTTCGAGGAGGCGCTCGAGCCGGTCGCGTAGCGCGCGGCCGCGGCATTTGCGCTGGGGCCCGGCATCGATCGCGTGAGGCAGCGCACCGGGCGGGACGTCGAGGTGCGCGAATGCACCGCGGTGCGGGCGGGCGCCGGCGCCGATCGGGACGTCGAGGGCGATCCGATCGGGACAGAGGACCCTTCGCGGAGTCGTCGTCCGAACCGACGATGGCCGGGATCCACGACAGGCGACGGCACGCCCGAGGTCGCACACGGAACGACCGGCGCGATGGGCGGGACGGGCGACGCGGCGCGGTGTCGCGGCGTCAGAGCGCGGTGTCGCGGCGTCAACGGAGCTCCGGAATGACCTACCAGGTGATCGAGGCCACAGGCCTCACCAAGTTCTACGGCTCCCGCCGTGGCGTCGAGGACGTCGACTTCGGCGTGGCGGAGGGCGAGGCGTTCGGATTCCTGGGTCCCAACGGCGCGGGCAAGACGACCACGATCCGGCTGATGCTGGGTTTCCTTCGTGCGACGCGGGGCTCGGTGCGGGTCTTCGGCGAGGATGCGTTCGATCAGGCCGCGCGCATCCACGTGAACATCGGGTACATCGGCAGCGACCCGGGCTTCCTGGGCGAGCTGACCGGCGGCGAGCAGCTACGCTACCTCGCCGAGCTGCGGCATCTCCCCCGGGACGCCTGGCGCCGGCTCGCGGAGCGGCTGGAGCTGGACCCGAGCGTTCGCATCAAGCGGCTGTCCCGTGGCAACCGCCAGAAGATCGGCGTCATCGCTGCGTTCATGGGTCAGGAGCCGCTGCTGGTCCTGGACGAGCCCACCAGCGGGCTGGATCCCCTGATGCAGCGCGAATTCCTGGCGCTCGCGGCAGAGGCGCGCGCCGAGGGCCGGACGATGTTCCTGTCCAGCCACAACCTGGTCGAGGTGGAGCGGGCGTGCGACCGGGTCGCGGTCATCCGCGACGGCCACGTCGTGGACGTGAGCACGGTCGGGGATCTGCTCGGGTCGCACTGGCGCTCGGTCAACCTGGTGCTCGGAGCGCCGCCGCCCGCGGGCGCGTTCGACCTGCCGAACGTCGAGGTTGCGGCGATGACCGGTCGCGAGGTGCACCTCATGGTCCGCGGCGACGTGAACCCGCTGCTGGACCGGATCGCGAGCCACGACGTCCGCGACATCGCGATCAGCACGCCGGACGTGGAGGACCTGTTCCTGCGGCACTACCGCGCCGACAGTGGCGTGCCGTCCGACGCCGGCGTGCCGTCCGACGGCGAAGCCCCGGCCGAGACGGGCGAGGAGGTCCCGGCATGATCGCCTTCCGGCTCGAGGCCCGCCGTTCCCGGGGCCTCCTGATCTGGCTCGCCGCCGTGCTGGTGGTCTACGGCGCGATCATGGGCCTGATGTACCCGTTCATGCTCCAGAACGACGAGCTGATCCGGCAGTACATGGACGCCTTCCCGCCGGAGTTCATGGCGGCGTTCGGCATGAGCGGGGTCCTCTCCGACCCGGGCGTGTTCTTCACCACCTACATCGCCAGCTGGCTGTGGCCGATCATGGCCGCGGCGGCCGGGCTCATCCTGGGAACGCGAGCGGTCGCGGCCGACCTGGACCGAGGCTTCCTTGACCTCCCGCTCGCCACGCGCCTGTCCCGGGTCCGCTACCTCGCAGCATCGATCGGGATGCAGGTGATCGTCATGGCAGTTCTCGCACTGGCTGCGGTGCTCGCGCCGTGGGGGGTCGGCCGGCTGGTCGGCGCCGAGTTCGAGCTCGTGCCGTTCCTCGTCGCGGGTGTGCTGTGCTTCGCGTTCGGGTGCGCGATCGCCGGTCCGGCCACCTTGCTGTCCGTGGTCACGCTCAGCCGCAGCACGACATCCGCGATCGTGGGCGGGGTGGTGATCGTGATGTACGCGCTGTTCGTGGTGACGCAGGTCGCCACCGACTGGACATGGCTGGCACCGCTCTCCGCCTGGAACCACTTCAGCACGACGAAGGTGATCGACGACGGCTACCTGCCCGTGGGGGACCTCGCCCTGTTCGCCGTGATCGCGATCGCCGGCTGGGCCGGCGCGCTGGTCGCATTCCGCCGGCGGGACCTCGCGGCCTGAGGCGGGCGCAACCGCTAGGACGATGCCTCGGACGCCTCGATCACCGCGAGGATCTCGTCGCCGTACTTCTCGAGCTTCGCCGGGCCCATCCCCCTGACCCGCCGAAGCCCCGCCATTGTCCGCGGACGAGTCTGGGCGATGGCCGCCAGCGTGGCATCGTGCGCGATGACGTAGGGCGGCATCGCCTCCTCGCGGGCCCGGGTCGTGCGCCACTCGCGCAGCGCCGCGAACAGCGGGTCCTCGTCCGTCCCGGCGCGCGGCGCCCGGACGAGCGGCGGCGGGCCGGGAAGGTTGCGCACGGTGCGCACGGGGCGCGGCCGCAGGTCCAGCAGGAAGCGGCTGGGCTGGCGGCGGCTCTCCTTGCCACGCGACTCCCGCCGCTCGGCCCATGAGAGGGCGAGGTGGGTGCGGGCCCGCGTGATGCCGACGTACAGCAACCGGCGCTCCTCCGCGAGGGCCGCCTCGTCGTCGTGCGCCTGGCGGATGGGGAGGGTCCCCTCCTCCAGCGCCGGCAGGAACACCGCATCCCACTCGAGGCCCTTGGCGCGGTGATAGGTCAGCAGGTTGACGCCGTCAGCGGCGCCCTCCCGCTCGTGGGCGGCCCGGGCTTCGAGCTCCGCGATGACGCTCGCCACATCGGCCGCCGAGTCGTGACGGACGACGATGTCCACGATCGCGAGCAGGGTCTCGAGCGAGGCCTGGCGCTCGCGCGCCTCGTCGCCCTCGGCAATCCCCTCCTCCTCGTAGCCCACGTCCTCGACCCAGCGCGCGCGGATGGCCGCCCGCAGCGCGAAGCCACGCGCGTCGGCGCCCTTGTGGCGCAGGCTGGCAACCGCGGCGCGGACCTCCGGCCGGTCATAGAACCGCATCCCGCGCACCTGGTAGGCGATGCCGGCGCGGGTCAGCGCCTCCTCGATCGGCGCCAGCTGGGCGTTCATCCGGACGAGAACCGCGATCTCCGCCGGGGCGGTTCCGTCTGCCAGCCGATCCCGGATCCCGGCGACCAGCGCGTTCAGCTCCGCATCGGCCGAGATGCGCTTGGTGACCACCGGAACCGGCCCGTCACCACGTGTCGACGCCAGGTTCTTGGACCGACCCTCGGCCGCGATGAGCCGGTTGGCAAGCTCGAGGACCTGCGGGGTGGAGCGGTAGTTGCGGGTCAGCACCACCTCGGTCGAACCGGGCCAGTGGTCCGTGAAGGACGTCAGATAGTCGGACGAGGCCCCGGTGAACGAGTAGATCGTCTGGTCCTCGTCACCCACGACGCAGACGTCCCGCCGATCCCCGAGCCACAACTCCAGGAGCCGCTGCTGGAGCGGGCTCGTGTCCTGGTACTCGTCCACGCTGAACCAGCTCTTGCGCGCGCGCACCGTTGCGGCCGCCTCGGCGTCCGTCTCGAGCAGGGTGACGGTCTCGACCATCAGGTCGTCGAAGTCGATCCGGTTCGCGCGCGCCTTCGCGCGCTCGTAGCCGGCGAACACACCGCTGAACAGGTCGACCGGGATCGGCGGCTCCCGCCCGGCGCCCGTCACCGCCTCCACGTGGTACGTCCCGGGGGCGATCCGGCGGGACTTCGCCCACTCGATCTCGTCCGCGAGGTCCTTGGCGGGCGTGAACCGGTAGTGGCCGGGCAGCTGGCGTGCGAGCCGGGACAGGATCGCGAGCTTGGAGTCAAGGATGCCGGGCAGGGGCTCCCCGTCGTGGCGGCTCAGCCAGAAGTGGCGCAGCTGGCGCAGGGCATGGGCGTGGAACGTGCGCGCGGTGACCCCGGGGAGACCCAGCCCGCGGAGCCGTTCGACCATCTCGCCCGCCGCCTTGTCCGTGAACGTGACGACCAGCACCTGGTCGGGCGGCACGACGCCCGTCGCGATCGCGTAGGCGGTCCGCCGGCTGATCACCCGGGTCTTGCCGGTGCCCGCCCCCGCCAGGATCGCCACGGGCCCGGTGGTCGCGAGGACGGCGGCCCGTTGCTCCGGGTCGAGGTCTTCGAGCAGCTGGTCAGGGTCGAGGCGAGGCACGTCCTGACGGTACCAGCGTGGGGTCATCCGCGGATCACCGATGGCACACGGTGGGTCCGGTCAGCGGACCGGGGCCGCCTCGGCGTGGGTGAGGGCCGCGGTCCGCGCCAGCCATTCCGGGACGTCGGCGTCGTGGTACCGGCGCTCGACCGGCTCCAGCCGGTCCACGAACAGCTGGTACATCACGGCCTGGCGGGCGGCCGCAACCGGGGCGATCAGCTCGGCCGCAACGGCGGGGTCTGACCCGGGCAGGTGGCGCCTCCACTCCCCCACCCAGTGGTCGCGCACGGTCGCGACGGCGTCCCGGGGCACACGCCCGAGGAACGCCGACATGTCGAGGAGCGGGTTGCCGATGCCGCAATCGCCCCAGTCGAGGAGCGTGAGCGCACCGGTCCCGGCCGCATCACCGCCGCGGACGTTGCCGGGGTGGAAGTCCCCGTGGACGAACGTCGCCGGCAACCCGCACCCGTCGATGGCCGCAAACCGCTCGGGCAGCCCGGCCACGAGCGCCTCGAGCGCGCTCCGCGCGTCCCCCGGAACGTCCGCGGCCCGGCGTTCGATCACGGCCGCGATCTCGAGCGCAAGCTTCGGTCCGCGCCAGTCCGGCAGGTCGATCGCAAGCAGCTCGTCCACCCGGCTCATCCATGTGGCCTGGAGATCGACCAGCACCGAGACCATCTCGAGCAGCTCCGGCAGCTCGGCGTCGTACTGGTCGGCGCCCGGAATGTCCGCGAGCAGCACCCGGTCCCCATCGTGGCCCAGCAGCCGCGGCACCGGCCCGCCCTGGAGCCGGCGCAGGATGTCACCCTCGTGCGCGAAGAACGGGGGCACGACCTTCAGCCAGGCCGCGCCGTCCGCGAGCGGGAGGCGCCAGATGCTCGAGAGGTTCCAGCTCCGGAGCTGCTCGGCCGGTCCCGTGCGCTCCAGCCGACAGCTGCGGAGCGTCTGCTCGGCCCAGGCAAGGTCGGCGGCCGGCCCGCCCGGCTTTGCCCATCGCAGGCGTCGTGGCTGCTCGCCCAGGACGGCGTCGAAGGGCTCCAGCAGGCATTCGACATCCACGGGCAGCGGCTCCCGCACCTCCGCGACGTACATCACGCCCCCACCCTGCGGCCGGGGCAGCTCCGAGTCGAACAGCCGCAGCACGACGACCTCGAGCCCGAAGCGATCGCGCGCGGCCGTGACCACCGGGCCGACCTCCTGCCACCACGGCGTCGCGACGGGGAACTCGGGCAGGCGGCCCAGCACGCGGCCCTCGCGCGTGACCAGCACCAGGGACGCGCGGCGCGGCGTGACGGGGCTCAAGCGGCGCAGGTTTCGGGCACGGTCGTCCGGAGGCGGGGTCTCATGGGCATGCCCCGATGGTATGCCCGATCGTCGTCCGGGCCTGCATCAGCGGCCGGGGTTCGCCCAGTAACGCCGGAAGCGCGCGTCGGACTCGCCCTCGGCGCGGGCGAGGTCCTCCCGGCAGGCATCGAGCCAGGTCGAGCTCGCGAACAGCCACGCAACCGCGATCGGCGGCAGACCCAGCACGACCCAGGCGCACCCGAGGGCGGGATTCGGGTCCGTGACGTGCGGCCAGACGAGAACGCCGAGCGCCATCAGCAGACCGATCGGAACCCAGCCCGAGATCAGCCGGCCCAGCCAGGCATCCGCGGCGTCCACCTCCTTCGCGCGGGCCCACGCCTCCTCCCGGGCTGCCACCGACGTCCGACCTCGCACGAGCCTGACCGCGTGGACCAGCAGCGCGTAGCCGAGCAGGAGCAGGACAGCCACCGCGACGACGAGGTTGCGCGTCGAGGCGTCGAGCGGCCAGATCACGGGCAGCGCGGCGAGGACCGCCGGGACGGCCACAAGCGCCAGGCCGCGCAGGATCACGGCGGCGAGCTCGCGCCGAACCGGCTGCTCGACGAGAGATCGTGGATCGAACAGCGCCATGCGTGAAGAGTCGGCGGCGGGCGGCCTGCGGACAAGTGACGATCGGCCGAACCTGACCGGGACCATGACGCCGGGCAGGGTGCCGCGCACGCCCGGCGAATGAACGGCGTGGTTGTTCGCTCAGGCTCCCGGTGTCGCGACCGCCGCTCCGCTGAACGGACGATCACCGAGCGCCGCGAACACGGGCGCACCGAACGTCGCGAGCGCGCCGGCCGATGCGAATCCCTCGAGGCCCAGGCGCACGTACGGGTTGGCCGACGGCTTGAGCAAGGCCTCGACGTCGACGTTCTCGAGATCGAGGTTGGTCCCCGGCCGACCCAGCAGGTAGCCCTGCCCGGCGCCCATCGCGAGCTCCCGGGTCATCGAGAGCTGCGCCGGCGTCTCGATCCCCTCCGCGACCACGAGCGCACCCCAGCGCCCGGCAAGGTCGACGAGCGAGCTCAGCACGCTGCGGACGGTCTCCTGCCCGGTTCCGGCCTGGACCAGCGAGAGGTCGATCTTGACGACATCGAACCGGAACTGGCTCAGCAGGCGGAGCCCGGCATTGCCCGCGCCGACGTCGTCGGCTGCGATCCGGATCCCGGCGGCGCGACAGCGCTCGAGCACCGTCAGGACGCGCGGCACATCGAGGATCACGTCGCGCTCCGTGACCTCGAGGATCACCCGCTCGGGCGGCAGGCCGGCGCGGCCCAGCATCTGCAGCAGGCGCGCGGCGCCGAACTCGGGCGCCTCGAGCGTGCGCGGCGAGACGTTGATCGTCACCAGCAGCGGGGCGGGGATCGCGGCAGCGCCCGTGAGCACGACCGCCAGGCACGCGAGATCGAGGTCCACGACCCGTCCCCCGATCTCCGCCGCCGCGAACAGCGCTGCGGGGTTCGCGAACTCGGATCCGGGAGCGGGGCGGATCAGCCCCTCGAACCCCATCACCCGGCCGGTCTTCAGGTCGACCAGCGGCTGGTAGACGGGCCGCAGCGCGCGCTCGTCGACCACCCGTGCAACCGCCTCGGACATGGCCGCGCGCTTCTGATCGTCGACCTGCTCGCTGTCCAGGGCCGGGTCCACCACGGTCACGACGGTTCGTCCCGAGCGCTTGCCGCGGTACATCGCGGAGTCCGCGTAGAGCTGCAGCTGCTCGCGGGTTGCGGCGTGGGCCGGATAGCTCGCCACGCCCGCCGAGAACGAGATGGGCCGCGCATACGCCGCCCCCGGCCTGACCTCCAGGCCCGCGGCGAGGATGCGCCGGGCCAGCTGCGCGGCCCCGTCGGCACCCGTGTGCGGCAGGAGGATCGCGAACTCGTCGCCGCCGACCCGGAACGCCCGGTCCGCCAGCCGGACCTGCTGGCGGAGCAGCCGGCCCACCTCCGCCAGGAGCTCGTCGCCCACGCCGTGCCCCTGCGCGTCGTTGACCTGCTTGAACCCGTCGAGGTCGAGAAGCACGAGCGACAGGTCGTGGCTGTACCGATGCGCCTGGTCGATCAGCGACCTGAAATCGTCCTGGAACGCCCGGTGGTTGCCCAGCCCGGTGAGGCCGTCGACGAGGGCGTACTCGCGGACCTCCTCGTAGGCGCGACGCAGCTCGGCGCGGGAGACCTCGAGCTCCGCCGCCGGCTTCAGGATCTCGTGGGTCATCCAGCGCACCAGGACCAGCATCAGCACGCCGAGCGCCGCGAGGGCCAGCACCTGGACCGGCTGGAGCCCGTTCGCCCCGCCGGTCATGACGCGGATCAGCGGGGAGCCGACGGCCATCGGGAGCACCGCAACGGCACCAAGGGTCAGGTAGAGGCGAAGGCGGACGAGCTCGAACACGTCGTCCGTGTGCGGTGCATCCGGTGTGACGAGGCGGACCTCGGTCGGGTCGTGGTACATGGCGGTTGGCTGAAACCCCGTCTGCGAACCCCCAAACGTCGGCTCCCTGTATACGACCGCCCTGCCCGACCCCGAACCCAACCAAACGTCACCCCGGCCCACGGGACCATCCGCTGGCCGCCGGTGATCCGCCCCGGTCCGGCGGTCCGTCCGGTGGTCCGCCCGGTGGTCCGTGCCGGCCGGGTGGTCCCCGGAGGGCTAGGATCGACGCAGGCTCGCGAGGACACGCGAGCCCGGAGCATGACCGGAGGCGGTCGACGTGGCAGGGATTGACTCGGCGGCGGCAGGTGCGGCGGCAGGTGCGGCGGCCGCGGCGGCGGCGACGGCCGCGATGGCGACCGCGGACCGCGGCAACGGCGAGCTGCCCGACCGGGCACAGGTCGTCATCATCGGCGGCGGCGTCATCGGCGCCAGCATCGCCTACCACCTGGTGAAGCTGGGCTGGCGGGACGTGGTCCTGCTCGAGCGACGCCAGCTGACCTCCGGAACGACGTGGCATGCGGCGGGGCTCATCACCTCGGCCGGCATCTGGACCGAGACGACCCTGTGGATGGCGCGCTACACGCGCGACCTGTGCGCGACCATCGAGCAGGAGACCGGGCAGGCCACCGGGTTCCGGCCCATCGGCCACCTCCACCTCGCCACGAACCCCCGGCGGCTCGAGGCCCTGCGCCGTGAGGCCACGTTCGTGCGTGGCTTCGGCGTGGACAACCAGGAGCTGTCGGCCACCGAGTTCGGACGGCTGTGGCCGGCGGCGAAGATCGATGACGTCCTCGCGGCCTTCTACGTCCCCGACGAGGGTCGCGTGAACCCCGCCGACCTCACGATGGCCTACGCGAGGGGCGCCCGGATGGGCGGCGCCCGGATCCTCGAGCACGTGTCGGCCACCGGCGTGACGTCCGATCGCGGCCGCGTCACCGGCGTCGTGACGGACCGCGGCACGATCCGGGCGGAGTACGTCGTCAACGCGGCCGGCATGTGGGCGCGCGACCTGGCGGCGCCCGCCGGGGTCTCCGTGCCGCTGCAGGCGGCGGAGCACTACTACCTGATCACCGACACCGTCGATTGGGCCCACCCGGACCTGCCCGTCGTCGAGGAGCCCGACCGCTACGGCTACTACCGCGAGGAAGGCGGCGGGATCATGATCGGGCTGTTCGAGCCGGTCGCCGCGCCGTGGTCGCTGGACGGCGTGCCGGCGGATATCGCGTTCGCCAGCCTGCCGCCGGACTGGGACCGCGTCGGACCGTACCTCGGCAGGGCGATGGACCGCTTCCCGTCGCTCCACGACGCCAGGGTCCGCACGATGTTCTGCGGCCCGGAGAGCTTCACGCCCGACAACATGCCGATGCTCGGGGAGTCACCCGAGCTGCGCGGGTACTTCCTGGCGGCGGGCATGAACTCATTGGGGATCATCCTCAGCGGCGGTGTCGGCAGCCTCACGGCGTCGTGGATCGTGGACGGCCTGCCACCGGTGGACGTCACCGGTCTCACCGTGGACCGGACCCAGGCCCACGAGACCAGCCGCCGCTTCCGTGCCGAGCGCGGCGTCGAGCTGCTGGGTGCGCTGTTCGGCGACGCCGCGTATCCGAACTGGCATCCGAAGACGGCACGCAACGTCCGGCGATCGGTGATCCATGACCGGCTCGCCGCGGCGGGAGCCCACTTCGCGCCGTCGTCCGGCTGGGAGTACGCGGAGTGGTTCGCGGAGCCCGGCACGCATCCCGTGATCACGCCGAGCTGGGGGCGGGACGCGTCGTTCCCGCTCCAGGCCGCCGAGCACCACGCCGTCCGCGAGGCGGTCGGGATGCTGGACATGTCGCTGATGCCCAAGCTCCTCGTCCAGGGCCGGGACGCGGAGCGGGTGCTCAACCTCATCTGCGCCAACGACGTCTCCGTGCCCGTCGGGCGCATCGTCTACACGCAGTGGCTCAACGAGGCGGGTGGGATCGAGGCCGATCTGACGGTCACGCGCCTGGCCGAGGAGCGGTTCCTCCTCGTCGTCACCGACCTGATCCACCGCCGGATGGCGCCCTGGATCGAGTGCCACACGCCGGACGGCGCACACCTGACCATCACCGACGTGACGTCGGGGACAACCCTGCTCACCGTCCAGGGGCCCCGGTCGCGGCAGCTGCTGGAGCGGCTGAGCGACGCCGACCTGTCCAACGACGCGTTCCCGTACATGACCGCCCGCGAGATCGAGCTCGACTACGCCCGGGTGCTCGCGATGCGGGTGACCTACGTCGGCGAGCTGGGCTGGGAGCTCCACGTCCCCGCAGAGCTGGCGCTCACCGTGTACGACGGGCTGATGGATGCCGGCCGGGACCTCGGGTACCGCAATGTCGGCCTGGGTGCGATGGGCAGCCTGCGCCTCGAGAAGGCCTACCGCGACTACGCCATCGATATCGACAACGCGGACACGCCGCTCGACGTTGGCCTGGGGTTCGCGGTCGCGTGGGACAAGCCGGGCGGGTTCATCGGGCTCGACGCACTGCTCGCGGCCCGAGCGGCCGGGGTGCCGGAGCGGCCCAGGCGACGCCTGGTCCAGGTGCTGGTCGAGGATGCGGAGCCGCTTCTGTTCGGCGGCGAGCCGGTGCTGCTCCACGGCCGTCGGATGGGGCACGTCCGGGCCGGCGCTTACGGGCACACGCTGGGCGGTGCTGTGGGTCTGGCGATGCTCGAGGACGAGGGCGGCCTGCCGGCCGAGGCGATCGCCCACGGACACTTCGAGGTGGACATCGCGGGCGTCCGCTATCCGGCGCGCGCCTCGATCCGCCCGATGTACGACCCGGACCGGCACCGGATCAAGGCCTGACCGCGGCCGCTCCGGGGTTCGAGTCGCGGCCCGGGTCCGGGCGCGGCCGAGTCCGGGCGCGGCGCGGGGTCGTCCCCGCCCTGACCCGGCTCCCTGGTGCGACGTCGTCCCGGCGCGGCGGCGTTCCGGCGCGGCGGCGTCCCCGCACGGCGGCCGGTTTCTGCCATCTACCACCCTGCGTGGTTGTGCCCCTCCCCGGGACGAAGTCTCCTGTCACCTACCACACAGCGTGGTGGTCGTCAGCGGTCGAGCCGCCGGCCGCGGTCGAACGGCCATCTCGGACCCCGTGACCTCCTCCGGCCGTGCGTGAGAACGGGCCTGGGCGCCCCGAAATCCGACCGCGTCGGCCTCGAGAGGTGGCAGAACCCTGACTACCACCACGCACAGCGGTGGCTGCCAGAAACGCGGGGCCGGTGGGCGAGGGGCGGCGCCCCGGAACCGTATTCACGGGCGTCGCGCACCCGGCCGATGACAGGTTCTATGGCACGTACGGGCCAAGCAGAGCGTGGGAGTTCATTCAGAGGCTCTCAGACGACGGCCTCCTTGCCGTCGCGGCCACGACCGAGCTCGCCGCGGACGGCGGCCGCGCCGTGAACCGCCGACCACGCGCCGACGGCATCCGCGAGGGCGGGTGAGGACGGTCGAACCGCGAGCCGGTCGTCCGCACCGCGGATCCCGGCACCGAGCTCGACGATGCGGCCGCGGTAGGCGGGCCGGTCGGAGTCGGTCCGGCCGGACGCCGGATAGACATCGAAATAGCCGTCGCTGCTCACGACGATGGTCGACTCGCGCGGCGAGAAGGACGTTCGGGACATCAGGGAATCCGATCCGGTCGCGCGCTTCGGGCTGGCGGAAATCGAAGCCCGGCGCCTGCGACGTGCGACCCCACCATCGACCCAGCGAGCGTTCCCGTCAAATCGCGGCGTGGGGGCGACAGGCCCGAACGGCGTCGATCCATTTGTGACGCCGCCACCGGGGTCACGCCATCGGACCCGTTCGTCCTCGAACCAACGGCCTCCCACGTTGGGCCGAATGACCGTAGGGGCCCCCGAAGGGCGCAGTCATCATCGCCCGGTTGGCGTCCCGGTCTGATGACGACTGGCGGACGCTGGGCTCTCTCGACCGGCGTGCGCCGAGGGGATACCGATGTCTGCCCTTACATCCGGGTCGCCCGCGTCGCCCGGCCTGGGCACGGGCGAGCCGGCGACCGTCCGCGTCGCACTGTGGAGCGCCCGTCACCGCTGGGCCGTGCTGGCGCTGTGGCTCGCCGCCATGGTCGGCCTGCTCGGTGCCAGCGTCGCGCTCGGCGGCCAGCGAGCGCAATCCATCATGGCGACCGACGAGCCGATCGGCGAGTCCGTCGCGGGCTGGCGCGCATTCAGCGACGCAGGCACGCACGAGACCTCGGAGATGTTCCTGCTCGTCGTCTCGAATCCGTCCGGCCGTCTCGACACGCCGTCCGGCCGCGCGGCCGTCGCCTCCGTGGCACAGACGCTCCACGACGCCACCGCGACGGTCGACGCCCAGGTCGTCCCGGTCTTTGCTCCGGACCCGAGCCTGGGCGGCGAGTCGATCGCCGACCCCTTCGCCCTGGCGGCGGCGGATCCCGCGTCGGCGGGGTACGTCCTCGCCGCGGACGGCACGACGGTCCTCATCCGGGGCCGGATCGTGGGCGACGAGGCACAGACGCTGCCGCGGACGATGGCCCTCAAGCCGATCCTGGCCACGCTCCAGGATGCCCATCCCGACCTGCGGATCCTGGCCCTCAACAACCGGCTGATCAACGACGACTTCGGCGTGTACGTGAACCAGAGCCTGGACGGGCTGCTCCGCCTCACCCTGCCGCTGACGTTCCTGATCCTGCTGATCGCATTCCGGGCCGTCGTCGCGGCGCTCGTGCCGCTCGTGCTCGCGGTGACCTCGATCATGGGCTCGATGGGCCTGGTGGGGATCTTCAGCCAGCTGGTGAGCCCGATCAGCCAGTACGCGAACCAGATCGTCGTCCTCATCGGGCTCGCCGTCGCGGTCGACTACTCGCTGTTCGTGGTGACGCGCTTCCGGGCCGAGCGCGCCCGCGGGCGCGAACGCCCGGAGGCGATCGAGATTGCGTCGGCGACGGCCGGGCGGGCAGTGTTCTTCAGCGGACTGGCGGTCATGATCTCGCTGGGCGGACTGTTCGCCATCAATGACCCGACCTTCCACTCGATCGCCGTCGGCGCGATCGCTGTGGTCGCCATCTCGGTCATCGGCAGCCTGACGTTCCTGCCGGCGACGCTCGCGGTCCTCGACCGGCGCGTCGACCGGGGGCGGCTTCCCGTGATCGGGCGCGACCGAGGCGAGGGCCATGGCATCTGGGCAACGGTGGTGCGGTTCGCGACGGATCACCCGGTCACGGTGACCGTCGTCACGGCCGCGATCCTGCTCGGCGTCGCGATCCCGGTCGGTCGACTGCAGCTTGGCTCCACCGGCAGCGATGCCACGATCCTCCCCGACTCGATCGAGGGCGTGCAGGCGGTTCGCCTCATGGATGCCCACTTCCCGCGGGGCTCCAACCTGACGGTCGAGGTCGTGGTGACCAACATCGACGGCCCCGGCGTGCGCGACGCCGTCGCCCGCGTGGAGACAGCGGCGCTCGCCCTGCCGGGCGTGGGCGGACCACCGCAGCTGAGCCTCTCCGGTGATGGAACGGTGGGCAGCGTGGCCTTCACCCTGCCCGGCGGCCCGAACGATCGCGCGAACAGGGACGTGGTCCGCACGCTCCGCACGGACGTGGTGCCGCACGCCTTCGCCGGCGTCGCCGGGACCACCGCCTACGTCACCGGGCAGGCGGCCTACACGCTGGACTACGGCGCCTGGTACGGCAACCAGACCCCGCTCGTGATCGGGCTGGTGCTGGCCCTGAGCTTCGTGCTGCTGCTGATCGCCTTCCACTCCGTCGTCATCCCGATCAAGGCGATCGTGCTCAACCTGCTGTCGGCCGGTGCCGCATTCGGCGTCCTGGTCCTGGTGTTCCAGGAGGGCTGGCTGCATGATCTGTCCGGTATCCATCCCTCGCCGGTGGAGGCATGGGCGCCGGTGATGATCTTCGCCATCCTGTTCGGCCTGTCGATGGACTACCACGTGTTCATCCTGACCCGGGTCAAGGAGGCCCGGGACCGCGGGCTGAGCTCGACCGATGCCGTGGTCAAGGGGATCACGATCACGTCGGGGACCGTGACCAGCGCGGCGGCGATCATGGTCGCCGTGTTCTCGGCATTCTTCACGATCCAGCTGACGGTCATCCAGCAGCTGGGGCTGGGCCTGGCGGTCGCGGTCCTCGTCGACGCCACGCTCGTCCGGAGCCTGCTGCTGCCGGCGACGATGCGCCTGCTCGGCGACTGGAACTGGTGGATGCCGGCCATTCTTCGCTGGATCCCGAGGGTGACCATCGAGGGCGAGCCCGAGGCGCTCCTCGGGGCTGACATGGAGACGATCTGATGACCGACAGCCATCGTGACCAGCGTCGTGACCAGCGTCGCGACCGGCGTCGCAACAGGCGTCGCAACAGGGATCGTGGCTGGGCCGATCCGGCCATCGTCTTCGGCGTCGTCCTGGTGCTGCTCGGCGCGCTCATCCTGTTGCGCAACACGGGCGTGCTCCTGCTCGACTGGGGCGTCACGTGGCCGCTGCTGGTGATTGCGGCGGGCCTGGTGATCATGGCGGGCGCGTTCATGGGCCGGGGCGCCGGCGCCGCCGGGGTGCAATCGGTGACGATCCCGGCCGAGGACGCCCGGCGGCTGGAGCTGACGCTGCGGCTGGGGGCGGGACGGTATGCGCTTGCCGCCGGCACGGCCGAGCTGGTGGACGTGACAGCGAACGAGCCGAGCATCGAGAGCCAGGTGGACCGGCTGGGTGACCTGGCTCGCGTCCGGCTGTCACCCGCCGCCGAGCGCTGGGGCTGGACCTGGCACGGCGGGTTCGAGTGGCGGATCGCGGTTGCACGCGACATTCCGACGATGCTCGACGTCCGGGCCGGGGCCGGGGACTTCGCCCTCGACCTCACCGACGTGAGCATCGTGTCAGCGCAGATTGGGATCGGGGCTGCCGAGCTCCGGGTCGTCCTGCCCCGGCCTCGAGGCGATGTCCCGATCCGGGTCGAGGGTGGGGCGGCAAGCATGACGTTCCAGGTCCCGCCGGAGGTCGAGGCCCGGGTGACGACGTCGGGTCTGGTGACCATGAGCGGACGGTCGGAGACGCCCGGCTACGCGACGGCGGCTGATCGCGTGACCGTCACCGTCACCGGGGGGGCGGCCTCCGTCCGTGTCGTCTGAGACTCGCGGCCGTTCTTCGAGGACGAGGCGCCGGCTACGAGGACGAGGTGCCGGCGCCGCGGTAGCGATCGGTGAGACGGGCCGAGAGGTCGGCCGCCGAGCCGACGAGCTCCATGAACGCCGGACCGGACAGTGCGAGCAGCTGGGCGTCGGTCTCGGCCGTCACCGTGGCACTCCGGGGAGCCTGGTGCACCAGGCCCAGCTCGCCGAACACCTCGTCCGGGCCCCATGACGCGCAGGCGTCGCTCCACGCCCGTCCCTCGGTCGATCTGGTCCGCGGCGAACCTGCCGCTCTGGATCAGGTAGGCGATGAGCGTGCTGATGGCGGACACCACTCGTGCCGGCATCGCGCGGGGGAGCCCGGCCGCAGGAAGCGGATTGTACGGGCCCGAAACGGGCACGGGGTGTCGCCCCCGCGACATCCGCGGGGTCGAGGTTCAGCGGCGGTATCCGGGGCTTGCCCGGGTCTTCAACGCCCGGGCCCGGGGTCTGGACGCCCGGGCCCGGATTCCGAGGCCGGACGCTACGCGGTCACCGCCTGGTCGGCGATGTCGAGGGCCCGATCGATGACGTCGAAGCCTTCCGCAAGCTGCTCCTCGGTGATGCACAGAGGGGGGTTGGTGTGGATCGAGTTGTTGGCCATCATCGTGTACAGGTTGTTCTCGCGGAAGAACTTGCCGATGGCCTTCATCTCGTCGCTCGTGCCGTTGAACGGGGTGATCGGCGTCCACGGGTCGTGGGAGCGGACGAGGTCCAGGATCCCGAACAGGCCGAGATTGCGATGCGCCCCGACGCTCGGGTGCTTCTTGGCGAGCGCCTCGTGGTGCGCACGCATCACGGGGCCAAGGCGGGCGGCGTTGCCGATCAGGTCGTCCTCCTCGTAGACGCCGATCGTCGCGAGCGCTGCGGCCAGGCTCACCGGGTGGCTGCTGTACGTCAGGCCGCCGTAGAACATCTTCGTCTCGAAGGCCTCGGCGATGTAGTCGCGCATCGCGACGGCACCCAGCGGCAGGTAGCTCGACGTAAGGCCCTTGGCCATCGTCATCAGGTCCGGCACGACGTCCCAGTGGTCGACCGCGAACCAGCGACCGGTGCGCCCGAAGCCGGCCATCACCTCGTCGCAGACCATCAGGATCCCGTACTTGTCGCACAGCTCGCGGACACCCTTGAGGTAGCCGTCCGGCGGGATGAGGATCCCGTTGGTGCCCACGATCGTCTCGAGGAAGATCGCGGCGATCGTGTGGGCGCCCTCGTACTTGATGACGTCCTCGAGGCCGTTGAGCGCCTCTGCCGCGGGCCGTGGCTCCGGCTCGCCCCAGCGATGGGTGTCCGGGTAGCGAACGACGCCGACGAGGCCGGGCTCGCTGGCCCAGCGCCGATAGTCGCCGGTCAGGGTCATCGCACCGAAGGTGGCGCCGTGGTACGAGCGGTAGCGGGCGAGCAGCTTGTAGCGCCCGGTGTGCTGACGGGCAAGCTTGATCGCGTTCTCGATCGCCTCTGCCCCGCCCAGGGTGAAGAACACCTTGTTCAGGTCGCCGGGCATGATCTCGGCCATCTTCGTGCCCAGCCGGGCCCGGATCTCGGTGGCGAAGGCCGGCTGGACGTACTGGAGCTTGGTCGCCTGCTCCGTGATCGCGTCAATCACCCGGCGGTCACCGTGACCGATGTTCACCGACATCAGCTGCGCGTTGAAGTCCAGGATCCGCCGCCCCTCGGGGGTGTACAGGTAGACCCCTTCGGCGTGGTCGATGGCGATCGGATCCAGCGCGCCCTGGACGGACCACGAGAACAGGGTGTGGGCCCGGGACTGCGCGACGATTTCCTCGCTCGTCATGCCGGGCGCGGCGCTGATGCCCATGAAACCTCCGATCCGGGCGGCCTCCGGCCTGCCCGTCTTCAGGCGACCTCGAGAGCCCCGCGGCGGGACGTCGGCCGGGGGCACGATCGTTTCCGCCATTACAGCACACGGCCGCCGCCGGGACAGGGCTGGACGCCGGGTGACGACCCGGGTCCATCGGCCCATGAATTGCGCCCGCCGCCGAGGCTGGGCCAGTCCGTGGTGGCTCGCGCTCCCCGCCATTCCGTCCCCCTCGATCCCCGACGGTCTCCCGCCCGTCCGGTCGGTCACGGGCAGCTGATCGTGCCCGTGACGTGCTCGGTTCCCATGTTCCCGCTCTGGATGTCGGTGTCGAGCTGGACGGAGTGGTGATCTGCTGACACCACGTTCATGATGCTGGACCCGAGGAAGGCGGCGTTCGGTCCGGCCAGCCATTTGATCTCGACATCTGGCGCTCCGGGCCCCTGGGAGACGTAGAAGCCGTCCCCGAGCCCCGCGTAGTCGCTCTCGGTTGCTCCGAAGTTGAACGCATTCACGGTGCCAGATGCCGGATCCTTCCCGAGACTGCATTGTCCGGCACTGCCCTTGGCGGTCACCGCGATGGGCCCCGTGAACACCAGGTCGACGGCGGCCATCGCCTTCGTCGACGGTGCCGGACTCGGCGGCACGGGAGTCGCCGCGGCCGATGCCGAGGCGGCCGGCGTGGGTGCGGTCGTTGCCGTCGCGGCGGCGGGAGGGCTGGCGGACAGGGCAGAGGAACCGGCGGGCGCCGCCGGTGCACTGGAGCACGCTGAGATCACCATACCCACCGTGGCAATCGCGACTGCCAGGCGCGCGACCCGTCGCCCTTCCCTCATGACGCCTCCTCCGGCTCCAGTTGTCACGGCACCGTAGCAGCCGCGTCAAGCCACGCGAACCAGCGGCGGTCATCGGGAGCGAGCAGCGTTGTTCAGTCGGGGTCATCGGACGGCTACTGATCGCCGGTCGGGCGGACCGCAGGCCGGCCGGGCACACCGCCCACGCTGCTGTTGCTGACCCGGCGCGCTCCCTGAGGCGTATCCTCGGGTCTCGCGGCCGGGAACCTGCCCGGCTGGCCGTCCCCGCGCCAGACAGCGGCGCGCAAGCCGAGGAGGCTGATCGCGATGCCCCGTATCGTCCGAGGCGCGCTCCTGCAGGCCACCTGGACCGGCGACAAGGAGTCGATGATCCAGAAGCACGAGGGCTACGCCCACGAGGCGGCCAAGGCTGGCGCCCAGGTGATGCTGTTCCAGGAGCTGTTCTACGGGCCCTACTTCTGCCAGGTCCAGGACAAGCAGTACTACAGCTACACCGAGCTCATCCCCGACGGCCCGACGACGAAGCGCATGCAGGACCTCGCCAAGGAGACCGGGATGGTCCTCGTCGTGCCGATGTACGAGGAGGACGGCCAGACCAGCGGCATCTACTACAACACCGCGGCCGTGATCGATGCCGACGGCACGTATCTGGGCAAGTACCGCAAGACCCACATCCCCCACGTGACGGGCTTCTGGGAGAAGTTCTACTTCCGCCCCGGCAACCTCGGCTACCCGGTGTTCACGACCGCGGTGGGCAAGGTCGGGGTGTACATCTGCTACGACCGCCACTTCCCCGAGGGCGCCCGGGCGCTGGGCCTCAACGGCGCCGAGCTCGTGCTCATCCCGTCGGCCACCAGCCGCGGCCTGTCCGAGTACCTGTGGCGGGTCGAGCAGGTCAGCCACTCCCTGGCCAACGGCTACTTCGTGGGCACCATCAACCGGGTGGGGGTCGAGAAGGAGATCGGCGACGACGACTTCTACGGCCAGAGCTACTTCGTCGACCCGCGCGGCCAGTTCGTGGGTGCCGTGGGCTCCGCCCACGACGAGGAGCTGATCGTGCGCGACCTCGACCTGGGCATGGTCGAGGAGGTCCGCCAGACCTGGCAGTTCTACCGCGACCGCCGGCCGGACATGTACGGGGACCTTGTGGCCCCGTAGAAGACGGGCCGGAGGGCACGCTCGGGACGCGGGCGGCATCCGGTATCATCCCGCGCGGCTCGGCTGCCAAGGAGGAGGGCAGCCGAGCCACTCGATTCTCCGGGAACGACCCGGGAGGAGGCATCGATGCAGTTCGGATTCACCCTGAAACCGGACCACTCGATCGAGCGGACGATCGCTCTCACGAGACAGGCGGAGGCCGCCGGCTTCGAGTACGGGTGGCTGTTCGACAGCCACGTCCTGTGGCGAGACCCCTACCCGCTGCTGACGCTGATGGCACAGGCCACCACGCGGATGCGGCTCGGCACGTGCGTCACCAACCCCGCGACCCGCGAGCCGACGGTGACCGCGTCGGCGCTCGCCGTCCTGCAGGAGCTCACGAACGGGCGCATGGACCTGGGGATCGGCCGGGGTGACTCGGCCCGCCGGGTGCTTGGCAAGAACCCGACCACCATGAAGGACCTGGAGCAGGCGGTCCACGTCATCCGCGCCCTTGCCGAGGGACGGTCGATCGAGTTCGAGGGCACGATGCTCGAGCTCCCCTGGACCCCCGCGCACCGGCTGCCCGTGTGGATCGCCGGCTACGGCCCCGTCGCGCTCAAGCTGACCGGCCGGATTGCCGATGGGGCCATGCTCCAGATCGGCGATCCGGACCTCATCCGCTGGTTCGTGTCACAGGTCCGCACGTCCGCGGCCGAGGCCGGGCGAGATCCGGCTGCCGTGATGGTCATGGCCGCGGCGCCGGCGCACGTCGGCGACCTGGCCGACGGCCGCGACCGGACCCGCTGGTTCCCCGCCATGGTCGGCAACCACGTCGTCGACCTGGTCAACAAGTACCCGCGCGAGGACCTGCCCGAGGAGCTCACCACCTACATCCGGGACCGCGAGAGCTACGACTACCTGCACCACGCCGAGGTGGGCAGCAACAACGCGTCGTTCGTGACCGATGACATCGTCGACCGGTTCTCCCTCGTGGGCAACGTCGACCAGCACATCGAGCGGCTGAAGGCGCTGGCGGACGCCGGAGTTGACCAGTTCAACCTGTACCTGATGAACGGCAACGAGGAGGAGCAGCTCGAGATCTACGGGCGGGAGGTGATCCCGGCCGTCCGGGCCATCACCGCGACGGGGGCCTGAGGCTGCGACGGGGGCCAGGGACCAGGGACCGACCGATCCGGGTGGGTCGTCGTGGCGGTCCGGGGTGGTTCGGAGCGGGTCAGGGTACGGACGTAACGCTCGACCCACGGCCCGCAACGCGGGACACTGGGTGCCCGCTGGAGGTCCGCATGCCGTCCCTATCGCTGTTCCGTCGACGTGATCCATGGTGGGAGGCCGACGGCCGAGCCGCGCGCAGCGAGCGCCGGCGGCGCCGGATCGTGTCCATGGTCGCCTTCGCCGCCGCAATGGCCGCCGTGGGTGGGGCAGCGGTCGGCTGGGCGATCCAGCTGGGTGTCGCCGGCGCCTTCGGCGTGCACATGGCGCTCGCCCTGGGCTGAGGGTCGGTCAGGGGGCGGTCAGGGGGCGGCGGCCGCGGATACAGCCGCGTTCGGGCGCGGGTCCGGCAGCAATCCGGGGTGCGCTGCAGTCAGCCGGGGGGTGCGCTGCGGTCAGCTGGTCACGCCCACCAGCTCGCCGGCGGCGACTCCCAGCACTCTGCGGGCAGCCGGCTCGTCGTCCACGCACAGCGTCATCCGCACGATGCCGGGTCTCCGGTCGACAGGAAGCATGCCGGTGACGTTGACGCCGGCCGCCGCCAGCTTGTCGGTCACGTCCGCCAGACCGCCGGGCCGGTCCTCGACCTCGACGAGGATCGGCTCGCCTTCGATGTACGAGCGGCCGAGGCCGTGCAGGACCTCGCGTGCGGCGTCGTCGTCGCTGGTCGTGAGGAACATGCAGGCCAGCGGCCCTGCTCCCATGCACGCCACGTGGTGCAGGTCGATGCCCCGGGCCGCAAACCCGTGCGCCACACGGGCAATCTCACCGGGGTGGTTCTGGAGCTGGATCACGAACTGGCGCGCCATCATCGTTCCTCCGGCCGTGCGACGAGGCAGGCCTTGCCGCTTTCGCAACGATGATCCGGGCTGCCACGGCGGACCAGTGCCGGAGGATGCCTCCTGACCGGCCGTCGGGCGTGTCGGCGTGCGTCGTCGCAGCGGGTGTGTCGCCGTGCAGGACGCCGCTGGCGGTCGCGTCACCGTGCAGCAAGCCGTGGCGACCGCTGACCGGCGAGAATGCCGAAGCGGCGGCGACGCCGAAGCGGCGGCGAACGGCCTACGATCATCGGACGCGTTCCAGTCACCACCCAGGGAGCCGTCGATGTTCGTGACCCTCGTCCATATCCACGTCAAGACCGAGCACATCGACGCGTTCGTCGATGCGACACGCGCCAACCACGAGGCCTCCGTCCGGGAGCCCGGCAACATCCGCTTCGACGTCCTTCGCTCCGTCGAGGACCCGGACCGCTTCGTCCTCTACGAGTGGTACGCGGATGAGGACGCGGCGAAGGCGCACAAGACGACGCCGCACTACGACGCCTGGCGCGAGGCGGTGACCGACTGGCTGGTCGAGCCCCGGTACGGCGTCCGCTTCGTGGGCCTGTTCCCGGAGACGCCGATGCGGGAATGAGCCCCGTCGACCGGGAGCCGGGTGTGGACGCGGTCCCGGGCATGGTCGGGATCCCCGGCTTCAGCCTGGGGCGGATCCCCCGCCTGGAGTTCGGGCCGGGCACCTTCGCGCGCGTGCCCGAGGTGGTGAGGCGGAACGGCCGGCGTGTCCTGCTCGTGACGGGCGGACACTCGCTGGCGGCGTCCGGCCGGCGCGACGCGCTGCTGGCCGCATTGGCCGGCGTGGACCTCACGGTTGCCGGCGAGCTCGCGGTGGTCGGCGAGCCCGGGCCCTCGATCGTGGACGGCGCCGTCGCGGCGTACCGGGATACCGGCGTCGAGGTGGTGCTCGCGGTGGGCGGCGGCAGCGTCCTCGACGCCGGCAAGGCGATCGCTGGGCTCCTCCGGACGGGCACCTCCGTGCTCGACCACCTCGAGGGTGTCGGCCGGCAGCTCCCCTACCCCGGCCCCTCGGTGCCGTTCGTGGCCGTGCCCACGACCGCGGGCACCGGGAGCGAGGCGACCCGCAACGCCGTCCTCAGCGAGCGAGGACCGGCCGGATACAAGCGGTCGTTCCGCGACGAGCGGCTCGTGGCAGCCGACGCCGTCGTGGACCCGGACCTGCTCGCGGGCGCAACGCCCGTTCAGATCGCGACGAACGGGATGGATGCCGTGACGCAGCTGCTCGAGTCGTACGTGTCGTTGCGAGCCGGCGCCCTCACCGACGCGCTCGCCGTGTCGGGGCTGGATGCGGCCCGTGACGGGCTGGTCGCCTGGCACGCAGACCCGACGGGTTCCGGTGCCCCGGCCGCGCGCTCGCGGATGGCGTACGCGGCCCTGCTGTCCGGGATCTGCCTCGCGCACGCCGGCCTGGGCGCGGTGCACGGGCTCGCCTCACCGCTGGGGGCGCAGCTCCCGGTGCCGCACGGCGGTGCCTGCGGCGCAACGCTGGCGCCCGTGACCGCGGCCAACATCACGGCCCTCTCGGGTCGGGCACCGCGGTCGCCGGCGCTGGCCCGCTACGCCACCCTCGGACGGCTCATCGGGGACCTGCCCGCGGATGCGCCGGACCCGGAGGCCCGCGCTGCGCTCGTCTCCACGCTTCGGGCCTGGACCGTGGCTCTCGGCGTCCCCGGCCTCGGGAGCTACGGGCTCGACGACGCCTCGATCCCCGCGATCGTCGCCGACGCGCGGGGCAGCTCGATGCGCACCAACCCGATCGCGCTCACGGACGAGGAGCTGGTCGCGGTCCTGCACGCGGCGCTCCGGGACACCGCCGCCTAGGACTCCCGTGCCCGGGGCCGCCGCGTGCCTCCGGGCATGATCGCGGCGGGTGGACACCACCGGGTCGCCCCGACTCGCTACGATGTCGGCCACGTCGGCCGGCGTCGGTCGCGGCGCGGCGCATCCGGTCCCACTGCGCGAGGTGTCCCGTGCGCACCCACATCGCCATGGACGTCATCGAGGGCCGGCATGCCTGAGCAGGATCGGGGCGTGGCCCGGGCGGATACATCCGCGGCCACCCTGCGCCTTGATGCCGATCTCGCACGTCTGGCGGAGGTGCGGGCATTCATCCGCGCCTCCGCCGAGAGGCTCGACGCGGACGAGGACGCCGTGTGCGACCTCGTCCAGGCCGTCGACGAATGGGTGACGAACGTGGTCCGGCACGGTTATCGTGGCACCAGCGGCCCGGTCGAGGTCGAGGTCGATCGAGACGGGGCGGAGATCGTCGTCCGGATCCGGGATCGAGCGCCCGTGTTCGACCCGGCCGATGCACCTCCGTTCGATCCCGGGGTCCCGCTGGAGCGGAGGCGCCCGGGAGGGATGGGCATCCACCTGATGAGGGACCTGATGGGATCGATCGGCCATCGCCGCCTCCCCGGCGGCGGCAACGAGGTGACGATGCGCCGGGTCTGTCGATCCGCAGCAGCTGGAGGCAACGCATGAACACGACTGTGGACCTGCCCTCTCCCGCGGTCGCCGTGGTCGGCCTCGAGGGAGAGCTCGATGCGTCCAACTTCGTCGAGCTGATCGCGACCGGACGGCGGCTGTATGCGGATGGCGCGCGGCTGCTCGTGATCGACCTCGGTGGGCTGACCTACATGGCGAGCTCGGGCATCGTGGCGCTCCACAGCCTGGCGCGCGTGTTCGACGGCCACGAGCCGCCGGACCCCGAGGCCGGCTGGCAGGCGCTCCACGACATCGGCGCGGATGTCGAGGGCGGGCGGACGCTCGATCACGTTCACCTCGTCGCCCCCGGACCGGCCGTGGACCGGGTCCTGGACCGCACCGGGCTCAAGCGGCTGATCCCGATCTTCGCCACCAGGGAGGCGGCAATCGCGGGCGCCGGCTCGAGCTGAGTCGCGGATCGGGCGAGACTGCGGAGCACGGGTCGACGATGCCGGCCGACAACGGGCCCGACGCGAGGGCGGTCGCGGATCTCCTGGCGCTTGCATCGAGCGTCGCCGATGGCGAACCGATCGCGCTCGTCGACGGAGAGGGGCGGGTGCTCGCGGGCACGGCCCCCGGAGCGGCGCCCGGGCGGGTTCACCCGATCGTCCACGACGGACGCACCGTCGGGGCGGTCACGGGCACGACGGCCGTCAGGCCGGAGCTCCTCGAGCTCGTTGCCCGCGGCCTCCAGCTGGTCGAGGAGCACGCGGACGAGCGCACCGCGCTGGCGAGGATGAGCCACGAGCTCTCGATCGGCCGTCGCATCCAGCTGGCGCTCGTCCCGCGGCGGTTCCCCGACGTCGCGGGCTGGACGTTCGCCGCGGCCTACGAGCCGGCCCTCGAGGTCGGCGGCGACCTGTTCGATGCCTTCCTCGTCCGCGGGCAGGGGGACCAGGTGAGCCTGCTCGTCGCCGACGTCACGGGCAAGGGCATTCCTGCGGCGCTGCTCATGGCGGACGTCCGGGCTCTCCTGCACGCGGCGACGGACAACGCCCCCGGACCCGGTGACGCGCTCCGTCGCGTGAACCGCATTCTTGTCACGGAGCGGGCCACCAGCCTCATGGTGACCGCGGTGCTCCTCGTCCTCGACGCGACCACGGGTGTCGTGCGGTATTCGGGAGCCGGTCACGAGCCGCCCCTGGTGGCGCGCTGCGCCGGCGGGGTCGAGTCCCTCGAGGCGGGCGGGACGATCCTGGGCCTGAGCGGGGATGCGGCGTTCGACGAGCAGGAGACGCGGCTCGAGCCCGGAGATGCGCTCGTGCTGTACACGGACGGGATCACGGACGCCCGCGATCGCGAGCGCGGGTTCTACGGCGAGGATCGCCTGCTGGCCGCGGTCGGCGGCGCATGCGGGCGCTCCGCGGACACCATCGTGCAGGCAATCACGGACGACGTCCGTGCGTTCCGCGGCGACGCCGATCCGTTCGACGACCTCACGCTCCTCGTGGTCGAGCGACGCGAGGGCGACTGAGCGGCAGCGACGCGGTGGCTCGACCCCTGCGGCGCCGGCCGGGCGCGGTCACTACCGCGTGTGCGGGAACCCGAGATCGACGCGCGATGTCCCGGGATCCGGCCAGCGCGACGTGACCACCTTCGAGCGCGTGTAGAACTGGATCCCGTCCGGACCGTACATGTGCAGGTCGCCGAACAGCGACGCCTTCCAGCCGCCGAAGCTGTAGTAGGCGACCGGCACCGGGATCGGCACGTTGACCCCCACCATCCCGACGTTCACCTCGAACTCGAACTGGCGCGCCGCGCCACCGTCCCGGGTGAAGATCGCCGTCCCGTTGCCGTACGGGTTGTCGTTGATGAGCCGCAGCCCTTCCTCGTACGTCTGCACGCGCGTGACCGTGAGCACGGGCCCGAAGATCTCGTCGCGATAGCAGTCCATGTCCGGGCTGACGTCGTCGATCAGGGACAGGCCCAGGAAGTACCCGTCCGACTCCCGGTACAGCGGGTGCTCACGCCCGTCCGCCACCAGCGTGGCGCCCTGCGCCTCGGCGCCCTCGAGGTATGAGGCCACCTTGTCGCGGTGCTGGCGTGTGACGAGCGGACCCATCTCGGCTGTCGGATCCGATCCCGGACCGACGGTGATCCGCGGCAGGCGGGCCCCGATCGCCTCGACCAGCGGATCCGCGACCGCACCCACGGCAACCACCGTCGCGATCGCCATGCACCGCTCGCCCGACGAGCCGAAGGCGGCCGAGACGGCAGCGTCGGCGGCCATCTCGACGTCTGCGTCGGGCAGCACGAGCATGTGGTTCTTCGCGCCGCCCAGCGCCTGGACGCGCTTGCCGTTCCGCGTTCCCGTCTCGTAGATGTAGCGCGCGATGGGCGTGGAGCCGACGAACGAGACCGCACCGATATCCGGGTGGTCCAGGATCGCTTCGACCGCCACCTTGTCGCCGTGCACGACGCTGAACACGCCCTCCGGGACGCCGGCGTCGCGGAGCAGCTCGGCCATCAGCATCGAGGCCGACGGGTCCTTCTCCGACGGCTTGAGGACGAAGGTGTTGCCGCACGCGATTGCGTTCGCGAACATCCACATCGGGACCATGGCCGGGAAGTTGAACGGCGTGATCCCGGCCACGACGCCCACCGGCTGGCGGATCTGCTTGACGTCAACCCCGGTCGAGGCCTGCTCGCTGAAGCCGCCCTTGAGCAGGTGCTGGATCCCGCACGCGAACTCCAGGTTCTCGATGCCGCGTGCGATCTCGCCCAGGGCGTCCGAGGTCACCTTGCCGTGCTCCGCGGTCAGCAGAGCGGCGAGCTCCCGGCGGTGCTGGTCCACGAGGTTCCGGATCCGGAACAGGATGTCCGTCCGCTTCGAGAGCGAGGTCGCACGCCAGGCCGGGAATGCCGTCTTCGCAGCCGCCACCGCTCGATCCACCTCGTCCGGCGAGGCGAAATCCACCCACCGCGTCTGGGCGCCGGTGGCGGGATCGAACACGGGACCGCGGCGTCCCGATGTCCCGGGGGCCGGGTGGCCGCCGATCCAGTGGGTGACGGTCGGCAGCGGGGACGCGGTTGCGGAGCCCGCGGGGACGGCGAGCTGGGTCATCGGGCTGAACCTCACGGGACGGCTGGGGACGACGGGGGACGGCTGGGTGCAGCGCTGCGAACACTCTAACGCGGCCGGCCCGGATCCGGCGCGAGCGGTCAGAAGCGGGGGCGCGTCTCCGGGTCCGGCCAGTCCAGCAGCTCCTGTCTCCGGGCCGCGGCGCGCTCAACCGTCCGATGCCGTGCGCCGATCAGCCATCGGCCGGCCAGGACCAGGAGCGCGATCACCGCGATGGCGATCGAGATCAGCTGATCCGCCTTGAATGGCCCGAGGATCGCAGGATCGCGCCATGTCGATGCGACCGCGGCACGGACGCCCAGCCACAGAGCGATCCCGACCAGGAACGCGCCACCATCGCGGCGCCGGAACACCCCGGCCACGAGCAGGACCACCATCACCACGATCACGCCCGCGGTCGCGATCGCCTCGTACAGCTGGGCTGGGTGCGAGGGGATGCCCGGTCCCAGCGAGCCCCACGGTCCGGGCCCGAGATAGGCCGTCGCCCAGCTCCCGTCGAATGGCACACCCTGCCCGTCGCCGCTGAGCACCTGGACCGCCTTCCCCGCGGCAATCGCGAACAGCAGCGGGACGATCAGCGCGTGCATCCAGCGCCCGATCCGGACGCCGATCAGGGCCGCGATCAGGACGGCCGTCAACGTCCCGCCGACGACCGCGAGCGAGAGCTGGAAGCTCCCCTGCGAGACATCCAGCAGGGCTGAAGGGTTCGCGCGGTAGTAGTCGAAGTGGATCAGCGCATACCCGATCCGTCCCCCGACGACGGCGCCGGGCAACGACGCGACGGCGATGTACAGGAGGTCGTCGGCGCGCAGGTGGTTGGGCTCCTCGTCCACGAACCCCTCGTCGTCGGCAGGGAGCCGGAGGTCCACCGGGGTACGCCAGGCGACGAGCACGGCCAGCAGCAGGGCGATCAGGATCACGGCGGCGAGGCCGACGGTGGCCAGGCGGATGTTCCACTCCCCGATCGTCGCGACCGGGGCGAACGACAGCTCGATGGCGGCGGTGACGGGGATGAATGGGTGCACGACGGGGGCAGTCTACCGGGAGCGGGCCGGTCCCCTGCGGGACCGCGCGCTCAGGCCGGCTGGTTGTCGATCTGCGCTCGCTGCAACCGGCCGCTGTAATCCACGTACACGGCCTTCCATTCCGTGAACGTGTCCAGGGCGACGTGGCCGGCCTCGCGGTGACCGTTGCCCGTGTCCTTCCAGCCGCCGAACGGCAGATGCGTCTCGGCACCCGTCGTGCCGGCGTTGACGTAGACGATCCCGGTCTCCAGGTCGCGCATCGCCCGGAATGCCGTGTTCACGTCACGGGTGTAGATCGAGGCTGACAGGCCGTAGCGGACCTGGTTGGCCGCCGTGATCGCCTCCGCGTAGCCGTCTGCCGGGATCACCGACAGGACGGGGCCGAAGATCTCCTCCTGGGCGATCGTGGCCATGGGGGCGACCTCGCCGAAGATCGTGGGCTGGAAGAAATGGCCGTGAGCGAGGGCGCCGCCGGTTGCCCGTCCGCCGCCCGCGATCAGCTCCCCCTCCCCGCGCCCGATTGCCACGTACCGCTCCACCTTGTCGGCCGCGGCGGCGTTCACCAGCGGACCGACGTCCACGGCCTCGTCCAGCCCGGAGCCCAGCCGGAGCTCCTTGGTCCGCGATTCCAGGCGCGCCATCAGCTCGTCGGCGACCGGCCGGTCGACGATGACCCGCGAGCACGCGGTGCAGCGTTGGCCGGTGGTACCGAATGCGGACCACAGGATCCCGTCGACCGCCAGGTCCAGGTCCGCGTCCCGAAGCACGACCACCGCGTTCTTGCCGCCGAGCTCCAGGCTCAGGCGCTTGAGTCGCCGGCCCGCCCGCTCGGCGATCGTGCGCCCGGTCGTCGACGAGCCGGTGAACGAGATCACGCGCACGTCGGGGTTGTCCACGATCGCGTCACCGACCCCGGCCCCGCTCCCCGTCACGAGGTTCACGACACCGGGCGGAAAGCCGGCCTCCGCCATCAGCTCCACGAGCAACGTGGCGCAGTGGGGCGCATCGCTCGACGGCTTGAACACGACGGTGTTGCCCGTCACGAGCGCCGGCATCATCTTCCAGCACGGGATCGCGATCGGGAAGTTCCAGGGCGTGACGATGCCGGCCACCCCGATCGGCTGGCGGATGCTCATCGCCCACTTGTCGGGCAGCTCCGAGGGCACGGTGTCGCCGAACATGCGGCGTCCCTCGCCGGCCATCAGGAAGGCGATGTCGATCCCCTCCTGGACGTCACCGCGCGCCTCGGCCAGGACCTTGCCCATCTCGCGGGTCATGGCACGGGCGAGCCGCTCCTTGTGCTCCGCCATCAGGGCGCCGAAGCGATACAGGATCTCGCCGCGCTTGGGCGCCGGGGTCGCCTTCCACGACGGCAGCGCGTCGTCAGCGGCGCGGATCGCCATCGCGACGTCGGCGGGCGTTCCCGCCTGGAACCGGCCGACGACGTCCCGGGTGTCGGCCGGGTTGACGCTCTCGAATGTCTGTCCGGAGACCGACTCGATCCAGCGTCCCGCGACGAACAGGCGGAACAGGGGCGTCTCGGTGGCGATCTCGGGCATCGGGGGAACCTCGGCGGCAGGTGGGGTCGGCGTGTCCGGTGGATCGTCCGGCTGCCGGGTTCGCGCCGTCAAACGGGGCGGGCAATCAGGCGGCAGGCGATCAGGCCGCCGGCGATCAGGCGGCCGGTTCGAGCTTGTGAAGAAGCGCCTTCACCTGGGCCAGCTCATCGGCCTCGTCCCGACCCAGCATCGAGAGGAGCAGGCGAAGCGCGGTGCACACGAGGTCGATCTCGTCGGCGGTCAGCCTCACGTCGGCCATTGAGGCGGCTCTGGTCTGGGGCATCGGGGTGCCCTCCGTGATCGACCCGCCCCGGCGCGGGTTGTCCGCGCAGGTGGGCTGAGCGCGATCGTGGGCCGATCGCCCCCGATGCGCCAGAGTCCGAGGTCAGGTCACACGCGTTCGAAGGCCATCGCGACGGACCCGCCGCCGCCCAGGCACAGGGTCGCCATCCCGTACCGGCCACCCCGACGCCGGAGCTCGTGGAGGAGCGTGGCCACGATCCGTGCTCCGGATGCGCCGATCGGATGCCCCAGCGCGATGGCTCCGCCGTTGACATTCACCCTGGACCAGTCGAAGCCGAGCTCGCGGCCGTCGGCGAGGGTCTGCGCCGCGAACGCCTCGTTGATCTCGATCAGGTCGAAATCCCGCGGCGACAGCCCGGTCTTCGCCTCCAGGCCCCGGACGCCCTGGACGGGGGCCAGGAACAGCCACTTGGGCGTCACCTCCGCCTGGGCATAGCCGACGATCCGGGCCAGGGGCGTGAGGCCGTGGCGCTCCACGGCCCGCTCCGAGGCGACGACCGTGGCGGCGGCCCCGTCGGTGATCCCGGGGGCGTTGCCGGCGGTCACGGTACCGGTGGTTGCCGTGCCGCGATCCTCGCCTTCGGGCAGCTCGAACACCGGCTTGAGGCGGGCCAGCGCCTCCGCCGTGGTGTCCCGCCGGGGGCTCTCGTCGACGGTGACGACGGTCTCGCGACCCTTCGCGTCCCGGATCGTGACGGGCGCCGTCTCGTCGTCGAAGCGGCCCGCGTCGATGGCCGCGATCGCCCGCATGTGGCTCTCGAGCGCGAACGCGTCCTGGTCCTCGCGGCTGACCCCGGCCTTGATCGCCACCCTCTCGGCGTGCGTCCCCATGTGACAGTCCTCGATGCCGCACCACAGGCCATCGAGGACGGTGGAATCCTCCAGCGTGCCGTTGCCCAGCCGGTACCCGAAGCGGGCCTTCCTGAGCAGGAACGGCGCCTGGTTCATCGACTCCATGCCCCCCGCCACGAACACGTCGCCGTCTCCGGCCCGGATCGCGGCCGTGGCGAACATGATCGCCTTGAGCCCCGAGCCGCAGACGCGGTTGATCGTGGTCGCCGGCGTCGTGTCCGCGAGGCCGGCGCGGAGGAGCGCCTGGCGTGCCGGAGCCTGCCCCGCGCCCGCCTGGAGCACCTGGCCCATGATCACCTCGTCGATCCGGGCGTCACCGGGCAGACCGGACCGCTCGACCGCGGCGCGGATCGCCGTTGCGCCCAGGTCCACGGCCGGGACGCCCGCGAGCGCGCCGCCGAACTTGCCGATGGGGGTGCGCGCGGCGCTGACGAGATAGACGTTGCCGTTGGGTCCGCTCGAATGCTCCATGGCGGCAATCTACACCCGCACGGCGCCAGCTCAGCGCGGGTAGACGTGGAACCCGCGGCCCGTCTTCTGGCCGAGGTGCCCGGCGGCCACCAGGTCGCGCAGAACCTGCGGCGGCGCGAACTGCGGCTGCCCGAGCCCCTCCTCGAGGACCTCCATCACGCCCAGGCAGACGTCGAGGCCGATGAAGTCGGCGAGCTGCAACGGGCCCATCGGATGGTTGAGCCCGACCCTGGCGCCCGTGTCGATGTCCTCGGCGGTGCCGAGCCCCTCCTCGAAGGCGCGCATCGCCTCGACCAGGAACGGCATCAGGATCCGGTTGACGATGAACCCCGGGCGGTCGGCCGAGACGATGACCTGCTTTCCCAGCTCGCCCGCAAGGGCACGCACGGCGGACTCGGTCTCGTCCGAGGTGGCCGATCCCCGGATCAGCTCGACCAGGGGCATCACCGGGACGGGGCTGAAGAAGTGCATCCCCACGAACCGCTCCCGGCGCGCCCCGCCCACGGCGGCTGCCAGCCGGTCAATCGAGATCGACGAGGTGTTGGACGCAAAGATCGCAGCGGCCGGCGCGATCGCGTCGAGGCCGGCCCACAGCCGCGTCTTGACGTCGACGTCCTCGAACACGGCCTCGATCACGAGATCGGCGCCACTCGCGTCGCCCAGGTCATCGGTGACCTCCAGCCGGGCCAGCGTCGCGTCCCGATCCTCCGGCGTGAGCTTGCCCTTGGCCAGGGCCCGCTCCAGGTTGCCCGCGATCCGCTCGCGTCCGGCCTCCGCCCGGGCCAGGCCGGGCTCGTACATCGTGACGTGCTTGCCGATCGCGGCATGGACCTGCGCGATCCCGTGGCCCATCAGGCCGGCCCCAGCCACGAACACCCGCTCAACGCTCATCGGCCACCTCTTCCGGCTCATCGCTGCTCAGGGCGGCCAGCAGGCGGTCTGCCGCCGCGTATGGATCCAGCTCGTGCTCGGCGACCGCGGCGATCACGCTGTCGGTGACCGGCCGGCGGGCCGACGAGCCGAGACGCTCCCACAGTCGCTCGACCAGCACCGAACGGATCTGCGCCACCGCGCGTGCCCGACGCGCGGCCGAGGTGACGCCGTCGCCCCCCTCGGCACGGTGCCGGTCGAGAGCCACGAGCAGGTCCGCGATCCCCTCCCCGGTGACGGCGGTGGTGACCAGGACCTCGGGGCGTTTCGGCGTCGGGCGGGCCGGGTCGTCATCATCCCGGCCGGCGGGCGGCACCAGCATCGCGCGCAGCTGGGCGGCGGTCCGCTGTGCTCCGGGCCGGTCGCCCTTGTTGACGACCACGATGTCGGCGACCTCCAGCAGCCCGGCCTTGATCGCCTGCACCTCGTCACCCATCTCGGGCGCCTCGAGGACGACGGTCGTGTCCGCCGCCGCCGCCACCTCGACCTCGCTCTGACCGGTGCCCACGGTCTCGAGCAGCACGACCTCGAAGCCCGATGCGTCGAGGACCGCGGCGGCGGCGGTCGAGGTCGCCGCCAGGCCGCCCGCGTGGCCACGCGCCGCCATCGAGCGGATGAACACCCCGTCGTCGGCCGCGTACGACTGCATCCGGACCCGGTCGCCCAGGAGCGCGCCGCCGGTGATCGGCGAGGAGGGATCCACCGCCACGACGGCCACCGTGCGCCCGGCGCGCCGGAGCTCCGCGATGAGGGCGGCCACCAGCGTCGACTTGCCCGCGCCGGGCGGCCCCGTGATGCCGACCAGGTGTGCGCCACCGGCAAGCGGGTACAGGCGGCGGAGGGCATGCTCCGCGACGGCCGTGCGGTTCTCGACCGCCGTCAGCAGGCGGGCGAGGGATCGCCGATCCCCGCTACGCGCCGCATCGGAGAGGGCCGCGGCGCGATCGGCCGCGGCGCGACTCGCCGGGGCGTCGGTCGCGACTCGATCGACCGTGGCTCCATCGGCCGCGGCATCATGCCCGGCCTGACCCGTCCGAACGTGGGCCGCGGCGCGGCTCGCCGGGGCGTCCGCCACTACTCGCGCGGCTTTGCGTTGGCGCGGATGAAGTCGGCGACCTCGCGGATCGTCGTGCCGGGCCCGAACACCTCGGCCACCCCGGCCTCGCGCAGCGCGGGGACGTCGTCGTCCGGGATGATCCCGCCCACGGTCACGAGCAGGTCGTCGAGCCCGCGCTCGTGCAGCTGGGCACAGACCTTGGGCACCAGCGTCATGTGTGCGCCGGACAGGATGGACAGGCCCACGACGTCCACGTCCTCCTGGAGGGCGGCCGTCACGATCATCTCGGGCGTCTGGCGCAGGCCCGTGTAGACGACCTCGAAACCCTCGTCGCGCAGGCCACGGGCGAGGACCTTCGCCCCGCGATCGTGGCCGTCGAGACCGGGCTTCGCGATCAGCACCTTGAGCGGTCGATCGGTCATGTCGCGATTGTAGAACCCGGCCCGCATCGTGGAGGGGAAGCTTGCGCGGCAAGAGTCGGGGCCGTACCCGGGCGAGGTGCGTCGCGGGGGCGAGGTGCGTGCTTTGGTGCCCGATCCGGGCTTCGGCGACCGATCGCGGCGTCACGCCGACAGGGCCGAAACGCAGCGTCGCGCCAGTGCAGGCGGGCCCGGACGCGACGTCCCCCCGATGCCTGGCGTCGCGCCGAAACGCGCCGTCCGCGAGCGACGACGAACGCGCCTCGATCAGGCGCCCGGGGCCGGCCGTGCGATGTGCGAGAAGAATTCCGCCCGGGTCTTGTCGTTGCGCCGGAACAGGCCCAGGACGGCTGCGGTCGTCATCACCGTGCCGGGCTTGCGAACGCCGCGCATGGCGGCGCACAGGTGTGTTGCCTCGAGGACCACGCCCACCCCTCTCGGCGCCAGGCGCTCCATCAGGAAGTCCGCGACCTGCTGGGTCATCCGTTCCTGGACCTGGAGCCGGCGCGCGTACATCTCCACGATCCGCGGGATCTTCGACAGGCCGATCACGCGGCCATCGGGCACATATGCCACGTGGGCGCTGCCGAAGAACGGCAGCAGGTGGTGCTCGCACAACGAGTAGAACGGGATGTCCTTGACGACCACCATCTCGGAATAGTCGACGTCGAAGATCGCGTGGTTGATCAGGCGTTCCGGGTCCACGTGGTATCCGGCCGTGAGCTCGAAGTACATCCGGTGGAGCCGGTCCGGCGTTGCCGCCAGGCCCTCCCGGTCCGGGTCCTCGCCGATCTCGGACAGGATCTCGCGCACGGCGGCCTCGATCCGGCCGTTGCTGCCCGGGGCGCGTTCCGGAGCACCCCCCTCCTCGTCGCCGATCTCCGTCTCGATCTCCTCGACGATGAGGCGGACGTGATCGGGCAGGTCGCGGGAGTCGGGACGATCGGTCATGGTCGGGCGATGGTACCGCGTGACCTAGCCGACCCGGGCGTCGGCGCCCCAGCCGGCCACGGTGCCGTGATGGGCCGCCCACGCGTCCCACACACCGCGGACGAACGCGTCGACGGCCGGAGGCTCGCGCCCGGCGGCCCTCGCGGCGATCACCTCGCCGATGGTTGTCGTCCCGTTCGGCTCGGGGGGATCCAGCCAGCGCCACGCCGGCGGGTGCTGCATGACGCGCTGCAGCGTGGTCGACAGGTCCTCCGGCGGCAGGCTCCGCTCGAGGCACAGCCACAGCCCCACCAGGTGGAGGCCGACCGACTGGATCGCGCGGCGCTCCGGCACCCCGGGATGCTGGACCATGTAGGCATCGATCGCGAGCCGGCGCACCGGGGACGACGGCAGCTGCGGTGGCATCGACGACCACTCCGCGAATCGCGTCCAGCAGGCGGACGACGCACCGACGTAGGCGTGCCGGGCGCCATCGATCGCGGGCAGCCGGTCGCCGCAGCCGGGGCACGCCTCGAGCGATCCGCCCCATCCAGGTGCGGGCTGGATCAGCGCCACGTCACCCGGCCGGCCGGTCATGCGCGACACCGGTGACCGGCGCCGGATCGTACGGCCGCCCGTCGGCTCCGCGCAGCCACGCTCGCGCGTTGTCGCCCAGCGCCGGCAGGTAGTAGCCGCCCTCCTGGAGGATCACGAGGCGCTTGCCGACCGCCGCCGCCCGGCGACCGGCCTCGTGGTAGACCTCGGTCGTGAGCGCCAGATCGCCGATCGGGTCCTGACCGTAGGTGTCGAAGCCGAGCGACACGACCATGACAGAGCCCGGCTCGCCCGCGATCCGCTCCAGGCCACGGTCCAGCGCCTCGAGGTAGCCCTCGTCGGACAGGCCGGGTGGCAGCGGGATGTTGAGGTTGGCACCGGCACCCGGGCCCTCCCCCGTCTCGTCCGGCCAGCCCAGCACGTACGGGTACTCCCGGTCGGGGTGCGCGTGGAGCGAGACGTAGAGCACGTCGCCACGACGCCAGAAGATCTGCTGCGTCCCGTTGCCATGGTGGAAGTCCACGTCCAGGATCGACACGTGCTCGCCGGTCCGCTCGGCAATCGCCTGGGCAGCGATGGCCGCGTTGTTGAGGTAGCAGAACCCGCCGTACAACGACCGTGCCGCGTGGTGCCCGGGCGGCCGGCACAGGCCGTAGGCCACCCCCTCGCCGGCGAGCACGAGGTCCGCACCCGTGAGCGCCACGTCCACCGCTGCGCGAGCCGCCGCGTAGGTCCCGGCGACGATCGGCGTGGACGTGTCCAGGGCCCAGAACCCGGCCCGGCCTTCGATCCTGAGGGTCTCGCGCCGGTACCCGTGGGACATGCCCTCGGTCAAGGCGCCGGACGCGATCATCTCCGGAGCCAGGAAGTCGTAGGGGTGCCCGACACGGAGCGCCTCGGGCCAGGCGTCACGCAGGAACCGGAGCAGTCCGGGGTCGTGGACGGCGGTGATCGGTGCCTCGCCGTGCTCGGTCGGCGCGATCACCTCGAATCCGCCGTCGGCCTCGAGCGTGGCCCGGATCCGCTCCGCGCGGTCCGCGACCTCGTTGGCCGGGACCTGGACGCCGAGGACGGTCTGGAGCCTGATCTCGTGGCCGAGGTGGAGCGGCGAGTAGACGACGCGCATCACGGTCTCCTGGGACGAGCACGTTTGACGGGTCGATGCTACCGAGCGGTGGCCGCTGCCGGGTGGCGGCGCCGGTCAGCGGCCCCCGACACACCAGCGCGCCCCTCAGCCCCCCATGTCGAGGACGGCCGTCGCCACCTCGGCCGGGCGATAGCGCATCAGGTTGTGCGCGTCCGACGGGAACGCCGCGACGCGGATGGGGTCCCGGCCCGCTGCCGCGCGTTCGGCCGCCGACCGCCGCAGCTCCGCGAACCGGGCGTCGGCATCGCTCCCGGCGCCCGCAACGAGCGCGATGACCGGTGCCGTGACGGCAGCAAGGACCGGCGCCGGGTCGTACTCGAACATCGTGCGCACCACGGCCTCGATGACGTGCGGTCGCACGGCGCGGACCACGTGACCGGCAGCCGTCTCGACGACGCCGTCGCGGGCGGCCTGCTCCTGGTCGGAGTCCCACGTCGCCGGATCGAAGGCCCGCCGGTCCGCGAGATACGCGGCCAGCGACCGCATCACCTCCGGCGGCTCGTCGAGCCCTCGGAGGAACTCGTCGACATCGAGGCTCGTCGTGACCTCGAGCCGTTCCCAACCACCGTCCACGAGCACCAGGCACGCACATCGATCACCCAGCCGGGCGGCTGCCGCCGCCGCGACGATCGCCCCGAAGCCGTGCCCGGCCAGCGCCAGCGGGCCGTTCGCGAGCAGGCCTGCCCCCTCGGCGACCGTGATCGCGTCGCCGGCCAGCGTCTCGAGGTCGTAGCCGTCCATCGGGGCGTCGGACAGGCCGTGGCCCCGGAGATCGGCGACAACCGTGTGGCGACGGGTCACGATGCGCCGGGCGACCGGCGCCCAGGACCACGCCGGCTGGAGCATCCCGGGGAGCAGGAGCACATCGCCGCCCGTGGGCGGACCACCCCAGTCGAGGAAGTGGAGCCGGACGTCGCCTTCGGCGAGGACGATGAATCCATCGGGGATCGCGTGTTCGTCCGGCTTCGAGCTCGACGCGGGGTCCGGAGACCAGGGCGCGAGGCCGGCGTCCGGGCTGTCGTTCTGAGCGGGGATCATCGCCGCTAGGATACGGACACCATGGCGAAGCACCGTCGCGGGTCCCGTTCTGCCGTCCGCCGGCCGCGACCGGTCGGGCACGCGCGCTTCGAGCGCCTCGTGGACCTTGCCGTCGCGGGGATCCCCCAGCCCTTCCGTGCCGCGCTCGACGAGGTGGCCCTGGTGATCGCCGACGAGCCGACCGCGGGGCAGCTCCGCGAGAATGGCCTCGCGCCGGACGACACGCTCTACGGGCTGTACGAGGGGGTCCCGCTCAACGAGTGGGGCGCGGACTGGGCTCCGATCCCCAACCGCATCGTCGTCTTCCGGCTGCCGCTGGAGGGCGACTTCCCGCATCCCGATGATCTCGCGGACGAGGTCCGCATCACGATCCTCCACGAGCTCGCGCATCACCTGGGCATCGAGGACGAGGACCGGCTGGCCGAGCTCGGCATCGACTGACCGGGCGGGCGCTCGACGGATGCTCAGAGCGGCAGCGTCGAGATCCCTCCCAGGAGCGCGATGAGTGCGATCGCCGCGCCGATCGCGAGACCCGGCGTCACGAACGGATCCCAGGCGTGGCGCACCGGCAGAGGCTCGCGCCGCCCGATCTCCAGCCCCCGCGTGTAATGCGTGAGCGCGGCGAACGCGTACACGGCCGGCGCGGCGGCGATCGCCTCGACCAGGAACGTGAGCGTCCCGAACGCGAACACGAACGCCGCCATCAGCAGAACCGCCAGCGACGGCGGCAGCGCATCCGCGATGCCGGCCCCGATCGCCACCCGGAACACCGTGTCGAGCCCGACGCTGAGCCCCAGCACGACGATCAGCTGCGACAGGACGCCGAACAGGGTGACGACGACCGCGAGCCGCTTCCTGGCCATCACGAGGCGGAACGAGCGCCGGATGGCATCGAGCACGCCGACCTCGCCGATGACGATGCCCGCGGTGACATACACGAACGGTGCCCCGACAGCCAGCCCGACGACGAGCGACAGCCCGAAGTCGACCGCGTCGACCGGCCTCATCACGGCACCGACCAGGGTGCTGGCGACGAGGTTGGCCAGCGAGGTGATGACCCCCACGATCAGCTCGGCGCCCAGCACCCTCCAGAAGCGGCGCCGGACGATCGCGATCGACTCTCGAAGTCGCAGGGGCCGATCTTCGGCACGACCGCCGATCACGGCCGTGGCCAGCACCGACGCGTCCACGGAGGCGACGATGTAGCCGAGCACGCCGGGCAGCGCGCCAAGGGCCACCCAGCCGGCCCAGCCGCCCGATCGGGCATACGGGGAGAACGCGTCCTCGCCCATCGTCAGCCAGACCAGGCCGAACAGGATCACCACCGGCGCAACGGTCATCAGCATCACGAGGCCGATATAGAACGATGCCGAACGGAGGCCGGAATTGGTCCTCGTGAGCAGGTCGAGCGCCATCGCGACGAGCTTCCGGGTGCCGAGGGGGATCGCGAGCACCGCGTCGGCCACGGGAACCGACGGCGCAGTGCGCGCGGGGACGAGGTCCCGGGAGAAGCCGGGCGGCGGCGGAGGCGGCAGCGGCGGAGGCGGCTGTGGGGCCGAAGGCGGCAGCAGGGGCCCGATGAACGTGCCGTCGAACACCGCGGCCGGATGAGAGGTCGGCGGGACCTCGTCCATCACCGGTCGCTGGGGAGCGATCCGGCAGCCGCCAGGAGGCCCCCCAGGCTCTCGACCGCGACGTTGCCGCCGGACAGGATCACGCACACGCGGTCGCCGTTGCGGAGCGGAACGGCACCGGACAGGACGGCGGCCAGCGCGGCGGCACCCGCCGGCTCCACGACCTGCTTGAGGCGCTCGAGGGAGAACCGAAGGCCGGCCAGGATGGTCGGGTCGTCGATCAGCACGACGTCATCGAGATAGCGTTGCGCGATCTGGAGCGCGAGCCGGCCCGCGGTCGGCGCTCCCAGGCCGTCCGCGACGCTGACCGGGGTGATCCGCACGGGCTCGCCGGCCTCGAGACCCTTCTGGAGCGCATTCGACGTCACCGGCTCCACGCCGAAGACGCGAACGGAAGGACGACTCTCCTTGAGTGCAACTGTCACGCCGCCCATCAGGCCGCCCCCACCGACCCCCATCACCACGACGTCGACGTCCGGCAGGTCATCGAGGATCTCGAGCCCGCACGACCCATTGCCGATCAGCACCTCCGGGTCGTCGTAGGGGTGCACCAGCGTCAGACCGCGCTCGACGCGGAGCTCCTCGAGGTGCACGAGCGATTCGCCGACGTGCGCCCCCCACAGCACCACCTCGGCCCCGTACTCGCGGCAGGCCGCGACCTTGGACGCGACCGCGCCTTCGGGCATCACCACGGTGACGGGCACACCCGCTTCGCGCCCGGCCCACGCATACGCCTGCCCGGCGTTGCCGGCCGAGATCGTGATCGCGCCCCGTTTCCGCTCCGCGGGCGTGAGCGAGGAGATCCGCGCGAGGGTTGCCCGCGGCTTGAACGATCCGGTCTTCTGCAGGTGCTCCGCCTTGAGGTACAGCCGGCCGTCACCCAGCCGCGGCCCGCCGTCCCCGCCGGCGACGCGGGCAGCCGTCGCCGACGACAGCATCGGCGTGTGGTGGACGCGGCCACGGAGCAGCACGCCCATCTCACGGATCGCGGCGATGGTCACCGGTCGGTCGTTCACGACCGGGAGTATGCCCTGTGATGCAGACGCAGATCTCCACGCAAACACTTGCGTTCTTGCGCAACTAATGAGAGACTTGTCCCGTGATCGACACCGACGCCCTCCGCGAGACCGAGCGACAGCGCTCTGCTGCCGTCGCGCGTGCTCTCGGTGACCCCAAGCGACTGTGCGTCCTCGAGTCCCTCGCCGGTGGCGAGGCATCCGTGGGCGAGCTGGCGTCGCGGGTCAGCTGCCAGGTGCCGAACATGAGCCAGCACCTCGCGGTCCTGCGCTCGGCCGGGCTCGTCACGACTCGTCGTGACGGGAACACGGTCTATTACCGACTTGCGGACGTTCGCGTCCTCGAGGCCTACCAGCTTCTTCAAACCATCGCCCGCTGATCGGGCTGGACGATCCCGCCACGTTGGCGGGAGAAAGGAGCCGCCCCTTGGCGGAGATCAAGCAAGCCACGGACGACACGTTCGAGGCGCTGGTGCTCAACAACGACAAGCCGGTGGTCGTCGACTTCTGGGCCGCGTGGTGCGGACCCTGCAAGCTCGTCGCCCCCGAGATGGAAAAGCTCGCGGCGAAGTACGACGGCGTCGTGGACGTGGTCAAGGTCGACGTGGACGCCAACCCGCGCCTGTCCCAGGCGTTCGGGATCATGAGCATCCCGACCATCGCGTACTTCAAGCCGGGCGCGCAGCCGCAGGGCGTGGTGGGCTTCCGCCCGCTCGAGCAGCTCGAATCGGCATTCGATCTCACCGGCCTCGCGGCGGTCCCCAAGGCTTAGCTCCGCCGGCCCTCCCCCCGTTCCTCCACCACCCCGCAACCCCGGTCTCCGACCGGGGTTGCTTCGTGTCCGGCGCCGCCCCACGGACCGGGCGGCCTGGTCGCGCGGCGCTCAGCGCGATGCGAGCCGGGACGCAGGCGAGCGCGTCAGGCCGTGCGGCCGCCGGCACGGCGGTGGGCAAGCCTGAGCCACGCCTCTGCCCGATCGAGGGCGAACCGGTCGGCCGCAACCGGGGCGAAGGCCACCCAGCCGGCACCGCGGGGGGATGGCCGGGTGTCCGGTGTGGCGACGGCCGCCCGCGCAACCGCGGGATCGAGGGCGACCTCCAGCAGGTCCGCGGCAGTGACGGCGAACACGCGGCCGCCGACGGCAAGGCGCTCGGCCTCCCCGTCCCTCGTCCGCGTCACGTCGTCCAGGTCGCCGACGACCCTGCCGAGCCGCTCGCGGAGCGTCTCGTCCGCCCCGGCGGCGGCCTCTGCCGCCCCCGCCGCCGCCTCGTCGTCGTCGAGCGGCGCGTCATCACCCTCGGGGTCGTCGTCCGTCATCCGGCCGCGTCGAGGATCGCTCGCAACTGCGGCAGGTGCTCCTCGTAATGCTCGGTGGTCTCGCCGAAGAAGTACTCCTGGTGCTGCGCGTTCTTGATCCAGCGGACCTCCGGCACCACCGTCAGGTAGCCGCGCAGCTCACCGGACACGGTCCGGAACCGCTCGCGAACCTCGGACAGAGGAAGCGCGCGAAATCGCTCCATCGCCTCCTCGTTCATCCGGTCACCGGCGCCGGGAACCTTCCATTCGGCGTCGAGACGGTCCATCGAGGGGCTCTGCTCGCCCATCGCGAGCTCCTTGGCGCTGGCCAGAGCAGCTTCCTGCCACACCACCATGTGGCCCATCAGGTCACGGCCCGACCAGCCGCCGGCTGCCTCCACCGGCCGGTCCAGCTGCTCGTCGGTCAGGGTCTCGAGGGCCTCATAGGCCCGGAATGCGTCGCGCTCGTCTTCGAGAAAGGAGAGGGCATCGAGATACATGCCCGCATCGTAGACCCGGCGAGGATGCCGGATGCGGCCGTGTGGCACCCGACCCGCCCCGGGATCCGTGATGCCGCCGGTGGCGCACGATGCTAGAGTCCCGATCGTGAGCGACGACGCACCGTTCCGTCTCCCGCCCGTCGATCCCCGGGCCGCCCGCGAGGTTCCGACGTCCTCGTTGTCGCCGGAGCTCCTCGCCGGCCTGCTCGCGGACGGGGACGATGAGCTCGCGGCGTGGACGCTGCGTCACGCGCTTGCCGAGGCCTCACGGGCGGAGGTGTTCGACGGTCTCCTGCGGGAGGCGATGGCGCTCGTAGGCGACCGCTGGGAGAGCGGCCAGTGGACGGTCGCCGAGGAGCACCTCGCATCACGAACTCTGCTGCGCACGCTCGAGCGCATCCGGCCCCAGCTCGGCCCCGAGTCGAGGATCGGGCCGGTCGCCGTCCTCGCCGGCGTCGCGGGCGAGCACCACATGATCGGGCTGGCGTGCCTGGAGCAGGTGCTGGCCGATGCGGGCTGGACGGTCGCGAACCTCGGCGCCGACGTACCGGCCGCCGACCTGGGCGCCTTCGTGGCCCGGAATGAGGTGGCGCTGGTGGCCCTCTCAGCGTCCGATCGCGAGCGCGTGGGCTCCATCGCGGACAGCGTGCAGGCCGTGCACGCCGCAGCCGGTGAGCATCGCCCGCCGGTCGTCGTCGGGGGCCGGATCGCGGGCGAGACCGGGCTCGCGGCGGCGATCGACGCCGACGCGGTCGTCGGGTCTCTTGCGGCGGCGCTCGCATTCGCGCAGTCGCACCGGCCGCCGGAGACGGGCGGCCCGGACCCCGCGGGCTGATCCGGCGAACCCGGACTCTGCGCGCTGATCCGGCGTTCTTCGGACCCCGGACCCCCGCTGATCCGGCGGACTCGGGTCCCCCGCATCCGTCAGACCGCGACCGGCTCCCGGTACTCCCCGAACACCTCGCGCAGCACGCGGCACTGCTCGCCCAGCGTCGCGTAGCGCTCCGCGCACCGGAGGAAGTGCGGCATCAGGTTCGTCTCGGTCGTGCCCGGGCGTGCCGCCGCCTCGCGCAGGCCCTCGAGCGCTGCGCCCACGGCCTCGCTGTCGCGCGTCGCGCGCGTGCTCTGCAGGCGCGCGAGGTGGCGCTCCTGCGACCCTTCCGGGACCTGGAGCACGGGCACGGTGACCGGTTCGGCGTTCTGATAGCGGTTGACCCCGACGATCACCCGCTCGCCGGCGTCGAACTCGCGCTGGAAGCGGTACGCCGAGTCGGCGATCTCGCGCTGCGGGTAGCCCTCGGCGATCGCCTTGACCATGCCGCCGCGCCGGTCGATCTCGTCCAGGTAGCGCCACACCTCGCGCTCCACCCGGTTGGTGAGCGACTCCACGAACCACGAGCCACCGAGCGGATCGACCGTGGACGCAACGCCCGTCTCCTCGGCCAGGATCTGCTGCTGGCGCAGGGCGAGCATGGCGGCCCCGGCGGTCGGCACGGCGAGCGCCTCATCGTAGGCATCGGTGTGGAGGGACTGCGTGCCGCCGAGGATCGCTGCGAGTGCCTGGGTCGCCACCCTGGTCACGTTGTTGAGCGGCTGCTGGGGGGTCAGCGACACGCCTGCGGTCTGGGTGTGGAAGCGCATCCAGGTCGAGCGCTCGTTCTCGGCCCGGTAGCGCTCGTTCATGAGCTTCCACCAGATCCGCCGCGATGCCCGGAACTTCGCGATCTCCTCGAAGAAGTCGCTGTGGCTGTTGAAGAAGAAGCTCAGGCGCGGCGCGAACTCGTCCACGCGGAGGCCGCGCGCCATCGCCGCCTCCACGTACGCCATCCCGTCGGCGATCGTGAACGCCAGCTCCTGGACGGCCGTGGAGCCGGCCTCGCGGATGTGGTAGCCGCTGATCGAGATCGTGTTCCACTTCGGCAGCTGCCGCGTCCCGAACTCGATCGTGTCGACCACGAGGCGCATCGACGGGTCCGGCGGGTAGAGGAACTCTTTCTGGGCCACGTACTCCTTGAGGATGTCGTTCTGGGTCGTGCCCTCGAGCGCGGCGCGCGGCACCCCCTGCTTCTCGGCCGCCGCGATGTACATCGCCCAGATCGGGGCGGCCGGGGCGTTGATCGTCATGGAGGTGCTGACGCGGTCCAGCGGCAGCCCGTCGAGCAGGAGCTCCATGTCCGCCAGGCTGCTCACCGCCACGCCGCACGTCCCGAACTCGCCGTCGGCCTCGGGATCGTCGGTGTCGTAGCCGTACAGCGTGGGCATGTCGTAGGCGATCGAGAGGCCCGTCTGGCCCGCGTCGAGGAGCTGCCGGAACCGGGCATTCGTGTCCTCGGCACTGCCGAAGCCCGCGAACATGCGCATCGTCCATGGGCGGCTGCGGTAGCCCGTGGGGTGGACGCCACGCGTGAACGGGGGCTCGCCGGGCATGCCGACATCACGGACGGGGTCGAAGTCGGCGTAGGGGCCCGGGTCGTCGCGCAGCGGATCGCCGTGATGATCGACGAGGGTCGGGCCGCCTGCGCCCGGTCCGTCCGTCGAGCCCGGCTCCAGGTCCCAGGGGCCGTACAGGCCGTCGACGGGCAGGTCTCCGAGCGTCATGAACCGCTCGCGGCGCTCCGGCAGCCGGTCCAGGGAAGGCGCGAGGCGCTCGACCCGCCAGGCTCGCCGGCGCGCTGACCAGGCCTCGGAACGGTCGCTCATGGTGGCCGACTCTAGCACGCGGGTTCCGCGACGGTTCCGCTCGGGCCGCCTGACGCGAGGTCCCCTGCCCCACCTTTGACCGGGATGCCCATCCGTGACCGGGTCCTGTCCCAGGCGCTGGGGGCCTGTCCCGCGCGACGGGGTCCTGCCATCCACCATGTGGCGTGGTGTTACCAGCCAGATCGGGCGGAATTCCTGTCAGCCACCACTAACCGTGGTGTCAGGCAAGGGAATTGTCGGCCCGGAGACGGCGATGGCGGGCACGCACCGTGTCGGGGCGCTCGGCCGTGTTCAGGAGCGGGCCCTGCCAGCGGTCCTCGCGATGAATGGGGTGCACCAGGGTGACAGTACCTTGACGACCACCACGCTGCGTGGTGGCTGGCAGAACTGCGCCTGATCTCTCGGGAACCGGGCCCCCGGAGCGATCCGGGGCCGCGGTGGTGATGCCGGAGCGTCGTGGTCGAGCGACGATCGCGCCTCCGTCACGCCCCTGGTGGGCGGGGCGGCAGCGCGGGTGCAGGAGGACGGGGATCCGAGCAGAACCGGAGATACCCGATCTCGCCGGGAGAGTGACCGAGGCGCGTGAGCAGGACGGCGGCCTCGGTGAACTGCTGGATCCCGTGGCTGACGACGTACATGAGGTACTGCCAGAGGTGAAGGACGTTGTCGTCCCCGGGCGGCCGCGTGATGAGCTGCTGGTCCGACACGCCCTCGAACCACGCCCGCAGCGCCTGCTCCTCGCGATGCCAGTGACGCACCAGCGCCTCGAGGGTCGGGTAATCGGCCGGGGTCAGGTCGCCTGCCGGGAACGTGCCCTCGGTCAGCCTGATGCGCCACGCCCATTCGTTCTCGAGCTGGTGCACGAGCGTCGCCCGCAGGCTCCGGGTCACGACCGTTGCGTCCGAGCCAAACTCGCTCTCGGACAGTGATCCAGACGTCGCAACAATCCGGTCGCGAACCCAGTACAGGTAGTCGAGCAGCGCGCCCACGTCCTCGTGTCGCATCGTCGCAGTATGCGACGACCCAAGCCAACCCGATCCTGCGGTCGCGGTCGTGACCCTCAGCGAGCGCCGAACTCCTGCAGCGCGGCGAGCACGTTGGCATCGCCCAGGTCGGCCGCCAGCAGGACGTTGACGTAGCTCCCATCCGCGGCCGGCCAGGCCACGATTGTCTGGCCCGCGCCGTCGCTCTGGAGCACGTCCAGACGCTTGGCGGGCCTGCCGCCGACGGTGAGGTCACTCAGCGCCAGCTTCTCGGTCTTCGAGTTGGCCTGCGCTCCCTGGTTGTAGAAGCGGATCATCTTGGTCGCGTCCAGGCCGTCGGCCTGGAACACCGCGACGGTCAGGGCCGTCGTCCCGCCCAGGTCCCAGGTCGCTCCCGCAAACCGGACGCCCGTGATCCCGTCCGCGACCAGAGACCCGAGCGCGTCCGCCGTGCAGTTGCGACCCGAATCGAGACTGATCGGCGACTTGCCGTCGTACTCGGTGGGCAGAAGCGCCTCGAGCGCCGGGTAGGCGCCCGGCTGGCGACCATCGGTCGTGCACGCGCTGGAAGGGTCGAAGGTCTGGTGCGGAATCCGCGAACCGCCACAAGCGGCGGCGACCAACGCCAGCACGAGCGTGGCCACGAGCACGAATGCGGGCACGCGACGAGGCATGGCCAGAGCGTACCGGTCGCGCCGCGGAAGCGCCGCCCGACCAGGCGGCTGGCCCGCCGGTCCACGGGGCACGCGGCCCGGCACGTGAGATGCGTCGCGCGACGCGATGGGCGACCGCGCCACCGTCGCGAGAACCACCGGCAAAGGTCTCGCCCGGTTGCTGGCCCGATGGTCCGGGCGGTGCACGGGTGCGCCTGACCATCGCGCTCGCCCCACCCCGGACCTGACGCCCATTGTCGTCGCGTGGCGGTGCGCGTACGGTGTGATCCGCGTTCGAAACGCGCCGACCCCACGACGAACCGGGGGAAACCTGGGGCGTCGGCCACGGATCGGAGGCCGGACAACCCGGCCGTCGGGGACGCTCGACGGCCCGGGGGTTCCGCGCCGACGGTCACGAGCCGAGTAACCAAGGACGCATCCGGCCAGCAGGCCCGGACGTGGGGCGGCAGCACTGATCGGGCTTCATCGCGCCCCCGGCGCCTTCTGCCGGGGGCGCCATCATGTCCGCCTACCCGAACGGGTTCGACCGCCAGCCCGGGCGCGAAGGACGATGGGCACGCCGGATCCCGCGGCGGTCCAGTTCGTCCCGGATGACGCGCGACGCCATGGCCAGCTCCGGCTCGCGCGTGACGGTGGTTGCCAGCCAGTCGATGTAGGACGGCTCGAACGCGGCGATCTCGCCCAGGGTATGCCCGTGGAACTTGCCGAAGGCGACCTCGAGCTCGAGGGCCTCATCGAGCGTCGGCGGTTCGGGCGCCGAGTGTCCCGCCAGCCGGCCTCGTTCCATCGGCCCGGACGGCTGCGAGGCCCGCAGCTCCGGTGCGGACCGGTCCCAGCGCAGCGGCGGCTGCCCGCTCAGCGGGCTTCGCGTACCCGGCGGAGTGATCGTCTGGTTGCGCGGCCGGATCGTGCTGCTGGTGTCGAGGCGTCCGGTGACGGGGCGTGCCGGTCTCGACGCCGGCCATCCGGCGGGCCACCCGCCATTGCCGAACGTCCCCGTCCCCCCACGTTGACCGGCCGAGCGCGCGTCCGGTGCGCCATCGCCGCCTGCGTCACCGGCGCCGCGGGTCCCGTCCGGTCGCCGTCCGCGCGTCCCGGCGGCGCCTCTCAGCCGTCCCTCCGCGGTCTCCCCCGCGCGCGTCAGCGCCGCATACGCCGCGTTGATCTCCGCCATGCGCCGGGTTGCCTGCCGAACTGCCTCGGGGTCATCGCCGGTGATGTCCGGATGGTGCTGCCGGGCAAGGCCGCGCCAGGCGGCCTTGATCTCCTCGGGGGTGGCGCCGTGGACGACGCCCAGCACCGCGTGCGGGTCCTTGTGGGGCATCACGCGAGTGTAGCCCGGCCACGCTTGACAACCGGCGCGGCTCGCTGTCCCCTGTTCGCATGCCCCCGTTGATCCGCGCCAGGCGCGCCGGCATCGTCGCCGCGCTCGCCGCCCTGCCGTTCGCGGCAGCCTACCGCTTTGCCCTCGTCTATCGTGTCCGTGCCGGATACCCCCGCCGGCACCCACCGACGTGCACGCCCGATGCCCTCGGTCTCCCGTACGAGGAGCTGGGCATCCCGACCGACGGCGGCCTGGTCCTGCCCGGCTGGTTCATCCCGGCCGGACCGCACCGGGCACCCGGCGTGGTCCTCGTCCACGGCTGGGAATTGGCCCGTGACAGGACCCTGCCCCACGCGCAGGTGCTCCACGCCGCCGGCTTCCACGTGCTGACGCTCGACGTCCGCGGCCACGGCGCCAACGGGCCCGAGGCGCTCCCGATGTCCGTGGGCGAGTACGCAGCCGACGCCCGTGCCGGCGTGGCCGCGATCCTGCGCCGGCCCGAGGTTTCCAGCGCGGCCTTGCTGGGTCACTCGATGGGGGCGGCTGGGTCGCTCGTGGCGGCCGCGGGGAACCCGGACGTGGCAGCCGTGATCGCGGTCGCCGCGCCGGCCGATCCGCATCGGCTCACGCGGCAGACCTTCCGCCTGGCGCGCCTGCCGCTCCCCGATCCGATCGCGTGGCCGCTCGCCTGGCTCACGACACGCGTCTACCTCAAGCCGCGTGGCCACACCGTCTCGTCCATCAGCGCCAGCCGCGCGATCGGCGACATCGAGGTGCCCGTGATGCTCGCCCACGGCTCGGACGACCGCGTGGTCCCCGTCGGCGACCTCGCGCGCCTCGCGGACGCTCGCCGGCTGGCCCGGCCGGACGCGGTCACCGAGACGATGATCGTCGAGGGGGGCGAGCATTCCTGGCTCTACGAGTTCCCGGAATATCGAGCGGCCATCGCCCGGTTCCTGGCGACGATGCTCGGCGGGCCCGTCGAGCCCGACGAAGCCGCGGCGCTGGCTGCATCCGTGCCGGCCGTGAGGCTGCCTGATCCGGAGCGCCTGACCACGCTCGACGAGGAGCCGGGCGGGCTCCGTTCCCTTTCGCATGTCGTCCGGAACCGGGGCCGGCAGACCGACCAGACAGGCCACGCATCCTCGGCGATCGGTGGCCCGGACCAGGAGGTGCCGGCCGGATGACCGCGTGGGACGCCGTTCATTCGAAGCGCGCGGTGCGCACGTTCGCGGAGCGCCCGCTCGACCCGGCCGATCTCGACCGCATCCTGGAGGCCGGCCGGCGGGCCCACAGCGCGAAGAACCTCCAGCGCTGGGCGTTCATCGTCGTCAGGGACCGGGATCGGCTGCGCGCGCTGTCCACCCTCGGCCCCTGGGCCGGGCACGTTGCCGGTGCGGCGGTGGCCGTGGCCCTGGTCACGCCGGACCCACGCGACTCGAGCGCACCGCTCAGCGTCACGTGGGACCTCGGAGGGGCGGCCGCCCAGATGATGCTGGTCGCCTGGGAGCTTGGCGTCGGCAGCTGCCCCGCGACCGTCTACGAACCCGAGCGCGCCCGCGACCTCCTGGGGTATCCCGCGGACATGCACTGCGAGTACATCCTCTCCTTCGGCTATCCGATGGATCCGTCGATCCTGACCAGGCCGAATTGTCCGGGTGGCCGGCGTCCTGCCGAGACCGTCGTCCACGAGGACCACTGGCGCGGGGGCCCGGCGACCGACAACGGCTGACGAGATACCGGGCAGGGCTGGTGCGATGCCGGGCAGAGCCGGCTAGGACGTGGCCCCGTCGTACCCGGGGTCGTCGGCCTCCACGTCCAGCTGGGCGAGGGCGGTGTCCGATGACCCGTCCGTCCGCTCGGGTGCCGGAGCACCCTCTGCCAGGTAGGACTCGATCGCGGCCTCCAGGCCCACGTCGCTGCCCGCCATCTCAGACAGCAGCCACTTGTGCTCCAGCACGTCGCAGTACGCCTGGACCAGGTCCCGCTCGGGGCCGACGGCGCCCGCGATCCGCGCCTGGGTCGGCCGGTAGACGCCGCGCAGCCATCGGTCCGCCGCCTCCTCGGGCGTGACCAGGCGCTGCTCGTTGAACTCGAGCCACGCCGCGTACTCATTGAGGTCGTTGAGCAGGATGCGGGCCTGGCCCTCGAGGGTCCGGAGCCTGGTCCGCCGCTCCAGCTCGTTCGCGTGGTAACGGCGCGTGGTCACCGAGGTCCGCAGCTGGACCGCCCCCAGACTGCCGACCGGGTCCACCTCGAGGTCCACGGAGAAGCCGAGCTCATTGAGCCGCCGCAGCCGCGAGCGGATGGCCATGCGGTCACCCGGGATCAGATCCGGGTGGTGGTGGAGCTCGCTCCAGACGGCCTCGTACCGGATCCGCACGGACTCGGCGGCGTCGACGGCCGCCTCGACGTCCTCCGGTCGATCCTGGTATGCGGCCAGGTCCGCGAGCCCGAACGCGACGTTCTCCACCAGGATGTCGAGGTCGAACCGGCGCTGCCCGTCGGACAGGGACGGATGGACCTCGCTCGTCTCCGCGTCCACGAGGTACGCCTGGATCCGGTCGCCGTCCCGCCGGAACAGCGTGTTGGCGAGAGAGCAGTCCCCCCAGTACACACCGCCCCGGTGAAGGTCCACCAGCAGCAGGGACATTGCATCAAGCAGCCGGTCCCGGTCACCGGGGCTGACGACGCGGAAGCGCATCAACAGCCGGCGGTACTGCATCGAGTGCTTCAGGTACTCCGTCACGAGGATCGCATCGCCGCGCTCGGGCCGCCCTGCCAGGCCGACGGCGCGAACGGCGGGGAGCCCGGCGTCCTCGAGGTGCCGCAGGACCGCAAACTCCTTCTCGGCGACCTCGGCAGGGAGCTCCTTGAGCGCGTAGACGATGCCGTCGGAGACCAGGAACCGGACCAGGTGCCGGGACGGCCCGACGGGCAGCTCCCGGAAGCGGTGGGTGATCTCGTCCCAGCGCGAGAGAGGCAGCTCCCACGGCAGGTCGAGAAGCGCCGCGACCTCATCGCGCAGGCGGAGGCGCGGGAACATCAGGTGCCGGTGTCCGCGCCCGTCACGACCGCGGAGGGCGTCGTCAGGGTCGCTTGCGGAGGTACGTCGTCAGACCGGCGTCGTACCCCAGGGACTCGTACAGCTGTCGCGCCTCGGGTCGGTGATGGCCGGCCGTGATCTCGAGATATGCCGCACCTTCCTCCCTGGCCACCCGCTCGGCCTCGGCCATCAGCAGGCGTCCGATGCCGCGCTCGCGGGCCCCCGCATCGACGACGAGGGTGACGATGCGCAGGAACCGCTCGTCCGTCTCGAACCGTGAAACCAGGTGGAAGGCGATGAACCCGGACACGTCACCACCGGCCACCGCGACCGTGACCCGCGACTCGGGCGTGGAGAAATGGGCAATCCGGGCGGCGAGATCGCTCGCGCCGGCCGGGTAGCCCTCGTCGGTGAGGAGGGCCGCGATGCGCTCGGCATCGTCCTCGGTGGCGGCCCGGAGCGTCACATTGGCGGCGTCGTTCATGGCGCGATGGTACCCGCCGGGACGCCCGGTGACGAGCGATCAGCGATCAGGACGGCCCGTCGATCACGATGACGTGCGGACCCGCCCGAGCGCCCCCGAGCACGAGGGACGAGGGACCGAGGGGACCTGGACGGGCTGCGGTCGTGGCGATGCCGCGGGCGCGCGCAGCCCGGCGAAACGCCGCAAGTCCCTCGCGTGGTGCGAGGTACACGGCGCACGGCCCTTCGCCGTCGCGCGCGAGCGAGGCCGCGAGCCGGCCCTCCGTGACGGGCTCAAGGAGCACGATGCTCCCGGCCGGCAGCCCGCCGGCCCCGCGGCGGCGGGCCCGGGCACCGAGGTGCGGCTCGTTGCCATCGGGCTCGGAGGGCCCGGTGCGCGGCGCCAGCCACGGGTCAAGCTCCGCGTCGGCCCGATCCAGCTCCACGGTCGCCCAGCCCACGCCGGCCAGGACGGCGGACGGTGGCGGTGAAGCCGGTGGCGTGTCCGCGTGCGGCTGTTCCGTGGCGAGCGGCGCCTCGTCGCCGTCGGGAACCGGTTCGAACACCAGCCGGCCGCCGGCGTGCGGATGGTCGCCATCCGCCTCCTGCCGCCACGGCCGGATCTCCAGGACGGCCGTCCCGAGCGCCGCGGTCAGCGCCCCCGGCACGCTGCCACTCTCCACGGCGATCACCCCGACCTTCCGCTCGAGATCCGCCGCGAGCGCAGCCGGATCGGCGACCTGCCAGGTGAGCCGCGCCCAGAACGTCATTCGTGGAGGAGGTCCGGGGACTCGCCGACCGATGCGAACCCGAGCCGCTCGTAGAGCCGGAGGGCGGGTGCGTTGCCGCTGAACACGCCGAGGTACGCGAGCTCGACGTCCGGGTGCGCGCTGCTCGCGACGGCCTGACGGGTCACCAGTCCCGCGAGACCCCGGCCGCGGAATGCGGCACGGGTGCCGATGGACGACAGGTAGGTGCAGCCGTCGAAGGTCGTCGCCTTTGCGATCGCGGCCGCCACGCCGTCCACCCGCGCCAGCGCCAGCAGGATCCGGGGATCGTCGAGCGTCCGGCGCAGGTCGGCCGCAAGCTCTCGCACACGGACCGCCGGCGCCCCGAACGCGTCCACGAGCACGCCCGCGGCATCGTCGAGATCGCCGCGACCCTCGTCTGCCGGTCGGGCGATCGTCGTCAGCGTCACGCCGGTGCCCGGCTCGCCGGCGGCGACGGGCGGGCACGCACCCGGTTCCTGAAGGACCATGACGTGACCCCCTCCAACGTCACGGAAGCCGTTGGCCTCCAGGCGATCGACGAGATCGGCAGGCTGGGAATGGTCCGGCGAAGGCCAGACGTGCGGCCGCCGTGCGATCAGCCCGAACATCGCCAGCGCCTCCGTCAGGCGCAGGTCGAAAGCCGCGGGATCGGACGGCCATCGGACGCTCGCCATCCGGTTCCAGAACGGCTCCGCGTCCCGGGGGTCGTGGAGCACGATCGAGTCGCCGAGGTCCCGTACCTCGCGGTCCGGGATCGCGTGTGCGTGGGTCTCGTGCCGCTCGAGGCGGCGGATCGTGGCGTCGTCGACGCGGATGAACCTGGTCACCGCACCACGATAGCCAACATGCGGCCTGTTGCCGCGCCGCCGGCGAAGGACACCCGCCATGCGCCCGTCAGCCGACCGGGATCGGCCGGCAGCCCAGGAGCGGTGGTCAGCTCCGCGCCGCTCAGCTGCGTCGTGCCACGATCGCGGTCGCGCCGGACGGAAGGTCGAGCAGCTCCGGTGTCGTGATCTCCGCCGCGGCGAACCAGCCCAGCGCCTCGGACCGGGTCACGAGGCGGGTTCCCTGGAGCAGCTCGTCGAGCTGCACGCCCGCGATCAGCTCCGCATGCCGGGTCCTGAGCTCGTCGGGATCGGACGGCAGGTACCAGTCCAGGACGACCAGCCAGCCGCCCGGGCGCACCGCTGTCCACGCGGAGCGCAGCGCGGCCACGGGATCGGGCAGCTGATGCAGGGCGTACTGGAAGTAGGCCAGTTGCACCTCGCCCTCATGGTCGACCGCGGTGATCTCGTCCTGCTCGATGGTGATCCGGTCGGCGAGGCCGGCGGCAGCCACGTTCGACCGCGCACGCGCGACCGAGTCCGGCTCGAACTCGACGCCGAGCAGGGAGATCTCGGGGAACCGCCGGGCCATCGCGATCAGCCAGCGCCCGCCACCGCAGTGGAGATCGAGGACCGGCGCCCCGTCCTGCAGACCAACGACCAGCTGCGGCAGGACGGCGAGCACCTCCTGGAAGAAGACCGCGATGTCCTGCATCGTCAGGCGCTCGATCGAGACCCGGTACCGGTCGGGGCGCTCCGGGTACGGGTGCCCGGTCCTGAACACATCCGACAATGCGGCGTAGTCGAGGCTGCCCGTGGCCGCATGCAGGAACTGGCCACCCAGGTACTCGGAACGGTCCGGGCTGAGCAGGATCGTCGCCACGTCATCCGGCAGGAACAGGCGGCCATCCCCTGTCTCGACGAGGTCGTGGGCATCCGCCCCCCACGCCCAGCGCCCCACGAGCTCCTCGTCGGTGCCGGTTGCCCGGGCGAGCTCCCCGACCGTGAGGCCGGACGGACCGGCGTCCCGGAGCCGCGCGAAGAGCCCGAGCTCGAGCCCGGCGTACACGAACCAGGTCCGATAGAAGCCGCCGAGGCTGGCGACCATGTCGTCGAAGCGGTCGTCGAGGCTCATCGCCTCGATTGTGACACGCGGGCCCCATCGCCATGCGGCACTCGCCCGTTCGCTGCCGACGAGCCCGCCCCGCGACGAGCAGACTACGATCGCGCCGACCCCCGACATCGCCACCCGCGCGCGCCCGACTGGAGCCCTTCCGCCATGCCGCTGCCCGCCATGCACCAGCGCGAGGTCGCTCCCGGGGCGCTCGCCGTCGGGCTGGTCGCCGCGGAGGCCGCCATCGCGGCGTCGTTCCTCGGCCCGCGGTCCCGGTTCTGGGCCCGGATCACGCGAACCGGCCTGTCGCTCGGCTCGTTCGCCCTGCTGGCGAGCCGGCCGGCCCGGCGAACCCGGATCGGGAGCCGCGAGGTGGCGCTGGGCCTGGCGTCGGCCGCGACGCTGTACGGCACGTTCCGGGTCGGCGACGCCTTCGTCCGGCGCTTCGTGCCCGGTGGCGACGACCAGATCCGCGACCTGTACGCGCTGCGCTCGCTCCGGCCACGGCGCGACATCGCCCTCCGGCTGGCGACGATCATCGGCCCGTCGGAGGAGCTGTTCTGGCGGGGGCTCGTCCAGGAGGCGCTGATGACCCGTCACGGCCGCTGGCGCGGGGCGGCACTGGCAGCGACGGCGTACGGTGGCGCCCACATCGGCACCGGCAACTTCACGCTGTTCGGCGCGGCCGGCGTCGCGGGCGCGCACTGGTGCACCCTGTACGCGGCGGGCGTCCCGCTGGGGGCGCTGGTCGTGAGCCACGTCGCGTGGGACATCTGGATCTTCCTGGTGCAGCCGACCCGCGGGATCGACCCCCACCGGCCTGGGGCCGACGCGATCTCCTGACCGGCGATGCAACCGGTCGGCCGCCGTGCGTGTTGTAGAAGGTGATGGACGACTCCGAACTCGCCGAGCACCTCGCGCGCGACCTCGACGCCTCGTTCGAGATCCTGGTGCGCGCACACCTGGACCGCTGCCACGCGATCGCGCTGCGCGTGCTGGGAAACCCGCACGACGCCGAGGAGATCGCGCAGGACGCGCTCGTCCGGGCCTACCGGGCACTCGAAGGCTATCCATCCCAGCGGATCCGGGAGCTCCGGCTCCGGCCCTGGCTGGCGACCATCGTCGTGAACCTGTGCCGGAACCGGGTCCGGCGACCCGCGCTGCGGACGACCCCGCTGGCACCGCTGGTCGAGGCGGGAGGCGAGCCTGCCACCGATGCCTCGTCCGATCCGGCCGCGCTGGCCGCCGAACGGGCCCGGCGCGAACGGCTGGCCGCCCTGCTGGCCGCCCTGCCCGACCGGTATCGGGTTCCCGTCGTTCTTCGCCACGTCGACGACCTCTCGTACGCGGAGCTCGCCGAGGTTCTCGGACGGCCCGAGGGAACGCTCAAGGCCCAGGTCCACCGGGGTCTCGCGCTCCTGCGGGCGTCCGCGGCCGGAACCGAGCTCGAGGAGATGACCGCATGACCCGTTCCGTCCCCCATCTCACCGATGACGCACCCGGCGGGCTCGCCGCACTGGCCGTTCCCGCGCCCGCGGAGGCCGCGGACAACGTGCTGGTGGAGGTTGGGCTCGCCGACCGCATGGCGGCCTTCGAGTCCCCGATCGGTACCCTGTGGGTCGCCTGGAACGGCCGCGGGGTGAGCGAAGTGGAGCAGGCGGACGACGGCACCGAGGCCGCGACCCGCCACGCGACGAGGACCGGGCGGCGGACGCTGCCGGCGACGTCGCTGCCGGCGTGGCTGGCCGACGCCGTCGCGCGACGGCTCGCGGGGGAGCCGCGGGTGCGGATCCCGCTCGACCTGCGCGGCCGCACCGAGTTCGAGGTCGCCGTCTGGACGAAGGCGCTGGAGATCCCCCGCGGCGAGGTCCGGCCGTACGGCTGGATCGCGGCCGAGATCGGGCGACCGAAGGCGGTCCGGGCCGTTGGCACGGCGCTGGGCCACAACCCCGTGCCCCTCATCGTCCCGTGCCACCGCGTCGTCCGGACCGACGGCACCATCGGCCAGTACTCGCTCGGCGGACCACACAACAAGCGGACGATCCTCGCGGCGGAAGGCCTGGACCCGGACTCGCTCGAGGGTGCCGCGCGGCGCGGTGAGCGGCTGCTGGGCTCGGACACGACGCGGATCGTGTGCTGGCCGACGTGCCGCCACGCCCGCCGGATCCAGGCGCGTCACCGGGTGCCGTTCCGCTCGCTCCGCGAGGCGGCAGCCGCGGGATACCGACCCTGCCGCGTCTGCCGGCCAACCGCCATCGAGGCGTCGTCGTAGGGACGTCGAGGCCGAGGATCGATGCCCGCTCCGTGGCGCCGTATGCGCACCAGGCATACCGCGCTCCGGGAGGGGCCCCGGGGACACCGACATGCCGCCGTTGAGGGCCTGTGGCGCATCAGATGGGCGCCAGGGGCATATCGCGGGCTACAAGCTGCAAGGGACTCGCGATAATGCGGCTCGGTAAACGTGTCATGCATGCCGACGAGTTGGGCGTCGGCAGGAGCCGTCGTGCCGACGCGGGCCAGGGTCGACGCGAGCCAGGGTCGACGCATTGCCCGCGACCGGCCGGCAGCCGCCGGCGGCGTCGAGGCGGATCAAGCTCGGGGCTGCAACCCACGCCATGCCCGCGGCAATCCGGCGACCGCCGACGGTGCCCCGCAACCGATCCGCAACTTGGCCTAGCCGACTAGCACAAGTCGGTCCAGGCCGCTACACTCCGCCAATCGCGCCGCAAGAGGCCTCCCGTGATACGCCCCGCAGCCAAGCCCTCCGCCAGCCCCATCGCCGTCTGGACGGGGATCGTCGTCCTGTATCTGGTCTGGGGATCGACCTACCTCGGGATCAAGCTCTCCGTCGAGACCATCCCGCCGTTCGTGATGGGCGCCGTGCGGTTCGTCCTGGCCGGGGTGCTGCTCTCGGCGGCGATCGCGCTGCGCAGTCGAGCGACGATCCACCGCCCGAGCCTGCGCGAGGTCCGCGATGCCTCGATCGTCGGCGGGTTCCTCCTTCTCGGCGGCATGGGCCTGGTCGCCTGGGGCGAGCAGACGGTCGCGTCGGGGATCGCTGCCCTGTTCATCGGCCTGATGCCGATGTGGCTGGCGATCTTCAGCCGCGTGCTGTTCGGCGACCGGCTGCCGGTCATGGCTGCCGTGGGCATCGCGGTCGGGCTCGTCGGCGTGGCGGTTCTCGCCTGGCCGGTCGGTGGTGTCGGCGACCTGGACCCGGCCGGCCTGCTCGCGCTCATCGCGTCGCCGGTCTTCTGGTCGCTGGGCTCGCTCTACTCAGCGAAGAAGGCCGTCCTGCCGGCGCCGGCCCTGTTCGCGACCGGGATCCAGATGATCGCGGGCGGGTTCCTCCTGCTCCTGGCGGGCCTGGTCACGGGCGAGCTCAACGGGTTCGACTGGGCAGCGGTCTCGACGGTCAGCTGGGCCGGTCTCGCCTACCTGATCGTCATCGGCAGCCTGGTCGGGTACACCACGTTCTCGTGGTTGCTCACCGTCGCCCCGCTGGCCAGGATCGCCACGTACGCCTACGTCAACCCGGTCGTCGCCGTGTTCCTGGGCTGGCTGGTGGCCGGCGAGGCGCTCACGGCTCGGACCGGCGTGGCCGCGATCCTGATCATCGCCGCGGTCGTGCTGATCGTGACCGGGCGCGGCCGCATCGCCCCCGGCGCGGCGGCGGCAAGGGTCGAGGTCGCGGTGACGGTTCCGGAGCCGGCGTCCGTCGGCTGATCGCCGGCAGCACCCACGCGGCGACTGTTCCCGCTCGCCGGCCGAACCCGCGCCGCCCGCGACGCACCCGCGCGTCCGCCACACCAGCGCGGCCGGGTCCCCCGCAGACGGCACGCCAGCTCAGGCGCGGCCGCTCGAACCCCTGCGCGGGCCACGGCTCGCAACGGAGCGGGCGGTCCTCCCGGTAGCCCAGCGCGTAGTCGGCCTGGATCAGCGTGTGGAGCTGACTGGTGCCCTCGTAGATCACGGCGGCCTTCGAGTTGCGCAGGTAGCGCTCGACCGGGAACTCGTTCGAGTAGCCGTTGGCGCCGTGGATCTGGATCGCATCCAGCGCGCACTGCACCGAGTGGTCCGTCGCGTGCCACTTCGCGAGCGATGTCTCGCGCGTGTTGCGCAGGCCCTGGTTCTTCAGCCAGCCCGCGCGCCACACGAGGAGGCGGCCCATATCGATCCCGCGGACCATGTTCGCGATCATCTGCTTGACGAGCTGGTGGCGGCCGATCTCGTCCCCGAACGTCTGCCGCTCGTGCGCGTACTTCAGCGACGCGTCGAGACACGCCTGGGCGAGCCCGACCGCCCCGGCCGCAACGGTGAACCGGCCCTGGTCGATCGCGCTCATGGCGATCAGGAAGCCCTCACCCTCCTCCCCGATCCGGTTCTCGACCGGGACGCGCACGTCCTCGAAGTCGATCAGGCCGGTGTTGCCGGCATGGATGCCCATCTTGCCGTGGAGGGTTCCGGTCGTGAGGCCCGGCATCCCGCGCTCGACCACGAACGCGGTGACACCCCTGTGCCTCTTCGCCCGGTCCACGGTCGCGAACACCAGGAACTGGTCTGCGATGTCGGCCAGGCTGATCCAGATCTTGTGGCCGTTGAGAACGTAGCTGTCGCCGTTGCGGCGGGCGGTGGTCTCCAGACTGCCGGCGTCCGTGCCCGCACCCGGCTCGGTGAGCGCGAAGGTTGCGATCTTCTCGCCCCGCGCCTGGGGCACCAGCCACCGCTGCCGCTGCTCTTCCGTCCCCCACTGCAGGAGCGTCAGCGAGTTGAGCCCCACGTGGACACTCTGGATGACCCGGAATGCCGTGTCGGCGCGCTCCAGCTCCTCGCACAGCAGCGCGAAGCTGATGTAGTCCATGCCCGAGCCGCCGTACTGCTCCGGGACCGGCGCGCCCAGGAAGCCGAGCTCCGCCATCTTCGTGAATGTCTCGCGGTGGACCTCGCCCTTCTCATCCCACTCGCGGATGTTGGGCAGGATCTCGGCCTCGACGAACGCCCGGGCAGCATCCCGAACGAGGCGGTTCTCGTCGGTCAGGGTGAAATCGATCACGGTTCGGAAGCCTCGGCTGGCGCGCGGCGGATGGCGCGAAGGTGGCGAGCGGACGCCCGGCCATCCTACCGCCGGGTCCCGCCCGGAGCTGGCCGTCGCGGAGCTCGAAGGCCGCCTCGGGGCTGCAGGCCGCCCGGCACGTGACGAACGGCCGACCAGGCTCCCTATACTCGCCCCGTGGATACCATCGACCCCTCCCCCAACGCCCTCGATCTCGCGGCCCTTGCCGGCCCCAACCTGTCGCCGGTCCTCGGCCGGTACATGGACAAGAGCTGGTCCCACGGGATCGGCCATCGCCTCTACGACACCGCAGGCCGCGGCTACCTGGACTTCGCGAACGGCATCGCGGTCACCGCTCTGGGCCACACCCACCCGCGCGTGACCGCGGCGATCCACGCCCAGGTGGACAAGCTGACCGGACCCGTCCACGCGATCGGCTTCGCCGAGTCGACGGTCACGCTCGGCCGGATGCTGGCGGAGACGTTTCCCGCCCCGCTGGACTCGATCCTGTTCCTCAACTCCGGATCCGAGGCGATCGACGGCGCCATCAAGCTCGCGCGACGGGTGACCGGGCGGCCGGCGATCCTCGCGTTCCGCGGCGCCTTCCACGGGCGCACGATCGGGGCAACGAGCATCACCAGCTCCAACCTGAACTACCGCAAGGGCTACGAGCCGCTGCTGCCGGCCGTCTACCAGCTGCCGTTCCCGGCCGTCTACCGCGACTTCGACGGGGACGAGGCAAAGGCAACGTCGGTGTGCCTGAACGAGCTGCACGAACTCCTCGAAACGACGGTGGCCCCATCCCAGGTGGCCGCGGTCGTGATCGAGTGCGTCCAGGGCGAGGGGGGCTACTACCCCGCCCCGGCGGCGTTCATCCAGACGTTGCGCGCGGTCTGCGACGAGCACGGCATCCTGCTGATCGCCGACGAGGTGCAATCAGGCTTCGGGCGGACCGGCGAGATGTGGGCCTTCGAGCACGCCGGCATCGTCCCCGACGTCGTGTGCGTCGCCAAGGCGATCGCGAACGGCCTGCCGCTGTCGGCGATCGTCACGCGCCGGGAGCTCCAGGTGCGCTGGGGCCAGGGTGCGCACGGAACCACCTACGGGGGCAACCCGATCGCCTGCGCGGCAGGTGTGGCCGTGCTCGAGACGATCCGGGATGAGGACCTCGTCGCCAATGCCCGGGCTCGCGGGGCCGAGCTGAGCGGCGGGCTGCGCGAGCTGATGGCGGACTTTCCCGGGATCGGGGACGTGCGGGGGCCCGGACTCATGATCGGGGTGGAGTTCGTCAAGGACCGCGCCACGCGGGAGCCGGACGGGGAGACCGCGGAAGCTGTGGCGGCTCGGGCAAGCGAGGCTGGGCTGCTGCTGATCAACTGCGGGATCCACCACGAGGTGATCCGCTGGATCCCCCCGCTGGACGTCACGGTGCCCGAGATCGAGGAGGCGCTCGGCCTGTTCGAGGGTGCGCTGAGGGGCTGACCGCCCGGCAACCGAAGTGCCCGACCGGGCAGGCCGGTCGGGCACCAGGACTCTCCTCCATCAGGCCGGACGGAGCCCGGTCGGTGCTAGCCGGGCAGGACCTCCCGTCCGAATGCATCGTTGATGATCGCGCGAGCCGACGCGTACCAGGCCGCGATCGCGGTCAGGACCCCGACGATCCCGCCCGCCTGCTTGATGGTTCCGTTGCCGCTGTACTCCGCGATCGCGAGGAGCAGGAACGTGATCCACAGGAGCAGGAACACGATCATGACGGGCCACGGATGCTTGAGCGTGGCGATCCACATGTAGAACGTGAAGATGCCCCACGCGAGGAGGAAGGTTCCCACGGCGCCCGCGGCGTCGCCGCTGGCCATGTTCGCTGCGAAGAACCACACGAAGAACGCGTAGCTGAGCCAGAAGGCCCCGTAGGAGGTGAAGGCCGTCGCCCCGAAGGTGTTGCCGTTCTTGAACTCCCACATGCCGGCGGCGAACTGGGCCAGCCCCCCGTAGCCGAGTGCCAGGGCCACCACGACCTGGACGCTGCTCCCTCCGATGACCCCGGCATTCGTCAGGGACAGGACGAACGTCGTCAGTGCGAACCCCGCCAACCCGAGTGGAGCGGGGTTCGCCTCCTTCGATGCCGGGGCCGCCGATTGCGCCTGAGCCACGCGAGACACTCCTTTCTCCGTGCCCCGGTCAGCAGGACGCTGCCGGTCACGGATCTGCCACCACAACCGCCCTGGAGCTGCCGGCCCCGCCCCCCGACCCGGGGCCGGTTCCCTGGAGCGCTACTCGGACTCGCCGGTGGCAGCCTTCTCGCGGATGGTGTCCACGATGCCGCTGTCGGCGAGGGTCGTGACATCACCGAGCGGCCGATGTTCGGCGATGTCACGGAGGAGGCGACGCATGATCTTGCCCGAGCGGGTCTTGGGCAGCTCCGGTGTGAACAGCAGCTGCTTGGGACGCGCGATTGCCCCGATCTTGGCCGCGACGTGCTCGCGGAGCTCGGCGGCCAGGGCCTCGGACGGCTCGATATGCGACTTGAGGATCACGAACGCCGAGATCGCCTCACCGGTGACCGGGTCGGCCCGGCCCACGACGGCGGCTTCGGCGACCGACTGGTGATCCACGAGCGCGGACTCCACCTCGGTGGTGCTGATCCGGTGGCCGGAGACCTTCATCACGTCATCGACACGGCCGAGCAGCCAGAAGTAGCCGTCGCTGTCGACCTTGCAGCCGTCGCCGGCGAAGTACATTCCGGGGAACCGGCGCCAGTAGGTGGACATGAACCGCTCGGGGTCCTTGTAGATGCCGCGCAGCATCGCGGGCCACGGCCGGGTCAGGACGAGGTAACCCCCGCCGCTGCCGTTGGGGACGTCGTTGCCGTCGGCGTCGACGACCTTCGCCGACAGACCGGGGAACGGGACCGTCGCCGAACCCGGTCGGAGCGTCGTGACCCCCGGCAGTGGCGTGATGAGGATCATCCCGGTCTCGGTCTGCCACCAGGTGTCGACCACCGGGCACCTGCCGCCACCGATGGTCGCGTGGTACCAGAGCCAGGCCTCCGGGTTGATCGGCTCGCCCACCGTGCCCAGCAGGCGCAGCGACGACAGATCGTGCTTCTCGGGCCAGGCCTCACCCTGCTTCATGAACGCACGGATCGCGGTCGGGGCGCAGTACAGGATCGAGACCTTGTACTTCTCGATGATCGACCACCAGCGGTCCGGCTCCGGGAACTGCGGCGCGCCCTCGTACATGACGCTGGTCGTCGCGTTGGCAAGCGGCCCGTAGACGATGTAGGAATGGCCCGTGACCCAGCCGATGTCGGCCGCGCACCAGTACACGTCGTCCGGCTTGATGTCGAAGATGTAGTGGTGCGTCGTGCTCACGCCGGTCAGATAACCGCCGGTCGTATGCATGATGCCCTTCGGCTTCGCCGTCGTCCCGGACGTATGCAGCAGGTAGAGCAGGTGCTCGGCATCGACCTGGACCGGATCGCACTGGTCCGACTGGCCGTCGACCAGCTCGTGCCACCAGTGATCCCTGCCCGCCTTCATGGTGACGTCGTTGCCGGTGCGCTTGACGACCAGGACGTCCTTGATGGTCGGGGTGTTTGCGGCTGCCGCATCGGCGGCCGACTTGAGGTCCAGGACCTTGCCGTTGCGCCACGCGCCGTCGGAGGTGATGAGCGCGACCGCCTCGGAGTCGATCATCCGCCCCTCGAGGGCGTCCGAGCTGAAGCCGCCGAACACCACCACGTGGGGGGCGCCGATCTTGGCGCAGGCCAGCATGGCGATCGGCAGCTCCGGGATCATCGGCATGTAGATGCCGACCCGGTCCCCGGTCTTCACTCCCAGTGATTTGAGCGCATTGGCGCACTTGTTGACCTCTCGCTGGAGGTCCGCATAGGTGATCGTGCGCGTGTCCCCGGGCTCGCCTTCCCAGTAGTACGCGACCTTCGAGCCAATCCCGTTCTCGACGTGGCGATCGACGCAGTTGTACGTCGCGTTGAGCTGGCCGCCGAGGAACCACTTCGCATAGGGCAGGTCCCACTCGAGGACCTTGTCCCACGGCTTGGTCCAGGTCAGCCGGCGCTGCGCCTGGTCGGCCCAGAACGCTTCCAGGTCCTTGTCCGCCTGCGCGTAGAGGTCCGCCGTCGCGTTCGCGTGCGCCACCAGGTCCGCGGGTGGCTTGAACTCTCGCAGCTCGTTGGACAGAGCCTCGATCTCGGGCCGCGTGACGCCCATGTGCTCACCTCCGGCAACCGGTGCGGTGCTGGGACGGAGGGCACGCGCCAGGTCGCCGGTGCCTCGGCTCCGGACCCCAGCAGGGGATTGACCCCGAACAGTAATCAGCGGCGGCGATCTGTCAAGTGGTTGCCTACCGGCAACCAAATCTTGCCCGCCAGACGCACCGACAAGGGGGCGTCCGACCGGGTGCCGGCCGCCGTCTACAGCCCGCCGCGCTCGGCCAGGATCGCCAGCGTGTGCTCCAGCGCGCGGCGTCCCGTCGCGAGGTTGTTCTCCAGCACAGGCGACGCCTCGCGGGCAGCCACACCGGCCGGGTCCAGCATGGTCGCCGGCGGCGGGCCCTGGTGGTAGCGACGGGCCTCGTCGGACCATCGATCCCGCCAGCCAGCCGGAGTGTCAACCGGAACGGATCGGTGCGCCTGGGCCAGCCAGACCAGCGACCACGCCCTGGGTACAACGCGGTAGACGTCGTAGCCGCCACCGCCCGTGGCCAGCCAGCGTCCCCCGGCATGCTCGTGGGCAATGCGGTCCAGCAGGCGCGCCGCACGATCCATGGCGGTCGTCGTCACCTCGAGGTGGGCCAGCGGGTCGAGCGCGTGGCTGTCGCAGCCGTGCTGGGTCACGAGGAGCGTCGGACGGAACGCGGCGGCGAGCGGCGGCACGACGAGCTCGATCACGGCCAGCCACGAGGCGTCCGACGAGCCGGGCTCGAGCGGGACGTTCACGGCGCTGCCGTACGCCTCGTGGCCGCCGCGGTCGTCGACGAAGCCGGAGCCCGGGAACAGCGCGAGCCCGGTCTCGTGGAACGAGAGCGTGAGCACGTCCCGGTCGTTCCAGAAGATCCCCTCCACGCCGTCGCCGTGGTGGACGTCGAGGTCCACGTACATCACGCGGTGGCCGGCGTCGCGCGCCCTCAGGATCGCGGCGGCCAGGTCGTTGTAGATGCAGAACCCGCTGGCCCGGCCCGGGAACGCGTGGTGCAGCCCGCCGCCCGGGTGGAAGGCATGCGGATGGGCACCCGACAGGACGTGGTCCATCGCGGCGAGGGAGCCACCGACCACGGTCGCGGCGGCCTCGTGCATCCCGTAGAACGCCGGCGTGTCCGGGCTGTCGAAGCCCATCATCGCGGCTGCGTCGGGGTAGTCGGAGAGCATCCGGACGGTGGCGACGTAGTCGCGATCGTGGACCCGCAGGAGCTCCTCGTCCGTGGCCTGGGCGGGAGCCTCGAAGCTCGTCGCCCCGACGGCCTCCAGGAGGTCGATCCCGGGGCCGAAGCGCCGCGGCGTGAACGGGTGATGCGGCCCGAAGTCGTAGTCACGCGACGCGGCACCGTAGATCACCAGCGGCTGTCCGGGATCCGGATCCGGGATCGGCATGGTCGTCGGATCAACCTCCTGCTGGGCCTGGCACCCGTCGCGTTACCATCGCGGCAACCCCGACCGGAGCCTGGAATGGATCGGAAGGCAGTGGCAGCATGCCTCACAGAAGCGCGGACGTCATCCCGTGGACCCTCCGGCCTGCAATCAGGCTCGATCGGCTCTGGTGCGAGGCGACGGCGGAGGTGACCGTTGGCTGAGCGTCCAGCCCGGGTTGTCGGACGCCGCGGCAGCGTCCCGGGCGGAGGATCGGCGGGCAAGGAGATGAAGGTGCTCGGTGCCGGCGCCGCCAGGTCCCAGGATCGTGCGCGAGACACGATCCTGCGCGACGGGGCCGCGATCCGGGTCCGCGATGCCACGGCGGCCGACGAGGTCGCCCTCGTCGCCTTCCTCGAGGGCCTCGACGCCGAGTCCCGGCGCCTCCGGTTCGCGAGCCTGGGCACGGACCTCGTCGCTCGCGCGCACCGGTGGGCCACGCCCGAGAGCGCCGAGGGCTGCTCTCTCGTCGCCTTGACCGCGGGCGCCGAGACGGGGGCGGCCGAGATCGCAAGTGCCCAAGCGGGGGCCACCGACCGGATCATCGGCAACGGGAGCTACGACCGCATCGACGCCGACTCGGCGGAGGTCGCGTTCGTGGTCGCCGACGACTACCAGGGCCGTGGGGTCGCGACGCTGCTCCTCGAGGAGCTCGCCCGCCGCGCCAATGAATTGGGCATCACCACGTTCGTCGCCGAGGTTCTGCCCGAGAACGTGCGCATGCTCGAGGTCTTCCGGGCCAGCGGCTTCCCGGTTCGCGTGCATGCCGAGCCCGGGTCCATCGTCGTGGAGTTCCCGACCGAGCTCACGGGACCCGCCCGTGAACGGTTCGAGCGGCGGGAGCAGGCAGCGGCCGCGGCGGCCGTCAGGGCGCTGCTCCACCCAGCGGCCGTCGCAGTGATCGGAGCGTCCCGGCGCCGGGGCACGGTCGGCGGCGAGCTCTTCCACAACCTGCTCTCGTCCGGCTTTACAGGGCCCGTCTACCCCGTCAACCCGGCCGCCGACGTCGTGCAGTCGGTGGCCGCCTATCGATCGGTCCTCGACATCCCGGGGCCGGTCGATCTTGCCGTCATCGTCCTGCCCGCCGAGGCCACCCTGGAGGCTGCGCGCGCCTGCGCCACCAAGGGCGTCAAGAGCGTCATCGTCGTCTCCCCCGGCTTCGCGGAAACGGGTCCTGAGGGACTGCAGCGACAGCGCGACCTCGTGGCCGTGTGCCGCGGTGCCGGCATGCGGCTGGTCGGCCCGAACTGCATGGGCGTGATCAACCTCGAGCCGGAGATCCGCCTCAACGCCACCTTCTCCCCCACCCTGCCGATCGAGGGCCGGGTCGGGTTCCTGTCGCAGAGCGGCGCCCTCGGCCTGGCCATCATCGAGCACGCGAACCGGCTGGGCCTGGGACTCGCCAGCTTCATCTCGATCGGGAACAAGGCGGACCTGTCCGGCAACGACTTCCTTCAGTACTGGGAATCGGACCCCGCGTGTGCCGTCATCGCCCTGTACCTGGAATCGGTCGGGAACCCGCGCAAGTTCTCGCGCATCGCGCGCCGCGTCGGACGGACCAAGCCGATCATCGCGGTCAAGAGCGGCCGCTCGGCGGCGGGCGCCCGGGCAACCTCGTCCCACACCGGCGCGCTGATCGGCGCCTCGGACGTCACGGTCGATGCCCTGTTCCACCAGGCGGGCGTCGTGCGCACGGACACCCTCGGGGAGTTCTTCGATGTCGCGTCCCTGCTGGCCAACCAGCCGCTGCCCGGCGGCCGGTCGGTGGCGATCCTCACCAACGGCGGCGGGCCCGGCATCCTCGCCGCCGACGCCTGTGAGGCCGACGGCCTGAGCGTGCCGCCGCTCCCACGACGACGTCCGACGCGCACTCTCCGCATTCCTGCCCGAGCCGGCGGCGCTCGGCAATCCGGTCGACACCATCGACGCCTCTCCGGAATTGTTCCGCAGGGCCATCGGCATCCTCGCTGCGTGGGAGGGCATCGACGCGATCGTCGTCCTGTTCGTCCCACCCCTCGGTGCGCGGACGGAGGACGTCGCGGCCGCCATCCATCGGGCCGTGACGGAGCTGCCGCGCCAGATCCCGGTCATGGCAGTGTTCATGTCGGCCGAGGGCGGACCGGCCGCCCTGCGCAGCCCGTCGATGCGGGTTCCGGCGTACAGCTACCCGGAGGATGCCGTCCGCGCCCTGGCCCACGCCGCGGGCTACGCCGAGTGGCGAAACGCCCCCCCGGGCAACCTGCCCCAGTTCGACGATCTTCGGCAGGACGAGGCGGCCGGGGTCCTCGCGGCTGCCCTCGCCGAGATCGGCCCGGATGCGCGCACCGCAAGCGGCACCCTGGCGGGCTCCTCCCTGGAGGCGGCTCCCACCGACGACCGGTCGCGCTGGCTGCGGCCGGACGAGGTCGCTCGGATGCTGGAGTGCTACGGGATCCCGACCGCCGACTGGCGCCTCGTCGACACGCCCGAGGCTGCCGGCAGGGCTGCCGCCGAGATCGGCGGGCCGGTCGCTCTCAAGGCCGTCGCGCCGGGTGTCGTCCACAAGAAGGAGGTGCGCGCCGTCGCGCTGTCGCTCCAGGGTCGGGCCGCGGTCAGGAAGGCGGCCACCGCGATGGCCCGGGATCTCGAGGCCGCGGGGCATCCGGTCGAGCGCTTCTTCGTGCAGCACATGGTCCCGGACGGTCTCGAGATGCTGGTCGGGGTGGTCCACGACCGCCTGTTCGGACCGGTCATCGCCTGCGGGGCCGGAGGCTCAGAGGTGGAGCTGCTCAAGGACGTCGCGGTGCGGATCACGCCGCTCACGGATCGGGATGCCCGCGAGATGGTCCGCTCGCTGGCGATGTACCCCCTGCTCGAGGGCTACCACAATGCCCCGCCGTCCGACATCGCCGCGCTCGAGGACACGCTGCTCCGGGTGAGCGCGATGGTCGAGGATCATCCCGAGATCGTCGAGATGGACTGCAACCCGGTCACGGTGCTGGCGCACGGTGCCGTCGTCGTCGACGCCCGGGTCAGGATCGAGGCACACCGGGCGTAGGCGACGGGTAGGGGTCGCCGCCGCGGGGCTCTAGCGGTTGCGAGCCAGGAATTGCATCACGTCATCGAGCCGGAAACGGCGGTCGCCGCGCTTGCACACGCGGTAGAAGGGCAGCTCGCCCCGGTCACCGAGCCGCTTCACGGTGTTGACATGAAGGTGAAGCATCTCGGCGACCTCACTCGCGGTGAGCATCGGACCGAGATCGTTGATCGCCATTGACGCCATAGGGGGTTGCCTCTTCAGACACGATGAGCCGTCCGGAACGAGGAAGGGCATTGCAGTGCGGTCCGGCTCGCTTCTGAGGGGAGTGTCCGGGTGCGGGGCGCGCGCAACAAGCCGTACTCTCGTCTACCCGGTGGTACCAATCCCTCGTGGCGCCTCGACACAGGCGTCGCGGATCGGCGTCGCGATCCAGGTCACGCCCGTGCGCAGGCGAGTCGACGACCTCTTCGGCTGCCGCACCGGCGGTCGCGAACAGGCAGACGGGGGCCGGGAACGCCCGCGCGGCGCGTGGGGGCACAACCATGCGTCGATGCGGCGACGATCGCCGGCCCCCGGACGCCGACGAGCTTGCCGGTCAGGCCGGCCAGCGTCGACTGCCCGGATTGTGGATCGCGGGCGGCGGATGTGCACGCCTGCGGCGCAACAGGTGGTGCACCGCGGCACCGGGTCAGGGGCCGGTGGCAGGCCCGTTCGCCGTCTTCTCGAACCGGCCCTCCGCCTCGCGGGCAAGGCCGGCCGCCACCAGCTCGCGGAGACCGCCCCGCACCCGGAACAGCGGCAACCTGGTCGCGGTGGCGACCTCCTCGGGAGTCGACGCGCGTTCGAGCACGCCGAGCATCGCCTTTCCCGACGGGCTGAGCGTGCCGTCCGCGCTGACGCAGGCCATCGTCAGGAGGCCTTGACCGACTTCCGGCACAGGTACCAGTCGACGCACTCGTAGCCTTCGGTCGCCTGGGCGAACTCCGGCGAGAGCCGCTCCTCGACAAGCTCCATGGTCATCGGCGTCGGGATGATGACCTTGTCGCCCGGTCGCCAGTTCGCCGGCGTCGCCACGTGGTTCGCGTCGGCAGCCTGGAGAGCGTCGACGAGGCGCACGATCTCGTCCATGTTGCGACCGGTGGTCAGCGGGTAGTAGATCATCGCCCGCAGCGTGCCGAGGGGATCGATCACGAACACGCAGCGCGTCGTCTCGGTCTTGCTCTCACCGGGCATCACCATCCCGTAGGCGGTCGCGACGCTGCGGTCCAGGTCCGCGATCACCGGGAACGGGATCTTCACCCCCGTCTTCTCCTCGATGTTCCGGACCCACGCGATGTGCGACGTGACGCTGTCGACGGAGAGCCCGAGCAGCTCGGTCTGGCGCTCCTCGAGCTGCGGGTAGATCCCGGCGAATGCGATGAACTCGGTCGTGCAGACCGGTGTGAAGTCGGCCGGATGCGAGAACAGGATCAGCCAGCTCCCGGCATAGTCCGAGAGCCGCACGGTCCCGTGGGTCGTGACTGCCTCGAAGTCCGGGGCCGGCTCGCCGAGCCTCGGCAGACCGACGTGGGTTGGTTCCTGCTGCTCGACAGCGGTCATTCTTCTGTTCCTCTCGCGCCGCGCATGAGGGCCGCGACGAACGCGCGCAATACCCGGCGGCGTACCTACTCTGACCGGCGGTGGCGGCGGGAAACAGAGTCCTTGGACCCGAGGCTGTCTCGATCGTGGGGCGCTTCGGCCCGGCTCGCGTGTCCCGGCAGACGCCCCTCAGGGGCCGGTCAGCACGCTCGAGCCGCGCTCAGGTCCTGCGCGATCGCCCGTGGCCTGCCGCCCAAGCCCGGAGCCGCCGGAGCTGCCACGCCACCATCCCGGCGCCGATGAAGATCGCGGCGAGCAGGGCGAGACCGCCCTGAGGCGCCCCCCAGCCAAGTTCGTGCTCCACGATCCACTGCGCTGTGCCCGGCTGATCGGCCGGCGAGCCGTCGCCTGCGGGCCTCCGGCGAGGACGGCGTCGCTTCTCTCGCATTCTCTGGTCCCCTCGATTGCGGAGGATTGGGCGCATCGTCATTGAGTGTGGCGCCCCCGGCAGGAATTGAACCTGCGACCAACCGCTTAGAAGCTGTCCTCCGCTCGGCGGCGTGCTCAGGGGCCCCGTCGTGCATATGGTAGCGACCGGAAGGGGTGCAGTTGTGTGGTCGGATCCGGAGAGATCGGCGCCGGTAGTCGGGGTATCGGCGCGTTCGGTCGAGCCTCACCCAGTGGCGGCTGATCGATCGGTGGGTGTGCCAAGGGGCTGGCTCATCGTCGCCGGGTGCCTATGGCGCCTCATCCTCGGAGGAGAGCGCCACATCGCGCATGAGCGATGCCAGCTCGGCAAGGACAGCGGCCGCGTCCTCCTCCTCGAGCCGTGACGCGATGTTCGCAAGGACACGCCGACGCCTGTCAATGGCATGCTGGACGAGAGCCTGCCCATCCGCGGTGAGGAGGGCGACCTGTGCGCCCGTCCCGTCCGGGTCCGGCTCGAGGCTGACGAGGTTGCGCGCCATGAGCCGGTGGAGCAGTCGGCTCGTCGCAGGCACCGTGACATCGACGCGCCGAGCCACAGCACTGATCCGGACTCCGTCGCCCATCTCTGCCACGATCAGGATCGCCCGCCATTGCTGCGGCGACATCGAGCGGTGTCCGACAAGCCGCAACGCGTCCTCGGATAGGGCGACGCTCGCGCGGGCGACGAGCTCGAGAGACTCGATGACCGTGGGGGTCCTGGTCACAACCCTGGTCCCTTCAGGATCTTGTTGCCTTTGGGCTAGCCTAACGGCTAGCCGTCAGGCTATCATCCGCCGCGCGCCGGTCGTGTCCAAGGAGACGGCGAGTGCTCGGAGTTGAGCACGTCGGTCCAAAGACAACCTTGCGGGTTCGGCTACAGGGTAGGAGGAGTCGATCATGTCAAGCACGGTGATCGAAGGGCGTAGCGGCGGATTGACAATCGAGCGGCGACCCGTGGCCTGGGCGATCCTGCTCGCCATCGGCTTCCTCGCCGTGTCGACTCTGGGAACGTCGGCACTCAGCACGGCCGTGCCGTCACTCGACGGCAAGAACCGTGACCTCATCGTCGAGCTCATTCTCGCCGCGTTCGTGCTCGCGATCGTCGGAGTCCTCGGCTGGCGCCGGGACGTCGGGATCAACGGACTGTCCGAATGGCGCCACCTGTCGCTCCTGATCCTGCCGTTGATCATCGTCTTCATCCCGTTCGCCGGGGGCTTCGAATCCACGGACTCGGCCACGCTCGGCGTGCTACTCATCGGGTATGCCGCCAACAGCATCGCCGAGGACGGGATGTTCCGCGGGATCATCCCCAGGGTCCTCCGATCCAGGGGATTGATCTGGGTGGTCGTCGTCTCATCGCTGCTGTTCGGGCTCGTTCACTTCGGCAACATCCTGAGCCGGCCGGACCAGTCGGTTGCCATCACCGCCGCCCAGGCCGTCGGTGCATTCAGCGAAGGGATAGGCCTGGTCGCCATCCGCCTCGCCACGAGGACCGTGATCCCGGTGATGGTGATCCACTTCCTGAGCGATCTGTTCCTGCAGCTTGGGGGGTTTCCGACCATCCCCGCGAACGTCATCCAGTCCGTGGCGATGCTGTTCTTCGGCGTCTGGATCCTCCGGCGGCATCGGCGAGAGCTCGCCGAGTCAGGGTGGGAGTGACATGTCGACCAACTCCGGCGATGAACGCGTCGTGCCAGGTGGTCCGCAACCGCCAGCCGGCGATCCCCTGATCGATGCCCCGTCGGCCCGGGACTGGGGCGGCCTGATCTTTGCAGCGATCCTGCTCCTGACCGGCGGCTACTTCCTGCTCCGCAACACGCTGGGCATCGCGATGCCGGACATCGAATGGAACGCCCTATGGCCGGTCCTGCTGATCCTCATCGGGATCGGGGCCATGGCCCGAGGTTGGACAGGCCACTCACATCGCCGCCGCCGTCGAGACCGCTATTAGCCTCGCCTCCCGCGCCGAAGCACCGCGCGTGGTCGTGCCCGCCCGACCCCGGCAGACCGTTCGAGTGCACCTCCACGTCCGGACAGTAGAGAGGTGAGACGACGTTGCTGACGCGACTCTTTGGTCCCGCGAGCGAGCGTCCCACGATCGACACCGGGAACCCCCCGGCCGATCTTGGGCTCGATCGGGTCGTCTTCCTCTCGGATGGCCTGTTCGCGATTGCACTGACCATCCTGGTGATCGACCTGCGCCTGCCCGACCTCCCGGCGGCCACCAGCTCCGGAGAGGTATCCGACGCCATCGCCGACCTCGTCCCGCGGGCCTTCGCCTATGCGCTCAGCTTCACGATCATCTCGCTCTACTGGGTCGCCCATCTGCGTCGGTTCAAGCTGATCGGGCGCGCCAACGCGGGCCTCGTCTATCTCAACCTCCTGTTCCTCGCGTTCATCGCCCTTATCCCGTTTCCAACCTCGCTGGTCGGTGAGCACGGGGATCAGCCCTTGCCGGTCGCGATCTATGCCGGGACGCTGTCGGCGGCCGGAATCGCCGGGTTCCTGTCCTGGGTGTATGCACGTCGAGCTGGGCTCGTCAAGGCCGATGCGCCGCAGGATCTCGTGCAATCAGGCGCCATGCGCGCGCTTGCGGCACCCGCAGTCATGCTCGCGTCGCTGCTCCTCCTGCCGATCACGAGCACCTACCTGGTCGAGCTGTCGTGGCTGCTGATCCTGCCGGTTCAGTGGCTGCTCGGCAGGCATGCGACCGCTACGGGGTCGTAGCGCACGCATGCGCCTCCCGTCGCTGACCAGGGGGCCGTCCGCGACCCGGTTCCATCGATCCGGGCAACGGTCGTCGTGGCATTGGCGCGCCCGACAGTCGGCGCCCCCGGCATTGGCGCCCCCGGCATTGGCGCCCCCGGCAGGAATTGAACCTGCGACCAACCGCTTAGAAGGCGGCTGCTCTATCCGCTGAGCTACGGGGGCGGAGTCACCGCGTCAGTCTACGCACGAATGACGGACTCGAGCACCTGCCGTGACTGGCATTGGCCCACAGGCGGCCCGCGCCTGACTCCCGTTCCCGCGTTGCGGACCCCCGGCCGCAGCCTTGGCCCAGGCGGGAGTGGGGGTGCGGCGCCGGTGGCCGGGGGAGGGATCCGCCGGCGCCGCAGGAGCTTGCTCGCGATGCAGAACGCCGATCCGTGCGCCCTGCACTGCTCCTGAGTGCACCGGACCGCCAAAGGTTTCGCCGGGTCGACGGGATCATCCCGGCGATGCCTGTCCCGCATCGAGAGCCGCCCGCCGGTAGAGTCACCCGGCAACAGCCGCATTCCAGCGGAGCCAGCGCACGCCTCATGCCAGCATCTGCATCGTCCGGTCACCGGGCTTCTCGCCGTCCCCGGGTGCGGGACGGCCTTGCGGTCGTTGCCGCCCGCGCGGCCGTGTTCGGCACCCGGCGCCTGGGCCGCAATGCCACCTCCGTGCCCGGCATCGTGGCCGAGCGGCTGGCGCCGGGCGTGGCGGGACGTCTCGCGTCGGACCTCGACGGCGTGTGCCTCGTGTCCGGGACGAACGGCAAGACCTCGACGGCGCGCTTCCTCGTCCCACGCCCTCGAGGCTGCCGGTCACGTGGTGATCGCCAACCGCTCGGGAGCCAACCTCGCCCAGGGCGCCGGGTCCGCGCTGGTCGCCGCCGCGAACCCGGACGGCCGGATCCGGAGGACGGGGGCGATGGCCGTTCTCGAGGTCGATGAAGCCGTGCTGCCGGCGCTCGCCCAACACCTGGCGCCCGCCGTGATCGTGCTGACCAACCTGTTCCGCGACCAGCTGGACCGGTTCGGCGAGACGGACCACCTCGTCCGGTTATGGGAGTCGATGCTGGGCGCGCTCCCGCCGGCGACCGTGCTGGTCTACTGTGCCGACGATCCGCGCCTGGCGGCACTGGTGCGGGATCGGCCCGGCAGCATCGGCTACTCGCTCACCCGGCCGGCGACGACCTCCGAGGCCGAGGGCATCACGCCGGACGTTCCCGGCTGCCCGGTCTGCGCGGCGCCGCTCGAGTACGCATGGACGGCTGTCGGACACCTCGGTGACTACGCGTGCGCCCGGTGCGGGTTCCGGCGGCCGCCTGCGTCGGTGGAGGTCGCCGCGACCGGCGGCAGCCTGGAGGGCCAGACGCTCGCGTTCCGGCGCTCCGTCGGCGCCGACCCGACGGGACCAGCCCTCGAGACGACGGTCGAGGTCGGGTTTCCCGGCCTCGGCAACGCGTACAACGCGGCCGCCGCCGTGGCAGCGGCGAGCGCCCTGGGCGTCGACCCGGCTCTCGCCGTGGCCTCACTCGCGAGCGCATCGGTCCCGTTCGCCCGGTTCGAGGCCCTGCGCGTGGGCGACCGCAGGGTCGTGCTCTCGCTGCTCAAGAACGCGGCGACCGTGGGCGAGCTCACGCGAGTCCTCGCGGACACGTCGGTCGACACCCTCCTGTTCGTCCTCAGCGACAACTTCCAGGATGGCCGGGACGTGTCGTGGTACTGGGATGCCGATCCGGCCGCCATGATCCACGGGCGCCCGTACGTGATCTCCGGCCGGCGTCGGACGGACTTCGAGCTCCGCCTCAAGTACGAGCTGCTGGCCGATCCGGCGGGCCACCTGCCCGGCTTCCTGGGGCTGGTCGCTGATCCCGTCGAAGGCCTGGACCGCGCGCTGGAGGCGACGCCACCGGGTGGAACCTGCTTCGTCGTGGCGCAGTACACGGCGCTGCTCGCCCTGCGTGCGGCGCTCGTGGAGCGCGGCCGGGCCACCGCGATGCCCCGATGAGCGCGGCATCCGTGACCGGCGAGCGGCTGGTCATCGCCCACCTGTTCCCGGAGCTCCTCAACCTCTACGGGGATCGCGGCAACATCCGGGTCCTCGCCCAGCGCGGACGGTGGCGCGGGATGGACGTCGAGGTCAGGCCGATCGCCGCCGGCGGTCCCGCGACGCTCGATGACGTCGACGTGGTGTTCATCGGCGGCGGCCAGGACCGCCAGCAGATCGTCGTCGCCGAGGCGATGGACCGGCTGGCCGGGGCGCTGCGCGATGCCGTCGCGCGTGGTGCGTCGCTGCTCGCCGTGTGCGGCGGCTACCAGAACCTCGGACACCTGTACCGGTCGGAGCTGGTCGGAGAGCTCCACGGTCCGGGCCTGTTCGACGCCTCGACCGAGGCGGCCTCGAACTCGGACCGGCTGGTCGGCGGGGTCGTGCTCGAGCTGCCGGAGGGCTCCCCCATCGCCGAGCTGGGACGCGAGTCGGCGGCGGCGGCCGGCCACCCCGAGCTGGCGGGCCGGCTCACGGGCTTCGAGAACCACAGCGGGCGGACCCGGCTCGGACCGGCCGCCCGGCCCCTCGGCACCATCACCGCGGGCCGCGGACCGACGGTGGACCCGGACGAGGGGGCGATCGCGTTCCCCGGCGACGACGGCCTCGCTGGGCTGCGCGTCGGGACGTACCTCCACGGGCCGCTGCTGCCGCGCAACCCCCACCTGGCGGACTATCTCGTCCTCAGCGCGCTGCGACCGCGCGGGATCGACGCACTGCCCCTGCTCGACGACCGGGCCGACTGGGCGGCCCACGCCGCGTTCGCCGATCACTGGCGCGCCGTTCGCCGGCCGGGCGAGGCCGGATCGCCGGTCCGCCGCGCGCTGGAGCGCCTGGAGAACCTGCTCGGCCCGTCGCGCTGACCGCGGCCGTCCGAGGACGCGCGGCGCCCCGTCGAGGGACCCTGGACGGCGAGCTCTCGTACAGCGCCGGCTCCCGCGCACGATTCCTGCGTGCTATGCTCCGCGCCCCTCGGCCGGGGCACCCATGCTCCGGTGAGATCGTCGAGCCCGGGAATGCCCGACCACACCAGACCCATCGACATCGGCCAGCTCGCCCTCGAGCTGCCCAGTGCGCTGCCGAACCTCGGCATCGAGCCCGAGTGGAAGACCCAGCCCCGCCTGTGGGGCCCGAGCCTCCACCCCATGTGCTCGTACCTCGCGAGCTTCCCCGCATCGCTGGCGCACGCGTTCATCGCCCGCTTCAGCCGCCCGGGTGACGTGGTCCTCGACCCCTTCTCCGGACGGGGCACGGCGCCGCTGCAGGCGAACGCCGAGGGCCGGATCGGCGTCGGCAACGACCTCAACCCGTTCGCCCACCTGCTCACCGCGGCCAAGGTGGAGCCTGCCTCCGCCGCGGAGACGCGCACCCGGATCGCCGCTCTGCGTCTGGCCTGGGCCGCCGACGCCGGCGCCTGGCTGGCACTCGGCGAGCGCGTCGTCGCCCACCCGCACCACCCGGCATCGCGGGTGCCCGCGCCCGGCAGCGGAGACGGCCCGGACGCGAGGGAGGAGGCCGTCCCCGACGAGGTCGCCCTGGCCTTCCATCCACGAACCCTCGGGCAGCTGCTCCTCGTCCGGTCCCAGCTCCGCCTCGATGACCGCGTCGACCGGTTCCTGGCCGGGGCCATGGCCGGGATCCTCCACGGCAAGACGCCGTCCTACCTGTCCACGATCATGCCCAACACGTTCAGCATGGCGCCGCGCTACGTCCGCGACTTCGTGACCCGCACGGGCTTCCAGGCGCCCGAGCGCGACGTGTTCGATGCCCTGTCGGCCAAGCTGGACCGGCTCTACCGGCAGCCGCTGCCGGCCGGCACGGGGCTGGCGCTCCACGGCGACGCCCGCACGGCGGGGCGGCGGGTTCGCGCCGCTCTCAGGGCGCGCGGGCTGCCCGACCGGGCCCGGCTGGTCGTGACCTCGCCGCCCTATCTCCGCGTGCTCAAGTACGGCTACTACAACTGGCTGCGGACCTGGCTCCTCGGCTTCGACGCCCGGGCGATCGACGCCGAGCTCGACGATGCCCACCAGCGCGAGCCGTACCTCGTGTTCCTGCGCGAGGTCCTGGCCGACATCCGGCCCGTGCTGACCGACGACGCGATCGTGGTGCTCGTGGTGGGTGACGTCGAGATGGACCGGGGCAAGCCGTCCACCGCGGGGATCGGCCTCGCCGAACGCGTCTGGGCGGAGGCCGCCCATCCGGCCGGATACCGGCTGGCCGGCATGGTCCGCGACGAGGTGGCCGCCAACCGCAAGATGACCCGCCTGTGGGGCGATGAAGCAGGCCGGGCGACGAAGACCGATCGCATACTGGTCCTGGGTGCGACCGAGGCCGGGCGACGGCGCGCGCTCGCAGCGACCGATCTGCCCATCGACTGGACCTGGCCGCCGACGAGGCTTCGCGCGCTGTAAGGCCCGTCCGGACAGGCCTCGTGTCACGTCCGAAACGCCCGGCGCCCGGGGTACGATCCCGGGCAAGACCCATGACCACCACGACGTCGATGCCGCCCGGCGGCTTTGCCCAGGGTCGCGTCCGCGCCCGGCATCTCGCCTCGCGTCTGATCCCCGCTGCTCCTTGCCGCGGCTGTGCTCATCGTGCCCGGCGCGGCCCTGGCGCAGGGCGAGCCGCGCCTGCGCGACAGCGTCACGGATCAGGCTGGTGTCCTGTCCGCGGCCGACGTCACCACCATCACGGACGCCCTGGACCAGTTGCGGGCCGACAGGAACGTCCAGCTGTTCGTGGCGTTCGTGCCCACGACCGGCACGTCCACCGTCACGGATTTCGCGCAGGCGACGGCCGACGCCAGCTCGCTGGGCGGCAACGACGCGCTGCTGCTCGTCGCCATCGGGGACCGGTCCGATGCCCTCTGGGTCGGGCCCCTGCTGAACGCGGTCACGAACGAGGAGATCGACACCATCCTGTCCGACTCCGTGGAGCCGCTGCTCGAGAGCGGAGACTTCGCCGGTGCCGCGGTCGCCGGAGCCGGGGCGCTCGGCGACGCGGTGGCCGCCACCGTCCCGCCGAGCGCCGCTCCCACGGCCGAGCCGGCCGCCACTCCGGTCATCCCGGACGCGGGTGGCGGCGGCGCGACGGGCACGGGCAGCGGGCTGAACCTGACACCGATCCTGGCGGTCCTGCTCATCGGCGGCGGCCTGCTGCTCGCGGGTCGGACGCTCCTCGTGCGTCGCGCGGCCGCGAAGGCCGACGCCGCCGAGCGCGACCGCCTGTCACAGGAGGCGAATCGCGCGCTCCTCGCCACCGACGAAGCCCTGCGCGATGCCGACCAGGAGGTGGGATTCGCGGAGGCCCAGTGGGGCGAGGAGGAGGCGGCTCCCTATCGCGAGGCCATCGCCGCCGCCCGCGACGAGCTGCGGGCGGCCTTCGGGGTGCGGCAGCGCCTGGACGACGCGGAGCCGGAGACGCCCGAGCAGCGGCGCGAGATGCTGCGTGAGATCGTGGACCGCACCTCTGCCGCCAACCAGCTCCTGGAGGCGCAGACGGCCCGCCTCGCCGCCCTGCGCGACCTCGAGAAGACGGCCCCGGCCCTGCTGGCGGCGCTGCCCGCGGCGATCGACGCGCTCGATGCCCGCCGGGCGGCCGCCGCAACCGCCCTCACGCGCATGGCCGCCGCGTACGTGCCCGCGGCGATCGCCTCCGTGAGCGGCAACCTCACCGAGGCCGGCAAGGCGCTCGCATCGGCGCGGAGCGAGGCGCAGCGCGGGCAATCGCTCTCGGACACGCGGCGGAGCGAGGCTGTCGTTGCGCTCCGTCATGCGCAGGACGGCATCGCGTCGGCGACGCGCCTGGTCGAGGCGGTCGAGCGGCTCGCGACCAGCCTCGACGAAGCTGCCGCGCGGGTGCCGCAGGAGGTCGCTGCCGCGGCCGCGGATGTCGAGACGGCGCGAGACGGCATCACGGGTCACCCGCCGCCCCCACCCGGCATGGGCGCTCCCGCCGGGCCCGACCCCGCTGCCGCGCTGGCGGCAGCCGAGCAGGCGCTGGCCGAAGCACGGCGGCTGGCCGCCGCCAGGCCGCTCGACCCGCTCGCGGCGATCGAGCGGGCGACCGCGGCCAACCAGGCGGCCGACGCGATCGTCGCCGGGCTGCAGGCCGCGGAGGCCCAGCGCCAGCGCCGGCTCCAGGTCGCCGCGACGACCATCGCCGCGGCACGGGGCAGCGTGAGCCGCACCACCGACTACATCGCCACGCGTCGACACGGGGTGGGTCGTGAGGCCCGGACCCGGGCCGCCGAGGCCGATGCGCGCCTGGCGGACGCGGAGCGGCTCGCCCCGACGAGCCCGGAGGAGGCCGCGGCGGCCGCCCAGCGGGCGAGCCAGCTCGCGGACGAGGCGTACCGGCTGGCAGCCGGCGAGTTCGATGCCTGGAACGCGGGCAACGGCCCGGTCGCGGGTCCCTACGGCCGGACGGGGGCATCCCCGGAGGCGCAGGTCATCGGCGCCGTCCTGGGCGGCATCCTGGGGGGCGTGCTGTCCGGCGGGGCGCGCGGCAGCGGCTGGGGTGGGTCGCCGTGGGGCGGATCCGGCGGCGGCCACCGGGGCGGCGGGTTCGGGGCGCCGGGGCCCTTCGGGGGCGGCGGCCGTGTCGGCGGCGGCGGCTTCGGCGGCGGCGGGGGTGGCGGCGGGGGCGCGGGCGGTCGCGCCCGGGGAGGCCGCTGGTAGCGGACCAGATGCGGGGTGCGACGGCGCGACCGGAGGGCCCACAATCACGTCACGTATCGGAAGACCGGAGGCAGCGACATGGCACAGACCACGATCCTCGGCCGCATCGGGCAGCTCATGCGGGCGAACGTCAACGCGCTCCTCGACCAGGCCGAGGACCCGGAGAAGATGCTGGACCAGCTGATCCGGGACTTCACCAACAACATCGCCGAGGCCGAGGAAGCCGTCGCCCAGACGATCGGCAACCTGCGCCTGCTCGAGGATGACGAGAAGGAGGCACGCCAGGCGTCCGGCGAGTGGCTGACCAAGGCCAAGGCCGCCTCGGATCGCGCCGAGGCGCTGCGCGGCCAGGGCAACACGGCCGAGGCCGACCGCTTCGACGGGCTGGCCAGGATCGCACTCAGCCGTCAGCTGTCGTTCGAGAAGCAGGTCACCAGCTTCGGCCCCCAGATCGCGCAGCAGCAGGCGTTCACCGACCAGCTCAAGGACGGGCTCAACAAGCTCCGGGTCAAGCGGGAGGAGCTGGTCCAGAAGCGTGACGAGCTGGTCGCCCGCGCGAAGATGGCCCAGGCCCAGCTCCAGGTCACCCGGAGCCTCAAGGAGGTCTCCGTCCTCGACCCCACCTCGGAGCTCAACCGCTTCGAGGAGCGCATCCGGCACCAGGAGGCCCAGGCACGCGGCATGGCGGAGGTCGCGTCCTCGTCGCTCGAGGACCAGTTCGCCGAGCTCCAGAGCGGCGAAGACGAGCTCGAGATCGATGCGCGTCTCGCGGAGCTGAAGACCAAGCCCGCATCGGCCGGCTGACCACGCACCTGGTGACGCGCGCCGCGATCCCGCGCGCTTCGTGACGGGCGCGGCGATCCCGGGCGCTTCGTGACGGGCGCCGCGATCCCGGCGCCCGTCGTCCCCCGCGGTTGGGCTAGGATGCTTCCCGATGAACGAGATGTACCCCCCGTCCGATCTTGCGGCCATGGACCCGCTCGTGCTGATGAAGAACCTCGATCACGTGCGGATGACCAGCCGTCGCCTGTCCTACATCCTCCAGCAGCAGGTCCACCTCTACACGCCCGAGGCGAACCAGCTGCGGGATCAGATCGACCGCTACGTCGAGGCGGAGCGTCAGATCGAGGGCGAGATGGCGAGGCGCCGCATCCGGGCCTGAGCCATCGGCCGACGCACAGGGAGAGTCACCGCCGCTTTCGAGTCCCGGGGTCCACACCGCCCGCGACGTGAGCTCTCAGGCGGCCCCGGCGAGGGCGGCAACGCGCTCTTCGTCCATGACCCGTGCGGCTTCGATGGCCGCCGCGCGCGCCGCGCGGCGCGCTGCCTGCTCCTCCTGCGCGATCCGCATCACCAGCTGAGCCAGCCGCGGCGTCTCGAACAGGCTGAAGCCGACCCCGATCTCCGTCAGGGCGTCGGGGCCCATGCCCCGATACAGGCCGCGTGAGGCAACTGCGCACATCTCGTCGTACAGCTCGGGCCAGCCGACGCGACGGCGCTGGTAGCAGAACCTGACGAATGCCTCGGCCTCGGGCGTCGATGGGCAGGCGGCGGCGCCGACGGGCAGCATCGATACGGGTCCTCCTCTCCCTGCGGGGCGTGGGGCTCAAGCGACGGACGGGCGGGTGTTGCCCGACCGTCGACGGGAACAACTGGTCTCGGTACCGGCGCCCAACCCCCCGTTTCTCCCGGACGCCTGCGACCTGTTGATCCTACGTTCTCCGGGGTGTCCCGGTAAGGGGCTTCTCCACCATGTTGCCCCCCGACTTGTCCACAGCCCGGGGTGGCCGGTGGACAGACCGTCCCGGGGCCTCGAGGCCTGTGGACGCATGGCCCGCGGATGCCCCGAGGGATCGGCGGCGGCAGTCCGTCAGCGGCGGCGTGTCAGCCCCAGGCCTGGTGCATCCGGCAGCTGCCAGCGCTTGTCCGCCGAGAGCTCCAGGCCCGCGATCGGATCGTCGGCAAGCAGCAGGCAGCCGTCCAGGTCCACCCATTCCGCGAGCGGCGACACGGCGGCCGATGCCGCGATGGCGACCGACGTCTCCTCCATGCAGCCGAGGAACGTCCGGAAGCCGAGCGCCCGGGCACGCGTCAGCATCCGCTTCGCGGGGCCGACACCACCGCATTTCGCGAGCTTGACGTTGATGGCCGCGACCACGCCGACGAGAGCGTCGAGGTCCTCGATCGTCACGGCGCTCTCGTCCGCGACCAGGGGCAGCGATGACCGCTCCTGCAGCCAGCGGAGCTGGTCGAGGCGTCGGGCGGGGAATGGCTGCTCGATGAGCTCGACGCCCAGCCGCTCCAGCTCCGGCAGCAGCGCGACCGCGCCATCGGTCGTCCAGCCGGTGTTCGCGTCCACCCGGATCGGGCCGCCGAACACCGCGCGGACCGCCTCGAGCGTCTCGAGGTCCGCCTGCCCGCCGACCTTGATCTTGAGCGCCGGGAAGGCGGCCGCCCGCCGGGCCCGCTCCGCGACCACGGCCGGGACGTCGATCCCCAGCGTGAAGTCGGTCGGCGGGATCTCGCCGGGCACGTCGAGCAGATCCCGGATCGGACGGCCCAGGCGCTTGCCGACGAGGTCGTGGAGGGCGATGTCGAGCGCGCACTTGATGGCCCCGTGGTGGCGGATCGCCGATCTCATCAGCGCCTCGGAGGCCTCGAGCGCGGCGCGCGCCTCCGCAAGGTTCCCGCGCAGCCCGGCCTCGATGGGCGCCAGGGCCGCGAGCAGGAGGGGCGCGACCGCCGTCATCGTCGCGGGCGTCTCGCCGTAGTAGGTGTCCGGGTAGCCCTCCCCCAGCCCGACGGGGCCATCGGGGCCGTCGGCGTCGTCCCGCAGCTCTGCGAGCACGGTGGTGATGGCGCGGCCCTCGCCGTGCGACGAGCGCGCGATGACGAACGGGTCTCGCAGCGGCAGGACGAGCGTCTCGAGGCGGATCGAAAGCGTCATCCGCCCGTTCCGTGCCTCTGCTCCGGGGCGGGCTCCGGCTCGTCGGCCAGGGTCACCCACGGCAGCCCGTCCACCGCCGACTGGATCTCCCGCCACAGGGCGTCACCGCCGAACCGGACGGGGTCATCGCAGGGCAACCCTGTCTCGGCGGCCGTGGCCGCCACGATCCGGCGTGCCTCTGTCTCATCGTGGATCAGCGACGTGTTGAGAGCCACGGCGACGACCCTGGACGGGGCGACCAGCCCGGCAACCTGCTCGTGCATGGCGATGAACCCGGGCAGCGATGCGATCGGGAAGCGCGCCTCCGGCAGGTGGTCGAAGTCGTGATCGGCCATGCCGGGCTTGTGGACCATGACCATTGCGTGCGGCGTCGCGCCGTGGATCAGCCCGAGCGTGACGCTGCTGTACGCGGGGTGGTCGAGCGAGCCCTGCCCCTCGATGATCACCCAGTCGCCGCGGCGCTCCCCCTCCTCGACCATCCACTCGGTCGTGCCCTGGACGAAGTCGGCGATGAGCCGGTCCACGGACACGCCCCAGCCCTCGATCATCATTCCGGTCTGGCCGGTGGGGACGAACGAGGCCGAGCTGCCGGCGGCCGTTGCGGCGCGGCGGAGCTCGAGGGCGACCGACATCTTGCCGATGGCGCAGTCCGTGCCGACCGTGAGGATCACGCGCTTGCCGGGCAGGTGCTTGCGGCCCACGGATGTCCCGGCGAACTCCGGCGGTCGCCGGTAGTCCACGATCCGGACGCCGGACGACCGGGCCGCCTCGGCGATCTCCGGGTCGTCGCCGAGGAACGTGTGCAGGCCCGACAGGATGTCCAGGCCGGAGCGGATCGCGGCGAAGATGGTCTGGCGCCAGTCGTCCGGCAGCCTGCCGCCGGTCGGCGCGATGCCGATCAGCAGGGCGTTCGCGCGGGGCACGAACCCGATCGCCTCGTTGAGCGTGGCCACGATCGGGATGTCGTACCGCCCGGCGTCGCCCAGCCACTCGCGGACGTTGCGACCGGCCTGCGTGGAGTCGACCACCGCCACCACCGGGTCGGAGCCGAAGCGGATCACGCCCATGGCCGTCTTGCCGTGGTGGAACCCGAAGTTTCCCTCGGCGAGGATCACGAGGCGATGTTCGGGTGTCGACGGCATCTGGGGGTCCTGTCCTGCGGAGGGGAATGTGCTCCGAGTCTATGTCATCGCGCGGCCCGGACGGGTTGGGCACAAGGAAACGCCCCCGGGGCGCGGACCGGGGGCGTCAGGGACATTCGGCTGGTACCGCATCCGGGTTCCAGGTGAACCGTCGATGCGGCTCAGTCGAGTATACCGAGTGCCCCCGTGAGACATGGGAAACGACCGGCATCGGGCGCGGGTGAGCACGAGACACCCGCGAATGGTCGACAGGAGACGGAACGGCGAAGGACGAACGGGGAACGTGCGCGTCGACGCCGCCGGAGCAACCTCGCCGTCAGCGGATGTGTCTGGTCTCCACCGGGGCTCCGTCGACGGTGATCCTGCACCTGCCGTCGGTGAGGAGGCCCTCTCCGGGTCCGTTGCCGACGCTCAGCGTGAGTTGGATGTCGTGGCGCTTTCCGTCGGCCTCCACCGTGCCGTGCAGCTCGCCAAGGCCGAACCACGACCAGGTGCGCCGCGCAATCTCGCGGCCGTCCCACTCGAGCGCGAAGCCGCGCCCGATCTCGTTGCGCGTGACGGTGATGGTGTGGCGTTCGTACGTCGCTTCCCAGCGCGTCGTGATGAACCCCATGCGGGTGGACTCCCTTCAGGCGGACGGCCAGATCGGGTCGCGATTCCCAACCCCTCGTGGGCTATTCCTGTGTCGGGGACGACATGTCCAGCCCAGGGCAGAGCTGCCGCATGACGTTGATTGGCGGCTCAAGGCACGAGAACTGCTGCGCCTTCGAACCTGCCTGATCGCAGGTCGGCGAGTGCTTCGTTCGCCTGGTTGAGCGGATAGGTTGTGGTCGTTGTGACGATGCCGACCTCGGGAGCGATGCGCAGGAATTCGATGCCATCGTTTCGCGTCAGGTTGGCGACCGACGCGATTTGTCGCTCTTCCCACAGCAACCGATACGGGAAGCTCGGGATGTCGCTCATGTGGATCCCCGCGCAGACGACGCGACCGCCCTTGCGGATGGCCTTCAGTGCCATCGGCACCAGATCGCCGGCCGTTGCAAAGATGATTGCGGCATCGAGCAATTCAGGCGGCATCTCATCGGAGCCGCCCGCCCACGTCACCCCAAGCGTGCGCGCGAAAGCCTGCGTGGCGACATCTCCCGGCCGCGTGAAGCCGTAGACGGATCTGCCCTGCCAATTCGCCACCTGCGCCACGATGTGAGCGGCAGCACCGAAGCCGTAGAGGCCCAGCTTCTTGCCGTCTCCGGCGATCGTCAGCGAACGCCAGCCGATCAGCCCGGCACAGAGAAGCGGAGCAAGCGCTACGTCAGCCCCGACCTCGCCGAGTGGAAATGCAAAGCGGGCATCGGCGATCGTCGCCGTCGCAAATCCGCCGTCGCGCGTACATCCCGTGAACAGGGGCTGATCACAGAGATTCTCGCGGCCGCTCACGCAGTAGGGGCAGACCCCACAGGTGTGGCCAAGCCACGGAATGCCGACACGCTCGCCCAGGCGCAACCCTTCCACGCCGGTTCCAAGTGCATCAATCCTGCCGACGATCTCGTGGCCGGGGATGATCGGAGATTTCGGGTCGGGCAATTCTCCGTCCACTACGTGCAAGTCGGTGCGGCAGACGCCGCAAGCCAGAACCTTCACGCGAATCTCGCCGGGTCCAGGCTGCCGATCCGGCAGGTCCGTCCATTCGAGGGGAGTCTTGGGCCTGTTGAGCACCATGGCCTTCATTGGCTATCCCTCACTCGGCTTGAAGATCTGCGTTCCGGTCGACCGACGAACGGAGACGCAGCTGCGGCCTCGACCGGCGCCATCCGGGTGCCATTCGCCGGCAGTGTGCTGGTGGAATGCCACGCCCGTCATGACACTCGGTCATGTGCACAGACCCGATGCGAGGGCTGATCGAGCCCGAGCCCACCCCGGAGAATGGGGTCGCCTGGTCCGCTCAGCTGTCCCGCGGCCCTTCCTTGGCGGTGACTTCGCCCCAGCCCTGGTTGGAGAAGGTCGGAATGAACCGATATCCCACGCCCCAGACGGTAACGATGAAGCGCGGATGGCGGTACCCGTTCTGGAGCTTGATTCGCAGGCTCCGGACGTGGCGATCCACAACGCTGCTCTCGGCAATGTAGTCCGTGCCCCAGATCGTGTCGAGAATTTCGTCTCTGGTGACGACCTGTCCGCCACGACTCGCGAGGAGGTACAGCAGGCTCTGCTCGATGCCGCTCAGACGAATGAGCGAGTCGCCGGCTCGTACCTGGCGGTTGAGGATGTCGACCTCGATCTCGCCGAGCCGAATAGTAGGGACGAGTGGCCGGTCCATGCCGGTCGCACGGCGGGTGAGCACGATTGAGCGAGCGAGCAGCTCCTCAGGCGAGAACGGCACGGTGATGATGTCGTCGACGCCAAGATCGAACGCCTTGAGCTTCGTCTGCAGGTCGCCGCGGCGGGTCAGGCCAAGAACCGGCGTCATGCTCCGGCGCAGTGTGTTCGAGGCGCCGAGTCGGCGGAGAAGGGCCGTGCTGTCGTCATGGTCCATGTCGACGATGGTCATATGCGGCTGCCACGTCGCGAGGATGGCCTCGGCTTCGGCAAGGTTGCTCGCGGCCCGGACGACGAAGAGACCGTGGTTCAGGGTCAGCTCGATCAGGTCCACGACCAGCTGACGATCGTGGAGGACGAGTGCCCGGTGCGCGTCGACCAGCGAGGGTTCCTGGTGGCTCTCGATCACGGTCTCTTCCTTGCGCCCCACGGACCTTCTGTCCCCCTGCCCAATTCTAGTCTCGCCACGGGGTTCCGTTGATCGGGAACCAAGGCCGAAGCGAGAGGAGTCTCCCCCGTCTTGTCGGCGGGTACGAGAAGGCCCGATCCGAGCTCGGATCGGGCCGACGGGAGCGAGATTGGTACCGCATATCGGACTCCCGGTGAACCGTCTCATGCGTCTCAGCCACGTTCACGGAGTACCTCCAAAAGACGCATGAGACACAAGACACAAGATCAATAAGGGCTCCAATAAGGGCTCCCGGGAACCACGTTGTACGAAGGCGCGGGGATCAGACGCTGAGGTCGGAGGCGCGAAAGGATCTGGACCCGTGAGTCCCGCTCCTCGACTGGTGCTCCCTGAGGGATCGCGCGGGCGCTCGCCGAAGTTGCCTGACGTGTCGGTCGGGGGATCGGAGCGGCGCTACTCGGCGCAGACTTGTTCGGCCAATCGCGCCGCGACGACGCGCCTGGTGACCGCCGCGGCAACCGGACCTGCAACCGCAGCGAGGAACGCCGAACGACCGACCGCCAAGGCCTGCACGCGCGTGAGCGCTGTCGACATTGCGGTGCGCAGCGTGTCGTGGACGAGGGCGATCTCACCGAGGCCGTCGCCGCTCCGCGAGCCGCTCCACGGCAGTGAGCGGGAGCGGCGGACGACCAGGCAGGGGACTTGGCGGCTGGCGTCAGGCTGGAGCTCGCGGAATGTCGGCTCGGGGACGCCGCTCACCCGCGAAGACACGATCCTGCATGACGTCACCCGCGAAGGCTTCGCCTACTACAACAAGCTCAGCACGCGGCACTCCACGTCACGACGACCGTCGGACTAGTGTCGCCTGTCAAGGCATCGGTACCCTCATTCGGGAAAGAGCTGACGTAGCCACGGGATCCAGCTGTGGAGAATCCGGCCGAGGCGGAGTATGCGCCAGTGGGGCTGCCAGTAGTCCGGGTAGCCCACGTGACACCGTCTCGTTTGATCGTCACGACCCTTGACCCGAGCGGGTCGCCAGACAGGCGATCGTAGTTTGTGTTCGACGCGATTGTCAGACTTCCTGATAGTGTCACCGATTGATTGAGACACACGTATGTATCGTTAGCGGTGAGTGAGACAACGGTGTTGAGCCCATTACTGCCAGCACCGGAAATGTCATCAAAGCATCCGGCGATGGGACCAGCCACGTTCCGGGCGCCCCAAAGCAACTGTGTTCGAGCCTGATCGCAGCGGAGCCACTCCCTTCGGTTCCAGCCAAGGTTGCTTGCCCATGGCTGGACCGTGCCCATCACCGTGTTTGACTCCCCCTGACCATCGTGTCCAAGGGAGAGGATTGCGTGGCCAAGCTCATGGACGATTGTTCGCTTCATGTAGAAGCACACGGAGTCGCCAGCGCACGAGAGTCCATTCTCGTACCATCCCCAGTCGTTCGGGTGTGGTGCGCTCTCCAGGTTCCTAACATAGACGCGGAAGTTAGATGTGCCCGAGTATGCTCCTGGCGCGCAGCCGAGCCATTCAGTACTGCCCGTGCATGGCGAGGTCGTGGAGTTGTAGTAGTAGGCGATGGCGGAACCTGACGATGAATAGTCCAAGCGTGGTGAGAGGCTGTTGTTGGTGCTCGTACTGGGGTAGTATGTCTCGAATTCTTCTGTGAATGGCAGAGTAATCCAAGACGCGTATGAACCGGCGAACTTATAGTAGACAAGTTGGTCCGAGGAGAAGCTCCCTCGCGAGCCGGTGTCTGTCGGCGTGTGGCCAAGGGCTACGCCCGACGCGGCAAGAAGTAGCGCGAATCCGGCGACGGCGGCTCGACTGATGTGGCTCGCCTTCCTTGGATCCATTGCTTTCGGAGTCAACGGTTCGCCTCGATCGCTAGTTGGTATGCGTTCGCAGCTAGCTCGCCGTTGCCCAGATCAACCGTGGTGAGGGATACCGTTTCCTCACGACCAGCGTCGGACACGAAGTAGCCTGCACCGAGCACTGCGACCGAATTGTTCGAAAGCTCAGGCCAAAGAACGATCGTCGCGTCGTCGATCGGCCGCGAGTAGAGAACCGACTCGGTGCCGGTGCGCAACTCCACGAGCACGATTTCGTACACACGCAGGCCCCGGTCAAGAACGACACGCGGCTGGACGATAGTCCCTCCCGCGGTGAGGTAGCCTCCCTCGAATGCCTCGGCGACCTTCGTCCACAGGACCTTGCCCGACGCCAGATCCTGAGCGCCGATCTTGGTCGCGTCGTCATTGTTGAACTTGAGCGTGTCGTCCGACACCTGGCGCGGGATGCCCGGGACGTCCACCGCACCCGTGACCATGCCCCCTGGCATCCGAATGACGTCGCTCCTGCAGGCGACGAAATCGCAGACTGATGCGAGCACCGTCGTTCCCGAGGGCGACACCGCGAGGATACGGGTAGCGGCTACGGGGCCAGCCTCGATCAGCGTGGACACCCGCCCGGTCTCGACATCGATCGCGACGACGTCTGGGCCAACCTTTCCCGTCTCCCCCATGCCGGTGAGGATGACGGTTTGTGCGCCGGCGAATGCCCCGATGTTGAGGTCGCCACGTAGTTCAGGTACGGCGGGAGCCGGAGCGCCATCGAGGCGGAGGATCCGAACCTCCGTCTTGTACGAGCCGTCGACGGAACGCATCTGCGCCGTCACGACGAGAGCGGGGCCCGCCGCAACCGGGCGTTCGTCGGCCGGAATGCTGATCCTGGACGTTCCGGCGATGGTGCCGACGACCCAGGACCCGTCAGCGGCCTGCGCGTACCAGCTCCGATCCACGAGGCCTGCGGGAAGCGGATGTGGTGTCGACGACGGGCCCCAGGTCAGCGCGGGCGCACCTCCCGTTGGCGACGACGGGGCCCCAGAAAGCTCGTCTCCGGGGCTGGCGTAGCAGGCCGCCGTCATAAGCGTGAGTGCCACCAGCAAAGGGAGCGCGTGCGGATTTCGCATTCTGGCTGACCGCCTGCCTCCCAGTGGCTCCTGGCAGATGACGCTGCCTCAGGGTAGCGCGCATGTCAACGAAATCGATAGGCCCCGTCGTGGATCCGTGATTCTGTCGGTGCTAACTGATCAGTGAATTTGGCAGTCTCCAGAGATGAGGGAGACGGTCACGATGACAACGTTTGAGAGTGGCGTCGAGTCGTTGGGACTTCGGGTTAGGTGGTGGACCAGAAGCGTCCGACCTGGCGTCCCACCAAGAGATGACGGGTAGGACGTACGATGGCCGAGGATTCTCGAAGCGGCCGGAAGACGGTGGCAAATGGACGCTGATCATCCTCGCGACCGGCCGTGGGGGTTCAACTTGGCCATCGGTACGCTTGCTGTCGTGGCAGTCCTGTTGCTTGTCGTCCCCGGATGCTTGCCCCGGCACCGGCGGCATTGACGCCAGGTCCGAGCCTTGCCGCAGGGTTGAGCCCGAGCCCGACGCCGCGACCGAACCCAACGCGAGACCCGCACGAAGTCCTGACAGATGCCGGAACCGTCGGGTTCACCTTCGAAGAAGGAGTGATCGTCGTTCGCCGCACGACGGATGGCGTGATGTCCGAGCTCAGCCGAGTCGCGATACCTGCCGAGGAGTGGCCCACGGAGCTCGGCGGGCCACTCCGCAGTGCCGCGGCGTTCGCGATGGTGTGTCCCTCGTCGAGCGCCGGCGGGACTGAATGGTTCCTCTTCGGCCATCTCAGGAGGCTCGGGCAATGGCTGATGATCGTCGGCGTCCCAGGCCACTGCCACCATCACGAAGCAGCGTTCGCGGCTCAACGAACCCGTCGGCATCAGTTCCCAGTCGAGCATCGCGAGGGCTCGCTCGACATCGGTGCCGCGAACGGCTCCCACTTGTAGTGGGTGAGTCAGATCACCCAGCAGCCGGACGCCTGTTCCTCCCCTTTCGTCGCGGCGAGCTCGAACGACCGTACGCCAAGCCCGATCGATCCGGGGTTCGTCTCGACCTCGAAACGCGCCGTGGGCACTAGCGTAAGCGAAGCGGCTGGCCGAAGGAGTTGCGTACCTCGGCCGGCCAGCCGCCACTGAGCAGGATAGCCACCATCGCCGCTATGCCAAAGCCGGACTCTCGTTGCCAAAGCCGGACCAGGACTCTCCCCAGGACCCGACTGCTCGCCGGACTCGATCTCGTCCGCGTCGTGGCAGCGAGACTCCCCGCCCTCCAACCGCCGCGGTCCGGACGGCGACGGTCGTCGAGTCACCGGCGATGCGCCTGTCTGCGGTGGCCCGTCGCCTGACGATCAGTCGAGCGGCCGCATACCGCCTCGTGCGCTCGGGCCAGCTGCGAGGGATCCGGGTCGGTCACACATGGCGCGTCCTGCGGGCCGACTTCGACGCCTACCTCGGAGAGCTTCGATCAGAAGCCGAGCGACGCTACCGCCAGGCGAGGGAACGGGCGTGATGGGCCGTATCATCGCTCCCACCATGCCAGCGACCCGAGTGCGGATTTCACGGGTTTTGGACACCCTGTTTCGCGCGAATTGGACACCCCATTTCGCCGGAAATGGCCACCCTGTTTCACGGTAATGGCCACCCGCTCGGTCAGGTCGTCGACAGCGCCGGCATGAGGCGCCCCGGACCCGGCACGCTCGATCGGAATGCGTCCACGTTCCAGGAGAGATGCCGGTGCCCCGTCCCCGTGCTGCCATGCGCAAGATCAGAGAAGCCCTGCGGCTTTGCCTCGCCGAGGGCCTGAGCCCGCGCCAGGCCGGCATCGCCACAGGCCTGCCCCGTTCCACCGTGCGCCGGTACGTCATCCGGGCACAGGAGGTTGGCCTCGGCTGGCCCCTGCCGCCCGAGCTTGACGACCGCGCCCTCGAGGAGCGCCTGTACGGGCGGGCGGCTCCAGCACCCTCGGCCGATCCACGCCCCGTCCCCGACTGGGCGGTCGTCCACCGCGAGCTCCGGCGCAAGAGCGTCACCCTCGCGCTGCTGTGGACCGAGTACCGGGCCGCCTGCCCCGATGGCTTCGGGTACACCTGGTTCACCGAGCGGTACCGGGCGTACGCCGGGCGCCTGGATCTCGTCCTGCGTCAGGACCACCGGGCGGGCGAGAAGGCGTTCATCGACTTCGCGGGCCAGACCATCCCGATCACCGACCCGGCGACCGGCGAGGTGTGGCAGGCCCAGCTGTTCGTGGCCGTCCTGGGCGCCAGCAACCACACGTACGCCGAGGCCCTGAGAAGCCAGGAGCTCCCGCACTGGCTCGGCGCCCACGTCCGGGCGTTCGAATTCTGGGCCGGGGCACCCGCGATCCTGGTCCCCGACAACCTCCGGTCGGGGGTGACCAGGGCCCACCGGTACGAGCCGATCCTCAACGCCTCGTACGCCGAGCTGGCCGCCCAGTACGGGTGCGCCATCATTCCGGCTCGCCCCCGGAAGCCACGGGACAAGGCGAAGGCTGAGCAGGGCGTCCTGCTCACCGAACGATGGATCGCGGCCGCCCTGCGCAACCGGACGTTCTTCAGCCTCGACGAGGCGAACCGCGCGATCCGCGAGCGGGTCGCCTGGCTCAACGCGCGGCCGTTTCGGAAGCTCGCGGGGTCGCGCGACACCCTGTTCGCGGAGCTCGATGGGCCGGCCCTGCGGCCGCTGCCGGCGACCCCCTACGAGTACGCCACCTGGAAGCAGGCGAAGGTCTCCATCGACTACCACGTGGAACTCGACCGCCACTACTACAGCGTCCCCTACGGCCTCGTGGGCGAGCGGGTCGACATCCGGGCGTCGGTGCGCACGATCGAGGTCTTCGCCCGCGGCCGACGCGTGGCGAGCCACCCCCGGAGCAGCGCCGTCGGGCGGCACACGACCGAGTCGGCGCACATGCCCGAGTCCCACCGCCGCCATCTCGAGTGGACCCCCGGGCGCCTCGTCGCCTGGGGCGAGCAGACGGGTCCCGCCACGGGCGCCCTCGTCGCCGCCATCCTCCACAGCCGGCCCCACCCGGAGCAGGGCTTCCGGTCCTGCCTCGGCATCTTCCGGCTCGGACGTCGCCACGGGGAGGCGCGGTTGGAGGCCGCCTGTGCCCGGGCCCTTGCCGTCGGCGCCCTGTCGTACCGCAGCGTCGACTCGATCCTGAAAGCCGGCCTCGAGCGAGCACCCCTGCCCGAGCCGCCGCCCGTGCGGGCGACCCGCACCCACGCCAACGTCCGCGGCCCCGCCGCGTACGAGTGATCACGAAGATCCGGCCCCACCCCATCACCAGCACAGAGGAGAACGCATCCCATGCTCACCGGTCCCACCTTCGACAAGCTGATCACGCTCAACCTCGGCGGCATGGCACGGGCCCTCGCCGAACAGCGCGAGACCCCCGCCTATGCCGAGCTCCCGTTCGAGGACCGTCTCGGGCTGCTCGTCGACCGGGAGGCGACCGAGCGCGAGAACCGACGGCTCGAGCGCTACCTGCGCGCGGCGAAGCTGCGCGTCGCGGCGTCGGTCGAGGACGTCGACTTCCGGGCCCCGCGGGGGCTCGATCGCTCCCAGCTCCTCGAGCTGGCGTCAGCGCGCTGGGTGACGGCCCACCAGCAGGTGCTCGTCACCGGGCCCACGGGGGGTGGGCAAGACGTATCTCGCCTGCGCCCTGGCCGCGGCCGCCATCCGCGCGGGGCACACCGCCCTGTATGCCCGGACCCCGCGCCTGCTCGCCGAGATCGGGACCGCGCGGGCCGACGGCAGGCCCGCCCGCCTCCTCTCGGCCTGGGCCCGGATCGAGGTCCTCGTGCTCGACGACTTCGCCCTCCAGCCGCTCACCGATGCCCAGGCGGCCGACCTGCTGGAGGTGATCGAGGACCGGGCGAGCCTGCGTTCCACGATCGTCACCAGCCAGCTCCCGGTCGCGCTGTGGCACGAGGGACTGGGTGAACCCACGGTCGCCGACGCGATCTGCGACCGCCTGCTCGCGGGCGCCCACCGGATCGAGCTCACGGCAGATGGTCAGCGAAGCTCGGACTTCGAACGACTGAGGCCCCCAATCCGAGGCTGCGCTATGGAGTCCCGTGCGATCTCAGCCTCTCCTTGGACTATGTCTGCGGAGTGCTGCTCCGGCATCCAATCAGCAGCGCCCCTCGCACCTGCCGAGTCATTCCATTCAGGATCCGCCAGGATCCAGCGAACTCGGACATTCAGACAGAGAAGCCGAAGGGCCCGCATTCTCGCTCAACGTCGCGCCGCCTCGTCCGATCGTGAGAGTATCCTGGCGCATCCCTGAGCTGAATGGGGCGGTCAGTGACACCGACTGGGTCCATCCAGCGCCGTGGACCACGATCGTGTACGTGACGCCACCGCGAAATCCAAACTGGAACCGTCCGCAAGGCACGATCGTGTAGAACTGTGAAACCATGGAACTGGCCACCTGTCCGTCCGACCAGCCCACTTCAACCGACGTCGTCGTTTCGTTGACAAATGCCATGCTGACGCTTGCAGCGGAGTTCGGCCCCTGGCAGGCGCTCGCAACGAGCGCGATGCCCGCAACGAGGATGGCGAACCCAATCAGAGCGCCTCGGTCTACGTTATCCGGAGCAATCGCCCGAGGTGTGCGAGTCAGTCCACACATAGAAGTCCGCAGTGGAGTAGTCATGGGAGTAGGACCAGGGATAATAGTTGCCCTTCCGACTCGAAGCCCCAAGACCGCCCGTGTGGGACGTGGCATTCTGCCACGTCACCGAGTCAAACTTCTGCTTGTTCCCAGGATCGCTGCCGGAAGCTGTTCGCCCTCCGATCTGATCGCCACAGTTCCACACCTCGTTTCCGATCTCGATCCTGTTCCGGTTCCAGTGCCGCCAACTGTCGTCAGTCGTGGCACGAATGACGCCATCAATCAGGAATTGCCACCGGTATGCACCATTGACGTATCTAAGCTGCGTAACAAAAGTGTGCGACTTCGATTGATCCGCAACTCCGATCCGGACCGGAAATGGAAGATGAAAGATATCGCCGTCTTGGCCAGCAGCCCAGAAGTAGTCGAGCACCTCATAGTCGAATCCGTTGACACATCCCATCTGGCACTTGATGTAGCCATCCTGAACGATGTTATTCCCGCTCGTTGGCTCACCCTCGATGGCGACCCATGCCGCACTCGAACTTACGTTCGGTGCGATAAGGAAGGCATTGCAGAGCGAGTAGTTGTATACGGAGATCAAGGCCGACACAGTGGTGATCCAACCCTGAGCTTGTGTGGAATCTGCGGTCGCCGTCAACCACGAGTTGTTGTTGAACTGAAGCACGTTACAGTTGCCGCTGAGTGGGTTCGCAGCCATGGCAACGCCTGGGGAGGCAAGAGGCCCGATCAGCAGGAAGGCTGAAAGGATCCCAATTCGGAGCGCTCTCATTGTCCAGAGACCAGCAGCGGCGAGGAGTTGTCCGTCGACGAGTAATCGAGGATCGAGGTCCCAGAACTCGCGAAAGACGCGAGCGAGGCGACGCATGTCGCGGTAGCTTCCCCGTCGTCAATCGGTGCTCGTGACCCAAGCCTGATGTACTTGATCGTCGCGGGGTCAGCGCAGATCGATGTGTCCCCGTCGAGCGCGGCACGCACGAGCCTGGCGAGCATCGCCGGGGTCGGACCCACAGCAGCCGACGGCAGAGGTACTGCTTTCCAGCTTGCCACGCCCAGGTCTCGGCAGAACTCCGCGTAGAATGCCGAGAGGCTTATGGCGTCGCAGTCTTGCGGAAGGCTGACAGCTACGGTTTGACCTCGCCACGTGACACGGGCGGTGTGGGGGCTGTTTGCCGCGTTCTGCCCCACCGCTGGTTGCTCTCGAGTGGCTGCCCATGGGACCGGAATTCCATGGCCGACGGCGCTTGTTCCACCGATCCCGAAGAGTCCAATGATCACTGCGGCGGCGGCGCTCGTCCAGAGTCTTTTCCTAGCCGAATGGCCACGCAACGTGGCTGCCCCCTCCAGTCTGGCCCAAGAAAGCCGACCCGGATGTCGTCGTCTCACGGAACATGCGCGTGTTGGGAGTGAAAGTCAACACCGGTCTTGCGGGCCCGGATCCTGAAGGGTTCAACAATCCGGCTCACGCCACCCGGCGATACTGGTGGATCAGGCCGCCGAGGACGCCGCTCCGTTCGACCGTCGCGCGGGTCGCCCCCCGGATGTTCCGTCGCTGACGCGGCGAGGTCCAGCGACCCAGTGGGGGTCAGAAACCCCGATTCGGCCACGCAGCGACTCGGTCGTACTCATGGATGAGCCCACCGAGCAGATCCCGCCGCCGGACATCGCGTGGGTTGACCCGATTCGGCCCTCTATCCGTTGCGAGGGGCGAGGCGAGCCCGGGAGCGCGATGCGGTCGCGTGATCAAATCGGGGTTTCTGACCCCCACGGGTCGGAAACTCGCTTCACCAACTCACGCGGTGCCGCCGGAGCAGAGTCGCCGGTGTGACGCGGAAGTCGAACCAGCGTTCGTGCGGGAGTACCGGACTGGCCGCCGCGCGATCTGCTCGGCTGGCTCATGCGGGTACCACGACGCCGCCGTGTGATCGGACTCCAGGTTCCTGATCGCCACGTGGCGTCCCGCGCCGCCTCCAGATAGCGGCGCACGATCTTTGCGATCGATCCCCCATCAGCCGCGCGATCTCGCGCAGGCCGCGGTCCTATCGCCCTCGCCAAGGGAATCCTCGGCACGTAGTATGAGCGAGATTCGTGCGCGATATCTGTACACACTGTGCTTGACTTGGCGCGCGGTTGTTGCTAGCGTCGGTGCCATGATAGGCCAGTTCGACCGGGCGATCGGAACCCGTGAGGCGCGTCAGCGGCTCCGGGGGGTGATCACTAGCGTCCTCGATTCGGGGCAGCCGGTGATCCTCCTCGAGCATGGCGCGCCGCGGGCCGTCCTCATCAGCTACGCGGAGGCCCAGCGCTGGCTGCGGATCGAGCGCGCGAGCTCGGTCCTCCACGGGCTCAACATCGCGCCCGAGGCGATGCGCGACACCGCCCGCATCGGCGAGCACATCCTGAACGACGACCGGCAGCTGACGGTTGCCACGATCGTCGGCATCACCGAGCCCCACGAGATCCTCGAGCCGATCCGGACGACCGGCATCTCCGACGCCCGCGAGCGGCTCGCCGAGATCCTCGAAGAGGTCTACGCCGGGCGGCCGCTGACGATTGTCCACGGCGGTCAATACGCGGTCGTGCTCATCAGCCCGCGCGAGTACGACCGGCTGCGCCGGCTGTCGCGCCCGGTCGGCTGGTTCGCCGGCGCCGGACTCGACCTCGCGGCCGCATCCGACGGCGAGATCCGCCGCTTCGTCGACGCCTATCGCGCACGCCATGGAGTCGTCTCGTCGCCACTCGAACTGGCTGCCGCGCGCCATCTCCCGCCGCCAACGGTCGACCAGCCGCCGCCCGATCAGCCCGACGAGCCAGCAGTTCGCGACGAGCCCGGCGAAGCGGCGGCCCACGAGGCCCGCGCCGGATGACAACTGCCCGCTGTCCCGGTGACACGGCCACGATTCGAATGCTGCTGAGGTACGCGCCCACCGATACCTCGTGACCCGCCGACGGGCGCCGCTCGGGCGCCGCCACGCCGGGGCGAGGCCGTAGCGGAGAGCGGCGATGTACCCGTTCGACTACGTCCCCTTCCTCGATCCGACCGTGCTCGGGCCGCTGGTCGCCGCGGTGTTCGGCGCGTACGGCGCCGTCAAGCTCGGGCCGCCGGTCGTACGCCGGGCCCGCGAGCGCGCGTACGACGAAGCCTGCGCGGCCGAGGCCGTCCGGCTCGTCATCGCGCCGACCGCGGCGCCCGCTGCCGATCCCGGTGCGGCCACGGCGCTTATCCGCGCGCTCCATTCCCACCAGCGGCGCGGCATCGGCGCCTGGCGGGTCGGCTGGCCGTCATTCGAGCTCCGCGTCGTGTGGCGCCGTGACGCGCTGGCCTGGGAGCTCATCGCCGGGCGCCAGGCCGCGACCCAAGCCCGACACGCCCTCGCCGCCCGCTACCCCGGCGTCCACATCGACGAGGCCTCGGTCGGCGACCGGCCGGCGGTCGCGACCGCCGTCGGGCGGCTGACCGCATCGAGCCGCTGGCCGCTCCACACGCCCGAGGCGGGTGACGCAGGGGCCCTCCACGGGCTCGCGGCCGCGCTGGCCGCCGAGCGCCCGGACGCCGAGGTCCGCCTGCGCCTCGTCGCCCGGCCGGTCCCACCCGACGCTTGGCGGCGCGAGGTCGCGCCCGAGCCGCGCGATCGCTCAATCGGCATCGGGCGGCTCATCGGCCACGCGATCATCGAGGGCCTGCTGTTCCACGCCGAGACGACGCTGCCCGAGCCCGACGTGCCACGAGCCCTGACACCCGACGAGCGGGCCGCGACGCAACGTCGCCGAGCCGGCCTGACGGGCTTTGACGTCGGGCTCGTGCTCGAGGTCGCCGGCGCTCCAGGGGACGTCGCCGAGGCTCTTCTGTGGCGCTTGGTCGACTTCACCGGTCCCCTCGCCGACCCGCACCAGGCGATCGACTGGACGATCCGCCGGGGCGCGGTCGCCAAACCGCCGCGGGCGCGACTGGCCGACTGGGAGACCGCCCTGCTGTGGTACCTGCCCGACACGAGCTTCGACGGGCTCGGGGTCGGTCGCTCGCGACCGCTCGCGCCGGCGTCGGCTGCCCGGATCGCCGATGAAGCGCCGGGCATCGTCATCGGCCAGAGCCGCGGCCGGCCGCTGGCCATCCCGATCGACGGACTCGCCCGGCACATGGCGATCTTCGGCGCGACCGGCTCGGGCAAGAGCACGCTCCTGCTCCACCTGGTGGCCGGTTTGGCGGCGGGCGGCTGCGGAGCGACGGTCATCGATCCCCATGGCGACCTCGCGACCGACATCCTGGCCCGCCTGCCGGCCTCGGCAGCCGGGCGCGTCCACGTCCTGCGCCTCGGTGACCGAGCCCACCCGCGCGGCTTCAACTTTCTCGAGCGGCGATCGGTCGACGAAGCCGAGCTCGTGGCCTCCGAGTTCGTGTACATGCTGGAAGACCTGTGGCCGCGCTTCTGCGGCCCGAAGATGCAGCACTACCTGCGCCACGCGCTGTTGACGCTGCTGTCGGACGAACGGCCCCAGACGATCCTCGAGCTCGTCCGGATCCTGACCGACGACGCCTTCCGGCGGCCGTTCGTCGAGCGGCTCGACGACCCGACGATTGCGGCCTTCTGGCGGACCCAGTGGCCGGAAGCCAGGGAACGCGAGCGCGACACCTCGATCAAGGCCGTCCTCAACAAGCTCGGCGCCTTCATCACCTACGGCTCGGTCCGGGACATCGTCGGCCAGGGCACGTCAACGCTCCGGCCACGGGAGCTGATGGACCGCGGCGAGGTCCTCGTCGTCGACCTGTCGCGCGTCGGCGGCGACAACGCGGCGCTGTTCGGGGCGATGCTCATCACCCGCTTCTACGTCGACGCCGTCGGCCGCCAGGGCACCGCCGCGGGGTCCCGCCGGCCGCACGTCCTCGTCGTCGACGAGGCCCAGCGCTTCGACACCCGAGCGCTCAGCGCCATCGCCATCGAGGGCCGCAAGTTCGGGCTGCGGCTCGTCCTCGCGACCCAGAGCTGGACGGGGCTCGGCGAGCGCCTCCGGAGCACGATCCTGACCAACGCGGCGAGCCTCGCGCTGCTGTCGCCGGGAGCCGACGACGTTCGAGCGCTGGCACGGCTATTCGAGCCGATCCCGCCCGACGAACTGCTCCGGCTCGGGCGGTTCGAGCTCGCCCTCCGGCTCGACGACCCTGACGGTCGGCCGCACGTGGTCGACGGGCGGATCGCGCCGCCCGGATCGGCCGACCCGCGCGCCGCCGAGGCGCTCATCGCGGCGAGCGACGCGCGCGACGCCCGGCCGCTCGAACGGGTCCGCGCCGAGGTCCGGCGCCGCGCGGGCGGCGGTCCGGCCGGCCGAAAGTCGGGAGGTACCGATCCGACCCTGACTGGCCGACAGTGAGCACCACGCGGCGCGCAGCGGGCGCGGAACCGGCGCGGAGATGGGTCGTGACGCGCCCGTCCCGCGCCTGGATTCCTCGTTCAGAGCGAGCGGGCACCGAGCGGAACTCTCAAGCATGACCGCCGCCTTCGAGCTCAGCCACGACCGCGCGCCGCGCCGTGCCCTCGACGTCGGGCTCCTCCCGGTCGTCGACCGCGCCTGCCTGCGCCTGCTGGGCCGCTGCGAGGCGGCGACACCGGAGCAGCTCGCCGGGCTCGTGTACCGCAGCCGGCGGACCGCCCTGAAGCGCCTCCGCCGCCTGTGGCAGCTCGGCCTCGTCGAGCGCGCGCTGCTGCCACCCGCCCGCGGCGGCGCGCCAGTCGCCTACAGAGTCAGCGTCCGCGGTCGCGAGCGTCTCGGCTACCCGGCCCGGCAGCGGGAAGGCGTGACCCACCTGCGTCACACGCTCGATACCGTCGAGGCCGTGTGCGCCCTGGTGGGTGAGGATCGCGACGACCCCGCCGCACTGCCGGTCGCGCTGTGGCTGACCGAGTCGATGGGCCGCGATGTCCTCGGCGGCGACGTCCACCCCGACGCCATCGTCGCGCTCGATCATGCCGGCGGATCGGCGGTCGTCTGCCTCGAGGTCGATGAGGCGACGCAGCACGGACCGGTGATCGTGGCAAAGCTCGAGGCGTACGAGCACGTCCTCGCCGGCCGCCCGAGCTGGCACCTGCTGTTCGTCGCCCCGAACGACGACCGGGTCGACTGGATCCGCACCCTCGCTCGGGGCCGCCCGGGGCAGATCCTCGCGGGTCGCGGCTGGGCGGTCACGCTCGAGGCACTCCGCGCCGGGGGGCCCAGTGCCCCGCTCAGGTCGCTCGGTCCAGGTCGCGATGAACCGCCCCTCGGAACGCTGGCGACCGATCGAGGACGTCGCCGCTCCTTGGCGCCGGTCGGCTCGGCGGCCTGGGTCGAACTGCTCGGCTACGGCGGCGCCGAGGACACCTCGGCGCTCGGCTGACCAGAGCGCGCGGGGCTCGCGGCCTGCTCGGCGATGGACGCCGTCGCACCCTGGCGGCCGACCTACCGCTGCGGGGGTGCGGCGCGTTCGTGCTCGGTCGCGAGCCGCTCGAGCAGCCAGGCGACATCGCGGAGCAGCTGGGAGAATTCACCTGCGCCGGCGGTCGCGACATCGCCGTAGAGCGCGTCGTTGCGAAACCGGCGTGCCCGATCGAGGCGGCGCAGGCGTGCCCGCTCGGTGTCGCCGAGGAGTCTGATGGTCGCGTCGATCGCCGCCCGGTGATGACCAGGCTGGCTGGTCACGCGGTAGCCGGCCAGATCGAGGAGGCCTGCGCAGCAGCGGTATCCGGCCTCGTAGGCGACGGCCATCGCGCGATCGCGATCGACACCCGCCAGCACATCTTGGGCGAGCGCGAGATCCTTGCGCGAGCGGTCCAGCCAGCCCGCGACCCGGCCGCTGTCGGGCGGCTTGCGCTGGAGCAGGCCCGCTCGGACGAGTTCTGCGAGGGTAGGCGCTGGCATCGGTCAGCCACCCACCGCGGTCGGGACAAGCTGGACGCGCGGCCCGGCGAGGACGGTCTCGATGAACCGGTCGCCTGCGGCGCGCAGACGCTCCAGCTCTGCGCGCTCGTGGGTCGTGAGGTTGACATCGCGATCGAGCTCGCGCTCGAGCTCGGCGAGTCGTTCGGTCAGCGCCTCTTGGTCGACCGCTCCGATGACGAACAGGTCGAGGTCGCTCGTCGCCCGCTCGTCGCCCCGCGCGTACGAGCCGTACAGGAATGCCTCCTCGACGCCATCGAGGTCCGCGAGCGCCGCGCGCAGGCGGGCCTCGATGCCGATCGTCTTGCGCACGAGCGAGCGGATCTCGGCCGCGATCGGCGAAGCGTCATCGACCCGGTAGCGACGCGCGCGGCCGATCCGTTCGGAGGTCAGGACGCCGGTCCGCTCGAGCCGGTCGAGCTCGGCGCCGACGATCGTCGGCGAGCGGTCGAGCTCCCGGGCGAGCTCGCGGACATGGCGAACCACCCCCGGCCGCGAGAAGAACCGCTCGAGGATCTGGCGCCGGACCTGAGACTCGCCAAATAGCGCGATGTCAGCCTGCATGTGGACATATGTACACCCCGAGGCGGACATGTGTCCACCAACTGGCAGAAATCCGCGCGACTTGTACACATTAGGGTTGATTCTTGCCAGCGCATCCACTAGGGTAGGCGAAGCGGCTGGCCGAAGGAGTTGCGTACCTCAGCCGGCCAGCCGCCACTCATCGAGGATAGCCACCATCGCCGCTATGCCAAAGCCGGACCAGGACTCTCCCCAGGACCCGACTGCTCGCCGGACTCGATCTCGTCCGCGTCGTGGCAGCGAGACTCCCCGCCCTCCAACCGCCGCGGTCCGGACGGCGACGGTCGTCGAGTCACCGGCGATGCGCCTGTCTGCGGTGGCCCGTCGCCTGACGATCAGTCGAGCGGCCGCATACCGCCTCGTGCGCTCGGGCCAGCTGCGAGGGATCCGGGTCGGTCACACATGGCGCGTCCTGCGGGCCGACTTCGACGCCTACCTCGGAGAGCTTCGATCAGAAGCCGAGCGACGCTACCGCCAGGCGAGGGAACGGGCGTGATGGGCCGTATCATCGCTCCCACCATGCCAGCGACCCGACGCGACAAGGGCAGCGGAGAGCAACCGCACTGGGTGCCGGCGATGGGCAAATGGCGTGCTCGCTACGTCGACTCCGACGGGCGGCGGCGGGCGGTGACCTCGTCCAAGCCGGGGCGGGCGGGTGCCCGAGAGGCGGCGGCCAGGCGCGACGAGGCGTTGCGGCGTTCGGCCCTCGGCCTCGTCGATGACCCGCGGCTGACGGTCGAGCACCTGCTCGAACGGTGGCTGGCCGACGTGGCCGCAGTCAAGCTTCGTCCGCAGAGCCTGGAGCGCTATCGCGGCATCGTCCGCGGTCACCTGATCCCGGCCATCGGTGCCGTCCCGCTGCGCGCACTGACCCCCCAGCAGATCGCCACGGCCTATGCGGCGCTGGCTGCCCCGCGCCCGGTCACGACCACGCACGCCGGAAGTCGCCAGACGACCCTGCGCGCCATGTCAGCGGCATCGCTGCGCTACGTGCACGCGGTCCTCCACGGTGCGCTCGAGCAGGCCGTCGCCTGGCGGCTCATCGAGCGCAACCCGGCCGCGGGCGCCAGCCTGCCGCGGGTGACGACGCCCGAGATGCGGCCCTTGACGCCATCAGAGGCCCGCGGCTTCCTGGAGGCGGCCCGCGGCCACGCGCTCGAAGCGCTCTTCACGCTGGCGCTCACCACCGGCATGCGCCAGGGCGAGCTGCTGGCCCTGCGCTGGCGCGACGTGGACTGGTCGGCGCGGCGCCTGGTGGTCCACCACACGCTGATCCGGCTGGATGGTCGCTGGTGGCTCGGCGAGCCGAAGACACCCAAGAGCCGGCGCGCGATCGACCTCACCGGCCCGACCCTCGATCTCCTGCGAACCCACCGGGCACGGCAGGCGGAGCGACTGCTGGCAATGGGCCATGCCCTGACCGACGACGACCTGATCTTCTGCGACGCAACAGGCGAACCGCTCTGGGGCCGCCACGTCACGACTCTTCAGCTCAAGGCGTTACTGCGCCGGGCCGGGCTGCCGCCGATCCGGTTCCACGACCTGCGCCACACGTTCGCCACCCTCCAGCTGGCCGCCGGCACGAACCCGAAGATCGTGAGCGAGGTGCTGGGCCACAAGGAGATCGCCATCACCCTCGACCGCTACAGCCACGCCCTGCCGACGATGCAGGCCACGGCGATGGCTCGCCTCGACGCGATCCTCGGCCGGGGCGACGACGTGGCACCGAGCAGCGCCGCTGATAAGGGCTCCAATAAGGGCTCCCCCACCCCCGTGGAGGCAAGCGAAAGGCCCGATCCGAACGTGGATCGGGCCGGAAATGGCGAGATTGGTACCGCATATCGGATTCGAACCGATGATCTCCGCCTTGAGAGGGCGGTGTCCTGGGCCTCTAGACGAATGCGGCGGGCGCTGAGCCGGCGTGACCGGCCGGGCGGGAGGATAGCAAGAGCCCGGCGGATCGGCAACCGCGCGCCCTCGCCGGGGCCGGGGACCCGGTTCGACGCCGGTCCCCGGGGGAGGTTCGCGGCCTGCCCTCAGAGCCGGTTCGACTCCAGGAACGTCCTCAGGGTCTCGGCGACCTGGAGGTAGCTCTGCTCGCCGAGCACCAGCCCGAAGTGCGAATGCGCGCCGAAGGGCTCGTAGGCGGCGTCCAGCCACCCGGCGAGGCGCTCGACGTCCGGCTCCGGCACATAGCGGTCGAGCCCGGCGCCGATGACCAGGCGCGGCACGTCGGGCAGGGCGCTCCGGTCCACGGGAACGCCCTGGAGCACCTGCCGCCTGGCGCGGCCCGACTCGAATGCCTTCTGGCCGAGCATGTGCTGGATCCGGAGGACATCGGCGATCGTCAGGTCCCGGTGCTCCCGGACGAGCATCTCGGGCAGCGTCTCCCAGCCGAGCGTCGCGCGCCCGTACACGTCCGGAACCTCCCGCACGACGTGGGGCAGAACCGGATCGCGAAGATCCTTGGGCGGCTCCGGGGCGATGAGCACGTAGGCCGAGACCGGTGCTCGCTCGATGGCCTTGAGCACCAGCAGCCCGCCCAGCCCATGGCCTACCGCCACGACCGTGGGACCGAGCCGCTCCATCGCAGCGACGACGTCCTCCGTGTACGACTCGATGTCGAGCGCCTCCGGGTCCTCCGACTGCGACCAGTAGTGGTTGCGCAGGTTGAGCGCGTGCCCCTCCCAGCCGCGCCCGGCGAAGTGATGGAGGTACCGCTCCCAGACCCAGGAGCCGCCGAGCTCGCCATGGACGAACAGGATCGGCTTGCGCCGGGACCGCCGTTCCGGAAGCCATGACTCGATGTACAGGCCGCGATCGACGAGCTCGATCTCGTCCTTGCGGACGGGTCGCCCGGCCTGCGGGGGTACGGGGGTGCGGGTGATGAGGCCGTCGGGCGCGTCGAGATCTGTCATGGGCTCCGGGGTCCGGCCTACCACTCGTGCGGGTTGAGCACGAGCCCGGTGATGGCCTTGGGATAGAAATAGGTGGACTTCTGCGGCATCACGTCGCCATCGCGGGCGACGGCGAGGATCGAGGCGACCGGCGTGGGCTCCAGCAGGAACGCGGCATCTGCGCCGTCCTCGCCGCCGACGACCAGCGCCGCGGCCTCCGCGGCGGACTTCGTGTAGCGGATCCGCCGTCCGCCGGCGACCGCCGCCGCGTCGATCCCGGCCAGCGACCCGAGCGTCGCCCCGAGCAGCGACACGTCGAGACCCCGCAGCGCCTCTCCCCCGGCGGGGAGGATCCCGGCGAATGCCTCGCGGCGCGCGGCGAGCATCCACGCGCCGTCCCGGGTCACGAGACCGAGGCGGCCCTCGCCCCCCGGCAGCTCGCCGGCTGCCTCGAACCGCTCGACGAGGGCCTCGGCCGGCATCGGCGAGACCTCGTACAACGCGGGCAGCCCGTCCATGACCCGCGCCAGCCCGTCGTCGCCCAGGCCCCGGACGACCCGGTGGGTCGGCAGCACGGTCAGTGCCCCGGCGGCATCGAGGAACAGCATGAGCAGGTAGTCGAACGCCGGGTCCGGCTCGCAGGAGCGCGTCATCCGGCGCTCGTCCCGGTACCGGAGGGCGGTCTCGTAGCGGTGATGCCCATCCGCGATCGCCACGGGCTGTGCGCCCGCCGCCGCGACCAGCGCGGCCACCGTACCCCCGGGGTCGCCGTCATCCGCCACCGCCCACAGGCGATGCCGGACGCCGTCGTCGTCGAGGACGTCCTCCGCCGCCGGGGTCGCGGCGATGGCAGCGAGGTGTCGCGCGGCTTCGCCGTTCCGGTCCTGGAACAGCCCGACCACGGGCGACGTGTTGACCCCCGTCGCGCGGAGCAGCCGGTAGCGGTCCTCCTTCGGCCCCGAGAGCGTCCGCTCATGTGGGAGCACACCGCTGCCGGGCCCGAACGGCTCGAGCCGCAGCCGCCCGAAGAAGCCGCGCTGCAGCCGCTCGATCCGGGTGCCGGGCACCTGGTAGGTCTGCTCGTACACGTAGAGCGATGGCGTGGGGTCCTTGCGCAGCGTCCCGTCGGAGCGCCAGGCCGCGAGCGATCGCGCAACCCGGCGGTACTGCTCGTCGGGCTCCTCGCCGGGCTCCGGGAACGGGAGATCCAGCCGGACGGCATTCTTCGGGTGGCGGGCGAGGAGCATCCGTCGCTGCTCCGGGCCGATCACGTCGTACGGGGGCGCGATGAGCGGCCCGAGGTCCCCCACGACGTCGGGGTCGTAGCGAAGCGCGCGGAAGGGTCGGATGTCGGGCACGGGGGTCCTCTTGGGCACGGCGCACGCGGGGCGGGGATTCCGCGGTCGAACCTGGAGCCCCCGCATCGTACGTCAGGCGGGACCGGACGGCCACTTCCGGGTCACCGGCGCGACCCGTCGCGGGCGCGGTCGGCCGCCGGCCGGGTTAGGCCCGCGGGCGCGGGCGGGTGGGCCTGCGGGCGCGGACGCCGGGCAGCGGTGCTAGCCTCCTCAGCGTGTCTCCCTGGATCGTCGGCCGGCGGCTGGTGCCACGCCTCGCCCTGCTCCTCCTGCCCCTGGTGATCGCCGCCTGCGGGACGATCACGACGAGCCTCGCGCCCGCCTCGCCCACCGACTTCCCGGGCCTGACCGGCCGGCTTGCCAAGGTGAAGATCGTGGTCGCGGACTATGTCTCCGGCGACGCCGGATGCAGCGACCCGGACCTCGTGTCCGCCGCGATCAGCTTCCACGCCAGCGGCCTGGACCAGGTTGCGCCGGTGAAGATGTACATCTACGTCTTCCGCAATCAACCTGCCTTCGATCGCCACATCGGCCAGATCGGGCCGTGCGCCCAGACGTTCGTCACCGATCCCACGACGTACGAGCAGATCGAGGAGCCCCCGTACGTCGTCGTGGGCCAGGGGCCGTGGGCGCCCCAGTTCAAGGCCGCGTTCCAGACCGTGCTCGCGGCGGCTGCCGGTGGTGGCGGCTAGGTCCGCATGATGGCCCGGCCAGCAGGGGCGGCGTCGGGTCAGACGACGCGCAACCCGAGGATCTTGCGGGCGATCACCAGCCGCTGGATCTCGCTCGTCCCCTCCCCGATCTCGGTGAGCTTCGCGTCGCGCAGGAAGCGCTCGACCTTGTAGTCCTCGACGTAGCCGTAGCCGCCGTGGACCTGGATCGCGGCGTTGGTGACCCGCGACGACATCTCCGACGCGAACAGCTTGGCCTGCGCCGCCGCGAGATGGTAGTCGTGGTCCGCGTCCTTGAGGCGCGCGGCCCTGTACACCAGGGCACGGGCGGCCTCGATCTCGGTGGCCATGTCGGCGATCTTGAACGCAACGCCCTCGAACGAGCCGATCGGCCGGCCGAACTGCTCCCGGGTCTTCACGTACGGAACGGCAGCATCGAACGCGGCCTCGGCCAGCCCGAGCGCGAGCGCGGCGACCGAGATGCGGCCGCCGTCGAGAACCTTGAGGAAGGCGCGGAAACCCGAACCCTCGTGGCCGAGCAGGTTCGCCGCGGGGACGCGGACACCGTCCAGGTGGAGCTCGCCCGTCGCCGACGCATGGAGTCCCATCTTCTCCTCGAGCCGGCCCACGCTGAAGCCCGGGGAATCGGCGGGGACGATGAACGCGGAGATGACCGGCGAGCCGTCGGCATGCGCGCCGGTCCTGGCCGTGACGGTGTACGTGCCGGCCTGGCCCGCGTTGGTGATGAACCGCTTCTCGCCGTCGATGACCCAGCTGTCACCCTCCGGCCCGTCCTCGCTCCGGGCCGTGGTCCGCGTCCCTCCGGCATCCGAGCCCGCACCCGACTCGGTGAGCCCGTACGCGCCCAGGACCTTGCCCTGCGCCATCGGCACCAGGAAGCGCTCGCATTGCTCGTCGGTGCCGGCGACGAGCAGCGGGCCGCAGCCGAGGCTGGTGTGCGCGGCGACGGTCAGCGCGAGCGATCCCCACACGCGGGCGATCTCCTCGACAGCGATCGCGTACGCCAGGGTGTCCATCCCCGCGCCGCCCCAGCGCTCGGGGACGTTGATGCCCAGCCAGCCCATCTCGCCGATGCGGCGCACGATCTCCGCAGGAAAGCGGCGGGCGCGCTCATGCTCGTCGATGACGGGCGACACCTCCGTGGTCATGAACTCGCGAATGGTGTCGCGCAGGAGGACGTGGTCGGGAGACAGGTCGAGATCCATGCGGCGAGCGTAGCACCGCCCCCGGGACGTACCGCAGGCGCGGCTCCGGCTCGATGTTGGTAGCCTCTGCGCGGATGTCCACACCCTCTGAGCCGCCGAGCGCCCCGCCTGCCACCATCGCGGGGTCCGCGTCCGCGCTCCGGCGCGCGATCCTGCTGCACCTGCGTCGTTCCGGACCGTCCACGCCGGACGGCATCGCCGGCACCCTGGGTGCCAGCCGGAGCGGCGTGGCCCAGCAGCTCCGTGCTCTCGAAGGCGCCGGGCTGGTCACGAGAGCGACCGAACGCCACGGCGTTGGCCGCCCGCGGCACGTGTACGACATCACGGCCGATGCCCAGGATCTGTTTCCGACCAACTACGACGACCTGGCCACCGACCTGCTGGCGGCGATCCTCGAGGTCGGCGGCGACGCCCTGCTCGAGGACGTGTTCGCCGCACGGCGCCGGCAGGCGGAGGCGGTGCTGCGCACGCGTCTGGCCGCAGCCCTGCCACCGGATGCGTCGATCGCCGACCGTGTGCGGGAGCTGGCCCGCCTCCAGGACGAGCTGGGCTACCTCTCGGAGGCTGTCACCGACGGCGGCGACATCCGGCTGATCGAGCACAACTGCGCCCTGTTCGACGTGGCCAGCGCGAACGCGGCCGCATGCGACGCTGAGCTGGAGCTGTTCCGCGGCGTGCTGGGGGCCTGCGTGGCCCGGGTCCGGCATATCCCGGCCGGCGACCGATGCTGCGAATACCGGGTGTCGCCCGCCACTCCCGGCTGATCCGGGCGCTGCGACCGATCTGCCGGTCCGCGGCCTCGGGGCGCGAGCTCCAGGGGTGACCGGGGGCGACCGGCGGTGACCTGCGGGTGCGCGGGCAGACCTCCGGCGACTACGACCAGCCGTCGGCCTCGTCGCCGGGCGACCCGAGATTGAGCCCCAGCAGGAGCGGCACCCGGCCGGGTTCGAGGATCGCCGGCCGACAGTTGCGCATTCGAAGGCGGCCGGCCACGCTCGCCGGGACCCCGAGCACGCAGGTGGCGATCAGGATCCGCAGCATGCGTCCGTGCCCGACGACAAGCGTCATCCCCGGCGCGTCCGCGAGATCCGCCACAAACGCGCGTGCCCGCGCCTCGACCGCAGCCTCGGTCTCGACGCCCGTCAGCTGGGCGCCATCACGACGCCGGGTCACGGCCACAGGATCCGACTCGAGGTCCGACTCCGACCAGCCCTCGTAGGGACCGAAGTCCATCTCCACGAGCCGTTCGTCGAGTGTCAGGCCGGGGCCGTCCGGCCGGGCCCCCAGCACGATCTCGGCGGTTCGTCGCGCCCGCACGAGGGGAGAGCTGAACGCCCGGTCCCAGCTGATGCCGGCGAGGGCGACCGCGACGCCGGCTGCCTGGGCCTCGCCCGTCGCGTTCAGGGGGGCGTCCGTCCGCGACAGGAGACGGCCCTGCGCGTTCCAGTCGGTCTCGCCGTGGCGGACGAGGTAGATCCGGGGCCGGGACGGGCGCTGGGCGGACGAGGTCATGCGCGGACGGTCGGCAGGATGAGGCTCGCCGGCCGTGTCCCGATGGGATCCAGCGTCTAGGCCTCCTCGCGCTCCACGACATCCCGCGGCGCGGGCTGCCGCCGGGGAAGCGGGACGTCGGACACGTTGGGCACGAACGACGCCGCCAGCGAGGTGGCCGCGACCTGCTCCTGCTCCTCGACCGACAGGATCCCCAGGCGGCCGAGGGTCGCCATCTCGTCGCGGATGTACGTCTTGAGCATCTCCGGGCCGTCGGTGCTGATCGCGTAGCGGACGCCGTTACGGCGGAACTGGTCGAAGATCCAGCGGAACTCGTCCCAGCCGGACACCACCCCCGTGTTCAGGTTGGACGTCGGGCAGACCTCGAGCACGATCCCGCGCTCGCGGAGCATGTCCATCGCACGCGGATCGTAGGCCGCCTTCACGCCGTGACCGATCCGGTCCGGCTCGAGCAGCTCGATCACCCGCGCGACCTCCTCGACCGGGCCCGACTCGCCGGTGTGGACGGTGATCCCCAGGCCGTACTGACGCGCGCGGCGGAACAGCCGTCGGTAGTCCGCGACCCGGAACGTGGCCGACTCCGGCCCGGCGATGTCGATGCCCACGACGCCGCGGTCCCGCCACGTGATCGCCTTCTCCACGATGATCTCGTTGAGCTCGAACGGGAACGCGCGATCGAGGCAGAAGAGCAGCCCCGGCTTGACCGGATACTCGAGCATCGCCCGGTCCATCCCGCGCACCGCCGCCGCGATGATGTGATCGAGGTCCTGCTCGCCGCCCCGGTTCCGCTTCATGGGGTTGAAGCGGAGCTCCATCGTCGTCACGTTGTTCTTGCGGTACGCGCCCCCGATGACCTCGTAGACGGCGCGTTCGACCGCAATCGGGCTGGACTGGATGAGCTCCGTCCAGTGGAACAGCTGAAGGTAGCCGTCGAAGCTCTTCGGGCGCCGCTGGTGGACCGTGATCAGGTCGCGGAAATCCCAGTAGTCGCGCGTCGGGAGCTTGATGCCCTGGGCGTGGGCGATGGACCACATGATCGACGGCGTCACCGCCGCGCCGAGGTGGCAGTGGAGCTCTGCCAGCGGGATCTTGCGGCTCAGGTGGGCTGCCATCGCCACGAGGATAACCGCTATCCGCCGAGCGAGCGCTGCGGGTGCAGGTTGCCCGACCGCGGCTGCCGCGAGCGCCGCCGTCAGCTCGCGGCGGGGACGACGCGGCCCTGCGCGTCGAGCGTGGCCCGGCGGCGCAGCGCCTTGAGCTCCGCACCGGGCACCTGGTCGCGGGCGTGGTAGCTGGACCGGACGAGCGGCCCCGACTCCACGTGCTTGAAGCCGAGCGCGAGCGCCTCCGCCTTCATCTCGGCGAACTCGTCGGGATGGTAGTAGCGGATCAGCGGCAGGTGGTCCATGGTCGGGCGCAGGTACTGGCCGATGGTGAGGATGTCGACGTCCACCTCGCGCAGCGCCGTGAAGCACTCGGTCATCTCGTCGCGCGTCTCGCCCAGCCCGACCATCAGGCTGCTCTTGGTGTGCACCTCGTGGCCGTATTCGACCGCGTAGGCCTTCGCCCGCTCGAGGACGGACAGGGTCCGATCCCAGCGCGCCCGCTTGCGGACCGGCTGCTGCAGACGCCGGACGGTCTCGAGGTTGTGGTTGAGGATGTCCGGGCCGGCCGCCATCACGTCGCGCAGCGGGGCCTCCGCACCGTTGAAGTCCGGGATCAGGACCTCGACGCCCATCCCCGGGCTGCGCTTGCGGAGCTCGCGGATCGTCGCCGCGAATGCGCCGGCACCGCCGTCCGGCAGGTCGTCGCGGGCGACGGAGGTGACCACGACGTGGTCCAGGTGCATCTCCGCGACCGCTTCGGCGACCCGCCGCGGCTCGTCATCGTCGAACCAGGTGGGCCGGCCGGTCTTGATGGCGCAGAAGCCGCAGGCCCGGGTGCAGGTGTCGCCCAGGATCATCACGGTCGCGGTGCGCTGGTCCCAGCACTCCCCGACGTTGGGGCAGCGGGCCTCCTCGCACACGGTGTTGAGGTTGAGGCCCCGGAGAAGGCCCTTGAGCTCGTGGTAGTTGTCGCCCGACGGCATCCGCGCCTTGACCCAGTCCGGGTGCCGGCGGGGGGCCGTGCTGCCGTCCGCGGCCGGGCCGAACGTGCCGCCCCCCATCGCGATCGAGATGGGCTCCGCGGGCGGATGAGCGTGGCCGTGCCCGGCGTTCGGGTCGAGGACCGGAAGGTCGCGGGCCATCGCGCTGCTAGTAGAGTGCGGTCTCGGGGCCGACGCCCTCGAGCCACGACTTGATGTCGCGCAGCAGGGCGGCACCGCCGGCGCCGTCGTTCGCGCGGTGGTCGACCCCGAGCACCATGTTCATCACCGGCCGGATCGCGATCACGTCGCCGTCCGGCGTGCTCACGACCACGGCGCGCTTGGTGATCGCCTCCATGGTCACGATGCCCACCTCGGGGACGTTGAGGATCGGCATCACGAGGTTCGTGCCGAGGTAACCGGTGTTGTCCACGGTGAACGTGCCGCCACCGAAGTCGTCCAGGCGGAGCTTGTTCGCCTGGGCACGTCCGGCGACGTCCGCGATCGCGGCATTGAGGCCGTGGATCGACAGCTGGTCCGCGTCGCGGATGACCGGCACGATCAGGCCGTCGGGCACCGCCACGGCCACGCCGATGTTGATCCGGCGCTTGGCGAGCAGCCCCTGCTCGGTCCAGTGAGCGTTGAAGGTGGGGTTGCGCTTGAGCGCTTCCGCAGCCGCCTTGACGACGAACGGCACGTAGCTGAGCGACAGGCCTTCCTTCGCCTGGTAGTCCCGCTTGACGCGCTCCCGCAGCTGGACGAGCCGCGTCGCATCGATCTCCATCTGCACGTATGCGTGCGGGGCCTGGAGCGCCCTGGTCATCTGCGCGGCGATGCCCTTGCGCATCTGGGTCATCGGCACCAGGACCTCGTCGGCGCCTGCGGGGAATGCGATTCCGGCGGACGTGGTCGCTCGCGAGGCGGCCGGTGCCGCTGCGGACGGGGCCGACGCGGCGGAGACGGCCGGCGCTCCACCGATTGCGGGAGCGGTGGCCGGCGCGCCGGTCCGGATGGCCTCGACGAACGCGAGGACGTCCTCGCGCGTGATCCGTCCGCCGCCGCCGGTGCCGGCGATCTGTGCGGGCTCGAGGTCGTGCTCACGGAGCAGCCGGCGGACGGCCGGCGTCATCCGGGCGTTGGCATCGCCGGCAGGGTCCCCTGCCGCAGCCGCAGCGACAACCGCGGCCGGTGCGGGTGCGGCCGGTGCGGCCGGTGCGGGTGCGGGTGCGGCCGGCGCGGCGGGCGCAGGAGCGGCCACGGGGCGCTCGTCCGAGCCGGCGGGACCATGGGCCGGCTCGGGGGCCGCCGCGCTCGGCGCGGCAGCAGCGGCGGCCGGACTCGAGGCGCCGGCGGACGGAGCCTCACCCTCGACCTCGATCACCGCGATCTCCGCGTTGTTCGGGACGGTGTCGCCTTCCTGGGCGAGGATCTCACGGAGCACGCCCGCGAACGGCGACGGGACCTCGGCGTTCACCTTGTCGGTGATGACCTCGAGCAGCGGCTCGTATTTCGCGACGGTGTCGCCCGGCTGCTTGAGCCAGCGACCGATCGTCCCTTCGGCCACGCTCTCGCCGAGCTGCGGCATCGTCACCTTCGCCACTGGGTCATTCCTCCGATGGGGCGCTGCGGGAGGCGCTGGTTCGCTGCCGCCTAGTGTCGCGCATCCTGCGCGTCGATGCCCAATCGAGCCACGGACCCGCTCACGTGGACGGCGCGGCCCCACCGCCCGGCCACACCACGTCGTCGCGAAGCCAGATCCCGATCGCCACCGGCCGCATCGAGTCGCCGGCCGTCGCACGGATGTCCCCGACCACGGCCTCGAGGTCGACGGCGCCCCGCTGGCGCGCGCTGAACGCCGCGACGATCAGCGACGCATCAACCCGGGCGCGGTCGAACCGGCGGTCCACGGCGCGCTGGATCCCGCGCCGGAGCGGTTGGGCGGCTGCGAACGCGATGAGGGTCGATCCGGCCACGGCGAGGGTCTCGCTCGAGGTGACGTTCGCCAGCACCGCCTGCAGCGCGAGGTTGCCGAGGACGAACGTTGTCACCAGCACGACGCTGACCAGTGTGTATGCGATCGTGCGGCTGATCAGGCGGTCGATGTCGTACAGGCGGTAGCGCAGGATTGCCAGCGTGACGGCGCCGGGGATGAGGGCGACGGTGACCGGTCCCAGCAGGGTAAGCACGTCGACCGCGACGTCGACGAACGTGGGCAGGGTGACCACCGCGAGCAGCACGATCGCGGCGAGCATCCACTTGAGCTGCTGTCGCTCGTCGCCGCGACCCCGGCGAAAGCGCACCGTGATCGAGGCGACACCCATGACCAGGCCGACCAGCAGCGCGCCGAAGCCGGCCGCCACCCCCATCATGCCAACCCAAGCGGGCAGCCACGGGATCGCCAGCGGGTTGGGCGGCGTGCCCGGATCGACCCGGTCGGTCCCGAGGATCGTCGCGAGCGTCGACAACGCGAGCACACCCACCAGCGCAGACGCAGGAAGCCGCCAGCCTGGTCCCGGCAGCCGGCCGTCCGGAAACACCAGCGGCACGAACGCCAGCAGCAGGGCCGCGAACAGGACGAGCATCGCACCACCCGCGGCCGCCGCCGCCCCGGCGACGCCGGGCATCACATCGCTTGCCAGCCCGACGACCCCGAAGCCGAGGAAGACGCCGACACCGAGTGGTGCTGCGGCCAGGAACAGCCAGCCGACGCGGTGCCCCGGTCGGAGCCGGACCAGCAGCCACCCGAGAGATGCCAGCCATGCAAGCACGGGCGCGAGCTCGACGACCGACAGCTCGGTGCTGTGATCGCCGGGCTCGAGCGCCCCCGGCAGCCACATCCACAGGAGGACGATGCACCCAACGACCGCCAGGAGCCATGCCGCGCTCGCCGCCAACAGCTCCACGCCGGACGCGCGCACGTCGGTACGGGTATTGGTGGCACGGGGATCCGATGGTGTGACCACGACCCGATCGTCGCGTGGGACCGTTCCGGGAGCGTTACGGGGCGCTCCCGACGCCATCAGTACGCGGCAAGCTTCCGGATGGCGTCGGCGATCTTGAGCGGGCTGAGCATGAACCAGTCCTCGAGCACGTGGTTGTACGGCACCCCGGGCACGTCCGGGCCGGCGATCCGCGACACCGGCCCGTCGAGGTAGTCGAACGCCTCCTCGGCGACGATCGCCGCGATCTCCGCCCCGTACCCCCCGAACCGGTTGTCCTCGTACGCGACGAGGCACTTGCCCGTCTTGCGCACGGACGACAGCAGCGTCTCGCGGTCCAGGGGACGCAGGGTCCGCAGGTCGATCACCTCGACATCGATCCCCTCGCCCGCCACGCGCTCCGCCGCCTCCAGCGCGTAATGGCTCATCAGCCCGTACGCGATCACCGTGACGTGGCGCCCGGGGCGTCGCACGACGGCCTGGCCGAGCGGCACCGCGAACTCCCCGTCCGGGACGTCTCCGCGCACGCTCCGGTACATCTTCTTGTGCTCGAAGTAGAGCACCGGGTCCTCGTCCCGAATCGCCGACCGGAGCAGCCCCTTCGCGTCGTACGGGGTCGACGGGATCACCACCTTGAGCCCCGGCACGTGGGTGAAGAACGCCTCTACCGACTGCGAGTGGTACAGCGCGCCGTGCACCCCGCCCCCGTATGGCGCCCGGACGACCATCGGCACCGTGAACCCGTTGTTCGAGCGGTAGCGCATCCGCGCCGCCTCGGACACCAGCTGGTTGAACGCCGGATGGATGAAGTCCGCGAACTGGATCTCCGCCACCGGGCGCAGGCCGTTCATGGCCGCCCCGATCGAGGCGCCGATGATCATCGATTCCGTGAGCGGAGTGTCGATCACCCTGTCGTCGCCGAACTCGGCCCACAGGCCGTCCGTGGCCAGGAACACGCCGCCCTTCTTGCCGACATCCTCGCCCAGCACCACGACACCCTCGTCGCGGCGCATCTCCTCCGCGAGACCATCGCGGATCGCCTCGATGAACGTGCGGATCGCCATCAGCCCGGACCTCCGGCGTCCGACCCGCCGTCCGGGACCCCCGCTCCGGCAACCGGGTGCCACGGAGGCGGCGTCTCGCCCGGCCAGTGCTCCGCGTAGACCCAGTCGAGCGCGGTCGCGGGATCGGGATCGGGCTGGGCCTCCGCGAAGTCCGTCGCGTCCGTGACGAGCGCGGTGATCTCCGCTGCCAGCTCCGCCTCGATGGCCTCGGTCAGCACCCCTGCGTCGCGGAGCTGTGCCCCGAAGATCGGCAGCGGGTCGTGCGCCTTGCCATCGGCGAGGTCGTCCGCGGACCGGTACTTCGTCTGCTGGTCGTCCGACGAGTGGGCCGTGAGGCGCGTCACCTTGGCCTCGATCAGGGTCGGGCCGCCGCCGGAGCGGGCCAGGTCGACGGCCGTCCGCGCGGCGGCGAAGCAGGCGAGGACGTCGGTCCCGTCCACCACGACGCCGGGGATGCCGTACCCGGATGCCCGGGTCGCGACGTCCTTGACGCTCAGCTCCTTCTCGGCGGGCACGCTGATCGCATAGCCGTTGTTCTCCACCACGAACACGAACGGCAGCCTGTGAATGGCCGCGAAGTTGAGCGCTTCGTGGACATCGCCCTGGTTGGAGCTCCCCTCGCCCATCACCGCCACCGCCACCTGGTCCACCTTGCGGATCTTGGCGGCCAGCGCGATGCCCACCGCGTGCAGGATCTGGGTCGCAACGGGCGAGGACACGGAAACGAGGTGGTGCTCCGCGTAGCCGTAGTGGCCGGGCATCTGGCGCCCGCCGGAGGAGGGGTCGTTCGCGGTCGCGTACTGGGCCGTCATGATGTCGCGCGCCGTCATGCCGAAGGTGAGGCAGGTCGCGATCGAGCGGTAGAACGGCGCGATCCAGTCGTGGCCGCGGCGCAGCGGCCAGGTCAGGCCCACCTGGGCACCCTCGTGACCCTGGCCGCTGATCACGAACGGGATCCGGCCCGCGCGGTTGAGGATCCACATCCGCTCGTCCACGGCGCGCGCCAGCGCGACGAGGCGGTACATCGCGATCAGGTCCGCGTCGGTGAGCCCGAACGAGGCGGCGAGCGGGCTCGTCGCCTCGTGGTCGCTGCGGCCGGTGACCGTCATCGCGTCCTCCGTGCGCCGGTCCGCCTCGACCGGTCCTGCCGGCGTCGCGTCACCGGCATGGCTGTGAGATCGACCTAGAAGTTGATCGACCGTCCATCGACCGCCATCGCGGTCTCGGCCAGGATCTCCGAGTACGTGGGGTGGGCGTGGGTCGCGGCGGCGATCTCCCACGGCGCTGCCTCGAGGGTCAGCGCCAGCGACGCCTCGGCGATGAGGTCGGTCGCGTGGGGCCCGATGATGTGGATGCCGAGCGTCTCGTCGGTCTCGCTGTTGGCGATGATCTTGGCAAAGCCCTCGTACTCGCCGCCGATGATCGCCTTGCCCACGGCCTGGAACGGCACCTTGGCGATCTTGACCGGCAGGTCGCGCTCCTCGCACTGCTGCTCGGTCAGCCCGACGGATGCGATCTCCGGCCGGCAGTAGGTGGCTCGCGGCTGCTTGACATAGTCCATCGGGTGGACGTCGGTCTCGCCGGCGATCGTGTGCGCGGCGATGATCCCCTCGTGGGCCGCCGTGTGAGCGAGCATCAGGCCGCCCACGATGTCGCCGATCGCGTACAGGTGGGGCTCGCGCGTGCGCATGTGGCCGTCGACCTTGACGATGCCGCGATCGACCTCGGCCGTGGTGGTCTCGAGCCCGACGTCTTCCACGTTGGTGGCGCGACCGGCGGCCACGAGCAGCATCTCGGCCGAGATCTCGGCAGCCTCCTTGCCCTCCGGCCCCACGGTCATCCGGACCCCATCGTCACCGGCGATCACCGAGGCGGCATCGAACCGGGCCGCGGTGATCACCTTGATCCCGCGCCGGGTGAAGGTTCGCTCGAGCTCCTTGCTGACGTCGCGGTCCTCGAGCGGGACGATCGCCGGCAGGTACTCCAGCAGCGTGACCGTGACGCCCAGGTCGTGGTACAGCGAGGCGAACTCGACGCCCACGGCACCGGCCCCGATCACGATCAGGCTGGCGGGCATCGTGTCCATCTTCAGAACGTCGTCGGAGGTCACGATCCGGCGACCATCGGGCTCGATCCCGGGCAGGCTCTTGACGCGCGACCCGGTCGCGAGGATCACGTCGGTCGCGTTGAGGACGCGCTCCCCGCCCGCGCCGGCGGTGCCGTCGTCGCCCGCCATCTGGACCCGCACCTTGGTCGCGCCCTCGAGCCGGCCGCGACCCTGCACCCAGGTCACGTCGTACTTCTTGACGAGGCTCTGGACGCCCTTCCACATGCGGGTGACGACCTGGTCCCGACGCTTCGCGATCTGCGCGTAGTCGATCGTCGTGTCGCCCGCGAGCCGCAGGCCGAAGTCGCCCGCGTGGCGCAGCCGCTCGTTGAACGCGGCCGATTCGAGCAGGGCCTTGGTCGGGATGCAGCCGCGGTGGAGGCACGTGCCGCCGAGCTTGTCCTCGTCCACGAGGGCCACCTTGAGCCCGAGCTGCGAGGCGCGGAAGGCGGCTGCGTAGCCACCGGTGCCCGCGCCGAGGACGACGAGGTCGAAATCGTTGGAGGAGCCGACGGCCATGTGTCAGGGGTACTCCGCTGTGGTCACGGGCGGGCCGGTGCGCCGGAGCCGCGGCGTGCGTGGGAGGGACGGGACATCGGGATCGATCGTACTACGGGCGGATGAGCGCGTCGGGTCCGGGACCCTCCGGGGGATGGGGCGACGCGGACGGGGACGCCCGCAGGTGACGAGCGGCGGCCCGGCATTCGCGATCCTGGACCGCGGTGTAGATTCCGCCCCTGACGGCGGGACCGAGCCTGCCGCGTCCCGGAGGTGCGCGAGGCGATGAACGCAGGCGAGATGGCCGTCGCCGTCGTGCTCGCCCTGCTGTCCTACGTGGGTGGCTCCGTCCCGTTCGGCGTCGTGGTCGCCAAGCTCACGGGTGCGACGGATCCGCGGACGCTGGGCAGCGGGCGGACCGGCGGCACGAACGCGCTGCGGGCGATGGGACGGCGGCGGGCGCTGGTCGTGGTCACCGGCGACGTCCTCAAGGGGGTGGTCCCCGTGATCGTCGCGCGGATCGTGACCGGCAATGCCGGCGTCGAGGTCGTGTGCGCCATCGCGGCGATCCTCGGCTCGACGCGCTCGATGTTCGTGGGCTTCAAGGGCGGACGCGGCGTCGGCACGAGCGTGGGCACGATGCTGGTCATCTTCCCGCCCGCGATCCTCGTCGGTGTGCCCGTGTTCGTGGGCGTGATCCTTGCGACCCGCTACGTGTCGCTGGGCTCACTCCTGTCCACCGCGGCGGGCGCGCTGCTGGTCGGCATCTGGTGGCTGGCCGCCAACGGGACCGTGCCGGCAGCCTATCCGCTGTACGCCACGCTCGGCTCCATCCTCGTGTGGCTCGCCCACGCCGACAACATCAACCGGCTGCTTCACGGCACGGAGCGCCGGTTCGACCTCGACCTGCTGTCGCGCGACTGAACCCCGCGGCACGATGCCCGTGCCGCGGGTCAGCGGGACTCCGCGGTCAGAGGCGCCCGAGGAGCAGCTTCGCCATGTCCGACGTCTCGGTCGCGAGCATCGTGCGGTCATAGTCGCCGACCCAGACGCCGCCGACCACGAGCTCTCCGCTGCCGACCCGGGCGTGGATGAACCCTCCATAGGAGTACGCATCGGTGCCCAGGCCGTCGATCTTCACGACGTCGCTGCCGAACACCGTCTTCGCGTCGTCATAGGAGCTCCAGGAGTCACCGAACGAAACGGCAAACTCACCGGAGGCGGCAGACTTGCCGGCCTTCGCCTGGCCGTTGATCTCGAACGAGCAGTTGCCGTTCTGGTCCAGCCCGAGCGCGTTGACGTCGCCGCCGTAGATGGAGCTGACATCCGCGAGCGTGACGAGCTGACACGGGTCGGAGGGCAGGCTGCCCCCGGCCGCCGGCTGGGAAGGCGACGAGACGGCGGGCGCATCCGACCCCTGGGCACCGGATGAGCCCGGCGGCGTGGAGCCCTGGGCGCCGGACGTGGCCGTCGGGTTGGATGCCGGGGTGCCGGTGGCGGTCGCTCCCCCGCTCGAGCAGCCGGCTACGACGACCAGCGTGGCGAACAACGTGACGATCGACGAACGCGACGGACGCATGTGCGAGAACCCCTAGCGAAGGATGGCTTCCTGGCCGTGGTCGACCCGTGGGTCAACCTGTTCACCGGGGGTCGCCGCGGCGACCTGAGCGTCTCAGGGCCGCGGCTCGCTCGCTCCTGCCGCGCTGCCGGATGCAGGCGTGGTCCCTTCGAGCCCTTGCGGGAATGAGACCGGGCCACGGCGCCCGCGGCCCGGCTCCGGATCGTGAGGTGGCTCAGCCGCCTCGCATGGTGCGGAAGCAGTCCGAGCAGTAGACCGGCTTGCCGTTGGTCGGCCGGAACGGGACACGCGCCTCGCGCCCGCAGCTGGAGCAGGTGGCCGTGAACATCTCACGGGGAGCGCTGCTGCGGCCGCCGTAGCCGCCTGAGGAGTAGCCACCACCGCCGCTGTAGCCGGCGTCATCACCGCCGGCGGAGTACGAGCCACCGCCGTATGAGCTGTCGCCGCCTGCCCGGGCTGCCTTGCGGCTGGCGCGGCACGAAGGGCACCGTCGGGGCTCCGTGAACCCCTTTTCAGCGTAGAAGGCCTGTTCGCGTTCGCTGAACTCGAACTCGATTCCGCAATCGGAACAGGTCAGGGTCTTGTCGGCCACGTGCCGATCTCCTCCAGGTGTCGCCGCCTTTGCCCGGGTCCTCGAGTTGTGCGCCGGAGGAGACCAAGGTCGAACGTGCGAACGGGTGTGCGTGCGCGGCGTTTCCGTGCACGCGCGCAGTGTACGGAGTTGTCGCACTCGTGGCGATAGGGAATTTCCGCCAAGTCCGGGGGCGATTCGTCCCTATTCCGTCGCCCAGCCCATGGAACGCTCCACGGCGCGCCGCCAGTCACGCAGGAGCAGCGCGCGACGCTCCGGTGCCATCGAGGGCTCGAACCGGCGGTCCACGGCCCGGATCGCAGCGAGCTCGTCGAGCCCCGACCACACGCCCGTGGCCAGTCCCGCCAGCGACGCCGCACCCCACGCGGTCGTCTCGGTCACGCGCGGTCGCTCCACCGGCACGCCGAGCAGGTCGGCCTGGAACCGCAGCAGCTCGTCGTTCCGGGCTGCACCGCCATCGACCCGCAGCTCGGGCAGCGGAGCACCACGATCCGCCTCCATGGCCTCGAACACGTCGTGGACCTGGTAGGCGATCGACTCGATCGTGGCCCGCGCGATCTCCGGCAACCCCGTCCCACGCGTCATGCCGATCAGCAGTCCCCGCGCGTGCGGGTCCCAGTGAGGCGCGCCGAGGCCGACGAACGCGGGGACGAGGTACACGCCACCCGTGTCCTCGACACCGCGGGTGAGCTCCTCGACCTCGCTCGAGGAGCCGATCGCCCGGAGCCCGTCCCGCAGCCACTGGACGGCGGCGCCCGCGATGAACACGGACCCCTCGAGGGCATAGGCGACGGGACCACCCTCGCCGAGGCGCCACAGCGCGGTCGACAGCAGGCCGTGCGCGGATGCGACCGGCGTCGCGCCCACGTTGGCGAGCAGGAACGCGCCCGTCCCGTACGTGTTCTTGGCCTCGCCCGGCGTGAAGCACGCCTGGCCGAACATCGCGGCCTGCTGGTCGCCGGCCACGCCGGCGATCGGGATCGGCCGCCCGAAGACGTCGGGGTCGGTCTCGCCCCAGACGGCGGACGACGGGCGGATCTCGGGCAGCATCGCCCGGGGCACCTCCATCAGCCGCAGCAGGTCGTCGTCCCAGCCGAGCGTGCGCAGGTCCATGAGCAACGTCCGGGAGGCATTGGAGACATCGGTCGCGTGGACCCTGCCACCGGTCAGGCGCCAGACGAGCCAGCTGTCGACGGTGCCGAACGCCAGCTCGCCGCGCTCGGCCCGCTCTCGCAGGCCACCCTCGTCGAGGATGTGGCGGATCTTGGGCCCGGAGAAGTAGGCGTCCAGCGGCAGCCCGGTCCGCTCGCGGACGAACGCCTCGTGGCCGGCCGCCCGGAGCTGCTCGCAGAACGGCGCGGTGATCCGGCTCTGCCACACGATCGCAGGAGCGACCGGGCGGCCGGTCGCGCGCTCCCAGACGACCGTCGTCTCGCGCTGGTTGGTGACCCCGATCGCCGCGACGTTCGAGCCGCCACCGACGGCGCCCACCACCTCGCGGGCGACCCGCAGCTGACTGGACCAGATGTCCTCCGGGTCGTGGGTGACGTGGCCGGGCGACGGGAAGCCCTGCGGGAACTCCTGCTGGGCGGTGGTGACGGGAACTCCCCTGCCATCGAACGCGATGGCTCTCGATGAGGTCGTGCCCTGGTCGAGGGCGAGGACCAGGCGGTCGTCAGGCATCGGGCGTCCTCCGCATGCTCGGGCGAGGCATGTCCGCCGGCGGCGCGATCAGGCCGCGGGCGGCACGTCGAACTCGCGGTGGGCCCCGTCGAGATACGACGTCACCTCGGCGGCCCGGCGCGCCTCGTCCCAGCCCAGGATGTGACCCATGATCCCGGCGACCCGGGGCGCGATCGACGCGCCGCGGTCCCGCATCTCCGGCGCCAGGCGAACGCGCCGCGTCAGCATGTCGTCGAGGGTCATGGCCAGCTCGTGCTCGACCGCCCAGGCCACCTCGGCCTCGAGGTACGGGAAGCCCTCGGCCAGCGGTCGCACGAGATCGAGGTCCCGGCCGAGGTCGAGCACGGCCTGCGCCTCCGTCCCGTGGCGATCCACGAGCGATCGCGCTGCCTCCACGCCCAGCCCTCCCGTCGAGGCGATGCGGGCACCCAGGGCGTCGAGATCCGCGCGTGCGGCCGCCCCGATGATCGGCAGCTCGGCCGTCGCGCTGGGACGGGATCCGGCGGCGGAGTTGAGGACGGCGTCCACCGCGTCCTGCGCCATGACCCGGTAGGTCGTGTACTTGCCGCCGCTGACGCGGACCAGGCCCGGGGACTCGACGGTCACCTTGTGCTCGCGTGAGATCTTCACCGTCGAGTTCGCGTCCGACGGGGCGATCAGCGGCCGCAGGCCCGCGTACGTGCCCACGATGTCGTCCCGCGTCAGCGTGAGGTCGAGGGCGCCGTTCAGCGTGCCGAGGATCTCGTCCACTTCGAGCCCGCTGGCGGCCGGCCGGTCGACCGGCCCGTGGTACGGCTTGTCGGTGGTGCCGATGATCCAGTGGCGCGGCCACGGGACCAGGAACGCGACCCGACCCGGGATCCGGAGCGTCATGCCGCCGCGGGCTGGGATCCGGTCGCGGGCGACGACGAGATGGCTGCCGCGGGACGGCAGGACGGTGAACGAGCCGCCGCCGAACGGACGATCAGGCTGCGCACCCCAGACGCCGGTCGCATCGAGGACCGCGGTCGCGTGCACGTCCAGGGTCCGGCCGGTCACCCGGTCCTCGAGGGAGGCGCCGATCACCCGGGACCCGTCGAGCAGGGCACCCGTGGCGCGCACACGGGTCACCGCGACCGTCGAGTCGGGGGCATGGGCGAGGGCCGTGCGCAGGACGGCGAGCGTGTAGCGGGCGTCGTCCTCCATCGCGTCGTGGTACAGGAGGGCACCCCGCAGGTTCTTCGTCCGCAGGTCGGGCGCGTACTCGAGGGTCGCGGCCCGCGACAGCTGGTGATGACGACCCCCGGACTTCGCCGAGCCCAGCAGGTCGTACATGGTCATGCCGGCCGTGTAGAAGGCGCGCGTCACGAGGGGCAGGCCGTAGAGCGGGAACAGGAACGTCTCCAGGCGGACGAGATGCGGCGCCAGCCGCAGCAGCCGCGCGCGCTCCGCAAGCGCCTCGCGCACCAGGCCCACGTGGAACTGCTCCAGGTAGCGGAGACCGCCGTGGATCAGGCGGCTCGACCGCGACGATGTGCCGGCGGCGACGTCGTCCTGCTCCACCAGCGCGACGCGCAGGCCGCGGCTCGCGGCGTCCAGCAGGGCCCCCGCCCCGACGATCCCGCCACCCACGATCAGCAGGTCCCAGGGCTCGTTGGCCAGTCGCTCCAGGTCGTGACCGCGCCTGGCCAGCGGCGCATGCAGGGCGTGAGGCACGGGTTGGTCGGTTGTCACGATGGCCCTCTGGTTCCGGGAGACCGAAGGATCCGCCACAGGACGAAGGCGGTGCCGCCCAGCAGCACGACGATCAGGAGCGGCGTGTGGAACACGACCTCCTGGCCGTCACGGGGCAGCAGGGCGGTGATCGCTGCCCCCGCGAGCACGATGAGGACGACCGCGGCGGCCACGAACAGCACTTCGCGAACACCCGGCTGGCGGTCAGCCACGGTCGGCCTCCGCAGGGATCCCGATCGGTGCCACGAGGATCCGGCCGGCCAGCGCCTTGCCGGTCCTGGTGCGCAGCCCCGTCTTCGGGCGGTGGAAGGTCACGGTCATGTCCGCCCGGACGACCGGGTCCGACGGATCGCCCGAGGTCAGGTCGACGGCGGTCGGGGTGTCCACGGCAAGGATCGGGACGCCGGCCTCACGGGCTCGCCGGATGACCTCGACCGCCTCGCGGACGGGCTCCCGGAGCTGGCCCCGGACACCCGTCCCGAGCAGCGCATCGACGATGATCCCGGCCTTGTCGATCCCCTGGCCGAGGATGGCGACATCGCGGGCGACCGGGGCGTGCACCTTGGTCACGTTGGGGAGCTGGTCGAGCCGCTTCCAGTTGCGCGCCGCGTCGGGTGTTCCGGGCCTCTCCTCGGCCGCCACGAGGACGGCGATCACCGGGGTGCCCCACCCGGCCAGGTGGCGCGCCGCGACGAACCCGTCGCCGCCGTTGTTGCCGGATCCGGCAAGGACAAGGACGGGACGGTCCTCGCGGGCGTTGTGGGCGAGCAGCGCGTGCGCAGCAGCGGCGACGGCGGTGCCCGCGTGCTCCATCAGCGTCTCGCCGGGGACTCCCAGCGCCTGCGCCTTGAGGTCGGTGCCGGTCATCGCCTCCGCGGAGATCGCGCTGCGCGCGGCCGCGTCCGCCCAGCGCAGCTCGAGCTCGTCGAGCGACATGGTCGCAAGATCGGGGTCGTCCGCGGGCAGCGGGGTCGTTCCTGTGGGCACATGGAGAGGGTACCGTGCGAACGTCACCGGGGGGCGTGCCGCCCGGCCGGGCCGCGTCCGTCGCGGGCAGGCTCGCCCCGGGCCATCCGGCACGGAGCCGCGCGGCCCGGCCCTGCGCCCGCACTCCTGTGGGATGCTGCTCCCGGCAGCCGCCCGTGCCCCGACCCGAGGCAACGTCGCGGCGCGCGACGGGGAGAGCTGACGGGTGCAGGGAGTGCGCGGCGCCGGCGACGACGAGCGGCGCGGCAACGGGCGGCGCCGCGACGACGACGGTCGTCGCGGCGACGGATCGCGCGGCGCTGGACGGCGCGCGCCACTCACGCGCAGGCGGTTCTCGAACCGCCTGTTCCGATGGCACGACACCGCGGGCCGGTCGCTGCTCATCCGGCAGGCGATCACGCCCTGGGAGATCCTGGTCGCCGAGGTGATGTCCCAGCAGACGGGGATCGAGCGCGTCGGCCCGGCCTGGCGCAGGTTCACCGACCGGTGGCCGTCGCCCGCAGCTCTCGCCGATGCCTCGACACGTGACCTGCTGGCGGCCTGGGCGGGTCTCGGCTACAACCGCCGGGCCCTCGCCCTCCGCGACGCTGCCCGCCGGATCGTCGACCTCCCTGGGGGAGCGGTGCCGTCCGCCGTGTCGCAGCTCGAGGGAATCCCGGGCATCGGGCCCTACACGGCCCGCGCGGTCGCCGCATCCGCGTTCGGCGTTCCGGTCGCGCCGCTCGACGTGAACGTGAGGCGCGTGATCAGCCGGGCGGCCGGGATGCCGCAACTGTCACGAGATCTCCAGGGCATCGCCGACGATCTCGTCGCCCGGCACGAGCCGCGGCGATGGCTGAACGCCGTCATGGACCTCGCCGCCTCGGTCTGCACGCCGGCTGCGCCACGGTGCGACGAGTGCCCGGTCCGCGGCATGTGCGCGACTCGTGGCGAAACCGTCGGTGCGGAGAAGGCTCGCCCGTCGGTCCCGTTTCCGGAGACCAGCCGCTGGCTGCGCGGGCGTCTTGTCGCATCGTTCACCGGCGCGCCCGAGGGTGCGTGGGTCCGGCTTCCGGAACGGCTGGGCGTCCATGGACGCGAGGCGATCGCGGCTGCCGTCCGGAGCCTCGAGAGCGAGGGGTTCCTCGAGGTTCGCGCCGGCCAGGCTCGCGTGCGGCCGTAGCCGGGACCGGCGCCGGCCGGCCCAGCAGGTAGCCCTGGCCGAGGGTGACGCCGAGCTCGCGCAGCATGCCGAGCTCGCTCTCGGTCTCGATCCCCTCGGCGATGACCTGGCAGTCGGCTCGCTCCGCGAAGCGCGCGAGACCGGCGATCATCGCCTGGCGGGTCAGGTCGCGATGGACATCCCGGACCAGGGTCATGTCGACCTTCAGGTACTGCGGCCGCAGCTCGACGATGTGGCGCAGGCTCGCGAACCCGGACCCGGCATCGTCGACCGCGAGCGTGATCTCCGGGCCGAGCAGGGCCATGCCATCTCGAACGGCCTCGTAGTCGGGGATCTCGAGGTGCTCCGTGATCTCGAGGACGACGCGGCATGACCGGCCCGCCAGGACGCGCGACAGCTCGGGGGCATCGAGGATGACGTCGGGCGAGACGTTGAGGCTGAGCCAGTGCTCACCGGTCAGCGCGGCGGATCCCTTGATGGCGGCCGCCAGCAGCGCGAGCTCCAGGTCATGCCCGAGACCGACGGCGTGCGCCTCGGCGATCATCCCGTCCGGCGGGGTTCCGTCGGCGAAGCGGGTCAGTGCCTCGTAGCCGACCGTGAGCCCGGACTCGAGGGACACGATCGGCTGGAAGACCGGGTGGAAGGCGACATCGGCGAGGACGCGCCGGATGCGCGTCCGGACAAGGTCGGAGCGGTGGCCCCGCTCCAGCTGGTGGCTGAGCAGCGCGCTCGCGGTCGCCGCAAACTCGCCGACGGCGGGCAGGTGGTCGATCAGGTGGCGGGCGAACTCCTCGTCGCTCGTCGCCGCGCAGACCACGCCGAGCAGGGCCTCCCCGTTGCGGATCGGCGCGTACGCAACCGCCCTGACCCCGAGTCCGTCGATCGTCCGGCCGTACTCGCCATCCTCCTGGCGCACGCGCCAGGCCTCGGCCCAGGGCCCGGTCATCGCCCGGTCGTAGAGGTATGTTGCGCGGCTCGCGGGCAGCGGTCGGCCGGGTCCGAACGGCAGCCGGTCGGGTCCGCTGGCGGCCAGCGTGATCCCGCGTCCGGGCTCCGGCAGATCGAAGATCGCCGCCACGCTCACGCCGGGTAGCGCGAGCAGCTCACCGCAGATTTCGGCCGCCGTCTCCTCCGCGCTCGATGCCGGCCGGAGGCGGGAGAGAGCGGCGGCGACCTGGGCGCGCTCGCGGAACTCGGTGACAAGCGCCGTCTCCGCGGCACGCATGGCCGTGACGTCCCGCTTCACGCCGACGTACCCCGTGGTCGTGCCGCCGCCGTCCCGGATCGGCGAGATCGTGGCTTCCTCCTCGTACAGGGACCCGTCGCTCCTCCGGTTGACGAGCGTCCCCGTCCAGGTCTGGCCCCGGGTCAGCCGGCGCCACATCGTCCGGTAGAAGCCCGCCGGCTGGAGCCCGCTCTTGATGAGCCGCGGGTTCTGCCCGATGAGGCTCACGCTGGAGTAGCCCGAGGCCCGCTCGAACGCGGGGTTCACGTACTCGATCGTCCCCGACGGGTCCGTGATCAGGATCGAGTCGGAGGCGTACTCGACCGCCGCCGCCAGCCGCTGGTGGCGTGCCTCGAGCCGCCGCGCCTCGGTCACGTCCGAGAAGAACCCGATGACGCAGGGCACGCCGTCGATGTCCGCCATCGACGCCCGGATGTCGGCAAGGGCGACGGTGCCGTCGCGCCGGAGGCAGGGCACGGCGAACACGTCCGAGCCGGATTCGAACGCCGGCAGCAGCTGGGCATCCGGAGGGTGGATGTCCTGGATCGTCATCCCCAGCAACTCGTCCCGCGTGTAGCCCAGCAACGTGGTCGCGGCGGCGTTGGCCCAGCGGAAGCGCCTGGTCTCTCGCTCGGCGATCAGGATCGCCTCGTGCGTCCCCTCGAAGACGGTGGCGTAGCGCAGCTCGGACCGGGCGAGGGCCTCCTCGGCGTGATGCTGCTCGGTGATGTCGCCGATCGTCCCCAGCAGGGTGATCGGGTGCCCGTCGTCGTCGACCGTGAGCCGTCCACGGCCGTGGACCCACCGCTCGGCACCCGTGTCGGCGCGGATGATCCGGTACCGGCGGTCGAACGCCTGACCCGGTGTGGTCACCAGGCTGCGGAAGTAGTCGGTCGTCTCGGCGCGATCGTCGGGATGGATCAGCGAGCCCCATCCGTCAACGGACCGGTCGAACGAGGCGTCGATCCCGAACAGGGCGTCGAGACCGGCGGAGCTCACCCAGCGGCCGGTCGCGAAATCGAGCGAGTACCAGCCGAGCCTCGCCACGGCTTCGATCTCGGCAATCAGGGCGTCCCCGGTCGGGGCGGGCGCAGAGAGACGATGGGTGAGTCGGGGGCCCCTCGCCTCGCGTGCTGCTCGTGCCATCGTCGCGACGTCCTACCATGCCAGGGCACCGGCCTTGGACGGTGACCGGTGCCTCCGGCCGATGGGCTGGATCATCGACCGCGGTGCGGGGACGCGCCATAGTACGAACAGCCGGCCCGGCGGGTACGGGCGAGGAGGGTGAGCGGTGGCGATGCGGTTCGGTGCGGCGTTCTGGGTCCAGCGGACCCGTTGGCCCGAGCTGCGCGAGGCCGTGATTCGGGCCGAGGCGGCCGGCTTCGACGACCTATGGATCGACGATCACCTGCTCTCCGACGAGGGCGCCTGGTCCGACCCGAAGCTCGAGGGCTGGTCCACGCTGGCCGCGATCGCAGCGGTGACGACGCACCCCCGGCTGGGCCTGATGGTGGCGGCCAACACCCTGCGCAACCCCGGCCTGACCGCGAAGATCGCGACCACGGTCGACCACATCTCGGGCGGGCGAGCGATCCTCGGCATCGGCGCGGGCTGGTTTCCACGCGAGCACGAAGCCTTCGGGTTCGACATGGGCACAGGCATGGGCGAGCGCCTCGACCGGCTGGCCGAGGCCGTTCCCCTGATCCGGCGCCTGCTCGACGGCGAGCACGTCACCGACGATGGGCGTTTCTACCGCTTCCAGGACGCTGTCTGCGCCCCCCGGCCGGTCCAGCCGCACCTGCCGATCCTGATCGGCGGCTCCGGGCCGAAGAAGACGCTGCCGCTGATCGCGCGCCACGGCGACCTGTGGAATGCCTACGGCACGCCGGAGCAGCTCGCGGCCAGCGACGCGATCCTGCGGGCGGCGTGCGAGGCCGCCGGTCGCGACGAGCGCGAGATCGAACGAACGACGAACCTCAACGTGGTCATCCGCTCGACGCGCGCCGAGGCCACGCGCGCCTGGACGGGCTGGCTGGAGGCGCATCTCCCCCAGGAGGACGAACGCGCGCTGGACGCCGGCGGCTCGCTCGAGGAGGTGGCCGAGACGCTCGGGGCGTACCGCGACGTCGGGTTCGCCCACCCCGTGCTCATCTTCCGGACACCGTTCGATCTCGAGACCATGGACCGCCTGCCCGAGCTGCGGGCTCGGCTCTCGTAGGGGCACGCCGCTGCGCGTGGGGCTGCAGTCGACGGCCGGAGGCCGGGAAGGAGACCCGTCGAGATGGACGAGCACAGCACGCCGTCGCTCCAGGAGCGGTTCGCCCCTGCGGGGCACTGCTTCGGCTGCGGTCCGGTCAACCGGGAGGGGCTTCGCATCCGCAGCTTCGAGGGTGACGACGACACCATCGTCGCGGACTGGACCGCCCGTCCGGAGCACGAGGCGTTCGACGGCTTCGTCAACGGGGGGATCCTGGGCACCCTCGTCGACTGCCATTCGAACTGGGCGGCGATCGCGCACCTGATGCGGCGGCACGGCGGCGCGGACACCCCGGCCGGGGTCACCCTGGCGGCCGACGCGCCGTCCACGGTCACCGCCGAGCTGTCCATCCGCTACCTCCACCCGACGCCGTCTGACCGGCCGATCCGGCTGGTCGCGCACGTGGTGGCATCGAGCGAGCGGAGCGTCACGGTCGAGACCAGCGTCGAGTCGGACGGCCGCGCAACGGCCGCGGGCCGCGCCGTGTTCGTCGTCGTGGGCGCCGGTCACCCGGCGCACGACCGGTGGCGCGGCGAGCCGGCGCGGCCCGGGACAACGGGCGCCGCGGGCTGATCCCCGGCGGCCAGAGCGCCGGCCCTCAGGCGATCGCGGTCTCGCGCTCGGTGTCGACTGCGAGCCCGTCGTCACCCGCGCCGTCCAGCCGCCCGACGATCGTCGCGGCGGCCGCCAGGCCCTGGGTCACGCAGTCGGGCAGGCCGACGCCCCGATAGGACGCACCGGTCGCGACGACGGCGGGCCACTCGGTCATCGCCGCCTCGATCGCCGCAACGCGCCGGAGGTGCCCGACCGTGTAGCGGGGCATCGATGCGTCATGGCGGCCGACGCGCACGAACAGCGGCTCGCCGGTGATGCGCAAGGTCCGCTCGACGTCGGCGCGCGCGGCCGCGATCAGCGCGTCGTCCGGGAGCAGCGTCCACGTGCCCTCGTCGCGCACGAACATCCGCAGCAGCACGGTGCCCTCCGGCGCCCGGTCCGGCCACTTCTCCGACGTCCACGTGCATGCGGCGATCGCGCCACCCTCGGTCGGCGGCACGAGGTACCCGTGGCCGATGAGCTCGTGATCCACCTGCTCTCGCCGGTAGGCCAGGGTGACGAGGATGCTCGTCCCGTGCGGCACGCCGCCGAGGGCGCGGGATGCACCCGGCAGCTCGTCGGCGAGCAGGATCGCGGCCACCGGCGCGGGCGCGGCGATCACGGCGGCATCGAAGCGGACGAGCGACCCGCTGCCGAACCGCGCGGCCACCCCGGAACCCGCACGGACGAGCGACCGGACCCCGAAACCCGTGCAAATGTCGACGCCCGCGTCTCGGGCCGAGGCGGCGGCGTCGTCGGTCAGGCGATCCATCCCGCCCCGGAGCGATGCGAACACGCCCAGCGGCTTCGACGCCGGCTGGCCCGCCGCGCTGGCCGCGGCGGCACGGGCCGAGGCGGCACGGCGCATCGCACGCCCATCGGCGAGTCCCGCGAACAGCAGGCTCCGGTGGTCGTGCTCGGCGGTCCGCAGCTGCGGCACGACCGCGTCCAGGCTCAGCTCGTCGATCGGGGTACCGTAGACGCCGCCCACCAGCGGCCCGGCCAGGCGGTCCACCAGCGGATCGCCCAGGCGCCGGCGGAGGAACGTGCCCACCGCCACATCCTCCGCACCGAGGCGGCGCGGCGAGACGACGTCCACGGCCATCCGCAGCTTCTCGGGCCACGAGAACAGCCGTGTCCGCGCGAACGGCATCGCGCGCGTCGGCAGCACCAGCCCCAGGCCTTCCGGCATCGGCACCAGCCGGCCGCGATGCCGGATGTAGACCGCCCGGGGATCGCGCGTCCCCACCAGCTCGTCGCCCAGGCCCAGCTCCCGGGCAAGCAGGACGGCCGCCGGGCGCGTGGTCAGGAACGAGTCCGGACCCTGCTCGACGGTGAAACCCTCGAAGCGCTCGGTCCGGACCTTGCCGCCCAGGCGCTCGCCCGCCTCGGCGAGGATCACCGGCACGCCGTGACGGGCCAGGGCCCGCGCGGCCGCCAGACCGGTGATGCCGCCGCCGACGACGAGAACGGACATCGGTCGACCGACGGTCAGGCGGGTGAGGTCGCGCCCGGCGCGGCCGGGGCGGTGACGGCGCGCGGCATGCCGTAGGCGGGCACGGTGCCGGTCGGGACGTAGGGGCACAGCGGATCGGACTCGAGCGGATCGCCCGTCCAGGCCCACGCCCGTGCCCGGGAGCCGCCGCAGACCCGCGCGTACTCGCAGGCGCCGCAGCGACCCTTGAACCGCTCCGGATTGCGCAGGTCGCGCATCACCGGGTGGTTCCGGTACAGGTCGACGATGCTCGCCTCGCGCACGTTGCCCAGTGGGATCGGCAGGAAGCCGGACGGGTTGACCGTGCCGTCGTGGCTGACGAACACGATCCCGTTGCCGTCGCGAATCCCGAACCCGCGGCCCACGGACGTACCGGCGATCGCGTCGGCGTCCATGCCGTCGGCCTCCATCGATCGGATCGCGAGCCGGCGGTAGTGGGTGGCCTCGGTGGTCTTGACCTGGAACGGGGCCTCCTTCGACAGCCCCCACAGCCACTGGTGGAGCTTCTCGGACTCGCCCGGGGTCACCTCGTGGAGCGCTGACCCGCGGCCGGTGGTGATCAGCATGAACAGCGCCCAGCGCAGGATGTCCATGCCCTTGAGGAGCTCGTAGATCGCCGGCAGGTCGGCCAGCGTCTCGTCCGTGACCAGGGTGTTGACCTGGATCGGCAGCCCCGCGGCCCTCGCCCACTTCGCCGCCTGGAGCGTCTTCTCGAACGTGCCGGGGACCATCCGGAACCCGTCATGGCGCTCGGCGTCGGAACCATCGAGGCTGAGCGAGATGTTCTGGATCCCGGCCGCGCGCAGGGACTCCATCACCTCCTGGGTCAGGAGCGGCGTGGCCGCCGGCGCCAGCGAGCAGCCGATCCCGCGAGCCGTCGCCGCCCGCACCAGGTCGTGGAGGTCCGGCCGGTTGAGGGGGTCGCCGCCCGTGAACACGACGTGCGGGTAGGGACGCCCGAACGTGGTGATCTCGTCGAGCAGCCTGTAGCCCTCGTCGGTGGTGAGCTCCAGCGGGCTGCGCTCCGCGATGGCCGACGCGCGGCAGTGGCGGCAGGCGAGCCCGCAGGCGAGCGTCGTCTCCCAGTACACGAGCATCGGGGCGCGGGCGTAGACGTAGCCCTCGGCGCGCACGGCACCGACGCCGGTGATGCCGCCGGGATGACCGCCGGGATGCCCGGACCGCCGGGATGCCCGCCGGGGTGGCCCGACGGGGCGGGATCGGTCAGCGTCGTCATGCGAGTCTCCTTGGCTGCTCAGCCGTTCGTCACGGGTCGAAGCGCCGCGGCCGCGAGATCGGCCAGACCGGCGATGAAGGTTGGATCGGTGTTCATCGAGCGGGCACGCTCGAGGCGGATGCCCGCCTCGCGGGCCACGCCCTGCGCCTCGATGTCGATGTCGTACAGGACCTCGAGGTGGTCGGCCACGAAGCCGACCGGCCGGATCACGAGCTCCGTGACGCCCTCCCCCGCCAGGCGGCGGATCTCGTCGAGGATGTCCGGGCCCAGCCACGGCTCGCCGGTGCGGCCGGCGCTCTGGAACGCGAAGTCGTAGCGCTCCAGGCCGAGCTGCTCGGCGACCAGGCGCGCCGTGCCGGCGAGCTCGTCCGGGTACGGATCGCCGTCGGCGAGGACCCGTGCCGGCAGGCTGTGCGCGGTGAACATCACCCGGACGCCGGCCGGGTCCTCGAAGCGGGCCAGCGCCTCGCTGGTGGTCTCCGCGAGCGCCGCGATGAACCGCGGCTGGTCGAACCAGGAGTCCACGTGCGAGACCGTCGGGGCGCCGTCTCCGATGGAGGCCAGGGCCGTGTCGACCGCGCGACGGTACCCGGCGGCGTTCGACGACTTCTGGGGCGCGAGCGCGATCGCGACGAACCGCTCCACGCCGTCGGCTGCCATGCCGCTTGACGATGTCGCCGATCCGGGGCGCGATGTGCCGCATGCCTGCGTACACGCGCACCGGCATCCCGCGCGCCGCCAGCTCCGCCTCGACGGCGGCCCGCTGCTCCTCCACGATCCGCGACAGCGGCGACCCGCCCCCGATCGCCCGGTAGCGGCCCTGCAGCTCCTCGAGCAGGTGCGGCGGCGGCGGGCTTCCACGGCGGATGTCCGTGTAGTAGGCCTCGACCTGGTCCAGGCGATCCGGGCTGCCGTAGGCCATGAGCAGGACCGCGTCGCGGGTCATCGGACAGCTCCGAGGTCGTGGACGAGGTCGACGAGCCGGGCCAGGTCGTCGGGATCCGTACCCGGCAGCACGCCGTGGCCGAGGTTGAACACGTGGCCGGGACGACCATCGTTCTGGTCGACGATCCAGCGCGCGCTCTCCTCCACGCCCTCCCACGGCCCGAGCAGGAGCGTCGGGTCCAGGTTCCCCTGCACCGCGCGGTCCCCGACCAGCTCCCGGCCCTCGTCCAGCGCGATCCGCCAGTCGAGACCGATGACGTCCCCGCCGGCCGAGGCCTGCTGGCGCAGGATGCCCGCGGTGCTGACGCCGAAGTGGATGGACGGGACGCCCAGCCCGCCGACGGCGTCGAACAGCCGCCGCATCCACGGCCACAGCCGCCGCTCGTAGTCGAGGGGGCTCAGCCCGCCCACCCAGGAGTCGAACACCTGGACCGCCTCGACGCCCGCCGCGACCTGCGCGGACAGGTAGCGGATCGTGGTCTCGACGAGGTGATCGAGCAGCGCCGACCACGTCTCGGGGCTGCGCGTGCATCAGGCGCTTGGTGGCGAGGAAGTCGCGTGACGGGCCGCCCTCCACGAGGTAGCAGGCGAGCGTGAAGGGTGCCCCGGCAAAGCCGATCAGCGGCACCGGCGACCCGGCGCGGATCAGGCGGATCGCCTCCAGCAGCGGGCCCACGGCGGCCTCGGGCTCGAACGGGCGCAGGGCCCGCACGTCGTCCATCGTCCGGACGGGGTGCTCGATGACCGGGCCGACGCCTTCCCGGATGTCGAACGCGACCCCGATGCCGGCGAGTGGCGTGGTGATGTCCGCGAACAGGATCGCCGCGTCCACGCCCAGGCGCCGGACCGGCTGGAGGGTCACCTCGGCGCACAGGGCCGGGTCCCGGGTGATCTCGAGCAGCGTCGCGCGCTCGCGGATCCTGCGGTACTCGGGGAGCGCGCGCCCGGCCTGGCGCATGAACCACACCGGGGTGGTGTCGGTCCGTTTTCCGCGCGCGGCGCGCAGGAATCGCGCATCGGGACGCGGAGCGGGCTCGCCGGGGACGGACGCCCCCAGGGTCTCGGCCGTCATGCGGCGAAGGCCGTCCGGGCGGCTGCGAGCGTCTCCTGGATCTCGGCGTCGCCGTGGGCCACCGACAGGAACCAGGCCTCGAACTGGGACGGCGGCAGCAGGACGCCCGCATCCAGCATCGCGCCGAAGAAGCGGGCATAGGCGTCCCGGTCGGAGTCCATCGCGTCGGCGCCGTTGCGCGGCGTGGACGCCCGGAAGAACACCGTGAGCAGCGAGCCCACACGGGAGATCGCGACCTCGCGTCCGGCCTCTGCGGCTGCCTGGCCCAGGCCCTCTTCGAGCTTCGCGCCCGTGCGCTCGAGGACGTCGTAGACGTACGGCGTGAGCAGGTCGAGCGCGGCCGCGCCGGCGGCCATCGACAGCGGGTGTCCGCTGAGCGTGCCCGCCTGGTACACCCCGCCCTCGGGCGCGATGTTGCCCATCAGGTCCGCACGGCCGCCGTATGCCCCGATCGGCATGCCGCCGCCGATGATCTTGCCCAGCGTCGTGAGGTCCGGCGTGATGCCGTAGCGCTCCTGGGCACCGCCGTGGGCCAGCCTGAACCCGGTGATGACCTCGTCGAAGATGAGCAGGGCGCCGTTGGCTGTCGTGAGCTCGCGGAGCGCTTCCAGGAAGCCCGGCTCGGGGGCCACGACGCCCACGTTGGCGGCGACCGGCTCGACGATGATCGCGGCCACCTGGTCCGGATGCGCGCGGAAGACCTCCGCAACCGCGTCCGGGTCGTTGTACGGGATCACGATCGTGTCGCGGGCCGCGGCGGCGGTCACGCCGGCGGAGCCCGGCATCGCCAGGGTCGCGAGCCCCGATCCGGCCTCGACCAGCAGGCTGTCGCCGTGACCGTGGTAGCCGCCGGCGAACTTGACGATCAGGTCGCGGCCGGTCGCGCCGCGCGCAAGCCGGATCGCGCTCATCACGGCTTCCGTGCCCGACGAGACGAACCGCATCCGCTCCATGGACGGCATCGCCGCGCGGATCCGCTCCCCCAGCTCCACCTCGCGCGGTGACGTCGCCCCCAGCGCGAAGCCCTCGAGCGCCGCGGCGCGAACGGCCTCCACGATCGTGGGCACCGCGTGGCCGAGGATCCCGGGCCCCCAGGCGCCGATGTAGTCGAGGTACCAGCGGCCGTCCGCGTCCCGGACGCGGGCCCCCTCCCCCATCTCGAGGATGAGCGGCGCGCGGCCGACCGAGCGGAAGGCGCGGACGGGGCTGTTGACGCCGCCGGGGAACAGCGAGTCGGCCCGGGCGCGCAGCTCGGCCTGCCGGCCGGCCGGGCGCGGGTCCGCGGGCGGCAGGGGAACGAAGGTCGTCATCTCAGGCCTCCCGGGCCCAGGCCGCGAGGTCCGCCGCGGCATATGTGATCACGAAGCCGGCGCCCGCCCGCAGGATCGAGGTCGTGGCCTCGGTGAGGACCCGGCGCCGGTCCAGCCAGCCGCGCTCGGCGGCCGCCTCGATCGAGGCGTATTCGCCGCTCACCTGGTAGGCCCCGATCGGGACGTCGAACCGGGCCCGCGCGGCCGCCAGGATGTCCAGCGAGGGCAGGGCCGGCTTGACGAGCAGCATGTCCGCGCCCTCGGCGATGTCGATCTCCATCTCGCGCATCGCCTCCCGCCCGTTGGCCGCGTCCATCTGGTAGCCCCGCCGGTCGCCGAAGCTGGGCGCGGAACCGGCCGCGTCCCGGAACGGGCCGTAGAAGGCCGACGCGGTCTTGGCCGCATAGGCGAGGATCGCCGTCTCCTGGGCGCCTGCGGCATCCAGGCCGCGGCGGATCGCGGCGACCTGGCCGTCCATCATCCCGCTCGGCGCGACGATGTCGGCCCCGGCCACGGCCTGCGACGCGGCCGTCCGCGCGTACAGCTCGATGGTCGCGTCGTTGTCGACGCGCCCGTCGGCGAGCAGCGGGCCGCAGTGGCCGTGATCCGTGTACTCGCACAGGCAGGTGTCGGCGATGAGCACCAGGTCGACGTCCGCGTCTCGAAGCCGGCGCAGGGTCTCCTGGACGATGCCGTCCTCGATCCAGCCGCCGGTGCCGACCGCGTCCTTGTCGGCCGGCAGACCGAACAGGATCACGCCGCCGACGCCGAGCGCCGCGAGCCGCCGCGCGTCCGCAACCGCCTCGTCCGGGGTCACCCGCTCCACGCCGGGCATCGAGCCCACGTGGTCACGGCGCCCGTGACCCGGCTGGACGAACAGCGGCGCGACGAGGGCTCGGGGATGGATCCGGGTCTCGCGGACGAACGCCCGGAGCGTCTCCGTCCGGCGGGTCCGGCGGAGCCGGTGCGCGGGATCCGGCACGGCCGGGACCGGCTCGCCGGCGGCAGGCCGGTCTGCGAGAAGGCTCATCGGGTTCCTCCGGTGATGGTGGGCTGAGGTTCGAGACCGGGTGCGGGAGTGCGTGGAACGGTGACGGATGCGACCTCGGGCGACACGCCGAGCGCACGGGAGGTGAACGCGGCCAGGTCCGATGGCGCCGGCGACGGCGCGGTCACGACTGTTGTGAAGCCGAGCTGCCGGGCCACGGTGGCCGTCGGATCCCCGATGGCGATGACGGGCGTCTCGAGGATCGTTCCGAACCCGATCGCGGTCGCCAGGGCGTGGATACCTCGAGCGGTGGAGCCGCTGGTGAGGACCAGCGCGTCGAGCGGGCCGTCGTCGAGCGCGGCGGCGAGGCGGCCGCGGGACTCTTCCGGTGCCTCGAGCGTCCGGTATGCCACGACCTCCGTCACGGCGGCACCGCGGGCACGGAGGGCGGCCGGCAGGATCGGCTCCGCGATGTCGGCCCGCGGGAGCAGGACGCGCGCGCCGGCGGCCAGGGGCAGCTCGCGGGCCAGCGTGTCGCCGTCGGCCGCGGAGGGCCGGAACGTGACGCCGATGCCCGCGGTAGCCAGGGCGTCCGCCGTGGCCTCACCGATCGCGGCCCAGCGCCGGGCGGCCATGTCGGTGTCGGTGCGCCCGGCCGCCGCGATCGTGGCCCCGGCGGCGTTGATGCTCGTGACCACGATCCAGTCGCCATCCTCGCTCGCGGCGAATGCCGCGTCGAGCGGGCCGTCCGGGGCCTCGGGGCGGATCTCGATGGCCGGCACATGGACGACGTCCACGCCCGCCGCGTCCAGCGCCGCGAGCAGCGCGTCCGCCTGGCCGGCCGCGCGGGCAACCAGCACGCGGGGCCGGCCGCGAAGGGTCACGATGCGCGCCGCGAGGTGCGCCGCGAGGGTCCGGTGAGCCGTCATGTCGGCCTCGCCGCGGACGCGCACCACGGGCGACACGGCGATCGACGCTCCGGCCACGGGGGCCCAGGTGCGCTCGGCACCGGCCACCAGCGTCAGCCGGCCGTCTGCCGCCAGGCCGAACGCCCCGATCGGCGAGCGACAGCCGCCACCGGTCGCGTTGAGCAGCGCCCGCTCGGCCACGACCGCCATCCGGGTTGCCGGGTCGTCGAGCCGTCCAACCGCATCGACCGCCTCCGCGTCGTCCGCGCGCACCTGGATCGCCAGCGAGCCCTGTCCCGGCGCGGACGCCACGATGCTCGCCGGCAGGATCTCGTCGATCCGGTCGGCGCGGCCGAGCCGGGTGAGACCGGCCACCGCCAGCACCAGCGCGTCGCTGTCGCCGCGATCCAGCTTGGCCAGCCGCGTGTCCACATTGCCGTGAAGCGGGTGCATGCGCAGGTCCGGGCGCAGCGCCCTGAGGAAGGCCGTGCGGCGGGGGCTGTCCGTCCCGACGCGCGCGCCCTCGGGAAGAGAGGAGAGCGTCGTCCCTCGCACCCGGCAGACCAGCGCGTCCCGCGGATCCTCGCGCGGCGGATAGGCGGCGATCACGAGCCGTGGGTGCTCGTCGGTCGGGACATCCTTCGCGCTGTGGACGGCGACGTCCACCGAGCCGTCCAGCAGTGAACCGACGATCGCGCCGACGAAGGCGCCCTCACCCCAGGCCGTGTCCGCGGGACGGTCGTCGCCCTCGGTGCGGATGATCACCAGCTCGGTCGGGACGTCGTGCTCGGCCAGGCGTGCGGCCACCCAGCGCGCCTGGACGAGGGCGAGCGCGCTGCCGCGGGTGCCGATGCGGAGCTGACGGGTCATGGGACGCACCTCCGGCTCAGAGCGAGAACAGCGTCCGCGCGGCCCGCTCGAGGTCGCCGGTGGCGTCCTCGCGGAGCGTCACGAGGGGGGCGTGGAGCAGGCCGGCAACCAGGCGCTGGCTCATCTGCTCGATCATCTCGCGCTGGTCGTCGCCCAGCTCCAGGCGTCGGAACAGGCGCTCGATCTCCTCGACGCGTCGCGTCTCGGCACGGTCGCTGAGGGCCTGGATCGCGGGGACGGACGTCCGAGCCCGAACCCACGACGTGAACGCGGTCTCCGCCTCGTCGAGGGATCGCTCGAAGCGCGTGCGGAGCCGCCTGCGCAGCGCGTCCTGGGGACTGCGGGCCAGGTCGTCCACCGAGGTGCACCTGGCACCGAGCGCCGCGCGGAGGTCCTCGTCCAGGGCCGGCGGGGCGGACAGGTCGACCACCGGGATGGCGCTCTCGAGCAGGCTCGCGCGGGCCAGTGGCGAGAGCGGCCAGCGGGCGCCGATGGCCAGCACCACCGCGTCGACATCCGGCAGCGGGGCTTCCGGTCCGAAGGCGGCCGGCTCGCCGTTCGCATCGTAGGCGAGGGCGGCGGCCCGCTCGCTGCTGCGGTTGGCGACCAGGACATGGGCGCCCTGGCGCGATGCGGAGAGTGCGGTCAGGCGGGCCATCCGCCCGGCCCCGACGACCAGCACGCGGCGGCCGAGCAGGGGTCCGGTCACCGGCAGCAACCGGTCGAGCGCGGCGTCCGCGAGCGATCGCGGCGGGCCTTCGCGCCACGAGCGCGTCTCGCGACCCAGGTGGAGGGCGATCTGGAACAGCCGCTCGAGGATCGGGTGAAGGCCCGTGGCAACACCGTCGGGCGTGCCGATCTGGACCGGGCAGCGGTCCGCCCCCGGGACGTGCCGGTCGGACAGGCACTCGCGGAGCTGGTGGAGGATCTGGTCTTCTCCGACGACGACGGAGTCGAGGCCGGCAGCGACGGTGAACACGTGCCGGGCGGCCGCGACGCCCTCGAGCCGGCGGCCGCCCGGCGGCAGCTCGGGCAGGGTCAGCGACGGGTGGTCATCGAGCGGCTCGTCCACGACGTACAGCTCGACGCGGTGGCACGTCCGCACGAGGATGGCGCGCGGATCACCGGCCACTGCGGCCGCCGCGGCGAGGGCGAAGGCCTCGCGCTCCTCGCTGCCGACCTGGCGGGCATGGGCGACGAGGGCGAGCAGGCCGAGATCGGCGCGCGGATCGGTCACGAAGGGCTCCCGGAACTGGTCGTTGAGGAGCGGCGGGGACGCCGGCTCGCGCCGAGGGCCGCGGCCTCCCAGCCGCGGAGGGTCGCGAGGAGGAGATCGTCCAGCGCCGCGTTTGCGTCGGCGATGAGCGTGGAGGTGGCTGAGGCATCGAACTCCCGGCGCCGGGCGACGGCACCGAGCTCGGTGAGGAACGGGAGGCGGAAGCGCAGGAACAGGTCCGCGGTGGTGGCGGCGCCCAGGCCCTCGCGGCCAGCGATGCGCCCGTACTCGGTGCAGGCATCCTCCGCATCGCGGAGGAGCTCGCGCCGGCGGCGCTCGTCGGCGGTGTCGAGGGCGGCGACCAGGGCGGCGACGACCCCGCGCCCGTACTCACGGAAGCGCCCGCGGCTCACCTCGTCCATCTCGACGACCCAGGGGATCCGGCTCGGCGCCTCGTCCGCGGCGCGGCGATAGCCGCGGGTCATCCGGCCCGGCGTCTCGCCCAGGTCCGCAAGCGAGGGGCGGCTCTTCGGACGTTCGGGGAGGAGAGCCTCAAGGCCGGCACGCGAGAAGCGACGGTGCCCGCCGGGGGTGACGAACGTCCGGACCATGCCGGTGTCCGCCCAGCGTCGAACGGTCGACGGCGAGACGCCGAGCAGCCGGCAGGCCTCGGTGAGCGTCACCCAGCCGGGGTCGACTGCCGCGGCACGTGCTCGCATCGGGACGCTGAACCTCCCAAATCTCCCAAAACTGACCGAAGGTCGCAGCATAGTACGGGCGAGACGGGGTCGCGCCGACAGGGCCGTCCGGGCCCCGGATGGCCTCCCGACGGCATGGTTTGGCCGGGACGGGCGGCCCGGGGCCGGGGGTCAGGCAGGGACCCGCAGCCGGGGATCGAGACGGCCGCCGGAATCGCCGGCCGCCGCCCAGGAGCAGCGCGGCTGCCGGGATCGTCCCGGAATCGACGCGGCCGCCGGGCTAGCCGGCGGCCGCGTGTCGCGATCAGGCCGCGGTGATGGTCCTAGACACCCGTGTTGATCGTGATGTGCTTGACGAACGTGTAGTCCTCGAGGGCGTACTTGGAGCCGTCCTTGCCGTAGCCGCTCTCCTTGACACCACCGTGCGGGGTCTCGGACGCGAGGGTGAAGTGCTCGTTGATCCAGACCGTGCCGTACTGGAGACGCCGCGCGACACGCATCGCCTTGCCGATGGAGCCGGTGAACACCGACGATGCGAGCCCGAACTTGACGTCGTTTGCCCACTGGACGGCCTGCTCCTCGTCGGAGAAGCGCTGGACGGTGACCACGGGTCCGAAGACCTCGTCCTGGATGATCTCGCTCCTCTGGTCGGGGTTGGCGATGACGGTCGGCTCGAAGTAGGCGCCCGGCCGGTCCGGGCGGTGGCCGCCGACGACCAGCTCCGCGCCCTCCAGGGCCCGGTTGACCATGCCCTCGACCTTGTCGGCCTGGGCCTGCGCGATCAGGGAGCCCATGTCCAGCTCGTCGCTGTCGGCCGGATTGCCCCACTTGATCGTCCGGACCTGGTCGGACAGGGCCGCGACGAACTTGTCGTACACCGCCGGACCCGCGATGACCCGGCAGGCCGCCGTGCAGTCCTGGCCGCTGTTCCAGTAGCCGGCCGACTTGATGATCTCGGCCGCGAGCTCCACGTCCGCATCGTCGAACACGATCACGGGGGCCTTGCCGCCCAGCTCCAGGTGGAGGCGCTTGACCGTCCCCGCCGCGATCTGGGCGATGTGCTTGCCGGTCACCGTGTCACCGGTGATCGAGATCATCCGGACCTTGGGGTGACCGACCAGGAAGTCGCCCATCGCGCCACCGGAGCCGGCGAGGACGTTGAGCACGCCCGCGGGAAGCTCGCCCGCGACCAGCTCCGCGAACCGGAGCGCCGAGAGGGGCGTGCGCGCCGACGGCTTGAGCACGACCGTGTTGCCGGTCGCGAGCGCGGGCCCGAGCTTCCAGGCGGCCATGTACAGCGGGTAGTTCCAGGGTGCGATGGAGGCCACCACGCCGACGGGGTCGCGGCGGATCATCGACGTGTGGCCCTCGAGATACTCGGTCACCGCGAGGCCCTCCGGCACCCGGCAGGCACCGGCGAAGAACCGGAACAGGTCGCTCGAGACGGCCATCTCGTCGATGGCGGCCTGGGTCGGCTTGCCGGTCTGGCGGGACTCCAGGCGACCGAGCTCGTCCGCGTTGGCGTCGAGGATGTCGGCGATCTTGAGCAGCGCCAGGCTGCGGGTCTGGGGGGTCGTCAGCGACCACGCCTCGAACGCCTCGGCGGCCGCATTGACCGCCCGATCCACGTCCTCGGCCCCCGATGCGGGGACGGTGGCGACGACGACGCCCGTCGCCGGGTTCTCGACGTTGAGCGTCTCACCGGAGGCGGCATCGACCCACTGGCCTCCAATGAACTGCTGGTAGGACTTCACGGGGTTGAGCGTCTCGGTCACTGGGGCCTCCATGGCGCGTGCAGGCGCGCTCGCCGCTGTCGGGATGGTCTCCGGATTGTGCGCCAACCGCAGGCGGCGTTCCACTCGGGGTCCACGGCGCGCGACGCCGGGGGGCCGCCATCGGTGGCCGGCGCGGCTCCGCGCGGCCCGCGGTCCCCCGCCGCCGCACAGGTTGGCCCGGCAGCAACGTCGCCGCCATGGGCCCTGACACCTCCGGCCGGCCCGCGGTCCTCCGCCATCGCGCCGCGCAGGTGGTGCCGGCCCGCGGTCCCCACCATCGCCCGGTCGACCCCGGAGAAACGTCGCCACGATCGGCCTCGACACCTCCAGCCGGGTCGCGATTAGGTCATCGACCATCCTGGTTGGTGGTATCGCCCCTGATGCCGTGAATCGCTGTCACCTACCACGTGGCGTGGTGGTCGTCCGCTCCGACGTGCGCTTGGGCCACTGTGCGGCCCACCCGGCCGCGACGCACGCACGCGCCCTTCCATCGACGGCCAGAGATGGGTGGCAGAACCTTGACGACCACCACGGAGCGTGGTGGCTGGCAATCCCTCCGCGACGGGTACCACCACCCCGCCGGGCGATGCGTCGCTGGGGCCACGATGCGTCGCCGGATCGCCGGGGCCGCGATGGGTCGACGCTCCGCGGCGTCTCGTGCCGCCGACCTCCAGTGCCGCGCCGCCGACCTGCGGCGTGCGGCCGGTTCGCCCCGACCGCTACCGGGGAACCGGGGCCTGGGTGACGGCAACCCGCTCGATCAGGTCGGCGGCCCGGGTCGTCCCCGCCGCGGCCTGCATCCGCGCAGCGATCCCCGCCATCCGGGTCCGCAGCGCGGCGTCGGCCAGCAGCCGGTCCACGGCCCCGGTCAGCTCCTCGCCCCGGAACCCATACGTGGAGAGCCGCACGCCGAACCCCGTCTCGTCGACCCGCTGCGCGTTGTCCACCTGGTCCCAGAACAGCGGCAGCACGATCATCGGCTTGCCGTTGTGGAAGCACTCCACGACCGTGTTGTTGCCGCCGTGCGTGATCACCAGGTCCACCTGGGGCAGGATCGCGGGCTGCGGCAGAAACCCCTCGCCGGTCATGTTGTCGTAAAGGCGGATCTGGTCCGCGAGCGGGCCCTTGGACACGATGACCCGGTGGTCGGTGCGGCCGAGGACGTCGACCAGCCGCTGCATCAGCGCCACGTCGGCGGATCCGAGCGAGCCGAGCGAGAGATAGATCAGCGCGCCGGGTCGGGCGGCCAAATGCTCCGGCAGCTGCCACGTGCCGTCCGTGTCCCGGATCGTGGAATCGAGCTGGTGCCACGTGGGTCCCAGCGGGTTCGCGCGGGCGTAGTCGGCCTCGGCCGGGTAGGAGTACAGGTTGAGGAACGGCGACTCGTGCATGAACTCGAGCCCCAGGTCGCCGTTGCCCAGGCCGCCTGCTCCATGATCGCGGCAGAAGGCATCGAAATCGGCCCACATCTCGCCGTGGGAGCGACGGTACTCGCCGAGGAAGGCGGCCCACTGCGACCGGTCGGCGGCGGGGTACCCGGACGAGAACGGCGCCACGAGCGGATCCTTGAGCTCGGCCGGGTTGCAGGACACGATGCGCACCCACGGTCGCCCGGCCGCCATGACCGCCGGGAACGAGACGACGTTGTCCTCGACGATCGCGTCCGGCTCCAGCTCGCCGATGATCTCCTCGAGACGAGGGTTGACGTACCTCGCGCCGTCGATCAGGGCCTGCCAGGTGGGCTGGATGAACTCCGTGATCTGGTCGAAGGTGGGCTTGCGGAACACCGGCGCCGTATCGCGGATGAAGTCGATCCAGAACTGACCAGGCACCTCGGGTTCCGCCGGCGGCGGGCCAAGGCGCATCAGCCGCTCCTCGAAGCCCCTGGCCTCGAGGCTGCCGGCGAACGACTCCTCCACGATGAACACCACTCGGTGGCCCCGGCGCCGGAGCACGTCCCCGATGCCGACGCAGTTGTTCGTCGGCCCATAGGCACCCTCGGGGAAGAACACGATCGTCCGGCCGTCTGCCACCCTCGCACCTCGTGCTGCTCGCGGCCATCGCCGCGTCGTGCGGTCGCTCGAAGGGCCCGATGATCGCACGCGGCCGGGCCTCGGTGGCGCCCGTTCCCGATCCGGCCTGCGCCCCCGTTCCCGATGCGGCCGCCGGGGCCGAACGACCCAGCCCGGTCCGTCCTGGCGGCCCCCTCCATTCGACCGGCATGGCACGATGCAGCCGCGGCAACCGAGTTGAGACTCCACCGGAGCGCCCGACTGACGCGTCGCTGCTGCACGCTCACAAACCGGAGGAACCCGTCACATGGCATTGGTGATCGAAGGGCTGCGCAAGCGGTTCGGCGAGGTCCAGGCGCTCGACGGCGTCTCGCTCGAGGTGGGCCCCGGCCAGGTGTTCGGGTTCCTCGGGGCGAACGGAGCCGGCAAGACGACGACCATGCGCATCGTGCTGGGCCTGCTGCGGGCCGACGAGGGGACGGTCACCTGGAACGGGCGCCCCGCGCGCGAGTGGCCGCGGAAGACGTGGGGCTACATGCCCGAGGAGCGCGGCCTCTACCTCCGCATGCCGGTCATGGACCAGCTCCTGTACTTCGCGTCGCTGTACGGGATCGGCCGCGCGAAGGCCCGTGACGACGCGCTGGCGTGGCTCGCCAGGTTCCGGATCAGCGAGTACGCCGATCGCCGCGCGGAGACCCTGTCCAAGGGCAACCAGCAGAAGGTCCAGTACATCGCGACGATCATCCACGACCCCGACGTGATCCTGATGGACGAGCCGTTCTCGGGTCTGGACCCGGTCAACGTCGCGTTGCTCAAGTCCGCGTTCCTGGAGATGCGCGACCGCGGCAAGACCCTGATCTTCAGCACCCACCAGATGGAGCAGGCCGAGGAACTGTGCGACTCGGTCGCGATCGTCGACCACGGACGGGTGGTCACGGCCGGGACGACGCGCGACGTCAAGCGCTCGACAGGACACCAGGTCGTCCGCGTGGCGACCGCCGGCGACGGGACGGGCGCCTGGCTGCGCGAGCTCCCGCACGTGACGGTCACCCGCGACGGCCGCGACTACACCGAGCTCATGGTCGATGCCGGGGCTGACCCGCAGGCGGTGCTGCGGGCTGCCATCGCGCACGGCGATGACGTGCTGCGGTTCGAGGTCGCCGACTCATCGCTCGAAGAGGTGTTCGTCGAGCGCGTCGGGGCGATCGACAGGGGCGAGGAGACGCTCGCCGCAATCGGGGAGGCGCGAGCATGAGCGGACTGTCGCGCACCTGGCTCAACATGGCGATCATCGCGCGTCGCGAGTTCGCCGTTCGCGTCCGCACCCGGAGCTTCAAGCTCGGGACCGCGCTCCTGGTCATCGGTGCGGTTGCGATCGCCCTGCTGCCGGTGATCGTCCAGTCGCTTGACCGGCTGGATCACACCAGGATCGCCGTGGCCGCCGAGTCGCCCCAGCTCGCGACCTCCGCGCAGCTGACGCTCGACCAGCTGCTCAACGCGCCAACCGACAGCACCTCGACGTCGCAGAAGACGAAAGCGTTCGAGATCGTCGTCGTCACGGATCCCATCAAGGCACGCGACGGCGTGGAGGCGGGCGACTATGGGGCCGCCCTGGCGATTGACCGGACGGCGTCGGGCGAGCTGGACTTCGTGCTGTACACGAACGACCCATCCACCGGCCGGACCGCGACGCTGATCCGCCAGGGGGCCAATGCGATCGCGATCGCCGACCGCCTCGATCGGGCGGGTGTCGCGCCCGCGGACCAGGCCTCGATGTTCAAGGCGGCAACGTTCCAGGTCAGCTGGCCGGATCCGACGCGGACGGACCCACCGAAGGATTCGATCGCCGCCGTCGGCCAGAGCCTGCTCGCGTTCGGCATGACCGTCCTGATCTTCATGATCATCGTGATGTACGGCAACTGGATCGCGATGAGCGTGGTCGAGGAGAAATCGTCGCGCGTCATGGAGGTGGTCCTCAACGCGGCAACGCCGTTCCAGCTCCTGGGCGGCAAGGTCCTCGGGGTGGGCGCCGTGGCGTTCACCCAGTACGCATCCGTGGTCGTCGCGGGGCTGGCGGCGCTGGCCTTCCAGGGACAGGTCGCGACGCTCGTTCTGGGCGCGAATGCCGGTGCGATCTCGCTGCCGACAGGACTGACACCGGGGCTGCTGCTGGCGTTCGGCGTCTACGGCGTGCTCGGCTTCCTGCTCTACGCCTCGCTGTATGCCGCCGCCGGGTCGCTGGTCAGCCGGATCGAGGATGTCAACGCCGCGGTCATGCCGATGACGTTCCTCTCGATGGGCGGCTACATGGTCGGCGTGTACGCGGCAACCGGGCTGCTCGACGTCGGGTCGGGCGTGATCACTGCCATGGCGCAGATCCCGTTCTTCAGCCCGTTCATGATGATCGCCCGGATCGCGATCGAAGGTGCGGAGCCCTGGGAGATCGTGCTGTCGGTCGTGCTGCTCGTGGTGGCCATCGTCGTCGCGGTGTGGCTCGCGTCGCGCATCTACGCTGCGGGCGTGCTGCTCTACGGCCAGCGGCCCGGCGCGCGGGCCGTGTGGCGGCTGTTCCGCGAGGGGATGTAGCGACCGTCGCTGGGCTGGAACGGTCCCGCTACCCGGCCGTTGCGAGCGCGACGGCCAGGATCGCGGCCCCGCCCGCCAGCACCGCAACGTCGAGCCACCCCCAGCCCACCTCCCTGTACCGAGATCGCGGCCCGGACCCGAAGGCCCGGGCGTCCATCGCGAGCGCCAGGCGGTCACCGTGTCGGATCGCGAGGACCAGCAGCGCGACGAGGATCCGAGGGTGCCAGCTGCCGCGCAGGCCGCGGATCCGTCGTGCCTGGCGGAGCGTGGTCAACTGCTGGACGAGTCGCGGGATGGCCTGGTAGGCGGCGAGCGCGCCGTACCCGAACCGCTCCGGGACCCGCGCCTGCTGGACCAGCCCGTCGACCAGCCGGGTCGAGTCCGTCGTCTGCCCGAACACCACGCCCACGGAGGCGATCGCGATCACCCGCATCGCGAGGCCCGCGCCGGCGGCCACGGCCGCCCAGGTGACGTGGAACGGACCGAGCACGACCGCGACCGGCAGCGACGGGTCCGCGTTCGAGCCGGAGAACAGCGCGTTGAACAGCCCGATCCCGAACGCCGCCAGCCACAGCGGCGCAACCCCCGCGAGCAACCGTCGACCGGGGATCGCCCCGGCGAGATGGCCGCCGGCGAGGACCGCGAGCGTGACCAGGACCGGAGGGCGGATGTCGAGCGTGAACGCGAGCCCGATCAGCAGCCCCAGCGCGACGACCAGCTTCGTCACCGGGCTGGTCCGGCCCAGCGGGCTGCGCAGCTGGCATTCGGACAGCTCGATCCGCGAGCTGATCACGCCATGGCCTCCCCGGCCGCGATCTCGTTGGCGACGATCCGCCCCGCCTCGAGCCGCAGGACCCGGCTCGCGAACGCCGCGATGAACCGCTCGTCGTGGGTCGCCGCGAGCACGGCGGCGCCCGCGTCCACTCGTCCTGCGAGGATCTCCACCAGCGCTTCGTGACCGCGGCGGTCCTGGCCGAACGTCGGCTCGTCGAGGACCAGCAGGTCGGGGTGGCGGACGAGTGCCGTCGCGAGCGACAGCCGGCGCTGCTCGCCACCGGACAGGGTGTAGGGGCTCCGGTCGCCGAACAACCCCAGCGGCATGTCGATGCGGTCCATCAGCGCCTCGGCCTCGCGCCGGCCGGTCGCGTCCAGCCCCAGCATCACCTCGTCGAGGACCCGCAGCGTGACGAACTGTTGCTCCGGGTCCTGGAAGACGTAGGCGGCGTGACGGGCCAGCTCGGCCGCCGGGAGCGTCGACGGGTCGAGCGTCGCGAGCCGCACCTGCCCGCCGGCCGGGCGGAGGAGCCCGACCAGGAGGCGGCTCAGCGTGGACTTGCCGGACCCGTTCGTGCCGACCAGCGCCACGCGCTCACCCGGCGTCAGGGCGAGGTTCACGTCCCGCACGACGGCCGGACCATCCGCGTATGCGAAGGACAGGGAGCGGGCGGTGACGATCGCCGGTGCCGGCGACGAGGACGAGGGCGCCGCCGGCCGCGGTATCGGGACCGCCGGCACCACGGCCTCGTCCGGCAGCCATGCACCGGCGGCAACCAGCCGGTCCCTGGACCGCTCGAGGACCTCGGCCGGTGGGCCCACGTCGATCGGCCGCCCGTCGGAGCCCAGCGCGAGGACGACGTCCGCCAGCGCCCACGCGATGTCCACGCGGTGCTCGACCAGCACGATCGTCGCAGACCGCGACGCCCGCAGCCCTGCCAGGCGGGCGGCAAATGCCCGCGCCGCGGGCGGGTCGAGGTTCGCGGTCGGCTCGTCCAGGACCAGGATCCCGGGGTACGGCGCCAGGACGCCGGCCAGCGCCAGGCGCTGCTGCTGCCCGCCCGACAGCCGCGTGGAGCGCCGCCGCTCCAGACCCTCGAGCCCCACCGCCGCGAGCGCCTCCGGCACCCGCCGGCGCATCGCCGCCATCGGCCAGGCGCGGCTCTCGAGGCCGAACGCCACGTCGTCCTCCACCCGCTCCATGACCAGCTGGCTCTCGGGATCCTGGAACACCAGCCCGACGCGGGCGGCCACCTCCGGGCCTCCCGAGGTGACGACATCGAGCCCGTCGACGGTCAGCCGGCCTCGCCACTCCCCGGGGAACTCGCGCGGGACGAGGCCTGCGATGGCCAGCGCGAGCGTGCTCTTCCCCGAGCCCGACGGGCCGACGACCAGCAGGCAGGCGCCGGGCTCGAGCTCGAACGAGACGTCGCTGAACGCGGGTGATGGCCGCCCGGCAAAGCGGAACGCGGCACCGTCGGCGCGGATCGCACCCGGACGAGACCCGCCCGGCGGCTCAGTCGTCAGCCGGGAAGCCCTCGAGGACGCCTGCCTGGCGCAGCGACCGCACCAGGGCCACCGACCCGCCCGCGACGATGATCGTGGCCGAGATCGCCATCATCAGGCCGCGCACGAGCTGGACCTCGACCGACGCATCCGCGTAGTACAGGGCCCAGTCGTGGATCCACGCCCCGGCCGCCGCCGCGACGGCCGCGATCGCGATCACCGGCAGGGAATACATCCGATACAGCGTGAACGCGAACACCAGCTCCGCGGCCGCACCCTGGACGAAGCCCGAGAGCAGCGTGTCCGGCCCCCACTGGCTGCCGATCAGCGTGGACACACCCGCGGCGACCATCTCCGCGAACAGGGCCGCGCCGGGCTTGCGCACGATGAGCGGCGCCAGCACGGCCGGCACGAGCCAGACCGCGTACAGCAGGTCCTTGGCGGGTGGCGCGAACACGAACAGCGCGTCGAACCCGTTCCACGCGAGACCCCACACCCAGAACACCACCCCGAACGCCACGCCGATGATCGCGGTCACGACGATGTCGCGGGTGCGCCAACGGGGCGGGTCGGCCGGCGTCGCGCCGGCCTTCGACACCACTGTCGCCATCGATCACAAGCCTCCACATCGCACGAACGCCGCCCCCTGGTGCCGGGGACGGCGTCGACGCGAGCGGGCCTGCTTCCTACACCGGTACGAACCGGATCAGGTTCCGCGGGTCTGTGGCCGGAGCCACACTCTCAGCGCGCTGGGCGCTCCCCGGAGGCGATCTTCAGTTGTGGCGGCAGTCTACACCGCCACTGCCTTCGTGCCGACGGACAGGCCGGCGCCGCTCGCCGAGCGCACGCCGGGCACCGCGTTCGCACGGATCCAGGCGACGACCTCGGCCAGGACGGCCTCGTGCTCCGGCTCGTGGTGGCACTCGTGCTGCAGCCCCTCGTGGACGCGACGGGTCACGTTGCCCTTGCCTTCGAGCCCCGCCGTGACGCCCACCGGGACGATCGGGTCGGCGGAGCCGTGGAACACGTAGGTGGGGATCGGCATCCGGTCGATCGCCTCGATCGCGTCCCGGACCCGCGCCTGCTCCGCGAACGCCTCGGCTCCGAAGCGGATCGTCGACGAGCCCAGGCGCAGCGGGTCACGCGCGTACGCCTCGCGCACGGCAGGATCGCGCGACAGCCCTTCGCCCATTGGTCCGTTGGACACCCTCATCCGGGGCGCGACCCGGGTGAGCGTCGAGGCGAGGGTCCGCTTCCAGCCCGGGATGTCCGCATCGAGCCCCGGCGCGGAGAGCACGAGCAGGTCGGGCAGCGGCCGAGGCACCTCGGGCAGGACGTAACCGGCCGCGACGAGACCGCCCATCGAGTGGCCGTACAGGACGAGCGGCAGGTCCGGGTTCGCGGCCCGCAGCAAGATCACCTGCTCCTGCAGATCCTCGAGGAGGATGCCCCAGCGCTCGACGTGCGCCCGTGGACCGGCCGATGCGCCGAAGCCGCGGTGGTCGTAGGCATGGACGTCGAGGCCGGCTCCCGTGAGGGCCGCGGCCACGGTGCCGTACCGGCCGGCGTGCTCACCGAGCCCGTGGACGATCAGGACGACGGCCCACGGCTCGCCGTCCGGGGCCCAGTGGATGGTCCGCAGGATCGTACCGTCGGCCATCCGGGTCGTCGCCTCGTCGGGCAGGGCCGGGGCGGGCTGGGGAATCGTCATGGGTGCAGCTCCTCGTGCCCACGCAGCGTAGACCCTCCCGATCGCACCCGCTAGGATGCCCGGGTGACGAGCCCATGGACCGAGATCGGCGACCGCGTGTTCGTGCGGCGGCATCGGTTCTTCGACCAGAACATCGTGGCCGTGCTGGACCGTGGCGAGGCGCTGGTCGTGGACACGCGATCCACGTACCCGCAGGCGCGCGAGATCATCGACGATCTGCGGGTGCTCGGTGCACCCCGGGTCACGGTCGTCGTGAACACCCACGGCCACTACGACCACGCCTTCGGCAACCGCGTGTTCCGCCCAGCGGTGATCTGGGGCCACGAGCGCTGCGTGACGATGATCGAGCGGGATGGTGACCGGATGCGCGCGGCGGCGGCCCGGGAGATGCCTGACCTCGCGGCGGATCTTGCCGAGGTGGAGCTGGACCCGCCGGACCGGACGTTGACCGACCGGGCGACGGTTGAGGTCGGCGGGCGCCTGGTCGAGCTCGCCTACCTCGGGCGGGGGCATACCGACAACGACATCGTGCTCCGCGTCCCCGATGCGGACGTGCTGTGCGCCGGCGATCTGCTGGAGAACGGGGCCACCCCTTACTTCGGCGACGGCTATCCGATGGAGTGGCCCGACACCGCGGCAGCGCTGCTCCGGCTCGCCGGAGGGCGCACGGTCGTCGTCCCGGGGCACGGGGCGCACGCGGGACTCGCGTTCGCGGAAGCCTCCCTGGCGTCCTTCCGGGCGATCGCCACGCTCGCGCGCCGGGTCGAGGACGGTGCGATGACGCTCGACGACGCCGTTGGCGCATCCCCGTACCCGGCCGCCGCCTCGCGCGAGCCGCTCGAACGGGCCCTCGCGCAGCTCCGCGGCGATCTGGAGCCCTAGACCCGCGGCGATCTGGAGCCCTAGCCGCGGATCACGAGCGGCCGCCGACGCGGACGACCCAGCGGCCACGGGCCTGCCCCGCGACGATCGCGTCCAGGGCCGGCTCCAGCGTGTCCAGGTCCACCTCGGTGACCCGGTCGCCGATGCCCCGTGGCAGCAGGTCGGTCGCCAGGCGGTTCCACAGGGCTCGCCGCGGGGCGATCGCCATGTTGGCCGAGTCCATCCCCAGCAGGGCGGTCCCGCGGAGGATGAACGGGAACACGGTCGTGTGGAGCTCTGCGCCGCTCGCGTTGCCGGACGACGCGACGGCAGCACCGATGCGCAGGGTTCGCAGGACATACGGCAGCGTGGCGGCACCGACCGTGTCCACCGCCCCAGCCCAGCGCGCCGAGTCGAGCGGACGTCCCGGCGCCGTCACCTCGTCCCGCGTCAGCAGCCCGGCCGCCCCGAGATCCCGCAGCCGGTCGTGCTCATCGGCCTTGCCCGTCGCGGCCCAGACCTCGTGGCCCCGCGAGGCGAGGATCGCGATGGCCGTGGAGCCAACGCCGCCGGAGGCACCGGTGACGAGGACCGGGCCGTCAGCCGGCCTGAGGCCGCGCTCCTCGAGCGCGGCGACGCTCATCGCGGCGGTGAACCCGGCGGTGCCGATGGCCATCGCGTCGCGCGCGGTCAGTCCCTCGGGCAGCGGCACGACCCAGCCGGACGGGATCCGCGCCAGCTCCCCGTAGCCACCGTGGCGCGCCGTGCCGATGTCATAGCCGTTCGCCAGCACCGCCGACCCGACCGGGAATGCCGGGTCGTCGGATGCCGCCACCTCGCCCGCGAGGTCGATCCCCGGCACCAGCGGGTACGAGCGCGCCACGCGCCCGTCCTCGCGGGCCGCGAGGCCATCCTTGAAGTTCACGCCGGACCAGGTCACACGAACCGTGACCTCACCGGGCGGCAGGTCCGCGGGGCGCAGGTCGCGGACCCCGCGCGAGAAGGAGCCGCCCTCGGGGCGGTCGACGACGAAGGCTCGGAAGGTGTCGGGCAAAGCGGCCATGACGGGATGATAGGTGCGGCCGGGACAGCCGGGACGGCGTGCGCAGCGGGGACCCGGCCGCGCGCGCCGAGGCCTGCCGCGCGGGGTTGCATTTCGGTTGCGGATGCAACAAGGGGGTTGACGTCCGGGTCCCCACTCCCCCATCCTTCCCGACCTGATGAGCCACACCACCGTGTCCTGGTTGATGTGTATGCGTGGGCGGCCCCGCCGTGCGGAGGATGGGGTCCGAGACTTCCCGCGCTGAACATCAGCGAGTGACAGCGGGGATCTCGGATCCGAGGTCCCGGGGCCGCGAACCAGGAGGTTCGCGGCTTTTCTGTTCTCCGGCACACACGACGGGCAGCCGCCGAGACCCAGCCATCGGGCCCCTCGACGAACTCGACACATCAAGCCCCCGACAGCCGGAGAACCACAGATGAGCTTCGATCCCGACTCCCTCCCGAACCTGCACGCCGAGACCAAGGCGCTCCACGCCGGCCAGGTCCCGGATCCGACGACCAACTCGCGCGCGGTCCCGATCTACGCGACGACCTCCTACGTGTTCGACGACGCGGCGCATGCGGCGCGCCTGTTCGGGCTCCAGGAGTTCGGCAACATCTACACCCGGATCATGAACCCGACCACCGGTGTGTTCGAGGAGCGCGTCGCAGCGCTCGAGGGTGGCGTCGGTGCCCTGGGCCTTGCCTCCGGTCAGGCCGCCGAGACCCTCACCACCCTCAACCTCGCCTCGGCCGGCGACAACATCGTCAGCAGCTCCAGCCTCTACGGCGGCACGTACAACCTGTTCCACTACACGCTGCCGAAGCTGGGCATCACGGTGCGGTTCGTGGACGGCTCCACGCCCGAGGCCTTCGGCGCGGCCATCGACGAGCACACCAAGGCCGTCTACGTCGAGACCATCGGCAACCCGCGGCTGGACGTCGCCGACATCCGCGCCATCGCGGACGTCGCCCACGCGCAGGGCGTGCCGGTCGTCGTCGACAACACCTGCGCACCGCTGCTCGCCCGCCCCTTCGACCAGGGCGCGGACATCGTGCTCCACTCCGCGACCAAGTGGATCGGCGGTCACGGCACCGTCATCGGCGGCGTCGTCGTGGACTCCGGCCGGTTCGACTGGGCGGCATCACCGCGCTTCCACAAGGACTTCGTCGAACCCGATCCGTCCTACCACGGCGTCTCGTACACCGAGGCGTTCGGGCCCCTGGCGTTCATCATCAAGCTGCGCGTCCAGTGGCTGCGGGACGTCGGCGCGGCCCTCTCCCCGTTCAACGCCTGGCAGCTCATCCAGGGCCTCGAGACGCTGCCGCTCCGGATCGAGCGCCACAGCCAGAACGCCCTTGCCGTCGCCCAGTGGCTCCAGGACCGGCCCGAGGTGGAGTGGGTCAGCTACCCGGGACTCGGGTCGCATCCGAGCCACGAGACGGCGAAGCGGACCCTCACCGGCGGCTACGGCGGCCTGGTGGCGTTCGGCGTCAAGGGTGGCGTGGACGTGGGTCGGCGGCTGATCGACAGCGTCAAGCTGTTCAGCCTGCTGGCCAACATCGGTGACGCGAAGAGCCTGATCATCCATCCCGCCTCGACGACCCACCAGCAGCTCAACGCCGAGGAACAGGTCGAGAGCGGCGTCACGCCCGAGCTCATCCGCCTCTCGATCGGCCTCGAGCACATCGACGACATCCTCGCCGACCTGGATCAGGCCCTCCGTGCCGCGATCGACCCGACGGCCGACCGCGAGCTCGCCGCGACCGCCTGAGGCCGGCCATGGCATCAGCCGGAACGCAGATCCCGGAGGGCACGCGCTCTCCGGGGCCGCACGCATCGACACCACCACCTTCGGTGCCGCAACCCTCGGCACAGCGGACCTCCACGCCGCGCACCCCCGCACCGCGGGCCGCTGCGCCGCACGGGCCGGCGCAGCCCCGGCCGCCGCTCGCCCTCGGGACGGGGCGGCTCGAGAGCGCCGACCTCGGGGAGTTCACCCTCGAGGCCGGGGCGCACCTCCCGACCGTCACCCTCGCCTATCGCCACGATGGGCCGGGTCCGGATGCCCCGCAGGTCCTGGTCATCCACGCGCTCACCGGATCCGCCGACGCCGCCGGCGACTGGTGGACGCCGCTCATCGGGCCCGGCCGCGCCTTCGACACCTCCCGTGTCGGGGTGCTGTGCGCGAACCTGCTCGGGGGCTGCTACGGGTCCACCGGACCCACCTCGATCAACCCCGCAACGGGCTCCGCCTGGGGCTCCTCGTTCCCCGAGGTGTCCGCCCGGGACGAGGCTCGCGCCCTGTGGGCACTCGCGGACCGGCTGGGCATCGACCGGTTCGCCCTCGTCACCGGCGGGTCGCTGGGCGGCATGATCGCCCTGGAGGTCGCCCTGGAGCGGCCGGACGGCGTGGATCACGTTGTGCCGATCGCCGCCCCGGCGGCCACCACCGGCCTGGCGCTCGCCTGGAACCACATCCAGGTCAGCCTGGTCGACCGCTTCGGGGTCGAGGGGCTGGATCTTGCCCGCCAGCTGGCGATGACGACCTATCGGTCCGAAGCCGACTTCGACGGCCGGTTCGCGCGCGAGCGCGAGAGCGACGGCCGGTTCTCGATCGCCTCGTATCTCGACCACCAGGGCGCAAAGCTCGTGGACCGGTTCGACCCGGACACGTACCGGACGCTGGTGCGGGTGATGGACGTGCACGACATCGGGCGCGGACGCGGCGGAGCCGTGGAAGCGCTGCGGGTGCTGGCAGCGTCAGGGACGGGGCTCACCGGCCTGGGTGTCATCGGCGACATCCTGTACGGGCCGGTCCAGGTCCGGGCCCTGGTCGCGGACGCTGCGGCGGCCGGCGTGGACGCCCGCTACCGGGAGCTGGACTCGACCAAGGGCCACGACGCCTTCCTGATCGAATGGGACCAGCTGACCACCGTGCTGTCGGACGCGCTGGCAGACGGGGTGTCGAGAGCCGGCGAGGCGTAGAGACGCCGCTTCGGCCTTGACAGGCCACGGTGATCTGGCCATTCTGGCCATCATGAAGACGGCGACCATCACCGAGGCCAAGAACGGACTGAGTGCCCTGATCGACCGCGTGCGCGAGGGGGAGTCCGTGCTCATCACTGATCGCGGGATCCCGGTGGCAGTCCTCGAGCCTGCGGCCGGCCGGGTTGGCGTCGACGATCGACTGGCGCGCCTCGAGCGGGCCGGGATCATCCGCCGCGGAACCGGGACCCCGCCGGTCGAGCTGCTGCGCGAGCAGCGGCCGAAGCCCAGGGCCGGCGCCGACATCGTCGCGGCCGTCCTCGACGAGCGGCGGTCGGGCTGGTGAGGTTCTGGGACACGTCGGCGCTGGTGCCCCTGCTCGTCGAGCAACCGTCGAGCCCCGCTGTCGACACCGAGATCGATCGTGACCCGGACCTCGTGGTCTGGTGGTCCACTGAGGTCGAGTGCGCGTCGGCGATCGCGCGCCTGGAGCGTGAAGGCGCCGTCGGAGTGCGGGATGTCGCAGCAGCGACCGACAGCCTGACCCGGCTCGCGGAGTCATGGCAGGAGATCCAGCCGACCCCGCGCCTCAGGCAGATCGCATCGCGGGTCGTTCGAGTTCATCCGCTCCGCGCGGCGGACGCCCTGCAGTTGGCCGCAGCCATCATCGCGGCCGACGGCGACCCACGGACACTGCCGATCGTGACCCTGGACGAACGGCTGGCGCGGGCCGCGGAGCGTGAGGGGTTCCCGGTGGTCGAACCGGCGTAGCGCGCCGCCTCGGGCAGGGCCTCTGGAACGGGCCCGCGGGTGCGATAGAATGCGGACGGTCGCTGGCGCGTGGCCTAACGGTATGGCACCTGACTCTGGATCAGGGGGTTCCAGGTTCGAATCCTGGCGCGCCAGCCAACTCCACAAGATGTCGTGCTCGCAAAGCCGAGACCACCACATCTTGTAGCCTGGACGGTCGCAGCAGGGCCGCTCGGCTCAACGCTTCGAGGCTGAACCGCGCGGTCGAGGTCAGGGTGTCCTGACCTCGACACCCAGCTGCCAGGTCCAGCCTGCGCCCCAGTAGAACTCCCCAGGCGATGTGTTGACATTCCTGTCGAACAGGTGAAGCCGCCATGTCCCAGCGACAGGCTGACCGTCCCAGGCGCTGGACAACTTGCTGTCAGTCACGTCGTCCGGCAAGGTGGTCAGATAGGTACCCGGAGGAATGACCGGGTTCTGGGTCAACTGAGACCCGATGGTCCCCGTCCCGCATTGGCTCCGAAGCGTGGCTGACTCACCGCTGCGGAAGACATAGCTCCCCTTCAGTGCTGCGATGCAGATATATGTGTCGCCATTCAGGACGCGGTCAAAGACGTACTGCGGGTCCCCTTGGCCGACGTGCTCCAGGGTGACCGTGAAATCCACGAGCCCGCCGAAGCCGGCATAAGTGTCGGTCTTCGTGGCCGTATCGACGCCATTCAGGGTGAGCGTGACCTTGTTACCGGTCGCGTCGATCAGCCGGGGATCGTTGACCACGATGTCGAACGAGGCACCGGCATCGCCTTCCGGGACAGGCCCGCCGGTACCGGTGAAGGAGAGCATCGTGAGGGTGCTGGTGGGCGTTGAGGTCGGCGGCGGAGTCGAGGTTGGGGCCGGCGTGGGAGTCGAGGTTGGGGCGGGCGTGGAGCGAGGTTGGGGCGGGCGTCTCGGTTGGCGGCGGCGAAGGCGACAGCGATGGGATGGGGGTGGCGGTCGAGCCAGACTCCGGCGTCGGCGTCAGTGAGGTGGCGGCCAGCAGCGCCGAGATCTTGGTGGACCCGCCCGACAGCACGAGGAAGATGACCGTCGTTACGAGCACGCCGAAGACAAAGCCGATGAGCGCGATCTGCAGTGGCTTCAGCGTGATCGTCAATCCGCGTCCCTACCGTGGGCGAGCCTCGTCGTGTCTGACCCAACCTGGACCGGCCTGCTCGAGCCGATCGACGAGCTCGGTCGTCGCCGATCGGCGCAGCCCCGAGCGAGTCCAAACTGGCTCGCCGTCACCTCGCCCTGCTTGTGGAGCTGCCACAGGGCAACGAACTCTCCGACGGAGACGCCGTGGCGATGGGCGAGCTCGCGCTGCAGCGGCTCGGCCATCGCGATTGCGCCGAGAAGCGCTCGCAGCGCCCGCCGGCGTGCATCCTCCGCTGCATCCTGATCGTGCCGGTCTGCCGGACTTCCATGCGGCCGGAGCATAGCACCGGGTCTCTGGAGCGGTCTGCAGCTGCCCAACTCGTCAAGCTGGCGAAGCCCCGGCCGATCCCGCCGCCGCGCTCGTGACGTCCGGCGGGCCGGAGCCGGCCGTGTACTGAATTCACAGCGAACGTCTGAGAACCGCATCTCGCTCCCCCGTCCCAAGCGGACTTGGGAGTGGCTGAAGGTCGCTGTCATCGAGTGCGAGCGCTGCGAGGCCCGTCGCGCGGGTGGGCTGCACCGGCGCAAGAAGCGGACCATCGCGACGGTGTACGGGCTCCACGGCCTGCGGACGATCGAGGACCTCCAGGCCACGCTCGAGACCGTGACGATCGAGACGTTCGCGCTCGAGAACTCGATCGCCCGCAACCGGGCGATCGCGGGCATGCTCGCGACCGGCGTGAAGCTCGTGGAGACAGGTGAGCTCGCTGAGCGGATCGCGGCCCTCGAGGCGACGCGCGGCGCCGCGCCGCCGGACGACCCCTTCGACGATCCGGCATGACCATCGCTCGACGCCTCGCCTCCCTTGAGGCCGCCCTCACCCCCACCGAGCGGGTCGTCCGCTGGCTCGAGGAGGCCCACGCGTATAGCAGCTTCACCGGATATGCCCAGGCGATCTATGCCCAGGGTCCGGACGCCCTGCCGCTTGATCGGCTGGCTCGGGAAGCGGCTGAAGCGGTCCGAGGGCAGTGACGTCAGTCATCACCCGAGATCAACGAGGCGGTTCACGCGGCGGTGCTCGCCACCGTGTTCCGGATGCACCTCGTTACCCGGATCAACGAGGTGACTGACACGGTCTGGCAGCGGGAGGCCCTCGTCACCGGAGCCCTGACTGCGCATCTGGCCCTCGTCGAGGCACGGGGTACCGCGACGGCGGGGCTGACGCTCGCGCATCTGCGCGATCTCGTGTTCGCCCTGGTGGCGGAGCTCCATGCCCAGCGGGAGGCTCGTGGCGCGGTTGAGGCGGCCTACCTCGCGGGTCACACAGCCCTCTTCCCCGACGCCACCCTTGCGTGGGTCGAGCAGGTCCATCGGTCAGAGGAGGCGGCGGTCATCGCGCTCCGCCTCGTCGAGCTCGACGGCGGACCTCCGCTGGACGAGGATTACGACGGGGTGGCGGACCCAGCGCGGGTGGCGGCGTGCGTGGCGGACCTTGTCGAGGCCGCCCGGATCAAGGCGCTCGACCAACTGGGCGACGGATGGGCCGCGATCAACCGGGCGATCCACTGGCTCAGGCCGAGCCTGGCACCGGAAGGAGAGGGGCCGACACGATGTGGTCCTCGTGCCTGGCGCCAGCGCCGGGAGTCGACGGTCACTCGTGGATATCGGATCGTCGAAGCAGCGCGTCAGAGATGACCGCGAACAGGATCGCCCAACCGGCAACGATGACAAGCGACAGGACCAGCGGGGAGTTGACGCCACCGGCACCGTTTGGTGCCCCGATGCCGTAGTGCGCCGGATCGAGCGAGTCGCCGAGGAGTGCGGCCACGCTCGCGAAGGGAAGCGACCGCGCGACGAGCTCGAGGTGCAACTCTCGCCACTGGCTGAGGTTCGCGACGTACCCTTCCAGGACGAAATAGATAAGGCTGATCAGCAACGGCAGCGCCGGGTTGCGCGTGGCGATCGCGAGCAACGCCGCGAACGAGAGAGCGAACCCGAGCGCGATCGCCCCCGCCACAGCGGCACCGGCGACCTGGATCGGCAGCACCTCAGGTGACGGCGGCGGGACGTTCCCGGTCAGCGCCAGGACGTCCGGGAGGACGAGCCCGAGCAGGACGAAGCTCGCAAGGATTGCCAGCCCGCCGACAGCCAGGACGGTCAGCCGCGCAACGAGGAACCGACGCCGGTCGGGCGATGCGAGCAGCGAGGTTCGGATCGTCCCCCAGCCATACTCGAGCCCCAGGGACATCGACGTGAGGAAGAACGCCGCGACCAGGAGCCACGGGGTGCTGCCGAGCATCGAGAGCAGGCTGTGGGGAAAGGCATAGCCCGCACGCTCGGCGGCGATGGCGGCAATGACCTCCGCGGGGATCGGCTGTGACGGGTCCCAGCCGTAGTGGCTGCCAACGTTCAGATAGCCCTGGACGAACCCGACCGCCGCAAGGACGGGCACGCCGAACCCGATGACCCACGTGTCCCACCGGCCGCGCAGCCGAATGAGATCGGCCCGCAGGTGCGATGTCACGTCGCCGCGTCCTCCTGGACGACCGCCGTTGGCGCACTCGGCTGATCTCCGGTCAGCTCCAGGAACACCGCCTCGAGTGTCGCGCGTCGCAGGGTGAGTTCAGCCGGGTACAGTCCGGCCTCCCCGAGCATTCGCGCCAGACGGGAGCCCTCGCTCGACGCTCCGACGACCAACGCACTCGTCAGAGGGTCCGACTCGGCAGGCCTGGTCGCGACCCCGCGCTCCGAGAACACCCGGAGTGCCGCATCCCGTTCGAGGCTCGAGTCGAACCGGACGATGAAGTCGCTCGGGCCATCGAGCAGCGCGGCTGTCGACCCATCGGCGACGATGCGACCCTGCCGCAGGAAGGCAACGTGATCGCAGAGCTGCTCGACCTCGGACAGCACGTGGCTCGAGAGGAAGACGGTCGTTCCGTTGCTGGCGAGCGAGCCGAGGATCGCCCTGACCTCGACGACCCCTGCCGGATCGAGCCCATTCGTGGGCTCATCAAGGATCACGAGCCTCGGGGAGTGCAGGAGCGCGAGGGCAAGGCCGAGGCGTTGGCGCATGCCGGTCGAGAAGCCGCCGACCTTCCGGCTGGCCACCGACGCGAGCCCGGTCCGTTCGAGCGCGGGACCGATCCGGGCTCGCGCTTCGCGGCCCGTCACGCCATGCGCGGCTGCGAACAGGCGCAGGTTGTCCGTCGCAGAGAGATACGGGTAGAAGGCCGGTCGCTCGACCAGGGCCCCGACATGCCGTAGGTCGATCGACCCGGGCCGCACCCGTTCACCGAGCACCATCACGTCGCCACTTGTGGGCCAGAGCAGCCCGACCAGCATCCGGATCGTCGTGGTCTTGCCGGCGCCGTTGGGGCCCAGGAAGCCGAACACCGTCCCGGTCTCGACCTTGAGGTCGATGCCGGCGACCGCCTGCACCGGGCCGAAGCGTTTCGCGAGCGCCCGCGTCTCGATCGCAAGCTCTGCTGTCACGACGCGCAGCCTACATCGCGTCGACAGCCACGATCTTGCCATGGTGTTGTGCGGCGGCCATTGGCATTCGAGAGCCGACAGGTGGCCCGGGCCGAGCCGGGTGACGAACCGCTGCCGCTGCCCAAGAGACGCGGTCGCCCTTCCTGAGCGACTTGACCTCCATGCCGATTCCTTTCGACGTCACCGGCGAGCTCCTGCCCGAGCACCCGTCGTCTCGGTTTGCGGATCCCGAACCCCAGCCGCATGGGCAGCCAGATCCAGGGGCGAAATCGAACCGCCGCAGCTCGCAATCGGCCGTGCTCACCGTCGTGGCTCGGATCCGGACGAGCACCTCGTCGTCCTTCGGAACCGGCTTCGGCACGTCCCGGATCTCGAGCACGTCCGGTGCTCCGTATGCCGTGCACACTGCTGCCTTCATGGGTCTCCGGTTCGCGGGTGTGCAGTGGTCCAGGCAAGGACGCGTCACCACGGACCGTGGCGACCATGATGACCCCAATCACCTCGGCCGGCTTGTCCTGGCGGTTCGATCGCATCTCGGACGCAGCCTGGGCGCGAGCCATGGGCAGCGGCAGCCGGGCGTCCCGTGGCTTCCGGGGTGTAGCACCCGAAGCGAATAGACCGCCTGGCCCTGCTCGACCACGCTTATCGCCATGTCGACGGGCGTGCATCCGAGCGTCATCAGCGTCAGCGCCGACACGGCGCCGAGCCTGCGCGACCCGTGAAGCTGTGCACGGTCTGCGGTGTCGCCACCAGCCGCGCGGGCAGTCGGTGCACGACGCACGCCCGGTAGCCCAACCGAAGTCGGCACAACGCCCTGTACAGGCACGAACAGGCAGCCCTGTCTCATCCGGTCAGCACCCCGACCGCGAACCCTACGGAACGGCGACCGCGCCTCGGATGGCCGCGAGGACGGCGTCGGAGACCACGCTCGTTCCGCCGGCGATGACCGCCCGCGCAGGGTTGAGGCGAGCGATCTGGTCGCGGATCTCGGCCGGAAGGGCCGTCGGGCTGGTGATGACGAGCGGGGAGGCCTGCGATCCGGCAGCCGCTGCCGCGGCGAGCGCATCCGGGAAGTTGAGCCCGGATGCCGCATAGACGATCGGGACGCCCGAGGCGAACGTTGCCGCCACGGCGGCCGACGTCCCGAAGCGATCGGCTCCGGCGAGGCGCGTGATCACGGCGTGCGGCAGGGCAGCCTGCATCGTCGCTGTCGCGGTGGCTGACACAACGGACGGTCCACCGACCACGACGATCCGGGACGGGGCCAGCCGCACGAGCTCCGCGAGCGTGGACGCAGGTACGCTCGAGGCCTGCGTCAGGAGCACCGGACCCCCGTCGCGCGCGGCGGCAGGTGCCGCGGACACCGCGTCCGCGAACCCGGTCCCCGAGGCGACATAGGCCACAGGTGCGCCGTCGGGGAAGGTCGCCGCCGAGATGGCCGCGGCCGTCGCGTAGCGGTCGGCGCCGCCGATCCGCGTCGCACCCCCGGGGGCCAGCTTGTCAACGCCGGCAAGCACGGCGTCCGAGATTGCGCCGGGTCCCCCGACCACCACGATCCTGGAGGGCTTCAGCCGAGCGAGCTCGGTCGAGGTCGCGGTCGGGATCATCGTCGGCGTCACGAGCAGCACGGGCACATGCGTCAGCCCGGCAGCCGCTGCGGCGGCGAGCGCGTCCGGGTAGTTCGTTCCCGTCGCGACGTACGCGACGGGAACGCCGGCCGTGAACGCATCAGCGGAAATGGCCGCGGCCGTCGCGTAACGGTCCGCACCCGACTTCCTCACGGTTCCGAAGGCACCGATGATCGCGTCCCAGAAGGGCGTCGTGCCGCGGTCGTAGCCGAGGGCCCAGATGCCGACCCCGGCGAGGCCGCGGGTGGTGGCCAGGCCGTACTTGGTCCGAAGAGTCGCCGCGTTGTCGAAGTAGGTCTCCGTCCAGGCGTGCGTCGTCGGATCCTGGATGGCAAACCACTTCGAGACCTCGACCGGATCGTCCTGAACCTGCGTGCCGGTTGGAACGTGAGCCAGGTCGGTGCCCGGGATGAACGTCCCGACCGAGCTCGTCGACGCGGCATGGAGGACGCCGGATGTCGTGTTCCAGGTCTGGCCGTAGTACGGGAGGCCCAGGAGGATCCGGTTGGCCGGGACGCCGTTCGAGGCATAGAGGTCGAGGGTCCAGGTGAGGCTCTTGCCGCCGTCGGTCCGAACGATCGGCGAGATGCTTCCCACCGGGCTCGTGCCCGAGGAACGGTAGCCGTACCCCATCATGAAGATCCGGTCCGCCCCATTCTTCAGCGCCTGGACGGCCATGCCGGCACCGGAGAGCGAACCGTTCGTGGCAACGGAGACGCGCGCGGCCGGGTTCGTTGCTCGCAGCGCCGTCCTGAGCTGGCCCACGAACGTCCCGTACGCGGCGAAGTCCGCATTCGCCAGCAGCTCGACGTCGAGGTTGATGCCGTCGAGGCCCTTCGAGGCGACGAGGCCGCTGAGCGCAGCGACCGCGGCGCTCATGGCCGTCGGGTCCTCGAAGAACGCCGTGTTCTTCGCCAACCCGAACGATGTCACCGTCAGGTCGACGCGGACCCCGGCCGCGTGGGCATGGGCGGTGACGCCTGCGGCCACAGACCCGGTCACCGTCGGGTACCCGGTGGCCGTGGTGTCGATCGCCCCCGCCGACGTCAGCCCGACCGAGAACAGGGCAATGTCGGTGACGAGGTCGTAGCGGATGTAGGCGTCGGTCGCCGAGGTCAGCTGCCAGTAGGGAAGGAAGCCGTAGACCTCCGACGACAGGCGATGGGCGAAGCTCGAGGGCGGAAGCGGCGCCGGGGCGGACGTCGTGTCGCCCGCGGGCGCAGGCGGGAGCGTGGTGGCCGGCACGGTCGACGCGGCGGCCGACACCATTGACGCGGTCGACAGGAGGAGGACGAGCACCGCCACGGCGCCCGCACGAAGGCCGCCGGCGAAGCAACGCGCGAGCGGAGCAGAGGGGGCTGACACTCGCGTCACGAGTCCTCAAGGTGACGACCGGGTCGACAGCCCAACCTTACCCCGGGACGACGTGAACCCGCGAGCCCGATGGTCTCCCTCGTCCGGTCCGATGGTCACGCGGCATCCGCTGCGCGCTCGCGCCCGGACCTGCGGGGCCGGCCGGGTCGGCGGCCGACGACCGGCGCGGTACTCTAGCGCCCTTCCCGACCCGCGAGCGAGGCCCAGCCCAGGTGAGCATCGAGACCCATTCCCCGGCCCCCGAACGCTCCGATTTCATCCGCGAGATCGTGGCAGCCGACGTGCGTGCCGGTCGCGTCGGGACCATCGTCACCCGCTTCCCGCCGGAGCCCAACGGCTACCTGCACATCGGTCACGCGAAGTCGATCTGCCTCAACTTCGGCATCGCGAACGAGTTCGACGGCCAGTGCAACCTGCGCTTCGACGACACGAACCCTCTCAAGGAGGAGCAGGAGTACATCGACGGGATCCTGGCCGACGTCCGCTGGCTCGGGTTCGACTGGGGGGAGCACCTCTACTTCGCATCGGACTACTTCGACCAGCTCCACGCATGGGCCGTCGAGCTGATCCGGGCGGGCAACGCCTACGTCGACGACCTCTCGGCGGACGAGATCCGCGAGCACCGGGGCACGCTCACCGAGCCCGGTCGCAACAGCCCGTGGCGTGACCGGCCGATCGAGGAGAGCCTGGACCTCTTCGAGCGCATGCGCGCAGGCGAGTTCCCCAACGGGGCACGGGTCCTCCGCGCCAGGATCGACATGGCGTCGCCCAACATCAACCTGCGCGATCCCGTGCTGTACCGGATCGTGCACGCTGCGCATCCACGCACGGGCAACGCGTGGTGCATCTACCCGACCTACGACTTCGCCCACGGCCAGTCCGACGCCATCGAGGGCGTCACGCACTCGATCTGCACCCTCGAGTTCGACGTCCACCGGCCCCTCTACGACTGGCTGATCGAGCACCTGCCCGTGCCATCGGTGCCGCACCAGTACGAGTTCGCCCGGCTCAACCTGACCTACACCGTGCTGTCCAAGCGGGTGCTCCTCCGGCTCGTCAACGAAGGGCACGTGAGCGGCTGGGACGACCCGCGGATGCCGACGATCGCAGGCCTGCGCCGGCGTGGCTTCCCGGCCGAGGGCATCCGGGACTTCGAGGCCATGATCGGGGTGGCCAAGGCCGACAGCGTGATCGAGATCGGCCAGCTGGAGCACGCGGTGCGGAACGTGCTCAACCGGCAGGCCCCGCGGCGGTTCGCCGTGCTCAACCCCCTCAAGGTGGTCATCGAGAACTATCCCGAGGGCCAGGTCGAGGAGATGGACGTCGCCAACAACCCGGAGGACCCGGCGGCCGGGACGCGGAAGGTCGCGTTCTCGCGCGAGCTGTGGATCGAGCGTGACGACTTCATGGAGGAGCCGCCGCCGAAGTTCTTCCGGCTGGGCCCGGGCCGCGAGGTGCGGCTCCGGTCCGCCTACTTCGTGACCTGCACCGGCGTGGTGAAGGACGAAGCCGGCGAGGTGGTGGAGCTGCGCTGCACCTACGATCCCTCCACCCGGGGTGGCGATTCGCCCGACGGGCGGCGGCCGAAGGCGACCCTCCACTGGGTCTCGGCGGCCCATGCGATGCCGGCCGAGGTCAGGCTGTACGACCACCTGTTCTCGCGGCCGGATCCGGGGGCGGACGGGCGCGACCTGTTCGACGACCTGAACCCCGACTCCGCGTCGGCACTGCGCGGGTGCCTCGTTGAGCCTGCGCTGGCCGAAGCCGCGATCGGCGAGACCGTGCAGTTCGAGCGACTCGGCTACTTCTGCCCCGATCCCGATACCAACCCCGAGCGGCTCGTCTTCAACCGGACCCTGACGCTCAAGGACACGTGGGCCAAGGTGCAGGCGCGGGGCCACAGCTAGTGCGGCAGGACTCCCCCGCCGCCCCGAGGGCGGCTCGCCGCCCGTGGGCCTACACGCGTGTGTGGACGAACGTGGTGAAGGCGGCGCCCAGCGCGTAGAGCCCGGTCACCCGGATCCCCTGGGCCGGGTTGAGCGCGCTGACCACCCGGCCGTTGCCGATATAGATCGCCACGTGCGACCCGCCGCCGTAGACGACGACGTCGCCCACCCGCGGGTTGGAGCGGCTGGTCAGCCCATGGCTGCGTCCCCAGAGGTAGATGCCCAGCGCCGAGTGCCCGCCGCCCAGGCGGCTGGAGACGCCGGCGACGCGATACGCGTACTGGACGAGCCCGGAGCAGTCGAAGGTCGAAGGGCCGGATCCGCCGGCCACGTACCGCTTGCCGCGTTGCGCCAGGGCGATCGCGACGATCTTCGCCCGCAGGCTCGCGTTCACGACGACCGTGGCCGGCGGCTTCGGGACCGCCGGCTTGGCCGTGGGCTTCGGGGTCGGCTTGGGGGTGGGCTTCGGGGTGGGCTTCGGGGTGGCGGCCGGGGCCGCCGCGGACCGGGGAGCAGCGAGCTCCGGGATCATGGTCTCGATCACCGATCTCGACAGGCCGGCCGGCGGAGCCGCCGCGGTCCGGAGGGCGGCGAGCTCCGGGATCATGGTCTCGATCACCGATCTCGACAGGCCGGCCGGCGCCGGGGTCGCCGTCGATATTGGTGCGGCCGGCATCGGGGCGAACGTCGACCACACGAGGGGGGCGGATGCCGTCGATGGCTGGGTCGCGACGGCAGGCGCGGAGTACGCGGCGATGGCCGCGAGCGCGACCACGGTCGCGATGGCCATGGCCCTGGGGCCGTTCTTGTGGAAGTCCAAGATGCTCCTCTCCGCCAGCGCAGGACGGGAAGGCCGTCGAGGCGATGGGGGGTGACGCCGCCCGGCGCAGAGGAGGTGTGGGCGCGCCCGCTACCAGTTCAGGGCGGCACGCCAGTGGTGATCGACGGAAGGTCGACCGGTCGGCAGGAAGCCTGCCGGGACGGCGCTATTCAACTGAAAACCCCTGTCGATCACTGATGCGGGCGGCACGATAGCAGGGATCTGCAAATCGCAACGGCATTTTGTGGAGGCCGCTGCGGGCCGCGTCAGGCTGGTCCGGACCCGACGACTTCGTTCTCGGTGACGAACAGGCGCACCCGACTGCGAACGTGAGCGAGGGAATCCGCCGCCACGGCCTTGCCGATCTCGCCCGCGTAGGCCGCCTCGAACGCGGCTTGCGAGTCGAACCACAGCTCCGAGATGCCGTCGATCCCGGCCTCGTCCGCACCCGTATCGACCACGTCGAACACCAGCCGGCGAAGACCCGGCAGGCGTGACGCGAGCGGCAGGTGGTCCGTCAGCCACCAGCCGGCGAATGCATCGTGGCTCAGGTCCTCACGTCGCGTCAGCAGGATCACGGCCTTGAACATGGGCTCTCCCTCCGGCTCGGACTAGGACGGCTTCCTGACCCTGGCGTTGGGACGGCCGCCGGCGCTCAGCGCGAGGGCGATGACGATCTCGTCGGGGCGCGGCGCGTCGGGGATTGTGAGGTCGATCGCATCCATGTCGTCGAAGACCCACCGGTCGTCCTTGTTGCCGATCGGCATGGTGATGGCAGCACCGGGACCCGCGACCTTCTTGGTGCCGGGGATGATGTCCGCTCCCCCACCGACGGCGGCCCGCACGGGTGCTCCGAAGCGCGGATGGAGCACCGCGGCCGTGTGCTCGCGATCGCCCGCGATCCCCACGATGGCGCCCTTGCCGTAGCCGCGGACGTCGGCAGGTGACAGGCCAACGGACGCCAGCACCGCGAGGGCTCGCTCCGCAAGCAGGGTGGCAGCCTCGCGACCCAGCTCCTCCAGCTCGGCCAGGTCGTCGACGCGGCCCCGCCCGGCGAGCGGGTTTCTCACCACGATCGCCGCGGTGGCGATCGTGGCAGGAGGATCGACGCGGGCACCGGCCTCGACGAGGGTCTGCTGCACGCTGGCGACGATGATCCGCGGTCCGTCCATGGTGTGCTCCTCTGGTGCCTCCGGGCAAACGTAGCAGACGCGGGTTGTGACCGGGCCGGCGGCATCTCAAGGAGCCCGTCCGCCCCTCCTGGTCTAGACGGCGCTCGTCACACGGCTTGTCGCGGCCTCGGCGCCCGCGACGCTGTCGCCGCCCGACGCCTTGGCCTGGTACAGCCCCGCGTCGGCCGCGTCCACCAGGCCATCGCGCGTCGTCGCATCGTCGGGACTGCAGGCGGCGCCCACGGACACCGTGATCCCGGTGCCCCCATCCGCGCCGAGTCCCGCGATCGCGGCCCTGATGCGCTCCGCCACCAGTGTCCCGACGTCCCTGGCCGTGGCCGGCAGCAACACGGCGAACTCGTCGCCCCCGTGGCGATAGACACGGTCGCCGGTCCGAACCGCGGCACCGATCGAGCGTCCGACCTCCTGCAGCAGCGCATCACCGGCGGGGTGACCATGGCGGTCGTTGTACTCCTTGAAGGCGTCGAGATCGAGCATCAGCAGGCTGAGCGGCTGGGAAGCCGGGTCGGCGAGCAGTGCGGCGATGTGGTCCTCGAATGCTCTCCGGTTGTGCAGACCGGTCAGCGCGTCCGTCTCGGCACGCGTGGACACCGCGCGGTGCGTCTCGGCGTTGAGGAGCGCGATGGAGGCCTGGCGGGCGAACAGCCGGGCGATCTCGAAGTCGTCTGCGCTGAAGTGGGACTCCCTGCCTCCCATGCGGGCCAGGTTGAGGGTGCCCACCACGCCGCCCTCCCCCATGAGTGGCACGACGATCAGGGACTCGTCCTCGGCCGGCGTGCCCGGGATGAGGGACATCCGCGGGTCGTGCAGGGCGTCGTTGATGCACTGGGCCTCCGCGTGCGTGACGACCCAGCCCGTGAGCCCGTGGTCGAGGGCGAAGACGCTCTCGAGGATCAGGGGCGCGAACCGGTCGCGCGCGAGCACGGGGCGCAGGACTCCCTGGGCCCGATCGACGCGGTAGATCGTGAGGTTGTCGTAGGAGACCACCGTCTTGAGGGAATTGGCGATCAGGTTCAGGACCCGCTGTGGATCGAGCGTCGCGACCATCCGCTCGTTGAGGGCGAGCAGCTGGCGCTGGCCCGCGAGTGCGCGTGCGGTTCGCTTGCCCGCGTCCAGCCACTCGTTGGCGACCCACCAGACGAGGCCGTACGTGAAGCCGAGCATGACCGACGACGACGCGAGCGAGATGGGCAGGCTGACGGCGCCGGACACGTCGGCCAGGCCGCCCATGGTGTGCGCGAGGATCTCGCCGGCCATGCTCGAGGCAAAGGCCAGGACGAACATGGCCAGGAGGCGCCGGCCCGTCAGCACCGGGAGGACCAGGAGGGCACCCGCCAGCGGCAGGATCACGGCCGCATCGAGGCCGTCCGGGAGCGCGGCCCCGATCATGATGCCGAGAACCATCAGGATCACGCCGGTCACCACGAACAGCCTGCGCGAGAAGCCCCGTCTCGCGAACCAGCCGGCCAGACCGGCGGTCACCACGACCGCCACCGAGACCGGCAGCAGGCCTGGCTGCTCGCTTGCTGGCGCGGTCACCAGGCCGATGCCGAAGAGCGCCAGCGTGGCGGCAGCGCAGAAGACCAGGAACCTCCCGAAGCGCTGGTCCTGGGCGGTGCGCGGGCGATCGGAGGCCGCGACCAGGTCGTCGATCGTCCCCCGTTCGGTGCTGTCGGGCACGGCGGGCGTCACCATCAGGCCGCTCGGAGCATGTGCGTCGCCTCGGCCATCATCGCTGCGACTCCTTCCATCGCCGCGAGCCCTGGTTGGGCCACTCGCGATGGCCGCCCACACAGACGCCGGGTCAGGCCGTGCGAGCTTGTCCACCGTCACTGTGTGCGGCCCCGGCGCCGGTGTCATGACGAACCGTCATGGAGCAACGGCGGTGGACCGGGAAGGCGGACCGCGCGAGGATGTCGTCGCCGGCGGGAAACGAATGGCTGGCCCGCCATGACCGCTCGGTGCTGACGCTCGTCCGCCGTCCGTCCTATCGTCCAGCCGATGCTGCAGCTCATCGACTTCTACGGAGTTCTCCAGGTCGATCCCACCGCCGGTCCCGATGCGATCCGGTCGGCCTATCGGGCACTGGCTCGCCTGCATCACCCCGACATGCCCGGCGGCTCCCACGCGACGATGGTCGCCATCAATCGGGCATGGTCGGTCCTGGGTGACGAGCAGGCACGGCGGGTCTACGACCACGGCCGGCACGTGCTTGCCGCAAACGCACAGCCGCCCGCAGCGGCGCCGGAGTGGTCGGCGAGCCCCGGTCGGCCCGCGGGTCAATCCTCCGGCACCGTGCTCGACTTCGGCCGCTACAAGGGCTGGTCCTTCGGCCAGATCGCGCTGCACGACCCGGACTTCCTCGAGTGGCTGGTCCGGACCCCGATCGGCCGGCCATACCGGACGGAGATCGCGGCGATCCTCGACCAGCGTGCTCGTTCCGCAGCGCCGGTGGCGACTGCCGAGCCGCCTCGCAGACGGCGGTTCGGCCGCCGATCCTCCTCACCCCCTGGGGTCACCTCTGTCGGTGGTCTGCGGATAGTCTGGCACGGCGCCCGGGGCGCCCAGGGTGTCGTCACGTCCGGGGCCGGTGCGACCCCGGCCCGGTATCAGCAGCCCTCGCCGCCCGGCGGCGCGAGTCGCCCCTGAGCTCCAGCCGATAGGCGTTGTGGACCAGTCAGTCTAGTATCGCGTCGGCGACGGTAGGCTCGCCGAGCGCCTCGTGCCAGTGGCCGACCGGCAGCTGGCTCTTCACGATGGTCGAGCGGAGTCCGTGGCGGTTCTCGATCACCTCCAGCAAGTCGGCCGCCCGTGAAGCCGGCACCGGCTGGAGGCCCAAGTCGTCGAGGACCATTAAGTCCACCTTCGCCCAGTCGGCCATGAGCCGCAGGAGTCTTCCGTCCGCCCTCTCGAGCACCAGCTCGTCTAGCATTCTCGTCACCCTCATGTATAGTGCTGTGTGACCCCGGCGGATGGCGGCCTGGGCGAGCGCGCATTCGAGTAACTTCTTGCCCACCCCTGTCGGCCCGGTCACGAGCACGTTGCGGTGTGCGGTAACCGAGTGGCCCTCGGCGAGGCCGAGCACGGTCGAGCTGTCGAGCTCCCGCGGGCCGCGCAGGTCAAGGTCCTCGATGACCTCTTCGCTGCGGAGGCGGGCGGCCTTCAGGTGCCAGGCGAGCCGCCGGTTCTCGCTTTTCTGCACTTCCCTGTCGACGAGCAGTCCCAGGCGCTCCTCTAAGCCCAAGTCGGCTTAGTCGGGGCTCTCGAGCTGGTCGGTGGCGCGCGGGCCATGCCCGTGAGGGCGAGGGCGTGCAACTTGTCGATCGTGGGGGTGATGAGCATGGCAGGTGATCTCCTCCTCACTCGTAGTAGCGGTCGGCGCGCACGTTGTCGTGGTCGTCGATGGTGGTGGCCGGCTCCGCGCCGTTCTGGGTCAGTCCGTCGAGGCCGCTCTTGAGGATCGACTCGACGCTTCGGTACTAGAGGGCGCGGATGTCTAGCGCCCTGGCTGCTGGCGCCTCGAGGCGCGCTCCCTCGTAGCTGCGGCCCAGGCGCATGATCCCGAGGCACGAGCGGTAGCCCTGCTCGGGGTGGGGCCGGGAGGCCATGATCCCGGGCGCGAGAGTCTCAGTGGCGGGCCCGGTCTGCTCGGCCCAGCGTACTATCCGGTTCGGGGTCCACTCGGCGTGGCTTCAGTGGGCCTCGGGCATGTGGGCGGCGTCGGTGGTGAAGTGCCGCTGGTCGCCCGATCGTTGGTGGCTCGCCACTCGCCGGCCGTGATGGAGGACCTCCACGGTCTCGGCCGTGACGCGGATGTCGGAGCTTGCGCCGATGAGCTGATAGGGCACCGAGTACCAGTGTCAGTCGACCTCGACGTGGTAGTGCACGTTCACCGTGGCGGTCTTCCAGAGGGGGAACTGATAGGGAGCTTTGGGCAGCGGTCGCAGTTCGGGTCAGTCGAGCTTCGCGAAGAGGCTCTCCCGGCTCCCCGGCAACTTCTTTAACGGTCTCGCGTTTATCCAGTCGAGCCGTCGCGGATCGGGGCGTTCGCTCCGCGATGGAGAAGAACGTGCGGTGACGGAGGGCGCGAGCACCCAGGGTGCAGTGAGCAGTACGCTCTTCTCGGTCTTCGCCTTGTCCCTTGGTTTCCGTAGTCGAGCCGGAATGACGGCACACGAGTAATGTGCGGGCATCTCGGCATAGGTCGGGTTGATGTCTGTCTCTTAGCGGTGGTCTCTTGTTACGCTCGAGCTGAGGTTGTCGGGCACGATCAGCGCTGTACAGCCGCCGAGGTAAGAGAACGCCGCGACGTGTTCGGCGATCCAGTGGGGCAGCTCCTGAGTGTGTGTCGTCTCTGCGTACGTGTAGCTCTACGCGCCTAGCACCGCCACTTACAGCTGTGCCTGCTTGATCTCGCCGGTCGCCGGATCGGTGATCGGGATGGTCTGCCCGGCGAAGTGACGAACAGCTTCTCGCCGGCTCGGTGCTGCTGGCGCTTGATTAGGTCTAGTGGCGCGCCCAGGCGTGGTATTGGCGTCAGAACTGTGTGTACTGGTAGCCCTATATCTTTCTTTCCTTGATTCCATGTGTAGCATCTGGAGAGTCACGCTCTTCCGGCGTAGTCGCGGTGGACCGTCTGCCAGTCGGGCAGCGGTCGTCTCTCCTTTTTCAGCAGTTGGCTCGCGCGATCAGGCGTTCCTCTATCTGTGCGTCGTCCATGTTGTCGGGCAGCTGTAGCCTATTTCGGTCGCCGCGTCGCTTCTCAGTTGATCTTTCTCGGTTTTATAGGGCATACGGTCGCCGCCTCTGTCTTTCTTCTTCTCATTTCCTCGCCTAGGTCTATTCTGAAGATTCGCGGATCTTGCGCATGTCAGAAGGGGCGTGGCACCGGCATCTGTTTTCGAACATCTGATCGTCCTAGCCTCTTTTACTGATCTTGTTGTTCTCACGTAGTGCGCGACGTCTTCATCAACGATGAATGTTTACCGAGTTCGGCTCGGCGCCGCTTCTCCTCGCCGCAGGGGCGATGGCCACTCGCAGTGTCGATGACGGTCCCCTTCCAGAACGCTCAGACGGCATTGGCGATGTCTCTCTTTCCGTCGCACACCACCCAGCGACGCTGCCCCGGCATCTAATTCAGGAACCTCTCCCATTCGACCTTTTCCTCTTCCCCTTTCACGGCCATCCTCCACAGCTCCCCCGCCGGTCAGCCCGTTCTCGTACCCGTATTCCTCGTCGTTGTCGAAGACTCTCTTCTCTCCCTTCTTCTTTGCCCCTCTCTCCTTTTTTTTCTTCTCTCTCTTTTTCTTCTCTTCTTTTATCACTTCCTCCGGCCACTCTATCTCCGCGTATCTCTCTTATATCTCGTCACCAAAGGCGTCTAGTTATTTCATCGCCAACTGCGCGTTGTCTCTCACGTCTGCTCACAGCAACTTATCGGCCTACTCCTGCGTGCTCGCGCGCTTAGGACCGGCGGCTCGCGTCGGCCCTCCGACCGTCAGCGCAGCCTGGCGTCCGTGGCCCGGTCCGGGACACCCCCGTAGAAGCGGTCCAGCAGCTGCGCGAACACCGGCTCGTCGGGCGCGGCGCGATGGAACAGGGTCATCGACGATCGGACCTTCATCGCGTCGAGCGAACCGAAGATCTGTTCGGCCGAACGGTCCCTGATCGCGAGGACGACCGAAGCCGACTCACGCAGGCGGGCACCCAGCACCGGATCCGCCAGGTAGGCGCGCGCCTCGTCCAGCGAGCTGATCGCGTAGTAGCGGGACATCTCGCTGGAACCCAGCCCGGCGATCTGCGGGAAGATGAACCAGATCCAGTGGCCGGTCTTGCGCCCGGACCGCAGCTCGGCGAGGACGCGATCGTGGGCGTGCTCCTGGGCCAGGAGGAAGCGGTCGAGGTCGTAGCCCATGCCACATTGTGACGACGGTGGCGCGGACGCGGACGCGGACGCGGACTCGGCATGTTGCGGTTGTCGCGGCTTGGGTGCATGCTCGCGCCTCGATGTCAGACCCCAGCACACAGATCCGCCTGCTCGTCGTCGATGACCACGAGGTCGTCCGCAAGGGGCTGATCTCGTTCCTCGGCCGTCGCGCCGAGTTCGACGTCGTGGCGGAAGCCGGCACCTGCGCGGAGGCCGTGGCGCAGGCGCGCCGGTTCGTGCCCGATCTCGTCCTCATGGACATCAGCCTGCCCGACGCGTCGGGCATCGAGGCCTGCCGCCTCGTGCACGATGAGTTCCCGGCGATGCCGGTCGTGTTCCTCACGAGCTCACCCGACGAGGTCGACGTGCTCGATGCCATCATCGCCGGGGCCCGCGGCTACGTGCTCAAGCAGGCGAGGAGCGCGGAGCTCGTCCGGACGCTCCAGGCCGTCGGCCGGGGCGAGTCGATGCTCGACGCTGCCGTGACCGGCGTGATCCTCGAGCGGATCCGGCGCATCGCGAACGGGACGGATCCCGACAACGCCATCGACCTCACCCCGCGCGAGCGGGAGATCCTGCCCCTGCTCGCCGAGGGCCGGACGAACAAGGAGATCGCGGCGGCCGTCTTCCTCTCCGACAAGACGATCAAGAACTACGTCAGCGCGATCCTCGGCAAGCTCGATCTCGACCGGCGGTCGCAGGTCTCCGGCTACCTGGCCAGGCACGGACCCCAGCGCGCCCGTCGCCGGTAACGCGCCGGGAGACCCGATGTCGCAGCTCCACTGCGACCACGGGCGAGCGCCACGCGCGGACTCCGGACGCTACCGGCTCCTGCCGTCCTTCGCCTCAAGCAGCCTGGCATCCGCCCGAGCCGTGACCTGCTCCAGCGTCTCACCCTCGGCGAGAGCGGCCAGCCCCACGGTGACCCCCACGCCGACCTCGCTCCGGAGCGCGCCGTCGATGAGCTCGAACCGGCGCTCCGCGTCCTCGAGATCCACTCCGCCGAGCCCGCACACGAACTCGTCTCCGCCATGGCGGACGATCGGGTCGAAGGAACGCAGGTTTGCTCGCAACGTGGCCGCGAGCGTCTGCAGCACGTGGTCTCCCGCCTCATGCCCGGACCGGTCGTTGACGCCCTTGAGGCCGTCGACATCGACGAACGCGATGACGAACCGCCCGTCCCCACGGCGAGCGCGGTGGACCTCGAGCTTGAGGGCAAGCACGCCCAGCTCCCGCCGGAAGGTTCCCGTGAGGTCGTCGATGTAGGCGACATGGAGCTCCGCCTCCAGGCGGTCGCGCTCCTGGGCGGCCGCGGCCCGCTCGGCGGCGGCCCGGCGCCGGTCGGCCGCCGACCGGGCCCGGTCGGCGGCGACGGAGAGGCGAAGGCGCCTCAACTTCGCTGCAAGCTCCTCGTCGACCGCCGCGAGCTCGTGTTCGAGGTCCTCCGCACGCCGGTCCCTCTCTCTTGCGCTCTTGTCACGCGCAGCCGCCGTGGCGTCACGGACGGCCGCCGCCCTCAACCTCTCCTCGGCGGCCTCCGCGCGCGTGAGATGGCTCTCGAGCCGGCTGATCCTGCTCGCCTCGCGCCGGGCCCGGGACTCGCCGCCGGCATCCGCGTCCGAGGAGCCGGGCAGGAACCGCCGCGCCTGGTCCATGAACGCCTGGTCGAGCTCCGCGGCAAGCTGATCGCTCGCCGCGTCCGCAGAGTCGCGGTCCGCGAGGGCCTGGTCCATGTCCGACGCGGTCTGGTCGGCGTCGGCGGCGTCCCGGTCGGCATCCATCGCGGCGCGCTCGGCGTTGATCGCGCGCTGATCACGCTCCAGCGGGAGCGTCCTGGATGCCGCCCTGGCCGAAGCCGTTGCCGCTCATGACGCGCCGAAAGATGCCGCGGCCGGTTCGATTCGTCATTACGGGCCGTCATGACGGCGACGACCCGACCGGGCACGGTAAGCGTGGATGGGCGTGCGCTTTCGCGACCCCGGTCGAAGACCGTCCGGGCCGCTGCCGCAAGCCACATCCTTGAAAGCAGCGGCTCCATGGACGGTCCGACGATCCGGCGACTGCGAACCGCTCCGGCTGACGGAGGCGCCCGGGCGGCGCGCGGATGGGGATGGCGTGACATCCCGAACTTCGGCATGCCTGCGCTCGTCGCCGCCCTGGCCGCGGTCGCGCTGGGCGTGGTCGTGCTGCTCGGCTGGGCAACCGGCCTTCAACAGCTGAGCGCCTTCCTGCCGGACGCCCTGCCCATGAAGGCAAACGCGGCGCTGCTCCTCCTGTTGCTCGGCGCCGCCATCGCGAGCCGCGTTTCCGCCAATCGGTACCGCCTGGCCGGGATCCTTGCAGCGATCGTGCTCGCCATCGCATCCGCCACGGCGTTCGAGTACGCGACGGCGATCGATCTCGGTATCGACCGGTTGCTGGCGCAGGATTCGGCCGAACCCGGAGCTCCGTACGCGGGACGGATGGCGGTCTGGGCCGTCGTCGGGTTCGGCGCAGGCGCCCTCGCCCTCGTGATGCTCGGCCGGACGTGGCGGGGCTGGCATCCGAGCCTTGCCCTGGCCCTGGTCGACGGCGTCATCGGCGGTCTGGGGGTCCTGGGCTACCTCTACGGCGCGACCGATCTCACCTCCATCGGATCGTCGACCCGGATCGCCTTCCCGGCGGCTCTCGGGTTCGTGATGCTTGCCGGAGCACTCACCGCCGCCGATCCCGGGCACGGCATCATGCAGCTCGTCCGGGATCCTGGATCGGCCGGCCAGATCGCCCGGCGGCTCGCGCTGACGGCCGGCGCTGGTGGTGCCGCTCGCCGGCTGGCTCGTTCTCGGGCTCCTGCGCACCTGCGCACCTCGACGCGCCCTTCGGGATGTCCCTCATGGTCATCCTCCAGCTGCTGATCCTCGCGACGGTCGGCACCTGGGTCATCGATCGCGCCCGCCGCGTCGAACGGTCGCGCGCCCATGCCCGCCGGGATCGCGACCAGGTGATCGAGAACACGGACGACCTGATCTGCATCGCGGACGCCGAAGGACGCCTCACGCTCGCGTCGCCGAGCTGGACCCGAAGCCTGGGCTACCAGCCGCACGAGCTCCTGGGGCACGCCATCGGAGCGTTCATCCATCCGGACGATCTCCGATCCGAGGGCGAACCGTTCCTCGCCGGCGCCGAGGACCTCGACCGCGTAATCGGCCAGGTCAACCGCATCCGGACCCGGGACGGGTCGTATCGCTGGTTCGACTGGAACAGCCGCTGGGACCCGCAGACCGGGCGCGTCTACGCCGCTGCCCGCGACATCACGGGCCGCATGGAGAGCCGAACAGGCAGCGCACGAAAGCGAGGTCAACTACGACGCGCTGCTGGCCACCCCACTCGTCGCCATCGCGCAGTGCGAGATCGTGAGCGACGCCGATGGCAAGCCCATCGGCTACCGCTACCTGGCCGTCAACGGTGCGCTGGAAGCCATGACCGGACGAACGAAGGCGGAGCTCCTGCGCCCCGCGGTCCGGACGGCCGTCCCCGGCTTCACGGACCTTGCGCACGACTGGCTCGACATCGGCGGCAGGGTCGCATCCACGGGTGATCCGGTCGAGCTCGAGTCGTACCAGGAGCAGGCGGAGCGCTGGTACTCGATCTACCTGTACAGCCCGCGCCCGGCACAGTTCATCGCGATGTTCAGCGACATCACCGGCGCAAGCAGGGGGACGTGGACCTCCTGGCCCTCGACAGCGAGCTCGAGGCGCAGGTGCAGCGGCGGACGATCTCGCTCGAGGCCGCAAACGCGGAGCTGGAAGCGTTCAGCTATTCCGTCAGCCACGACCTGCGGGCGCCGCTGCGCTCGATCGCGTCGTTCAGCCAGATCCTCCTCGCCGAGCACGCCGCCACCCTCGACACGGAGGGACGACGCGTGCTCGGGATCGTGCTCCGCAACGTCAAGCAGATGGGCATCCTGATCGACGACCTGCTCGCGTTCTCCCGCGTGACGCGCATCACGCTTGAGCATCGGCCGGTTGACATGGGCCGGCTGGCACTGGGCGTGGCCGAAGAGCTGCAGGCGGCCAGCCCGGATCGTGAGATCGCGTTCGACGTCGGCCCGCTCGCCGACGCGCCGGGCGACTCGGCGCTCCTGCGCCAGGTCTGGGTCAATCTGCTCGGGAACGCGGTCAAGTTCACGGGCCAAACGGGGCATCCATCCGTCGAGGTCCGATCCGAGCGTCAGGACGGCATGTGCCGCTACACCGTCCGCGACAACGGGGTCGGCTTCGATGCGACATACGTGGGCAAGCTGTTCACCCCCTTCCAGCGATTGCACGCGACCGCGGAGTTCGAGGGGACCGGGATCGGCCTTGCCATCGTTGCCCGCATCGTGCAGCGCCACGGCGGAACCGTGTGGGCAGAAGGCGCGCCCGGAGCCGGCGCCACGTTCGGCTTCTCCCTTCCCTCACAGCTGGAGGCAACATGAGCGCGGAACCGGCCCAGATCCTTCTCGTCGAGGACGGCCCGGACGATGTCGAGCTGACCCTGCGGGCATTGCGGGCCCACAACCTCGCCAACCGCGTCAAGGTGATGTCCGACGGCGCCGAGGCCCTCGACTATCTGCGCCCCGACGACCCGGATCACGTGCCGCCGGATGGCATGCCCCGGCTCATCCTGCTGGACCTCAAGCTCCCACGCGTGGGTGGCCTCGAGGTCCTTCGGCGACTCAAGGCGTCCGCGCGGACGCGGACCATCCCGGTCGTGATCCTCACGTCCTCGCGCGAGGAGAGCGACCTCGTTGCGAGCTACGAGTACGGCGCGAACAGCTACGTCGTGAAGCCGATGGACTTCGAGCAGTTCATTGAGGCGGTCCGCCAGCTCGGCCTCTACTGGATGCTCCTCAACGCGGTGCCTGGATGACCGTGCGCCCGTCGCCGCTGCGCGTGCTGCTCGTCGAGGACTCCCCCGACGATGCGGAGCTCGTCGTGCGCGCGCTGCGGGCGGCCGGACTGGACATCGACGCACAACGCGTGGCAACCGAGCCCGCGCTCCACGCGGCCCTGCCCGCGTTCGTGCCCGACGTGGTCCTCACCGACTGGGCGATGCCGGGCTTCTCGGGCGAAGCGGCGGTGGCGGCGGTCCACGCCTGGGACCGGAGCGTGCCGTGCATCCTCGTCTCGGGCGCCGCGGGTGAGGAGCTCGTGGTCAGGGCGATGCGCAGCGGCGCCACCGACTACGTCCTGAAGGGGAGCCTGGAGGCCCTCGCCCCGGCCGTCGAGCGTGCGCTCGCGGAGCGCGCGGCCCGCCGAGAGCAGATCAGGCTGGAGGCCGACCTCGTCGCGGCGCACGCGACGGTGAGGGACTCCGAGACGCTCCTGCGCGGCTCGCTCGACGCGATGATCGACCCGCTCCTGATCGCGTCGTCCATCCGGGACCCGGACGGCACGATCACCGGCTTCCGGGTCCGGTTCGCCAATCGCGCGGCGGCGGCGTTCATCGGCCGGACGGCGGACAGCCTGACCGGCGCGCCGATCGTCGACGGGCTGCCGTTCCTGGGAGAGACCAGGTCTTTCGAGGTGTGCCGCACCGTCGTGGACAGTGGCGAGGCGTGGATGGCGGACGGCATGGAGTTCACGGTCCCGCGCGCCGACGGCTCCCGCAGGCGTGGGCTGGCCAACGTCCGGGTCACGAGATCCGGCGACGGCTTCCTCGCCACCTGGCGGGACGTGACCGAGGTCGATCGAGAGCGGCGCGAGCGCGAGCGCCTCGGCGCGGCCCTGGAGCAGACGAGCGACGGCGTGCTGATGGTGGGCCTGGACGGCGTCGTCACGTACGCGAACCCGGCATTCCTGGCGGGCACGGGTCTGTCCCTCGACGCTGTTGTCGGCGGCGAGGCTGGCCCGCTCGCGACAGAGGCGCTCGGGCCCGGTGGCCTGCCGGACATCATGGAGGCGGTCGCGAGCACGCGTGCCCTGGCATCGACGCATCGCGGTCACGATCCCGGGTGGCGCGATCCGCCGGGTCGATGTCGATGCGCGTCCCGTGCGCGACGGTGCCGGAGAGGTGTCCAGCTACATCGCCACCACCCACGACGTGACTGACCTGGTCGAGGCCGAGGCCCAGCTCGCGCGTCGGCGGGCTCTTCGCAAGCGAGGTGGCCGGGGTGGCCCGCCAGCTGGCTGCTCGTGGACAATCCTTCGCCGACATCGCGCGCCTGGCCAGTGATACGATCGTGGCGACGGGCTCATTCGCGATGGCCTGGGTGGGGCTGGTCAGGACCCGGAGACCAGCCGGATCGTCCCGATCGGCAACCACGGCGACACCGGCTATCTCGATGCGATCGACGCCAGGGCCGATGCCTCCCGGCGCGGCGGTGGCGCGGCCGGGCAGGCTGTGCGCACCGGCAGGACGGTCGTCGTGAACGACATCGCCGCGTCGCCGCTGATGGCGCCCTGGCAGGCGGCAGCCGAGCGGTACGGATACCGCTCGGTCGCGGCGTTGCCGCTCCGCTACCTGGACGCGACACGGGGCGCGATCGTCGCCTATGGCGCACCGACGGACGCGTTCGATCCCGAAGTCGTCGAGGCTCTCGAGCTGCTGGTGTCCGACGTCGCCAGGGCCCTCGCCAGGCTCGAGCAGGCGGCACTGCGCAGCAGGCTCCAGGATGCGCTCGCGGCGTCGGAGCGGCGCTTCCGCGAGACCCTTGCCGGCGTCAGCCTGGTCGCCATGATGCTCGACGTGCGCGGCACCATCCTGTTCGCAAACCGGTACCTGCTGGCGCTTTCCGGCTGGTCGGAGGCCGAGATCGTGGGACGGGACTGGCACGACGTGTTCGTCCCGGCAGAGGACCGGGTGGTGGCCCGGGCCGGGTACTGCAGGGTGATCGATGACAGGCACGCTCGACCATGGCTTCCGCAGCCGGCTGCTCACCCGGGCGGGGCAGATCCGCGAGCTGGAGTGGTCGAGCGCCTTCCTGCGCGACGAGGATGGCTCGATCGTCGGCCTCGCCGGCCTGGCCAACGACGTCACCGAGCGCGTCGAGGCACAGGCTGCCCTCGAGGCCTCGGAGGCCCGCCTGCAGACCGCGCTCGATCAGATGCTGGAAGGCGTCACGCTCGCGTCCGCCGTTCGGAACGAGGAGGGCCGCATCGTCGACTTCCGGATCGAGTACGTCAACCCCGCCCTCGCCCGGCTTGGCCGCGTGGCGGCCGCCGACCAGGTCGGCCACACGCTGCTCGAGCTGTTTCCCGCCCACGGGACCAGCGGGCTGTTCGCGGAATACGTGCAGGTCGTCGAGGACGGCACGCCATCCGAGACCGAAGAGTTCCACTTCGTGGATCCGGACGCAGCCGGCGGACCGCTGGACCAGTGGGTTGACATCCGGGCGGCGAAGCTCGGCGACGGGTACGTGCGATCGGTGAGGGACGTCAGCGCCCACCATCGCGCGGACCTGGAGATGCGGCGGCTGCACGCCGCCGTCGAGCAGTCGGCAGACTCGGTGATGATCACGGACGTAGCCGGCGCGATCGAGTACGTGAACCCCTCGTTCGAGCGCGTATCAGGCTACGCAGCCGACGAGGTCATCGGCCAAAACCCTCGCATCCTGAAGCAGCGACGTCCAGGGGCCGGCCTTCTACGCGGCGATGTGGGCCGCCCTCACGGCCGGGCACTCATTCACCGGCGATATCACCAATCGGCGCAAGGACGGCAGCCTGTTCCGCGAGGAGGCCGTCGTGTCACCGGTCCGCGATGATGCCGGAGCGGTCGGCGGCTATGTCGCCGTCAAGCGGGACGTCACGCGAGAGCGGAGCGGTCGAGGCCCAACAGGTATCGATGGCGCGGGAGCGGGCGATGATCGCCGGGTCCCTTGCGGACGTGGTTGGCCGGGCCGACCGCCGCTTTGACGGCCGAGGCGATCTGTCGTCAGGTCGCGAGCCTGTCCGGATGGAGAGTGCCTCCGTTGCCGCCTTCACGACGGATGGACCGGCGGTCTCCCTCGCCTTCGTGCGGGCGGACGGAGCACCCGTTCCGCTGCGGCGTCTGCCCCTGCGCCGGAGTCGATCCCTTCGCTCGCGCGCGATCGGGGGGCCGTGGGTCGAGGCATATGGCCGCCGACCGACCCACCCGTACGCGCGCCTGCACGACGAGCTCGGCACCGCAGCACTCGCCTACGCACCGATCCGCCACGCCGGTGCCGTCGTCGGCCTGCTGACCGTCACCTCGGCTCACAAGCGGATGCCGTCGCGAGGCTCACGGAGACCCTCCCCGCCCTCCTCGAGTTCGCGGGGATCGCCGGCGCCATCGTCGGGCCCGGCCATCAGCGATCTTGCCGAGACCGATCACGCCCGCGACTTGATCTCCGACCTCATCCAGAACGCAGCCTTCCGGCCGGTCTTCCAGCCGATCGTCGATCTCGAGACGGGCGGGCACATGGGCTACGAGGCCCTCACGCGCTTTGCGAACGGGACGGCTCCCGACGTCGTCTTCGCCGACGCACGGCGCGTCGGCCTGGAGGAGGAGCTGGAGATGGCCACCCTGTCCGCCTCGGTCGCAGAAGCGACGCAGCTGCCACGCGGCGCCTGGGTGAGCCTCAACGTGTCACCGGATCTCGTCACCGGGGCGAATGGACGCCTCGCCGAGATCCTGGGACGGGCAGACCGCCCGGTGGTCCTCGAGGTGACCGAGCACGTCCCGGTCGCCGACTACCCGATGCTCCGGGAGTGCGTCGACCGCCTCGGCCCCGAGGTACGCGTTGCCGTGGACGACGCCGGGGCGGGTATCGCCAACTTCGGACACATCGTGGAACTCCGACCCGCCTTCGTGAAGCTCGACATCGCGCTCGTCCGCCGGATCGACACGGATCACACGCGGCAGGCGCTCGTGCTGGGGCTCCTCCAGTTCGCCAGCGAGTCGGCCAGCCAGACGATCGCCGAGGGCGTGGAGACCGAGGCGGAGCTCGCGACGCTGCGCCGGCTCGGGGTCCCGCTGGGCCAGGGCTACCTGCTCGCCCGCCCGGCGCCGGCCTCTCACTGGGCGAAGACGGCGGGCAAACCGACGACGAAACGGACCCCGCACGCAGAACGCACCGCGCCCACGGTCAAGCAGACTGCGCCCTCGGTCGATCTTGCGGGGATCTCCTCACGCCGAGCCGACAGCGGGATCATTCGATCCCGCCCGGCGGGCGGACCGCGACCACGCACGAGGGATCGCTGACCCGCGCGGCACTGACAGAGTCACGGATCAACGACAAACCGGACCTGACACCCCTGACGATGAATGGTAGCCTGCTGGCATGCACCTGCCCGCGTCCCGGTGAGCATGGATCAGCTCGACCCGTACGCGACCCTCGGCGTTCATCGCGGTGCGGATCGCCACATGATCCAGGCGGCCTATCGTGCCTGCGCCCGCCAGCATCACCCCGACATCGCTCCGGGTCCGGAGGCGCAGCACCGCATGGCACTGCTGAACGCCGCCTACGCAATCCTCCGGGACCCCGTGGTCCGGGCCGCGTGGGACGCCGCCCACAAGCCCCCCGAGGCATCGTGGCAGGGCGTCAGCCGGCCCCACGTCACGACGGTCCGGATCGATCCGGCTACCGGCGCATCCTGCACGTGGATGCGCGGACCCGAGGGCGTGGGTGCCGCGGGTCCCCCACCGGGCCGGCCGTCCGGGAGCGTGCTCATGTTCGGGCGGCACCTGTGCTGGTCCATCGGCGAGATCGCACGGGTGGACCCGGGCTACCTGCAGTGGCTGGCCGACCGGCCTGAGGGCCGGCCCTACCGCGACGAGATCCAGGCCGTGCTGCAGCCGATCAAGAGGAGCTGGACCCGGACGGCGACCTCTGACGCCGCGGAGAGCACCACGCAGCGGCGAACCTCGATCTGGAGGCGCTGACCCGCATCCGCCGGCCGTGACGCCCGCCCGGACCGGCTCGCGGCGTGTCCGCCCGGCCCGACGCACGGGCCTATCGAGCCCGCCGGGGCCGGGGCCACGTACACTGCCGGCGGTCGTCCGCGATGCCCGCCGGGCGCCGCCGAGGGCTCTCCACGCTCACGAGCCCCACGAGGAGCCGTCCGCCGCATGTCCTCCATCGTGCCCGCCCACCGGGACGTCGCCCGGTACACGGGCTACGCCACCTTCCTGCTGATCGGGTGGACGGGGCTGCTCGTCCCCTCCCTCGTGCGGTCGCTGGAGCGCGACTTCCGCCAGACGGACGCGGGGATCGGCGTGTTCTTCTTCCTCTACGCCGCGGGCTACACGCTGGGATCGCTCGGCGGCGGCGCGATCACCGAGCGTCTCGGCCGCCGCCGCGTGCTCGTCGCGGCGGCCGTCCTCCACGGGCTCGGGCTGGTGGCCCTGGCCGCCTCCCCCGGCTGGACGGTGTTCCTGCTGGCTGCCGGTCCGGCCGGGTTCGGCGCGGGCGCCCTGGACGGCGGCATGAACGGCCTGTTCCTGGACCTGTTCACGACCGGTCGCGGACGGGCGCTCAACAGCCTGCACCTGTTCTTCGGTATCGGGGCTCTCGCCTCCCCGCTCGCGATCGGTCTGCTGAGCGAGGCGGGCGTGGGCTGGCAGGTGATCATCGCCGGCACCGGCGTCGTGGCGCTGCCGCTGGCCGCCGTGATCGGGAGCCTGGACATGCCGACCGGCCGACGGGCGCGGGCGACCGCAGCAGATGCCGGCGCCATCGCGGCAGCGGCACCATCCGGGCGTCGATCCGGGCGTCGCCTGGGGCAGGCCTGGCCGATCGCCCTGCTCGCGATCGCGATCGGTACCTACGTCGGGGCGGAGGTCGGCGTCTCCAACTGGCTGGTGCGCTTCCTGGCCTCGGCGCCCCTCGTCGTGGCCACGGCCAGCCTGTCGCTGTTCTGGGCCGGCCTGACGCTCGGACGACTGGTGTCGGCGCGCATCTCCGACCGCTTCGACCACGCACGCTTCACGGCGGTGGCGGCGGGGATCGCCGCCGCGGCGCTGGTCGGCGCGGTGCTCGCCCCGTGGCTGCCCGTGTCGATCGCGCTGTTCGCGCTGGTCGGGTTCGCGTTCGGGCCGATCTTCCCGATGATCATCGCGCTCGGCGGGGAGCGGTACCCGGAGCGGGCGGCCGCCATCAGCGGCCTGCTGGTGGGCCTCGCGGTGGTCGGCGGCATCGTGTATCCGCCGGCGATGGGCTTCATCTCCGTGTCGTTCGGGCTCGAGGTCGCGATGCTCGGGACGGCCGCGCTGAGCGCGGCCTGCCTCCTCGCGATGCTCCTGGTCGACGCTCCGCCGCGTCCCGGGGTGGGCGCCGTCGAGGGCAGACAACCCGGCTGAGGATCCCGAACCCGGACCAGGATCCCGAACCCGGACCAGGATCTCGAACCCGTGTCCGGCCTCTCCGACGGGCGCCGTTCAATCGTCCCGGGTTATCCTTGTCGCCAGCCGAAGCGAGACCGTCATCGCCCGCCCGCACCCCGCGTCGTACCGGGTTCGCCCGGCGGTCGCTCCACGAAAGGTCGCCGTGCCAGCCTCAGGATCGACCTCCGCGCCGCGCGCGGCCATCCCCGCCTCTCTGCCCGACCTCCTGGCGCGCGCCATCGCCCAACGCGCCTCGTCCCCGTTCCTGGGCGTGCGCACCGCGACCACGCGCGAGCAGTCGCTGACCTACGCGGCATTCGGCACCGCCGTGGACCACGCCGCAGCCCGGCTCGCGGCCGCCCTCCAGCCACGCGCCCTGGTGCTGGTCCAGGGGTCGCCGGGCCCCGGCTTCGCCGCTGCGCTGTTCGCGGCGGCGCGCGCGAACGTGATCCTGGTCCCGCTCGACGCGCGGATGACGGCCGACACGGTCGAGCGGATCTCCGCGCTGACGGATCCGGCGGCGATCCTGCTGGGCACTGGCGCGACGCTGGAGCCCGTGGCCAGCCGGCGGCTCGCGCGCCTGCCGGTCATGGACCTGGACGAGCTGATCGATCCGGCCGGACCCGCGGCGGTCGCGGCCCTCGCGTCGCGCACACCGGCGGACCCGGACGAGCCGCTGGAGATCCTGTTCACGTCGGGCTCCACCGGGAACCCCAAGGGGGTCACGATCACCCAGACGATGCTGCTGGCGTCGACCGAGCGCTGCCTCGCGACGATCCCGCCCGGGAACAACCGCTTCGTCTCCATCCTGCCGCTGTCGCACATCATGGAGCAGGTCGCCGGGCTGATCTACGCGGTCGCCGCCGGCGCCGAGACCGAGTACATCACCACCCTCCGCCCGGACGTGATCGCCGCGGCGATCCAGGGCCATCGGGCCACCGCCCTCGTGGTCGTCCCCCAGGTGCTCGAGTTCCTGTTCGCGGCGATCCGGCGCGAGGCCGACCGCAGCGGCAGCGGGCCGACGTTCCGGCGCGCGCTGCGCATCGCCCCCTACCTCCCCGTCGCCCTGCGCCGGCGCCTGTTCCGCAAGGTCCACGCCGCGCTCGGCGGCGAGCTGCGGCTCGTGCTGTCGTCGGCCGCGCACCTGCCGCCGTCGCTCCAGCGCAGCTGGGAGGCGCTCGGCGTCGAGGTCGTCCAGGGTTACGGCTCGACCGAGGCCGGGCTGGTCGCCACGGACTTCCCCGGCAACACGCCCGTGGGCAGCGTGGGCTGGACGCGCCCGCCGATCGAGCTGCGCATCGAGCCCGACGGCGAGGTCGTCGTCCGTGGACCGTCGGTGTTCACGGAGTACTTCCGGGACCCCGTCGCGACCGCGGCGGCGTTCACGCCCGACGGCTGGTACCGGACGGGCGACATCGGCGAGCTCGATGGCTCCGGCGCCCTGCGCCTGATCGGCCGCACACGATCCCTGATCTCGCTGCCCAGCGGGATGAACGTGCACCCCGAGGATGTCGAGGCGGCGCTCGTCGCCGAAGGCCTGGCCGAGCCGGTGGTCTACGAGGCACCGGCGGGGCGGATCGCGTTCACGTACCGCGAGGGCGCGGCGTTCAGCGTTCCGCAGGAGGACGAGGCGTCGGCCCTGGCGGCCGCCGTCCGCGCCGCAAATCGGCGGCTGGCCGACCACCAGCGGGTCGTCGGCCGGGCCCCCTTCCCGGACGAGGACTTCCCGCGCACCCACACCCGGAAGGTGCAGCGGACGGAAGTCGCGGAACGGATGGCGGGGGTTCCGCTCGGCCGCTGAGCCGCCGGCAACGCTGAGCGCCTGGCGGGGCTTGCCGGACGCACGATGCTTGACTACGCCCATGCATCTGCGTAACGTGCTAGATGTATATCACGCATCAGCGGTGCTCCTGACCACGCGAGAGGGCCACATGAAGACCCATACCACCCTCGACCTCGACCGCGACCTCCTCGCCGAGGCCGCTGCGGCGCTCGGCACGGCCCGCACCACCGACACCGTCCACGCCGCCCTGCGCGAGGCGGTCGCGCGGAAGGCGCGCGCTCGGCTCATGGCCCGCGACTGGAGCAACCTCAAGGAACTCCTGCCCGAGATGCGCACCCCGCGGCCGTTCCTCCCCCAAGCCGAGGAGACGGCGACGGCGCTTGCGGGGGCGGCGGCGCGGCCCGCCGAGCCCCGCCGGAAGTCCGCGTGACGCCTCGCCGGTGCTGACCCTCGAGATCGCCGACACCTCGGTCTGGGCGCACAAGGAGGAGCTCCCCGAGTTCGGGCTGCGGTTCCTCGCCGGTCTCGTGGGCGTGACCGACATGATCGTCATGGAGCTGCTCTACAGCGCCCGCGACCTGGCGGACTACGCCCAAATCGAAGGAGACCTGGACGGGTGCGCCTTCTACCGCGTCGAGCCGCAGGACTGGGACGCGGGACGGCGGGTGTGGCGCGAGCTCCTCCGTCGCGGCGGCGGTCCCGGGCACCGCCAGGTCGGACACCAGGACCTCCTCACCGCCGCGGTCGCGGCGCGGCACGGCCTGACGGTCGTCCACTACGACGGGGACTTCGACCTCATCGCCTCGGTCACCGGACAGCCAGTCCGCTGGGCGGCGCCGCAGGGCAGTCTCCGGTAACGGATGCCGCCCCGCGACGCGGGCGGTGCGCCCGGCAACCCCCACCAGGCGCGAGACTTCTCCGCCGGAGTCACCGGGCACGCCGCGGACGCCGAGCCGGTCGCCTGCGATCGAAGCATGGCCAAGCGTCCCGCGGCTCCCTCGTCGGCAGCGTCCCCTGCCCCGCATCGCGTGGTCGTGATCGGCGGCGGCTTCGCCGGCCTGCGCGCTGGGCCTGGTCGTTCCTGACCCGGGGCCGGTCCACTCGGCTGATCACGGGCTCCCCGCTGGTGCCGCCGATCGAGAAGCCCGAGCTGCTGCCGTCGTAGGCGCGTCGCGCGGCCCTCGGCCCACGGAGCGGGACTATCGCGTGGGCGGCGGCATCCGGATCTGCTGGCCGGCCATCAGGACGAGACCGTTCTCGTACTGCGGGTTCCAGGCGTAGATGGTGCTCAGCGGGATCCCGAACCAGTTCGCGATGCTGTACAGGTTGTCCCCCACCCTGATCGTGTAGATGTAGCAGTCGGCCTGGTCGGGACAGGGCGTCAGCACCGCGTAGCGATCGCTGGTCGCGCTCGCGCTGGGGGTCGGGTCCGGGGCAGGCGTGGGATCCGCGGCGGGCGTGGGATCCGGTGTCGGCGTTGCGTCCGGGATCGGTGTCGGATCCGGGGCCGAGGTCTGGTCTGGGGCGGGCGTCGCGTCCGGAGCCTGGCTCGGATCCATGGCGGAGGATGCCTCCGGGGCCGGTGACGGATCCGGGGCGGGGCTCGCATCCGGATTGGCGGATGCTTCGGGGGCCGTCGACGCGGCCGGGGCCGGGGTCGCGGCTTGCGCGGGCGCCGCGTCCGGCGCCACTGCAGCGGCACCGGAACCGTCCGTCGACTCCGTCTCACAGCTGATGAACGTGTCCTTGTTCGTGCCGTAGCAGGCGTCGGTCCCGTCTCCGCCGTCGATCAGGTCCTTCCCGTTGCCGCCCTCGATGACGTCGCCGTCACCGCCGCCGTAAAGGGTGTCGTTGCCGTCGCCGCCGAGGAGCACGTCCTTGCCGTTGCCGCCCACCAGCGTGTCGTTGCCGGGGCCGCCAACGAGACAGTCCTTGCCGTTGCCCCCGTAGATCGTGTCGTCGCCGCCGAGGCCGAAGACGAGCGCGCGCCCGTTGCTGGCCTGGATCGTGTCGTTGCCGTCCGTGCCGACGATGACCTGGGCGAACGTCATGCCGGCGCACTCGGGCGGGATCGCTGGCGCGACGGGCAGCGTCGGAGTGGGCGTCGGAGCCCACGTCCCGATCACGCCAGCGATCGAGCCGGGCTTCGAGTCCGTGTTGTAAGCGGTCGTGCCCCGGACCGTTTGGCCCAGCACGACACCGCCAAGGACCGCGAGGGACAGCAGCCAGACTGCCGCGAGGCGACGATCGCTCATCGCCCGTCCTCGTCGATGGGCGGCAGCGTTGCGCGGGGCCTCGGCGCGCTCTCAGTGATCTGCCAGACAACAAACAGGACGAGGACCAGGAGCAGCAGCCCAACCACGCCGATGGGGCGCTGGAAGAACATCGCGACATACCCGCCGAGGGGCACCGAGAAGGCCATGCGCCCGGCGATCATGTTCGGCTGGATGTATCCAATGTCGCTACTCGTGTTGGCGTCGCCCTTCGTGGTAATCCCGTTGGGCCCGATGGCAGCAATCCGGTGGGTCGCGGTGTACCCGGGCGTGGGATGGAAGGTGACCACGTCCCCAACGTGCAGGGTCGTCGCCGGCGTGACCGGCAGGTCCACTACCAGCGCACCGGTGTCGAAGGTCGGCGACATCGAGCCCGAGTCAACGGCGTAGAAGCGGACGCCGCTCGACCATGCGTAGATGCCGCAGCCAACCAGCGCGAACAGGATGACGGCGGCGGCGACGACGATGCGGTGACGGGTCATGACTCTTCCTCGGGGCGGGTGGGCGAGACTGGCTCGCCCACCCGTGTCCCTGACTGGCGGTCAGGCCAGGATCACTGGAAGGTGCCGTGGGGGCTGTAGCTGTCACCCGTATAGGGCAGAAGCAGCGGGGCGATCTTGCCCCCGCCGTTCATCTGGTCATTGGGGTCGACGCCGGGCTGGAAGGCCGCGACGACGTAGTTGAGCGGAGCGGGCGCGATGACCGGGTTGAAGTCAGGCAGTCCGGCGCCCCAGAGCGTGGCGCCCTGGCCGCCGGTCATGCACGGGTTCAGCTGGAAGCTGACATTGAAGCTCCACAGTTGGCCGGGGGTGAGCGTGCCGAGCTTGATGACGTGCGGCAGGTAGTTGACCGGAACCCGGCCGACGTGGTAGCAGCCGCTAGCAAGGCTGGTCGACATGAAATCGGTCAGGCTTGGTGTGCCGGCAACGCCTGGATTGGCAGCCACGTAGCGGTTGCTCAGGTTGTCGTAGACGTTGCCGTTGATGGTGAACTTGCCGTACTGGCCGAGGTCGTTGACGGCGCTCCAGGCGCCGTTGCCGTTGTCGAAGGCCAGGTAGATGTCCTCGTTCCCGGTCCCGGTGTTCCGAACCCAGACGACCTGAGTCTGAGTCTCGCCCGGCATCAGGTTGGCGTAGTTGATCGCGGTCCCGCTGACGTCGACTGCGACCGTCCCGAGGTTGCCGGTGATCGAACCGGGCTGCGTCGCCGTGAAGTACGCCCCGCTGCTTCCAACGACACCGGCGATGAGTGCGCCCGCTGCGGCGAGCGTCGTCATGACGGCCCCGAAGCGAGCGAACTTGCGTTTGGACATGGTGTTTCCCCTTCTGGGCTTCCGTGGGATAGACAAGTCCGCTCCGGCACAAGGAGCGAACGCGGTCGGTCCTACAGCACTAGGCTTCCTCCCCAACCTGCGTCGGCTGCCGATCGATGGGCCGCTTGGGTTCCGGTCATCCGGTTCCGGAGTCGGGAACGCCTACGACACCGATGGGCGCTCGCGGCACTAATGCCGCGGACTCGGGCCACTGTTACTCGCCTCGGAGGAGCCGCCATCAGTACCGCTACGGACGCCGATACGGGATCCGGTCTACGGGTACGGAGGAGCGGATGCGTACCCGAATACGTACTGCTCGGTATGGCGCGCCGGGCATCCGCGCCGCCATAGTTGGCGCGATGGAGCGATCGAATCCGCCGGCACCTGTCCGCGGTTCGACCGATGCCGCCGAGGTCGATGGCGCTCCCGCTCTCCGTGACGCGGACGAGATCCTGGCCCGTGCCGAAGCGGACGCGGCTGCCGCGAACGAGGCCCGCGAGAGATACCGGACGCAGCCGATGGCGGTGCTGGAGCCGGACGACCGCATCGCACCCCTGCTGGCCCCCGGCGAAGGCGTGGTCGCGGTGCGCCGGTCCGCCGTGCTCGAGCGCCGCGAGGTGGCATCCGGGCGCGGAGGGTTCGACCGGCCTCGCGGGGGACCTCTACCTCACGACGCGCCGCCTGGTCCTGGTGGGCCGCCGGATCGTGTCATTCGGGCTCGAGGAGATCGCGGAGGCGATGCTGTCCGGCGACCAGCTGCTCCTGGTCATGCGCAACGGCGAGGGCGCGTCATTTGGCGTCGCGCAACCACGCCTGTTGCGGGTGGAGATCGCGGCAGCGCGCGCGGCAGCGAAGGCCTGATCCGGGTCTCCGGGTGGCGCTCGGGCCTCAGTCCAGCGGTCGATAGTGCCGTGCGGCCTCCGCGCGGCTCTTCACCCCCAGCTTGTGCAGGATCGCGCCGACGTGCGTCTCCACGGTTCGCGGCGAGATCGTGAGCGCCTGCGCGATCTCGCGATCGGTTCGACCCTCCGCCAGGTACCTCAGCACCTCCGCCTCGCGGGTCGTGAGGGTCTCGAGGGCCGGGTCGCCGGAGGCGATGACGGGGGCAGACGTCCCAACGAGATGGTGGACAAGGCGCGCGGCCATCCGCCTCGGCATCGCCAGCTCTCCGTCCGCGGCACTGCGCACCGCCCGCAGCAGGGCCTCGGGCGAGACGTCCTTGGTCAGATAGCCGCTCGCGCCGTACCGCATGGCGTCGACCAGGTCGCGGTCCGAGCTCGACACGGTCAGCATCACGATCCGGGTCTGCGGCAGACGGGGCGCCAGCTCGCGCACCAGCGCCACGCCGTCCAGGCCGGGAAGCGTGATGTCGACGAGCAGCACATCGGGCAGCACCCGCGGCGCCAGCTCCAGCGCCTCTTCGGCGCTGGACGCCTCGGCCACAAGCTCCACGTCCGGCGCGCTGAGAGCCTGGCGCACCGCGGCCCTGACCAGAGCGTGGTCGTCGACGAGCATGACGCGCAGGCAGCGGGAGCGCGCCGTGTCAGTCAGCCGGGGCTGCACCGGGTCCGTCATCGGGGGCCGATGCGCGCGACCGCGACCACGGGGACGAGCGGCAGGACGAGGCTGACGCGGGTCCCATCGTGCGGCGCCGATTCGATGGACAGCTCGCCACCGATCAGCGCAGCCCGCTCGCGCATGCCTGCGATCCCGAAGGCGCCCTGGCCCACCGCGCCGGGGTCGAAGCCGCGGCCGTTGTCCCGGATCGCGATGACGAGCCGGCCGGTGTCGACGAACGCCCGCACGCGAACGACCGTCGCGTCGGCATGGCGCCGCACGTTGGACATCGCCTCCTGCGCGATCCGCAGCGCCTCCGCCTGCGTGCGCGGGGACAGACTCGGCAGGTCGGTCGCGCACTCGAACTCCGCCCGCACGCTGAACCGGTCCGCGAACTCCTCGACGGAACGAGACAGCAGATCCTGCAGCGTGCCGGACGGCTCTCCGGACAGGCGCATCGCGGCAACCGCGTGCTGGGCCTCCACGAGCCCGGCCTCGATCGCCGCCGCAAGCTCATCTGTCAACGCAGCGGCCTCGGGCCCCCGATCGGGCAACGCGGCCAGACGACCCGCCTTCAGCTTCGCCAGCCACAGGTTCTGTGCTAGCCCATCGTGCAGCTCCCGCGACAGCCGCACACGCTCCGCGAGCCCGGCCCGCTCAACCTCGACTACCCGGAGGCGCGCCAGGTCCGCATTCGCCACGCGCAGATCACCAAGAGTCGCGTGCATCTGCGCCTGGATCCCGAGGAGCAGGATGACGTTGAAGGCGAGCCACAGGAGGTCCCCACCGGTGACGACGCCTGTGAACAGACCGGGGTAGATGGTCGTGGCGCCCTGCGCGAAGCTCGCGACGGTCAGGCCCACGGCCAGGTACGCGTTCCCGATCGATCCGTCGCGGCGGTAGAGCCGACGCGACAGCGCAGCAGCCCAGAGCAGGAGACCCGCAACGAGCACCGACGCGATCGCGCCCAGCAGCGTCGGGCCGGGCATCGCGCCACCGGCCCCGGCCAGGCCGACCGGGATCGAGGTCGGGTCCGCGCCGAGAGCGGGCAGGTAGCCCGCCGGCACCACGAGAAGCGCAAGGATGCCGAGCATCGCGATGGTGGAGGCCATCAAAACGCGCACTCCACGACGAGTGTGCCGACCGCGCAGCGCCCCGACACCTCCCACGACGAGCAGCCCGGCAGCCAGCAGGCGGGCGAGGGTGAACACGTACAACGGGGTCTGTCCCGGCGCCGACAACGTCCATCCCACGCGCTCATCGAGACCCGTTGTCGCGAGGACCACGGCCGTGCCGTTCACGATGGCAAGAACAAGGAATGCCGCGGACTGGAAGAGCGCGGCCGGCTCGGCATGCTCGCGAAACCGGACCCACGCAAGCGCGCCGATCGCCATCGCCACCAGGGTGGCCAGCGTGTCACTCACGAGGTCCAGCGACGGCGCGTAGATCCGCGCGTCCGAGACCAGCGTGAGGACGGACGCGATCCCGCCGAGGGTCAGGCCCGCCACCACGCTGACGAGGACGATGTCGAGCCGGGCACCGAGAGGTATTGCCGCGATGCGGTGGGTCGTTGCGGGCGTGCCGATCGGAGGACACCCTCCAGTCTCGTCTCGAGATGTCCGCGGATTCTGACCCTCGCCGCGAGCCGCGCGCATGGGTCTACCGGCCTGTTCTCGCCACCCGCTTACTTACCGGTGCGGCGCGGCACCACCCGGGCTGAAGCACCAGGCCGCGCCGGTACGGGAATCGATTCGGCCCGGCCGCTGCGCCGCCGCACAATAGGCAGCGTGATCGCCAGGCTGCCGGTGTCCATCCTTCGCGACCCCGCCTTCGCCCGCCTGTGGTTCATCCAGGCGTCGACCCAGGTGGGCGGCAACATGGCGCTCTACGCGCTGACCATCCTCGTGTTCGACACCACGCGCTCCAACACGGCCGTCAGCGCCCTCGTCATGTCGTTCCTGATCCCGGCGATCCTCCTGTCGGCCGCGGCCGGCGTGCTCGTGGACCGGCTCAACGTCCGGTGGGCCCTGATCGTGCCCAACACGATCCGGACGGTGCTGACCCTCGGGCTGGCCCTGGCCGGCGCGAACGTCGCCGTGCTCCTCATCCTGAACCTGGGGGTCAGCCTGACCACGGTCGTGCTCACTCCGGCCGAGGCGTCCATGATCCCGCGGATCGTGCCCAAGCCCCAGCTCGAGATGGCGATGGGGGTGTTCAACCTGACGCTCCAGGCGTCGTTCGCGGTGGGCTTCGCGTTCCTCGGGCCGCTGCTGGTGGCGATCGCCGGGCCGTCGGCGGCGCTGGGGGTCGTGACCGCGTTCTACGTCGCGGCGACCATCGCGACCATCGGCCTGCCGTCGGCGCCGCCGGTGGCCATCGAGCCGGGCATCGCGCGGCAGGCGATCCGGGAGCCCATCCGCCAGCTCCGGGAGGGGTTTGCCGCGATCGGCGGCAACCGCGAGGTCAGCCGGCCGCTGCTGCACCTGGCCTCGTCGGCGGCGCTCGTGGGGGTGATCGGCGTCCTCGGGCCGAACCTGGCGGTGTCGCTGGGACTCGACCCCAGGGACCTGATCGTGATCGTCATGCCGCTCGGGATCGGGGTCGTGGCCGGGGTCGGCGGGCTGCGCTGGCTCGGCAGCGGCCTCTCCCGGCGACGGGCCGCCGAGGCGGGGCTGATCGCTCTCGGGCTGCTCGCCGCGGGCATCGCGGCTGCCGGGCCGGTCGGGCGGGCGCTGGGCCTGCCGGTCATCCCGCCGGTCGTCATCCTCGCCTTCTTCGCCGGCGCGGCGTACGCGGCCACGACCGTGTCTGCGCAGACCGCGCTGTTCGAGAACATGCCGGCGGCCATCCGCGGCCGCATCTTCGGCGTCCTGGCCTCCATCGTCAGCGCGGCGAGCCTGTTCGCCGTCCTGATCGCGGGACCCCTCGCGGACTCGATCTCCGTTCGTGTCGTGATCGCGCTCACGGCCGCGGGCGTGGTGCTGCTGGCTGTCTGGTCGGCGACCGCGTTCGGGAGGCGGCCGAGGACCGACCGGACCGCGCCCGCAGACTAGCGCGTCCGCGGTAATACCTTGACGGTTTACCGCCAGCGGTAATACTTGTCACCATTACCGGAGGCTTTCATGCGATACCGACTACGCGGACGCGCTCTCACCAAGCCGCTCAGCGAGCTCGACCAGCGGCGCTGGCTGTTCGACAACCTGCCGATCGACCCCACCCACGCGGAGTGGATGCGTCGCCGCGCATGGGTGCGGACCATCCACGGAACCGCGCGGATCGAGGGCAACACCGCCTCCGACGTCGAGGTCGAGGCGCTGCTCGCCGGCGAGGGCTCGACGAAGGTCAGCGACAAGGAGGCTCGCGAGATCATCGGCACACGTGACGCGCTGACGCTCGCCGACGAGCTCGCCGCCCGACGCGTGGTTCCCGATGAGGCCGTCATCAGGGAACTGCATCGGCGTGTGCTGTGGAACCAGAGTCCGCTGCTCACGCCCGGCGAGTATCGCCGTGGCGAGAACCGTGTCGTCGATGCGGACGGCAACCCGATCTTCAGGACGCCCCCCTCTGGCGACGTCCCCGAGCTCATGCGCGAGTTCGCTGCCTGGCTCGCCACGGCAACCAAGCGTCACGCTCCTCCTGTCGTCGCGGCGCTCGCGCACCTCGAGTTCGTCGCGATCCACCCGTTCAACGATGGCAACGGACGAACGGCCCGTGCGATCGCGAGGCTGATCCTCGTGCGCCACGGCTACGCACTCGGCGGGCTGGTCTCGCTCGACGCGCAACTCGACCTGGACCGTTCCGCCTACTTCGCCGCCATCCGCGAGGCGGTGGGTCAGGATTACGTGCCCGGGTATGACGCAACGCCCTTCGCTCGCTACTTCGTCACGTCGATCACCCGCTCGGCCGACCACGTCCTGGCAAGGCTCCGTGGTCTTGGCGATGTCATGGTCGAGATCCGCCGGGCGATTGCCGATGGGTCGCTTCCGTCCGCGATGATCGACGGGCTCGCCTACGCGTGGGTCAATCGGCACCTGCGAGCCGGGGACTACATCCGCCTCACGGGTCGCTCGCCACAGAACACGACGCGCGACCTCGAGGCCGCGGTGAAGGACGGCTGGCTGCGAGCCACCGGCGAGAGGCGGGGCCGCTACTACGTGCTCGGCCCGGCGCTGCTGAGGACGCCGGCGCAGGGCGAGATCGCCTCACCCTCCGCATAGGTCGGCCGTCGAAGCCACCACGAACAACACGCCGTGCCGCCCGGCCCGGGAGGCCCGTGCCATCCGGTCCATTCCAGTGACAGGAGGGCCGTCCGGACAGGTCCGAACGGCTGCCACCCCGCGGCGATCGAGGCGCAAACTAGCGGTGGAACCCCGGGGCCGCACCGTCCCGCCTGGCTCCGCGCCTCCGTCGCCACCAGAGCCCGGGTGGCCCGTGCCACCCGAAAGGATGCAGATACCGATGGATCAGCACTGGGAGTGCCTCGACGGCAATGAGGCGGCCGCACGCGTCGCCTATCCGCTGAGCGAGGTCATCTCGATCTTCCCGATCACGCCGGCCTCGCCGATGGCGGAGCACTGCGACGACTGGGCGGCCGCCGGCAAGCCCAACCTGTGGGGCACCGTGCCCGACGTGGTCGAGATGCAGTCCGAGGGCGGCGCTGCGGGCGCGCTGCACGGGGCGCTCCAGAAGGGCGCGCTGGCGACGACGTTCACCGCGTCCCAGGGCCTGCTGCTGATGATCCCCAACATGTTCAAGATCGCCGGCGAGCTGACGCCCGCGGTGATCCACGTGGCGGCGCGCACGATCGCGACCCACGCCCTGTCGATCTTCGGCGACCACAGCGACGTCATGCACGCCCGGGCGACGGGCTTCGCGATGCTGGCCGCCGGGTCCGTCCAGGAGGCGCACGACTTCGCGCTGGTGGCCCATGCCGCCACCCTCCGGTCCCGGGTGCCGTTCCTGCACTTCTTCGACGGCTTCCGGACCTCGCACGAGGTCAACAAGATCGCAATGCTGTCCGAGGACGACCTGCGGGCCCTGGTGCGGGCCGAGGACGTGCTCGCGTTCCGGGCACGTGGGCTCACGCCGGAGGCGCCGGTGGTGCGGGGCACCGCCCAGAACCCGGACGCGTTCTTCCAGGCACGTGAGGCGTGCAACCCGTTCTACGAGGCAGTACCCGGGATCGTGCAGCAGGTGATGGACGAGCTGGGCGAGCGGACCGGCCGCCACTACAGCCTTGCCGACTACCACGGGGCGCCCGACGCGGAGCGCGTGGTCGTCGTCATGGGCTCGGGCGCGGGTGCGGTCGAGGAGACCGTGGACGCGCTGGTCGCCGACGGTGAGAAGGTCGGCATGCTGTGCATCCGCCTGTTCCAGCCGTTCCCCGCCGAGGCAGTCCTCGCAGCCCTGCCGTCCAGCGTGCGATCGATCGCGGTCCTCGACCGGACGAAGGAGCCGGGGGCGGTCGGCGAGCCGATGTACCAGGCGCTGGTCGCCACGATCGCCGAGGCGATGGACGCCGACGAGCCGCCGTTCGCGACGGCTCCCCGTGTCTTCGGCGGCCGCTACGGCCTGAGCTCCAAGGAGTTCACCCCCGGGATGGTCAAGCCGATCTTCGACGAGCTGTCGGTCGCCCGCCCCAAGCGGCACTTCACGGTCGGCATCTACGACGACGTGACCAACCTGAGCCTGCCGATCGAGACCGAGTTCAGCCATCCCCGCCCCAAGGGCGAGGTGCAGGCGCTGTTCTTCGGGCTCGGCTCGGACGGCACCGTGGGCGCCAACAAGGCGTCGGTGAAGATCATCGGCGAGGGCACCGACCTGTTCGCCCAGGGCTACTTCGTCTACGACTCCAAGAAGTCGGGCGGGATCACGGTCTCCCACCTGCGCTTCGGCCCGAAGCAGATCAAGTCCGCCTATCTCATCCACGCGGCCGACTTCATCGCCTGCCACCAGTTCGGCCTGCTCGAGAAGATCGGCGTGCTGGACGCGGCGAAGCCGGGCGCAACGTTCCTGCTCAACTCGCCCTACGGTCCGGACGAGGTCTGGGAGCACCTGCCGCGCGAGGTGCAGCAGCAGCTGATCGACAAGTCGATCGACCTGTGGGTCATCGACGCGTTCGCGGTCGCCACCGAGGTCGGGATGGGCAACCGCATCAACACGGTCATGCAGCCCTGCTTCTTCCACCTCTCGGGCGTGCTTCCGGCCGAGGATGCCATCGCGCGGATCAAGGACAACGTCAGGAAGACATACGCCAAGCGCGGACAGTCCGTGGTGGACCGCAACTTTGCCGCCATCGACCTCGCGATCGAGCGCATGGGGCACGTGAAGCTGGGCGCCACGGCCACCGGGGACGAGATCCCGGCCCTGGTGCCGGACAGCGCCCCGGACTTCGTGAAGCGTGTCACCGCGACCCTGATGGCCGGCGACGGGGACCTGCTGCCGGTCAGCGCGTTCCCGGTGGACGGGACCTTCCCCACCGGGACCACGATGTACGAGAAGCGGGCGATCGCGCACGAGATCCCGATCTGGGATCCCTCGATCTGCATCGACTGCGGCAAGTGCGCGATGGTCTGCCCGCACGCCGCCATCCGGATGAAGGTCTTCCCGGCCGGCGCCGAGGACGGCGCACCGGCGGGCTTCCAGAGCAAGGAGTTCAAGTCCCGGGACCTGCTGGATCACCGGATCACGATCCAGGTCGCCCCGGACGACTGCACCGGCTGCGGCGTGTGCGTGGACATCTGCCCCGCCAAGAGCAAGACCGAGGTCAAGCACAAGTCCATCAACATGGAGCCCGCCGAGGATCATCGCGACCTCGAGCGGCCGAACTTTGACTTCTTCCTCCAGATCCCACCGCTCGATCGCGGCCTGATCCCGCACGACACCGTCAAGGGCGCGGCGGTCCTCGATCCGCTGTTCGAGTTCTCGCTCGCCTGCAACGGCTGCGGCGAGACCCCGTACCTGCGCCTCGTGAGCCAGCTGTTCGGCGACCGGATGATCGTGGCCAACGCCACCGGCTGCTCCTCGATCTACGGCGCCAACCTGCCGACCACCCCGTGGACCTCGAATGCCGAAGGCCGCGGCCCCACATGGGCCAACTCCCTGTTCGAGGACAACGCGGAGTTCGGGCTCGGGATGCGCCTCGCGGCGGACGCGCAGACGGGCCTCGCCCACAGCCTGCTCGAGAAGCTCTCCTCTGTCATCGGCGATGAGCTCGTCCGGGAGCTGCTCGACAGCCCCCAAGACACCGACCCGGAGGTCGCCGCCCAGCGGGCCCGCGTGGAGCGCCTCCGCGAGGTGCTTGCCGGCGTGGACGGCACCCATGCCGCCGATGCCCGGCAGCTGCTCGCCGTGAGCGCCGACCTGGTGCGCCAGGGCGTGTGGATCATCGGCGGCGACGGGTGGGCCTACGACATCGGGTTCGGCGGCCTGGACCAGGTCCTGAGCTCGGGTCGCAACGTCAACGTCCTGGTCCTCGACACCGAGGTCTACTCCAACACCGGTGGCCAGGCATCCAAGGCCACCCCGCGGGGTGCGGTCGCGAAGTTCGCGGCGGCCGGCAAGCCCACGGCGAAGAAGGACCTGGGTGCGATCGCCCGCTCCTACGGCAACGTGTTCGTGGCCCAGGTCTCGATGGGCGCCAACGACGCCCAGACGATCAAGGCGCTGCTGGAGGCGGACGCCTGGCCGGGGCCGTCCCTGGTCATCGCCTACAGCACCTGCATCGCGCACGGCATCGACATGTCGAAGTCGATGTCCCACCAGAAGGACGCGGTCAAGAGCGGCTACTGGCCGCTGTACCGCTTCCAGCCCAGCGAGGTCGAGGACGGCCAGCCGTTCAAGCTGGACTCGGGCAAGCCCTCGATCCCGGTCCGGGACTTCGTGGCCACCGAGACGCGGTTCGCGATCCTCGAGCGCACGAACCCGGAGAGGGCCGCCGAGCTCGGGGCCCTGGCCCAGGCCGATGCCGACGAGAAATGGCGCTACTACCAGCAGCTGGCCGGCATCCACCGGAGCGTGCCCCACATCGACCACCTGGACACGGTGCCCCTGCCCGAGGGTGAGGCGGCCGCCGCCGAGGGCGGCAACGGGAAGGAAGACCTGGCATGACCGTCGACCTGCGCACCCGCTATCTCGGCCTCGATCTCCGCTCGCCGATCGTCGCCTCCGCCTCCCCGCTCACGGGTGAGCTCGCCTCGGCCTTCAAGCTGGAGAAGGCGGGCGCGGCGGCGATCGTGCTGCCGTCACTGTTCGAGGAGGAGATCCTCAACGAGGAGACCGAGCTCAACCGCTCGCTCGAGGCCGGCACGGAGCAGTTCGCCGAGGCGCTCGACTACTTCCCGGCCATCGGGTCCTATGCCGGCGTCGGGGACCAGTATCTCCGCCGCCTGGAGCGAATGAAGGCGGAGCTGACGGTGCCGGTCATCGCCAGCCTCAACGCGACCACGCCCGGTGGCTGGGTCCGTTACGCCCGCCTGATCCAGGACGCCGGGGCCGATGCGCTGGAGTTGAACCTCTACCGGATCGCGGCCGACCCGGCGATGACGGCGGCCGACCGCGAGGCGACCGACCTGGCGCTGATCGCGGCCGTGCGTGAGGCCGTCAGCATCCCGCTGGCGGTCAAGCTCGGCCCCGACTACTCCGCGTTTGCCGGGTTTGCGGCGCGCGCGCGCGAGGCCGGCGCCGACGGCCTGGTGCTGTTCAACCGCTTCTACCAGCCGGATCTCGACCTCGAGACCCTCGACATCGTCAACCGGGTGGAGCTGAGCCGGCCGTCGGACCTCCGCCTGCCGCTCCGCTGGATCGCGATCCTGCGGCCGCAGCTGGGCGCCGAGGTGTCGCTCGCGGCGACGTCGGGGGTCCACTCCGGCGCCGACGCGATCAAGGGGCTCCTCGTGGGTGCCGATGTCGTGATGATGACCTCGGCGCTGCTCCACAGCGGGCCGCACCACGTGCGGACCGTGGAGGAGGAGATGGTGGCCTGGATGGAGGAGCGCGAGTACGAGTCGGTCGACCAGCTGCGCGGCAGCGCGAGCGCCGCGGCCGTCGAGAACCCGTCCGCGTTCGAGCGCGCCAACTACATGGCCACGCTCCACTCCTGGTCGACGCCGCCGGATCTCGTGCCCGCCTGATCGCCGATGCGCTACGCGATCGACGTCGCGCCCCTCGGGGAGCTGGCGGATCCGCACGCCCTGGTGCGGCTTGCGATCGCCGCGGAGGCGGCCGGCTGGGACGGCCTCTCCACCTGGGACAGCCTCGGCGTGTCCATGGGCACGGCAGCGACCGATCCGTTCGTGGCCCTCGCCGCTGTCGCCTCGGCGACGACCCGGCTGCAGCTCATCCTGTCGGTCGTCGCGCTGCCCCGCCGGCGGCCCCAGCTCGTGGCGCAGGCCGCGGCGACGCTGGATCGCTGGTGCGGCGGACGCTTCGTGCTTGGGATCGGCAGCGGGGGCGACAGGGCGGACTTCGAGAGCTTCGGTGAGCCGTTCGAGGCACCGGGCCGGACGGCGCGGATGGACGAGGGGATGGACCTCGTCGACCGGTTCCTCCGCGGTGAGACCGTGGAGCACGACGGCCCGGCGTACGTCGCTCGAGGCGTGGCCGTCGGCCCGTCGCCGGCGAGTCAGCCCCGGCCGCCGATCTGGCTGGGCGGGATGAAGCCCGGGGCACTGCGTCGGGCGGCGCGCTGGGACGGCTGGGTCGGCATCGCGGTGTCCGACGACGGATCGTCGATGGTGCTCTCGCCGGTGGCCTTCGCCGAGATGGCCGGTCGCGTGAACGCGGAGCGGGCGGCCCTGGGCCGGGCCGAGGCACCGTTCGAGATGGCGCTGTTTGCCTTCTCGAGCCCGACGGAGCAGGCCCTCGTCCGCGAGTACGCCGACGCCGGAGCAACGTGGTGGCTGGAGAGCCTGTCCCCGACGCGCGGCTCACTGGAACAGCTGCTGACCCGCATCGAGGCTGGCCCGCCCCGCTGATCTTGACAACTTCGTCATGTTCGGTATCGTGATGTAACACGAAGTTATGGAGCCCGGCGTGGAGTTGTCGAAGGCGTTCTATTCGCCCAGCGAGGTCGCGGAGATGGCGAGCGTCCACCCGTCCACGATCCTCAACTACATCGCGAGTGGCAGGCTCTACGCGATCAAGCTCTCCGCGCGCACCATCCGCATCCCCGTGCGGTCGGTGATCGCCCTGCTCGAGCCGGAGCGCCTGTCGCCTTCTTCCATCGCCGTCGAGCCGGATGCGAACCTCGAAGCTGAGTTCGCGGCCGCGGACGGCGCCGAGGTGCGGCCGCTGGCGACTGCGTGAGACCCCTCTCCGACCAGGCCTTCAACGAGCGGCTTGACGGCCTGCTTGATCGGCTCGACAGGCTCGGTCGAACGCAGACGGTGGCTCACGGCTCTCGGCGGCCACTCCGGAAGGTCACGGTCACGATCGCCGCCCCGGGGCAGATCGGGGAGCCGAGCCTCCCCGACGACGTCCGGTTCGAGTACGAGGAGTGGTGGCGGCGGTCCCGGCTGGGCTGGGTCCGGGTCCGGTACAACTACAACGCCTTCGACCTGGCCCGCGGCGGCCACTGGGGGCTCCATCTCCACCCTCTCGACCGGCGGCGTGGCGAGCCAGTTCCGCACAGTGTGTGCGCGCAACCTGACGGATCCGGCAGCGGCCGTCACTTTGGCGCGTACGAGGTCGACCTGCTTGCCGCTCACGAGATGTTCGAGCGCTGGTATGCGAGCGACTCACCGATCGACTGCCAGGGCCTGACGCCGCTCGATTGAGCGGTGTCGAGAGACCGGATCGAACCGCCGCTCAGCTTTCCCGGATTGCCTCGAGGAACGGGGCGAACCGCTCCAGCATCGCGCCGGTGAGGGCCGGCATCGGGCTCGGATCGTCCGCATCGCCGACGTACAGCGTCAGGTGGCGCAGGCCGGCGGCCCGCATCGACCGAACGGTCTCGGCGACCTGCTCGCTGGTGCCGGAGATCCGGCCGGGCCGCTCCTCCGCGGTCCCGTACCCGCGGATGGCAAGCCGGCCCCACCCGGTCAGCTGCAGCGTCGCCGGGTCGCGCCCGGCGGCCGCGCACGCCTCCGCGACGCGGGCCGCCGCCGCCTCGACGTCCGCCGGTCCCGTGAGCGGCTCGTTCACGTTGACGGCGTCGGCCCAGCGGGCGGCGATCGCCATCGTCCGCTCCCCTTTCGCGGCGACCCACACCGGCGGCCCCTTCGGCCGAGGCCCGCGCGGGATCATGTCGGCGCCCTCGACCCGGTAGTGCTCGCCGGAGAAGGTGACCGGCGGCTCTCGCAGCATCCGGGCCACGATCTCGACCGCCTCGGCATGCCGCGCGACGTGACGCTCGCCGTCATACCCGAACGCCCGCCAGGTCGCGTCGGTGGCCGGCACCCCGCTGCCCAGGCCGAGCACCACGCGCCCGCCGCTGACCTCGTCGAGCGTCGCGGCCATCCTGGCCAGGAGCGCGGGGTTGCGGAACCCCGTGCACGCGATCAACGGCCCGATCTCGATCCGGCTGGTCGCCTCCGCCGTCGCCGTCAGGATCGTCCAGCACTCCCAGAAGCCGAACGTCGGCCGGCCCGGCACGACCCGCTGCAGGTGGTCCGGCACCCACAGCGTGTCGATCCCGAGCGCCTCCGCGTCCCGGGCAAGCCGCCGCATCTCGGGCCACGAGGCATACCCGCCGCCGCGCAGCGGCCAGGTCGGCAGGTTGAGCCCGATCCCGATCGCAGCGCCGTCCGCCATCACCGCCTCCATGCGACCCGGTGAGGTCCACCGGTGGCCGCCACTCTACGCGAGGGCGCGGGGCTCAGGTCGGCGCGGCGAGATCGCGACGCGGGAAGCGCCACAGGCCGAAGGCGGTCGCGACGACCGCGACGGCTGCGAGAACGACAAGGTCGGTCATCTTGCCCTGCCCGGCCAGGATCTCGAGCGGATGCAGGTAGTGGAACGGCGACAGCGGCTGGAGGAACTCGGCGTCGGGCCACAACGTGCCCAGGATCTCGAGCACGTAGCCCAGCAGCACGACCCCGAGGGAGATCCCGAGAGCGGGCGTCAGCCGGTCGAAGGAGGCCGAGGCGGCCAGCGAGATCGCGGCCAGCGCCGCCAGCAGCAGCGCGGTGTTGACGGCCAGGAACGCCATCTGGCCGCCGTCCAGCCCACCGGCCACGCCGTACGCCATCGCACCGGCCACGGTCCCCAGGGTCTCCGCCGCGGTCGTCAGGATCCCGAACCCGGTGATCACGAGCAGCAGCGTCAGGAACAGCGAGCGGCGGGAGATCGGCCGGGACAGCAGCACCTCGAGCGTCCCCCGCTGGCGCTCGCCCGCGATCGCCGCGGCGGCAAAGCCGACCGGGTAGGTCACCTGGAGCGCGAGGGCGATCGGGTGGACGGCACCGAGAGCGACAGCCCCGTCCAGGCTGAACGGGTCGGCGCCCATCAGGCGGAGGAACGCCTGCGGGATGATGCCGGTCTGCAGGATGGCCTCCAGCTGGCGACCGAAGGACGCATAGATCACCGGCATGAGGAACGCCCAGACGGCGAGGGCAAGTGCGATCAGCCCGACGCGGGCGCGCTGCGCCTGCCACGTCCGCCGCAGGAGCGGGCCGTTGATCACGACCGTGGCTCCCCGGCGCCCGCGGCGGGGTCTTCGCCGCGCGCGGCGGGGCCTTCGTCGCCCCCGGCCTCCTCCGCCGCCTGTTCGCCCGCGTACAGCTCGAGGAACGCGTCCTCGAGTCGCGCGGGCTCGATCGTGAGGTCAGCGACCGTCGCGATGTCCAGCGCGGCGAGGAACGGCCGTGGATCGCCCTCGAGCGCACACCGCAGCCACCCGCCGGCCACGACCACCTCGCTCACGCCCGCGACCGTCGCGAGGTCCGGTGCCGGGCCGGCGAGCCGGATCTCGACGCGCCGCTTGCGCTGCTCCAGGAGCCGCCCCACGTCCTCCAGCGCCACCAGCCGGCCGGCGCGGACGATCGCGACGCGGTCGCAGACGCGCTCCACCTCGGACAGCACGTGGGACGAGAGGAACACCGTCCGGCCCGCCCGGCGGACGTCGCCCAGGATGTCGTAGAAGGCTCGCTGCATCAGCGGATCCAGGCCCTCGGACGGCTCGTCCAGGATCGCCAGCTCAGGATCGTGCTGGAGCGCCTGGACGATCCCGATCTTCTGGCGCATGCCGCGCGAGTAATCGCGGATCGGGCGCCTGAGGGTCCGGGCCGAGAGCTCGAGGCGGTCGCACAGGTCCGCGCGACGGAGCGATGGCCTGCGCGAGAGCCCGGCCAGGTAGTCGAGGTGCTGCTCGCCGGTCAGGCCGTCGTACAGGGCAATGCCGCCGGGCAGGTACCCGATGCGGCCCCGGATCGTGACCGAGTGCCGCGCGCTGTCCATGCCCAGCACCATCGCCCGTCCGCTGGTCGCGTGCAGGAAGCCCAGCAGCAGCCGGATCAAGGTGCTCTTGCCGGCCCCGTTCGGACCCAGGAACCCGAAGATCTCTCCCTCCTGCACCTCGATGGACAGGTCCTGGAGCGCCCGGATGGGTGTCACAGGACGACGTCCGGGCCGCCGGGACCCGGAGCCGTAGTGCTTGGTCAGGGATTCGGTCGCGATCGCAGCCATCGAGCCAAGGCTACCCGCCCGCGCGCCGGGAGGTCGTCACCCGATGTCGCTCGAGCCGGTAGGATCGGGACGTGCTGTTTCGGGCGGATCCATGGCTCCACGTCATCGCCGGATGCATGTCATCCGGCAAGACAGACGAGATGCTGCGGCTGCTCCGGCGCGCCGAGATCGCGAAGCGGCGGATCCTCCTCGTCCGGCCGGATGTCGACGACCGGACGCCCGCCGACTACGCGGAGAGCCGGAGCAAGGCCCGCTACCCGTCAGTGCTCGTGTCGCGCACCAAGCCCGTGGAGATCCTGTCGCTCGCGCGCGAGCGCGACGCCGACCTGGTCGGCATCGAGGAGGCCCAGTTCTTCGACGAGAGCATCGTGCGGGCCGCCGAGACGCTCCGTCAGAGCGGCCGCCATGTCATCGCCAGCGGTCTCAACACGGACTTCGCGGGGCGGCCGTTCGGGGCCATGCCGCAGCTCCTGGCGCTCGCGGACGAGATCACGATGCTGACCGCGATCTGCGTGGTCTGCGGCGAGACCGCGACCCGGACGCAGCGGATGGTCGGCGGGCGACCGGCTGCGATCGACGATCCCCTGATCGTGATCGGCGGGTTCGAGATGCCCGCCGTCGAGACCTACGAGGCGCGCTGCCTGCGCCACCACGAGGTCGCCGGGCCGCGAGCAGCCCGGGGCGTCGTCGCCGACGAGGGCTGACCGGCCCGGTCCGCGCAGCCCACTGAGTGCGGCGCGTCCACAGGTTGTCCACGGGTGGACGGATCTGTGGACAAATCAGGCGTCGGTCGGCCCAAGTTCGTGGACAAGTCCGTTGTCGACGCATCGCCTGGCGGATATCGTTCGGTTTGCCCGAAGGGGCCGGTGGTACAGACGCCGGGCCGGTGAGTGATCATCGGACCGGGTCCCCGAAACCGCCGCCGCGATGACCGCAAGGTCGCCGAGGTGGTTGGAGACCGGGGCCGCTGCGACAAGGCCGAGTTTACTTGGCAGTGCCGCGGGCGTGTCGGTACGGTACGGTTCCTTCGGGCACTTTCGTGTGCCCCCCGCTTCTGCGTGTCCCCCGCCTCCCGGATTGTCGATGCCCAAGCTCTCCGCCGGCCTGCTGCTGTTCCGTCGTACCGCCGACGGGATCGAGGTGCTCGTTGCCCACCCCGGTGGGCCGATGTGGGCGCGCCGCGACATGGGCGCCTGGTCACTGCCGAAAGGCGCGCCGGAGGACCACGAGACGGATCTCTACGATTCGGCGCGGCGCGAGTTCCACGAGGAGACGGGGCACGTGGCTCCGGACGGCCCCGCGATCGACCTGGGCGAGGTTCGGATGCGCTCCGGCAAGGTCGTCCATGCCTGGGGCATCGAAGGGGACCTTGATCCGGCGGCCATCACCAGCATGGAGATGGACATGGAGTGGCCGCCGCACTCCGGCCGCATGGTGAGGGTCCCGGAAATCGACCGGGTTGCGTGGCTTCGGCCTGCCGATGCCCGCCGCAGGCTCAACCCCGCTCAAGCCGGGTTCGTGGACCGCCTGCTCCAGGCGCTCGCGCACACCTGAGGGCAGTCGCGGGACGACGCCGGGCGGCGTGGGCCGCTAGAGTCGACCCGTGCGCAGCAGCCTCCCCTCCCCGCCCGAGCACGTCGACGTCGCCGTCATCGGCGCGGGGATCGTGGGCCTGGCGACGGCGCTCCGCCTGCTCGAGGCGAGGCCGGATCTGCGGCTGCTCGTGCTCGAGCGCGAGGACCGGGTCGGGGCCCACCAGTCCGGCCACAACTCGGGGGTCGTCCACGCCGGCCTGTATTACGCGCCCGGATCCCAGAAGGCGCTGCTGTGCCGCGAGGGCAAGGGGCTGCTCGAGCGGTACTGCGTGGAACGGGGGATCCCCATCGCATTTTCGGGCAAGCTCGTCGTCGCGCTCGACGACGCGGAGCTGCCCGCGCTCGCCGCGCTGAAGGAGCGCGGCCTTGCCAACGGCGTCGACGGGCTCGAGGAGATCGGTCCCGAGCGAATCCACGAGCTGGAGCCGCACGCCGCGGGCATCCGCGCCCTATGGAGCCCCCGGACGGGCATCGTGGACTTCGCGCGCGTCACCGCGTCGTACGCGGAGGACGTCACCGCACGAGGCGGCGCGATCGAGCTGGGCAGGCCCGTCACGGGCATCCGTCGGCTCACCGACGGGCTGGTTCTCGACACGCCCCGCGGTCCGGTGCAGGCGGGCTCGGTCATCGCCTGCGCAGGTCTGTGGTCCGACCGGGTCGCGGCACTGACCGGCGACCGCACCCCGGACTCCCCACGGATCATCCCGTTCCGCGGCGACTACTACACGCTCACCCCGGACGCCACAGGACTCGTGCGGGGGCTGCTCTACCCCGTGCCGGATCCGCGTTTCCCGTTCCTGGGCGTCCACTTCACGCGCCGGATCGACGGCGAGGTCTGGGCCGGGCCGAACGCCGTGCTCGCCTTCAAGCGGGCCGGGTATCGCCGCCGCGACCTGTCACCGCGGGACCTGGCCGAGGTGCTGCTCAACCCCGGCTTCCTGAGGCTGGCACGACGGTTCTGGCGCACGGGTCTGGCGGAGATGTGGCGCGACGCGAACCGCGCGGCCTTCACCCGCGAGCTGCAGCGGTACGTGCCGGAGCTGCGGAGCGACCAGCTCACGTTCGGTCCGTCGGGGGTGCGCGCGCAGGCGCTCGGGCGTGACGGCTCGCTTGCCGACGACTTCGACCTCGCCGGCGGCGATCGGGTCCTCCACGTGCGCAACGCGCCCTCCCCCGCCGCGACGAGCTCGCTGGCGATCGGCGGCCGGCTCGCGACACAGGCGATCGAGCGGTTCGGGCTGTAGGACGGCACCGTTCGTGGGCGACTGCCCAGGCAGGCTGCCCATAAAGGAAACAGCCCCCGCGTCTGCGGAGGCTGTTTCGGCGGCGCCCGGCCAGGCGCCAGAGTGCTCCTTCGAGGCTACGGCACCAGGTAGTGGGTGAGCAGCGTCATCACGCGGCCAGCCCGCCGGCTGACGATCGCTTGACTCGCACACGGTCGGGTCAAGCCCAGGGCGTGTCGGATCTCAACATCTGCTGTCTTCGACAGAGCTGGGGACCCTGTGCCCGCTGGCGGAACGCTCCGCAACAATGCCACGGACGCCGTCTCCACCTCCTGGATCGGCTGCGCATCGCCCATCAGGTCCGGTACGGTACGCCTGTCCCGAGCGCCACCAAGGAACCTGAGGAGAGGCATGCTCAGCGAGTTCAAGGCTTTTCTGCTGAAGACCAACGCCCTGGCCCTGGCCATCGGTGTCATCATCGGCGTCGCGCTCAACAGCGTCGTGACCTCGCTGGTCAACGACATCATCATGCCACCGGTCGGCGTCCTGCTCGGCGGTGTGGACTTCAGCGCGCTGAAGATCGTGCTCAAGGATGCCGTCGGGGGCGACGCTGCCACCGAGGTCGCGATCCGGTGGGGCACGTTCATCAACACGGTCATCGCGTTCATCGTGGTCGCGTTCGTCGTGTTCATCATCGGGCGGACCATGATCAAGGACGAGCCGCCCGCGCCCGCGGAGCAATCCGACGAGGTCAGGCTGCTGACCGAGATCCGCGACTCGCTGCGCAAGGGCTGAGGTTCGGCGGCTTCGCGCCGCCACGACCGTGACATCGGGGGAGCCGCCCGAGGCATGACGCCTCCGGGCGGCTCTCCGTGTCCCCCTCCCCCCATGAGGCCCACGGCCAGGCCGCGGGCTCTGCTAGTACCCGCGCACCGCTCGGGTCCACGCATCTTATCCCTGTTGAGGTCTCGCGTCCTATATTTATCGATCTTCGCCTGCAGTGCGGGAACGGACCTCCGCCCCGAGCGTTGGGATCGGAAAACGAGACACGCGGCGCGGCCCCATTTTCGGGCAGGTATGATCAAGTTCATGAGGATCGCACCGGGTCGGACCCGCCGACGAGTTGTCGTCGATCACCGAGAGCTCGCCGTCGCCATCGGGGGGCGGATTTGGGCTGCTCGGCTCGCGGGCCACCTGACCCAGCAGCAGCTGGCGGGCGATCGCTACACGAAGGCCTACATCAGCGCCCTGGAGCTGGGTCACGCAAAGCCCTCGATGGCTGCGCTCGATTACCTGGCGCCGCGCCTGGGCACGACACCGGCCCGGTTGCTCGCGAACCCCACGGAGCACTGGACACGCCTCGATGCGGACCTGTGCCTCGCGGCCGGACGGTTCGACAAGGCCGCCGAGAGGTACCTGGATCTGGCCGAGCGGGCGACGGACCCGGTCACGCGCGGCGAGCTGCTGCTGGGTGCGGGCGAGGCCTACTCCCGGCTCCGCCGACCACAAAAGGCGTCGGGGATTCTCGCCGAGGCATCGCGGCTCCTGGCGGCGGGCGGCAGGGTGGCCGACCAGCGACGCGCCCAGTACTGGATGGCGTACGTCCACGGCGCGCTGGACGATCCGGAGGAGGCGCGCCGGCTCCTGCACGACCTGCTCAGTGGAGATCCGACCGACGCCGAGGACCCGGACTTCGACGTCCGCGTCCGCCTCGCGCTCGCCCGGGACGAGTCCGAGCACGGGAGCTTCGACCGGGCACGCCTGTACCTCGAGGAGGCGCGGGTCCTGGCCTCCGGCCTGGATATGCGCCGGCGGGCGATCTTCTACGACGTGCTCGCTCGGACTCGTTTTGCAGCTGGCGATGTCGAGGGCGCAATCCAGGCCGGCGCGGAGGCGCTGGCCCTGTTCCGCGTGACCGAGTACGAGATCGAGGAGGCATCCCTCGAGAACGAGCTGGCGATGTCGTTCCTCGCCCTGGGCAATCTCGGCCGCGCCGAGGAACTCGTGGCACATGCGCTGGCCACGGCGGAGCGGCTCGAGCACCACACCGCGATCGGCCACATCCTCGATACCCAGGCGACGATCCGACTCGAGCTCGGCGACGCGGCCGGGGCGCTCGCGCTCGCCGAACGCGCGCTGGCCGTGGAGGAGGAGCATGGCCCGCCGCACGAGCAGCTCGGTGCACGCGTCACGCGCGCGCGGGCGCTGGCGTCGCTGGGGCGAACGGACGAGGCGGCGCAGGCATGGGCGGACGCGGGCGCGGTTGCGCGAACCCTGTCCTCGCCGATGCGCCGGAAGCGAGTCCTGTCGGCCTGGGCGGAGGCCCTCGCCGCCCAGGGCCTGCACGCCCAGGCCTACGAGGTCATGCGCGAGGCCCTCTGAGGCCGACCCGGGTCGCCGGGATCGGCAGCCGCAACGGCGCCGCTCCTGTGGGACTACGATCCCGGCGTGCGGATCGATCTGAATGCCGACGTCGGTGAATCCCTGGGTGCCTGGTCGCTGGGCGAGGACGAGGCGCTGATCCCGCTCGTCTCCTCGGTCAATGTCGCGGCGGGATGGCATGCCGGAGACCCCCGGGTGATCGACCGCACGGTCGCGCTGGCCGTGCGCCATGGTGTCTCGGTCGGCGCGCATCCGGGGTACCCGGACCTCGCCGGGTTCGGACGCCGGGCGATGGCCCTGTCCCCCGCCGAAATCGAGGCCTCCGTCCTGTACCAGGTCGGCGCCGTCGCCGCGTTTGCGCGAGCTGCGGGCACCGAGCTGCGGCACGTGAAGGCGCACGGCGCGTTGTACAACCGCGCCGCAGTCGATGCCGCGGCGGCTGCCGCGATCGCGCGGGGTGTCGCGCGATTCTCGCGATCCCTGGTCCTCGTCGGGCTGGCCGGATCGGTCATGATCTCGGCGGCGCGTGACGCAGGGCTTCCGGTGGCGGAGGAGGCGTTCGCGGATCGCTCGTACGAGCCCGATGGCACGCTCACGCCGCGGTCCGTGCCCGCCGCGGTCCTCTCGGAGCCCGTCGCGGCGGCCGCACAGGCGCTGGCCATCGTGCGCGGCGAGCTCCGCTCGACGACGGGCACCCCGATCCGCCTGCGTGCGGACACGATCTGCGTCCACGGCGACCTGCCGGGAGCAGCGGGGCGGGCGGCGGCCGTGCGGGCGGCGCTGGAGGCGGCGGGCGTCGAGATCCGGGCTCCGGGCTGACCGTGCGGCAGCCCCCGGCACGATGACGATGGACACAGTCGGCGGGCGCATCGTTCCGTTCGGCGACGGGGCCGTCCTGGTCGAGCTCGGCGAGGCCGTGGAGATCCGGCTGGCGCGCCGCGCCCAGGCGCTGGCTCTGGCGGTGACGACGCTCCGGGCGCGCGAGCCACGACTCGGAGCGCCGGTGCCGGGCGCCGCGAGCGTGCTCGTGCCGTTCGATCCGCTGGACCTGACACCGGACGACGCATCGGACCTCCTCCGGCCGCTGCTGGATTCACTCCCCGACGACCCGGAGCGGACCGCAGGCGCCCGGGAGATCGAGATCCGCGTCCACTACGGCGGGCAGGCCGGGCCGGATCTCGACGCGGTGGCAGCCGAGACCGGGCTCACGCCGGAGGAGGTGGTGCGGCTCCACGCCGGCACCCTCTACGAGGTCCTGTTCATCGGGTTCGCGCCCGGGTTCGCGTACCTCGGTGAGGTTCCGGCGGAGATCGCGGTGCCGCGCCTGGCGACACCGCGAACGCACGTGCCGGCAGGAAGCGTCGGGATCGCCGGCCGCCAGACGGGGGTGTACCCACAGGCTTCCGCGGGCGGCTGGCGGATCCTGGGACACACCGGAGACAAGCTGTTCGACCCGTCGGCGCCGGATCCCGTCCGCCTCCGCGCCGGTGACCGCGTCCGGTTCGTGCCTCGATGACGACTTGGCGTGACGATGCCCCCGACGCCGTCTTCGAGGTGCTCGATCCGGGATTCCTGACGACGGTCCAGGATGCCGGGCGCCCCGGGCTGGGGTCGCTTGGCATCTCCCCGGGCGGTGCCGCCGACCCGTGGTCCCTCGCCGTCGCCAACGCCTGTGCCGGGAACGGTCCGGGGGACGCCGGGCTGGAGCTGACGCTTGGCGGGCCGGTGCTGCGGGTCCTGCAGCCGGTCACGATCGCCGTCGGTGGTGCCGATCTCGGCGGCCGCGTGGAGGACATCGGTCATCTGCTGTCCCCGGGCGTCGCGACGCCCCTGCGCGCCGGATGGACCGTCTCGTTCCCGGGGCCATCCACGGGTGGCGCGCGCGCCTATCTCGCCGTCGCGGGCGGGTTCGCAGTCCCGACGGTGCTCGGCTCGCGATCGACGGCGCTCGGCGCGGGCTTCGGCGGGCTCGACGGGCGCGCGCTCCGGGCCGGGGACCTGCTGTCCGTCGGTGCACCGGCGGCGGATCGCGTCCGGCCGGCGGCGCGCTGGCCGGGTCCCCTGTTCGCGCCTCGCGGTGGAGCGGTCCGCGTGCTGCGGGGCCCGCACGAGGACCTGGTGGATCCGGACCTTCTCCAGGTCATGGCCGAGAGCGACTGGACCGTGACGGGGTCCAGCGACCGGATGGGGCTTCGGCTGGACGGTCCACCGCTGCCGGGCTCACCCACCGGCGAGCTCGCCTCGCACGGGGTGACCTGGGGCGCCGTCCAGGTGCCGCCGGACCGCCGGCCGATCGTCCTCCTGGCGGACCACCAGCCGACCGGAGGCTACCCGGTGATCGCGGTCGTGATCACCGCGGACCTGCCCGCGCTGGGTCAGCTGGGACCCGGTGATGCCGTGCGCTTCGAGCTCACGGATCTGCCCGTCGCGCGCCGGGCGCTCGCTGCCCAGCGGTCGGCGTTTGCCGAGGCGGTCGGCCAGGTTCGCGACGCCGCACGGTGGGACGAGCTCTGGTACTCAGCCCGGGGCTGAGTGTTCCTCGCGGGCCGTGGCAGCCTCGCGGGACGTGGCAGCCTCCTGGGCCGCGGGTTGCGACGTGGCGCGATCGGCTGGTCCGGGGCATCCTTGCCGGGATGACCGACGATCGACGGCCGACTGATCCGGTGCCGGGCAGCGAGCGAGCCCGGGGCACCCGTGGCATCGGTGGCACCCGCGGGCCGCGTGGCCCGCGTGGGCCCCGCAGGCCCCGGTCGCGCGGGATCGGACCGACGGCCACGCTGGCCGTGTTCCTGTTCGCAGCGATGGTGCTGCTCGGGTCGGTGGGCGCGATCGTGGCCGTGACCGGCTACCTCCAGCTGAGCCGGGACCTCCCGGACCCGTCGCAGCTGGAGCAGATCCAGCTGCCGCAGCAGTCCGTCGTGTACGACCGGACGGGGAAGATCGAGCTCGCCCGGTTCGGCCAGTTCAACCGGGAGACCGTGACCTTCGCCCAGATCCCGCCCGTCCTCGTGGATGCGACGACGGCCGTCGAGGATCACACCTTCTGGGACAACGCCGGCCTCGACACCATCGGCATCGTCTCCGCCGGCCTCGACGCGCTCCGCGGCCAGGCTCGCGGGGCCTCCACGATCACGCAGCAGCTGGTCCGCCAGCGACTGCTCGACCCGCAAGGCATCGCACAGACGCAGGTATCCGTGAGGCGCAAGCTGCGCGAGATCATCCAGTCCATCCGGTTGACCGAGGCCTTCCCGGGCGTGGCGGGCAAGCAGCGGATCATGGCCGCGTATCTCAACCAGAACTACTACGGCAACGAGTCGTACGGCGTGAAGGCCGCCGCGAAGAGCTACTTCGGCGTCGACCTCACGGACCTCACCCTGGCCCAGGCGGCGATCATCGCGGCCATCCCGCAGGCACCGTCGTCCTACGACCTCGTCCAGAACGCGATCGAGCAATGCGTGGACCCGACGCAGTCCGCGGACACGTGCACCAAGACCGAGCTCGTGGTGCCGCAGGACGCGCCGATCGTGCAGCGCCGGAACCTGGTCCTCGACCTGATGTCCAAGGGGCGGACGCCGCTCACCGGGAGCACCTACACGGCCGCCGACTTCGCGGCCGCGGAGCGGGAACCGGTGGTGCTGGCACCCCAGGCGACCCCGAAGTGGACGGCCCCGCAGTTCGTGTGGCAGGTGCGCAAGGAGCTTGCGAGCGACCTGTGCGGCGCGGACGTGGAGACATGCCCAATCCTCGAGCGCGGCGGCCTGCGGATCACGACCACGCTCGACCTGCGGCTCCAGGGCATCGCGGAGAAGTGGGTCAAGGCGGCCACGATCGTGCCCCACGCGAAGGACCCCAAGGCCGCCGCCAAGCAGCTGGGCCTGGCCTATGCGCCCTGGATGGTGAACCTGCGCTCCAAGCAGCTGTACAACGGCACGCTCGTCGCGATCGACTATCAGACGGGTGACGTGGTCGCCTATGTCGGCAGCGCGGACTACTACGCGACCAACCCGACCCCCAAGCTCCAGCCGCGATTCGACGTGGCCGCCGACGGCTGGCGCCAGCCGGGCTCGGCGTTCAAGCCCGTCGTCTACGGCACCGGCATCGATGCCCGCCTGATCACCGCCGGGTCGATGTTCATGGACGTGGTGACGGACTTCGGCGGCGGCTACATCCCGACCGATGCCGACAACCTCGAGCGCGGGCCGGTCCGCATGCAGGACGCGCTGCGGTTCTCGCTCAACATCCCCGCGGTCAAGGCGCTCTCCGTGATCGGCACCGGCCGGGTGCAGGCGAAGGCCGAGGACATGGGCGTCCAGTTCCTGGGCGGGCCGACGGACGCCGGGCTGTCGTTCGCACTGGGCGTCGAGGAGGTCCACGCCTTCGACCTCGTCCGCGCCTACGGGACTCTTGCCGACGGCGGGCAGCTTGCCACGCGCTCGACGATCCTCTCGGTCGTCGACGCGAGCGGCGCGACGCTGGTGTCGGCGGCGGATCGCCCCGCTCCGGTCCAGGCGATCGGTGCCGGCGCGGCCGGGATCATCACCAGCATCCTGGCCGGCAACACGGATCCGAACGTGAACCCGTACTGGGGCAAGTTCCGGATCACGGACGGCGGCAAGCGCCGCCCGGCCACGCTCAAGACGGGCACCAACAACGACGCCAAGGATCTCAACGCCTACGGCTACATCGCGCCCCCGACGGCGGCGGGACGCGCGAACGGCGAGTACGCGCTGGTGGCGGGTGCATGGAACGGCAACTCCGATAACTCGGTGCTGAGCACGTCGGGGACGCCGGTGTTCTCGCTCGATGCTCCGACATACGTCTGGCAGGGGTTCATGCAGGACGCCACGAAGGGCTGGGCGATCAACAACTTCCAGGTGCCGTCGGGCGTGGTGACGGCGGCCGTCGACCCGTGGACGGGGCTGGCCGCGACGGCGGGCGGGCCGTCCGTCCAGGAGCTGTACCTGGCCGGGACGGCACCCTCGACCGGGGTACCGGCAGAGGCGCGTTGCGGTGACGCAGTGCTGTTGACGGCCGGCTACGAGATGAACAACTCCACGTGGCTGGCGGCCGACCGCGCGTGGCTGGTACGGGCGGCCCGGGGAGTCGGCGTCCGTGGCGGTCCGAAGAACACCGCGACCACGTACTTCTACAACGGATCGTTCACCCCCTACGGCCGCTCCTGGGGACCGCTGCTGGGCGAGGGTGGCTGCCCGTCGCCGAGCCCGAGCGCATCCGTCGACCCCTGCGCTTCGCCGGTCGGGTCGCAGGATCCGAACGCGTCGCCCGCCTCACCCGGCATCGTGTGTCCATCGCCCTCCGAATCGGCGTCGGCATCCCCGTCCGAGAGCCCGTCACCGACGGCCGCGCCGACCGGGACCCCGGTGCCGCCCACCGCGAGCCCACGCCCCCCCACTCCGCCCCCGCCGACCGTCCCGCCGCCGACGCCGTCACTCGCGCCGCCGACGCCGTCACCGTCGCCGTCGCTGCTGCCGCCGCCGCCCTAGACACGGACCCGGCCTTCTCAGGGCTCTCTCAGGAATTCCGGTCTATGATCGCCGACGGTCGAGGTGGGGGGACCTCACCTTCCCTTCACGGGTTGCCACCCGTGTCACCGGTTGTTCAACGCGGAGATGTTCATGTCGGATCGTGGTTCCGGGAATTCGAGCCGTGCCCGCCTGGTGGGCCGAGTCGTCCTGCTGCTCGGGTTGCTCGGCATCGCCGCCGGGCCGGCAGTTCCCCTCGTCACGGCCGCGAACGGCCTGACGGTCACGACGCCGTTCCCCGCGGTCGTGGTTGAACCCGGCACGACTGCCTCGTTCCAGCTCTCCATCTCCGTGGCCACGGCCGGCCGCGTCGACCTCAAGGCCGTCGGTGTGCCGAGCGGCTGGACCGCCCGGTTCCAGGGTGGCGGGCTCGTCGTGGACGGTGCCTACGTCGACCCCAAGACCGCCTCCACCGTCACCCTCGATGTCCAGATCCCCGCCGGGACCGCGGCCGGGACCACGACCATCAGCGTGCAGGCGACCTCGGGCTCACTGTCCGACACCCTGCCGCTGAGCCTGCGGGTCGCGGATGCGGCCGCCGGTGACGTCACGCTCACCTCCGACTTCCCGGAGCTTCGCGGACCCTCGAGCTCCAGCTACACGTTCAACCTGACCGTGCACAACCAGACGGCCGCCGACGCGACGTTCTCGATGGACGCGACCGGACCCGCCAGCTGGACCGTCAAGGCCCTGCCGGCCGGCCAGAGTCAGGCGACCAGCACCACGGTTACGGCCGGCAGCACCGGCGCCATCACGGTCACGGTGACACCGGCCTCGGACGCCGCAGCCGGCACGTTCCCGGTCAAGGTCACGGTCACCGGCGGTGGCAAGACAGCCTCGATCGACCTGAATGTCGTGATCACCGGCGTGTACACCATGACCGTGTCCACCCCGGACCAGGTTCTCTCGACCACGGCCAACGCCGGCAGCGAGACGGACCTGCAGTTGACGATCACGAACACGGGGACCGCCCCGCTGACCAACGTCACCCCGTCCGCCAGCGCACCGACCAACTGGAAGGTCACCTTCAGCCCGGCAACGGTCGCATCGATCCCGCCCAACCAGACGGCCACCGTGACGGCGCAGATGACGCCGAACAGCGACGCGATCGCGGGCGACTACAACGTGACGATGACCGCCACGGCTGCCGAGGCAAATGCCAACACGACCATCCGCGTGACGGTCCAGACGCCGCAGTTCTGGTGGATCGTGGGCATCGTGCTGATCGGCCTCACGTTCGCGGGTCTGTACTGGGTCTTCCGGACCTACGGGCGGCGATAGTCCCATGGCCGACGAGCGGACGCCCCCGTCCGACGGGCGGCGGGGCAAGCCCATCCGACGCCGTCCCAGGTCGGGCCTGACGGCCCGGCCGGCGTCGCCGGACCGGCAGGCAGCCGGCACTGCGACGGACGTCGAGCCGGACACGACCGAGGACCGGCCCGTCCGGCCGTGGGAGGTGTCCGACCGGAGATCCGGTGCCGAGCGCCCGAAGGAGCGCAAGCGGCGGACCGTCGCGTCACTCCTCGCCGACGTGCCGGACGACGCCGTGATCGTGACGCGGCGCCTGACCAAGCAGTACGGCGACCTCACCGCGGTCAACTCGCTGGATCTCACGATCCGTGCCGGCGAGGTGTTCGGCCTCCTGGGTCCGAACGGCGCCGGCAAGACGACGACCGTGCTGATGCTGCTCGGCCTCACCGACCCCACCCGGGGCGTCGTGCGCGTGGTCGGCCTCGATCCCACGCGCGAGCCGCTGGCCATCAAGCGCCAGGTCGGCTATCTGCCCGACAACGTGGGCTTCTATGGTTCGATGACCGGGCGCGAGAACCTGCGCTACACGGCCAAGCTCAACGGGCTTCCACGCTCGGAGGCCGAAGCCCGGATCGACGAGCTGCTGAGCGAGGTGCGCCTCCACGACGCCGCCGACCGCAAGACCGAGACGTACTCCCGCGGCATGCGCCAGCGGCTCGGCATCGCGGATGCGCTCGTCAAGCGTCCCACCGTCCTGATCCTCGACGAGCCGACGATCGCGATCGACCCGGCCGGCGTGGAGGAGCTGCTGGCGATGCTCCGGCGCCTGGTGACCGAGCGCAACCTCACCGTGCTGCTCTCGTCGCACATCCTGGGCCAGGTCCAGTCGCTGTGCGATCGCGTCGGGTTCTTCTCGGCGGGCAAGCTCGTGGCGGCCGGTCCGCTGGACGAGCTGGCACGCGGGGTCGACCGGGCCGTCGAGCTGGAGGTCGGCATCGATGGGCTGCCGGACCCGATCGATGCGGTCGCGCTCGGTGTCGCGGGCGTCACCTCCGTGGTGCCCCACGAGCGCGACGAGCGCCTGCGGCTCGTGACCGCGTCCGAGGACGTGGCCGCCCCGCTGGCCTCGGCGATCGCAGCGGCCGGACTCACGCTCGTGCACCTGCGCCGACGCGGCGCGGACCTGCTCGAGCTCTATCGTCGCTTCGTCCCGGAGGGCATCGATGGCAGCCCCAGCTGACACCTCGCGCCGCCTCGACGCGTCCCGGCGCGCCCGGCGCGCCGAGCGCGCTCCATCCGGCGGCTGGCGCACGATCGCCGCCAAGGAGCTGGCCGACCACGTGATGAGCGTCCGGTTCCTGGTCCTGCTGCTCGTGGTCGGCGTGGCTGCGGTCGTGCCGATGTACTTCACGTCCAGCACGATCAGCAAGAACGCCCCGCAGCTGGCCGGGCAGCCGTCGCTGTTCCTGTGGCTGTTCGCCCGCGGGTCGCAGGACGCCGGCGGCATCACCACCGTCTCGTTCGCGGCCCTGTTCGTGCCGCTGGTGGGCATCGCCTTCGGGTTCGATGCGATCAACAGCGAGCGGACCCAGGGGACGCTGTCCCGGCTCCTGGCCCAGCCGATCCATCGCGACGATGTCGTCAACGGCAAGTTCGCGGCCGGGATCGCGGTCATCGCGCTGATGCTCACGGTCCTCGTGACCCTGATCACCGCCCTGGGCATCGTTCGACTGGGGATCATCCCCTCCGCCGAGGAGCTCGGCCGGGTCATCGCATGGCTGCTCGCCACCATCCTGTACGCCGGGTTCTGGCTCGCGTTCGCGCTCCTGCTCTCGGTGGTCATCCGGAGCGCGGCGTCCGCGGCGCTCGTCGGCTTCGGCACCTGGTTGGGCCTGATCCTGTTCGGGGCCTTCCTGCTGCCGATCCTCGCAAACACGCTGTTCCCGCCCAACACGACGGGAACGGCCAACGACTACTTCGCCTCGACCACCGCACAGCAGCTGTTCCTCCGGATCTCGCCGGCAACGCTGTACCAGGACGTCGTCACGGCGCTGATGAACCCCGGCGCCATCAGCATCCTGGGGGTCGGCAACCTCGGCCAGTACGTGAGCGCCCAGCAGCAGATCCCGACCCTGCTGACCCTGGACCAGAGCGTCCTGCTCGTCTGGCCGCAGATCGTGGCGACGGTGGCGCTCACGGTGGTCACCTTCGCGCTCGCCTACGTCCTGTTCCTCCGCCAGGAGGTGCGCGCGTAGCCCCATCGCGGGACGCGCGCCACGCCGTCATGGACCCGTCACGCGGGGCGGCCACACTGGACCTCCGGGACGGACCCTGATCCGCGGGGCCCGCACTCGCGAACGACAGGCAGCCGATGACCCCGACCGACACGCTCCTCGCCGATCCGATCACCGCATCTCACCGCCCCTCGCGGGCGCTGGCGGCAGCCGCCGGCGTGATCGCGGCGCTCGTGGCGCTGGCCGTCGGTGAGCTCGGCGCAGCGCTGCTGGTCGATGCACCATCGCCCCTCGCGAGCGTCGGCTCGCTGCTCGTCGACCTGGCGCCGCCGGGCTCGAAGGACATCGTGGTCGGCCTGTTCGGAACCAGCGACAAGCCCGCCCTGATGATCCTGATCGCGGCCACGGTGCTCGCGGTCGGGGCTGGTATCGGGATGCTCGCTCGCTCCCACCTCCTGGTGGCCGATGCGGGGATCCTGGCCATCATCGGCGTGGGTGTGGTCGCGTCGCTGCAGGACCCGACGGCGTCCGTATCGCTCGTCCCGGTGCTCGCGGCCCTGCAGCTGGGAGCGGCTTTGCTGACGCTCTCGATCCTGCTGGCGGCCGCCCGTCCCCGCATGGCGGGCGTCGCGACGACGTCGTCCGGGGACGCTGCGCGCACACAGGAGGCTGCGGCACGCGACGCGGCACGCCGTGGGTTCCTCGTGCGCGCCGGCGTGCTGGGCGGGCTCGCGATCGTCGGCGGTGGCTACGGCCGGCTGCTCCTCGAGCAGCGCGCCTCGAACACCGCGGCCGCCGCCGGCATCGGCGGCGCGGGCGTCGACACGATCCCGGCCGCCGTCGACCCGGTGCCTCCGCCGCCGCCCGACGCCTCGTTCGCGATCGCCGGGATCACGCCCGTCGTCGTCCCCAACAAGGACTTCTACCGCATCGACACGGCGTTCATCACCCCGTCCGTGGACATCGCCACCTGGCATCTGCGCGTCTGGGGCATGGTCGACACGGAGGTCACGCTGTCGTTCGCGCAGCTCATGGAGCTGCCCCTGGTCGAGCAGTACGTCACGATCGCGTGCGTCAGCAACGAGGTGGGTGGCCACCTCGTGGGCAACGCGAAGTGGACGGGCGTGCGGCTGGCGGACGTGCTGGCCATGGCCGGGGTCCAGGCGGGCGCGACCCAGATCGTCCCCCGCTCCGTGGATGGCTGGACGGCCGGGTTCCCGACCTCGTGGATCACCGGCACGAACCGGGACGCGCTGATCGCGGTCAAGATGAACGACGTGCCGCTGCCCGCGGACCATGGCTTCCCGGCCCGTCTCATCGTCCCGGGCCTGTACGGATACGTCTCCGCCACCAAGTGGCTCACGGAGATCCAGCTGACCACCCTCGAGGCGGTCGACGCCTACTGGGTGCCGCGTGGCTGGGCCAAGGAGGCGCCGATCCTGACGCAGTCGCGGATCGACGTGCCCAACGGCCAGTCGAACCTGGCTGCGGGTCCCGTCGCGGTCGCCGGGGTGGCCTGGGCGCCCGACCGCGGGATCTCGAAGGTCGAGGTCGCCGTGGACGGCGGCCCGTGGCAGACGGCGATGCTCGCGACGGAGCTGGGCCCGCAGACCTGGGTCCAGTGGAAATTGGCCTGGCAGGCGACCAGCGGCGACCACGTCATCGAGGTGCGTGCCACCGACGGCACCGGCACGGTCCAGACGGCCACGCCGTCGCGACCCGATCCGGACGGCGCACGGGGTTATCACAGCGTGTCGGTCCACGTGGCCTGAGGGCCTGGCCCCGGGGCCCGTCCTTTGCCAGCCTCGGCTGGCTCCTGCCCACCTTCCGGCGGCGGCCCGCACTGCAGCTGCCACGCAGATGACGGTCCGTCATGACTTCGTGAGCGCGCGACCGCACACTCCCGGCACGTCTCGGAGTCCGCATGGACACGAGAGCCCGAGCCTCGCTCGAGCTCCGGAGCCGGCGACGCAGAAAGAGACGGTCATGGCCATCGACGAGGTCGATCGGACGGTCGTCACCGAGGGACCACCCGCGGTCACCACCAGCGACACAACGCCGCAGCCCGCCGCCACCCGCGCGACGGTGCGCACCGACAGCCGGCACACCACGCGATCGGGCCCCGGCGGACCGGAGATGACCCGCCGGGTCATCGTTCTGGTGTTCGGGCTCATCCAGATCGTCATCGGGCTGCGGATCGTCCTGCTGCTGCTCGATGCCCGCACCGGCAACGCGCTGGTCTCGGGGATCCTCGATGTCAGCAAGATCGTCGTCGCGCCGTTCGAGGGGATCCTCAACACGAACGCCATCTCGTCGGGCGGCTCGATCCTCGACGTCGCCGCCGTGGTGGCCTTCGTGGGCTGGACGATCCTCGAGCTGATCGTGATCTGGGCCATCGGGATCTTCCGGCGCGAGCCGGCCTGACCCCTGAGAGGACCTGACCGGGTCGCGGTCCCTCGGCGGACGGGGCATCGTCCGCGGCAAAGCGTCGGCCCCTGGTGGGCCGCGCGACAACATGAAGGAACGCGTCATGGGATTTCTCGCCTGGATCGTCGTCGGCGCCATCGCCGGCTTCCTCGCCAACGCGATCATGGGCTCCCGCGAGGGGCTGCTCATGATGATCGTCCTGGGCATCGTCGGCGGGCTCGTGGGCGGGTTCGTCGCCACGAGCGTGCTCAAGATCGGCACCGTCGACGGCATCAACGTCGAGAGCATCGTCATCGCCACCCTGGGCGCGATCGCGGTCGTCATCGTCTGGGGCTTTGCCAGAGGCTCGCGTGGGCTCAGCCGCCGCTGAGGGCACTGCCCTCGACTGTGGAACGAAAGAGAGACACCATGAAGATCCTGGGAACAATCGGGCTGGCGGCCGTCCTGGCCGCCGCCCTGGCCGGCACCGCGCTCGCCGCGCAGAGCCAGGTGGGCCTCGGCACGGCGGCGAGCTTCGCCGTCCTGGCCGGCACCACCATCACGAACACGGGGTCGACCACGATCACCGGCGATCTCGGGTTGAGTCCGGGATCCGCCGTGACCGGCTTCCCCCCGGGGACGCTGACCGGAACCCAGCACGTCGGCGATGCCGAAGCGCTCCAGGCGCAGACCGACCTCACCACCGCCTACGACGACGCTGCCGGCCGGACGCCGGTCACCGAGACGGTGTCCGCGGATCTCGGTAGCAGGACGCTCACGGCGGGCGTCTACAAGTCGGACACCTCGCTCGGGCTGACCGGGACGCTGACGCTCAACGCCGAGGGCAATCCCGGTGCGGTGTTCATCTTCCAGGCCGGGACCACACTGACCACGGGGACCGACAGCAGCGTGGTGCTCATCGGCTCGGCGTCCGCGTGCAACGTCTACTGGCAGGTCGGCAGCTCCGCGACGCTTGGCACGTCCACGAGCTTCAAGGGGACGATCCTCGCCGAGACGTCCATCACGCTCGACACCAACGCGTCCATCGACGGCCGGGCGCTGGCGCGCAACGGCGCCGTCACGCTGGACACCAACGTCATCGACAGCGATGTGTGCGCCGCACCCCTCCCCAGTGCCGGTCCGAGCGCGAGTCCGAGCGCGAGTCCGAGCGCGAGTCCGAGCAGCGGCGAGTCCGGCAGCGACGCCCCCTGCCACCGACACGGCAGCCTCGGCACCTGCCGCCGTCACCGATCCCGTCCCGACGACGGACCTCGTCCTCCTGGTCGTGGCTGCGATCGCATTCCTGGGGACCGTCCGCCTCGTGGCCTCCCGGTCACGGCCCCGCACCTGACCGCCTGAACATGTCCATGCGTACCGGCGCCCGGCCGGCCCTCCCCGCCGGGCGCCGGTCGCGTTAACGCGGGGGTCCGCGCCAGGCATGCCCCGACCAGCTCACGCGCAAACGGCCTCCGCCCGTCGGCACCTTGCGCACGCACCGGGTACATTGCGCCGGAAATGACCGCACCCACCGCGAGCGCGCCCGGGGAGCCCCGGAAGGGGATTCGGAACCGGGAGCGTCGCGGCCGCGGGGCACCAGCCGGCGCGGCGTGGCGCGCGCGATCGGCGATCCGGCCTGCCGACATGATCGCGGTGGCGGGGCTGCTGGTCGTTGGGGTGGGGCTCCCCTTCGTCATCGGGACGGTCTCGGGCTCGATCCTCGTTCCCCACAACGACGACCCATCGATGCGTCGCGCAGCCCTGAGCCTGTTCCAGACGGGCAACCTCCAGCTCAACGGCTGGACGTCGATGACTCTCGTCGGGCAGCTGCTCCTCGTCCAGCCGTTCCTGTGGGCGACCGGCGGCGGTCCGTGGGGCTTCGTCGCCCCGACCTCCCTCCTTGCGCTGGCAGGGATCCCGGCGGCGTACGCGCTCGTGCGCCGGATGCTGTCGGTCCCGCGGTCGGTCATGACCGTCCTCGCCGTGCTCCTGTTCCCCGGATTCCTGCTCAACACCACGTCGTTCATGACGGACGTCCCGACCTGGGCCGTCTCCATGGCGTGCCTCGCCGTCGGGGCGGCCGCCGTCCAGCGAACCGGACCATGGCGGTGGCGCCTGCTGGTCGCGTCGATGGTGCTCGGCGGCCTGGCGTTCAGCATCAGGGAGTTCGGGCTGGCGGCACCCGTGGCTGTCCTGGCGGTCGCGGCGGCCTCGGACCGCCGCGCGATCGGCCGGTACATCGTCATGGGACTGGCCGTGGCGGCTGCCTGCGCGGTCATCTACGCGGCGGCGAACTCGCTGCCCGGACAGCACGTCGCGCCCGCCGTGGTTGTGACCGGCCGGGCGATCCGCGGCATCGGCCTTGCGTTCGCGACCCTGGCCCTGCTGTTGTCCCCGGCGATCGTGCTCGCGATCCCCGCGTGGTGGCGGCGCTGGCGGCTCGTCGACCTGCTCGTCGGCCTGCTGTGCGGCCTGGCGGTCTACGGGCCGGCACTGCTGGAGGCCGCCAGGGGCGGCTACTGGCCGCGGATGCTGGTCGGGAACCTGCTGGAGCCCGGCGGTGCGCTGGGAACCAGTGCCCTGGCGGGAGGCCGGCCCCTGCTCTTCATCGCCCCATGGTGGGACCTGCTCAACGCGGGGGCGCTGATCTTCAGCGTCGCGCTGTGCGTCGTCCTCGGCGGCGGCATCGGGGCCATTGTCCGGCACGCTGTCCGCGACGTCCGGGCCGGGGTCGGTCATCGCGTGCTCGACCGGCTGGCCTCCGTCCCGGCATTGCTCCTGCTGTTCGGCGCGCTCTACGGCGTGGTCATGGGCACCTGGGGCGTGGTCGTGATCATGTTCGACCGCTACCTGTGGCTGCTGGTCCTGCCGATGTATGCCCTCCTCCTGGCCCGTCCGGCAACGATCGCGACGGGCGCCTCCCCCGGGTCGGCCACCGCGCCCACCGGGTCGGCCGCCGCTGCAGGAGGAGGCGGCGAACGCAAACGCCCGTGGCCGGCCCTGCGAGCCGCGCTCGCACCGGGCGTCGCGGTCCTGCTCCTGGCCGGGTTCGCGGCCGCGTCGGTCCTCGTCCTCGTCAATGGCGACGCGTACGATGCCGCACGCTGGCGGATCGGCGAGCGGGCCGTTGCGCTCGGGTTCGATCCCGGCACGATCGATGCAGGCCTGGAGTGGGTGGAGTTCCACGCGACGGGGTTGGCCGCGCCGAATGCCTGGGGGCCACCCTACGAGACACGGTACGAGGCGTGGTGGCCGTCCTTCCGGTTGTGTGCCATGGCATCGGCATCGCCGCTCGACCGCGTGGGCTTCACCCTGGTCGAGGTCGAGCCGGCGGCCTACCGCCTGCTGCTGTTCGCCGGACCACAGGAGCCGCTGTACCTCTATCGCGTCGCCGGGTACGGCTGCCCCTGACGCCCCGGGCCATCCGGACCCTCATCCCGGCACATCCGGTACGCTCTGACTCCGGCACTCGCCGGCCCGTCCCCACCCCGCACCGGACCCGCATGACTCGACGCCGCTATCTGTTCGACACGCCAGACCGCTTCATCGCCGGCACAGTCGGTGAGCCGGGCAACCGAACCTTCTTCCTCCAGGCCCGCGACGGCACCCGGATCGTCTCGGTCGCGCTGGAGAAGGTGCAGGTCGCCGCGCTCGCCCAGCGGCTGGACGAGCTGCTCGACGAGCTGGAGCGCCGTGGCATCGAGGGCGCCGAGGAAAATGACGCGCTGGTGGGCGATCCCGGTCCGCTCGACGAGCCGATCAACGAGGCGTTCCGCGTCGGCACCCTGACCCTCGGCTGGGATACCGGGGACGACCTCGTGCTGATCGAGGCGAGCCAGCTGGTGGAGACCGACGAGGACGAGGAGGAGACGGAGGAGGCGGAGGACGACGACGAGGATGGGCCCGACGTCCTGCGCATCCGCGTCGCTCCGCTCGTCGCGCGCGAGTTCGTGGCGCGCGCGGTGCGCGTGCTCGCATCCGGGCGCCCGCCCTGTCCCCTGTGCGGCGAGCCCCTCGACCCGCGCGGTCACCTCTGCCCGCGGCGCAATGGGCACCGGCTGAACTGACCGAGACCGCCCGCCCCGTGGACGATCCCGACCCGCAGCTCCGCGACGAATCCATCGCCGGCGATGACGACTTCGACGAGCGGATCGACGACGGTGCCGGCGCGGGCGACGGCGGCGACGACGAGGACGACCTCGACGAGGAGACCCAGGACATCGGCGCGCTGGACCTGCCGATGCCGGTCCTCGCGGTCGATGACGCCCTCGACCTCCTGCGCCACGGCGAGCTCGAGATCGTCGGCCGGCTCTATGCATCGTCGAACAACGCGCTCCTGTGCCTGGTGACCAGGCGGTCGAACGGTCCCGAACCGGACCTCGTGGCCACCTGCGTCTACAAGCCCGTCATCGGAGAGCGGCCCCTCGTCGACTTCCCGGATCGGACGCTGTCGCGGCGCGAGGTCGCCGCGTTCGTCGCATCAGAGGCAACCGGCTGGCGGATCGTGCCGCCGACCGTGCTCCGCGACGGACCATACGGGGAAGGGATGCTCCAGCTCTGGATCCGGACGGACGAGACCGTGGATCCCGTGGCGCTGGTCGTCGACGCGGATGAGCGGTTGCGACACATCGCGGTCTTCGACGCCGCCGTGAACAACACCGATCGCAAGGCCGGCCACCTGCTGCCGGTGCCGGGCGGCCACGTCTACGGGGTGGATCACGGCGTGACGTTCTCGCCGGTTCCGAAGCTGCGCACGGTGCTCTGGGAGTGGCGGGGCGAGCCGTTCGCGCCCGACGAGACGGCCGTGCTGCGCTCGCTCCGGGCGGGCCTCGACGCCGGTCTCGGCACCGCACTTCGCGAGCTGCTGGACCCGATCGAGGTGGCGGCCACGGCCCGCCGGATCGACGGCCTGCTCGAGGCCGGAACCTTTCCGCAGCCCGATCCCCGCCGCCCAGCGCTCCCCTGGCCGCCCGTCTGACCGGATCGTCGAGCTACCCGGCGCCGCTCTCCCCGGGCTCGTCGCCGATCAACGCCAGCTGGTCCGCGTCTGCACGCCGCTGAGTGGCCGCGGCGTCCGCGTCACGACCCCGGCGAGGACGGCCATCCGTGGGCGACATCCGGCGACGCGTCTCGATCTCCACCCGGGCGCCGTCCGCCTCGAGCGCCGGGTGCTCCACGAGAGCCACGACGCGGCTGGCCATGAACCGGCCCGTGCGCACCGGCGTCCCGCCGCGGGTGACCTCGGTCACCTCGACGACGCCGCGCCCGGTCGTGACCTCGAGCCGGCGCCCGTTGCGAGACGCGAGGATCTCGAACGTCTGGGTGCCGTGCCCGGTATCGACCACGACCTCGACCCGATCGCCCTTCATGCGCGCACGATACTCCGCGCGGATCACGCGCCGCTTGACCAAATCCGGCGGGTTGGCTGCACGGGGCCCTGATACGTGGCCCCCGGTTGGGGCACGATGGACACATGCGGCGGTGGAACGGCTGGGGCGATGACGGGGACGAGACCGAGCTCGGCGGCTCGAGCCGGCGCTTCCTCGGGACGAAGCTGGGCGCAGGGACCCCGACGCCCGACGCGACGCTGGCGGATGTGGTCGCGGCGGTCCCCGCCTCGCGCCTGGCTGCGCACCCGCGCCTGTCCGCGGACCCTGAGCTGCGTGTCCGGCGTGCGCGGGGCCAGTCCTTCCCCGATCTCGTCGCGCTCCGCTCGGGGCGCCTGGACGCGGTGCCCGACGCCGTTGCGCAGCCCGCCGACGACGACCAGATCAGGGAGCTGATCGATCACGCCCGTGGCGTCGGGGCGCGGCTGATCCCGTACGGCGGCGGGACGAGCGTCGTGGGCGGCGTGTCCGTGCGGCCGATGCTGGATCCCGTCATCACCGTCGACCTTGCGGCGCTCTCGGGCGTGCGGATGATCGACGAGCGGAGCGGGCTGGTCACGGTCGGCAGCGGCACCACCGGTCCGGACCTCGGCACGGCGCTCGCCGCGCTCGGCCAGACGGTGGGGCACGAGCCGCAATCGTGGGAGCTGGCCACGGTCGGCGGCTGGGTCGCGGCTCGCGGCTCGGGTCTCCGCAGCATGGGCGCCGGCCGGATCGAGCAGCTGTACGCCGGCGGCCGGCTCCAGGCCCCCGCGGGCACGCTGGACATGGCCCCCTACCCCGGGTCGGCCGCCGGCCCGGACCTGCGCCAGCTGGTGCTCGGCTCCGAGGGCCGGCTCGGCATCCTCACCGACGTGATCCTGCGGACGACGCCCCTCCCGGACTTCGAGCGGATGGAGGCGTGGGCCATGCCCGGATGGGCCGCCGGGCACGACGCCGTGCGGGCGATCGCGCAGGCACGCCCCGGCCTGTCGCTGCTGCGGCTGTCGACCCCGGCGGAAACCAGGACACTGCTCGCCTTCGCTGATCGTCCATCGCAGACGCGTGCCCTGTCTGCGTACCTCCGGCTGCGCCGCCAGCCGCAGGACTGGGTGCTGCTGCTCCTGGGCGTGGCCGGCCGGCGCCGCGTCGCCAAGGCCGCCGGTGCCGAGGCGGCCTCGATCCTGCGGACCTTCGGAGCCGTGCGGGTCCCGGCCCTCGCCGCGACCTGGTCACGCACCCGGTTCCGTTCGCCCTACCTGCGCAACGCGCTGTGGGCGGCCGGCTACGGTGCGGACACGCTGGAGACCGCGACCGACTGGGCCCATCTCCCGACGCTCCTCGCCCGCCTGGAGGCGTCGATCGCCAATGCCCTGGCTCCGCGCGGCGAGCGCGTCCACGTGTTCACCCACCTGTCGCACCTCTACCCGTCCGGATCGAGCCTGTACCTGACGTTCCTGTTCCGGCTCGCGACCGACCCGGACGAGACGCTCGATCGCTGGCGGACGATCAAGCGTGCCGCCTCGGACACCATCGTCGCGGAGGGCGCCACGATCAGCCATCACCACGGGGTGGGCACCGACCATGCGCCGTACCTGGTCGCCGAGAAAGGACCGCTGGGGATGGCAGCGCTCGAGTCCATCGTCCGCACGTTCGATCCCGACGGGCTCATGAACCCGGGCGTGCTGCTCTCGGACCGCCACGGATGACCGGAGACCGCGAGGGATGACCGGAGACCGCGCCGACGAAGCGGGGGGCCGGTCATGAGCGGGGCGAACGCCGCAGGCGCGGACCGGGTGCTCGCCCTCGACGTGGGCACCCAGAGCGTGCGGGCCATGGTGTTCGACCCGGCGGGCAACCTGCTCGCCCGTGCGAAGGTGCCGGTCGAGCCATATGTGCCCGGCCCGCCCGGCTGCTGCGAGCAGGACCCCGAGCTGTTCTGGACCGCGATCGCGGAGGCCTGCCGGCAGCTGTGGACGATGCCCGAGGGTCGTCGCGATGCGATCGTCGGCGTCGCCCTGACCACCCAGCGCGGAACGGTCGTGGTGACCGACGAGGCGGGGACGCCGCTGCGCCGGGCGATGATCTGGCTCGACCGCTGCCGCGCCGAGGGCCTGCCGCGGATCGGCGGCCGGTGGGGCCTTGCGTTTCGGGCGGCCGGCGTGACGGACACGGTCGCGATGTTCATGGCGGAGGCGGAGGCCAACGTGCTTCGCACTCAGGAGCCGGAGACCTGGGCGCGCGTGCGGCGGTTCCTGCTCCTGTCGGGCTTCCTCACCCACCGCCTGACCGGGCGGTTCGTGGACTCCGTGGCGTCGCAGGTGGGCTACCTGCCGTTCGACTACAAGACCCTCGGCTGGGCGAAGCCCGGCGACTGGAAGTGGCAGGCGGTACCGGTCGACCCGGCCTGGTTGCCGGAGCTGGTCCCGCCCGGTGGCCGCCTCGGGACGATCACGGCCGCCGCGTCCGCGGCCACCGGCATCCCCGAGGGCCTGCCGCTGATGGCCGCAGCGGGCGACAAGGCGTGCGAGGTCCTGGGCTCGGGGGCACTCGACCCGCACGTGGGCGCCGTGTCCCTCGGGACGACGGCCTCGATCAACACCACGCATCGCCGGTACGTGGAGGTCATCCCGGTCGTTCCCCCCTATCCCGCCGCGGTGCCCGGCGCCTGGAGCCTCGAGGTGAACATCTACCGGGGCTACTGGATGATCGAGTGGTTCAAGCGCGAGTTCGGGGCGGCCGAGGTCGCCAGGGCATCCGAGCTGGGCGTGGAGGCCGAGACGCTGTTCGACGAGCTCGTCGCGGCGACGCCGGCCGGCGCGATGGGTCTCGTCCTCCAGCCGTACTGGTCGCCGGGCGTCCGGGTTCCCGGCCCGGAGGCAAAGGGAGCGGTCATCGGCTGGGGCGATGTCCACACCCGGGCCCACCTGTACCGGGCGATCCTCGAAGGGCTCGCCTATGCCCTGCGCGACGGAGCGGAGCGGACGGTCAAGCGGACCAAGGTGCCGATCCGGGAGCTGCGGGTCTCCGGTGGCGGCAGCCAGAGCCCGTCCGCCGTCCAGCTCACAGCGGACATCTTCGGGTTGCCCGCATCACGCCCCCACACCCACGAGACGTCGGGGCTGGGTGCGGCGATCGACGCGGCGGTCGGCCTGGGCCTGCATCCCTCGTTCGAGTCGGCGGTCGCCGCCATGACCCGGATCGCCGAGACCCGTGAGCCGGATCCCGCCACCCGGGCGCTCTACGACGACCTCTACCGTGGCGTCTACCTGCGGCTGTACGAGCGGCTGAAGCCCCTGTACGCCGAGATCCGGCGGATCACGGGCTACCCGCCGGAGGCCTGACGGCCGGGGTTCGGGCGCGTCCGCCCCGCCGCACATGGTGAAGCCGGCGCCCAGCGCCGGCTTCGTGGCTGTCGGAGCTGCAGGGTCGGCCCGCAGGCCGGAGCCCCCCGGGTCAGCTGCCCGCGGCCGCGGTGTGCTTGGCGACGGCGGCGGCGTGCTTGGCGGCGCCCTTCGCCTTGCCGGCCGCACCGTTGTCCTTGCCGGCCTGGGCCTTGGCGTTGGCGGGTGCCGTGGCTGCCCCACAGCTCTCGGGCGTGACCTTCGTCCAGTCGATCGTGGCGAGGGTCATGTCCTTCATGTGGGCAACGCACGAGACGAAGGCCCCGTGGTTCGCGAAGCCGGCCGGGGTCACCATCTGGGCGGCCGCCGACACCAGTGCCCCGTGAGCATCGGACGCCGTCGTGTCGGGGGCGTCCTGGGTTGTCGGGGCGTTGGCCGGGACCTGGACCTCCGGTGCCTCGGGGGTCTCAGTGGGCTCCTGGGTCTCGGTGGCCTCGGTGGGCTCCTCGGTGTCGGGCTTGTCGGCGTTCGCCGGGGTCACCCCTGCCGTGTGCGTCGGGAGGCCGGTGGAGCCGGCGAGCGCGACGCCGGCGGACAGGGCGAGGACGACGAGCGCGATGCCGGGGCCCCGGAGACGGCGGGTGAGGTCGGACATGAGCGGAGACCCTTCTTGAAGCGCGGGGTGATGACAACCATGGTAACGATCAGGTGGTGATGACCGTTAGGGCCCGCCACGAAATAAACCAGCTCAGTCCTGCGGGAGCATGAGCCTCGGCAGCAGCGAGTAGTTCCACTCCCCGTGGAAGGCGTCTTGCCGCAGGTAGAGGGTCGCCATGTCGGCGTCGGAGACGCTGACGCCCTTTGGGTAGGCGTTCCGATCGAGCGCGCTCTTGACCCGCAGACCGGTGCGGGTGGTGGTCGCCGCGATGAGCTTGACGATGACCTCGTGGCTGACCAGGGGCTTGCCCCGCCAGTTCATGGTGATCGCACTGAACAGCCGGTGCTCGATCTTGTTCCACTTGGACGTGCCCGGCGGGAAGTGGCACACGGCGATCTCGAGACCGGTCTCGTCGGCGAGCTTCTGGAGCTCGGCCTTCCACAGGCGGGTGCGATAGCCGTTGCTGCCCCCGGCGTCGGCGGTGACGAGCAGCCGGCTGGCGTCGGGGTAGAGCGGCGCGCCCATGGTCTGCCACCAGCGCCTGATGGCCTCGACCGCGAACGCCGCCGTGTCGTGGTCGGTCCCGACACTCACCCAGGCCTCGTTCTGCCCGATGTCGTAGACCCCGTAGGGGCTCGCCCGGCCGTGATCCGCATCATCGATCACGAAGTCGTGCATGAGGACGCGCTCGGGATCGCCTGCCGGTCGCAGCTCCCGGCCGCCGTTTCGGAACGGCCCCACGAGCTCCTTCTTCTTGGTGTCGACGCTGATGACGGGCTCGCCGAGGGTGAGCTGGAGCTGGACGGCCTCGCTGATGTACCGGAACTGGGCGTCGCGGTCGGGGTGGGCGGTGCCCTCGAGCACCTTGCTGTTGGCCTGGAGGCTGTAGCCGAGGTCGTGGAGCAGCTCACCCACGATCCGGTAGCTCACCCGGTGGCCCTGGCGCCCGAGCTCGGCCGCGAGGTTGCGCACGCTGCGGGTCGTCCAGCGCAGCGGGGACTCGGGATCCCCCCGGGTGCCGGGTTCGATCAGCGTCTCGAGGTCGGCCCGCAGGGTGGGGTCGAGCTCGACCGTCCGCTTGCGGCCGCCACCGGGCCTGCGGATGCGTCCCCGCTCGAGCGTCTCGACGGGCGCCGCGAGCTCGGCCAGACCGCGTCGGACCGTGGCCGGCGAGGCACCCGTCGCCCGGGCCACCGCGGCCTGGCCGCCCGGCCCTGCGGCCAGTGCCTCGGCTCCGAGGAGCAGCCGGCGGGACCGCTCGTCCAGGGCACCCGACATCGCCCCGTAGCGCGTCGCGATGGCCGGCTCATCGATCACCCCCGGAGCATACCGAACCAGGGGGTGAATGTCACGTTATTTCGTGTCAGACCCTTAGGGGTACCTCCGTTCGGGCCACGCCGGGACCGACGGGTGTGCGGCCGTGCACCGGTGGCACTTGAGCCGCAGGGGCCGGGGCCGCCTCAGCCGCCCGCGATCGCACCCGACGACGCGCTGAGCGCTCCCAGCCAGGCGACGGCGAGCAGGCCGGTGCCCACGGCCTGGATCTCCCAGGCCACCTCGCGCAGGGGCGGTCCGCCGTGCCGGGCGGCCACGAGGCCCACGATGGCGCCGCCCAGGGGTGCCGCAGCCGCCAGGAGCATCGCCGCGAACCAGCCGGGCGGGGTGCCCAGCACGACTGCCGTTCCGACGGCCAGGGCCGCCACCACGCCGTGGAGCGCGAGCGCGAGAATGGCCGATCGCCCGGGTCCCAGCGCGAGGGCGATCGAGCTGCTGCCGGCGGCCTCGTCGCGCTCCATGTCCACGACGGCATTGGCGATCGCAAGCGCGGTTCCCGCGTTGGCCGCGGCGGGCACCAGCACGAGGAACACGCCCGGCAGGCTTCCGGTTGCCCCGAACCAGCCGTACACGGGCAGGAGGGGGATTCCCACCGCGAGCGGCAGCCAGGACAGGGTCGTGCCCTTCGCGCGCAGGTCATACGTGACGCCGACGCCGAGCCCGACCAGGGCAAGCACGGCGAGCGCCGGGCCGCTGAGCAGCGCGATCAGCACCCCGCCAGCCGCACACGCCCGGACGACGCGCCGTGCGAGCCTGATCGAGACGAACCCCGCCGGGATGGGCTTGCCACTCCGCCGACCCGTGTCGCGGGGAGCGTCCGTCACGTCGTTGAGCGCCCCGATCGCGAACTGGATCAGCGTCATCGAGACACCCAGGCCCACGGCGACAGCCATGTCCGCGCGGGCCACGACCGCGACCAGGGCAACCACGACACCGTCGAGCACCGATGGGAACGGGTGAACGAGCCGGACCAGGCCCGCCAGGCGGACGAACGCGGGGACGGGCAGGACGGCGGTCGCGTCCTCGACGGCGGAGGGCGCGAATGCCGGGTCGTCAGACGTAGACGAGCTCGTCGAAGTTGGCGACGAGGTATTCGATGAGACGCTTGCGGGCGTCGCCGACCTGCGATCGGATGCCGGGGACCAGCGCCCACAGCGTGATCGCGGGCACGATCAGGCGTCCCCGGGCGTCGTGGCCGATGACCGCGGGCGGCCCGCCTCCTGAGGCGAACACCCGTTCGAATTCCTGATCGCTGAGCGCCGCCGCTCGACGAAAGTCCTCGACGACGCGCACGACGCCCCGTCGGATCGCGACGTCGCGCATGAGCTCGGCGGCCCAGGAATTGATCTGGTCGTCGGGTTGATCGGCGAGCCGCGTTCGGTACTCGCTGCTGTCGGCTGAGAGGCCGGTGGCTCCCACGGGTTCTCCTGGATGTCTGCTATTGGCTGCAGGATGCCACAACCGAGGGTCAGCCTGCGCCCCTCAGCCCGTCCCTGCCGCGTCGCCGGAGCCCTGCGCCGGCCTTGAGCCCTCCGGCCACTCGTTGAACAGCTCGGTCAGCCAACGCCCGAACGGACCCGGCGTGGTGCGGTCCGGGAAGTCCGCGACCATCGCCAGGAGCGCCGCGGCGGTTCGCGCCGTCAGCGCATCGACGCGCTCGCGGTCCGCGCGGCCCCCGGCCGGAATCGGCTCCCCCACCCTGACCCGGACGACGCGACGGAACCCGAGCCAGCTGGTGCCGTTGATCGCGACGGGGATGATCGGCACGCCGGCCCGCAGGGCGAAGTACGCGGTGCCGTCGGCCAGCGGCAGCAGCTCGCGCTCTCCCCGGTGAATGCGACCTTCGCCGGCGATCACGATCACCCAGTTGTCGGCGAGGACGCGCCCCACGCGCCGCGTCGTCTCGATCAGGTCGTTCTTCTCCGGCCGGTAGGGAATCCCGAACCCCGCCCACATGATCAGCCGGTTGCGGGCCCCCGTCCGCATGTCGGCTTCACGCGGGCCGAACATCGCGAGCTTCGGGCGGGCCGGGAGCACCGTGAGCAGGATCAGTGGATCCGTCCAGTTCAGGTGGTTGAAGCAGTAGATCGCCGGACCGGTGGCGACGTTCGCGCGCCCCTCGACGCGGACGCGCAGGATCAGCCTCACGACGATTGCGAGGACGACGCGGACCAGCTGGAAGCGGAACGGCCGGTGGACGGGGCCGGCCGCCGCGGGGGCGGCCATGGCGGGAGTATGGCCCACGGCGGCACCCGCAGGCCGATCGACAGACGGTTCGGGGCCACCGGTTATGCCCACATCGTGCCGTCGGACCTGTTCCGCGACATTGCAGGGCGACAAGATGGGCAGCGGTCATCATCTGACCGGGGAGGTAGCCGCATGCGTATCGATCGTAGCCTGCTGCGCTGGGGGGTGTTCCTGATCACCCTGGGTGCTGTGCCGCTCGCCGTGCGATCGGGGTTCCTGGACACCGACGTCGTTCGCCACGCCTGGGAGCTGTGGCCCCTGATCCTCGTCGGCATCGGCCTCGGGCTCGTGCTCAAGCGGACGCAGGTGGCCGTCGTGGGTGGGCTCGTGGTCGCGATCACCTTCGGGCTGATGGGCGGCAGCCTGCTCGCGGTGGGCATCGACAGCGGGTTCACCGGGCTCAGTGGATGCGGGCTCGACACCTCGTCGGCCGGGACGGCGTTCCCGGCCAGGAGCGGGCCCCTGGCCGGGCCTGCCGGCGTGACCCTCGACCTGAGCTGCGGCGAGCTCGTCGTCACGACGGCGCCGGGGCAGACGTGGTCCCTGACCGGGACCGACGATCGCGGCCGGGGACCCAACATGACCGCGCGGAACACCAGCCTCGAGATCCGCTCCGGCAACCGGGGCAGCTTCGGGATCATGCAGCCGGGTGAGCACTGGCAGCTCCAGCTGCCCACGGATCCCGCCTACGCCTCGCTGGACGTGTCCGTGAATGCCGGATCGGCGCGACTGTCGCTGGGCGATGCGAGCATCGCGGACGTCAGCGTCTCGGTGAACGCGGGCGACGCCCAGGTGGACCTCTCGCGAGTTGCGTCGCTGGCGACAATTGACGCATCCTCGAATGCCGGCTCGCTCAAGATCTCGCTGCCCGACTCGTCGGTCACCGGTTCCATCTCGTCCAATGTCGGCTCACTCGACATCTGCGTGCCGGCCGGCGTCGGGATCCGGCTCGAGCAGGGAGACAACGCGCTCTCGGGCAACAACTTCGCGGCCCGCGGCCTGGTCCGGGACGGTGGAGCCTGGACGAGCGCCGGGTACGCTGCGGCCCAATCGCGGATCGACCTCGACGTCAGCGCCAACCTGGGCGCGGTGAACCTCAACCCGGAGGCTGGCTGTGACTGATCGGCTCTATCGCTCCCCCAGCGATCGCGTGATCGCCGGTGTTGCCGGCGGCCTCGCGACGTGGCTCAACCTCGATCCGTCGCTGGTCCGGGTGGCCTGGGTCCTGCTGGCCATCGTGTCGGGCGGGCTCTTCGTGCTCGTCTACATCGTGATGATGATCGTCGTGCCGCTTCCTCCGCCCGGCTGGATCCCGCAGGCTCGCGGCGCGGCCGGCTCCTCGTGGCAGGGCGGCCCCCCGGCGCCCGGCCCCGGCGGGCAGGGCGCGATCCCGGGGTGGCAGCCGGGCGCAGGCACCACCTGGGGCGCACCGCCTGCGGCCGGCGCGGCACCCGGCGCCGGTGCTGCACCCGGGACCGGCTCGGCACCCGGGCCCGGCGCGGAGCAGGGCTCCGGCTGGACAACCCCGCCCCAGCCGTGGGTCGCACCGCGCGTCGATCCCGGCAACGCGGGCATCGTGCTCGGCGTCGTGCTGGTGCTGCTGGGGGCGTTCTTCCTCGTCGACCAGTACGTGCACATCGACTGGGACCTCCTGTGGCCGGTCGTCGTCATCGTCCTGGGCGTCGCGCTGATCGCCGGGGCGATGCGTCGCAGCAGCGGGTCGGGCAGCTGACCTGGCTGCGGATCGGGCCGCCGACCCGAACGGCCCCCTGACCGGCGGCATCGCGTCCCATGACCGCGCCCGATCCCTCCCTGCTCGCGGTCTGTGCCGCCGGCATCGCCGGCGGCCTCGGCCTGCTGTGGCGTGGCTTCGGCGGATTTCGCGCCGCCGTCACGATCGGCGACACGTCCACCTCGCGCATCTCGAGCCTGGCGGCAGGTGAGGTTCGCGTCACCGGGTCGATCGAGAGAGCAGAGGTCGTCCTGGTCTCGCCGCTCCAGAGCCGCGACTGTGTCTGGTACCGGGCCCGCGTGCGCTCGACCGGTCGCGACGAACGAGACCTGTTCCGCGAGGAGCGCGGCGTCGGGTTCCGGGTCCGTGACGCATCGGGCAGCATCCGCGTCTTCCCGCGGGGCGGGCGCGTGGACGCGCCGAGCCGGATCGACGAACGGTCCGGGGCCTTCGGCGATCCGCCGCCGGGACTGGACCTTCGTGAGGGCTCGCCGTTCGGCACGGACGTGGCGGGCGACCGCGCTGCGGCTGTTGCCGCCCTGCTCACGGTGAAGCGCCCCGATCCGGACGCCCTGCTGGGCGGGATGACGGTCGGTGCCCTGGAGGGAGGCCCGAGCGGCCGACGCTACGAGGAGGCGAGGCTGGAGCCCGGTGACGTCGTGACCGTCGTCGGCACGGCGCTCCCGTTCGGTCACCTCGACGACCCGGACGGCGCCGACCTCCTCGACCACTGGGGCGATCCAACGACGGGGCTCGACGACCCGGCGGTCGCCGCCGAGATCGCGGAGGCGCGGGCCGCGGGCCAGCTGCTCGCCCCCGAGGAAGCGTGGGGCAATGCCGCGATCCCGGGGTTCGGGATCGGGCGCCCGGTAAGCGAGCCGGAGCTCGACCCGGGGGTCAACACGCCGGTCCTCGCGACCGCAGAGGAGGCAGCCAGGATCGAGCGGACGTTCGACATCGAGCCGAACCTGCTGGTCATCGCCGCCGGCGCGGACTCCCCGCTGCTGGTGGCGACCGGCTCGCCCGATGAGGCCGTCGCGCGCGAGCAGGGCCGGTTCCTGGTCGGGCTGCTCGGCGCCGTGCTGGCGATCGCGTCGGCTGTCGCCGGGGCGATCGTCCTGTCGGGTGCCCTCTGAGCATGCGACGGGTCCGCAGGTGCCCGATCATGGGCTGGCCATGACACCATCCGGAGCTGCCGCGCTGTTCGCGATCGGGGTCGTTGTCGTCGTCGTCGGCTTCCTGGCCGTGACCACGTACAACGCGATCGTGGCCCTCCAGAACCGGATCGCGAAGGCCTGGGCGAACATCGACGTCGCGCTCAAGCAGCGCCACGACGAGCTGCCGAACCTCGTCGAGGCCGTGCGGGGCGTGATGCGCTTCGAGCAGGATGTCCTGCGCGAGGTCACTGAGCGGCGCGCGGCGTACGCGGACCGTGATCCGATCCCCCGTCAGGCCGCGACGAGCGACGCGACGAGCGCCGCGGTCCGCCGGCTGTTCGCGGTCGTGGAGCGCTACCCGGAGGTCAAGTCGGCCGGCAACGTCATGTCGCTCCAGGCGGAGATCGCGCGCCTGGAGGACCTGATCGCCGATCGGCGCGAGCTCTACAACGACCAGGTGTTCCGGTACAACACGCGCATCGGCCAGCTGCCGGCGAACCTCATCGCGCCGTTGTTCGGCTGGTCGCCGGCCGAGTTCTTCGCCGCCGCTGGAGCTGTGCGGGAGCGGCCGCCGGTCGACCTGCGCCCGACCTGACCCGCGGACCCGGCGCGGAGCGAGCCCGCGGGAAGCGAGTCGGCGCACCGGGCAGGAGTCACCGGTGCGTCACGTGCCCCCCGTACACTCGTGGCCACACGGAGGTCCCCATGCAGTTCCTGTTCCGCCAGCCATCCCTGCCGCGCCCCGAGGAGATCCTCCCGGGCCGTGCCGAGCCCATCGTGGAGCCCGGCACCCATTTCGTGAACGGCCGCTCGCTCACGCCCCCGTACCCCGACGGCTTCGAGACGGCGGACGTCGCGATGGGCTGCTTCTGGGGCGCCGAGAAGAAGTTCTGGTCCATCCCCGGCGTGTGGGTGACCGCCGTCGGCTACCAGGGCGGCGGCACGCCGAACCCGACCTACCGCGAGGCGTGCACCGGCAAGACCGGGCACGCCGAGGCCGTCCGCATCGTGTTCGATCCCTCGGTCGTGTCCTACGAGCGCCTGCTCAGGACCTTCTGGGAGTCGCACGACCCGACCCAGGGCTTCCGCCAGGGCAACGACACGGGGACGCAGTACCGGTCCGCGATCTTCGCCCACGGGCCGGCGCAGCTGGCTACTGCTCTCGCCTCACGCGACGTGTACGCGGCCGAGCTCTCGAAGGCCGGGTACGGCGAGATCACGACCGAGATCCGCGAGGCGCCGGACTTCTACTTCGCGGAGGACTACCACCAGCAGTACCTGGCGAAGAACCCCGACGGCTACGACTGCCACACGGCGACGGGCGTCGCATGCCCGATCGGGCTGGGGGTCGAAGAACGGGGGGTTCGCGATGGCGTTCGATGAGCAGCGGTTCCATGTCGAGGAGCGAAAGCTGTTCGACCCGTTCTACAGGGTGCGCGTCATCGACACGGTCGCCGGCCGGCGGGTTGACCTGGGACGGGGAGGCGGCCTCCTGCTCGGCCACTCCTCCGTGCGGCGCGTCGTGAAGTACGGCATCGGGCTCTACCTGCGCAAACACAAGGACTGAGCGTGCACGGTCCACGCGACGAGCCGCCGCCGTGGCGGTACCGAGACCGCTGACGCGGGTTCGCACCTGCGGTCTCGCGGTCACCGGCAGCGTCGGCGTCTCCTCGACCCAGGGGTGACAGCCCGCCCCTTGGCATCGACACCCGGGTCGTTACACTCGCGGCCCTGGCCGATGGAGGGTTCGAGATGGCAGAGGCGACGCGTGGTGGACAGGCCCACATCGCGAAGCCGGACGGTCCGCAACCTGTCTTCGTTCCGGCGCGCACGGGCCGGGCGATCGACTTCCTCGGGGTGACGCACCGGCTGACGAGCGAGCAATCCGGGGGCTCGATCTACATCTTCGAGTCGACGTTCGAGCCGGGAACCGGCAATCGGCTCCACGTGCACAGCCGCGAAGACGAGATCACCTATGTCCTCGAGGGTGCGTTGGAGGTCCGGCTCCCCGATCAGACCGCGATCCTCGAAGCGGGCGGCGTGGGACGCCTGCCGAAGACCCTTCCCCACGCGCTCCGCAATCCGCTGAAGACCCCATCGCGGTACCTGTTCCTGGCCGTTCCGGGAGGTCTCGACCGATGGTTCGATGCCGTGGCCCACGCGAATGGTGACGGCTCTCTGGACGATGACCTGTTCCGCAGGCTGTCCGAGGACTTCGGGATCGGATGGCTGGAGTAGCCGACGATCCTGTTGGTGACGCAGACGCCGGCACCGGTTAGGCTACCGGCGGAGGTGTCCCCATGACGATTCGTGATGCTCTGGACCAGGCGATGCAGCGCGAGACCGCGGACGGCGCGATGAGCGCCCTCATCGAGCGCGGGGTGTGGATGGCGGACGTCGATACGATGACCCAGGCGGTCCACAACGTGTACTGCGGGATCATGGCCGATCACGAGCATCCCAACGACAAGGATCGCGATCAGGCGCGGCAGCTGATCGCGGCCGTCGGCAAGGCGATCGGATCCGGAGGCGGGGCAACCGGAGCCTGAGCCGGCTCCGGGGCAGAGACGCCCCTGCAGTCATCACCGCGCCATGGGCCGGACCCGCAGAATGGACGCATGGGACCGGCGGTCGTCCTCGCGGGCCTCGTGGCCCTGAGCCTGCTCCTCCTCGGTGCGACGCTGCGCCGGACCGATCGGGCAGCCCGCAGACAGACCCCGGCGCTGCGGCACGCGGTGCCGTGGATCGTGGGCGGGGTGGCCGTCGTGGACATCATCCTCGTGGCGATACCCGCCGTGCCGCCGATGGTGATCGCCGGTCTCACCGTCTACACCGGGGTCGCGGTCACCGCGATCTGGCGCATGGCAAACCTGGACAGGGTCAGCCGCTGGATGCTGCCGTCACGGCGGCGCGCACGCGTCGCCTTCACGGCCGTCGCCCTGGTCTGGCTCGGGGTGGTGCTCGGCCTGCTCCTCGGGATCGCCGACCTGGTCGCCCGATCCCCGTCCGGTCCGTAGGATGCCGGCGGCCTCGCCGGACGCGCCGTTCGACGCCCTGCCGGGGTCGCCGGCCTGGGGCTGGGTCAGCTCGCGTCCACGACGCAGAAGCGGTTGCCCTCCGGGTCCGCCAGGATGACGTAGTCTGCGTCCGGCGGTCGCTTGTCCCAGTGGATCTCGGTGGCACCGAGCGCGATGAGCCGCTGGACCTCCGCGGCCTGGTCCTCCGCATAGAGGTCGAGGTGGATGCGCGGCGGCACCTGCAGGGTGGAGCGAACCCTGTCGAGCGAGACGTTCGGGCCGACACCGTTTCTGGGGTGCAGAAGCACGAAATCGTCGCTCGCCTCCTCGCGAGCGACGTAATCGAGCGCTGCCGTCCAGAACGTCGTCTGGCGCGCCAGGTCATCGACGCGCAGGACGACGGAGCCGATGCGGATCATCGACCCAACTCTAGCGGCTTCACATATGGGCCGCGGGACCGGCATCTGGTCGCCATCCTGCTCTGGCGCGCCCGGATCGACCCGTTAGGATGAGGGTCAACCAAGCGAGGAGAGCGACCGCCCATGGACACCGTGCGAGACGTCATGACCCGGTCCGTGCTGTCCGTCCGGCCCGACACGCCGCTGAAGGACGTTGCCCGGCTGCTGATCGAGAACCGGATCAGCGGCCTGCCCGTGGTGGATGAGGCCGGACGGGTCGTCGGGGTCGTCTCCGAGGGAGATCTGCTGGTCAAGGAGCAGTCCAGGGACGCGTTCCACCACCGCCCGCTGGCCCGCCTGTTCGGAGAGTCGGCGGAGACGCGCATGCTCCTGTCGAAGGCCGAGGCGCGCACCGCAGGCGACGCGATGACGGCCCCGGCGATCACGGTCGATGCCTCACGCCAGGTGGGTGAAGCGGCAGCCACGATGATCGAGCGCAAGGTGAACCGGCTGCCGGTGACCGACCACGGCCGGCTGGTGGGGATCGTGACCCGGGCCGACGTCATCCGGACATTCGTCCGGACCGACGAGGCGCTCGCCGAATCGATCCGCCAGGATGTCCTCCTGCGGGACCTGTGGGAGGATCCGGACACGTTCTCCGTCGAGGTCGCGAATGGCGTCGCGACCATCCGCGGACGCGTCGAGCGTCGGTCATCGGTGGGCATCATCGAGCGGATGGTCGAGATGCTGCCGGGCATCGTCGGGGTCACCATGGACGTCTCCTGGGCGATGGACGACCGCAACCTCGAGTCGCCACCGCACGACTACATCTCGCCCAAGAGCCCGTCCTGACCCGGTCCCCGGTCCCGTCGACCGGCGGGCAGGCCCAGGCCCTGAGCCTTCCTGCATGACGGGCTGACCCGCCCGGTTCGCCGGGCCGGCGGATACGGGTCGGACGCACACGGGCCGGACGGACCCGGTCCGGGTGGGCGCCCGCTGCGGTCGGGACGGGCCGTGCGGACCGTGACCCCGACGGCGCCCCTGCCTAGGTTTGGTCCCTGGAGCGACCCGCGATCAGCGGGCGCCCGCTCGCTGTGGAGTCGGGCCCGGTGTTCGAGCGCCTCGGTCGAATCGTCTTTCGCCTGCGGTACGCGGTCGTGGTCGCATGGGCCGTTGCCGCCGTCGCCGCCGCGGTCCTCGCCCCGTCGCTGACCGACGTCGGTTCAGCGGACCAGGCGTCCTTCCTGCCCAAACAGGCCGAGGCCATGGTCGCCCAGGCGGCGCTGGACAGGGCGTTCCCGGACGAGGCGTCCGCCGGGACGGCGACCCTGGCCTTCTCCCGGGCCGGTGCCCTCACCGACGCCGATCGCGCCTACATCGCCGCCACGGCCGCCTGGATCACCGGATCGAGCGCACCGGCGAAGCTCGCCGACCTCGTCACCGGCGTCGTCGGGGTAACCGATCACCCCGAGCTCGCGAGCATGCTGAAGAGCACCGACGGCGAGCTGGAGCTGCTCCAGGTCCGGCTGTCCGTGGCCGCCTTCCAGCCGGAGGCCAACGACGCGGTTGCCGCCCTGCGCGAGCACCTCTCCTCCACCGTCCCCGCGGGGCTCACGGCGCAGGTCACGGGGAGCGTCGGGATCGGCGCCGACTACCTGACCGCGATCGTCACCGCGACCGACCGGACGACCGTGGTCACGGTCGTGCTGGTGGTGCTCGTCCTGCTGCTGATCTACCGCGCGCCGCTCGCGGCGCTGGTCCCGCTCCTGACGATCGGGGCCTCGTACCTCGTTGCCAGCGGGATCCTCGCGCTCCTGGCCCAGGCGGGCTGGCAGATCTCGTCGCTGCTCGGAACGTTCGTGGTCGTGCTGGTGTTCGGGGTCGGCACGGACTACACGATCTTCCTCGTCTCGCGGTTCCGGGAGGAGGTCTCGGGCACCTCGTGGGACGCGGCCGTGACGGCGACCGTGCGACGCATCGGCGCGGTCATCGCGGCCAGTGCGGCCACGGTCGTCATCGGCCTCGGCTCGATGATCGTGGGCCAGTTCGGGATGTTCCAGACGACCGGCCCGGCGCTCGCCCTCGCGGTGCTCGTCACCCTGGCCGCGGGCCTGACGCTGACGCCGGCGCTGCTGGCGATCTTCGGGCACTACCTGTTCTGGCCGCGCCACGAGCAGGACCTTCGGGGGGCCGATCGAGGCTTCTTCGCCCGGCTCGCGGGTCTCATCGCGCACCACCCGGGCGCCGTCGCGATCGTCGTGTTCGTCGCGCTCGCGGTGCCCGCCGTCGGTGCCACGGGCATGCGCCAGAGCTTCGACATCCTGGCTGACCTGCCCGGGAACTCCGACGCCAAGGCCGGGTTCGAGACCGTCGCGGCGCACTTCGACCAGGGACGCCTGCTGCCGATGACGGTGGTGGTCGACGGCGGCACGGGTACGGACCTCTCGACGCCGGCCGAGCTTGTCCGCCTCCGCACGATGACGGACAGCATTGCCGCGACGCCGGGCGTGGCCGAGGTGCAGAGCCTGATCTCGCCGTCGGGCGATGGCACGATCCCCGACGCCTTCCGGCCCTCGGCGCAGCTGGCCGCCATGGCCGACAACCTGGCCGTGCCGCCGGACCCCGTGAACGGGCTCAAGAAGCTCCTCGACCCGGACACGGCCGCCGGGTTGCGATCCGGGTCGTCGTACGTGGAGGCGCTGCGGCCCGCGTACCCGGACGTCGCGACCAGCGCGACGTTCACGGCCGCGGCGGCGGACCTCGCCCGGATGCCGGCCGCGATCGACGAGCTGCGTGCGGCCGGCAGCGTGAGCACCCAGCTGGAACAGCTCGGCGGCCTGCTGTCGCTGGCGGCGGCCGCGGGTCAGCCGCTGGACGCGACCTCGATCGGCCGGCTCTCGAGCTACCTCGGCGAGCTCGGCGCGGCCTACCCCGCCGTGACGGCCGATCCCTCGTACCGGGACGCGGTGGCCGCGCTGGTGAGCTCGGCGGCGCCGCCGGACGCCGCCCGTCTGCTGGCCGACGTCCGGGCCCTGGCGACCGTCTTTGCCGCCCAGCCCGATGCGGTCCTGTTCCCGACCGGCGCCGGCGGCACGGGCACCGCCTCGGCGCTCCAGCAGGAGATCGGCACCCTCTCGGCACGGCTGCCCATCGAGCTTCGGGCGCTGTCGGCCACGTTCGCCTCTCGTGCCGACGACCTGTTCGTCCCGACCGGCCTGACCGGCGATGCGGGCACGGCCGTGGACCAGGCGCTCGCGGCCTACCTGTCGGCCGACCGGTCCGTCACGAGGATCTACGCGATCTCGACCGACGACCCGTACTCCGCCGCGGCGTTCGCGACCGTCGCCCGGGTCCGTGAGGCCGTCGCGGGCGACGGAGCGGACCTGGGACCGGACGGACGCGTGCTGGTGGGCGGCCAGACCGCCGCCGAGGTGGACCTCAAGGCGACCATCAACGACGACTTCGTCCGGGTTGCGGGACTGACCATCCTGGGCGTGCTGCTGGTGCTGATGCTGCTGCTCCGGTGCGTGGTCGCTCCGCTCTACCTCGTGGGCACCGTGCTCCTCTCGTACCTGTGCACGCTGGGCCTGACGTCCACGTTCTTCGAGCAGGTCCTGGGCCAGAGCGGCGTCAACGACTTCCTGCCGCTGATGGTGTTCGTGCTGCTGGTCGCGATCGGCTCGGACTACAACATCTTCCTGATGAGCCGGGTCCGCGAGGAGTCCGACGCGCGTGGCACCACGGCCGGGATCCGCGCGGCCTCCGCCCGGACCGGAGCCGTGATCACATCTGCCGGCGTGATCCTCGCCGGGACGTTCCTGGCCATGATTGCGTCGCCGCTCACGGTGCTGTTCCAGGCAGGGGTCATGGTCGCCGTGGGCGTGCTGATCGACACGTTCATCGTCCGCACCCTCCTCGTGCCCGCGATCACGACCATCCTGGGCGAGACCGCGTGGTGGCCGATGGGCCGGCGCCGCGACGAGCGGACGGAGCACGGGGCTCCGCCGGCCGGCGCCTCACGACCCGCAGGAACCTGACCGCCCGGCGGGCGGACCCCGCCCATGCGAGTTGGTACCCTCCCGAGCGAGGCCGTCCAGTCCGGCCATGAGGGAGTGCGGTGAACAGCCAGACGCCGCTGATCGCAACCGCGACGCCGATTCCGGCCGCCGGACGTGCGCGCCGGCTGAAGCTGCTCGACCGCTACCTCACGCTGTGGATCTTCCTCGCGATGGCGGCGGGCGTCGGTCTCGGCAACCTCGTGCCCGGTGTCGTGCCGTTCCTGGACCGCCTGAGCGTGGGCACGACCTCGATCCCGATCGCCGTCGGGCTGATCCTGATGATGTACCCGCCCCTGGCGAAGGTCCGCTACGAGGAGATCGGGCGCGTCTTCCGCAACACGAAGGTGCTGGCGCTGTCCCTCGTCCAGAACTGGATCATCGGCCCCCTGCTGATGTTCGCCCTGGCGGTGATCTTCCTGCGCGATCAGCCGGAGTACATGGTGGGCCTGATCATGATCGGCCTCGCCCGGTGCATCGCGATGGTGATCGTGTGGAACGACCTCGCCCGCGGCGATCCCGACTACGCCGCCGCGCTCGTCGCGTTCAACTCGATCTTCCAGGTCCTGTTCTACTCGGTCTTCGCGTACATCTTCATCACCGTCCTGCCGACCTGGATCGGGCTCACGGGAATCGCGGTCGACATCACGATCGGGCAGATCGCCCAGAGCGTGTTCATCTACCTGGGCATCCCGTTCCTGGCCGGGATCATCACGCGGGTCGCGCTGGTCCGGACCAGGGGCCGCGCCTGGTACGAGGGCACCTTCATCCCGCGGATCAGCCCCATCACGCTCATCGCCCTGCTGTTCACGATCGTGGTGATGTTCTCGCTCAAGGGCGAGAACATCGTGGCGCTGCCGTTCGACGTGGTGCGGATCGCGATCCCGCTGCTCATCTACTTCGTGGTGATGTTCCTCGTCACCTTCTCCATGAGCATGCGCAGCGGGGCCACCTACGGCCAGACGACGGCCCTGTCGTTCACGGCGGCGTCCAACAACTTCGAGCTCGCGATCGCGGTGGCGGTGGCCACCTTCGGCATCGGCAGCGGCGCGGCATTCGCCGCGGTGATCGGGCCGCTGGTCGAGGTGCCGGTGATGATCGCCCTGGTCAACGTGGCCCTGTGGCTCGGGCGCCGCTACTTCGACCTCGGAGCCCGCGATGCCGCGGTCCGGGGGCCGTGACGCAGTAGGACATGAAAGGCCCCGGCTGCCGGGAGGGAGAGTGGCAGCCGGGGCGGGGAAGTATTCGCTTGTCGGTCGGCGGGCCGCCATCAACGCGGCGTCACCGGTACCCAGGATTGCACCCGGGATCACTGCGGTGAGGTTGCCGCACGCGCAGACGGCCGTCATTACGGGCCGTCATCTCGGAGCGCCGTGCGGAGCCCGCCGCGCGAGGCGAGCTCAGGCGTGGTGCGTCAGGCGGCGGCTGCGGCCACCGGGGCATCGCGCAGGATCGCCAGCAGGTCCGTGGATTCGATGATCAGGTGGTCCTGGTCGGCCACCCGGATCTCCGTACCCGTGTACTTGGGAAACAGGACGCGGTCACCGACGGCCACCTTGATCAGGTCGGTGTCGTCGCCGATCGCGACCACCTCGCCGCGCTGGGGCTTCTCCTTGGCGGAGTCGGGGACGTAGAGCCCCGACTTGGTCATGCTCTCCTCGGCGAGAACACGGACGAGGACGCGGCTGCCAAGCGGCTGGACGAGCTCTGACACGGATGAGACTCCTGGCTGGGGGGAGGGAGGAAGGAAGGTCAGTTGGGGCGGATGCCGAGCGCGGCGTCGATCCGGGTCTGGTCGAACCCGACGATGGGCCGGCCATCGATCTCGATCACCGGGACGCCCATCTGGCCGGTCCGGCGAACCAGGTCGCGCGCCGCAGCGGGGTCGCGACTGACGTCCACGTCACGGAAGGCGACGCCGCGGCCGCGGAGGTAGGACTTGGCCCTCGTGCACCACGGGCAGGTCGGCGTGGAGAACACGATGACCCGGTGGCTCTGCTGCATGCTCCGCGTACTCCCGGTCGACGATCCGACTGCAACGGCCCGGCTGGCCGCCGCCTCAACACCGCGATGGTAGCGATCCTTGCGTACTTGCGCAAGCACGCGATAACTACCCGCGGCGGCGGTGGCGGTGGCGAGCTCTCGCGGATCTCTGCGAGCCGCCTACAGACGCTCGGCAGCGAGGTGGTCCAGGGCTCTCGCGATCGCGGCCTCGTGGGCCGGCGTGAGGCGGTCCTCCAGGATCGGGATGTACAGCTCCTCCTCGGACAGGTGCGTCTTGAGCAGCATGTGAAGCCGGAGCAGGACGCGCCGCAGGGCAAGGACCGCCATGCGATCGGCGTGGGCCGCCGGATCGTCGGCGAACGCGCCGAGCGCCGCCACCAGACGCCGGATCTCCGCGTGCTCCACGGCCATCGGGACGGCTGCCTGCCGGTCGGCCAGCAGCCGTTCGAGGGTGGGATGGATGGCTGCCTCGACGGCCTCCATGTGGGGCATCAGCCGGGACGTCAGCCCGTCATGAACCTCGCGCAGCTGTGGCGCCTGCTCGAACAGCAGGGCGTTGTCGAGACAGTCGCAGTTGAGGCAATCGGCCAGGTCATTGAGCTGGTTCACATAGCGCCACAGCAGGTCGTGGTGCTCGTGCGAAACCTTGGTCAGAGGCTGCATGGTTACCCTCCCTCGGGCTTGTCTGCGGTCGCCCGCAGCATCCAGATCACCTTCTCGTGGACCGTGATCGCCGGGTCGCGAGGTCGAGCGCCGCGGGGTCGCCGGCCGCCTCGGCCGTTCGGACCCCGCGGCTCGCCGTCACTCGGTCTTCCCGGTGGCCGCCTCGCCAGAGCCACGCAGGCTCACGAGCTCGTGCTCCACGCGACGGATCTCGTCCCGCAGCTCGTCCAGCCGCATCTCGAGCTCCTCGGGCGCCGTCTCGCGCTCGGGCCGGCGATAACCCCGCGAGCGGCGGCGGATCGGCCGGTCGGCCTCTTCGTACCACTCTGCAGGCTCGTACCAGCCGGGGCTGTACGGCCCACCATGCCACGGCCCGCAGCCGTGTCCACCATGCCAGCAACCCATGTCAATCTCCTTCGCCTCGGTCGAGGCGCTCCGTTCCATCCAGAAATGCGCCGATCAGCCGGGCTCGCTCGTGCATCACCGAGATCCACTCGTCGAGTGCCCGGCGCCCAGCCTGGGTCAGGCGGTAGGTGCGCCGGGGCGGTCCGTCATCTGTCACCCACGCCGACACCACCAGTCCCTCGCCTTCGAGCTCGCGCAAGGTTCGGTAGGCCATCCCCACGTCGACCCCGTCGGGCGCGAGGCAGAGCTCGTCCAGGCGCGCGATCAACGCCCGGCCGTGGGCCTCCCCCTCGGCGACGAGGCGAAGCAGGAAGGGTTCGAGCCAGCGGCCACGCCGGCCACCCGAGCGGACCCAGCCCCGGTAGCCGTCGTGATGGCGGTGTCGATCGTCGTGATGGTGGAGGTAGGTATCGGCATCCATATGCCAATAGCATCTCTATGCTTCGAGCTAACTCCTAGTGCCGAACGGCACATCCCGGGCGCGGCCGTCAGTCGGCGATCGAGACCGGCGCAGCCGCGAAGCGCATCCCGAGTGTGTCCGGCATCGTCGCGAGCAGAGGCACCCGGACGACAAGGTCGATGGCAACGAAGGCGAGGAATACGTACTCGGGACCGACTCCGTCCCAGATGAAGCCGGCGACCAGGACGAGGGTCGCGTTGACAAGCAACCGGACGACGCGGGCGATGCCGATCCAGCGGCCCATGTGGCCGGCGGGCACGAGCTCGCGTTCCATCGCGCCCGAGATCGGGCCGCCCAGGTAGAAGAACGCCTGGAGCGCCCCAGCCGCCACGAGGAAGGCCGGCCCCGGGGCCCAGATCAGCATCAGGTTGGACAGCATGAACAGAGGGATCGTCAGGAACAGCACCCGCTTTCGGCCGATCCCGTCCGCGAGCCTCCCCAGCGGGACGGCGAGCACGATCGACACCAGGGCACCGGCGGCGGTCATGGCACCCAGGACCAGGGCGTCGGCGCCCTTGACCTCGTGGGCATACACCTGCGAGAAGGCGAACACCATGCCGACCGGGAGCTGCCCGACCGCCGCGATGACCAGCCACCGCTTCAGGTAGGTCCCCTGCATCACCTCGCGGAGATCGTGCAGCACGGTGAAACGAGTGCCGACGCTGCCGCCGATCCCCCACCGCTGGCGTGAGAGCTGCGTGAACACGATGACGAACGTGAGGACGCTGATCCCGGAGCCGAGCACGAACAGCGGGCGGATCGCGTCGGGGCCGATGCCCCCGGACGAGAGGACGACGACGGCGCCCAGCATCGGGGCGACGATCCCGAGCGCCCCCGCTCCGACGGTCTCGCAGATCATCATCGCGGTCGCCCGGTCCCGGTTCGCCAGGCAGTTGCCGCAGATCGTCGCGCAGCTGTGCCCGCTGATGGAGTAACCGAGCGAGTAGGCCACCATCGCCACGATCGTGACCGGCCAGCTGCCCGCCAGCGCGTACGTGAGGTACGAGATGGCGAGGAACCCGATGCCCACGAGGTAGAAGGTTCGCGGCCCGTGGCGATCGATGAGCCAGCCGATGAACGGTCCTGCCAGCCCGGCGACCGCCATGCCGAGGCTGTTCACAAGGCCCAGCTGGGTCGCCGTGGCTCCCAGCGCCACGATATACACCGAGAGGTACGGGAACACCATCTGGTAGGCGAGCCCGTCGAGCGACGTTTGGACGACGGTCACGCCCCAGTCGCGCTGCTGCCGTCGAAGAAACGCCCAGCCCGGCCCCCCGCGCGTTCCCGGCTTCCCGAGCATCACGATCGCCTCGCGCGCATTGCTCCGGTGGCGGGACCAGGCGGCGCCCCGATCATGCGACCCCGGCGGTCGACGGATTCCGGCGCAGCGAGCGGCTCAGTGCAGCCGGTCCATCCGGTTGACGATGCGGTCGCCGGCGCAGGCGAGAGCCGCCTCGTCCGGGTCGACGAGGTCGGTGACGATCGCCCGGATGCCCGCCGCGTGATCGCCGTAGGCGCCCTGGCCCATTCCGCGGGCGATCAGACAGGCACAATCCTCGATCGGGGCGATCATCCCGTCATGGCGCGCGTCGGCTGCGGGGCCGTCATGGGACCGCTCAGCGTCATCGTGACCGGGAAGGCGGTCGAGGTGCGGCGCCGACTTGGGCCGCAGCTCCCGGCCCACGACCACCCCATCCTCGACCGTGAGGACGGCGTATGCGC
>CAWKHN010000014.1:0-78215 GCA_963849495.1 uncultured Chloroflexia bacterium | reverse complement strand
GCCTCGGCTCGATGATCGTGGGCCAGTTCGGGATGTTCCAGACGACCGGCCCGGCGCTCGCCCTCGCGGTGCTCGTCACCCTGGCCGCGGGCCTGACGCTGACGCCGGCGCTGCTGGCGATCTTCGGGCACTACCTGTTCTGGCCGCGCCACGAGCAGGACCTTCGGGGGGCCGATCGAGGCTTCTTCGCCCGGCTCGCGGGTCTCATCGCGCACCACCCGGGCGCCGTCGCGATCGTCGTGTTCGTCGCGCTCGCGGTACCCGCCGTCGGTGCCACGGGCATGCGCCAGAGCTTCGACATCCTGGCTGACCTGCCCGGGAACTCCGACGCCAAGGCCGGGTTCGAGACCGTCGCGGCGCACTTCGACCAGGGACGCCTGCTGCCGATGACGGTGGTGGTCGACGGCGGCACGGGTACGGACCTCTCGACGCCGGCCGAGCTTGTCCGCCTCCGCACGATGACGGACAGCATTGCCGCGACGCCGGGCGTGGCCGAGGTGCAGAGCCTGATCTCGCCGTCGGGCGATGGCACGATCCCCGACGCCTTCCGGCCCTCGGCGCAGCTGGCCGCCATGGCCGACAACCTGGCCGTGCCGCCGGACCCCGTGAACGGGCTCAAGAAGCTCCTCGACCCGGACACGGCCGCCGGGTTGCGATCCGGGTCGTCGTACGTGGAGGCGCTGCGGCCCGCGTACCCGGACGTCGCGACCAGCGCGACGTTCACGGCCGCGGCGGCGGACCTCGCCCGGATGCCGGCCGCGATCGACGAGCTGCGTGCGGCCGGCAGCGTGAGCACCCAGCTGGAACAGCTCGGCGGCCTGCTGTCGCTGGCGGCGGCCGCGGGTCAGCCGCTGGACGCGACCTCGATCGGCCGGCTCTCGAGCTACCTCGGCGAGCTCGGCGCGGCCTACCCCGCCGTGACGGCCGATCCCTCGTACCGGGACGCGGTGGCCGCGCTGGTGAGCTCGGCGGCGCCGCCGGACGCCGCCCGTCTGCTGGCCGACGTCCGGGCCCTGGCGACCGTCTTTGCCGCCCAGCCCGATGCGGTCCTGTTCCCGACCGGCGCCGGCGGCACGGGCACCGCCTCGGCGCTCCAGCAGGAGATCGGCACCCTCTCGGCACGGCTGCCCATCGAGCTTCGGGCGCTGTCGGCCACGTTCGCCTCTCGTGCCGACGACCTGTTCGTCCCGACCGGCCTGACCGGCGATGCGGGCACGGCCGTGGACCAGGCGCTCGCGGCCTACCTGTCGGCCGACCGGTCCGTCACGAGGATCTACGCGATCTCGACCGACGACCCGTACTCCGCCGCGGCGTTCGCGACCGTCGCCCGGGTCCGTGAGGCCGTCGCGGGCGACGGAGCGGACCTGGGACCGGACGGACGCGTGCTGGTGGGCGGCCAGACCGCCGCCGAGGTGGACCTCAAGGCGACCATCAACGACGACTTCGTCCGGGTTGCGGGACTGACCATCCTGGGCGTGCTGCTGGTGCTGATGCTGCTGCTCCGGTGCGTGGTCGCTCCGCTCTACCTCGTGGGCACCGTGCTCCTCTCGTACCTGTGCACGCTGGGCCTGACGTCCACGTTCTTCGAGCAGGTCCTGGGCCAGAGCGGCGTCAACGACTTCCTGCCGCTGATGGTGTTCGTGCTGCTGGTCGCGATCGGCTCGGACTACAACATCTTCCTGATGAGCCGGGTCCGCGAGGAGTCCGACGCGCGTGGCACCACGGCCGGGATCCGCGCGGCCTCCGCCCGGACCGGAGCCGTGATCACATCTGCCGGCGTGATCCTCGCCGGGACGTTCCTGGCCATGATTGCGTCGCCGCTCACGGTGCTGTTCCAGGCAGGGGTCATGGTCGCCGTGGGCGTGCTGATCGACACGTTCATCGTCCGCACCCTCCTCGTGCCCGCGATCACGACCATCCTGGGCGAGACCGCGTGGTGGCCGATGGGCCGGCGCCGCGACGAGCGGACGGAGCACGGGGCTCCGCCGGCCGGCGCCTCACGACCCGCAGGAACCTGACCGCCCGGCGGGCGGACCCCGCCCATGCGAGTTGGTACCCTCCCGAGCGAGGCCGTCCAGTCCGGCCATGAGGGAGTGCGGTGAACAGCCAGACGCCGCTGATCGCAACCGCGACGCCGATTCCGGCCGCCGGACGTGCGCGCCGGCTGAAGCTGCTCGACCGCTACCTCACGCTGTGGATCTTCCTCGCGATGGCGGCGGGCGTCGGTCTCGGCAACCTCGTGCCCGGTGTCGTGCCGTTCCTGGACCGCCTGAGCGTGGGCACGACCTCGATCCCGATCGCCGTCGGGCTGATCCTGATGATGTACCCGCCCCTGGCGAAGGTCCGCTACGAGGAGATCGGGCGCGTCTTCCGCAACACGAAGGTGCTGGCGCTGTCCCTCGTCCAGAACTGGATCATCGGCCCCCTGCTGATGTTCGCCCTGGCGGTGATCTTCCTGCGCGATCAGCCGGAGTACATGGTGGGCCTGATCATGATCGGCCTCGCCCGGTGCATCGCGATGGTGATCGTGTGGAACGACCTCGCCCGCGGCGATCCCGACTACGCCGCCGCGCTCGTCGCGTTCAACTCGATCTTCCAGGTCCTGTTCTACTCGGTCTTCGCGTACATCTTCATCACCGTCCTGCCGACCTGGATCGGGCTCACGGGAATCGCGGTCGACATCACGATCGGGCAGATCGCCCAGAGCGTGTTCATCTACCTGGGCATCCCGTTCCTGGCCGGGATCATCACGCGGGTCGCGCTGGTCCGGACCAGGGGCCGCGCCTGGTACGAGGGCACCTTCATCCCGCGGATCAGCCCCATCACGCTCATCGCCCTGCTGTTCACGATCGTGGTGATGTTCTCGCTCAAGGGCGAGAACATCGTGGCGCTGCCGTTCGACGTGGTGCGGATCGCGATCCCGCTGCTCATCTACTTCGTGGTGATGTTCCTCGTCACCTTCTCCATGAGCATGCGCAGCGGGGCCACCTACGGCCAGACGACGGCCCTGTCGTTCACGGCGGCGTCCAACAACTTCGAGCTCGCGATCGCGGTGGCGGTGGCCACCTTCGGCATCGGCAGCGGCGCGGCATTCGCCGCGGTGATCGGGCCGCTGGTCGAGGTGCCGGTGATGATCGCCCTGGTCAACGTGGCCCTGTGGCTCGGGCGCCGCTACTTCGACCTCGGAGCCCGCGATGCCGCGGTCCGGGGGCCGTGACGCAGTAGGGCATGAAAGGCCCCGGCTGCCGGGAGGGAGAGTGGCAGCCGGGGCAGAGAAGTATTCGCCGTCGGTCGGCGGGCCGCCATCAACGCGGCGTCGCCGGGACCCGGGATTGCACCCGGGATCACTGCGGTCAGGTTGCCCCACGCGCAGACGACTGTCATTACGTGTCGTCATCTCGGGCGGCGTGCGCGGCCCTCCGCCCGAGGCGGGCTCGCACGTCGTGCGTCAGGCGGCTGCTGCGGCCACCGGGGCGTCGTGCAGGATCGCCAGCAGGTCCGTGGATTCGATGATCAGGTGGTCCTGGTCGGCCACCCGGATCTCCGTACCCGTGTACTTGGGAAACAGGACGCGGTCACCGACGGCCACCTTGATCAGGTCGGTGTCGTCGCCGATCGCGACCACCTCGCCGCGCTGGGGCTTCTCCTTGGCGGAGTCGGGGACGTAGAGCCCCGACTTGGTCATGCTCTCCTCGGCGAGAACACGGACGAGGACGCGGCTGCCAAGCGGCTGGACGAGCTCTGACACGGATGAGACTCCTGGCTGGGGGGAGGGAGGAAGGAAGGTCAGTTGGGGCGGATGCCGAGCGCGGCGTCGATCCGGGTCTGGTCGAACCCGACGATGGGCCGGCCATCGATCTCGATCACCGGGACGCCCATCTGGCCGGTCCGGCGAACCAGGTCGCGCGCCGCAGCGGGGTCGCGACTGACGTCCACGTCACGGAAGGCGACGCCGCGGCCGCGGAGGTAGGACTTGGCCCTCGTGCACCACGGGCAGGTCGGCGTGGAGAACACGATGACCCGGTGGCTCTGCTGCATGCTCCGCGTACTCCCGGTCGACGATCCGACTGCAACGGCCCGGCTGGCCGCCGCCTCAACACCGCGATGGTAGCGATCCTTGCGTACTTGCGCAAGCACGCGATAACTACCCGCGGCGGCGGTGGCGGTGGCGAGCTCTCGCGGATCTCTGCGAGCCGCCTACAGACGCTCGGCAGCGAGGTGGTCCAGGGCTCTCGCGATCGCGGCCTCGTGGGCCGGCGTGAGGCGGTCCTCCAGGATCGGGATGTACAGCTCCTCCTCGGACAGGTGCGTCTTGAGCAGCATGTGAAGCCGGAGCAGGACGCGCCGCAGGGCAAGGACCGCCATGCGATCGGCGTGGGCCGCCGGATCGTCGGCGAACGCGCCGAGCGCCGCCACCAGACGCCGGATCTCCGCGTGCTCCACGGCCATCGGGACGGCTGCCTGCCGGTCGGCCAGCAGCCGTTCGAGGGTGGGATGGATGGCTGCCTCGACGGCCTCCATGTGGGGCATCAGCCGGGACGTCAGCCCGTCATGAACCTCGCGCAGCTGTGGCGCCTGCTCGAACAGCAGGGCGTTGTCGAGACAGTCGCAGTTGAGGCAATCGGCCAGGTCATTGAGCTGGTTCACATAGCGCCACAGCAGGTCGTGGTGCTCGTGCGAAACCTTGGTCAGAGGCTGCATGGTTACCCTCCCTCGGGCTTGTCTGCGGTCGCCCGCAGCATCCAGATCACCTTCTCGTGGACCGTGATCGCCGGGTCGCGAGGTCGAGCGCCGCGGGGTCGCCGGCCGCCTCGGCCGTTCGGACCCCGCGGCTCGCCGTCACTCGGTCTTCCCGGTGGCCGCCTCGCCAGAGCCACGCAGGCTCACGAGCTCGTGCTCCACGCGACGGATCTCGTCCCGCAGCTCGTCCAGCCGCATCTCGAGCTCCTCGGGCGCCGTCTCGCGCTCGGGCCGGCGATAACCCCGCGAGCGGCGGCGGATCGGCCGGTCGGCCTCTTCGTACCACTCTGCAGGCTCGTACCAGCCGGGGCTGTACGGCCCACCATGCCACGGCCCGCAGCCGTGTCCACCATGCCAGCAACCCATGTCAATCTCCTTCGCCTCGGTCGAGGCGCTCCGTTCCATCCAGAAATGCGCCGATCAGCCGGGCTCGCTCGTGCATCACCGAGATCCACTCGTCGAGTGCCCGGCGCCCAGCCTGGGTCAGGCGGTAGGTGCGCCGGGGCGGTCCGTCATCTGTCACCCACGCCGACACCACCAGTCCCTCGCCTTCGAGCTCGCGCAAGGTTCGGTAGGCCATCCCCACGTCGACCCCGTCGGGCGCGAGGCAGAGCTCGTCCAGGCGCGCGATCAACGCCCGGCCGTGGGCCTCCCCCTCGGCGACGAGGCGAAGCAGGAAGGGTTCGAGCCAGCGGCCACGCCGGCCACCCGAGCGGACCCAGCCCCGGTAGCCGTCGTGATGGCGGTGTCGATCGTCGTGATGGTGGAGGTAGGTATCGGCATCCATATGCCAATAGCATCTCTATGCTTCGAGCTCACTCCTAGTGCCGAACGGCACATCCCGGGCGCGGCCGTCAGTCGGCGATCGAGACCGGCGCAGCCGCGAAGCGCATCCCGAGTGTGTCCGGCATCGTCGCGAGCAGAGGCACCCGGACGACAAGGTCGATGGCAACGAAGGCGAGGAATACGTACTCGGGACCGACTCCGTCCCAGATGAAGCCGGCGACCAGGACGAGGGTCGCGTTGACAAGCAACCGGACGACGCGGGCGATGCCGATCCAGCGGCCCATGTGGCCGGCGGGCACGAGCTCGCGTTCCATCGCGCCCGAGATCGGGCCGCCCAGGTAGAAGAACGCCTGGAGCGCCCCAGCCGCCACGAGGAAGGCCGGCCCCGGGGCCCAGATCAGCATCAGGTTGGACAGCATGAACAGAGGGATCGTCAGGAACAGCACCCGCTTTCGGCCGATCCCGTCCGCGAGCCTCCCCAGCGGGACGGCGAGCACGATCGACACCAGGGCACCGGCGGCGGTCATGGCACCCAGGACCAGGGCGTCGGCGCCCTTGACCTCGTGGGCATACACCTGCGAGAAGGCGAACACCATGCCGACCGGGAGCTGCCCGACCGCCGCGATGACCAGCCACCGCTTCAGGTAGGTCCCCTGCATCACCTCGCGGAGATCGTGCAGCACGGTGAAACGAGTGCCGACGCTGCCGCCGATCCCCCACCGCTGGCGTGAGAGCTGCGTGAACACGATGACGAACGTGAGGACGCTGATCCCGGAGCCGAGCACGAACAGCGGGCGGATCGCGTCGGGGCCGATGCCCCCGGACGAGAGGACGACGACGGCGCCCAGCATCGGGGCGACGATCCCGAGCGCCCCCGCTCCGACGGTCTCGCAGATCATCATCGCGGTCGCCCGGTCCCGGTTCGCCAGGCAGTTGCCGCAGATCGTCGCGCAGCTGTGCCCGCTGATGGAGTAACCGAGCCAGTAGGCCACCATCGCCACGATCGTGACCGGCCAGCTGCCCGCCAGCGCGTACGTGAGGTACGAGATGGCGAGGAACCCGATGCCCACGAGGTAGAAGGTTCGCGGCCCGTGGCGATCGATGAGCCAGCCGATGAACGGTCCTGCCAGCCCGGCGACCGCCATGCCGAGGCTGTTCACAAGGCCCAGCTGGGTCGCCGTGGCTCCCAGCGCCACGATATACACCGAGAGGTACGGGAACACCATCTGGTAGGCGAGCCGGTCGAGCGACGTCCGGACGACGGTCACGCCCCAGTCGCGCTGCTGCCGTCGAAGAAACGCCCAGGCCGGCCCCCCGCGCGTTCCCGGCTTCCCGAGCATCACGATCGCCTCGCGCGCATTGCTCCGGTGGCGGGACCAGGCCGCGCCCCGATCATGCGACCCCGGCGGTCGACGGATTCCGGCGCAGCGAGCGGCTCAGTGCAGCCGGTCCATCCGGTTGACGATGCGGTCGCCGGCGCAGGCGAGAGCCGCCTCGTCCGGGTCGACGAGGTCGGTGACGATCGCCCGGATGCCCGCCGCGGTGATCCGGTCGTAGGCGCCCTGGCCCATTCCGCGGGCGATCAGACAGGCACAATCCTCGATCGGGGCGATCATCCCGTCATGGCGCGCGTCGGCTGCGGGGCCGTCATGGGACCGCTCAGCGTCATCGTGACCGGGAAGGCGGTCGAGGTGCGGCGCCGACTTGGGCCGCAGCTCCCTGCCCACGACCACCCCATCCTCGACCGTGAGGACGGCGTATGCGCGGGCTCGCCCGAAGTGGGCGCTGATGGACTGCCCGTCGTCCGTGACGATCGCGATCTTCATGCTGCTGCCCTTCTGACGGCGGCAATGCGCCGCCTTCGCTGTGACACCTATATGCCAATAGCATCTAATCCGCCACACCGACGGAAGAGGGCCGGGAGTCACGACGTGCCGGGCTGACTGGCGAGCACCACCGGGCCGAATGCGCAGAGCTGCCTTGTTCCCGGGCCACGCGGTCCGGCGGACAGCGTCACGTCGGGGTGGTGGCCAGGATGCGATGGTCCTCATACTCTGTGGCCCAGCCGGCGTCGGCCCTGGCCTGGTCCGGGACCGAGCAGGGCTACGGAGATCGCCGTCCATGGAGCCCCAGACGCCTCGACGCAACCGCAGAGGAGACACGCATGACCGCACCGATCATCCTGGTCCCCGGGTTCTGGCTCGGGGCGTGGGCATGGGACGAGGTGACCGGGAAGCTCCGCGCAGCAGGTCATCGCGTGACCGCGCTGACGCTGCCCGGCCTCGAGTCGGCCGAGGCTGACCGGTCGTCGATCCATCTCGCCGACCACGTCGACGCGATCGTCCGGGCGATCGAGGCGGCGGACGCTCCGGTCGTGCTCGCCGTCCACAGTGCCAGCGGGTACACCGGCTACGCGGCGAGTGACCGGGTGCCGGAGCGCATTGCCGCGATGGTCTACGTCGATACCGCGCCCGGGAAGCCACCGCTCGACCCCAACTTCGCCGGCGTCGAGAAGCCGCTCGTCTGGGATGACCTCGTGGCCGAGGAGAACCTCGATGGCCTGTCCGAGTTGCAGCGGGCCGAGTTCCGCACGCGAGCAGTGCCCGTCCCCGGTGCCGTGCTGCGCGAGGGCTACGAGTTCACGAATGACGCCCGCCTCGACATCCCCTCGACGATCATCGCGACCGGGTACTCGGCGGCTGACTACCGGAAGGGCGCGACCGAGCACCCGGAGTGGTCGTTCCTCGCGGGCATCCCCGAGCTCCACGACCTCACCTGGATCGACCTGCCGACGAGCCACTGGCCGATGTGGTCGCGCCCGGCCGAGATCGCCGCGATCATCGGCGAGACGGCGACCAAGGCCGGTGCGGCGCACGCGGGCGGGGCGCCGCGATGACATCGCTCCTCGACGACGCGTTCGCCCACCATATCTGGGCGACCGAACAGATCATCGACGCCTGCGCCACCCTCACCCGCCAGCAGCTGGAGACCTCCACGGCAGGGATATACGGCTCGATCATGGCCACGCTCACGCACCTGGTCGCGAGCGACGGCTGGTATCTCTCGTACTTCCGCGAGCAGCCCGCACCAATCGACGAGACATCGAGCGCGACCCTGGCCGACCTGCGGGCGGCCATCGTGGCCAACGGCGTCGTCTGGCGCGACATCCTGGCTGGCGACCCGGACCCGGAGACCGATCTGGTCGAGCGGGGCGAGGGATGGGAGTTCCACCAGCCGGCCGGCTTGCGCCTGGCACAGGCGATCCATCACGGCACCGATCACCGGAGCCAGGTCTGCACCGCGTTGACGAGTCATGGCATCGAGCCTCCCTCGATCGGCCTGTGGGCCTACGGCAGGGCGACCGGCCGCACGAGGACGATCGAGGGATGACGATCCGCCTGTTCTACGACCGCTGGCCGCAGTACGAGCGACGTCTCGTCGAATCGATCCGGGACCTCACGCCCGAGGAGCTGGCGCTCCGGGCTGCGCCGCAACACTGGCCCATCTGGGCGATCGCGAGCCACGTGGCCGGCACCCGCGTCTACTGGCTCTGCCACGTCCTGGGTGAGCCGGGCGCCGAGCGCACGCCATTCGCCGACCCGGACGGCGCCGGCTGGGAGGACGACCTCGATCACCCGCGCGGCGCGGGTGAGGTCGTCGCTGCGCTCGAGGCGACGTTCGCGATCATCGATGCTGCGCTCGACCGCTGGACGCCCGAGATGATGGGCGACAGGGTCGAACGCTCGTATGGGGATGTGCGCCAGATCCACTCGCGAACCTCGATCATTCAGCGGCTCCTGACGCACGAGGCGTATCACGGTGGTGAGCTGGCGATCGCCCTCGGCAGCCACCAGCTGGATCCGACGTACATCTGGCGCGCGGACGACCCGCTCCGGTCCTGACGGCGCGGCCCTGCTCACCGCCGGGACGAGCCGGACCGTCGAGCGCGTCCGGACACGTCCGTGACACCGGGGCCTGACGCGACGGGGTGAGCCCGACAGGGTGAGGGCCCCGACGCCCGCTCCACACGCCTCCTCCACCTCGACCTGCCGTGATGCAAGACGGTTTCGGGCGCGTGTGCCAGAATTCGTGGCCATGCTGAGGTCGCACCGACTGACCGGCGTTGGAGCGGTGATGCTCCTGCTTTTGGTCGCTGCCTGCTCGGCCACACCCTCCAATTCGCCGTCGGCGTCCGGCTCCGCCGCGTCGCCGGTCGACAGCCAGCAGGCTGGGCTGGGCTTCACGGCCGACGCGCTGTGCGCCCTCGTGACTCAGGCGGACGTGAGCGGCGCGCTCGGGACCGCGGTCGACGCGGGTGTCCCCTCGGGCGTCAACGCGCCTGCGTGCACCTGGCAGGCGGCCGACGCGTCCGGGGCGACGGTCGCCGCCTCCGACCCAGGGTCCGTGGGTCAGATCCCATTCGGCCTCCAGGGGGTTCCGGGCGCACACGTGACCGCCGTTGACAACCTCGGCGATGCGGCCTTCTTTGCCTCGGGGGCGACCGGAACGACCGCAGAGCTGGACATCCGGAAGGGCGGCCGGGCCATCACCATCACCGTCGGCCTCGCGGATCCCAACACCACCCAGGCCCAGCAGGAAGCGGCCGAGCTGGCCATCGGGAAGGTTGCCGCCGCGAACATGTAGCTGCGTGGAGGGCGAGAAGGGGATGCTCCTGACCGCGGTTGGCCCACACGCGTGGACCGAATCCTCGCGATGAACGCGGACGCCGTCGCGGCCTTCCGAACCGAGGCACTCGAAGCCAACCGTGCCGGGCAGTTGACCGACGCGCAGGCAAGCGAGCTCCGCGCACGCGCCTCGTCGACCCGGAAGGAGCTCCTCGTTCTCGCCGCCGGCTTCGCGGTGATCGGGATCGTCGTGCTGACTGCGGCCGGGCCGACGTCCGGGGCGGCCGTCCGGCTGATCGGCGGCATCGGAGGGCTTGTCATCGGCGCCGTCCTGGCTCTAGCCGGACTCCCGATCGCCTCGGCGCTCGCGCGCGACCTCCGAACCCCACGGGTGGAGGCAATCGAAGGCGCGGTCCTGCGGAACGAGCGCATTGTGCACGCGACCGGGTCGAGCCTTCCGACCTTCTCGATCACCGTCGCCCACAGGCGCTACACGGTGGACCGCGCGCTGTTCGACGCGACGCCGAACGCCGGCCACGTCCGCATCTACGTCCTCCCGCGAAGCCATACCGTCGTCAATCTCGAGCGCCTTGCGGACCGGCCCCTGACAGACGCGGCGATCGGCTCGCCGCAGACCCTTCGGGACATCGGGCGCGAGGTGCGATCCGGCGACACGGACCGTGAGGCCGAGGCGCTCGCAGAGCTGACCGCCCTCAGCCACGCGCTCAGGCCTGAAACGCGCAAGGGCGTCCACGCGCCACCCGTGGAGGCGCGCGATCCAGGGCCACTGGCCGAGTCGATCCTCGGGGCGTGGGAGACGGGACATCGGAGGTATACATTCGTCGCGGGAGGCGCGCTGGCGCTCACTGCTCCGAGTGGCCGCACCGCAGGCGGTCAGTGGTCGGTCGATGAGGCAGGCAGGCTGCACATCCGCCTGGGCGACAACCCGGATGGCGTCTCCCAGGCGTGGGTCGCGAATGACGTGCTCAGCATCGCCGCGGACGGGGAGACGCTCGTCCTCCACCGGGTAGCGGCGAGCTGAGGTCGTCCAGCCACTCCGCCCCGGACGAGCCGACGTGGCGAGCTCACCAAGGGATGAGCGGGATCACACAGAGGGCGGGGGGTGGTGGGGGGCCTATTTCGTGCGGGGGAGAGTGGCTCCGGCGGTAGGATTCGAACCTACGACCAAGTGATTAACAGTCACCCGCTCTACCACTGAGCTACGCCGGAGCGAAGGGCGGCGGGCGCGAGGCCGGACCGCCATGGGCGCCGTCGCGGCGCCGCGGCAGAGGATAGCAGGCCCCGCCGGGGCTGTGCCGCCGGGGCTGTGCCGCCGGTGCCCCGAGACGTGACGCGACCCGGCTCCCGTAGACTCCGGCGATGAGCCTGATCTCCGCGACGTCCCTGTTCGCCCGCCTCGACGACCCCGCCCTCCGCGTCGCCGACGTGCGCTGGTGGCTGACCGATCCGCCGAAGGGTCACCGGGACTACCTCACGGCACACATCCCCGGGGCCGTGTTCGTGGACGTCGACACGGACCTCGTGACCGCGGAAGGGCCGGGGCGCCACCCCCTCCCCGACCCGGTCGATTTCCGGCGGCGGATGGAGGCGCTGGGGTTCGACGACGCAAGCCTCGTCGTCGCCAGCGACGACGCCGGCGGGACGGTGGCCGCACGGCTGTGGTGGATGCTCGACGACCTGGGTCATCGAGACGTGGTCGTGCTCGACGGCGGGCTCCAGGCGTGGGTCGCCGCCGGTGGGCCGCTGACCTCGGAGGTGCCGGTCCTGGCCCCGGGACGGCTCCACCTCCGGGACCGATGGACCCGGACGATGGACCGGGACGAGCTGATCGCGCGGCTCGGCGACGTGTCGATCGCCGACGCGCGCGCGCCGGAGCGCTACCGGGGCGACATCGAGCCGATCGACCCCGTGGCCGGGCACATCCCGACGGCGCACAGCCGGCCGACGGCGGGCAACATCGATGCGGACGGGCGGTTCCTGGCCCCGGCGGCGCTGCGGGCGCGGTTCGAGCCGCTGGGCGACGCCGTGGTTGTGGCCTGCGGCAGCGGCGTCAATGCGTGTCACAACGCGCTTGCGATGCGGGTGGCGGGGCTGCCGGATCCCCTGCTCTACCCGGGTTCGTACAGCGACTGGTCCCGGTCCGGGCTGCCGATCGCGATCGGCGACGAGCCGGGCGAGGTTCCAGCGTCGCTGCGGCGCTGAGGCCGCAACCGGCCCGCCGGGGTCACCGGACCTCGCCGGCGGCCGAGCGACCCCGTCAGTGCGCCGGCGACGCGTCCCCTGTCGACCGTGACGACCGCGACCGCACGACCGCGGTCTGGACCAGCGCCACCAGCAGCGCGGCCGCGAACCCGATCGCCAGGTCGCCGAACAGCGCGACCTGGAACCCGAATAGTGGGACCTGCGGGCCGACCTCGATCCCCAGCCGGTGCCCGATGAGGTAGAAGGCCAGGAACGCCCCCACGATCGGGATGATGTACGAGCGGCGCGATCCCGGTCCGCCTCGCCGGGCGACGAGCCGCACGGCGACCCAGCCCAGGACGACGGAGCAGAGGGAGAACAGGGTGACGAGCGCGTACGCGGTCGGCGGCATTTCGCGAATCTAGCCCGGATCGGCAGAACGGGCCGTCATGCGGCCCGAGACCGGGTCCCGGAACGCCGACTCTGCGCGATCCGGGCGCATGTTGCGGTGCTAGAGTCCACGCGCCGGGCGTTGCCGGCGGTCACGAGGGGATGGGAGGATCGGGGATGCGTTCCCACCGATTCGGCGCTGGCCTGACGGCCCTGGGACTTGCGCTGCTGCTCTCGACAGGGGTGCTCGCGGCCGTGCCCGCGGGCACGCTCGACCAATCGCACGAGTGCGTCGCAGGCGTCTGCAACTCCGTGAACGGTGGTCAGCCGGATGCACAGTACCCGCTGTGGTACTCGCAGAACGGCAACGACGGCTCCGCCGTGGGCCTCGGCCAGACCTTCACGGCCGGGATCAGCGGCTCGCTGACCGGTGTCGAGCTCTACCTGACTGCGCTCGATGCGACCACCCCGGCCACACTCACGGTCGAGATCGAGTCCACGACGAGCGGCGTCCCGTCCGGCACCGTGCTCGCATCGACGACCGTCGCGACATCCGACATTTCCTTCTCCGCGGGTTGGGTGAGTGCGACGTTCGCGACCCCGCCGACGGTGACCGCCGGCACGATGTACGCGATCACCCTGCCCGAACTTCCGCAGGAGAACGTCTCGCCGTGGCTCGTCTGGGGTCTCGACACGGAGTTCTCCGGGGCCTACACGGACTACACGGGCGGGGACGCCTACGCGTCGGTTGCCGGGTCCTGGGCATCGATGTTCACCATCCTGGCCGACGGTGGCAACGGCACGGCCGACCTGGCATTCCGGACCTACGTGCAGGCCGCCGCGGCGACCCCAACCCCGACGGCGGTCCCGACGCCGACGCCGACTCCCGCAGCAACCTCGACCCCCGCGCCCAGCATCACGCCCCCGGCAACCTCGACGACGCCGGGGCAGCCGGGCGGTGACGGGGGTGCCGGCGTGGTGGCGATCATCCTCGGCCTGATGGCCCTCTCGCTGAGCCTCATCGTGGTTCGGCCGCGCCGGCCGCACCGGTCGCGGCGGTAGGCCCAGGCACCGACCTCCGGGTCACACGAGACGAGACCGGCCGATCGGCCGGTCTCGTTCTTCCTGCTTCAGGCTGTCCGCCTCAGGACTTCGCCTTCTTCGACGGTTTCGTCCTGGCGGAGCTGTTGAGGGCAACGGCCTGACGAATGAGCGCCGTGAAGGCGGGCCCGTCAACCTCGTCGGCTTCGTGGATGTCGATCGCGCGGCGGGTGTTGCCGTCGAGGCTCGAGTTGAAGAGGTGAGCCGGATCCTCCAGGGACGCGCCCTTGGCGAAGGTCAGCTTCACGACGCTCTTGTACGACTCGCCGGTACAGATGATGCCGTCGTGCGACCAGACCGGGGTGCCCGGGTTCGAGGCTTTGACCCACTTGATCTCCTCGACGACGTCCGGGTCTGCCTCCTTGATGAGCCTCCGCATCCTGTTGAGGGTTGCCCCGCGCCAGTCCCCGATCTCGGCGAAACGCTTCGAGATGAGCTCCGATGCCGACGGGCTCTGGCTCTCGCCTGAATCTGTCATGTCCTCCCCCTACTCGAGGTAGTCCTTCAGCTTGCGGCTGCGGGACGGGTGGCGGAGCTTGCGCAGCGCCTTGGCCTCGATCTGGCGGATGCGCTCGCGGGTGACGTTGAACTCCTTGCCCACCTCCTCGAGAGTCCGGGCGCGCCCGTCCTCGAGGCCGAACCGGAGCTGGAGAACTCGCCGCTCGCGGCCGGTCAGCGAGTCGAGCACGGCTTCAACCTGCTCCTTGAGCAGCTGGTGCGACGCGGCCTCGGCGGGCGCCAGCGCCCCCCGGTCCTCGATGAAGTCGCCCAGGTGGGAGTCCTCCTCCTCGCCGATCGGCGTTTCGAGCGAGACGGGCTCCTGCGAGACCTTGATGATCTCGCGCACCTTCTCCGGCGTGACCACGACCTCCTGGCCCTTGGACATCGCCTCTGCGATCTCCTCGACCGTCGGCTCTCGACCCAGCTCCTGCAGCAGCTGGCGCGAGACGCGGATCAGGCGGTTGATGGTCTCCACCATGTGGACCGGGATCCGGATCGTCCGTGCCTGGTCCGCGATCGCCCGGGTGATCGCCTGCCGGATCCACCACGTGGCATAGGTCGAGAACTTGAACCCCTTCTCGAAGTCGAACTTCTCGACAGCCCGGATGAGGCCGATGTTCCCCTCCTGGATGAGATCCAGGAACGACATTCCCCGGCCGATGTACTTCTTGGCGATCGACACCACGAGGCGCAGGTTGGCCGACGTGAGCTGCTCGCGGGCGTCGCGACCGATCCGGACCACCTCGCCCTTGCGATCGCGCATCTTCGTCTGCGGCGGGACCTCGGGGTCGAAGCCCATCCGGCGCAGCAGGTCCGTGTCGTGGCCGGCCTCGACCCAGCGCTGGAGGGCCGGGAACGCGACCTCGTCGCGCGTCCAGTCGTAGATCGCGCGCAGCCCGGGGTTGTCGCGCGAATCGAGATCGCCGTTGTGGACCGCGAGATAGGCCCAGTCGAGCAGCGTGAGGAAGGACTCGTGGTCGAGGCTGTCGTTGTAGGCGGAGGCAAGCGCCCGGCCTGCCTTGAGCAGCGCGTGCGTGCCGTCGGTCTGGGCCTCCCGCCCGGCCTTGATCAGGTGGAAGTCCGTCGTCGCCACGAGCAGGTCCGCGACGCCGTCCCAGGCCATCGCATCGGCGACCATCCGGTGCGTCTCGGGGCCGAACGGCAGCTGGTGCTGCGGCTTTGTCGTCCGTGTCTTGCGCTCGGTGTCGTGGAGGGTCCACTCATGGAGCGAGACAACCGCCTTCCACGGCTCGATGATGATCTGCTCGCCCAGCTCGATCGCCTTGGCCAGGACGACCTCCTCCTCGGCCGTGAGCAGCGCGACCTTGCCGATCTCCTTGAGGTACATCCGGACCGGGTCGTCGATCCCGATCATGTCCGCCGAGAGGGCCTCGAGCTCCTCCGCGGTGGGCTCCTCGACCTCGGCGGCATTCAGCTTCGCCGGTGCGTCCCCGGCCGGGACGCGGACACCCTCGACGGCCGTCGCCTCGATGACCTCGATGCTCAGCTCCTTGCCGGCCGGAACGACGTCGTCCTCGACCACCAGCTCGAGCTCGAGATCATCGTCGTCGTCTTCGTCGTCGTCGTCGATGTCGAGATCCGGATCCGCATCCGGGTCCAGCGGCGCCGCGACCCCGGCCTTGCGGGGGCGCATCGACGCCAGCTTGGCCTCCTCCAGCTCGCGACGAGTCCGCCGGGGACGAGACGAGAGGACGGCCTCGATGAGCTGCTTGTCCAGGGGATCGGCCATGTCCGCAGGTTCCTCCGTGGGGGTTCGGCTGGGGGATGGATCAGGTCAACCGGCGGCGACGGCCGCGCGGGCGAGGAGGCGTGTCTGGTCACGGCGCCGGTCCAGGGACCGGCGCTGCTCGTTGAGAAGGCGGCGTTCACGGGTAAGGCGATCGACGAGCTCGTGATCGCCGTCGCGCTCGGCCTCCGCCGTCGCGTCCCGGTTCCAGGAGCTCTGGTCCTGCCACTCGGCATCCTCGAGCTCGAGCGTCAGCCGCTCGATCTCGTAGGCGAGCGCGCGATCGTCGAGCTGGCGCGGGTTGGGACCCGGGCGCGAGACGAGGGCCTGTCCGAGGGCTCGGCTCTCGTCGTCCAGCCCGTCCAGGATCGCGGTCAGCGAATAGGGCGGGCGCACGCCCTCGTCGTTGCGCGCGCGCGCGGCCACGACGCCCCGGTACAGCTCCCGGGCGACCTGCGACGGGAGCCGGTCGGGGCCCAGGCCGTCGAGCACCGCGTCGTGCACCTCGGGCACCAGCAGGACCAGGCGCAGCAGCTCCTCCTCCGTGCGCGAGACGCCGCGCAGGATCTCCGTCACCGGCAGCGCGTCCGGCGCCTGGGTGACGGCGGCCGCGGTGAAGCGATCCCGCCCGTCCCGCCCAGCGCGGCCGTCGCCGTCACGACCGGTCCGCCGGTGCATCGCCTCCAGCAGCGTCCGCTCCTCGACGCCGGAGATGCGGTGGACCTGGCCGAGGTACGCATCGCGCAGGACGGGGTTCGGCAGGTTGCGGATGATCGGCAGGACGGCGTCGACGAACCGGGCCTGGCCGCCGGGGGTCCGCAGGTCGTGGGTGCGGGCATGGACGTCGATCAGGTGGTCGACGATCGGGCGGGCGGTCCGCACCTCCTCGCGCCAGCGGTCCGGCTCGTCGCGCACCACCTCGTCCGGGTCGCGGCCATCGGGCAGGCTGACCACGCGGACGTCATCGAGCTCCACGCCCGAGTCGTCCGGTGCGAGCTGGCGGATCAGCTCCTCCAGGGCGGTCGCCCCGAACGTGCCGGCCTTCTGCCCCGCCGCGTCCACGTCGTAGGCGAGCGCGATCCGCTTCGCGTACCGGGTGAGCAGCGCGACCTGGTGCGGCGTGAGCGCGGTTCCCAGCGACGCGACCACGTTGTCGAAGCCCGCCTGGTGCGCCATCAGCGCATCGGTGTACCCCTCCACGATCACCGCCTGGCCTGTCTTCCGGATCGCGGTCTTGGCGCGGTCGATCAGGTACAGCGTCCGGCTCTTGTCGAACAGCGGCGTCGCCGGGGAGTTGAGGTACTTCGGCCCGTGGTCCACGCCGTCGTCACCGACCCCCTCCTTGCCCAGCACGCGGCCACCCAGCCCGACGGCATGGCCGTTCGCGTCGCGGATCGGGAAGATGACGCGCTCCCGGAACCGGTCGTAGACGCCGCCGCCACGCTGGCGCAAGCTGGCGAGGCCGACCTCCAGCAGCTCGCCCGGCGCGATCTGGCGCTTCGATGCCAGCTGGCGTGTCATCTGGTCCCAGCCGCGCGGCGCCCAGCCCAGCTGGAACTTCTCGATCGTTGCGTCGGTGAAGCCGCGTCCCCGCAGGTAGGCGAGCGCCGGCTCGCCCGTCGGCGACTTCATGAGGACCGCGTGGTAGAAGGCGATCGCCGACTCCAGGACCTCGCGCAGGCGGGCGTTGTGGGCATCCTCGCGCTTGGTCCGCTCGTCGATCTCGACCCCGGCGCGGCCGGCCAGCTGCTTGAGCGCTTCGGGGAAGGTGAGCGAGTCCCGCTCCATGACGAACGTGAAGATGTCGCCGTGCTTGCCGCACCCGAAGCAGTGCCACGTGTCGCGGGCGGGCGTCACGACGAAGCTCGCGGTCTTCTCGCCGTGGAACGGGCACAGCCCCTTGAGGGTCGTGCCCGCCTTCTTCAGCTGGACGCTCTCCCCGACCACGTCCGCAACGGGGAGACGGCCCTTGATCTCGGCGACGACACCGACGGCCAACGCAGCTCCTGTCCGGGGGACACCGATCGTCAATCGGCGGAAACGACTGCGGGCCTGTCAAGTCTTGACAGGCCACTTCGACCCGAGGTTACCCCCGGCCCGGGGGCTTGACAAGAAGTGGTTGTCAAGCCCCCTGAGGGCCTTGATCCCGCTTGGCCTTGCGGCCATCGCGGCCGGGTCCGTCGCGGCCGAAGCCGTGTTCGTGGGACTCAATGCGGTAATGCACCCGAGCCACGACATCGTTCTCGTTACTGCGGCCTACCTCGCGTGGGGCCTGGCGGCGCTGGGCGTGTTCGGGCTCGGCTGGCGACAGATCCGGCGATGGCGAGGATGACCGCGAGGTCTCGGGTGACACTGCGGTACGCCAAGCGACGCCGCTCACCGACGCTCGTGCGGGTTCCCGGACTACTTGAAGGGTGAGGAAAAGTACTCCACGAACGGCACCCGCCACGCGGGGGCTTCGAATGGAGCAGCGTACCAGGTCGTCGCTTTCGCGATCTTTCCCGAGCGCAGCTCGATGATCGCGATCATTTGCCATGTCTGGCCGTTCGGATACGTGACCGTCCCCACGTAGGTGTAGACGTCGCCCGATCCTTCGATCCGCAGGGGAGCGAACGTTGGGGTGACCACCCACTTGTCCTCGGCCCCGACGAGTCGCACGCTGTCGGCGTCCACCGTCCCAACCCCACCGGGGTACCCACGAACGACCGCCTCCCAGTTTGCCCGACCGCGAATGCGCTCCCCCGACTGCGGCATCTCCTCGATGTAGTCGTCGGCGATCAGCGCTGCCTGAGCATCGAAGTCCCTGTCCTCGACGGCCTTTGCATAACGCTCAATCACTGCTCGTCCGCTGGGCTCAGCCATCATCTCCTCCAAATGGGACCCGGCTTGGAGCAACCGGCCAGTGTGCAATCCTGCACGATCCGTGGAGGGCGCGAATGTCGGCACGCCCATGTGACATTCCCGAACGCCAAGTGAGCGGCAGGGACAAGGCCTATTACGGTCGACGCGATCTCATCATCCCGGTCGCAGGTGTCACCGGCGCTCTCGTGGCGCTCCTGGCGGTCGTCTTCGCCGTCCGTGACATTGCGACGGGCGCACGGACCTCACCCGGAGAACTGCTGTTTGAGCTAGCGATTGCGGCAGCCTTCCTCTTTGGAGCGATCGGCTTGCGGGCCGACATTTACCGTGGGGCCGCGGACGACGGTCGCCTCCTGGTGTCGTTTCTCGCCCGCCCAACCGTTCAGGCCATTGATCGACCCGCGTCCGACAGACCCCGTGGGGTCGCCGGTCGCTTCGTGGGTCGCGATCTGAAGGAGGCACGAGGCCGGCTGTCGCGCGCGCTGGGCGAGCTGAAGCACCGGACGGCGACACCGGGGCCGACCGGGGTGCTGGAGGTGCTCGAGTGAGCGGTGCCTGGTGGGAGCCGCAGCGTCACCCGGGGCGTGGCGCGTCCGGTGCGTGCCGGTGTGCGCACGGTTCCGACCAAGCGGCCGGGACGTGCCCAGGGCCAAGATCCGCGGCTGGCGCGACAATGGAGCGCAGCCAGGAGGTTCTGAAGAGTGACAATCGAGACGCCGAGTGACCTGTTCGAGCGCCGCCACGCGGCGACGGATCGAGCGACCATCGTCGTGGTGCCGGAGCGGCGAATGCTCGCGATCGACGGCGTCGGCAAACCGGGCGTCGGAGCCCATCGTCTCGCCGGCGAGACGCTGCGGACCGCGGCCGAGATCCTGCGCCTGCGCCTTGCACAGACCGCGGGCGGCGGCACGACCAGCGGGATCATCGAGTGCGCCTGGTGGGTCCATCCGGAGCCGGGGCGCGATGAGATGGCCAGCGCCTTTGCCGACCGGTCCGCGTGGCACTGGCAGCAGATGATCGAGGTCCCGGACCGGGCGACAGACGAGGACGCCGCGGCGGCGATCGATGAAACCCGGCGCCGTGCCGGACGCAAAGCACCGCTCGTCCGCATGATCCGGGTCATCGAAGGACGGTCCGCGCAGATCCTCCACACAGGCGGGCCGTCGACCGAGGCGAGCGCGGTGGCCAAGCTCTACGACGCGATCGAAGCCGCGGGGCTGCGCCCGCACGGCCACCTCCACGAGCTGCACCTCGTCGAGCCGGGGCGCGTGCCGGAGAGCCGGGTGCGGACGATCCTGCGTCTGCCGGTCGAGGGCGGCGCCTGACCGTCCGTTGCCGGGGCGAGCGCCGCCGGGCGCTGCTCGCCACGATGAGGACCTCGGCCTCGGGCACCCACAGCGCACGGTGTCACCGCCACGAGCGGTGACCCACCGCCCGTGAGGCCCGGGGATGACCATTGCCGGAGCGGGTTGACCCGAATGGGGGTGGCGTCCACGCACCTCCCCCACCACGCTGTGCCCATGGAGGTCAACGAGGTTCCGGAGCCCGACGGCTGGCTCGACACGCTCACCGGTCTCGAGGGACCGGACTTCTGGGAGCGAGTGCTGATCGCGGAAGTCGCCCGCGCCACCAAGTACGACCGCGCGCTCACGGCGGTGGTGGTCGAGCTGCAGGGCATCGACCAGCTATGGCTGACGCGTGGACGTGTGGTGGCACGACGCGCTCTGCGCGAGACCGCGCAGTGCCTGCGGCGAGCGTCGCGGACCAGCGACTACTGCACGCGGATCGGGGCCGGCCGGTTCGGGGTGATGCTGACCGAGACCGACGAGATCTCCGCGATCAACTTCGTGGAACGCGTCCGCGAAACGGTGCCGGGGTGGATCGCCTCCGACGGTGGCGGTCTCCGCCTGAGCTTCGGCTGGGCAAGCCCGAAGCCGCGCGAGGCACCAGGCTCGCTCGTCCGCCGCGCCGAGCGCCGGCTGGTGTCGGAGCTGCTTCGCTAGGCGATCGACCGGCGTTGCTGCGGTCATCGCCCCGCGTCGTTCGTCGTCCCGCGCCGTTGATCGCCCCACCCGCAGCCATCGCCCCGCGTCGTTCGTCGTCCCGCGCCGTTGATCGCCCCACCCGCAGCCATCGCCCCGCGTCGTTCGTCGTCCCGCGCCGTTGATCGCCCCACCCGCAGCCATCGCCCTGCGCCGATGGGCCAGATCGTGGCGGATACTCCTCACGAGGCTGTTGGGCTGCCGGATCGTGTCATACAGCCTCCTGAGTGCTACCTGACTCAAGATCGAGCCGGATCCGGGTCTCGACTGCAGCCACCAGTCGCTCCGGTGCTATCTGACACGGTTGGGCCGGCGACGGACACGGTTCGCTGGGAACCGACACGGGTCGGCCGGGGCCCGGGCGCGAGGCCCGGCGATCGACGCCGGCGGCGGTCGCCCCTGGTCCTCGGACGGGAGCTCGGCTCTTCGGACTGCCCCCTCAGTGCGAGGCGATGCGCTCGGCCAGGCTGCGGCCGTTCGGCGGGACGCCGGTCCGCGCCGCGCGCTCGTCCACGCGGCCGATCGCCCACTGGGCGTAGCGCACGCCGACCCAGCGAAAGGGCTCGATCTCCCAGTCGCGCGACCGGTGGTTGACGAGCGGCAGCTCGGTCAGGGGGCTCCTCGTGCCGGTGATGAGGTCGGTCAACGTGCGGCCGGCGAGGTTCGTGGTGGAGACGCCGTGACCGATGTAGCCGCGGGCCGTCGCGATCCCGGACGCGGGGTCGAACGACATCGTCGGGTGCCAGTCACGCGGCATGCCCAGCGGTCCTCCCCACTCATGCGTGAACCGGACCCCGGCCAGTGACGGGAACCACGCGCGCACGAACGCCTTGAGCCGCTCGTGGGTTGGCGCGTGACGGTCGAACCCTGGGCGGATCGGCGACCCGTAGCGGTACGGCGCTCCGCGGCCGCCGAACAGGATGCGGCCGTCCTCCGTCCGGGACAGGTAGTCGATCGACAGCCGCGTGGAGGCGACGACCTCCCGATTCGCCCACCCGATCTCGGCCCATTGCGCGTCCGAGAGGGGCTCCGTGAGCACGATCAGCGACCACAGTGGGACCAGCTGGCGATGCAGAGACGGCAGCTCGGACAGGTAGGCCTCGCCGGCGAGGACCACGACCGGAGCGCGGACCTCGCCGCGTGGCGTGATGAGGGTGGCCCGGCCCGACGCATCTTTCGGCCGGAACCCGGTGACCGGGGTGCCCTCCACGATCCGCACCCCGAGCCGCTCCACGATCCGCGCCAGGCCACGGACGAGCCGACCGGGGTGAACGACGGCCGCGGCGTCGGTCGCCAGCCCGCGAACCGCCCCCGCAACCCGGACCCGGGCGGAGAGCTCATCCGCCTCCAGAAGCCGGTATCGATCTCCGAAACCGAAGCGCCGGTACTCAGCAAGCGCCGATTCAAGCGCCGGCACGCCGTGCGGCCCCCGCGCGAGCAGGATCTCGCCGCCCTTGTGGAAACCCGCGTCGAGGCCCTCCGCAGCACAGGCACGGCCGACCTCGTCCACGGCGTCGTAGGTCGCCTGCTGGGTGCGGCGTGCCGCATCATCGCCGTGAAGCTTCGCGAGCCGGCTCATCGAGATGTTGAGGTCGGGCGCGCACCACGCGCCGTTCCGCCCCGACGCCCCGAACCCGGCCACCTCGCGCTCGACGATCACGATCCGCAGCGACGGGTCGCGCCGCTTGAGGTAGTACGCGGTCCACAGGCCCGTCAGCCCGGCGCCGAGGATCGCGACGTCCGCGTCCGTCGAGCCGTCGAGGGGCGGCCTCGGGGTCAGGTCGTCGCCCGCTGTCTCCAGCCAGAAGGACACCGACGCGGGATCACTCACGGCTCACGATGGTAGCGGTCGCGGCGGTGCGGTGGGCGAGCGTTCCGATCCTGCCTCGTCCGTGGGCCCGACACGCGAACCGGTGTCAACGACCAAGGGCGGTCCCGGTGCCCACGGGGGCATGCGAGGGAGTACGGTGGACGCAACAGGGTGGACGCGATCACGATCCTCGAGGTGACTTCCATGGCGTCGATGAACCCCGCCTCGCTGGGCGATCTCTTCCGGTCGCTGGACCTGACGCTCACAATTCGGCCGGCCGATGACGAGGAGGACGCGTGGGCGTGCACGCTGACCCGCCCCGACGGCACCACCTACGAGATCGATTCGGTGACGTTCTTCGACGTGGATCCCGACACGGGTGACGAGTGGAGCGTCGAACCGAGCCCATCCCGCGTGATGAGCGTTCTTGCGGGGGGCGATGTCGAGGCAGAGGATGCCGAGGGCGAGGAGGCCGCCTCGGAGACCGAGACCGCGGCCCGGGCCTTCCTCGGCGACGAGGCGTATGCGCTGCTGCTCAGGCTGGACGAGGAAGGGCTCGAGTAGGGATCCGGACGCAACCCCCAGGCTCCCGCCGCTGTATGCGTAGCACGCTTACCTGAGCCAGGATTGCCGTCGGCGGGCGGGACGCCAGCCATCCTCCCTCGCCTTCGCCCTCACCCCGTGCGTGGTGCGCATGTCCCCGCACCATGGCTCGCCAGACAGCGACTTCCGGCCGTCCCTAAGCGTGCTACGCATACGGACGTGACCACGGGTCTCTCGGGAAACTCGGGAGAGCCGCGCCGGCAGTGACGCGGGGAGCCGGTCGTTGGAGGCGCCACCGGGCCGCTGCCTCCAGCGCGTCGTGGGGACCGGGCGCCGGTCCGCAGAGCAGCAGACATCGACTTGCACCGCGGCGGGCACCGACTTGCACGGCAGCAGCCGTCGAATTGCGCCGCGCCAACCCGGCTCGGGCTGGCGCCGCGACGGGCGTCGACCGCCCCGATCCCCGGCCCGACTACGCGCTTGAGCCGACCGGCTCGAGATCGATCGTGCGAACGGTTCGAGTGCGGCCCGCCTCGGTGCGGACAGCCGCGGCGGGGACGACGCCTCCGACGATCCGCTCGATGGTTGCGACCTCGCCTGCGTACAGTCCGGATCCGAGGATCCGCACCCGGTCACCGACGGCCAGCCCCGAGCGACCCCCAAGGGCTGCCAGGTTGATCGACAATGCGGCCGGCCGGCCGGAGGTATCGGTGCCGGGCTGCGGCCTCGGCGGCGTGCGCTTCGGGGGGATGAAGACCCTGCGCTTCTTGGCCCCCACCTAGCGACCCCGCCTCGGGCGTTCCTCGGTCTTGGTGGGTCGTGGCTCACGGCGCGGCGGGTTCGGGAGTGTGCCGGGCGCCATGTCAGGCGGCGGCGGCAGCGGACCCCGCGCCTTCGCGGCCTCCACAGAGGCGGCGAACGCCTTCGCAACGTCGGCCGGCACGCTCGCCGCCCACGCTGCCTCGATCTCCTTGACTCGTCCCGTCTCCCGGGCGCGCTGCTCGCGCTCTCGCCTCGATCGCTTTGTCACGTACACCTCGTTCTGCCGGGCCGGCAAGGCCTTCGGCCCATGGAGTGTACGCGGCCCAGTCCAATGTGGGCATGAATTGTTGTCCCGCGAACCCGGGGAAATGCTGCTGGAGCGACCTTGGGGCTCACCGCGGAGCAACAGCGCCGTGATTGCCGGCCCGCCCGACCATCGCGCCCCCGCCGTCGGGCTCGGGCCGCCGTGTCGGTCGCGGCGCAGGGATCGCTAGGCGGCGGTCCTGATCGCGGCTGCGAGCTCCTCGTTGGACGGTTCCACCAGCACCTGGCCGGTCGGCGTCACGATCACCGGGATGGCGCGATAGCCGGCCGCATCGACGAGCGCCTGGGCACCCGGGTCGGCTGCGAGGTCCACCCAGCGGAAGGGCGTCGCCGTCGCCTCGAGGTATCGCTTCGCACGGCGACAGTCGCCGCACCAGTCGGCGCCGTACACGGTGACCACGTCTGGAACGGGAAGAGCGGAGGTGTCGGTCATCAATGGCCATTCTGCAGCAGGTGCCGGAAGCACGCTCTCGATGCGCCTCACCTCCGCGGATCCATCAGCCGGAACGATCGGCGATATCAGCGGGGACGGTGGCCAACGTCGTCCGTGACCGGCATCCGCGCGCCAGCCACACGACCTTCCTCAACGGAGCACGCGGGTCTCGATGACGGGGAGCGGATAGCGGCCACCCTGCAGACCGGCAACCGGCATGGCGGATGACTCACCGGACGGCAACAGCTCGCCGGCCAGGCTCCTGAACCGGGCGGCGGCAGCCGGATTCAGCGCGTAGTAGACCCAGCTGCCGCGCCGCTCCGCGGTCACCCACTCCGCCTCGCGGAGCACCTTGAGGTGATGGGACACCGTTGGCTGCGCCACGTCGCAACAGGCACTGAAGTCGCAGGCGCAGACGGTGTCCGTGCCGCTCAGCTGACGCAGGATCGAGAGCCGGGTCGGGTCGGCGGCTGCCTGGAGCAGTCGGATGTCGGGATCGATGGCGCGCTTCATGCCAACTATGGTATTGACAACCATCTATATTGACAAGTATCAATACCACATCACGTCACACGTACCACCGAGGAGACCCCATGGACGAATTTCTGCTCACCTACGCCGCGATGCGCCAGCAGGAGCTGCTGAACGAGGCCGATCGCCTGCGGGCTGCCCGCGATGCGAAGCGCTGGCAGCGCTGCCGCGCCCAGGACGGACCCACCACTGTGAGCCTGTTCATCAACGCCCTGCTCGGGCGCAAGACGGCGCCGATGGCCTGCTGAGCCGGCATCCGGGCCGGCAGTCGCCGTCGGCGGTTGCACCGCGGCCCGCAGCCGCGCACGGCGCCCGCGCTTCCGCACGCGCCCGGCCATAGCCATGCCTGCGGTTGCTTCCCCTCCCCCACTATCCTGACCGAGGACCCCGATGACCGAGCAGATCCACTCAAGCGTTCGCAGCCATTACGCCGCCGTCGCTCTCGACGTGCTGAACGCCTCCCCAGCCGGGTGCTGCTCGTCGGGATGCGGATGCGACGAGACCCCCGGTGTGCCCGCCGACGGCGCGGACGGCAGCTGGGGCGCGGACCGCTACGCCCCCATCGAGCTTGCCGAGCTGCCGGGGACGGCCGTCCTCGCGTCGCTCGGCTGTGGCAACCCGACGGCGGTTGCCGAGCTGCGGCCAGGCGAGACAGTCCTCGATCTCGGGTCGGGTGGCGGCATCGACGTCCTCCTCTCTGCCCAGCGGGTGGGTCCGACCGGACGGGTGGTGGGCGTCGACATGACCGATGAGATGCTCGAGCTTGCACGCCGGAACGCGGCCGAGGCCGGCGCCACCAACGTCGAGTTCGTGAAGGGCACCATCGAGACGCTGCCGCTGCCGGACGCAACCGTCGATGTCGTCATCAGCAACTGCGTCATCAACCTGTCTGCCGACAAGACGGCCGTGTTCCGCGAGATCGCGCGCGTCCTGCGACCGGGCGGCCGACTGGGCGTGAGCGATGTCGTGGCTGACGACCGGTTGACGGCAGCCGAGCGCGAGGAGCGAGGATCCTTCGCGGGATGCATCGCCGGTGCCCTGTCGTTCGGCGAGTATGCCGCGGGCCTCGAGGCGGCCGGCCTGGTCGATGTCGAGATCACCGCGACGCACGCCGTCGCAGATGGCATGCATGCGGCGATCGTCCGCGCCCGGCGACCGGCGACCGGAGGGCCGCGGCGACCCGCCGGCGACGGGGTCCGGTGATGCCGCGGACGCGGAGCGGCGGCGCTTCCGGGCTTGCGGTCTCGCCGCAGGCCGGCGCTGCCGGCGGTGCCATCTCGTCGCTCGCGGTGCGTCCGGCCGAGGCGGCGGATCTCGATGCCGTTGGCGCCCTGCTCGCGGCTGCGAACCTGCCGCTCGACGGGATGGACGAGGCGTTCGAGCACGGCATCGTGGCGATCGAGGATGGGGTGATCGTGGGCGCCGCGGCGGTCGAGCGCTACGGAACGGATGGCCTCCTGCGATCGGTCGTGGTCAACCCGACGCGACGCGGCAGCGGTCTCGGTCGGGCGGTGGTCGAGGCGGCCGAGGTGTCCGCCCGACGGCTGGGCATCCGCGACCTCTACCTGCTCACCGAAACGGCGATCGACTGGTTTCCGAGGCTGGGCTACGCCCCGCTCGATCGCGATGCGGCGCCGGCCGGGATCGCCGGCTCGATCGAGTTCACGACCTCCTGCGTCGACACCGGGATCCTGATGCATCGCCGGCTGCCCGCCACCGGCTGACGAGTCGATCCGCGCGAGCGAGGGCCGCTCCCGTGTATCGTCGTCGTGGCGCCCACAGCCACCCGCCTCGCGAGGTTCCCCGTGTCGTTGCCATCGCTCGCCCGAGTCCCTGCCCCGCCCGACCCGATCCTGGGCCTTGCCGAGACGTTCCGCGCGGACACCCGCGAGGGCAAGGTCAACCTCTCGTCGGGCGTGTTCGTCGATGCCACCGGGGCGACCCCCGTCCTGGGCACGGTCATCGAGGCCGAGCGACGCCTGGCGGCCGCCTCGGGCACGAAGCTCTACCGACCCATCGACGGCGAGCCTGCCTACCGGGAGCAGGTCCGGGCGCTGGTGCTCGGGGCAGGCCACGAGGCGGTCACATCGGGACGCGCCCTTGCGACCCAGACGCCGGGCGGCACCGGTGGGCTGCGGGTCGCTGCGGACCTGCTCCACCAGACCGGCGCGGGTGGGACGCTGTGGATGAGCGACCCCACCTGGCCCAACCACCCGCAGTTGTTTCACGCGGCCGGGTTCAAGATCCGGACCTACCCGTACACGGACGCGACCGGGCGTCGCATCGACGAGGACGCGCTCCTGACGGCGCTGGGGCAGGCGTCACCCGGCGACGTCGTCCTCCTCCACGGCGCCTGCCACAACCCGACCGGCGTGGATCCATCACCATCGCTCTGGCGGCGGATCGGGGACGTGATCGAGACGAACCGGCTGCTGCCCCTGGTCGACCTGGCCTACCAGGGTTTCGGGGACGGGCTGACCGAGGATGCGCAGGGTCTCCTGGAGCTCGTCCGCCCGGGTGTCGAGCTGCTGGTCTCGACGTCCTTCTCGAAGACCTTCTCGCTGTACGCGGAGCGGGTCGGCGCGATGATCGTGATCGCACGGTCCGCGGACGACGCGAAGGCGGTCCAGAGCCACGTGAAGATCGCGATCCGGGTCAACTACTCGAACCCGCCGGCCCACGGCGCCGATATCGTCCGCACCATCCTTGCGGACCCGGATCTGCGGTCCCGCTGGGAGATCGAGCTCGCCGGCATGCGGAACCGGATCAAGGACAATCGGCGGGCGCTCGTCGCGGCGCTGGAGGCTCGCGCGATCCCCGGCGACTGGACCGGCATCGCGACCCAGCGCGGCATGTTCGCCCTGCTTGGCCTGACCACGACCCAGGTGGCCCGGCTGCGTGACGAGCACGGCGTGTACGTCGTGGGCCGGGGACGGATCAACGTCGCCGGCTTCACCCCGGCAAACCTCGACCCGTTCGCGGACGCGCTGGCGGACGTGCTCAGCTCGTAGGCCCGGCGCCGGGCGGAGCCGGGGCCGCCGGCGTCGCTCTCGTCAGGCGGCCGAGGGTCGCTCGCCACCGAACGGGTTCCGCACCCGGTCCCAGGCACGTGCGCGCTCGGCCGGGGTCGTGAGCGGGATCACCGCGAGCAGCATCGAGAGCGAGCCGTACCACAGCGCGGGCAGCGCGAGCATCGCGCCGACCGGCACCACCCAGCGCTGGTTCCGCGGTGCGCCCCACACGATCAGGAGCACCCCGATCGGGCCGCGGATCAGCAGCGGGATCGGGACCGCCGCCCAGGTGCCGCCCTTGCCGGTGTTCGCCGCGAGCAGCGCGATCCAGCTCCTCCACGCGTCGGGCATCAGGAGGAACGACACCATCACGACGCCGGCCGTCGCCCCCAGCGCGATCGCCAGCTGCCGCCACTCCCTCCGCAGCACGAACCACAGGAGCCCGACACCGGGTGTGATCTTGGTCAGCAGGACGAGTGCCCACGTCCACGGCCAGCGGAACCCGGCGACCATCGCCACCGCCAGGATCAGTGAGACGTTGCCACCCGCGATCTCCATCGCCCCGACCGCCAGTCCCAGCAGGAACAGCTCGGGACCGGTGAGGATGAACACTGCCGCGATCAGGATCGCGGTCCAGGCGGCCACGAACGCCGTCCACGGCAGCAGGTTCAGCGGGTAGACGAGCTGCGCGAACGCCGGTGAGTACGGGTACGCGCCGATCGTGTTCCAGTCCGTCCGGCCGAGGTAGAGATCCGCAAGGTTGAAGCCGTAGTAGGAACGCGCGTCCTGGGCGGTGACGAAGTGGCCGGAGAACGGGTCGCTGACGTTGATCGTCGGGTCCGACGCGGCGATGACGAGCAGCCAGACGACGATGGCGACCACGAGCCCGACGACGAGGCGCCGGTTGCGGCGGTCGAGCAGGCTGGTCATCGATCCCCTTGCACGTAGCGGTTCGCGGCGGTCGCGCCCGGCGATCGGCGGCAGCCGCCATTGTCGGGGATCGGTGAGGCGTCATGCGCGGATCGGCCGATCTTCGGGCGGGGCACGATGGTCGCGCAGATCGGAGTCAGGGTCGACGCGAGAATCACGAAGCCCCCGGCCGGCGGCCGGGGGCTTCGATGGACTCTGTGACGCCTCCTGGTATCAGGCCGGCAGCACCGCCACGAGCTCGCGGACAGCGGCCGCGGACTTGTCGAAGGCAGCCTGCTCGTCGGCGGTGAGCTTGATCTCGAACACCCGCTCGAAACCGCCCCGGCCAAGCACGACCGGCACGCCCACGAACAGCCCGTCGACGCCGAACTCGCCCTCCAGATGCACCGCGCACGGGAGGACGCGCTTCCTGTCGCGCAGGATCGCGTCCACCATCTCGAAGGTCGACGCGGCCGGCGCGTAGTAGGCAGAGCCCGTCTTGAGCAGCGCCACGATCTCGGCGCCACCCTTGGCCGTGCGCTGCTCGATGGCCTTGACCCGGTCCTCGGGCAGCAGCTCGGTGATCGGCACGCCTGCCACGGTCGAGTAGCGGGAGAGCGGCACCATCGTGTCGCCGTGGCCACCCAGCACGAACGCGTGGACGTCCTCGACGGACACGCCCATCTCCATCGCGATGAAGGTGCGGAAGCGCGCCGAGTCCAGGATGCCGGCCATGCCCAGCACCCGCTCGCGCGGGAACCCGGAGGCCTGCATCGCGACGTGGCACATCACGTCGAGCGGGTTGGTGACGATGATGAGGACGGCGTTCGGCGAGACCGCAGCCGCCGCCTTGACGACGCCGCCGACGATCCCGGCGTTGGTCGAGATGAGATCGTCGCGGCTCATGCCCGGCTTGCGCGGGATGCCGGAGGTCACGACGATGATGTCGGAGCCGGCCGTGTCGGCGTAGTCGTTGGTGCCGATGATGCGGGCATCGTGGCCCACGACCGGCGCCGCTTCGGCGAGATCGAGACCCTTGCCCTGCGGCAGGCCTTCCACGATGTCCACCAGGACCACGTCGGCCAGGCCGGCCTCCGCGATCCGCTGCGCCGTCGTCGCACCGACGTTGCCGGCGCCGATGACGGTGACCTTGTTGCGTGCCATGTTGCTCTCCTTGGTTACGGGCCGGTTGAGGTCGCGACGGGGGGAGACGAGCGGTTGCCTGTCTCAGCCCTTCGCGACGGGGGGAGCATCGAGGGGAGCGGGACCCGCGTTCCGGATCGCTTCGCTGACCCCGTCAGCGTACTTCGCGAAGTTTGCGTGGAACATGCCGGCCAGCTTCCTGGCGGCCTCGTCGTAGGCCGCCGGATCCGGCCAGTTGTCGCGGGGGACCAGGACCTCGCTCGGGACGCCCGGCACGGTCACCGGGACCGCGACCCGGAAGATCGGGTCCACGACGGTCTCGACCGTGTCGAGGTCGCCGGCGATCGCGGCCCGGACCATGTTCCGGGTGTGGGTGATGTTCATCCGGTGACCGACCCCGTAGGGACCGCCGGTCCAGCCGGTGTTCACGAGCCAGACCGGGACGTCGAACTGTTCCAACCGGTCGACCAGCATGTGTGCGTACTCGCCCGGATGTCGCGGCAGGAACGGCGCGCCGAACGCGGCCGAGAAGGTGACCGACGGCTCCACGACGCCGATCTCCGTGCCGGCAAGCTTGGCCGTGTAGCCGCTGATGAAGTGGTAGGCGGCCTGTTCGCGGGTGAGCCTGCTGATCGGCGGCAGGACGCCGAACGCGTCCGCGGTCAGGAACACGACGTTCTTCGGCCCGGGAGCGACGCCGGTGGGGTCCGCGTTGCCGATGAAGTGGAGCGGGTAGGCGCCCCGCGTGTTCTCGGTGAACCGCTCCGAGTCCAGGTCCAGTTCCCGGGTCGGCGGCTCGATGTCCACGTTCTCGAGGATCGTCCCGAACCGCCGGGTGGTGGCGAAGATGTCCGGCTCGTACATCGGGGACAGCCGGATCGTCTTGGCGTAGCAGCCGCCCTCGAAGTTGAACGTGTAGCCGTCGCCCCAGCCATGCTCGTCGTCGCCGATCAGGCTGCGCAGGGGATCCGCCGACAGGGTCGTCTTGCCGGTGCCGCTGAGGCCGAAGAAGATGCACGCGTCCCCGGCCTCGCCCACGTTGATCGAGGAGTGCATCGGCAGCACGCCCTCATCGGGCATCAGGTAGTTCATGACCGTGAACGCGGACTTCTTGATCTCGCCCGCGTACATCGTGCCGACGATGATGATCTCCATCCGCTTCAGGTGGAGCAGGATCGCCGTGCTGCTGCGCGTGCCCTCGGTGGCGGGGTCGGCCTGGAAGCTGGGCACGTTGATGATCGTGAAATTGGGCGTGAAGGTCGCGAGGTCCTCGCGCGGCGGGCGACGGAACAGGTTGCGGGCGAAGATGCTCGCCCATGCCGTCTCGGTGTACACGCGCAGCGATCGGCGGTGCCTGGGATGCGCGCCGATGTACATGTCCTGCGCGTAGAGCTGCTTGTCGGCCACATAGTCGACCAGGCGCGCGCGGAGGCGGTCGTAGTGCTCCTCGCTGATCTCGTGGTTGACCTCGCCCCACCAGACCTTGCCTTCGCTCCACGGCTCGCGGACGACGAACTTGTCCTTCGGCGAGCGACCGGTGTGCTGTCCGGTCCGGACGACGAGGGGACCGTCGGCGGCGATCTCACCCTCGCCGGCACGGATCGCGTGCTCGTACAGCGCAGCTGTGGGCAGGTTGGTGAGAACAGTGCCGCCGATCTGGCCGGTGGGAGCGGGGCGCGTCATCGTCACGGTCGGATCCTCGACTGCGGCGCGGGACCGAGGCCCGCGCAGGCTCGGTGACCGGCCGCGCGTGCCGGACGTCAGGCCCGGGAGTCGGCTTCCACAGTCAAGGTTGCGATTCGGTTCCGGTCATTGTAGCCGCGTGCAGCAAGGGGCACCAGCCCCGCGGACCCGTCTACGCCTCGTCGAGTGCCCGGGCGAGATCCGCGACGAGGTCCTCGGCCGCCTCGATCCCCACCGAGAGCCGGACGAGCGCGGCATCCACCTCGAGCGGGGACGACGCGACGGACATGTGGGTCATCGCCGCCGGAAGCTCGATCAGCGACTCCACGCCGCCGAGCGATTCCGCGAGCGTGAACAGGCGGGTCGACTCGCAGACGGCAGCCGCACGCTCGACGGCGCTCCGGCCATGCCGCCCGCCGGCGGCAGGCAGGAACGAGACCATGCCCCCGAACGCGGGCTCGTCGCCCAGGCGCATCTGGCGTGCCGCGACGGCCGCCGACGGATGCGCGTGGGGACCGTCGGCGAGGCCCGGGTAGCTCACGGCGGCGACGTCGGCCCGCCCGGCGAGGAACCGCGCCACCGCCATTGCGTTGGCGGAGTGGCGCTCCACCCGGATCGACAGGGTCCGCAGGCCCCGCAGGACGAGGAAGCAGTCGAACGGCCCCGGGACGGCGCCCATCGCGTTCTGCAGGAACCGCAGGCGCTCGGCGACGGCGCCGTCGTTCGTGACCGCCACGCCCAGGATCGCATCCGAGTGTCCGCCCAGGTACTTGGTGGCCGAGTGGAAGACGATGTCCGCACCGAGCCCGAGCGGCCGCTGCAGCGCCGGCGAGGCGAACGTGTTGTCGACGACCATCAACGGCCGCGCCGAGCCGGCCTGGGCCGCCCACTCGCCCAGCGCCGTGGCCGTGCCGGCGATGTCGGTCACCTTGAGCAGCGGGTTGGACGGCGTCTCGAACCAGACCAGGCGGGTCCGCGCGGTGAGCCCCTCCCACAGGGCATCGGCACCCGAGGCGAGGTCCAGGTAGCGGGCCTCCCCTGCCCCGCTCGGCCGATGCACGCGCTCGAAGTACCGGAACGTGCCGCCGTACACATCGTCGCCGACGATGATCTCCTCGCCCGCCGCAGCCAGCTGGGCGATCGCGGAGGTCGTTGCGGATCCGGAGGCGAACGCGATGCCGTGACGGGCGCCTTCGAGATCGGCCACAGCACGCTCCAGACGGGCCCTGGTCGGGTTCTGCGTGCGGGCGTACTCGTAACCGCTGCGCGGCCGGCCGACGCCGTCCTGCGCATACGTCGACGTCTGGTAGATGGGCGGCGACACCGCCCCCGTCAGCTCGTCGGGCTCCTGGCCGGCGTGGACGGCGCGGGTGGCGAAGGCATCCGCCTCCGAGGGACCGGGGTCGCGTGGATCGGCGTCGTGCATGGCGCGATCAGGCGACGCGAGGGCTGTGGGCCAGGTGCTCGAGCAGGTCGAGCTTGGTGACGACCCCGGCCGGCCTGCCGTCCCGGACGGCCAGCAGCGCGGCGGCCCCGCCGGACAGGAGCGCGAACGCCTCGTCCAGGAAGGCGCTTGCCTCGAGCACCGGCAGCGGGCGGTCCATGATCTCGCCGATCGTCCGTCCCACGATCTCCGGGTTGCGATAGGCGCGCTCGAGCAAGCCCCGCTCGCTGACCGAGCCGACGATCCCCTCGAGCGCCTCTCCGTCGGGATGCTCGGAGACGGGCACCTGGCTGATCCCGTAGCGCTGCAGCAGCTCGATCACGTCGCCGACGCGGTCCGTCGTCCGGGCCAGGACCACGTCCGGGATGTCGGCGCCGTGGGGACGATCCTGGAGCAGCTCCGCGACGCGGATCACGGCGCCGGTCGTGGCCAGCAGGCCGTTCGCGCGCATCCACTCGTCGTTGTAGAGCTTGGACAGGTAGTTCCGGCCGGTGTCCGGGAGCAGCACCAGCACGACCGACTCGCCTGCGGTCCCGGGCTCCTCGCGCATGATCCGGCGAACCTCGTCGAGGGCGGCCAGCATCGCGGTCCCGCACGACTCACCGGCGAGAATTCCCTCCTCGCGCGTGATCCGGCGGGCCATCGCGAACGCATCGCGGTCGGACACCCGCACCCAGCGGTCGACGACCCCGGGATCGTGGGTGCCGGGGAGGAAGTCCTCGCCGACGCCCTCGGTGAGGTACGGGCGGGCCGCGTCGCCGGACAGGACGCTGCCCTCCGGGTCCGCCCCGATCACGCGGATCGCAGGGTTCTGCGCCTTCAGGTAGTGCCCGACCCCGGAGACCGTGCCGCCGGTGCCGGCCGAGGCGACGAAATGCGTGATCCGGCCCTCGGTCTGGGCCCAGATCTCGGGGCCGGTCGTCTGCTCGTGCGCGGCGGGGTTCTCCATGTTCCAGTACTGGTCCGGCTTGAACGCGCCGGGGATGTCCCGGGCGAGCCGCGCCGCGACCGAGTAGTAGCTCTCGGGCGACTCGGGGGCAACGTTGGTCGGGCAGAGCACGACCTCCGCGCCGTACGCGCGCAGCAGCGCCTGCTTCTCGGCCGACTGCTTGTCGGCCATGACGAAGATGCAGCGGTACCCCCGGAGCGCCGCAGCGATGGCGAGGCCGTGGCCGGTGTTGCCCGACGTGGGCTCGATGATGGTGCCGCCCGGCCGGAGCATCCCCGCCCGCTCGGCGGCCTCGATCATCGGCAGCCCGATGCGGTCCTTGACCGAGCCACCCGGGTTGAGCATCTCGAGCTTGGCGAGCAGCAGCGGCTGCCTGTCCAGGGGACCCAGCTCGCGGGTGAGCCGCGTGATCCGGACGAGGGGCGTGTTCCCGATGAGGTCGATGATCGAGTCCGCGTACTGCATCCGCCGGAGCATACCCGGCCGCCGAGTGGCCGTCGCGGGAACCGGTCGCAACGTCCCGGCACCCGAGATCAGCCGTCCAGCTCCCGGTCGAGGCGCCCCGAACGCAGGAACAGCCACGTCAGGCGGCGACGCAGGCGACGCGGTCGCTCCGGCGGGTCCAGCGTGCCGGGATGGAGCTCCTCGACCGCCGGCCCGAGCAGGTCGGCAAACCGGGCGGACAGCCGACGCGCCAGATCGAGCTCGGCGCGGGATCCCACGGGCGGCAGCGTCCCGTCCCACCCGTCGGCGAGCAGCTCGCGCGCGCTGGTGGGCGGCAGCACCCGCGATGCCATGCGCCTGCCCACGTAGAGCTCCTCCGTGCCGGCCACCGCGAGCAGGACGATGGGGACTCCCGTCCGCAGGGCGATCAGCGCCGCGCCAGGGCGGAACGGCCCGACGCGGCCGGGGGGCCCGCTCACCGTTCCTTCCGGCATCTGGACGAAGACCCCGCCGTTGCGGATGACCGCGCGAGCGGAGGCCACGTGCTGATCGATCCCCACCCCGCCACGCCACACGGGCAGCAGACCCCCGAGCCTGTGGATGAGGACCTCGCGCCAGCGGGCCGTGAACGTTGACGGGCCGCTGCCGAGGAACCAGCAGCGGGGCTCCGCCGGCAGCGCGTGCATGACCACGAACGGGTCCATCCAGCCGCGGTGGGCGGCCGCAATGAGGAAGTAGCCGCCCGAACGAGGCAGGTGCTCCTGTCCCGAGGTGTCGACGCGAAACCGGAACGCTCCGAACAGCAGGGCACGGGCGAACACCCGGACGAGCCGGTAGAACAGCGAGCCACGCGACTCCGGCTCCCGGCCCAGCCACGCGAGCCCCTCGGCCGCACCACCTCGCACGGCGGCGAGCGCCTCGGGGGAGAGGCGAGCCGGCGGCGGGCGGCGGCGCCGCGGGGCGGATGCGGGTGCCGGTGCGCTGCCCTCCGGGGTCGTGGCCATCCGGGGATCCGCCGGGGTCGTGTCAGGCGCCGGCGTCGGGTCGAACTCCGCCGTCACCCTCGTCGCCATCGTCGTCGTCTGCGTCCTGCCGGTCGTCGTCCCGGTCGTCATCCCGGTCGTCGTCCGGGAGGTCGTCCTCCTCGTCGTCGCCGTCCGCGGCCGGGCCGTCCTCGCGGTCGTCGTATTCGTCGTCGTCGAGGTCGTCCTCCTCGTCGTCGCCGTCGGCGGACGGGTCGTCCTCGATGAGGTCGTCCTCGTCGTCCCAGAGGTCGCCGGCATCGTCCACCTCGGGCGGCTCGCCCCAGCGGTCGGCGGCAGCCGCGCCGCTCCGGTGCCGGATCGCGAGCACGATCAGTGCCCCGACGACCGCCAGGCCGGAGACGAGCATCGCGGTCGGGACGCCGAAGAACGTCCAGTTGCCCGTCCGGAACGTCTCGAGGGCAAACCGGACCGCGCCGTACCAGACGAAGAAGATGAGCAGCAGGTCGCCCGGCCGCATGCGTGGGCCGTACCTCCGCGCGATCCACAGCAATGTGATCGCCCCGAGCACGCCGCTGACCGATTCGTACAGGAACAGCGGGTGGAACCCCGTGATCGCAGCCGGAAAATCGGCGCACGGGTACTGCGGGATGCCGTGGTCGCCCACCCGGTGGGCACAGTCGATCGTGATCCCCCACGGCAGGCTGGTCGGCGGTCCGTAGAGCTCCTGGTTGAAGAAGTTGCCCCAGCGGCCGATCGCCTCCATGACGAACAGGCCGGGTGCGACCACGTCCGCCCAGCGCCAGAACGACTGCTTCCAGCGGCGGGTGAGGAACCAGGCGGCAAGGACGCCGGTGAAGATCCCCCCGTACACGCCGAGCCCGGTGTACGGCGGCATGAAGATCTTGAGCCAGTTGTCCTGGTACAGATGCCACTGGTCGATGACGTGGTAGGCGCGGCCACCCGCAAGGGCCGCGGCGGCCACCACGATGATGCCGTTGTCGACGAGGCGGGCGTCCAGGCCCCGGCGGCGGGCCTCCCGCGTGATGACCCAGTACGCGGTCGCGAGCCCGACCGCGTAGCAGATTCCGTACCAGAACACCGGGAGTGGGCCGATGTGGATCGCGATGGGCTCGGGCGTGACGGCGATCAGGGCAAACACCGACACGAGCGATGCGAGAGGGAAGGTCAAGGCAGGCATGTGGGGCGCAGTGTAGCCCGCCGCGGGCCGGGGCCACGTCGAGTATCCTCGGCCGCGATGCACGCCTCGTCCATGCGCCACTTCGAGGAGCCGCGGTGAGCGCCGAATTCAACTGGTGGCTGCTCATCGTCGGCCTCGTCGCCGGCGGTGCCCTCACCTGGTTGGTCCTCGCCGACTCCAACCGGCGCGAACAGGAGATCAGCGAAGAGGAGCTGTCGGCGGAGGCTGCGTGGATCGCCCGGACGCTGGCGGAGCCGCTGACGGACGCCGACCTCGTCGAGCGCGTGCTGCGGGCCCACCGGCGGTACCTGAGCTTCCCACCGCCGGACGCCCTGGTCGATCCGGAAGCGCTCGTCGCGCTCGACGGGCCCGGGGCGGTCGACGGACGGGGGGCGGTCGACGTGCCTGCCACGACCGCGATATCGGCGCCAGGCTCCGAGCCCGGCAACGACCCGGCGGAACCTGCCTCCCGGTCCTGATCGGGGCGCGGCGACGGTCCTGTCGAGGCGCCCCGTCCGGTGCGGCCCTCAGCCGCCGGTGGCCCGCTCCCCTGTCCGTTGCGGCGTCGGGCGTCCGGACTCGGGCGCAACGTCGCCGTCACGGCCGAGCGGCAGCGGCCGGGCCTCGAAGGACGTGCTGAACACGACGTCCGTCTCGGTGGAGAACACGTGCCGGGTGGTCTGGACGCGTCGAATGACACGGCCCAGGTGGTCCATGTCGCGCGCCCGGATCTTGAGGATGTAGTCCGCCGCGCCGGCGATGTGGTGGCACTCCTCGATCTCGAGGATGGCCGCGAAGTCCGTGGTGAGGTCGGTTGCGATGGTCCCGGGGGCCTGGGTCACCCAGGTGAAGGCGAGGACGCTGAGACCGACGGCCGCGGGATCGACGCCGGCCGAATACCCCCGGATGACCCCACGCGCCTCCAGCTTCTTCACCCTCTCGTGCGCGGAGGGCCCGGTCATGCCCAGGTCAGCGCCGAGGTCCGCATAGGATCGCCTGCCGTCCCGCTGGAGGATGGCCACGACCTTGGCATCGGTGTCACTGAGATGGTCGTTCTTGCTCATGTGGTACCTAATCGTTAGGCCAGAGTTCTATCTGCCCATCGATTCGTAGGATATACTTGCGGGTGCAGGGGCATCGGGATGCCGACCCCGTCGGATCGGCCGACGGGACCCGCGACGGTCCGCGGCAATCCCACGTAGCGAAAGGTGCACGCCATGTTCATCGTGACCGTATTCGTGCTCCTGGCGCTGTTCTCGATCCTCAGCATCGTGATGAGTGCCAAGGAGCCGCGGGAGTACAGCGACCCGCGCGAGAACCCGCTCCTCTGGGCGACTCTCGGCCGCCGCTGATCGCGGTTTCCACAGCCTAGCGCACGAACGCCCCGGTCTCGACCGGGGCGTTCGTGATTCCCGGCTCGTGGGCCTACCACTCCCCGGCGGGGCGGCGTCGGAGCTCCGCCAGGCGTCCGGCTGGGAGATGCGCTTCCAGGCACGTGACGCCGTGCGGTCCCACAAGGGCGTCGTGTGGGGTCTGCGCGGGCAGGTCGAACCGGTCGCCGGCCAGGAGCTCCACGACGCCTCCCGTCGCGGGCAACCCGAACCGGATCGAGCCGGCCGCGCATACGAGGACCTTGTCGTATCCGTGCTCGTGGGCCGCGTAGCGGTCACCCGGGCCGTTGGACCAGGTGCCGGGATCGAGGCCCTCGGCCCGCAACCGTGCCTCGGGGCTGCCGCCGCTCACCCCCCGACCCCAACCCCGATGATGCTGCCCACGACAAAGGTCACGGCCGCCGCCGCCGCGCCGATGCCCAGCTGGCGGAAGCCCGAGAACAGGAGGCTGCGTCCGGTCAGCAGGCTCACCGCTGCGCCGACGACGAACAGGGCGACCAGGCTCATGCCGAAGCTCGCAAAGAAGATGGCAGTCCCGCCGCCGAACAGGTACGGGATCACCGGTACGACCGCGCCGGCGCAGAAGGCCAGGAAGGATCCGCCCGCCGCCCCCCACGGCGAGCCCAGCTCGTCCGGGTCCAGGCCCAGCTCCTCGCGCACGAGCGCATCGAGCGCCGTTTCCGGGTTCTCGAACATCCGGGCCGCGATTCGCTGGGCCTCGGGGCGAGAGAAGCCCTTGGCCATGTACAGGGCCGCCAGCTCCTTCTGCTCCTCCTCGGGCATCGCCTCGAGCTCGGCCCGCTCGAGCTCGATCTGGCGTTGGAACAGCTCGCGCTGGCTCTGCATCGAGATGTACTCGCCGGCGGCCATGCTGAACGCACCGGCCAGGAGGCCGGCGATCCCGGCCAGGAGGATGAAGCCGCCCTGTCCAGAGGCGCCGGCCACGCCCATCACCAGCGACAGGTTGGAGACCAGTCCATCTGACACGCCGAAGATGCTGGCCCTGAGGGTCCCCGAACGGGCGCTGCGATGCCATCCCTCGCCCTTGGTGATCTCCTCGGGAGTCTCGGCCTCGCCGGCCTCGACCACCGGGTGTGGCCCGACCCCGACGACATCGTTGGCCGTCCGCCTGCCCGCCGAACGGCGCTTCCCGCCTCCACCGCCCTGCTTCCGCTGGCCGTCGAGGCGCTTCCAGATCTCGGCGTGCTCCCGCTCATCGGCCGCGATCGCCTCGATCTCGGGAGCCTGTTCCTGGTCGGCGTAGACCGCCTCCTCGTCCCCCTCGAGCGCCTTGACGAGGTCCGAGACGGCACGCGTACCGAACATGCGAGCCAGGATGACGATCAGGCGGATCCGGGCTCGCGGCATGCCCGGCGGCGGCACCGTCGCGCCGAGCGCCTCGAGGCGATCGGCCCAGATGTCCGCGTGCCGGCGCTCGTTGTGCGCAATCTGGCGAAAGGCGGCCGCGCGCTGCGGATCCTTCTCGATGGTGGCAAGGGCGTCGTACAGGACGACGGCGTCCTGCTCGAGCTTGAGGTTCTCGAGGCTCTGGGCGATGTTCACGCCATCAGACTACCCAAACGAGGACACGGTCGGTTGGGGCGCCTACACTCAGGAGCCGTGGTCGACCTCCCGCCGCTCCGCTACCTGTCCGCCGCGGACGTCACTGCGGCGATGCCGTCGCTGCCCGAGCGGCTTGCGCTTGCCGAACGGACCCTTCGCGGTCTCGCCGGCCCGGCCGACCTGCCACCCAAGATCGGCGTGCACCCGCGACCGGCCGGTGCCTTCGCCCACGCGATGCCGGCCTTCCTGCCGGGACCAGGCGCCGATGCGTCGGCGGATCTGCTGGGCATGAAGTGGGTGCTGGGTTTCGGCACCAACGGCGAGCTGGGCCTGGCCTCGATCCACGGCCTGCTCCTGCTCGATGATGCCCGCACGGGCGTGCCGACGGCGATCCTCGACGCAGGGCCGATCACGGCCGAGCGGACGGCCGCCGTCTCGGGGGTGGCGATCCGTGCGTTCGCGCCGGCCGTCGGAGCACGGCAGCCGCGCGCCGCGCTGATCGGGGCCGGCGTCCAGGGCCGCAGCCACGTCCCCATCCTCGGGTACGTCCTGCCGGGCCTCGAGCTGGCGATCTTCGATCGAGACCCGGATCGGTCGGCGGCGCTCGCGGAGATCGCGCGCCACACCGACGGGATCGCAGCCGCCCAGGTCGCGGCGTCCGCGCGCGGTGCCGTGGACGGCGCGGACGTCGTCGTCTCCGTGGCGTCGTTCGTGGCCCCACCCGAGCGGCAGGTGATGACCAACGCCTGGCTCACCCCGAATGCGCTCGTCGTCCCGGTGGACTACGCGACCTACTGCGCGGCGGAGGTGGCGCGCGAGGCGTCGCTGTTCCTTGTCGACCACACGGCGCAGTTCCTCGCCAACCGCGACGCCGGCAACTTCGACGGCTACCCGGAACCGTCGGCCATGATCGGCCACGCCCTCGTGGCCGGCCTCGCGCGGCCGGCGGGCCGGGTGGTGACCACGCACCTCGGCACCGGCCTCGCCGACGTGGTGTTCGGGGACGCAATCCTCGCGCTGGCCGCGGAGCGCGGGCTGGGAACGATCCTCGAGCGCTGAACGCGGCGCGGGCCGCCTGCCATGGGCGCGATCATCGGACTGCGGGGCATCCGCTGACGCCTCGGTCGCACCCGGTCACCGGTACCATGGGCCGCCCATGCCTCGCGATCGTGACTTCCTGGTCGGCTCGCTCGCCGCCGTCGCCGCGGCGACCCTGTTCGGAACCCTCGGCCCGCTGTCCCGGTTCGGTGCCGACGCCGGCGTCGACGGTGTGGCGTTCACCGCCTGGCGGGCGGCGCTGGGGATCGCGTTCGTGATCGTGCTGATCGTCGCCCGGCGGAACGTGACGTCGTCGCTGTCCGCCATTCGCGGGCTGAGCGGCCGGGGGCGTCTCGCGCTTGCCGTAGCCGCCCTGATGGGGCTCACGCTCAATGTCGCGATCTTCACCGCGTTCGGACGGATTCCGATCGCGCTCGCCCTGATGCTGTTCTACACCTACCCGGCGGGCGTGGCGGCCGCCGACGTGGCGCTCGGTCGCGAGCAGATCACGAGGACGCGCGCGGTCGCCCTCACGCTGTCCTCGGTCGGCGTCGTGCTGGTGCTGGCCGGCGGCATGGACACGTCCGCCGGCGTCCCCGTCGACCTCCTCGGCATCGTGCTCGGGCTGGCGGCGGCGGGAAGCCAGGTCGTGTTCATGGTCGTCAGCCGCCACGGGTACCGGGCGGTGCCGGCGGACGCCGCGACGCTGGTGATCCTCGCGACGTCCGTCGTGGGCGGCGTCCTCCTGGCGCTGGTCGTCGGCCAGGGTGACGGCCTGACCGCGCCGTTCCGCTCATTGGACCCATGGCCGGTCCTGCTGCTCGCCGGCATCGCAGCCGCCGGCATCTCGTCGATGCTGTTCCTGATCGCGGTTCGCTCGATCGGCGGGACGCGCACGGGGATCCTGATGCTGTGGGAGCCCGTGGTCGGCGTGCTCCTCGCCGCCCTGTGGCTGGGTGAGGCGCTGGAGCCGGTCCAGGCGGTCGGCGGTCTCCTGGTCCTGGCCGGGGCCCTGGTGCTCCAGATGCGGTCGGACCCCGGTCTCCAGCCCGTGGTCGAGGCGGGCGCAGGGCCGGTGGTGTGAACGCCGGCGTCCGGTCGCACCCCGCAGCCGCTACCGTAGTGTCGCCACGTCCCAGGTCCAGGCAGTGAAGCGCGCAGGAGGCGCCCGATGATCCGCGTCGAAGGTCTCGAGGGCCGCGTGGCGGTGGTGACCGGAGCCGGTCGCGGCATCGGGCTGCGCATCGCGGAGGTGCTCGCGGCGAACGGTGCCCAGGTGGCCACGCTCGACCTCACCCCGCCGGATCGCGCGGGCATGCTCGGGATCGATTGCGACGTCAGCGACGAGGGATCGGTCGATGCCGCGTTCGACGCGGTCGAGGCCCAGCTCGGCACGGTGTCGGTCCTCGTGCTCAATGCGGGCATCCTGCCCCTGGTGGCGTTCGAGGAGACGTCGACCGCGCTGTGGGAGCGAACGCTCTCGATCAACCTGACCGGGGCGTTCTTCACCGTGCGCCGGGCGATCCCGGGCATGCGCAAGCTGGGCTACGGCCGGATCGTCGCGATGGGTGCCGCCGCCGGCAAGTCGGGAGGCGCTCACTCCGCGGCGTTTGCGGCGTCGAAGGCGGGCCTGATGACGCTGGCGAAGTCGATCGCCAGCGAATACGCGGGCGAGGGGATCACGGCCAATGCCGTCGCCCCGGCCCTGATCGCCACCGACGAGATGGCGGGCACCAGGGACCTCGTCGGCCGGATCCCGGTCGGCCGCATGGGGACGACCGACGAGGTGGCCGCCGCGGTCGCATACCTCTGCTCCGCCCACGCGGGCTACATCACGGGCGAGATCCTGGACATCAACGGCGGGACCCTGATCGACTGATCGCGGGATCGACCGACGGGCCGATCGCCGGGTTCCGCCGGACCACCCGGCCTCGTCCGGGCACGGGTGCGGGCCGCAGGCCCTACGCCTCCTCGTTGACCTCCAGGGCGCCGTCCGCGACCTCGATCGTCACCCGGCCGTCCAGGATCTCAACCGCGTAGACCGCGAGCGGCAGCTCCGCGGGCGGTTCCAGCGCCTCTCCGTCGGTCAGGTCGAACCGCGACAGGTGGAGGGCGCAGGTCAACGTGCCGGCCGTAAGGAACCCGCGGTCAAGCTCGAAGTACTCGTGCGAGCACGTCCCCTGGAGCGCGTGAAACTCCCCGTTCACATGGACGACGAGGACGGGGTCGGTCTGGTCGACCCAGACCATGCGCATCTCACCCTCGGCCAGTTCGTCCGCAGCCAGGAGGTCGATCCGGCGGCTCACCCGACGTTCACGACGCGGGGACCCGGCCGTCAGGCAGCGGAGGCGGTGCCGCCCGCCAGCCCGGCCACCCACTTCGCCTCGAGGGCGTCCCGCAGCCGGTCCCGGGCGTCGGCCAGGGGCACGCGTGCGACCACCGGCTCGAGGAACCCGAGCACGATGAACTTGCGCGCCTCGTCGGGCGGGATGCCGCGGCTCTCGAGGTAGAAGAGCTGGTTCTCGTCGATCGGTCCCACCGACGACGAGTGCGCCGCCCGCCGGCAGTCCGGCTGGTCGATCTCGAGCGACGGGATCGCCACGGACCGGGCGGACCGCGAGAGGTTCATGCCGAACTCGCCCAGGAAGCTGTCGGTCCCGACCGCCGATCTCTCGATCGTGATCAGGCCCTTCATGTAGCTGCGCGCCTTGTCCATCAGGACGCCCTTCGAGAGCAGCTGCCCCGTCGTGTCCCGGCCGACGTGTCGCGTGTAGGAGGTCAGGTCGTGCAGCTGGTCCCGGGCACCGAACACGACCTCGGCCTGCTCCACGGTGGCCCGGTCACCGGCCAGGACGTTGTCCACGCGCGATCGCACGAGCCGGGCCCCGAGCTGCGCGAGGGCCCACCGAAGGTCCGCAGCCTCGCCTAGCTCGGCGTGGCGCTGCTGGAACAGGACGTGGTCGGGGCCCAGCTCCTGCAGGCCGGCCATGGCAAGCCTCGAATGGGCGCCCAGGCGGATCTCGGTGGTGGCCGACAGCAGACCCTGCGTGCCGTCTTCGACGGCGTCGGACGCGACGAGCTCTTCGACGATCGATGCCTCGGCGCCATCGCCGAGCACGATGAGGGTGCGGGTGATGAGGGATCGGCCCGCACCAACGGCCCAGCGCAGCACGATCGGCTGGTCGATGCGGACGCCCGCCGGCACCAGCACGACGGCACCCTGCGACCAGGCCGCGCGCGCCATCTGGGCGAGCTTCTCGTCGGACGGCAGCCTGCCGCCGTCGCCGACCAGCTCCCGGGCGAGCCCCTCGTCCGTGTGCACGAGCTCCGCGAGGGTCAGCAGGCGCACGCCGGCGGCATGCGCCGCGTCGGACAGCGAGGCCACGGTGACCCGATCCTCGCGCAGCTCCAGCAGCCCGGCGACGTCGTCGGGGAGGCCGTCGGCGCCGTTCGCCTCAGCCGCTTCCGTCACCCGATAGGGCGTGGCGCCCTCGAGCGCGGCAGCCCGGAGGTCCACGTAGGGCGTGTACAGGCGGTTGCTCTCGACAACGAGTCCGTCGAACGCCTCCAGCGCGGCGAGGCGGTCGTCGCGCAGCCAGGCCGGCTCGCCACGCTCCGCGACCAGGGCATCGACGAGCCCGCGGTCGATGAACGAGAACGGCAGGTCGGCCGGCCCGCGCCGCGCCACCCGTGCCGGGCGGCCGGCGAGGGTCGAGGGTTCCGCGACCTCCGTCATCCGAGCGAGCCCTCCATCTCGAGCTTGACGAGACGGTTGAACTCGATCGCGTACTCCATCGGGAGCTCCTTGGTGAACACCTCGAGGAAGCCCTGGATGACGAGGTTCTGGGCCTCGTTCTCGGTGAGCCCGCGGCTCATGAGGTAGAAGATCTGGTCGGCCGAGATCTTGCCCACGGTGGCCTCGTGGGTCATCGTCGTGTCGTCTTCCTGGATGTCGATGTAGGGGTACGTGTCGCTGCGGCTCTGGTCGTCGAGCATCAGCGCGTCGCAGCGGACGCTGGCCGTCACGCCCGTGGCGCCGGGCGCGACCTTCAGCTGCCCGCGATAGGTCGCGCGGCCGCCGTCCTTGGAGACGGACTTGGACACGATCCGGGAGGTCGTGTTGGGGGCCAGGTGGACGGCCTTGGCGCCGGTGTCCTGGTGCTGGCCCTTGCCCGCCACGGCCACCGAGATGACCTCGGCACGAGCGCCCTCGCCGCGCAGGTAGATGGCCGGGTACTTCATCGTCAGGCGGGAGCCGGTGTTCGCGTCCACCCACTCGACGGTGCTGTGCGCGTGCGCGTGCGCCCGCTTGGTGACCAGGTTGTAGACGTCGTTCGACCAGTTCTGGATCGTGGTGTAGCGGACCTTGCTGCCGGGCAGGGCCACGACCTCCACCACGGCCGCATGCAGCGAGTCGGTGGCGTAGATTGGCGCCGTGCAGCCCTCGATGTAGTGAACCTTGGCGCCTTCGTCGACCACGATCAGCGTCCGCTCGAACTGGCCGGTGTTCTCGCCGTTGATCCGGAAGTAGGCCTGGAGCGGGAGCGGGACCTCGACGCCCTTGGGCACGTACACGAACGAGCCGCCGGACCAGACCGCGCTGTTGAGCGCGGCGAACTTGTTGTCCTCGGGGGGAACGACCGTGCCGAAGTGCTGACGGAAGATCTCCGGGTGCTCCTTGAGCGCCTGATCCGTGCCCATGAACACGACGCCGATCTTGGACAGCTCCTCGCGCACCGAGTGGTACACGACCTCCGAGTCGTACTGCGCGCCCACGCCGGCGAGGAACTTGCGCTCTGCCTCCGGGATGCCGAGCTTCTCGAACGTCGCCTTGATCTGGTCCGGGACGTCGTCCCAGGACTTCTCCTCGCGCTCGGACGGCTTCCGGTAGTAGACGATCTTGTCGAGGTCGATGTCCGCGAGCCTGCCGCCCCAGGTCGGCATCTTGCGCTTGAGGAAATGGTCGTAGGCCCGCAGCCGGAACTGGAGCATCCAGTCCGGCTCGTCCTTGAACCGGCTGATCTCCTCGACCGTGTCGCGGGTCAGCCCGCGCTTCGTCTCGCGCAGATAGACGATGTCGTCATGGAAGGCGAACTTGTCTCGTTCGTCGCGGACGAGGTCGCGGGTCGTGGTCATCGCTGCTCCGATCGCGGCAGGGGCGCCGCGGGTTGGGGGGTCACGTGGTCCGGGAACGCCGCGACCGCAGGAACGTGGGTCGCGGGCTAATCCCGAGTGGAATTATCGGAATTCCCGGCCGATCCGTCAACGACGGGTCCCGGAGGCCCGCGTCTCGCCTCCTGGACGGCACGCGCGGCTCAGAAGAACGTCGAGCACCACGGCTCGTCGGCGGTCCGGAACAGCGCGTCTGCCGCGGCCAGTGCGCCGTCCCGGTGCTCATCGACGCCGGTGGCGATCACGGCATCGCGCAGACGGGTTCCGCCCAGGTACGCGGCCCCGAGAGCGGCCACGGGTAGCGTGAGGTCCGGCGAGCGATCGGTCGGCCGGCACGCGGCGCCGGCCGACGAGGCCTCCAGCACGACGCGGATCGGAGCCTGCACCTCGGCGTCGACGACCTCGAGAACCAGCTCGCCCTCGCGCTCGTAGCGCCGCGCCTCCAGTGCCCGGGGAACGTCGAACAGCCTCAGCCACAGCCCCTCGCCGATCTCGGACGGGACGGCCGCGCGGGCGTTCGTCAGCAGCCACGGCAGGCGGTCGGAGGGGCTGCGACCACCGGCGACCACCGTGGACACGAGGTCCGTCTCGGCCAGGAACCGCCACAGCGCGCGGTCGGCCTCGTCGGTGAGCGCGTGCAGCTCGTTGACCTTGAGGAGCATCCGGGGCTGCCGGTGCTCCCAGTGCTCCTCCACCCGGAACCGTGCATAGCCGTCGACAGCGTCGCCGCTGCCCCGGTGGAGCGCCAGGAAACCCTTCCAGGTCGGGCCCCACGGAGATTCCACCAGCCCGAGGTCGTCGTCCCATCGGGTGTCCCGGCGGCCGATCTCGCCTGCCTGGCCGAGGCACCACGCCTCGAACACAGCCTTGATCGCATCCCGGGAGCCGGGGCCAGGGGCGGCCAGCTCCACGCCGGACACCGCCGGCCCGTGGAACGAGGTCGCCGGCGCATCCAGCGTCCAGGTAGCGACGCGGCACCCGGGCCCGTACCCGAACCGCCCGTAGATGCCGTATTCCGACGCGTACAGCAGCCCGACTGCGTCGCCGCGCTCGCGGATCGCCCGGTGCTCCGCAGCGGTCATCCGGGTGAGGATCCCTCGCCGGCGGTGCGTCGGCAGCACCGTGACCGCGGCGATCGCGGACGCCGGCAGCTGCGTGCCGCCGGGCACCGTGAGCTCGGTCGGAAAGGACCGGAAGGTGCCGCACACGAGCGGGCCGTCGAAGGCTCCCCACGTCCGCCCGAGGTCCCAGCGCGACCGGGCCATCTCGGCCACGCGCGCGACGTCCGGGCGCTCCAGGAACCCGGTGCTCAGCGCATCGACGAAGGGCCCGAGCTCGTCCGGGCCGACGTTGCGGATCTCGATGGTCACGGGATCGAATTTAGCACCGGGCAGCCGCGCCTCGACGGCCCTCTGCCACCCGCATGCCCCGGTCCGTCGCCGCTCGTCGCCCGCCGGGCGCGCGGGTACCCGGACATGCCTACAGGCGCGCCCGGACGGCCGCGCTGAGCGCGCGATGCCGCGCGACGCGGGGCAGCGCGACCCTGCCCAGGCCCGCGAACGCCATGTGCGCCCGGATCGCGGCGGTCAACGCGTCCGGGAAGCCCGGGTTCGCCTCGGACAGGGGATCGAAGCCGTCCTCCCACCACAGCCCGAGGATGCGGAGGGTGCCGGTCCTGCGGTCGATCCGGGGCTCGATGCGCCCGACGAAGCGATCGCCGTAGAGCAGCGGCAGCACGTAGTAGCCCCATCGACGCTTGGCCGCCGGGACGTACACCTCCCAGCGGTAGTCGAAGCCCCACAGCCGGAGCAGCAGGTCCCGGTCCCAGGCGAGCGGGTCGAGCGGGGCCAGGAACGCCACGCCCGGCTCGCGGCCCCCGGGGCGCCCGACGCTCCGGCCGTCGAGATCTCCCTCCGCGTCGATCTCGACCGCGGCACGGTCCAGGATCGGCAGCTCGTCCGCCACGACGAACCTGGGCCCCCGGAAGCCCTCGACGGCGACCGGCACGATCGCGCCCGAGTCCACGAGCTCCGCGTGCACCACCGCCCGCTGCGGCGCCTTGCCCATGCCCATCCACAGCGTGTAATCGCCCGTGGCACCCAGCAGCCCGTTGCCCCGGTAGCGGGACAGCAGTCCGTGTCGCCGCTGCTCCGCCTCGGACGGGCGGCGCGCGAGGAGCTCGGCCGGGAACAGGCGCTCGGTGAGGTCGTAGATCCGACGGTTGCCCTCACGGCGGGCGATCGCTATCACGCCTGCCTCCGCCAGCGCCTCCAGCAGCGCGCGGACCTGGTTGGTCGGCCGCCAGTACCAGTCGATCGACGCCCGCGGCTCGAGGTCGGTCGATGACAGCCGGCCGCTCTCGCGCATCCGGCCCAGCAGCTCCTCGACCAGCGGCGCGTGATCGTCGAAGGCGCCCCCGCGGTGCGCCGCGTGATGCCGGTCCCAGGTGAGCCGGAACCACGGCAGCTCCGCAGTGGGCACCAGCGAGAACTGCTTGTTGTAGGTCTCGTAGAGCAGCCGCTCCCGGTAGAGCAGGTCGTCCGTCCACTGCCGGCGGTACCCGCCGACGCGGGCGAGGAGCGTGAGATCGTGGTTGCGACCGGCCACCTCGAGCGGATCGAACTGGAGCGAGCCGAGCCGGTCCACGACGCGCATCACGGATGCCGGCTCGGGCGGAAGCGAGCGCGGCGGCGCGAGCAGGTGGCGCGACACGAGGAAGCGGCGTGCGGCCGCCGCGGACACGGAACGGGGCTGGTGGGTCACGCGGCGATGGTATGGGAGACGGGGCGACCCATGACCCCCCGGACGAAACTCCCATCCGCCGGACGGCCAATCCAATATATCGTGATGGCCGAATGATCCGGTGCTACCGAAGCATCAGCCACAGCCAAAGGAACGAGCCATCGCAGCGAACGATCGAGCCGCCACCCTCGACGAGGTGATCGTGGCCTACGAGATCCTCATGCAGCGTCTCGCCGACAGCCACGCGCCGGAGTTCCTGGAGATCGCGATCACGATGCCCCAGGCCAAGGTGCTGTACCTGCTCGGCGCCATGGGCGACCTCCACATGTCCGATCTGGTCCACCGCCTGGGCGTGTCGTTGTCGACCGTCAGCGGTCTTGTCGACCGGATCGTCGACCAGGGCCTGGCCCACCGGCACGACGACCCGGTCGATCGCCGCCAGGTGGTGGTCGGGCTGACGCCGGCCGGGTCGGCGTTCGTCGACCGCTTCCGCGAGCTCAACGCCCGCCAGATGCGGGAGCTGCTCCAGCTCCTCGGCGACGACGACCTCGACACCGTGCGTCGTTCGCTCGCCGTGCTCACCGCCGCCGCCACCCGCCTGAATCCGCCCGATCCCGAGCCGACCGCCCGAAAGGACCGCTCATGAGCCGCCTGTCCGAGTTTGCCGTCAGCAAGCGGAGCGTGACGCTCTTGCTGGCGGCGGCCCTGTTCGTCTCCGGCCTCGCCGCCTGGGGCAGCCTCAAGCAGGAGCTCCTGCCCGATATCGAGTTCCCGGTGCTGACGGTCATCGCACCCTTGCCGGGAGCGGGCGCGGCAGACGTGGCCGAGCAGGTCACCAAGCCGATCGAGCGGGCGATCTCGGGCGTCCCGCGGCTGGAGTCGCTCCAGTCGACGTCGGCCAACTCGATCGCGCTCGTCATTGCCCAGTTCTCCTACGGGACCAACGTCAAGGAGGTCCAGGCCCAGATCGAGCAGAACATCCAGGCGGCGAATCTGCCCAGCGGCGTGAGTCCGCAGGTCAACGCGCTCAACATCAACGCCTCGCCCGTGATCATCGCGTCGATCGCCGCGACGTCCCAGAACGGGCTGGCGGAGGCCGCCCGTATTGCCCAGACCGAGATCAGCCCCGCGCTGCTCGGCCTCGAGGGCGTCGCCAGCGTCGACATCACGGGCGGCGAGACGCAGCGGGTGATGGTCACCCTCGACCCCGCAAAGCTGGCCGCGAACGGCATCGCGGCGTCCCAGGTGTCAGGCGTGCTGAGCGCCAACAACCTCACCTTCCCCGCCGGCCAGATCCTCGCGGACGGGACCAAGATCCCGGTCTCCACGATCGGCGCCTTCACCACCATCGACCAGATCCGGTCGCTGGTGGTGGGCGTCGCGCCGTCGGCCCCTGCGGCATCGGGCGCGGGAGCGACGCCGGGTGCCTCCGCGGCGCCGGCCGCGCCGGCCGCCCCGAAGCTGGTCACGATCGGCGACCTGGGGACGGTCGAGATCGCCGGCGTGTCGACCACCGGCTACGCGCGCACCGACGGCCAACCCGCGCTGTCGCTGTCGGTGTCCAAGACCTCGGCCGCGAACACGGTCCAGGTCGCCGAGGAGGTGACCGCCAAGCTCAAGGAGATCGGCGACCGCAATGGGTCCGCCGTCTCGATCACGGTCGTCTCCGACCTGTCCACATTCATCATCGAATCGCGTGACGGCCTGCTCCGCGAAGGCGGCACCGGCGCCCTGTTCGCGGTCCTCACGATCTTCCTGTTCCTGTTCAGCCTGCGCTCGACGCTCGTGGCGGCGGTCAGCATCCCGCTGTCGCTGCTCACCGCGCTGGTCGTCATGCAGATCACCGGGATCTCGCTCAACATCATGACCCTGGGCGGGCTCGCGGTGGCCGTCGGCCGGGTCGTCGATGACGCGATCGTGGTCCTGGAAAACATCTACCGCCACCGGGCGCTGGGCGAAGACCGGCTCACGGCTGCCCTCAATGGCCCGCGGGAGGTTGCCGGCGCGATCACCGCGGCGACGGTGACCACCGTCGGCGTGTTCCTGCCGCTGGGCTTCGTCGGTGGGCTGGTCAGCCAGTTCTTCCTGCCGTTCGCGCTCACCGTCACGTTCGCGCTGCTGGCCTCGCTGGTGTGTGCGCTCACGGTCGTGCCCGTCCTGGCCTACCTGTTCATCGACCGCATCAAGCTCAACGTCGACGAGGACGGCGAGCCCAGGAACTCGTTCTGGATCCGCGCGTACACGCCGTCCATCAAGCTCGCGCTTCGCAACCGCTGGACCAAGTTCGGCGTGCTCGGGATCTCGATCCTGCTGTTCGTGTCGACGGGCATCATCGCCCCCCTCCTGCCGACCCAGTTCATCAACGCCGGGTCCGAGAAGATCGTCAGCGTCACGCTCGCGCCGCCGTCCGGAGTCAGCTCCGACGCCGTCCTCGAGCGCACCAAGCAGGCAGAGGCCATCCTCCAGGCGGATCCGAAGGTGCTGCTCGTCCAGAGCAGCGTCCCGGGCGAGGGCGACTCCGGGCTCCAGTCGATCACCGCGGCGTTCAGCGGCCGGCCGGCCAACAGCGCCCGGTTGACGGTGCGGCTCGCTGACGACGTCGATCTCACCGAGTACTCGAAGGTCCTCGCCGACGAGCTTTCGCCCGTCAAGACCGACGGCTACGACATCGCGGTGTCGCAGGCGGCCGGGTTCACGTCCAACAACCTCAGCGTGGTCGTGTCGGGCAGCGACGCCGCGCAGGTCGCCACGGTGAACGACCTCGTCGTCCAGGCCCTCAGCGACAACAAGTCGCTGCTCAACCTCAAGTCCGATCTGTCCAAGGCGACGCCCGAGATCCAGGTCCGGCCCGATCCCAACAAGGCGATCACGGTCGGGCTCACGGCGGCGCAGGTCGCCGGCGAGGTCCGGGGTGCCCTGGTCGGCTCCGTCGCCACTCGCGTCCAGCTCGCCGACCAGTCGCAGCCGCTCGACGTGTTCGTCCAGCTCGACCCGGCCCAGGTCACCACCCTCGCGCAGCTCCGCGCGCTCCCCGTCGGGACGGTCGCCAAGCGGCCGCTGGGTGACATCGCAGCGGTGGAGCAGGTCGAGACGCAGGGATCGATCACCCGGATCGACGAGTCCCCCGCGGCATCGATCAGCGCCGAGATCGCGTCGGCCGACACCGGCAAGGTGAGCCAGCAGGTGCAGGCCGCGATCGATGACCTGCGCGCGGCCGGATCGATCCCCGACGGGGTCGACGTCCGTCTGGCCGGCGTCACCCAGCAGCAGAACGAGGCGTTCGGCGGCCTGTTCCTCTCGATGGGCGTGGCCATCCTGGTCGTCTACCTCGCGATGGTCCTGACCTTCAACTCGCTGATCACGCCGTTCATCATCCTGTTCAGCCTGCCGCTGGCCACGATCGGCGCCTTCCCGGCGCTGCTGCTGACCGGCCGCCCGATCGGCGTCAGCGCCCTGATCGGGTTCCTGATGCTGATCGGCATCGTGGTCACCAACGCGATCGTCCTGCTCGACCTGGTCGAACGGCTGCGGTCGCAGGGGATGTCCACGCACGACGCGCTGATCGAAGGCGGCCGGACCAGGGTGCGGCCGATCCTGATGACCGCGATCGCGACGATCCTGGCGCTGATCCCGCTCGCCGCGGGCTTCAACCAGGGCTCGATCATCGCGGCCGAGCTGGGTACCGTCGTCATCGGCGGCCTGTTCAGCTCGACGTTCCTGACCCTGCTCCTGATCCCGGTCCTGTACTCGCTCGTGGACGGCGTCCGGACCCGCGCGTCACGTCGCATGAGCGGCCGCGCCGCGGGCGAGCCGGAGGCCGGGCCCGCCGCGTAGCCCCGATTCGCCACCCGTGGCACCCTCTCCATAGCCCGTCCAGGGCCACCGGCGTCTGCCATTCCCGGCGGCGCGGCCCGGATCCCAGAGGAGGTTCATCCATGGCCATCACGCGGTTTGCCGAGACCACCTGGAGCGGCGACCTGATCAACGGGTCCGGCTCGATCGACCACGTCAGCTCCGGGGCGTTCGCCCGCCTGCCCGTGACCTGGGCCTCGCGCACCGAGGAGCACAACGGCCGCACCAGCCCCGAGGAGCTGATCGCCGCGGCGCATGCCGCCTGCTTCTCGATGTCGTTCAGCGGCAAGCTCGCCAAGAACGGCACACCGGCGACGAAGCTCGACATCCGGTGCGTCGTGTCGTTCGACAAGGGCGATGCCGGCTGGGGGATCAGCAAGAGCGAGCTGACCGTCCGCGGCACGGTGCCGGGGATCGACCAGGCGAAGTTCGCGGAGCTTGCTGCGGCGGCCAAGGACGGCTGCCCGGTGTCGCAGGCCCTCAAGGGCAACGTCGCGCTGTCGGTGGACGCCACCCTGGAGGGATAGGCGCGGCGCCCTACCCGATCGTGAGCACCCGGCGCGGGTTCTCGACCGTGAGCTGCTCGATCTCCGCGTCGGAGACCCCGGCGGCGCGCAGCCTGGGCAGGAACGTCGTCTGCAGGTACGTGTAGCCGTTTCCCTGGTACCGGAGAAGCTGGCTGTTGTGACACACGTCCTGGCTGAGCAGCACGCGGTCGCCGTGGCCGCGATGGAGCAGCTCCAGCAGGAGCTCGACGACCTGCCCTTCCCCGTACTTCTCCATGGGCGTGAACGACATGCCCAGGAAGTCGAACTCGATGGAGGCGCCGCGCTCGATCAGCGACAGGTAGTGGTCCAGGACCGGATAGCTGTCGGCGTGGCCGATCACGACACGACCGGGATCGACCCCCTCCTGTTCGAGGATCGTGAGCTGGGCGGCGCCCACGTCCGACAGGATGGCGTGCGTGGAGATCGCGAGGCCCGTCCGGCGCGATGCCCGGGCGACCGCGCGGAAGACCCGCTCCTCCGCCGGCGAGACCCACGGCTTGTCCGTGCCGATCTCGCCCAGGATCCCGGTCCGGATTCCGCTGTCCCCCACCCCGACCGTCGCCTCGGCAACCAGCTCCTCGGCCAGCGCGTCGGTCGATCGCCGGTCGATGAGGGCCTCGGGCGGGTAGTAGGCGGTCCGGTACCAGCCACCGCCCATCACGATGTGGAGACCGCTCTTCTCGGACAGGCCGCGCAGCCAGCCGGGATCACGGCCGTTGCCGGGCAGCGTCAGGTCGGCCAGGGCCGTTCCGCCGGCGTCCCGGAATGCGCGCAGCTCCTCCAGGATCATCGGCTCGTCGCGGGTGAGCTCCCAGTAGTCCCAGCGGTCCTGGATGTGCCACAGCGAGATCTGGGTGTGCTCGTGGGGAAGCGTGAACCCGAGGGCCGAGGGCTCGACGGGGCCGAGAACGGTCATCACGTGGGGCATGGGCGAATCGTAGTCCCGGGGAAGTCGTCGCGCAGACCCGACGCGGCACGCGGGACCCGATCGGCGATGATCGGCAGATGCGCGACAGCGACCGGGGCCAAGGTTCCACCCATCTGCCCGGGACGTCACCGCAGGGGAGGTCGCCGCACGGGACGTCGCCGCACGCGGCCGTCGCGCCCGCGCCCGCGGCCGAGGCAGACGATCCGGTGGGCACCGCGGTCCCGGACATCCTGGCGCCGGGTCTCCGGCTGGTTTTCGTGGGCATCAACCCCGGGCGCGTCTCGGCGGCAGCCGCAGCCCACTTCGCGAATCCGCGCAACGACTTCTGGCGGCTCCTTCACGCGTCCGGGCTGACGCCCCGCGTGCTCGAGCCACGGGAGCAGCGCGGCCTGCTGGAGCTCGGGATCGGGATCACCAACGCCGCGCTGCGCACGACCCCGGGATCCGGGGATCTGCGGGCCGCCGACTTCGTCGACAGCGCCGCTCGCCTGGCCCGGGTGGCCCGGGATGCTCGCCCCGACGTGATCGCGTTCGTGGGCAAGGAATCCTACCGGGGCACGTTCCGGGAACGGCCAGACCTCGGGCTCCAGGCACGGCGGCTGGGCGAATCGAGGCTGTTCGTGGTGCCGTCGACATCACCGGCAAACGCCGCCGTCCCGTGGGTGGAGCGGCTCCACTGGTTCCGCACCCTGGCTGCGCTGGTGGGCGGACGGGTGTGACGGCCGCGCCGTCTCCCGCGTCCGACGCACGCGCTACGCTCTGCGCAGCCCGGAGCAGGAGGATCCCATGAGCGAGCGAGGCGGCCGGCCCGTCGACGGCGACGTCATCGAGGGTCGCGTGATCCACGGATACGGCTGGGAATGGAACGACCTGGGTGGACCGCGAGGCCGGCGCGGCCTGCCGTGGTTCGGGGTGTTCCTGGTCGTGTTCGGCGGGCTCCTGCTGCTGCGCCAGGTGTTCCCCTCGCTCGACACGGCGGGCTCGCTCCTGTTCCTGGCCGCGGGTCTCGCGTTCCTGGTGCTCTGGGTCGTCAACCGTGGCGCGGGATCGCTCTACCTGGGCGCGATCATCACCGCGCTGGCCGCCCCCGATCTGCTCGCGGCCGCGAACGTGGTCGAGGGCTCCGGCGTCGGGACCTTCTGTCTCGGGGTCGCCTTCCTGTTCATCGCCCTCGTGCGCGCGACGACCGGCGGCGGCTGGGGCTGGCAGGCGGGCCTGGGGGCGATCCTCGCGATCATCGGTGCGACCTCGATCGCATCGCCGACGTTCAACGATCTGGTGTGGCCGATCGCGCTGGTGACGATGGGCGCCTTCCTGCTGCTGCGGGCGGCCCGAACCGGACGCTGAACGCGACGACAGGCCCGCGACGCGGCCCGCGCACCTCAGCCGCGAGGCATCGCCTCGACATCGGCCAGCGCGAGATCCAGCGCCTCGGCCAGCCCGTCGGCGATGCGGACCAGCTCCGCGTCCGTGACCACGAACGGCGGACCGAGCAGGATGATGTCGCCGTCGACCCCGTTGGCGTTGCCCGTTCCCGAGTAGAGCAGCAACCCGCGCTCTCGGGCAACGCGCACGACGGCCTCGGTGACCTTCGCGGCTCTGGGGAATGGCTCCCCGGTGTCCCGGTCGCGGACGAGCTCCACGCCGGCCATCAGGCCCCGACCGCGGATGTCGCCCACGGCCGCGTGCCCGCCCAGCCGTTCCCGGAGCAGGGCCAGGAGACGGTCGCCCTTCGTGGCTGACGCCTCGACCAGCGACTCCGTCTCGATGATCCGCAGCACCTCGCGGGCCACGGCCGCTCCAACTGGATGGTGCGAGTACGTGAAGCCGTGCACGAAACCGCCGCCGCCCACGACCGAGTCGTACACCGCGCCCGACGCGGCGACAAACCCGAACGGCCAGTAGCCGGAGGTCGCCCCCTTCGCCGCCACGAGCAGGTCCGGCCGCACGCCGGAATGATCCATCCCGAACCAGGCACCCGTCCGCCCGAAGCCTGTCATCACCTCATCGGCGATGAGCAGCACCCCGTGGCTGCGGCACACGTCGGCGATCGCCCGCCAGTACCCCGCCGGCGGCTCAACCGCACCCAGGGTCGCACCCACGATCGGCTCCCCGACGAACGCCGCGACCGTCCCCGGCCCTGCGGACGTGATGGCGCGGTCCAGCTCCTCCGCGAGCTCCGCCGTGGAGGAAAGAGCCTGGGATCCGGGCATGTCGCCGCGGTACGGGTAGGCGGCGCTGACGTGACGGAACCGGCCGAGCCAGCCCTCGTACGGCCGGCGCAGCGGGCGGCGACCCGAGAGGTCCAGTGCTCCGAGGGTGTTGCCGTGGTAGCTCCCCCACCGGGCGAACACGATCCACCGCTCCCGCTCGCCCCGCGCGATCTGGGTGGCACGCGCGAGCTTGAGGGCCGTCTCGATCGCCTCGGAGCCACCCGAGACCGGGTAGATGGCGGGGTCGTCGACCGGCAGGTGGCGCCCGACCTCCACGGCGTAACGCTCGAGGGGCTCGGTCGTGAACGCGGATCCGTGCGCATACGAGAGCCGGGCCGCCTGGTCCGCGATGACGTCTGCGATCTCGCGGCGGCCGTGACCGACGTTGACGACGACCGCGCCGCCGGCCGCATCGAGGTACTCGCGGCCCTCGGCGTCCACGATCGTGGACCCGTGTGCCTCGACGGCCACGGGCGGGTTCGGGGACGAGGAGCGGCGGAAGACGCGACTGGTCATCGACGGACGTGAACGCAGGGGAGGGTCACGGGCAGATTGTAGGGGCCGAACCGGTCCGGGTTGCGGCCGAACCGGGCGGGCTTGCGGCCGAACCGGTCGGGATTGCGGCTACGGCCGCGCCTTCGCGTGCCGGTCGGAGCAGCCCCGCGCGCTGCTCGTGCCGATCATCGCTCCGGGCGTGGAACGACAACAGCGACGCGAGGCAGGGCCTCGCGTCGCTGTCGCCGAAACCTGGATCAGATGAACAGGGGTGCGGCGCCGTCGGTGACGAACGAGAGGTAGGTTGCGGCGCCGACCGGCTCGCCCATGCCCTCGATGAGGTCCTCGCGCTTGATGCCGAACATGTCCATCGTCATCTGGCACGGGATGAACTCGACGCCCATCATCGTGGCCATCTCGAGCAGCTCCTTGGGGCTGGCGACGTTGTACTGCTTGGCGAGCTTGCGCATCATCCACGGGCCCATGCCCAGGAAGTTCATCTTGCTCAGCTTGCGATGGCTGATCCCGGGGCGCTGCATGAAGGACATCATCTTCTGCATCCAGTTCTCACCGGTGATCCGGCGCTCGTCCTTCACGAACGTCTGGAGGCCCCAGAAGGTGACGAACACCTTGGTCGGCATGGCCATCGCGCCGGCGGTCGACGCGAGGATCATGGCCGCCCAGGTCTTCTCGAGGTCACCGCTGTAGCAGATGATCGCAAGCCCCTTGGGCTCGACCTCGGCTTCCTGCGCGGGCGCGGCGACGGGCAGCGTTTCCGGAGTGACGGGGATGTCTGCGACAACCATCAAAGTCCTACTTTCGGCGAAGGACGAAGCGGAACACGCTTCCGTCCACGGTCTGCTCGACGATCTCGTTGCCGGTCGACTTCGACCAGGCGGCGAAGTCCTTGACCGACCCCGGGTCGGTGGCCAGAACCTCGACGGTCTGGCCGGAGGCGAGGCCCTTGACGGCCTGGGCCGTCTTGACGATCGGCATCGGGCAACTGAGCCCGCGTGCGTCGACCTTTGCGTCCACGCTGACCATGCTCATCGTGTTGCTCCTTCCCGCGGCAGATCCGCCGCGAACGTTCTTGCTACTGGATCTCGACAAGGTCGGCGGCGGTCTGGTCGGCCGCCGACAGGCGCCCGAGGCGTGACAGGCGTCGCGTCAGCACGCCGCGCATCACCCCACAGGCAACGATCACGTCCGGATCCGCCAGGCGGTATCGGACCTCGCGGCCGTCACGCTCGGCGTCGACGAGACCGGCGGACCGCAGCACCGCGAGGTGCTGCGACACGTTGGGCTGGCTGATGCCGAGCTCCTCGGCAAGCCGGCTCACCTCGCATGGCGCATCGGACAGGCGATGCAGGATCTCGAGTCGGCGGGGGCTGGCAAGCGTCTTGAGGATCTCCGCCTGGAGCACCAGGATGTCGTCCATGTCTGAAGGATGGGTGTATGCGCAGATGCGCATGAGTGCCGCCGGTCACCGGTCGCCGGGCCACTCGAGCCATGACGGGGGCCGGATGGCCCACGGCCCACCGGTATGGGCCATCCGGTCTTGCCGACTCCGACGGATGCCACTCGTCGTCGTCGCGCCGGACGCGCATCCTCGTGGCCGGAGCGGACCCCCGGAGACATCCGGGGTCCGGGACGAACCGCCCGGAGAGGAGGCACGCCATGGCCGTCGACATCCCGAAGGGCACCGGCCCGCACCAGGGCCTGCTCGATTGGCTCGCCGGTCGCGGCGTCGAGTACGAGCTTCGCGAGCATCCCGAGACGTTCACCGCCGAGGCGACCGCGCGCGCCGAGCACATCGACCCCAAGCGGTTCGCGAAGGTGGTCGGCGTCTCCACCGGCATCGGCCATCACGTCCTTGTGCTCGTCGACGCGCCGGATCACGTCGACCTCGCCAAGGCTCGCCGTGTCCTGGGGGCCGCGGACGTGCGCCTGATGACCGAACCGGAGTTCGCGGCGCTCGCCCCGGAATGCGACACCGGCACCATCCCGCCCGTGCCGGAGCTGTTCGGCCTTCCGGTCTACGCGGACTTCGCGCTGCGGGACGCCCCGATGCTCTCGTTCCACGCCGGGAGCCACCGGTACACGGTGCACGTGGATCGAATCGCCTGGGAGCGAACGTCCGGGATTGCCTATGCGGATCTCGCCCGCGACAACGGCGCGCCCGCCTGGGCCCGCTGATCGGAGGCCACCATGCACGCGCGAACGGCTGAGGTGGCGACGACCCTCGTCTGGATCGACAGCGAGGAGGCCATCATCGTGCGCTGGGCCGACAGGGCGACCGTCGAGCGGATCAGATCCGATGTGCCCGGTCGTCATCGATCGACCCCTCACGTCCGCGTCGACCCGTCGATCCGCCACGGTGGCGGAGGCGCCAGCGCGGACCTCGCGGAGCGGGTGCGCCGGGAGCACCTGCGCGCGTTCCTGGAGGCTGTCGCGGAACGCGTTCCCGAGACCGACGACGTGACGGTCGTCGGGCCGGGCCTGGTCCGGGAGCGGCTGGAACGGAACCTGCGGGCGGATGACCGGCATCACGGCCGGCGGCGGCAGGTCCACTCCGCGGCCGCAGACCGGCTGTCCGAGCAGGAGCTCGTCGCCCACGTTCGTGCGCTGGCCGGCGACGCGCCTCGCCGGCGCGGCGTCAACGAATAGCGTCCCGGCGCCCCCGGACGATCGGATGCCACCGTCGGGCGTTCCGGCCCGTCCAGCGCAGCATTTCGGCCCTCCCCGAGCGCCCCGGTCCGGCCCATCCTCGCAAGTCGGAGGTGCCTGCATGGCCATGTCCACTCCGCTCGCCGAGGCCCCACTTCGGCCCTTCGGCAACGGCGGCTCGGCGTTTCGGCCGGTTCTCGTCTCGATGGAGCGCTGCAAGGGCTGCGGCCTGTGCGTCGACGTCTGTGCGCCGCACGTCCTCGCCCTCGACGTCGGCTTCGTCAACGCGATGGGCCACCATCCCGTCCAGCTGACGGATCCGGGCGGCTGCACGAGCTGCGCCAAGTGCGCACGCGTCTGCCCCGACGCTGCCCTGACGATCTTCGCCCCCGCCCGGAAGGCCTGACGATGACCGCCGTGCACGATCCAGCGGCAACCGGCCACCGGCCCGCCGCCACCAAGCCGCCCGGACAGGGCCATGGTGCGCCGGGCGCCCCGGAGCGCGTCCTGATGAAGGGCAACGAGGCCATCGCAGAGGCGGCCATCGCCGCCGGCTGCGACGCGTACTTCGGCTACCCGATCACCCCCCAGGCGGAGCTCCTCGAATGGATGGCGCGCCGCATGCCCGAGGAGGGCCGGGTGTTCGTCCAGGCCGAGAGCGAGCTGGCCGCCATCAACATGGCGCTCGGGGCCTCCGCGGCCGGCGCGCGTGTCCTCGTGTCCAGCTCCAGCCCGGGCATCAGCCTCATGGCGGAGGCGATGTCGTACATGGCCGGCTCTCGCCTGCCCGTGGTGCTCGTGAACGTGATGCGAGGCGGCCCGGGGCTGGGCAGCATCGGCGCTTCCCAGGGTGATTACTTCCAGGCGACCAAGGGGCACGGTCACGGCGACTATCGCGTGCCGGTGCTCGCGCCGTCCTCGATCGCCGAGGCCATCGACCTGGTGGGCGACGCGTTCGTCCTCGCGGAGCGGTACCGGACCCCGGTGATCATGCTTGCCGACGGGATCCTGGGCCAGGCGATGGAGCCGGTGGTGCCACGCTTCCGCGCCATCCCGCGAACCCCCGCGGACTGGATCCTCGAGGGAGCCGCCGACCGTCCGCCGCGGGTCCTCAAGTCACTCCACATCCGCCCGGAGGATCTCGAGAACCACAACCTCGCGCTCCAGGCGAACTTCGCCGAGATCGCGGCCAACGAGATCCGCTGGGCCGGCGAGTCGCTGGACGACGCGGAGATCGTGCTGGTCGCGTACGGTACGGCGGCGCGGGTCGCGCGCACGGCCGTCGAACGGGCACGTGCGGAGGGCATCCGGGCGGGGCTGCTCCGGCCGATCACCCTGTGGCCGTTCCCCGCGGAGGCCCTCCGGGACGCGGCATCCGGCGCGAAAGCCGTGCTCGCGGTCGAGATGTCGGCCGGCCAGCTCGTGGAGGACGTCCGGCTCGCGATCGAAGGCGCCGTGCCCGTGTTCCACCACGGTCGGATGGGGGGCATGGTGCCGACACCGGACGATGTGGTCGCGGCAATGCGCCACGCATTGACCGTGACACCGGGAGACGATGTGGCTGCGCCGACGGGAGACGCACGATGACCGCGCTCGATGGAACCCGGCCGCTCACGATGGTCGACACCCGGACTGAGCCTGCCCCTGCAGAGGCTCGCACCATCTACCACCGCCCCTCGCTGCTGTCCAACCCCACCAGCTACTGCCCGGGGTGCGGACACGGGATCGTCCACCGCCTCGTTGCCGAGGTCCTCGAGGAGATGGACCTCGGTGGCCGGACCATCCTCGTCGGGTCGGTCGGGTGCGCGGTCTTCGCCTACGACTTCCTGGCGCTCGACTCGGTCGAATCGCCCCACGGACGCGCTGCGGCCGTGGCGACCGGCGTCAAGCGCGTGCGGCCCGACCGGGTCGTGTTCACGTACCAGGGTGACGGTGACCTCGCGGCCATCGGCACCGCCGAGATCGTCCACGCGGCGTCTCGCGGCGAGCGGTTCACCGTGATCTTCGTCAACAACGGGATCTACGGGATGACCGGTGGCCAGATGGCGCCCACGACGCTCGCCGGCCAGAGGACCACGTCGAGCCCCACCGGGCGCGACGTGGCAACCCAGGGGTACCCGTTGCCGGTGACCGAGCTGCTGTCGCTGCTTCCGGGAGTTGCCTACGCAGCCCGCGGCGCGGTGGCGGAGCCGGGTCTGATCGGCAAGGTCAAGGCGATGATCCGCCGCGCGTTCGAGGTCCAGCTGGAGGGCAGCGGGTTCTCGATCGTCGAGGTGCTGTCCACCTGCCCCGTCGGCTGGGGAATGACCCCGACCGAGGCGATGGAGCACGTGGCGACCGAGGTCGTGGCGGCCTACCCGACCGGCGTGTTCGTGGATCGGGCGAAGGGGATCACCCAGGCGATGCCGGCTCCGGCCGGCAGACCGGCGAGCCCGGGACCCGGGGCGCCCCGGGCGGAGAGCCCGGAGCCTGCGGCCGGACGGACGGAGGCCTGACCATGGAACGCTCCACGGTGTTCGCAGGGTTCGGTGGCCAGGGCATCCTGTTCGCCGGCAAGGTGCTCGCGGAGGCCGCCCTGCTCGAGGGTCGCGAGGTCCTCTGGATCCCCAGCTACGGGCCGGAGATGCGCGGCGGGACGGCATCGTGCACGGTCATCGTGGCGGACCACCAGATCGGATCGCCGATCGTGGACCGGGCCGACCACGCCGTGGTCCTGAACCCACCGTCGATGGCCAAGTACGCGCCGGTCGTGGCCCCCGGCGGGCTGCTGGTCGTCAACACGACGCTGATCGAAGCGGAGCCCGGACGCGAGGACATCGACGTGCTCGAGGTCCCGTGCACCGCGCACGCACGCACCGCCGGTGACGACAAGCTCGTGTCGGTGGTGGCCCTGGGCGCGCTTGTCGGCCGGCGGCGGTTCATCGAGCCGGAGAGCGTGCACGAGGCGCTGCGCAGGCTCCTGGGCTCGCGGCACCCGGAGCTGATCGCCGCGGACCTCGCCGCGTTCGACGCAGGCTACGAGGCGGGCCTGGAGATGGTCATCGCATAGCCGACCGGCGCTGCCGGAGCCAGCGGGCCCGGCGGGCGTGGCGCGCCGGGGCGCCCCTCAGCTTCCGGGCGCGTCCACCTCGTGGGGTGACGCCCCGTCGACGGGCATCGCGTCGCCGGTCACGGCCGACATCGCCCTGACGAGGTCCGTCGTCGACAGGACACCGATGGGCAGGCCGACATCGGCATCCGCCACGACGACGAGCCGGTGCACGTGATGACGCTCCATCTTCCGAGCGGCCAGCGCGAGCGGCGCGTCGCGGTGGACGGTGAGCGCGGGGCTGGTCATGAGGTGCTTCACACGGAGACCCGACCAGTTCGACCACAGGTACTCGGTGGCCCGGGCCCGCAGGAGGTCGGTCTGGCTGATGACGCCCACCAGCGTGCCGGCGGCATCGACCACGGGCAGGCCGTGGACTCGATGGACCTCCATCAGGTGCGCGGCCTGCGAGAGCGGGGCATCCGGGCGGACGACGACCGGCTCGATCGCCATCAGGTCGCCGACCAGGCGCGGCACAGGGGGCAGGGCAACGTTCACGTGACGACCTCCACGGGCTTCGGCCCGCCCTCCGGATCCGCGACACCCGGTGCCGCGGTCATGTCGATGAAGGTGCAGCGGGATCGTCGACGGCGATCCGCGTCAGCCTGGTGAGCTCGGCGGCGATCGCTGCCTGGAACGCCGGCATGTTGATCCGGACCGACCTCGACAGGGGCCGCCCGTAGCCGAACCGGCGCCCGCCGATCCCGATGAACGTCCCCTCCGGCAGGCCGCCGGTCCGCATCACCTGCGCGAGGCCCAGGACCTGGTCGATCGGCAGCTCGTGCGACGACCGCGGCGCAGGCGCCTCTGCATCGGACACGATCCTCCCGATCGCCATCGTCACGACATGACCGGGCGGAATTCCCACGGCAGCGTCGAGGACAACCGCGATCTCACCCTCGGGCACATCGAGCAGATCCTCCACCCGGAGGTAGCCGCAGCGGCGCACCTCGAGGCGCTCGAGCATGGCTGTCGGCAGCGACGGCAGCAGCGTCGCGATGGCGCTGAGAGCCGCTCCATCGTCGCCGCGATCCGCGTTGCCGCACACCAGCAGGCGGACCGACGGCGGAGCGAGCTGGGTCATCCGATCCCCTCCCCGGCTCCGTCCTCCACGATCCGAAGATCGAGGAAGTGGGTGGCGCAGCTGATGCACGGGTCGTAGGCCCGGATCAGCATCTCCAGCTGATGGGTTGCCTCGGCATGCGGAAGGTCCAGGATGGTGGGCGCGAAGGCGGCGAGATCGGCCTCGATGGCCCCCTGGTTCTGGCTGGTCGGGGGCACGATCTGGGCGTGGACGACGTGGCCCTGCTCGTCGACCTCGTACCTGTGGTGAAGGAGGCCGCGCGGCGCCTCGGTCGACCAGGCGGCCACACCCGCCTGCGGCGTGAAGGCCACCTTCGGCTCGCTCGGCGGGCGATACCCGTCGATGATGTCCCGGGCCTCGGCGCACGCGTGCAGCAGCTCGACGGCGCGGGCGACGATCGAGCGGTGGATGTTGACGCGGATCTCGTCCCGCAGGCCGGTCGCGGCCAGAGCCTCCGCCGCCAGGGGGTGCAGCGTGTCGGCGCTGAGCGCGATCCGGGCCGTCGGACCGAGGAGATAGACCTCGCCGTCGTGCGTCCGCGCATGGAGCGCATTCGTGCCCTCGACCTGCAGCTCCTCGAACGCGTCGCCCCAGGCACCCGGCGCGAGGTCCAGGCCATCGGTCGAGACGATCCTGCCGTCATTGAACGGGTACTCGGAGGCATGGCGCATGGCGACCAGGGGCTGTGCATGGTCGAGCGCCGGCGGGTCCCACGTCGCGACGAGGCGGACGGTCTCCTGGGCCTGCTCCACGACCCGGTCCAGGCTTTGCCGGACCTGCTCGAGATCGGCCCTGCGAGGCGCCCTCGAGAACCCGCCCACCCGGACCGACACGGGGTGGATCGATCGTCCGCCCAGCGCGGCGATGAGCTGGTTGCCGACGCGCTTGATCGCGAGCCCCTGCTCCACGACCTCCCGGTGGTCCGCGGCCATGGCCAGCGCGGACGGGTAGCCCAGGAAGTCCGGGGCATGCAACAGGTACACGTGCAGCGCGTGGCTCTGGATCCACTCTCCGCAATACAGGAGCCGGCGCAGCGAGCGGACGGCCGGGTCGACCTCGATCTCGTACAGGTCCTCGAAGCCGTGGACGGCCGACATCTGGTATGCGACCGGGCAGATCCCGCAGATGCGGGCGACGATGTCGATCACCTCGTCGCCGGTGCGGCCGACGACCAGCCGTTCGAAGTAGCGCGGCGCCTCGAAGATCTTGAGGCGCGCCTCCGTCACCTCGGTACCGCGGACCCGCAGCTGGAGCGTGCCCTCGCCCTCGACCCGGGTCAGGTACCCGACCTTGAACTCCCGATCGGTGCCGGGGGCGGCAACCGCGAGGGTCCCGCCGTCATCGCCGTGCATCGTCGTCTCCTTCGGAGGGCTGCGTCGCGGGCGGCGTCATTCCGGGCGGTCCGCCGTACTGCCCCATCACGCCGCGGAACGGCGGGGACCAGCCGGCAAACCCGGCGAACAGGCGGCTGACCTCGATGTCCTCCCGGCCATCGCTCGCAAACGTCCGCGCGAGGCTCCCGGCGTTCGCCTGCTCGCGCGGCCCGTAGCAGCCGTAGCAGCCGCGACCGAACCGCGGGCACAGGGCCCCGCAGCCGCTGTGCGTGACCGGACCAAGGCACGGGATGCCCTGGGAGACCATCACGCAGACCACGCTGCGGCGCTTGCAGGCGAGGCACACGGCCTCGTCGCGGATCTGGGGCCGGCGGCCAATGGCCACCGACACCAGCAGCTCGCGCAGCTGGTCCGCGCTGATCGGGCAGCCATGGAGCTCCGCGTCGACCTCGACGTGCTCGGAGACAGGCGTGGCCGTCGCAAGCGACTCGATGTACTCGGGATGGGCGTAGACGGCGGCCCGGAACGCCTCGTGGTCCGACCAGTTGCGCAGCGCCTGGATGCCGCCGTAGCTGGCACACGCGCCGATCGTCACCAGCCGCTTTGCCTGCTTGCGCAGCTCAACGATCTCGGCCGCCTGGTCCGCGGTGCTGACCGATCCCTCGACCAGCAGCACGTCGTACGGCCCGGCCGAGCGCGAGGAGCTCGCCTCGGGAAACTCCACGATCTCGAACCGCTCCGCGAGCGGCAGCAGCTCCTCCTCGAGATCCAGCAGGGTGAGCTGGCAGCCGTCGCAGGAGGCCATCTTCACGATGCCGACACGGAGGCGGGGTCGCGCGGCGACTGACGGCATCAGATGCCCTCCCGGCCGAAGATGTCACCCAGCTGTGAGAGGGCGAACACGGGGCCGTCCTTGCATACGAACAGGCGACCCATCTGGCAGTGCCCGCACAGGCCGATGCCGCACTGCATGTGACGCTCGAGGGTGACGAAGATCCGGTCCGGGGAGAGGCCGCGCGCGTCGAGGGTCTCGACGGTCGCCTCCATCATCCGTTCCGGGCCGCACACGAACGCGACCGAGCGCGTGCCGTCCCAGGTGGCCCGGTCGAACAGGTGGGTCACAACCCCGACCGGCCCGGTCCAGCCCTCGGCTGCCCGGTCCACCGTGACCTGCAGGTCGATGTCGCCGCGCGCTGCCCAGGCACGAAGCTCGTCCTGGTACAGGTGGTCGGCCGGCGTCCGTGCGCCGTAGTACAGGCGGATCGCGTCGAACCGGTCGCGCCTCGCGAGCAGCCCGTCGATCAGAGGCCGCAACGGCGCGAGCCCGATGCCGCCGGTCACGATCACGACGTCGTGCCCCATGGCACGCTCGATCGGCCACGACGAGCCGAGAGGCCCGCGGAGGCCGACCTCGTCGCCGGGCGCAAGCCCGATGATCGCGGCGGTGGCCGGTCCGGCGGCCCGGACCGTGAGCTCGATGGTATCGGCGTTGAAGCGCGAGATCGAGATCGGCAGGGGCGGGAAGGACGGGATGTCAACCATCGCGAACTGGCCGAACTCGCCGGCCAGGAAAGCAGCATCCAGGTTGCCGAGCGTGAGCGTGACCACATCGGCCGTCTCGGGACGCACCGCGACGACGCGGGCGGTGACGTACGAGCCCGGTGTCGCAGCAGCCGGACGTGGCTTTGCCGTCTCCGGCCGCGGCGCGAGCGGCGGCGCGATCGCGAGCAGCTCCTCACGGACATCGATGCCGACGGGGCACCACGTGATGCATCGCCCGCAGCCGACGCAACCTGCGCTCCCGAACTGGTCCACCCAGGTCGCGAACTTGTGGGTCAGCCATTGGCGGTACCGGTCACGGGGCCGGCTGCGGAAGTTGCCGCCGGCGACCCGCGCGAACCCGGCCGTGAAGCACGAATCCCAGACGCGTTCCGAGGTCGACACCTGGCCGTCAAGGGAGGACTGGTTGATGACGCTGTTGCAGAAGCAGGTCGGGCAGACCATCGTGCAGTTGGCGCAGGACAGGCAGCGGTCGGCGATCTGGGCCCATCGCGGGCTGTCGAACTGGGCCAGCAGCCGGTCGTGCAGGCCGGCCATCGGGACCGGATCGCCCATCGCGGCCGCGACCTCGTCGACGGCCTCGGTGGCGGTGGACACCTGGATGGGGTCTGCGGCTCGCACCGGCAGTCGGGCAACGAGGTCCCCGCCTTCGGGCGTGCCCACCCGGACGACGAACCCGTCGTCCAGCTCGGTGAGGGCAAGGTCATAACCCGAGCGAACGTGGGGGCCGGTGCCCATCGAGGTGCAGAAGCAGGTCGACGATGCGGTGGTGCAGTTGACGGCGATGACCAGCACGTTCTGGCGCCGGGCCCGGTAGTCCTCGTCCGTATAGGGACCGCCCAGCAGCACGCGGTCGTGAATTCCCAGGGCCGCGATCTCGCACGCGCGGACGCCCAGGAACGCGATCTTCGGAGGATCGGTCGGCACCGGTTCGAACGCGACCGAGCGGCCGTCACGCCGCCCGACGTTGAGCGACACCGGGGACGGGAACGTCCATCGCTTGGGGCTGATCGGACCGACCGTGTAGCCGAACACCCGATCGTCCTCGCGCTCGACGAGGGCGTAATGGCCGGGGGCCTGCTCGTCGCCCACGCCCGCCGGCAGGTCGTCCGTCGACGAGATCTCCGCATACGTGATCGCGCCGTCGACGACGGTGGGGCCGATGACGGTGCGGCCGTCCGCGCGAAGCAGGTCGATCAGCACGCCGAGGTTGGCGCGGGCGAGGAACCAGGCGCCACCGGGGCGGACCGGCGCGTCCAATGGTTGGGCAGCCGCCGTCGCCGAGGCTGTGGGACCCGGATGCGGGGCGTCGGGCTTGTGGTCGTTTGTCACCACGGCTGGATCTCCCGCCGGCCCCACTCCTCGCGCGCGAACAGGTCGAGCAACTGGAGGCGGGTGGCGGACAGCCGGCGGCTCACCGCCTGGAGGACCCGCGGGTAGACCGACGCCGCGAGGGCGTGATCGGAGCGAAGGAGGGCGCGGAGCCGCTCGCCGGGCAGCTCCAGGAGGCGCACCGGCTCGATGGCGACCGCGTTTGCCGTGCCGCGGTGAGGCGGCACGATCGCGGACCAGCCGACGACGTCGCCGGGCTCGACGGTGAGGATGGTGACCATGCCCCGCTCGGGAACCAGCATCCGGAGGGCCACCCGGCCCGACAGGACGATCCCGAAGGACTCCGTGATCTGGCCCTCGCGCGTCAGGTCCGTGTCAATCTCGATGTCCCTCATCTCGGCGATGCCGGCCAGGCGGGCCACCGCCTCGGGGGACAGCCCGGCGCCGAACCAGGAGGCGCTGAGGGCCGCGATCGGATCGGACGGGGGCAGGGAGAGTGACGAGAGCGACATCGAGGCTGGACCTCACTGATGGGGCACGGATCGCACGAACGGGTCTGCTCGCCGGGCGTCCACGTTCATGCTCCGCCCGGCACTGTTCGGGCCGGGAGTGCCGTCGGACCCCGGCCCGCTAGGCCGGTCGGCTGAAGGGGCCTGCCGGACGGCCCGCGCTCCCCGGGACGCCCCGAGGCGCTGGGTCGGGTCCCCGGGCGGGCGCGCCGTGCCGGCGTGGGTCGTTCAGCCAAGCTGGCGCAGCCTGGCCACCAGGGTGACCTCATCGAGCGGGGCGTGTCCAGGCTCCTCGTGGATGGCCTCGGGCCGGTGACCGACGGCCACGATCTCCCGTTCGAGTGCCGTGCGCAGGTCGTCCGCGCCGAGGACGAGGACCCGGTCAACGTCGCCGACCAGGTGAGCGATCTCGGCAAGCACCGCGGGCGTGGCGGCGGGAGTGGGCGGAAGCGGGAGCTCGAGCGACGCCGGCTCGCCGGTCCCGCTGCCGCGGAGGACGATCGCGCGGCCGGGCTCGATCCAGATCACCGCGTTGACGCCTGAACCCACAGGGTGGACCGCCGGGTGAGTATGGAGCGTTCCATGCATGCGGCGCCTCCTTCCGAGGCGTTTCATCGTCGGTTCGATTGGGGTCGGGATCGCCTGCCGTTCGTCCCGATCGGGTCGCCCGGCGGCCCGCGGGTTTCTGTGACCCGACTCGCCCGGCCCGGCGGGCCAGGTGCGCGGGACGGCCGTGCTCGTGGTCGATCCGTCCGTGGAGGATCGGTGTCCCGGCGCCTGAGGGTCAGGTCCGGCCGGCGCGGGTCCCTCGCTCGCGTTCGTCGGGGAATCGCCGGGCCGGCCCGCTGCGCGCGTGGCCGGCCCGGCTGGGAAGCGCTGCGAGGGTCAGTGGGCGCCGGCGAGCGCCTCCTTGGCACGGGCGACGATCGGGGCGAGCGGCGCCTCGAGCGACCCGGTCACGGGCTCAAGCTCGTACCGGACCCGGACGACCGGCTTGGGAACGCTCAGGACCCGGGTCAGGTCGATCGGGGTCGCGCTCAGGACGACGTCCGCGGGGATCGCGGTGAGGGCCTCCTGGAGCTCGTGGATCTGCTTGTCGCCGTAGCCCATGGCGGGGAGCAGCCGATCCAGCGCCGGATACTTCGCAAGCGTTGCGGCGAGCTCGCCCGTGGCATACGGCCGGGGATCCACGATCTCGGACGCACCGAACCGCCTGGCGGCCACGATGCCGGCACCGTAGGTCATGCCACCGTGGGTGAGGGTCGGCCCGTCCTCCACGACCGCCACGGACCGCCCGCGGATCTCGCCGCCCTCGAGCGCGAGCGCCGAGCGCGCCTCGATCACGGTTGCCAGCGGGTTGACCTCGGCGATGGCGGCCCGGACGGCCGCCAGCCCCTCGGGCGTCGCGGAGTCGATCTTGTTGATCACGATCACGTCGGCCATGCGCAGGTTGGCTTCGCCCGGGTGATAGTGGAGCTCGTGGCCCGGCCGCAGCGGGTCCGCGACCACGATGCTCAGGTCCGGCCGGTAGAACGACAGGTCGTTGTTGCCGCCGTCCCAGAGCACGACGTCCGACTCGGCCTCGGCCGCCCGCAGGATCTGCTCGTAGTCCACACCCGCGAACACGAGCCTGCCGGCGTCGAGATGCGGCTCGTACTCCTCGCGCTCCTCGATGGTCGTCTCGTAGCGATCGAGGTCCGCGTAGGTCTCGTACCGCTGGACTCGCTGCGCGACGAGGTCCCCATAGGGCATCGGATGCCGGACGACGGCAACCTTGAGCCCCTGGGCCTCGAGCATCGCGGCGACGTAGCGGCTCGTCTGGCTCTTGCCGGAGCCGGTCCGCACGGCACACACCGAGACGACCGGGCGCCGGCTCGCGAGCATGGTCCGCGCGGGGCCGAGCAGCTCGAAGTCCGGTCCTGCCGCCAGGACGCGCGACGCCGCGTGCATCACCTGCTCGTGGCTGACGTCGCTGTACGCGAACACGACGGTGTCCACGTGCAGGTCGCGGATCAGCGTCTCGAGCTCCGCCTCGGGACGGATCGGGATCCCCGCCGGGTAGCGGTCGCCGGCGAGCTCGGTCGGATACCGCCGATCGGCGATGCCGGGGATCTGGGTTGCCGTGAAGGCGACGACCTCAACTGCCGGGTCGTCTCGATAGACGACGTTGAAGTTGTGGAAGTCACGGCCTGCCGCGCCCATGATGAGCACGCGTTCAGTGCGCATGGTCGTCCTCGGGGGAGGGTCCGGCTGGCGCCCGCGCCGGCCCGTGGGGCCAGCAGGCGAACGCGGCGGGGCTGCCTCCGCGTGCCGTCAGCATGACGGTGCCACGGGGTGCCGGTCCCCGGCCGAGCCTCCCCACCGTGAGGTGCCCTAGGTCCCGTGAAGGCGGTCCGATCGGCACTCACCGTGGGCATGCCACTCAACGACACTGCGCGTGAGGTGGGTGCCGGAGGGGACGCCCGGCGCCCACCCGAAACCTTGGCCCTCGCCGTGCGGCGGGGGTTCTTCCTTTTCCGGGCCCGCCGCGCCGGCCGGGCTTACAGCTCGTGGTAGCGGCGCGCCTCGGACGTCAGCTGGTCGCGGTGGTCGGGGTGCGCGATCGAGATCAGCGCCTTCGCCCGCTCCCGCAGGCTCTTCCCCCACAGCTCTGCCACCCCCCACTCGGTGACCACGGTCCGGACGTGCGCCCTGGTGGTGACCACTCCCCCACCCTCCCTGAGGTGCGGCGCGATCCGCGAGGTCGACCCGTCGGCGCCGGCCGTGGACGGCAGGGCGATGATCGCCCTGCCGTCGATCGCCAGGGCTGCCCCACGCATGAAGTCCATCTGACCGCCAACGCCCGAGTACAGCTTGTAACCGATGGAATCCGCCACGACCTGACCCGACAGGTCCACCTCGATGGCCGAGTTGATCGCGATCATCTTCTGAAACGAGCGGATCACGTGCGTGTCGTTGGTGAAGTCGACCGGCCGCATCTCGACCATCGGGTTGTCATGGACGAACGTGTACAGCCGGGACGTGCCCATGAGGAACGTCGCGACAAGCTTGCCCCGGTTGCGCGCCTTCTGGTCCCCTGTGACCACACCCGCTTCGACGAGGTCCACGATGGCATCCGTGAACATCTCGGTGTGGATCCCAAGATCCCTCTTGTTGGTGAGCAGCTCGGCGGTGGCGGAAGGGATCGCCCCGATCCCCAGCTGGAGCGTCGCACCGTCCGGGATCAGCTCGGCCACGTAGGCACCGATCCGGCGCTCGATCGGGCCGATGACCGGTCTCGGAACCTCGTATGGCGGCTGGTCGACCTCGATTGCCAGATCGATCTGGCTCACGTGGATGAACGACTCGCCGAGGGTCCGCGGCGTCGATTCGTTGAACTGGGCGATGACCGTCGTCGCGGCGTCGACCGCCGCATGCATCGCCTCGACCGACACACCCAGTGAGCAGAACCCGTGCCGGTCCGGAGGCGTGGCGTTGACGAACACCGCGTCAAGTGGGAGCGCACGCGTCTGGAACAGGGCGGGGATGTCGGAGAAGAACACGGGGACGAAGTCCGCCCGACCCTCGTTGACCGCTTGTCGGGCGTTCGGTCCGATGAACAGGGCCCGGTGGCGGAAATGGGGCGCCATCTCGGGACGAAGGTGGGGGGCGGGTCCTTCGAGATGAAGATGGATGACGCCGACATCGCTCAGCTCCGGGGCGCGCGCAACGAGCGCGTCGAGGAGGACCGTGGGCGCCGCCGCCGCCATCTGGATGTAGATCTGGTCGCGGGACCGGATGCCCGCGACCGCTTCCTCGGGGCTGACGATTCGCATGGCAGGAGTCTAGGTCCGCTGCATCGTCGGAGCGTCCGGCCGGATGGCACGGTCCCCGGGTCCGGAGCGCCCCCGCCGGACGGGTCGCGGAGCCCGTGCCAGCGCTCTCAGGCGGGTCACCCCGGCAACCTGTCGACCGGCGAGAGCTCGAAGGCCGGGCCGGCGCCGAGCGTCTCCGAGGGCGTTCCGTATCGAAGGATCAGGTCGCGGACGGCCGCGGCATGCTCGGCGCCCTCGAGCTCTCGTGCCCGCGCCGCAAACGTCTCGCCGGCGATCGTGATCCGGCAGACCGGGTCGTTGGCGAGGTTCAGGCCCCAGTCCGCGTCCGGCGAACCTGCTGCCACGACGAGCGTTCCGTCGGGCCGCTCCACGAAACCGACGGCCGCGCGGGCCGTGCGTCCCGTCACACGCCCACGGGTCTCGATCCGCAGCACGCGACCCCACGAGACGAGGTCGTCCTCCATCAGTCGCCGAGGCGTCGACTCGCCCGGGGCCGGAGACGGGTGCGTGCTGCGCCGGCGCGCCGCCCGACCACCGGGTGCCGGGATCGCCTACCCGCCGCCGCGGTCCAGGCGGTGCTTCGCCACGAAGGCGGCGGCCTGGGCGCGCCGCTCGAGGTTGAGCTTCGAGAGGATCGAGCTCACGTAGTTCTTCACCGTCTTGTCCGACAGGAAGACCTCGGCCGCGATCTCCTTGTTCGTCTTGCCCTCGGCGACGAGCAGCAGGATCCGCTGCTCCTGCGCGGTCAGCTGGGCCATCTCGTCGGTGTAGGCGCCGGTCGCGATTCGCCGCACGCGCTCCAGGACCTTCTCGGTGACCGCCGGGTCCAGCAGCGACTCGCCGCGACCCACGGACTCCAGGGCGGCCACCAGGTCCCGGGCCCGGATCTGCTTGAGCAGGTACCCGGAGGCTCCCGCGACGATGGCGGACAGCACCGCCTCCTCGTCCGGGTACGAGGTCAGCATGACAACGCGGGTCGTGGGCAGCTCTGCGCGGATCTCGCGGCAGGCCTCGATCCCGGATCCGTCGGGCAGGCGGACGTCCATGACCACGATGTCGGGCTGGAAGCGGCGCGCCTGCTCGATCGATTCGGCGGCAGTGCCGGCTTCGGCGACGACCTGGAACCCCTCGCGACGGTCGAGGAGGGCCACGAGGCCCTGGCGGACGACCTCATGGTCGTCGACCACGAGCAGTCGCAGGGGGCGGGAGCTCAGTTCGGTCACAGTCAGCTATCTCCGGTGCCGGGGGAACGGCGGTCCCCGGACGCGGCGTCCGACGACGCCGGCACTCGCACGATGATACGCGTGCCCGGGCCGTCGGGACGCTCGATTGCGAAGGTGCCGCCCATGCCCACCGCGCGATCGCGCATGTTCGTCAGTCCCTGGTGCCGCCCGAGCGCATCCGGGCCCGAGACCGCGGTCGGATCGAACCCGCGGCCGTTGTCGTCGATGACCATGACCAGGTCCAGGCCGTCCTGGGCCAGGACCATCGCCGCCCGGGTGGCCCCGGCATGGCGTGCGACGTTCGACAGCGCCTCCCGGGCGATGAAGATCAGGTCGGAGCAGCGATCGGGCGCCAGCCGGCGCATCGCCTCGGCTCCGCCGACGAGGTCCACCTCGAGATCGACGACGGCGTGAATCCCGAACTCCTCGCCGAGCCGGGCGAGCGCCTCGACCGGATCCTCGTCGCCGTCCGTCACCGGACGGAGGCGCAGGATGTACGAGCGGATGTCGTTGATCACCAGGTTCAGGGCGTCGATCGCGCGATCGATCCTGGCGACGGCGTCCGCGACGCCATCCTCCTCCTCGACCAGCTCCGGCACGTCCTCCAGTGACAGCCCGACGGCGTAGATGCTCTGGATGATCCCGTCGTGGAGATCCTTGCCGATGCGCTCGCGCTCCTCGACCACGGCCAGACGCTGGACCAGGTCGTGCAGGCGCGCGTTCTCGATCGCGATCCCGGCATGGACGCCGAACATCTCGACCAGGCGGGCGTCGTCCTCGGTGAACGGCTCACCGCCGGCCTTGTCGGTCAGGTAGAAGTTGCCGACGGTTCGACCCTTGACCGTCACCGGAACGCCGAGGAACGAGGTCATCGGCGGGTGGTTGGGCGGGAAGCCGTGGCTGGCGGGATGGGCGGCGATGTCCTCGGCCCGGATCGTGCGGCCCTCGCGGATCAACAGCCCGAGCAGGCCGTGCCCGCGAGGCACGTCACCGATCGCGGCTCGCTGCTCGGGGCTGATGCCGGTGGTCAGGAAGCGCTCGATCCGGCCCCGCGCATCCACCAGGCCGAGGGCGGCATACCGCGCGCCGATGAGCGTCCGCACGCGGTCGACGATGAGCTGCAGGACGCGGTCGATGTCCAGTTCCCCGGCGACAGCCCGGGTTGCAGCCTCCAGCGCCGCCAGGCGCTCCGCGCGGCCGTGCACCGCTGCCCGCGACCATGCGGCGTCGACGGCCAGCTCGATGATTCGGACGACCGGCGTGTCGGCTCCATCCGGCGCGTCGAGGAACAACCGGCCCAGCGCCGGGTGGCCGTCGTGAGACCCGAGGGGGAACGTTGCCAGACCCTCGCGAGGGGCGTCTGGCGAGGCTGCGGCCAGGGTGCCGGCGCTGACGACGAGCGCGGGCAGCGGCGGCGCGGAGACCTCGAGCACGGCGCCCCGTGCCCCCGCGAGATCGAGGATCCCCTCGAGCGCGCTCGCGACCCCGGCACGCCGTGCCTCGGACGGGTCGCGCTGCCATGCCTCCAGCGCCTCCAGCGCCTGGACCAGCAGCAGGTGGTCGAGGGCGGCCCGCGCCGTGGGCCGGAGATCGGCCGCGTCGACGGTGATGTGGGATCGCGTGGTCATCGTCGTGAGCCTATCAGCCCGGATCGCCCGCGTGCCCCCGGTCCCAGCCCTTCGGGCCATTGTTCCCTCGCACGGGGGCGCCCGGGCCGGGACCATTCCCGAATCCAGACTCCACCAACCGCACCGGAGATTCCGTGGCCGTGGCGCCCAGTGCTGTGCCGTCCCCGACAGCATCCCCCACCCCGGCAACCGCGCCCGGGGCCGGGATCGCATGACCGACCTGGCCTACGGCGCCGGCCACGCAGCGGCGCCGCCGCGCGTGGACAAGCTGCTGCTTGCGACCGACCTCAGCGAGGCATCGACGTCGGCGACGGAACAGGCATTCGACCTGGCGAGCCGGCTCGGAGCCTCGCTGCTCGTGGTCTCGATCATCGATCCCGGCTCGCTGCTCCTGCCCGGCGGACGCTTCCATGCCCGCATGGACCAGGTGCGCGAGCGACGCGAGGTCATCGCCCAGTCCCTCGTCGAGCGCGGGCGCGAGGTCGGCGTGCCGGTCTCGTTCCTCGTCTGGGAGGGCGAACCGGGCGACATGATCGTGTCCGCGGCCGAGGCGGAGCATGTGGACATGGTCGTCGTCGGCAGCCATGGCCGCGGGGCCGTGGGCCGGCTGTTCCTTGGCAGCGTGTCCGAGCACGTCGTGCGTCACGCGCCGTGCCCGGTGCTCGTGGTTCGCCCGCGGGAGGCCCAGTAGGCCGGGCGCTCCAACGCGCACCGCTACTTCGTGTAGACGCCCGCCGGATCCAGCTCCTCGCGAACGAGGCGCAGCTCCTCGCCCGTCGGCGCCGGCGTGGTCCCGAGCGACGGGCTGACCTTCGGCTCCCAGGCAATCGTGGCGCGGACCTCGTCGAGGGATGCACCCGGGTGCAGGAAGTCCAGCCGCATCTCGCCGGTCTCGTCGAAGTGCCAGATGCCGAGATCGGTGACCACGACCGACGGCCCCCGGCCATGCCAGCCGCCCGCCTTGCGGATCTTCTCGGCCTGCTCAGCGCCGCCCAGGTTGCCGGGCGAGGTCCGGAAGTCGATCCGGTCCACGAACGAGCGCTTCGACTGGCGCATGATCACGAACACCTGACGGGCGTTGATCGCGATCTCGCACGCCCCGCCCGAGCCGGGCAGGCGCGTCTTCGGGGCATCGTAGTCGCCGATGACGGTGGTGTTGATGTTGCCGAAGCGGTCGATCTGGGCCGCGCCCAGGAAGCCCACGTCGATCAGCCCGCGCTGCAGGTAGAAGGCGAACAGCTCGAACATCGACACCACGGCAGTGGCCCCGGTGACGATCGTCGGATCGCCGATCGAGAGCGGCAGCCGGGCCGGCCTCGCCCCGAACACCCCCGCCTCGTAGACCAGCTCCATGTCGGGAGCGACGGTCCGCTTGGCGAGGTTGACGGCGATGTTCGGCAACCCGACGCCGACGAAGCAGACGTGCTGTCCGGCCAGCTCGCGGGCGGCCGCCACGATCATCATCTCGGACTTCGAGAAGGCGGCCGCGGGCCGGTCACCGACGCTCATCGATAGTCCCCATAGTCCACGGAGCCCGACGGGGCGGACCCGGGTGTGAGCGACGCGATCCGCTCCGCGCCGAGCTTCTCGACGTACGCCGCGCGGCCGTCCAGGTCGTAGACCCAGTCGCGCAGCCACGCCTGGAGCGCCTCCTCGTCCCGGCTGATGGGGTCCCAGTCGAGGTAGAAGCGGTTGTCCCGATCGTAGGCTCCCTGGACGTACGAGGGATGGGCGCCGTACGGCTCCACCACCACCGCGTCCACGATCAGCCCGGGGATGACGGTCCGGTTCGGGTCGGATCGGATCACGGCCTCGTCCACCAGCTCCTCGACCACGACGATCACGCGGTCCGCTGCGAAGGCCGCCTCCTTCTGGCAGCCGAGCAGGCCCCAGATCTGGGTGTTGCCGGCAGCGTCGGCGCGCTGGGCGTGGACGATCGTGACGTCCGGGTTGAGCGGCGGGACCGCATACACGGTCTCGTCCGAGTACGGCGAGCGGATCGGCCGGATCAGGGGGTTCGCCTTCGGCAGGTCCGTCTCGAAGTACGAGCGCAGCGGCATGAACGGCAGGTTGGCGGCGCCGGCCGTGTACCGGGCCACCATCCCGAAGTGGCTGTACTCCTCGACCTCGAGCGCCGTCCCCTCGCCGACCGATGCCGGCTCGATGCGCCGCCGGATCGCGTTGAGGCCGCCGACGCCCGGGTTGCCGAGCCAGCTGAAGATCAGCTTGCGCGCGACGCCGCCCGCGATCATCTGGTCGTAGATGACGTCCGGGGTCATGCGCGCGAGCGTCAGGTCCTGCTTCCGCTGCCGGATGATCTCGTGCCCCGCGGCGAAGCTGATCAGGTGCGTGAAGCCCTCGATTGCCACGGTGTCGCCGTCGCGGACGAGGTCCGCGACGGCGTCGCGCATCGTGGCGACCTTGCCGGACATGGTGCCGGCGCTCAGCCGGCGGATTCGACGCTGGGGGTCAGCAGCCCCGCGGCTCCTGCGGTCCGCACCTCGCTCACGTCCTCGCCCGGGTGAGCGGCCACGTGGGCAACCGCCTCCGAGAAGATCCGAACCGCGGTCGCGGCCTCCGCCTGCGAGACCACGAGCGGCGGGGACATCCGGACGCAGTCGTCGCCCGCTTCCAGGACAAGCAGGCCGCGATCGAATGCCTGCTGCTGGACGGCCTCGGCCGTGTCGCCGGAATCGAACTGGATCCCGATCATCAGGCCCTTGCCCCGGACGTCTCTCACCATCTCCGGGAATCGGTCCATCAGCGGCCACAGCGCGTCCTGGATCTCGCGCCCGCGGATGCCCGCGTTGGCGATCAGCCCGTTCTCGAGCAGCCGGACGGTCTCCAGCAGGGCCGCCAGGGCCACCGGG
>CAWKHN010000013.1:0-32328 GCA_963849495.1 uncultured Chloroflexia bacterium | reverse complement strand
GGCGGGTCCACCCCTGGACGGGCGAGCCCGGCACCACCGGCATCGTGGCCGTCGTCGGTGCCGGCAAGATGGGGCTCCCTCTGTGCGCCCAGTTCGCGGGGCACGGCTGGGACGTCATCGCGGTGGACATCAATCCCGACGTGGTGGCTGCTATCAACGAGGGCCGCTCGCACGTCGGCGAGGAGCCGGGCCTGGCCGAGCTCGTGGCGGATGCCCACGCAGCTGGTCGTCTGCGGGCCACGGCCGACGGGGCCTCCGCGGCCCGGGAGGCGGACGTCGTCGTCCTGATCGTGCCGGTCATGCTCGACCCGGCGCACCAGCCCGACTACCGGTACATGGACGGGGCCGTCGCCTCGATCGCACCGGGCGTCCATGCGGGGTCGCTGGTCATCTTCGAGACCACGCTCCCGGTCGGCGACACCCGTGCGCGGTTCGCGCCGCGGCTTGCCGCTGCATCCGGCGCCACGCTCGACGGCGACCTGTTCGTGGCGTTCTCGCCGGAGCGACTGTACTCGGGCGCCGCGCTCAAGAACCTGGCGATGTACCCCAAGCTCGTGGGCGGTATCGGACCGCAGTCCACGGATCGCGCTGCCCGCTTCTATGCGTCGGTGCTCGATGCCGAGGTCGTTGCGATGACGAACGCCGAGACCGCCGAGTTCAGCAAGCTCGCCGACACGACGTACCGCGACGTGAACATCGCCCTGGCCACCGAGTTCGCCCGCTACGCCCAGCGCGTGGACGTGGACATCACCGAGGTCATCGCGGCAGCCAACAGCCAGCCCTACAGCCACATCCACCAGCCGGGGATCGGCGTGGGCGGGCACTGCATCCCCGTCTACCCGCACTTCCTCCTGTCCCGGGCCCCCGAGCTGTCACTGGTCGCGGCCTCGCGGCAGGTCAACGACGGCGGGGTCGACCTCGCGGTCGGGGCGGTCGAGGAGGCGACCGGTTCGCTCGCCGGCGTCCCGGTCCTGGTGCTCGGGCTCACCTATCGCGACGGTGTCAAGGAGCTCGCATACAGCCGCGCGGTCCCGCTGATCGCTGCGCTGGTAGCACGTGGCGCGCGCGTGCTCGCCTTCGACCCGCTCCTCGACGAGGAGGAGACCCGTGCCCTGGGAGCAGAGCCCTGGACATGGGGGTCCGCCGTGCCGGTCCGCGCGATCGTGACCCAGACCGGGGATCCGCGCTGGCACGCGCTGGACTGGTCCTGGTTCCCGCACCTCGCGATCGTCTACGACGGCCGGAACAGCCTGGCAGGTGCGACACCGCCGCCGGGCGCTCGCATCGTGGGCGTCGGGGTTCCGCCCCGGGGCGAGCCGGCGTGACCGACCGCGGGCCGGCCCGCGGGCCCGGGCCCACCGGGCGCTCCTGAGCGTGCGCATCGTCAGCGTTGTCGGGACACGGCCGCAGCTCATCAAGGCGGCTGCCCTCTCGCCTGTCCTGCGCACCCGCCACGCCGAGCTGCTCGTGGACACGGGCCAGCACTACGACGAGGCGATGGCGGGGGCGTTCTTCGCCGAGCTCGGCCTGCCCGCGCCGGACCATACGCTTGGCGTCGGAGGCGGTTCGCACGCTCAGCAGACCGCCCGGATGCTGGAGCGGCTGGAGCCCATCCTCGTGGCCGAGCGGCCGGACGCCGTCCTCGTCTACGGGGACACGAACTCGACGCTCGCAGGAGCACTGGCCGCGTCGAAGCTGGGAATCCCGGTGGCGCACGTCGAGGCCGGTCTTCGCAGCTTCGACCGTGCGATGCCCGAGGAGCTGAACCGCGTCGTTGCCGATCACCTGTCGCGATGGCTGTTCGCTCCCACCCCGACCGCCGTCGCGAACCTGGCGGCGGAGGGGATCCGTGACGGGATCGTCGAGGTCGGCGACCTGATGCAGGACCTGGCGGCCCGGGTGTCGGCCGACCTGCGGGACCCGAAGGTCCTGGGTCCGATCGGTGCGGCCATCGGCACGAGGCTGGACGCGGGAGGGTACGTGTTCGCCACCGTCCACCGCGCCGAGAACCGGCTGACATCCGCGCTGGCGGCCTGGTCGGCCATCCTCGGCGACGTCGCCGGGCGCCTGCCGGTGGTGCTCGCCCTCCACCCGGGCACGGCCGTCGCCCTGCGCGAGGCGGGGGTGTCCCTTCCCGGGGGCGTGGTGGTCGTTCCACCACAGGGCTATCGATCCACGCTCGCCCTGCAGCTCCACGCCGCCGCGGTGATCACCGATTCCGGCGGCGTCCAGCGCGAGGCCGCCTGGCTGGGGACTCCCTGCCTGGTCCTGCGCAGCCGGACCGAGTGGGTGGAGGCCGTCGCCGGCAGCGCCGGCAGGATGGCGATCGTGGGCCTCGATCGAGCGCGTGCCGCGGCCGAGATTGCCCGCCTCGTGCCGGAGGACGCGGCGGGCATCGCGCATGCCCGGGCGCGCGAGCTGGACCTGCCGCCAGCCGGCGCCGCCGAGGCGATCACCCGATCACTCGACGCGGAGCGTTTCGCGAGGTGAGGATCGTCGCCTGGGTGATCAACGACGTGACCCGGGACTCGCGGGTCCTGCGCGAGGCCGGGACGCTCGCCGCGGCCGGCCACGAGGTGACGGTCATGGGCGTGACCCGCGGCCCGGAGGAACCCGCCGGCTCCGAGGAGCTGCGCGCCGGCTTCCGGATCGTCCGGGTCCCGTATCGCAGGGGTTCGACCTGGTGGACGACCTTCGTCCGGATGCCGTGGCGCAGCGAGCAGGCGGCGCTCGCGGAGATCGGGCGCGCGGTCGGTGCCAAGCCGCGGCGTGTCGGCCACGCGGTCGGCCTCGCCGCGCTGGTGGTGGTCATGCTGCCGTGGGTCGTCCTCCGGGCGGCCTGGACCGCCGTCGTCAACAAGCTCCTCCGGCGACCGGTCAACGTCGGTGGCCTCGAGTACGTCCGCCACTGGCGGGTGGACGTGCTCGGGTGGGGCAAGGCCGCGCTCGAGTGGGCCCCGCCCGCGGACGTGCACCACGCGCACGACTTCGAGGCGCTTCCCTCGGCATTCCGGGCAGCCGCCCGGGATGGTGCCCGGGTCGTGTACGACAGCCACGAGATCTTCACGGCGTGGGGCGCGATCCTTGCCCAGCCCCGCTGGCTGCGCTGGGCGATGGCGCGCTGGGAGCGGCGGCTCGCGAGGCGTGCCGCGGCACTCGTGACCGTGAACCAGTCCCTGGCCGAGGTGCTGGGTGCAAGGTTCGGTATTTCGCGAATCATCGTCGTCCACAACGCGCCCGCGCGCTGGACGCCCCCGCATGACCGGGAGGACCGGATACGGCAGGCCGCCGGCATCCCGCGCGATGCGCCGGTCGTCCTGTGTCACGGTGGCTTCCAGGCGGGCCGCGGCCTCGAGGAGACGGCCCAGGCCATCCTGGAGCCCGGTCTCCGTCAGGTCCATTTGGTCTTCCTCGGGTATCGAGGCCACTACCTCGAGCCGATCCTTGGTGACCGCCGATACGACGGGCGCGCCCACTACCTGGCGGCCGTCGATCCGGGGGAGGTGCTGCCCTGGGTTGCGGGGGCCGATGTCGACGTAATGGCGATTCAGCCGGCTACGCTCAGCCTGCGGCTGTCCACGCCCAACAAGCTGTTCGAGGCCTTGGGCTCGGGAGTGCCGGTTGTCGCCAGCGACTTTCCGGAGATGCGCCGGATCGTTCTCGAGGACCCATCCGGCCCCCTGGGCGCGTTGTGTGATCCCGCCGATCCCCGCTCGATCGCCGCGGCGCTCCGATCGATCCTGGATCAACCACCTGAGCAGCGCGCCGCGCTCCGCGCCCGGTGCCTGCAGGCCGCGCACGATCGCTGGAACTGGGAGACGGAGGCCGCGGGGCTGACCGCCCTCTACCGGGACCTGGCCACCGCCTGACCCGGTGCCGTGTCAGGCGGGATCGGGATCGTCGTCCGGAAGGCCGACGGCCGTCGGCGGGTCGGCCGCCATACCCGGAGCCGGGTGGCCGTCGAGCCACTCCGACCATCGCCGGTCGCCCAGCCAGCGGACCCCTCCGGGGGCGAGCATCGCCCATCCCGCCTCCACCACCGGGAGCGCTGCCGCGACGTCCACGCCACCCAGGCACAGGATCACGGGCGTGCCCGAGGCGCCCGCCGACCGCCGCCCGGCGATGGCCTCCTCGACCGCTCCGGCGAGCACCGGCAGGACGGTGGCCCGGAGCTGCGCCCGCCTCCGTCCGCGCCGCAACCAGCGGAGCGGTGATCGCACCAGCCCGCGCAGCCCGCCGCCTGCCTCGACCCAGCACAGCTCCGCCACCGCGGCCTCGAGCCCCGGCGGGATCACGACGGTCGCGCCGGCTGCCTGGATCGGCGCACCGCTCGTGGCGACGATCAGATCGGCCAGCAGCCAGGAAGGAAGCCGGCCGAGGAGGCGATCAAGCGCAGGACGGTCGAACGCGACCAGCAGCGGTCGGTCCAGCGTCGAGGCCGGGCCGTGGGTCACCGCTGCCGGAGACCCGGTTCGTGCCGGGATTCGGCCGCCCCGCCCGACGGCCGGTCCCCGCCGTCCGGACGCCGCGCGTGGACCACGCTCGATCGCCTCGTCATACACGTCTGCGATCCGGCCCGCGACCGCCGGGCCGCCGTAGCGCAGCTCGACGTGCGCCCGCATCCCCGCGGGATCCATGGCCCGCCGGCGATCCAGGACGTCCAGGATGGCGCGAGCCATCGCCTCGGGCGCCCCCGACGGCACCAGCGCTCCGAGGGCGGCCGGGTCGTCGCCCATCACCTCGGTCACGCCACCGGAATCGGCGGCGACGACGGGAAGCCCGGTCGCGAGCGCCTCCGCCGCCACGATCCCGAACGTCTCTCGCCGGCTGGGATGGACGAACACCGCTGCCCGGGACATCGCCGCGGCGACCCCGGCCCGATCGGTCGGCGGGTCGAAGTGGACCGCATCGGAGACCCCGAGCTCGGCGGCAAGCGACGTCCAGCCGAGCTCCTCCTCGGCCGACGTGGACCGGCCGACGAGCCGGAGCGTGGTCGCGGGTCGAGCCGCCCGCACCTGGGCGAACGCCTGCAGCAGGACATCCATCCCCTTGACCTCGCGGCGGTAGCCGACCCACAACAGCTCGTTGCCATCCCGCGAGGCCGGATCGACGAGCGGGAACGACGCGACGTCGACGGTGTTGGGGATGACCACCAGCCGGTCCGCGAGCTCCGGCAGCTCCGCTTGCAGCTGGTCCGCCAGCATCCGGCCGACCGCGATCACGCGACTGGCAGCAAGCCCGGCCTCGCGGTAGCGCGCCCGGAACGCGGGGTCGGCGAGCAGGCGCGCCAGGTAGGTGGCGTGCTCCGTCATCACGAACGGCAGGCCCAGCCGCGCGGCCACCCGCGCTGCGGCTGCTCCGTCGGGGTAGCCGACGTGCGCATGGATCAGGTCGACGCGGCGATCGAGGCCGCCCAGGGCGGCGAGCAGTGTCCGCTCGCGATGAACCGCCTCGTTGTCAGCCCCGATGCCGCGAGCGCGGCCGACCGGGACGCCCAGACGCGCGATCGGCACCCCGGCGGGACCGAATGCGCCCGACGTGGCCGGGACCAGCCCCGCTCCGACGGCCGCCTTGATCGCGGCCGGCCATGCGTTCGCGACGCGCCCGCGGAGCGCCCGGTCGCCGTGCAGCCAGAACGGCTCGAAGCTGGCCACGAGGGGCCGGACGCGTCCCGTGCCGAGCAGCGCGGCGGCCTGGTCCGCGATGAACCGGCCGGCGATGGGATCGTCGGCACCCGGGTACCAGCCGACGACGAGGACGTCTCGCGGAGCCTGGGTCCGCGTCATGGCACCCGCTTCAGCGAACGTGGAGGGCCCCGGCGAGCGGCCGGGGCGGGCGCTCCAGGCCGCCATCGACGATCGGGGGCAGCGGCTCCGGCTGCTGGCCTGCCCGGCGCTGGGCCGAGCGGTCCTCGTGGATCCGGACGACCTCTGCCGGATCACCGGCTGCGACCATGTGGCCCTTTTCGAGAAGGACGGCGCGGTTGCAGAACTCCACGGGCCAGGTCATGTCGTGGGTCACCAGGACGATGGCCCGGGCTGAGCGCATCAGCTCCTCGACCCGCTGCTGGCTCTTGGAGCGGAAGGTTGCGTCGCCGGTGCCGAGCACCTCGTCGAGCAGGAGCACATCCGGCTCGACTGCCGTTGCGATGCTGAACCCCAGCCGCGCGTTCATGCCGGTGCTGAACGTCTTGATCGGCGCGTCGATGAACTGGCCGATGTCGGCGAACTCGATGATCCCGGGCAGGCGACGCATCATGTCCGCGTGGTCCATTCCCATGAACGCTCCGGCCAGCGTGATGTTGTCCCGGCCGGTCAGGTCCATGTCGAAGCCGGCTCCCAGGGTGAGCAGGCTGGAGATCCTGCCGTTGACCTCGATCCGGCCCTCGGTGGGCTCCAGGATCCCGGCCAGAACCTGGAGGAGCGTGCTCTTGCCGGCACCGTTGGGGCCGATGACGGCAAGCGATTCGCCGTGGTTCAGACGGAAGGAGACGTCGCGCAGGGCCCAGAAGTGGGTGGGACCGGATCGCCGCCGGGCGAGGTTCTTGAACGACTGGAACACGGTGTTCTTGCGGGTGAGGCGCAGGTTGTAGCGGATCCCGAGGGACCGCACGTCGACGGCGGACGGCACTAGAGCACCTTCGCGAAGGCGGGCTCGATCCGACGGAAGAGCAGCACGGCCGCGACCAGGATCACCAGTGATTCCAGGACGACCAGGCCCAGCAGGTCCCACGTCGGGGGCTGGCCATAGTAGATGAGGTTCCGGTAGGACTCGAACAGTCCGGCGAACGGGTTGAGGTTGAAGATGGTGTAGATCTCGGGGTGCTTCGTCGCAAGCGACTGGATCTGGTCCGAACCGTACAGCGCGGGCGAGAGGTAGAACCACAGGCGGAGCAGGTGCGTGGTCAGGAGACCCACGTCGCGATAGAAGACCGTGATCCCCGACAGCAGGATCGCAATGCCAAGCGTCAGCAGGAACTGGGCGCCGCCGACCAGCGGGATCGCCAGCACCCAGATGCTGAGGTGGCTGGGGTAGAACAGGAGCAGCATCGCAAACAGCGGGATCAGCCCGAACAGGAAGCTGACGACGCCGCCCGCGCACGACGAGATGGGCAGCACGATCTTCGGGAAGTGGACCTGCTTGATGATCCGCTCGCGGCCGACCACGCACAGGGTGGCGTCCGCCATCGTGCTGGAGAACCACTTCCAGGGCAGGATCGCGCAGAAGATGAAGAGCGGGTACGCCTCCTTGTTCGTGCGCAGGATCACGACGATCAGGACGACGTAGACGACCATCGTCAGCAGCGGATCGAGGATCCACCAGACGTTGCCCAGCACCGTGTCCGAGCCGTGCTTCTTGAGGTCTGCGCGGACGAGGTACTGGATCAGCCGGCGCCGCGACACGACATCCGTGACGGTCTGGCGGAGGGTCGCCACGGGCCCGGGGCGGGCAGGCTTGTAGGCGGGCCGGACGGCCTCTTGGGCGGCGCTCATGCGGCGCTCACACTAGCATGACCCTCGCCGCACGGGCTGCGACGGTCCGGTCGCCCGGCGAATCGCCGCGCCACACACGGCCCAGGCAGGATCGCCGTCGCGGGGCCGCTCGCCGCCGTCCCGGAGCCGCGGGTCCCCCTCCGTATACTGGCTCCCATGCCGCCACCCCATGACCGGCGCTGGGCCGTCCTGCGCGAGACCGAGAGGCTGAGGTGGGGCGGGGACCTCCGGCGTTATCACATCCTCGCGACGCTGGCGGAGCGGACATCGGCCGTGTCCATCCGGGGATGGGCCAGGCCCGGCGTGCGGGCGGCGATCCGGGCCACAGGCGGCCTGCCTCTTCCGTGGCACGTGGGCTTCGGGCCACGCGCCGCCCTCGGGTCGTCGGAGATCCTGACCGAGGGCGCGATGGTGCTGGCCAACCGTCATTTCGTGCCCATCGTGCTGGACGTCCACGACCACCCGATCGCGCAGGCGGAGGCCCTCGGCCGTCCCCCGGCGGACTACCACCGGCGCTCGCTCGAGGACCGCATCCGGCGGAACCTGGACTCGTTCGCGCTCCAGGTCGTGCCGTCCGCCTCGTTCGCGGCGTTGGCCGGGATCGATCCGGCCCGGATGATCGTCGCCCCCAACGGCACCGACACGCGACTCGTCGTGCCCGCACCGTTCCCGGAGGTACCCAGGATCGGCTTCGTCTCGGGCGCGGCTGCTGGGCGAGGGATCGAGCTGCTGATCGAGACGGCGCGGCGGGTGCAGGCGCGCGTGCCCGACCTCCGGCTGTCGCTCTGGCTCTGGGCAGGCGATCCGGTCGGAGAGGCGTACGTGGACGGGATCCGCGCCGATGTTCGCGCCGACCCCTGGATCGAGGTCGCGGGCGTCCCGTACGCGCAGCTCGGCGCGGCGCTCGCCACCGCGACCGTCCTGGTCGTCCCGCATCCGGCCAACGCCTACCTCGATACGGCGGTCCCCGTGAAGCTCCTGGACTCGATGGCGGCCGGCCGTCCGGTCGTCGTGACCCCGCGCCACGAGACCAGGCTCATCGTGGAGCGCACCGATGCGGGGCTCGTGGCCGCCAGCGACCAACCCGACGACATCGCGGCGAACATCCTGACCCTGCTCGAGGACCCGGCACTCGCGGCCCGGCTGGGCGCCAACGGTCGCCGCGCAGCCGAGCGTGACTACGACTGGGGAATCATCGCCGCGCGGGTCGCCGACGAGGTTCTCCGGCGATCCGGCCGGGAGCGCTGAAGACCGGTGGCCCGCGTGGTCATGTTCGTCCTCAACGACTGCCGGACAGATGCCCGCGTGCTCCGTGAGGCCGGGACGCTCGCAGCTGCGGGCCACAGCGTGACCGTGGTGGCGCGAACGACCGACCCGTACGCGGCTGCCGGCGAGGTGGACCAGCAGGAGGGGTTCACCATTGTCCGGGTCCCGGTGGCGACCGGGCTGACCCGCCTGCTCCTGCTCGGGCGACGGCCTGCCCGGCTGGTCCGTGCCCTGGCGGGGTCCGGTTGCAGGCAGGTGCGCGAGGGGCCGCGCGGCTGGCGCACCCTCATCGCGGGTGCCGCGGGGCTCGTGATCGCAGCGCCGCTCGCCGCCGCCGGCGCGGTGGTCGTGGGCCTCCCGCTGCTCGCGCTCGCCCGGATCCCGGCGGCGCGCCCCGCGTGGCTCGACCTGGAGTGGCGCCTCCAGTGGCGATTCGGCGTCATTCCGTGGACTGGGGGTGCCGTCCGCGCCGCGCCCCCCGGGGACGTCTTCCACGCACATGATCTCCGGGCCCTCCCGGCGGCGATCGCGGCCCGCGCCCGCGTCGGGGGAGCCGTGGTCTACGACAGCCACGAGATCTTCGTGGAGGCCGGCGCCAACGCTCGCCGGCCGGCCCGGTCCCGCGCCGCGCTCCGGCGCGTGGAGCGATCGCTGGCCGCCGAGGCCGAGGCGCTGGTCACCGTCAACGACGACCTGGCTGCCGTGCTTGGCCCCGCCCTGGGCCTGGATGGCCGGGTCGTCGTGGTCCGGAACTGCCCGCCCAGGTGGGATCCGCCCGAGGATGACCCCGGGCTGCTGCGTGCGGCCGCCGGCGTGCCGGCCCACGTTCCCCTCCTGCTGTGCCACGGCTCGTTCCTGCCCCACCGGGGCTTCGAGCAGGTGGCGGCGGCCCTGGCGCTCCCGGCGCTCCAGGGTGCCCACGCGATCTTCCTCGGCCTGGGTCCGCTCCGCCCGCTCCTGCTCGGGCTTGCCGCGGACCCCGCGGTCCGCGGGCGGCTCCACGTGGTCGATGCGGTCCCGCCGGCCGTGCTCCCGCAGTGGATCAGCGGGGCCGATATCGACGTGGTCGCGATCCAGCCGACCACGCTCAACCACCGGCTGTCCACGCCGAACAAGCTGTTCGAATCGCTGGCTGCCGGGGTCCCGGTCGTCGCCAGCGACTTCGGCCCCATGCGCGACATCGTGCTGGGGGACGTCGACGGTCCTCTGGGCGTCGTGTGCGACCCATCCGACCCGGCTGCGCTCGCTGACGCGACCCGGTCTCTGCTGGATCTTCCAGCCGCGGACTTCACCGCCCTGCGACGCCGGTGTCTTGCCGCGGCCCATGCCCGCTACGCATGGGAGATCGACCGGACCCGGCTGCTGGCGCTGTACGAGCGGCTCACGTCGCCGCTCGCCGGGACCGAGCCGCCGGGCAGCGCTCCTGACTCGCCGGGCCCCGGACCTTCGACCCACCCGGTGGTGGACCGATGACGCCGGGCGCGACCCCGGCCGCTCCGGTCCGACCCCAGCGCCTGGCGCTCGTCGTCCCGTCCCCTGGGACCCACGACTCGAGGACGATGAGGATCGCCGCATCGCTGGCAGCGCGAGGCCACGAGGTCGTGGTTCACGCCAGGTCCGGCCCTGGCGTGCCAGCCGGTGACGAGCACGTGGACGGGTACCGGATCGTGCGCGCGTCCGTGTCGCCTGCCGCGGGCCTGCCGCTGCCGTTCCGGATCGTTGATCGGGCGCTCACAACGCGCCGCCAGGGCCGGGCCGCGTCGGTCGCGGACGCGGGTGCGGACCTGTATCACGGGATGGCGTTCATGGGAATCCCGGTGGCGCTGCGCCTGGCGGCGATATCGGCAGCGCCGGTCGTCTACGACGCACGGGACCTGTACGCCGACGCCCGGTCGCTGGCGCGGTTGCCCTCGCCGTTGCGAGCGGTCATCCGTGCCCGCGAGAAGTCATGGGCGCACCGGGCGTCCCGGGTGATCACGGTCAATGATGGGCTGGCGGACGTCCTCGCCGAGCGCCTCAAGATCGAGCGTCCGGCCGTCGTCATGAACTGCCCGCCGCGGTGGACGCCGGGACCGGATCGACCGCGCAGGTTCCACGAGGCGCTCGGACTGCCGGCCCGTGCGCGTGTCGTCCTCTACCACGGCGGTCTTGAGCCCGGGCGCGGGATCGAGCAGCTGTTGGCGGCGGCACCGTCATTCCCGGACGACGTGCGCGTCGTCCTGCTCGGCTACGGCAGCCTCCGGGAGGCGCTCGCGCTGCAGGTCCGCCGGGACACCCGGCTGGATGATCGCGTCCACCTGCTCGATGCCGTTTCGCCGGGCGAGCTTCCCGGCTGGGTGGCCTCGGCCGATGTCGCCGTGGTGGCGATCCAGCCGACGACCCTCAACCACCGCCTGTCGACGCCGAACAAGCTGTTCGAGGCCCTGGCGGTGGGCGTCCCCGTGGTGGCCAGCGACTTCCCCGCCATGCGCAGGATCGTGATCGAAGACCCCGACGGGCCACTGGGAGCCGTCTGCGACCCGACGGACGCCGGGCACGTCGGCGATGCGATCGTTGGCCTGCTTGCCCTCGACGAGACAGCCATGCTCGGCCTGCGGGCGCGGTGCCTCACGGCTGCGCACGCGCGATACGCATGGGAGGCTCAACTCGACGTGCTGCTCGGGGTGTACGGGAGCCTGACGGGCCGGCCATGGTGACGACAGCGCTTTCCGGGCCGGCGCTCCGCGACCGGCAGCAGTTCGTGGACCGCACCCCGGACCCCGTGGGTGCCCCGTGACCACGCCGGCCGTTCTCGTGGTCGCGAGCTGGTATCCGTCCGTCGACAACCGGACCGCCGGCCGTTTCGTCGCCGACCAGGTGGAGGCCATCCAGGCCGCCGCCCGCTACCGACCTGTCGTCGTCTCGTTCGACCCGCTCCAGACGTGGGGCAGCCGTGGCTTCCGGCGGCGCCAGGCGGCCGCCATCCGCGAGCTGGCATCGAGTGGCCTCGCGGCCGATCCGTTGCATGCGTTCCACCTCCGGTCGTCGACCGCGGACGCGCCGGGTCCCGTGGCCCGCCTGCCCGTCCCGGCGCCGGCTTCGTGGGCGGCCCCTGCAGAGGTCATCGCGGACCGGCTGGCCGTGCTGGAGGCTGCCGTCCCCGCCATCGAGACGGCTGCCGGGCCGGTGGCCATCGTCCACGCACACACCGGCTACCCGGACGGTGGCGCGGCAGCCGCGTTCGCGGGACCGCGCGGGATCCCTCTCATCATCACCGAGCACGCATCGACGATCCCGGCCATCGCCGCCGACCCCGAGCGACGCGCCAGGTACATGGAAGCGCTCCGAGGCGCCGCGTTCGTGATCGCGGTGAGCGAGGTGCTCGCGGCAGACATCCGGTCCATCGCTCCGTCGCTCGCCGGACGGATCCGGGTGATCCCCAACGTGGTTGCCGTGGACGCCTTCAGCGCGCCGCCGCTCGCGGCGCGACGCGCGGAAGAGCTCCTGTTCGTGGGTTACCGCAAGTCGAGCAAGGGGATCGGGCTGCTGCTCGACGCGTTTGCGATCGCCGGGGCGACGAGGCCTGGTCTGAGCCTCCGTCTGGTCGGCGGCCAGGCGTCCGCGGCGGAGGAGCGTGCCTGGCGGGACCGGGCTGCGGACCTGGGTATCGAGGCTGCGGTCTCGTTCGAGGGACAGGCCGACCGGGCCGGAGTGGCGGCGGCGATGGCCAGGGCGAGCCTGTTCGTCCACCCGAGCCCGCGGGAGACCTTCGGGGTCGTGGCGGCCGAGGCGATGGCCTCCGGCCTGCCCGTCGTGGCCGTGGAGTCAGGGGGCGTCCCCGAGGTGCTGGGTCCAGAGCCCGGGATGAACGGCGCGGTGGTCCCGTCCGGCGATCGCGAGGCCCTGGCGGCGGCGATCCTGGACGTCCTCGCCCGCCGCGACCAGTTTCCGCCGCTCGAGCTCAGGCAGCGCACGATCACCCGGTTCGGGCCGGATGCCGTCGCCGGGCGGCTGGCCGAGACGTACGCCGAAGCCCTCGACGACCCGCGGCTGGCGCATCGGTTCGCGGGACGCGCGGACGACAAAGGGAAGATGACCGTCGCAGGACACGAGGACGGAGCGATCGTGGTGGCCTTCGACCGGGCCCGGGCGGGCCGGGTCACGTCGGCGACGTACGGCGGTGTCGCTGCCCGGCTCACGCTGGTCACGGCCGAGGGTGCCCCCGTCGAGCTGCCCCCAGGTCTCGCCGGGGTGCGAACGGTGGCCGGGCTGGCCGGTCGACGAGCGGCGCGCCGGGCCATCGACGACAGCCCCGGCGCGAGCCCGGCGGCGCGCCGCCGGGCTCTCATCCGGGCGCCGCTGGCGTTGCTTCGCGAGCTGGCCTGGCAGCTGCCGTGGCGGGAGCGTGCGCTGCTTTCGCACGCGACGGCGGCCACCGCCGCGCTGGCGACGGCCAGCCCGGGTCGCCTTGCGGTCGCCCTGGACGGGTTCGACGCCCTGGTCGTGCTCCACCTCGTCCGGCGACGGCTGGCCCGTGCCGCCCCCGGCGCCGGTCGGTGGCTCGCCGACGAGGGGACCGATACTGTCCAGGTGGACGGTGACGCGGAACCGGGCGGGAGCGAGATCCGGTGAGCCGCGCCGATCCGGGATCCCCGAGCCCCTCGCCGCGCGCCCCGCTGCGCCCCGTCGCGATGCTCGTTCACGCCTACTACGAGGAGGACCCGCGCGTCCGGCGCGAGGCGGAGGCGGTTCTGGCGGCCGGCCGGGACGTGGACGTGTTCGCGCTCCGCCCCGCGAACCTGCCGGCGACCGGCACCGTTGCCGGAGTCCGCGTCCACCGTCTCGACGTCCAGCGACACCAGGGAGCCGGCGTCGCCACCTACCTCGCGGAGTACCTGGACTTCCTCGTCCGCGCCGCCGCCGCCCTCACGCGCGCGCACGGCCGGCGCCGGTACGCGCTGGTTCAGGTGCACAGCCTCCCGGACTTCCTTGCCTTCGCCGCGCTGCCGCTGCGGCTGACGGGCATCCCGCTGGTCCTCGACCTCCATGAGGCGATGCCCGAGTTCTTCCGGGTCCGGTTCCCCCGGGCGTCGAACCCTGTCGCCCACGCGCTGCTCGAGCTCCAGGAGCGCGCCTCGATCGGGATCGCCAGTGCCGTCGTCACCGTGAACGAGGCGCTCGTCGACCGGCTCGTCGACCTCGGTGTCCCGTCCGCCAAGGTGCACCTCGTCCGGAACAGCCCGTCGCTCCAGCGGTTCGACCCGTCGGCGTATCCGCGGCGTGCCTTCGCGGAGGACGGCTCACTCCGGCTCGTGTATGCGGGTGCGCTGTCGGCAACCTACGAGATCGACGTGGCGATCGAGGCCCTGGCAAGGATCGTGGCCGGGCGTCCCGAGCTCGACCCGGTCCTCGAGGTGTACGGACGTGACTACGGCGAGGGGGCGCTGGCGGCGCTGACGGAGAGCCACGGCATTGCCGATCGGGTGCGGTTCCACGGGCGTATCGCGATCGAGGCAGTGCCCGCGGCCCTGGCGGCGGGCGATATCGGGCTGGCGCCGACGCGGCGCACCCCATTCACGGACTTCAGCCTGTCCACGAAGCTGTTCGAGTACGGGGCGATGGGCAAGCCCGTCGTTGCGTCACGCCTGCCGATGGTCGAGAGGACGTTCGCCGCGCAGGAGGTCTGGACGTACGAGCCGGGTGACCCGGCGGATCTCGCTGCCGCGATCCTGCGCGTCGTCGATGACCCCGCGGCGCGCGAGGCGAGCCTGGGGCGCATGGCGGGACGCGTGCGCGACCTCGCCTGGGAGCGTGAGGCGCAGGCATACATCGACCTGATCGAGAGCCTCGTCCCGGCCCACGGCTGAGCGTGCGCCGGAGCCCCCGGCACCCCGAGCGTCGATCGCCCGCGCGCACCTCCCCGGCGGCACGGGTGCCCGCGCGCGCGCATCGGGTACCATCGCCCTCTGCGCCGTCCGCCACACGATCCTGTTGCCGCGACGGCCGCCACACCGAGGATCCTCCGACCCCATGACGTTTCGCGCTCGCCCGGGCTCCAACCGGCCGCGCACCTGGGACGAACGGGACCGGCGCACGTTCCTGCTCAACGTGGGCTTCGGTCTCACCGTCATCGTTTCGGTGCTGCTGCTGGCACTCGCGTTCGGCATCTCCTGGTACGGCGACCATCTCGCAGCCGCCGCAACGGTCAATGGCCAGACGATCACCAAGGACGCGTACCAGACGCAGCTCAAGATCGACACCTTCCGGGTCGACTACCAGGCGAGCCGGATCCGGACGCTCCTGACCGCGGGGCTCCTGCGGACGGCGGACGCCCAGAGCCGCCAGTCGAGCATCACCCAGGTTCAGCAGCAGATCAACACCATCGCCCTGGAGCAGCTGATCGACGGCGACATCATGACCCAGCTCGCCGCCAAACAGGGCGTCACGGTCACCGATGCGGACGTGGCCGCCAAGCTGACGGACGAGGCGACCACGCCGGAGCTCCGCCACGCGTGGATGATCGCCGTTGCGCCGACCCTTGCCCCCGGCGAGACCGTCGCCACCGCGGCCGAGGTGGCTGCGGCCCAGTCGGCGGCAACGCAGGCGCTCAACTCCCTCAAGGCTGGCGCGGACTGGGCGACCGTCGCGAAGGCGGTGTCGACGGACGCGTCCAAGACCCAGGGCGGCGACCTCGGCTACATCGACAAGAACGCAGGGCTGGACCCCGCGTTCGTGGACGCGCTGATGGCCGCGACCAAGGACGTTCCCACCGGCGTGATCGCGGGCGCGGACGGCACCTTCCGCGTCGGCCGTGTCACCGACATCGTGGCTCCCGCCGTGGACGCCACGCTCGAGAGCCAGGTCAAGGCTGCCGGGATCGACTACGGGGCATTCCAGCAGGCGCTCAAGCTCGAGGTGGTCCGCCAGAAGCTCAGCGACGCCGTGATCGCCATGCTCCTCGCACCTGGGCCGCAGCGCCAGGTGCAGGAGATCTACATGCAGAACGGCACCAGCGAGAGCGGCCCGAGCGCGATCCGCGTGCGCCACATCCTCTACTCACCCAACGGGGATCCGGCGAACGCCTCGAAGGTTCCCGCGAGCGACCCGGCATGGGCTGCGGCCGAGGCCAAGGCCAACGCCACCTACCAGAAGCTCAAGGCGGATCCCAGCCAGTTCGACGCCATCGCCCGGGCCGAGAGCGACGAGTCGCTGGCCAGGACGAGCGGCGGCAAGCTGCCCTACCTCTCCAAGGACGACCCGATCGACCCGGCGTTCGCCGCGGCGATCTTCCAGCCCGGGCTGAAGCCCGGCCAGCTCCTGGCCCCGATCAAGTCGAGCTTCGGCTGGCACGTGATCCAGATCATGCACGGCCCGACGGACATGGAATGGGCGGCCAAGCTCAAGGCCGCCGCCGAGGGGGGCCAGGACTTCGCAGCGCTCGCCCGCGACAACTCGGACAAGGCCGAGGCGGCGCAGGGTGGGGATATCGGCTGGGTCGCCAAGGGCCAACTTGCCCAGGCGCTCGAGGACGCGATCTTCTCGACCAAGATCGGCGGCATCAGTGACCCGGTGCAGATCAGCGGGGATGGCGTCTACCTGTTCAAGGTCAACAAGGAGGAGACGCGCACGCCGGACGCGACGCAGAAGGATGCCATCAACTCCTCCGGGTTCACGAGCTGGTATTCGCAGCAGAAGGCCGGGTTCACCATCACCCGGGATCCCAGCATCACCGCATCGGCGGGCTGACGCCTCGCGGGCGGCCGGACGATGCTGGACGCGCTCCTCGCCGAGGCACGGCTTCGCTGGCAACTCGACCCGGCCGATGGGTTGGGCGTGGTGGTCGCGGAACGGCTCATCGCGGCGCCCATCGAGCCGTCGAGGCCGGTTCTGGTCGTCCCTGCAGCGTGTCTCCGGGCCGTCTCCGACGCACCGCCGGTGCCCCTTCCGGGTCGTCACGGTCCGGGCGGTCGTGATGCCATCGCGGTCCTCAGGCGCCTGTACCCGCCCGACCACCCCGTCGGCAGGCTCGGTCGCGAGGACGGGACGACGGTCGGGAACCTGACCGCGGATGATCTTGGCGAGCCGCTGTATCTCGCACCGGTCGCCCCCGTCGCGGCCGTCACGTCGCCGTGGGGGATGCCCTGGATCTCCGACCGCCTCCGCGCGCCGGACGGCTGCCCGTGGGACCGCGAGCAGACGCACACATCGCTGCGCAACCATCTGCTCGAGGAGGCATACGAGGTCTACGACGCGCTGGAGGGGGGTGCGTCGCCCGAGCTCGCCGGCGAGCTCGGGGACCTGCTGCTCCAGATCGTCCTCCATGCGCAGCTCGCGGCCGAGGAGGGCGTGTTCGACATGACCGACGTGTGGGCGGCGATCGCGTCCAAGATCGTGCGCCGTCACCCGCACGTGTTCGGGGAGTCGGAGGCACGGACCGCGGCGGACGTCAACCGCCAGTGGGAGCGGATCAAGGCGCAGGAGCGGGCGGTCGCGGCCGATGAGACGGGCGCGCCGGAACCGGACAGTGCGCTCGACGGCATCAGCCGCTCTCTCCCCGCCCTCGCGGCCAGCCAGGAGATGCAGGAGCGCGCCGCGCATATCGGCTATGACTGGCCGTCCATCGACGGGGTGCTCGACAAGGTGCGGGAGGAGGTCGGCGAGCTCGTGGAGGCGCCCGATGCCGCGGCCCGCGCCGAGGAGCTGGGCGATCTGCTGTTCGTGCTCGTCAACGTCGGACGCAAGACGGGGATCGAGGTCGAGGGAGCGCTCCGCGCGGCCAACGAGAAGTTCCGCCGGCGGTTCCGGCACGTGGAGCGGTCCGCGGCGGCCCAGGGCGTCGCGTTCCGCGATCTCTCCTTCGAGGAGCTTGATGCGCTCTGGGACGCCGCGAAGGCGCACGAGCGACGGGAGGCAACGGCATGAGCATCGGGAATCGACCGCCGGCCGGCGGCGCGGGGGACAGGTCCGCCGGTGGCGGCATCGGCAACCGTGGGCACGTTCGCGCCGATGGGCGCGGCCCCAACGACCTGCGCCCGATCGAGATCCAGCTGGGCGTCCAGAAATGGGCAGAAGGCTCCTGCCTGATCCGCTTCGGCGACACGCAGGTCCTGTGCGCGGCCACGATCGAGGATCGCGTTCCACCGCATCTCCGCGGCAAGGGCACCGGCTGGGTGACCGGGACGTACGAGATGCTGCCGCGGGCCACCGCGGAGCGCTCCGAGCGCGAGGCGGCGAAGGGCAGGATCGGGGGACGGACCCACGAGATCCAGCGCCTGGTCGGGCGCTCGCTCCGGGGCGTCGTGGACCTGTCGCGACTCGGAGAGCGGACGGTCACGGTTGACTGCGACGTGATCGTCGCCGACGGCGGCACGCGGACCGCATCCATCACGGGCGGCTATGTCGCGCTGGCATCGGCGCTCATCACATACGGCATGGACAGGCACCTTGTCGGCCACGTGGCCGCCGTCAGCGTCGGGATCATCGACGGCATGAACCTGCTGGACCTCGACTACTCCGAGGATTCGCGGGCCGACGTCGACTTCAACGTTGTCGGGACTGACGCCGGGGCCTACGTGGAGCTGCAGGGCACCGCCGAAGGCAAACCGTTCGACCGGGTCGCGCTCGACGAGCTGCTGGACCTCGCCAATGTCGGCCTCGGCCGGCTGTTCGAGGCCCAGTCGGCGGCGCTGGCCACGGTGCGGCGTTAGCCCCGGCCGTCCGTGTCGACACCCGCTCGCCGGCTGCTGATCGCCACCCGGTCGCGGCACAAGCTGCGGGAGCTGCGGCAGCTGCTGGACCTTCCGGCAGGCGTCACTCTCGTGTCACCCGATGACGTCGGCATCCCGGACGAGCCCGAGGAGACCGGGGAGACGTTCGAGACCAACGCCCGGCTCAAGGCCCGCTTCTACGCCCGCCGATCCGGCCTGCCCACGCTGGCCGACGATTCGGGGATCGAGGTGGAGGCGTTGGGTGGCGGGCCGGGTGTGCGCACTCGGCGCTACGCCGGGCCGGACGCGACGGACGAGGCGAACAACGCAAAGCTGCTGCGGGAGCTCGCGGGGCTTCCCGCGGTGAGCCGGGGGGCGCGCTACGTGTGCGTCCTCGCGCTGGTGCTGCCGGACGGGGCAGGACCGCGAGGCGGGCTCGGAACGGTGACCCGCCGCGGGACGTGTCGGGGCCGGATCGCCGAGGTGCCGAAGGGCGACGGCGGCTTTGGCTACGACCCGATCTTCGAGCCCTGGTCGGAGCCACCGGGTGGCGAGACGCTGGGCCAGTGGTCAGCCGAGGCGAAGAACGCCATCTCGCACCGATCGCGCGCGGCCGCCCGGATGGGCCCCGTGCTTCGATCGCTCGGGTTCTGAGCCCCGTCCCGGTCGTGTCGTGAGGAACTGTCCGGACGACGGATCTCAGCGCCCTCTCAGCATTCAACTCCACAATGCGTGGGACCATCGAGTCTCGTTGCCTCGGTGGCAGCTCGGTCGCGAGTCGCGGACCGGCGACCGGTCCCGCGTCATCCGATGTCGCGGGCGTGCGCCGGCCATCCCGGAGCTGCCGGGAGAATCCAAGAGGTCAGCGTGAACAATGGTGCGCCGGCACCCGGGCACCACATCACCCGTCGCCGCTTCCTCCGCCTGGCAGGTGTGTTCGCCGGGGGTGGCGTGGCGATCGGGGCGCTTGGCCTTGCCCGCCAGGCGATCAGCCCGGGCAGCCCCGGCGCGAGCGCAACGACGGGTGCGACGGCCGGCGCCACGCCGGGCACGGCCGCTGCCGCACCCCAGGCGTCTCCGACCCCGGGTCCCCGGCGCCACTTCCGTTCCCGCCCGGACATTGCCCCTCCGCTCCTCAGCGTGACGACGCGGGCGGGCACCCTCGCGCCCGGCCTCATCTTCCTGACCCCCGCCAACGGCGCGAACCAGGACGGACCGACGATCATCGATGACACAGGTGAGCTCGTCTGGATGCGCCCGGACACCGGGGGCAATGCAACCAACCTTCGGGTCGCCACCTACCTCGGCGCCCCGGTGCTCACCTGGTGGCAGGGCATGAACAATGCCGGCATCGGGTCGGGTGAGCACGTCGTGGTCGATGCGACGTACCGCGAGGTGATCAGGATCCGCGGAGCAAACGGCCGGCAGGCGGATCTGCACGAGCTCCAGCTCACGGCGACCGGCACCGCCCTCATCACGGCGGACGCGGCGATCACCATGCCATTCTCATCGGGCGCGACGGCCACCACGCCCGCCCCGGCCGAGGTCATGGATTGCGCGATCCAGGAGGTCGACCCCGCGACCGGTCGCCTGCTCTTCGAGTGGCACTCGACCGACCACGTCGGCCTCGACGAGTCCATCGCGGATGTCCCGAAGGATTCCGGCTCGGTCTACGACTACTTCCACGCCAACTCCATCGACGTCGACACCGACGGCGACCTCATCGTGTCCGCGCGCAACACCTCGGCGATCTACAAGATCGATCGCCAGACCGGCCAGATCCGGTGGCGCCTCGGTGGCAAACGCAGCGACTTCGCCATGGGACCGGGTACCTCGTTCGCGCTCCAGCACGATGCCCGCCGGCAGCCGGACGGCACGATCACGATCTTCGACGACAACCAGGCGCCGGGACACTCGCGCGCGATCGCCCTGCGCCTCGACGAGTCGGCCATGACCGCCACCCTCGTCCGCGAGTACCCGCAGCCGCAGGGACTGCTCGCGACGAGCCAGGGCAATGTGCAGATGCTTCCGAACGGGAACGTGTTCGTCGGCTGGGGGGCGCTGCCCCGGTTCAGCGAGTTCGACGTCACCGGGCGTCTCCTGTACGACGCCACGTTCACGGCCACGCAGTCGTATCGCGACTACCGCTTTCCCTGGGTCGGCCTGCCCGATGACCAGCCGGCCATCGCGGTCGACGGCGGCGCCGGGAGCCTCACCGTCTACGCCAGCTGGAACGGGGCCACCGAGATCGCGACCTGGGAGGTCGTGGCCGGGAAGGATGCCGCGGACCTCGCGGTCTCCGGGTCTGCGTCGCGGACCGGCTTCGAGACCGTGATCGCCGTGAAGACGACGGCCGCCTTCGTGGCCGTCCGCGCACTCGATGCGTCGGGCTCCATCCTGGGTACCTCGCCCGTGGTCTCCGTCACGACCTGAGGCAGGCGGTTCACCCTGGGGCGGTGGGCGGATGCCCAACACGAACGCACCCGCTCACCGACCCGTCTGCGGTTCAGGCGACCGTCAGCTCCCGCCTGATCGTGCTCCTGAGCGCGTCCATTGGGCTGGCCGAGCTGGCGAAGCGGCGGCTCGAGCCGGGGGGCTGGACGCTTCGGTTACGCTTCTCCACCCCTGCACAGGAGTGCCCCGTGGCGAGTGATCCGTTCCCGCGCAACGCCCTCGACGCGAACCGGTCCGGGCGCCTCACGCCCGAGCAGTCCACCTTCTATCAGGCGGAAGCGGCGACGGACCGGAAGAACCTCGTGTTCGCCGGGATTGCAGTGACGGTTTTCGGGGTCGTCATCCTGTTCGGTGCGATCACCGGACGGATCCCCGGCAGCCGTCTCGAGCCGCTCCTAATCGGGGCCGCGATCCTCGCATTCGGCGTGGCCCTCACGTACTTCGGGGGGATCCGCGGGTCCGCCGCCAAGGCCGCCGCGGCGGCTGAGGGGCGCGTGACGAGCCTCGAGGGTCCGTTCCGTCGCGACCGCAGGGACCGCCGCGACGACGAGGACCACGTCAGCGCCGGCAACGAGTACGAGTACTACCTCGTTGTGGGCGATCGGAGCTTCAGCGTGTCGCGCGACCAGTGGGAGGCGGCGCCTGAGGACGGCGTGGTCCGCGTCTACCTGCTCGGGGACTCGAGCAGGATCGTCAACCTGGAGAAGGTCGCCGATGCGCCGCCCCCGCAGGTCCCCGGCATCGTCCGCAACGCGCTGGAGCAGGCCGCGTCGTCCGGCGACCCGAGGGCCGCGCAAGCACAGGCGTTCCTGCGTCAGATGGAGGCAGTGACGGCCTCCGCGGACGGGACGCCGCAGCCCCCCGCGGCGTCGCTGGCCGGCCCCCTCGAGCAGGCGATTCTCGGGTCCTGGCGGAACGACGGACTCGGGATCACCTATGAGTTTCGAGCCGGGGGATCCGCCGTCGCGACCTCGGCGATGGCCGGCACCCGCCAGCAGCGGTGGTCCGTCGTCGGTGCGGACACCATCCGGCTCGACGACGCGACGCTGCAAGCCTCGGTCGCGGAGAGCACCCTCTCGCTTGGCGAGCCCGGGCACCGGCTGGCGTTCACGCGCCTGGGCTGACCGAGGACGGCCGGCCGGAGCCGCCACAATGACGCAGGCGAAGGGCCCGCCCATCACGATCAGGCGGCGCGGGTGTTCTCGGCCCTGTGCGAGCGGCCGATCGCCTCCCTGCCGACGCTGCCGCGCGGTTCACGCCGGGCGAAGGTGGCGGTGTAGCCTATGCACCCTGTCGGGGTGTGGCGCAACGGTGGCGCACGTGCTTTGGGAGCCCCCGAGGCCGGAGCGGTGAAGCCAGGGCACCGCTGAACTCAAGCCCGCGAGCGGTGAAGGTGCCGATTATTGTGCGCTTCGCGAACGGGGGGCCTCAGCCACGACCATGTCCCGATCGACGGCTGCGCTCACTCACCGTTCCCATTCCATAGTGTTGGGCCGGCCTCGTGCTCGTCTCCCGTCCGCGCCTTCCGCCCAGGCCGGGAAGGAAACCGCGGGCCTGGCCCGTACTCGACGCCGGGACCACGCTGCTGGGCCGAGGTCTTGATCAGCACATGCCCGTGGGGGTCAGAAGCCCCGATTCACGCTCGATCACCCCGGTACGATCGGCTGAGTGTCGCGCGTCTACCTGCTGATCCGCACCCTCGTCGCCCGCACTATCGGCACCGGCAGGCGTGGTCGGGACGACGGCGCCAAGGACCTCGAGATCCTCGTCCTCCGCCATCAGCTCCGGGTGCTGCAGCGGATGGCCGGCCGACCGCAGCTCCGACCGATCGACCGGGTCCTGCTCGCGGCGGCGAGCCGGGTTCTCCCGCGTGACCGCTGGGTCGCCTTCCTCGTCACGCCGGCCCCGGCGCTTGCTGCCGCGGCCCTCGACTACGTCGAGGTCTTCGAGAATCCCTCGTACGGTGGGGCATCGATGTACATGGCGCAGGACTACTCGGTCCTGAGCCTGATCGGATGGAACGACCGGATCAGCTCATTCAAGGGCCTCAACGGCCAGGCTGGAATCTTCTACACGGACTGGCTCTACGGCGGCTCGACGTGGTCATTCTGCTGCAACCAGAACATCAGCTCGCTCGGCGCCTTCAACGACACCTTCAGTTCGGTGAGGCACTCATAGGGCGGCGGCGGTCTACACCGCATCCGCGGGCCCTACCCCTGATCTGCCAGGATGTCGCGCGGCCGCTCGAGGGCACGTAGGTAGGGTTTTCCCCACTGTTGGTTGTGCGGTGTCGTCGGCTAGTGTTGTCGCAGGCGCACCGCTCGCGCGCCTCGTCGTCGCCAGGGGGAACTGGCACGCTGGGGGGGGTTGCCACTGCCAATCCGGTTCGTCGCTGCGATCGGGGAGGCGCGACGCCCGAAGGCTTCCAGCGCGCGGCCCTTCCTCGACCGTTTACGTCTGCTGAGACAGCGGACGTCTCGTTTCGTACGACCAATGAATGGAGCGTTATTGAATGCGTCGCGGCGCTGCGCTCATTGCCCTTCTCCTCACCTTGGCCATGGCGGTGCCTGTGTTCGCCACCGGCGTGGTTGAGCCCGGCGGCGGTTATTGGAACTACGGGGCACAGGTTGATCTCCCGGTCAACAAGCACGTGTGGTCCAACTACTACTACCCGACTAGCTACCACCACTCGACCGCCATCTGCGGTAGCAGCAACTCGACCGGCGGAGCACCCGCAGGCTACTGGTCCTACGCGATGGCCTACTGCAACGTCTGGGACATGGGCTACGTGAGCTTCACCAACAACTAGTCCTGCGAGCGAGGGCGGTCTGATCACGGCCAGGCGAAGGTCGCTGTGAAGCGTCTGATCATCGCGATGCTTCTCGTGCTGGCAGCCTCGGCTGGCCTGATCAACTACCTCGAGACGGCCGCATCGCAATCCCTGCGGATCGAGCAGGCGGGTGGTGTCGTCGGGAGGCCGATCAACCTCCCGAACGATCCCCGCCTGTCCGATCCGCAGGCCGTCCTCGCGATCGTTCGCGGTGGGGCGGAGGCCGCACACGTCAACGTCCTCCGGAGCCTCCTCGGCTACACGGCGGACGGCAGGCAGGCCACCACGCTCTTCGTGCTTCTGACGTCCGACACGCGGGCGTTCGAGCCCTTCCGCCTGCAATCAGGAAGGTGGCTCACGCCGGCCGACGCCGACTTCCCGAGCCGCTACTTGTCCGCGACCCCAGGCGGGGGCCCGGACCAGATCGGCGTGCTGAGCGTGTTCGGAATCCAGCCGGCGGTCAGCATCCGATCGCTCAAGGCGTCATTCGACGCGATGCCGGTATCCGGCACGTACTCCGTCGAGGCGCCGGACGACGCGTCTTACCGGGCATTCGTGGCGTATGTGTCGCGGGAGGCGTCGACGCTGACAGGGGACCCGTCCGTCGTGGCCCCGGACGTGTTGACTGCCGTCCCGTCGTCGGGTCTGGGGACCTCCTCGGGTGATCCAACGCTGTTCCTCGGGGGGATCCAGGCCCTTATCGTCCTCCTCACCGCGATCTTCCTGGCCTTCGACGCCCTGGGCAGAACCAAGGCGGCCGGCGTGATGCGGCTCCACGGCTTCAGTGCGATGCGCATCTGGTACGAGATCGCGGGCCGCTTCGTGCTGGTCGTGCTCCTCGCGGTGGAACTGTTGGCCATTCCGGCGGCCCTGCTGGTCCCGGGCTCGGACTCGCAGTTCTGCGCGGCTGTCCTGCTGGGCATCGGTCGATCGTTCGCCCTCGTCTTGGCCGCGTCCCTCGTCACCTGCGGCTACGTCGTTCGCTCGAACATCCCGACCGCGATCAAGAATTGAAAGGACACCGAGGGCCTGTTCGCGCTGAATGCCATCGTCAAGGTCGTGTCCTCCGCGCTTCTCATCGCGGCGCTGTCAGGGGTGTGGGTCATCTACTCCGACGCTGCCGCGGCGCGGTCGCGCTTCGCCAATTGGGACCTGGGGCGCGACTACGGGATCTTCACGCCACGGCGCGTCGGCAACGACTTCACAGAGATCATCAGCGGCGGCAACGCGACCGAAAGTGCGCTCGTGTTCGACCTCTACCTCGCCCTCGATGCGCGCGGCGCCGTCTACGTCGACTCCACAGAATACGAGCCGAGGCCCGGGGCGGGCCCGTCGAACCCCGATCCGACCGCGGCTGATCCCCGGTCGCTGGTCGTGAATACCAACTACCTCCGTCGCTTTCCGGTGCGGGACTCGAGCGGTCACATCGTCGCGGTGAGCGACGCGACGACGGACTGGGTCGTCCTGGTCCCCGCGCGGCTGCGCGGCGAGGAGGAGCAGATCCGCGAGTACTTCCAGCGACTTCGGACCGGCCCAGGCGGGGCGGCCAGCTCGAATGCCGCGTACGGTAGGCCCACGCCACCGGCGGTCACCACGCAGCAGGTCGCGATCATCTGGACAGAGGATGACCAGACCGTGTTCGGGTTCAACCCACTCGTCGATCCCGACAACGGTGGCAACATCGTGGACCCGATCATCCAGGTGATGACCACCGCCAACAGCGTGGGCACAGACAGGGGCAACATGATGACGGGGGGAGCGGACAGCGCGCTAAAGGTGCCCCTCGAGGACGGCGACACCGCCAAGACGCTGACGTCGATCGAGCCCCTCCTGAAGTCGCTCCGGCTCGACGACAACTTCCCCTCGCTCGTGACCCTCGACGGCTGGGTCTCCCAGCAAGTTGCCGCCATCCAGGGCACGCTGCAATTCATCGCCACCCTGTCCCTCGCCCTCCTTGGCACCCTGCTGCTGCTGTCCGCCCAGAGCGTGTCAATCATGTTCGAGCGCTACTCGCGCCGAATCGCCGTGCGCCGGCTCTTCGGCCAGCGCTTCCTCGACACGTACCGAGAGGTCTTCGTGCTGTTCGCGCTCGTCTGGGCGCTCCAGCTCGCGGCGGCTCTCGCGGTGAACCAGATGGGGATGAACCCCTTCGCCGCCTCTCACGTGTCAGCGCTGTCTTCCGCGACGGGTGCCGCCCCATTCCTCGTCGTCGCCGCCACCACCGGGGCGATTGCCGCTGTCGAATTCCTCCTGCAGGCGCTCATGCTGTCCCGAATGCAGTCGGCAGGCGTCGTCAGGGTTCTCAAAGAGGAGTTCTGAGGATGCAGGAGTCAGTCTGCGAGCTGGCCGGAGTCAGCAAGTCGTACGGCGGGCGGCCGGTGCTTCGCGACGTGAGCCTCACGATTGCCGCCGGCGAGATGGTCGCGGTCACGGGACGGAGCGGATCCGGCAAGTCGACGCTCCTCAACGTAGTCGGCCTCCTCGAGAAGGCAGACAGCGGCGAGGTCCGGCTGTTCGGCGAATGGGCCAAAGTCGGGTCGCGGGGTGCGACCCGACTCCTCCGCGACAGGCTCGGCTACCTCTTCCAGAACTTCGCCCTGATTGACGGCGACACCGTCGACAACAACCTCAAGATCGCGCAGGCGTACGGGGGCGGGTCAAGAACCGCGCTGGAGGGTAACCGGGCGCAGGCATTGCAGGCTGTCGGCCTGCCTGGCGTTGGCAGTCGCAAGGTGTACGAGCTCTCCGGCGGCGAGCAGCAGCGCGTGGCAATTGCGCGCCTCATGCTGAAGCCGTGTGACTTGGTCCTCGCGGACGAGCCCACGGGATCGCTCGACGCGGCCAACGCGAGCTTGGTCATCGAACTCCTACGAGAGTTGAACCGCCGTGGGAAGAGCGTGCTCGTCGTCACCCATGACGGTGGAGTGGCCGCCGCGTGCCACCGGACGATCGACCTGCCTGATGCGGCTGGCGGGATGACCTGGGGATCATCGACGCCCGGACGTCGTACTACGCCACAGCGATCAGCCACATCGAGGGCGATCGCTCGCATGACGTAGCAATGACGAAGCGTGTCTTGCAGTGGATCAGCGAAGTAGGGGCTGCATCCACCGACCTCAGTTTGCTGCGGACCGCGGCTCCAGACACGCTCTTCGTCGTGGCACTCGCTCGGGAACTCGGGTTGGAGGTTCCCACCGGCCTCAGCAGCAGCCTTCGAGGCAAATCTTGGCGAATGGTGCTTTGGCTGCATGGCGCCCGCGAGAGCTCGCTGCGCTCGTCCAGCTCGCGGCGCCACTCGATCAAGCCGCTGCAAGCTCGATGCGTTCTATCGCGTTAGCGTGGCCCCTGGACAGCATGTCCAATTCCTATGCCGCGTGGGTCATCGCCGGGGCTACCGAAGATTCCGAGCTGGCAAGCCGGGCCCGACAAGCAGCGGCAAGCATGGCGAAGGATCCTGTCTTCGTTGCCCAAGCTGGCGTCACGGTCGGAGACCTCCGTTCGACTGCGCAAGGCAACCGGATCCTTGCGACGGAGGCGTCCGGCGCCGCGAGCGTGCCGGCGTTCCTACAGGCCGACGCGCTGTGGATGTTCGAGCCAGGAATGGATCAGACGAACAACGCAGAGACGCTCGAGTCCATCTACCTGTCCTTGGTCCTCGACGGTCTCACCGGCAGCCCGAACGACGCGGTGTTTTGAGATGGGTAAGTCAAATGCGCAGCCCGCGCGTTATTCAATCGTGGAAGCCAGCTCGACACCCGATGACTTCGTCGCCTTCTATGAGGCGACGAAGGATCGCGTCTACCGAGCGGTCTTGCTGGCAACAAGGCAGCCGGATCGTGCCGAGGATGCTGTCGCCGATGCCTACGCCGATGCCTACGCCAAGTGGGCCCATGTGAGGCAGCACCCGAACCCCATTGCCTTGGTGACGAGATCGGCGATCAACCGATTTCGATCTGGCTGGCGGATCTGGCAGCGCGAGGTGCCCGAGATCCCCGATGTCAAAGCGGTCGCGCCGCCTGAAGTCGCCATGGAGGAGGACCTCCTGGGGCGACTCTGGCGCCTGCCGCGGCGCCAACGAGAGGTCGTCGCGCTTCGACTTCTTGTCGATCTCGACACGGCTCAGACCGCGGCCCTTCTAGGGATCGCCCCGAAGACTGTCACTGTCCACCTCCATCGAGCGGTGGCCGCCCTCCGGCTGTCGCTCGCTGGGACCGAATACGAGGAGTTGGCATGATCACGAACTCGGACGCGAAGCGGCGCGTCGAAGACGCCTTCGCCCACTTCACCTATGACCTCCCGGTCGCGGCCATCGTTGGCCGAGCCGCGGAGCGTCGCCGGAACCGGTGGCGCCCGATGGGCGCTGGTCTCCTTGTCACCGCCGCTGCGGCTGCCCTGGTCATCGCGATGACGAGCAGTCTGACGGCGCCCACGTCCGTCTTCGCATCCTGGTCGGCGATGCCGACCTTGGCCGATCCCGCGCTCGCGGTCGCGGCGCAATCACTGTGCCTGCGCGGAACGACGGTTGACGCTCCCCTCGCGGCTCAGGATCAGCGAGGTTCGGCGGCCGCACTCCTCTTCGTGAATACCGACACGGCTGTGATGTGCGTGGTCGCGCTCGACAGCAACGGTCAGGCCCTGGCCTCAAGTGCAAGTGCGACGCACCTTACCAACCCTTCGTCGGCCTTCGGCTTGGACGGTGTCGGCCGATCCACGCCGCACGGGGGTTCGGGCGACGGGCTGACGCGCGTCTTCGGCCATGTGCCCAACACGATCAGTTCGGTTCAGCTCTCGCTGTCCGACGGCACGATCGTTACGGCTACCATCGCGAAAGGAAGGTTCCTTGCCTGGTGGCCCAGCGATGCTTCGATCGCCAGCATGACGGGCGTCGACGGTTCGGGCACCGTCATCTCGCAGGTCACAAAGCCCGAAGCCTCGCTTGGTGGATGAGGGCCGTTCGCGGGTCCAGGACGAAGGCTCCCCCGAGTCGAATTGAGGCTGCAAGACCTGGTTCTGAAGGGGGAGCCCCGGAGGCGTTCAGGATCCCTTTCAACCGCGGCGCTGGGGGGTACTTCTCGTGGCGGCTTCGCATGTGCCTGCCACCTCCGTCGCCGGAGAGGCCAAGTCGAACGGCGGATGAACTTGGTCATCTACCCGTGAGACAGGGCACGCGCCGACTTCGGACGGGTCCGCTGCGCAGAAGCCGAACAACGAATCCTCGAGCGTGCGGCAGGTCCCGGTTGTCGTCTGGATCGCAACCAGCAGGGCACCAAGGCGGTCGGCCGCAGGGTGGCATTGCCCCGCTTTGACGGACATCTGACATCGGCCGAACAGGCCGGGAAAGGATGTTCATCATGGTGGCCATGGAACACGCCAAGCGACCGAGACGGTCGTTCCCCGACGAGTACAAGGCCCAGGTCGTCGAGCTCTGCCGCAGTGGCGGGCGCTCGATCGGCGCGGTCGCCCGAGACCTCGATCTGTCCGAGACGGCGGTCCGCCGCTGGGTCGCCCAGGTCGAGATCGACGCCGGCCGCCGGGAGGGCTTGACCTCCGCCGAGCGCGAGGAGCTCGCCCGCCTGCGCCACGAGAACCGCGTCCTGCGCGAGGAGCGCGACATCCTGAAGCGAGCAACGGCTTTCTTTGCCCGCGAGACCCGATGAGCGTGTACCCGTTCATCGAGGCGGAGAAGGCCGCAGAGCGCAACGTGGCAGCCGCCTGCGCCCTGATGGAGGTCTCTCGCTCCGCCTTCTATGACTGGCACCACCACGAACCGGGCCCGCGTGGCCTCGCCGACGCGACGCTGCAGGGCAAGATCGTCGAGATCCACCGGGCCAGTCGCCGGACGTATGGCGCACCGCGGATCACCGCCGCCCTGGCTCGTGAAGGGACGGGCGTCGGCCGGAAGCGAGTCGCCCGGCTCATGGTCCGCTGCGGCATCGCCGGATGCCGTCGCCGCCGCAAGGTCAGGACCACCATCGCTGATCCGGGAGCCACCCCGACCATGATCGACCGCCTTGGCCGTGCGTTCGCCCCGGACTCGGTTGCCCTCGACCGCGTCTACGTCGGCGACATCACCTACATCCGCACCCACGAGGGCTGGCTGTATCTCGCGACCTGCATCGACTTGGCCAGTCGGCGGGTCGTCGGCTTCTCGCTGGCCGACCTCATGCGGGCATCCCTCGTGGTCGACGCCCTGGCCAGCGCGATCACGGCTCGCCGCCCCGAGCCTGGCTTCGTGTTCCACTCGGACAGGGGCAGCCAATACACCAGCGGGGAATTCCGGGCGCTCCTCGAGGCGCACCAGGCGCAGCAGTCGCTGTCCCGTCCCCGCCAGTGCTGGGACAACGCCGTGGCCGAGAGTTTCTTCGCCACCCTCAAGGAGGAGCTCGTCTATCGTCGGACCTTCCCGACCCGGGCCGTCGCTCGCGCGGCGATCTTCGAGTTCATCGAGGTCTTCCACAACCGGAGCCGGCTGCACTCGAGTCTCGGAAACCTCACGCCGGCCGAGTATGAAGCGCGGCGGCACAGCCAATCCAAAGCGGCTTAGCGGAACTGTCCGCCGAATCGGGGCAAGCCCAGAAGAAGGCACGTGGCCTCGTGACGGGGTCCCTCGCAAGGCTTCAGCCCGGGGGCGGCGTGGTCGTGGTCGCGACCGGCAGCTTCTTGGGTGAAGGGTTCGACTGCGCGGCCCTCGACACGCTGTTCCTCGCGTTCCCGATCGCGTTCAAGGGTCGACTCGTCCAGTACGTCGGCCGGATCCTGCGCCCCGTCGAGGGCAAGACGCGCGTGGAGGTCCACGACTACGTTGACGGCGGTGTGCCCGTCCTGGCTGGCATGCACAGTCGGCGACTCCCGGCCTATGCGAGCCTCGGCTTCGACGTCGGACGAGACCGCCCAATTCGCTGGCAATTGCTTCGACTCCTCGGCCGCGCGCATGACTCCGCCAGGCGAGTCTGCGCGTTTCGCGCCCCGACCAGCGACCCAGAAAGCATGTGCGCTTGCGCTAGCATGTGCGCTTGGAGCGCTGAAGGCCCGTCGGCGGGCGTGTCGACGACCTCCAGGCCCAGCCGGATCACGAAGCACATGCGCTTCGTGAGCACGAAACCTGTCGGGGTGTGGCGCAACGGTGGCGCACGTGCTTTGGGAGCCGACGAGGCCGGAGCGGTGGAGCCGGGCCCCTTCTGAGCACGATCCCGCGAGCGGTGAAGGTGCCGATTATCGTGCGCTTGGCGATCGGGGCTCGCGCGGCCGAGTGGTGATCGGGAGCGTCTGGCGCGCCCGAATGAGGTCCGCGTCCGCGGCTATCTCCAGGTGGCAGGTCGCGTCACCGAGCGGCCCGTCGGCAGGTGGACCGTATCGGGGAGCTGGCAGCGCGGGAGGAGCGCCGGGTCCAGCCGGCCGTAGGACGCAGCCGCCAGGGCGAGGTCGCTGTGCACGTCCCGCGGGTTCCTGACGTGGACCGGGCCGTACCGCTGATTTGCTTCGCGGATCGGCTCGACCAGGTCCGAGTCTCCGGAGATGACGATCGCCTCGTCGTAAAGCCCGTCCTGACCGTCGAGCAGCAGCCGGGTCGCGATATTGACGTCAGAGCCCTTCTCCTCCGTCTTCCAGACGAGGGCCGTTCTCGGCCCGTTGTTGGGAGGGGAGACCAAGGCCATGCGGACCTCGTGCGCGGTGAAGTGGCCGAACTCGACCGTCACGTTCGGAAGCGTCTCGATGGCCTTCAGGTAGAGCCGCTGACGCATTTCCGAGCTCGGATCGGGAACTCGGAGGACCTTGGCGGTGAAGTAGCGCACCGAGACTGCGTCCGCCGGGCGAAGGGCGGATCCAAGCGCCGCCAGGTCAAGCCATCGCACGGCACGGTTCGGTTTCAGCAGGGCGTAGTAGAGGTTGAACCCGTCGATGTAGACCGTGACGCGCTGCACGCCGATCACCGTTCAGTCGCCTCTCGCCCAAGAGAAAACCCGACGGGCGGAACCGCCGGGTGTGTACAGACAGTGTTGCGTCGCGGGATCCCAGTGTCAAGTTAGCTATGGCTCGCTGGTCGCCGGTACGAGTGGGTCAGTTAGCGACAAGGCGTCACGGCCGGATCGGTGAAGATAGCGCTATGGACGAGAATCGGCCGGAGATCCGGGAGCTGCGGCGCGAGGTCGAACGCCTGCGCGAGGAGAACGCCGCGCTGCGGGCCCGCCTCGCTTCGGCGCCAGCCGACTCTGTCGCGCGTCCCCCGCAGCGGCCGTCGGCCCCCATCGCCGCATGGGAACCGGAGCTCTTCCCGGAGCACGTGCCGAACGGCGAGGGCCCGCCGCTCACGCCCGATCGGCTCCCACTGCGAAGATCGCCCTGTTCCGGACACTGTTCGCCGGGCGCGACGACGTGTACGCCGTCCGCTGGGAGAACGCCCGGAGCGGCAAGGCCGGTTGGAGCCCCGCGGTCGCTGGCGCCTGGGCGAACGCCCGTCGACCCGACCGCGAGTACCTGCCCCTCACCGACGCCGTGTTCGAGGCGCACCTGACCGGGACAACGCACATCGGCGTGTACCCGCTCCTCCGGGACGACACCTGCCGGCTCCTCGCCTGCGACTTCGACGGGCCGACGTGGT
>CAWKHN010000012.1:0-94184 GCA_963849495.1 uncultured Chloroflexia bacterium | reverse complement strand
CTACCCCAGGCCACCGTTGACGCTCCGCCGGAGCCGGTCTAGACTCAATCCCGACGAAATCGGTCGGATTTCCCCGGCGCGGCGGCCTCCTCGCCGCGAGTGTCCCCCGGGGGAATCCGACTCCGACCCCACGAGGATCGAACCCTTGACCCCCCGCGCGAGCTTCCATGGATCCGGCGCCGTCGCCTTCAGCACGAAGGGCGAGTACGGCGTGCGCCTGATGGTCCAGCTGGGCCGGCGCTACGGAACCGGTCCGGCCAGCCTCGCCGAGATCGCCCTGGACGAGGACCTGCCACGGGCCTACCTGGAGCAGCTCGTGACGAGCCTCCGGGACGCGGGCCTGGTCATGTCCACCCGTGGGGCCCGCGGAGGGTACGAGCTCGGAGCCCGGCCGGATGAGATCCGGATGAGCGACGTGCTGCGCGCCCTCGAAGGTCCGATCGCACCGATGATCTGCGCCTCGGACGAGAAGGATCACACGGGCTGCGACCGGTCCGCCCGATGCACGGTTAACGTGCTCTGGGTCCGCGTCCGGGACGCGATCTCCGGCACCCTCGATTCGATGACGCTTGCGGATCTCGTCCCCGCCGCAGGAATCACCCTCGACCCCCGCGACCCGGCCGTGTCCCCGGCCGTGGTCGCGCCGGGGCCGACCCCGCCGACCCCCACTCTCCAGGGAGCCTCTTCGTGACCGACGCAAACGACCGCGAGCTCGTCATCTCGAATCTCCGGGTCGCCCCGGTTGCCAACCCCGAGCACGAGATCCTCCAGGGCATCAACCTCACGATCCGCAAGGGCGAGACCCACGCGATCATGGGCCCCAATGGCTCCGGCAAGACCACGCTCGCCTACGCCCTGATGGGGCACCCGGCCTACATCATCAAGAGCGGCGAGGTCCGCTGGAAGGGCCGGGACCTGCTTGCCCTGTCCCCGGACAAGCGATCGCGCCTGGGCCTGTTCCTCGCCTTCCAGTACCCGACCGCCGTCCCGGGCCTCAGCGTCGCGAGCTTCGTCCGCAGCGCCCTCAACGCCAAACTGCAGGGCATCGACAAGAACCCGGACATCGACCCCACGGACAGCATCAAGGGTGGCGTCTCGATGCTCGAGTTCCGGCGCAAGATGCGCGAGAAGATGGCCCTCCTCAAGATGGAGGACGCATTCGCCAGCCGCTACGTGAACGACGGCTTCTCGGGCGGCGAGAAGAAGCGCCTCGAGATGCTCCAGATGGCGATGCTGGAGCCGGAGTTCGCGGTGCTCGACGAGACGGACTCCGGGCTGGACATCGACGCCCTGCGGATCGTGGCCGAAGGCGTCAACGCGATGCTCAACCCCAACATGGGCGTGCTGCTGATCACGCACTATCAGCGGCTGCTCAACTACATCACCCCGGACTACGTCCACGTGCTGGCTGCGGGCCGGATCGTGACCTCCGGTGGCAAGGACCTTGCTGTGCGCCTGGAGGCGGAGGGCTACGGCCCGATCCTCCGCGAGAACGGCCTTGACATCGGCGTGCCCGATGAGGCGCTGGCCGTGCCCACGGAGCCCGAGGTCGCCGGCGCCAGCCGGTAGCGCCTGATGACCACTGAGGCCCGTCCGATCGCCGACCCAACAGCTCCTGCCGCCGCGCCGCGCGGTCCACTCGATCCGGTGCGCGTCCGCGCGGACTTCCCGATCCTGGACCAGGAGATCCACGGTCACCCGTTCGTGTACCTCGACACGGCGGCCACGTCGCAGAAGCCGCTTGCGGTGATCGAGGCGATGGACGCGTACTACCGCGAGTACAACGCGAACGTCCACCGCGGGATCTATACGATCGGCGAGCGGGCAACGGCAGCCTACGAGGCCGCGAGAGCAAAGGTGTCCCGCTTCATCGGAGCGCCGGACGCGCACGAGATCGTGTTCACCCGGAACGCGACGGAGGCGATCAACCTCGTGGCCTACTCGTGGGGTCGCCGCAACATCTCCCGGGGCGACGTGATCGTCCTCACCGAGATGGAGCATCACGCGAACCTCGTCCCGTGGCAGCTGCTGGCGCAGGAGAAGGACGCGGACCTCGAGTTCATCCCGATCACCGACGACGGGGTGCTCCGGCAGGACGTGTTCGAGGTGCTGCTCCGGCTCAAGCCCAAGCTGGTCGCGTTTGCCCACGTGTCGAACACGCTGGGCACGATCAACCCGGTCGAGGAGATGACGCGGCTCGCGCACGAGGCCGGGGCGCTGGTCCTCATCGATGGCGCCCAGGCGGTGCCGCACCTCGCCGTGGACGTGGCCGCGATCGGCTGCGACTTCTACGTGTTCAGCGGCCACAAGATGCTCGCTCCCACGGGCTCCGGGGCACTGTGGGCTCGCCGCGAGCTCCTGGAGGCGATGCCGCCGTTCCTCGCCGGCGGCGAGATGATCCGCGAGGTCCACCTGCGTCGCTCCGACTGGAACGACATCCCGTGGAAGTTCGAGGCGGGCACGCCGGACATCTCCGCGGCCGTCGGCCTCGGCGCCGCCGTGGACTACCTCACGGACCTGGGCATGGATCGCGTGCGCGCCCACGAGCGCGAGATCACGGCCCATGCGATGGATGCGCTGCGGCGCAGCGTTCCGGGCATCGAGCTGTACGGCCCCGGTGCCGACCAGCGGGGCGGTGTGGTGTCATTCAACCTGCCGGGCGTCCATCCGCATGACGTGGCACAGGTGCTGGACCGGTTCGGGGTTGCCGTCCGCGCCGGCCACCATTGCACGATGCCACTCCACGAGCGTCTCGACCTGGCGGCGACGGCCCGCGCCTCGTTCGGGGTCTACACGACAAAGGCCGATATCGATGCCCTCGTGAGCGGGCTGCTCGAGGTGCAGCGGCTGTTCGGCACCGGGGCCTGAGCCGGAGGACCACTCCATGCGGTCGGTCGCCGAGACCGTCGACGTCCTCGTCGCCGGCGGTGGAACCGCCGGCCATATCGCCGCGATCCAGGCCGCGCGCGCCGGCGTGAGCACCTCGGTCATCGAGGCGGGCCCGATGCTGGGCGGCACGATGACCGTGGGCGGCGTCTACATGCCCAACCACTTCTTCACCCGGACGGGTCCCGTCGTCCAGGGGATCCCGTGGGAGCTGTACACGAAGGCAAAGACCGTCGAGGGCCTGCCGATCCCCGATTACCGGCAGCGACGGCCGGTCGAGACTCCCGGCTACTACAGCTACATCAACGTGCCGGTGTACGCGGCGATCGCCGAGGCCGAGGCGATCGCCGCCGGCGTCATCCTCCACTACCACGAGTTCGTCGCCGAGGTCCGCTCCGATGGCGACTGGTGGGAGGTCGTCTCGCTCGGCCGGGGCGTGCGGCGCGTCACCCGGGCCCGGGAGATCATCGACTCCACGGGCGACTCGGACGTGGTCCGGGCGCTCGGCCTGCGCGTCCTCCGGTCCCGGGTGTCGCAGCCGGGCACGCTGCAGTACAAGATCGACGGGATCGAGTCGGAGCAGGTCTGGAAGGAGGAGGTCCAGGCGATCTACGACGAGGCCATGCGCGATGGCGTGCTTCGGAAGGGCGACTGGGCGTACGCGAACATGGAGCCGTTCACGTACTACCTCCAGCACGGCGGCCACAACGCCACCCACATCTACGATGCCGATACCTCCGATGCGGACGGCCAGACGCGGGCCAACATCGAGGGCCGCGAGCGGATGCTCCGGATGTTCCGGTTCGTGCGGGAGAAGGTCCCCGGAGCCGAGCGCGCAACGCTCAGGTTCATGGCTCCCCATGCCGTCGCCCGGGAGACCAACCACACCGTCGGCGAGTACCTGGTCGTCAAGGACGACTTCGTGAAGGCGACCGACTTTCCGGACAAGGTGTGCAACGCCTTCAACTACGTCGACCTGCACAGCCAGGAGATCGGCTGCGAGATCAGCTTCATCGACGATCCCGACGCGATCCCCTCGGTGCCGTTCCGGGCGCTGATCCCGAAGGGCAGCCGGCGTCTCACGGTCGCGGGGCGCAACGTGTCTGCCAACCGGATCGCGTTCGCCGGCATCCGCGCCCAGTGCACGTGCATGGCGATGGGTCAGGCCATGGGAGCCGCCGCGGCGCTGGCCGTGCAGCGCGGCGTCGCCTCCAGGGAGGTCTCGAGCCGGGACATCGTGGCTCTGACCGTGGAGCACGGGGCGGTCCCCGTCTAGCGTTCCCGGAACCCCGGTCCGCGACGCTCGGCTCGGACGGCCGGCCGGCGCCTCGGCGGCCACCGCCGCCGTCAGTCGAGGCGGACGCCCTGGCGCGTGAGCTCCGCGCGGACGAGCGCGACATCGAGCCCCCGGAAGGGCGCATCCGTCTGCAGCGAGATCGCCGCGGCCACCCCCGCACCCTGTCCACTCACCGTGCAGCACATCATGCTGCGCACGGCAGCGTGGGAGATCCTGTCACCGCCGATGCTGCGCCCGGCGACGATCAGGTTGTCGACGCCCTTCGGGACGAGCGAGCGATAGGGCACGTGGAAGTACCGGCCCGTCGTCGGCAGGATGAGCACGCCGTAGCCGTCGATGAACTCCGGAAAGATCCCGATCGAGTCCTCGAAGCGGGCCTCGCCCCGGACGTCGTCAGCGGTCAGGTTGTAGAGCGCGTCGATCTTGCGCGTGTCGCGGATGCCGAGCGTCATGCCGAAGTTGCGGAGCCGGGCATCCTCGCAGCCGGGCATGAACCGGCGCAGGGCCTCGATCGCGTGCATGGCCTGCTTGCGGCCCTCGATCTCGCCGCGGGTCAGGTCGTCGGCGTCGGTGCCGTCGATCTCGCCCATGTGGATCAGGTTGAGGTACGTCAGGTCGCCGTCGTCGGACACCGTGCCGTAGGTGCCGGCCATCGTGATCAGGTTGGGCGGGATGACACCCGCCTCGACCGCCTTCTTGAACGGCTTGCGCAGGAAGGGCGAGAACATCTCGTCCTCCTTGCCGGTCGTCTCGATGTCCCATTCGAAGTTGCCGGCCCAGTCGCGGTACCGCGGCGGGTCGGCCTTGACCGTGTCGATGAACTTCCTCTTGTTGACGCCGGTCATCGAGAACATCACCGAGGCGGAGAGCATGTGCTCCTTCGGCGTCTTGTGGACCGGCGCGCCGGCCCAGGCCGCCACGTCCGCGTCGCCCGTGGCATCCACCACCCGCTTCGCCAGGATTGCCTCCCGTCCGGACTTGCTCTCGGTGATCACGCCGCGGAGGACGCCGCCCTCCAGGATCGGAGCGACGAACGTCCGGTGGAGCATCGGGGTGACCCCGGCCTCCTCGACCAGCGCATCTGCGACGACCTTGAACCGCTCGGCGTCGAAGGCCTGGCTGGTCGACTGGGATTCATCCGAGGTTGCGCCCATCGCGCGGGCGCGCGCCTCGATCTCGACCCCCACGCCGACGCTGTCCACGGTCTGCTCGTGCCGGTACCAGGCGAAGCTCTCCACGCCCACGGCTGTGATGTTGCCGCCGAAGCAGCCGTGCCGCTCCAGGAGGGTGGTCTCCGCGCCGGCCCGCGCCGCCCCCAGGGCGGCCCCCAGCCCGCCGGGTCCGCTGCCGACGACGAGCACCTCGGTCTCGTGGATGATGTCGATCGAGCGAGGTGGCTCGGTGATCTGCCTGGGGCCGGGTTGCGGATCGCGGGACACGGAGTCGATCCCTCTCTGTCGGTGGGCGAGATGCCCCGGTGCGGTGGCTCCGGTCAGTCCGCGACAGCGAAGACCGGCGAGGGCAGCAGGGACACGGCCACAGCCGTGCCGGGAGGAAGGCCCGCGAAGTCCGATGCGGCCATCTGTGCCACGGCCAGCTCGCCCGAGGGGAGGGACACCTGGATCCGGCACATCGAGCCCAGGAAGCTCACCGCGAGCACGCGGGCCTTTGCACCCGGCTCGGGCGTCAGCTGGACGGATTCTGGCCGCACGAGCGCGGTGACCGGTCCGGGCCCGGCGGACCCGTCGAGAAGCGGGATCCGGGACCCGAGGATCTCCACCTCGCCGCCGCGCGCCACACCCGAGATCCGGTTCGTGAGGCCGACGAACTCGGCAACGAAGCGGGTCCGCGGCCGGTCGTAGAGCTCCGTCGGCGAGGCGATCTGCTCGAGGTGCCCGGCCGACATGACGCCGATCCGGTCGCCGAGCGCCAGCGCCTCCTCCTGGTCGTGGGTGACGAACAGGGTCGTCGTGCCGACCATGATCTGGATGCGCCGGATCTCCTCGCGAAGCTGGCGCCGCACCTTTGCGTCGAGGGCGGACAGGGGTTCGTCGAGGAGCAGCACCTGGGGCTTGATCGCGAGGGCGCGGGCCAGAGCGACGCGCTGCTGCTGGCCGCCGGACATCTGGTGCGGATACCTGCCCGCCTGTGTGGCCAGCCCGACAAGCTCCAGCATCTCGTCCGCGCGCTTTCGCCGCTCGTCCTTGCCGAGCCCGCGCAGCCGGAGGCCGTAGGCGACGTTGTCGCGAGCGGTCATGTTCGGGAACAGGCTGTAGGCCTGGAACACGATCCCCATGTCCCGCTTGTTCGATGGCATGTGCGTGATGTCCCGGCCGTCCACGAGGATCGTGCCCGCGTCGAGGTCGTCGAGACCGCCGAGCGCCCGCAGGGCGGTGGTCTTTCCGCATCCCGAGGGGCCGAGCAGGGCCACCAGCTCGCCCGGCGCGATGTCGATCGAGAGGCCGTCCAAAGCACGCACCGGGCCGTAGTTGCGGTGCATGTCGATGAGTTGAACGGCCACGCCGCTGTGCGTGCCGGGATCGGTCATCTCGGTCATACGGTCAGTCCTCGTCGAGGGCCTGCTCGCGGGAGCGGCCCGACCCGAAGTGGGAGATGGCCATGAGCAGGGCGAACACGAACACGAGTGCGGCGAACGAGACGGCGACGGAGACCGACGCATCGCGTTTGCCGAGCCCGTAGATCACGACCTGGAGCGTGTGGTAGCTGAGGAGCGACGAGATCGTGTACTCGCCGAGCACCAGGGCAACGGACAGCACGGCGGCCGACAGGAGCGAGGTCCGGATGTTGGGGACGATGATCTGGAGCATGACGCGTGGCCAGCCGGCACCGAGGCTCCGTGCTGCATCGGCAAGTGTGTTCACGTCGACCGACCGCAGGCCGCCGTCGATGGCCCGGTAGGCGTATGGCAGGACGAGGATGATGTACACGAACGCGAGCAGCAGCGCCGAGCTGCTGATGTTCACGCGGAGCTCCCGGTAGATCGGCGCGATGCCGACGACCAGGACGACGGCAGGGATCGCGAGCGGCAGGAGACACAGGAACTCGATGACCCTGCGCATCCGTGGCACCCGGAGATAGGCCCAGGTCATCGTCGTGACCAGCAGCGCCAGCATCCCGAGCACGGTGACGAGGGCGATCCCGAGCGACAGGAGCACGACCGAGGTCAAATCCTCGCTCTGGGTGATGGCGACCCAGGCGTCGAGGGTCCGGGTGTTGTCCGGGCCCCGGGTCGAGAACTCGAGCATCGAGAACAGGGGCACGATCAGGTAGCCCATCACGATGATCAGGATCAGCCAGCGCGTGATCCTGCGGCTGCGGCCGCTGCCGTGCACGGACGCCGTCATTGCATCCACTTCGCGGTGCGCCGCTGGAGGAGGGTGTACCCCAGCATCACGATGAACACGATGAGGATCATCCCGAGCGCCAGCGCCTTGCCGACGTTCTCCTGGCCGAGGATGACCTCGCTCGTCATCGCCTGCCGGATCTGCAGGGTGACGAGCGGGCTCCCCTGGCTGACGAGGGCGGCTGCGGTGGCGTAGGCGGAGAACGCGTTGGTGAACAGGAGCAGGCATGCCCCGAGGAACGTCGGCAGGAGGATCGGGCCGGCGACGTGGCGCCAGTACGCCCAGGTGCCGCCGCCGAGGCTTGCCGATGCGTCCCACCACTCGCGCCGCAGGCCGTCGACCGCGGGCAGGAACACGATGAGCATCAGCGGGATCTGGAAGTAGGTGTAGACCACGGACAGGCCGGTCAGGCCGTACAGCCAGGTGCCCCCACCGAACGGGTCGCTCCCGGCGATGCCCTGGATCATCACTGTGAGCAGGCCGTTGAACCCGAACGTGGCAAGGAAGGCGAACGCGAGCATCACGCCGCCGAACTGGGCAAGGACGCCGGAGGCCGCGATGACCGTCTGGCGCAACCATCCGCTCGGGTTGCCGGTGGCCACGGCCCACGCGAGGAGCGCCCCGAGGATCGCTCCGGCGATGGCCGTGACGAGCGACAGCTGGATGGAGGTGACGTACGAATCAACATAGGCCGGGCCGGAGAGCACGGCCTCGATGTTGGCCAGAGTGGGTGCACCTGCGGCGTCCTGGAAGGCGCCCACCGCCACGATCCCTGTCGGCAGCAGCAGGAACACCGTCACGTAGAGGAAGAAGGGGATCAGCCCGACGTACGGGCTGATCCGCCGCGGGCGCCGCGTACCGGCCCCACTCGATCGGGGGCCGGTACCGGAACCGTCGGCCGGCACGCCGCGGATCGCGGGCGTGCCGGCAGGCTCGTTCACGGGAGTGCTATCTCCCAGCTACTTGATCGTGATGAAGTTCCAGTTGCTCTTCAGGTATGCCTGGCCGGCGGCCAGCTGGTCCTGGGTGAGGACGACGGGCGTGCCGGTCGTGGTCGCCAGTGCGCTCAGCGCGGTCTGGTCGATCGTTCCGTTCTTGATCATGACGTCCTGGAGCACAGGCCGGGCGAAGCCCTTGAGCCACGTGTTCTGGCCGGCAGCGGAGTAGAGGTACTCCTCCCACAGGCGAGCGGCGGCCGGATGCGGGGCCTGCTTGTTGATTGCCTGGATGTAGTAGGCAGCGACCGGCGGGGCGTCGGACGGGATGACGACCTTCCAGTCCATCGTGCCCTTGAGGGCAGCGGTCTGGGCGGCGTTGTTGTACTCCCAGTCGATCACGCAGGGCGTCTGGCCCGACTTGATCGTGGCCGGGTTCGGGTCCACGGGCAGGAGGTTGCCCGCGTCATACAGCTTCTTGAAGAAGTCCACGCCGGGGCCGATGTTGTCGGCCGAGCCGCCGTTGGCCAAGGCTGCCATGACGACGCCGTGGAAGCCTGCGGAGGCCTGGGTCGGGTCGCCGTTGAGGGCGATCATGCCCTTGTACTCGGGCTTGAGCAGGTCGGCCACCGTGGCCGGCATCGCGACCTTGCCGGTGTCGCAGCCGATCGACATGTAGCCGGCGTAGTCGCTGACCCACAGGCCGGTGGATTCCTTGAGGTTGGCCGGGATGTCGCTCCACTCGGCCACCTGGTACGGCGCGAACAGGTCGGTGTTCGCGATCGCCACGTTGGCGCCGAGGTCGAACACGTCGGGTGCGGCGTCGGTGCCCGCGTTGTTCTTGGCAGCGGTGATCTCATCGGCACTGCTGCCGTCGGGCTGGTCGGAGACGATCTTGATGCCGTACTTCGCGGTGAAGTCGGTGATCATCTGGCCGTAGTTCGCCCAGTCGGGCGGGAGCGCGATGACGTTCAGGGTGCCCTCGGCCTTGGCGGCCGTGACGAGGGCGTCCATGCCGCCCATGTCGGCGGCCGAGGTCGCGGTCTTTGCCTTGTCCGACGAGTTCGAGCTGCCGCAGGCGGCGACCAGGACGGCAACCACCGCCAGGCCGACGAGTGCACGGGATCTCATGTTCACGGGCTTCTCCTACACGAGGTGATTGGCTCTGCACCGTCTGGCCGCCGCACCGGGACGAGGAGCGGCGGAGACGACTTCGGGTTCGAGATCAGTGGCTGGTTCTCCTCCTGCATCTCGGCGGCGCTGGCGATACCTCGGCGAAGGTCTCGCCGCCTCGGCGCCCAGCGTTGCGAATCGCATACTACCCGCCGCCGTACCCTGTCGCGCGCCTGTCGCGGCTAACGGACTGTGATCGGACGGCCAAACGGACGGGTCGGCCGCCGCGTGGCTGTTGTCGGGATTGCCCCGGAACCGCCAATCCCCACCGTTCTGGTCGGAATTCGGGCGGGGCGCTACACTCGACCTCGGCCATGGACGATCTGTATCGCGACTACATCCTGGAGCACTACCGGCGGCCCCACAACTTCGGCGTGCTCGACGATCCGTCCGCGACCTACGAGGGCGCCAACCCCCTGTGCGGCGACCGGATCACGATGCAGCTGACCGTCAAGGACGGGGTTGTTGAAAGCGTTGGCTTCACCGGTCGCGGTTGTGCCATCAGCCAGGCGTCGGCCTCGCTCCTGACCGACGAGGTGAAGGGCAAGCCGGTCGCGGACGTCGCGGCGTTCCAGGCGGTCGACCTGCTTGACCTGCTCGGGATCGATATCAGCCCGGCGCGCCTGAAGTGCGCCATGCTCAGCTTCGAGTCCCTCCAGCATCTTCTCGAGGAGATCGGCGCCAAGCCGATCGCCACGGACGCCGGCTGATGCGCCGCTGCGCGTGTCGCCGGCCGGCCTGACCGCCGGCTGACCGCGTCCGGATGCCGCGTCCCGGCGGCCCCCGTCCGGATCCCACCCGCTGACAATCGTCCCGCCCCGCCGTTCACCGGCGGCCCGTCGTCCACCGGAGCAACCCCGCTCATGTCCAAGACCTACGCTGAGCTCCTCCGAGAGGCCCGCAGCGAGATCCGCGAGATCACGCCGGCCGAGGCGGATGCGCTCAGACAGCGCGGCGGCATCGCGCTGATCGATGTCCGCGAGACGTCCGAATGGGACGAGGGCCACGTGCCCGGCGCCACCCACGTCTCCAAGAGCTACCTGGAGCAGGAGATCGAGGCTGTCGTCCCCACCCGCGACACGCCCGTCGTCCTGTATTGCGCGGGCGGTGTCCGCTCGCTGTTCGCCGGCCAGACCCTGGCCGCGATGGGCTACACGAACGTTGCCTCGATGAGCGGCGGCTTCCAGGCATGGAAGGGTCACGGCCTGCCCTGGTCGCAGCCCGTGCAGCTCACGGACCAGCAGAAGGTCCGCTACAGCCGTCACCTGCTGATCCCCGAGGTCGGGTCGGCTGGCCAGGCGAAGCTGCTCGAGTCGAAGGTGCTGCTGATCGGCGCCGGCGGGCTCGGGTCGCCGGCGTCGCTCTACCTTGCCGCCGCCGGCGTGGGAACGATCGGGATCGTCGACTTCGACGTCGTCGACCTGTCGAACCTGCAACGCCAGGTCGTCCATACCACCGACCGGGTCGGCGAGAAGAAGGTGGAGTCCGCGCGCAGGACGCTGACCGCCCTCAACCCGGACGTGGACGTCGTGGCCCACGACGAGATGCTGGTCGGAGACAACGTCGAGCGGATCATCGCCGGCTACGACGTGATCCTCGACGGCACGGACACGTTCGAGACCCGCTACATCCTCAACGACGCCGCGGTGGCGGCCGGCATCCCGGTCGTGCACGCGTCGGTGTTCCGGTTCGAGGGCCAGCTCACGACGTTCGTCCCGTACGAGGGACCGTGCTATCGCTGCCTGTACCCCACGCCGCCGCCACCCGAGCTCGCCCCGGGCTGCTCCGTGGCCGGGGTCCTGGGCGTCGTGCCCGGGATCATGGGCATGCTCCAGGCCAACGAGGTGCTCAAGCTCCTGCTGGGCATCGGCGAGACCCTGGCCGGCCGGCTGCTCCTGTTCGACGCCCTCGAGACCGAGTTCACCGAGCTCCGCCTCCGCCGCGATCCGGGCTGCCCCGTCTGCTCCGACGCCGCGCGAGCGGCCCGCGAGGCCGGGACCCCTCTTCCCGTCGCGACGTTCAGCGACGGCGTCTTCGTCCTGGGAGGATCACGGTGAGCACGGTCAAATTCCCCGCCGTCCTGCGTGCGAACGTGGGAGGTGCACGGGAGGTGGATTCCCCCGGATCGACGATCGGCGAGGTGCTCGACGGTCTCGTCGCGACGTATCCCGCGCTTCGCGATCAGCTGTTCACCGAGGACGGCGAGCTCAACCGGTTCGTCAACGTCTACGTCAACGGCCAGGATGTGCGCTATCTCGACGGGCGCGGGACCACCGTGGCCGACGCAGACGAGGTCCGGCTCCTGCCAGCGATGGCCGGCGGGTCCGGCGGGTCCGGCGGGTCCGGCGAGGCACGGTGACGGCGGCCGGCATGACGGCGGCCGACGACCTCCACGCGCACGCGCACGATGTGCTCGGGCGCCACGGCGGTCGCTACGAGTCCATCCTCGACGCGGTCGGCCATACGCCGCTGGTCGCCATCCCCCGCATGAGCCCGAACCCTAGGGTCCGCATCTACGCGAAGCTCGAGATGTACAACCCCACGGGGTCCGTGAAGGATCGCGCCGCAAAGTACCTGGTCGAGGACCTGGAACGGCGCGGGCTCCTGCACCCGGACTCGATCATCCTGGAGCCGACATCCGGCAACACCGGCATCGCGCTGGCGATGATCGGGCGTCGCCGGGGGTACCGGGTGGCGCTGGTGATGCCGGACAACGTGACCATGGAACGGCGCCAGGTGGCGGCGCTGTTCGGCGCCGAGATCATCGACTCGCCCGGTCGCCTCGGGTCCAATGGGGCGATCGCGATGGCCAAGGAGCTGTGCGCGAGCGATCCCCGGTTCGTGATGCCATACCAGTACGGGAACGACGCGAACCCGCTGGCCCACTACGAGACCACGGGTCCGGAGATCCTCGCCGATTGCCCCGAGATCGACGTGTTCGTGGCCGGGCTGGGCACCTCGGGGACGTTGATGGGGACGGGCCGCTACCTCCGGGAGCACAAGCCGCGGGTGAGGATCGTCGCCGCGGAGCCGCTCCCCGGGGAAAACGTGCAGGGCCTGCGGTCGCTGGAGGAGGGCTTCGTGCCCGAGATCCTCGATCCGTCGATGCTCGATGCGAAATACCTGGTGTCGAACCGGGACGCCGTCGCGGCTCTCCGAGACCTGGTGTTCAAGGAGGGCGTGTTCGCCGGACCGTCATGCGGCGCGGTGCTCGTGGCGGCCGCGCGCGAGGCGCGTCAGATGGACGCCGGCACGATCGTGGCCCTGCTCCCGGACGGCGGCTGGAAATACCTCTCGGCCGGCACGTTCGAGCGAGATCTGGACGAGATGGAGGACGACTTCGAGGGCGGGGTCAACTGGTGGTGATCGAGCCGGCCGTCGCTCGCCTCCCCGTCGATATCGCGGATACGATCGTGGCCCAGGCCCGCGACGAGTACCCCAACGAGGCGTGCGGGCTGGTCATCGGCACCGGGTCCGCGGCAGACGGCGGGACCGCGGTCCGGTATGAAGCATGTCGAAACAGGGCGGCCTCGCCCTACCGCTACGAGATCCACCCTGATGACCTGTTCCGGATCACGCTCGCGGCCGACGGCGACGACCAGGTGTTCTGGGCGATCGTCCATTCGCACGTGAAGTCGCCAGCCGTCCCGTCGCCCACGGATATCGGGCTCGCCTTCTACCCCGACGCGCTGTACATCCTGGTCTCGCTGTCGCCGGACGAGGCCGACCCATCCACGGGCTCGCCGTCCCTTCGCGCGTGGCGGATCGTCGATGGCGGGACGCAGGAGGTCCCCCTGGAGGTCGCATGATCCCCGACCGGGACACGTCCGTTCCCAAATTGCCCGCGGGGGTCGCGGCACTCACGGGCAACAGGGTGCGGCTGGTCCCGGCGACGGACGAGCACCTGACGGCCTTCACCGCGCTGTTCTCGGACCCGACCGTCCGACGCTGGTGGCCGGCGCCCGATCCCGTAGCCGAGGCGCGCGAGCACGTTGTGCCGGAAGCGAACCGCGTGGTCTGGGCGATCGAGGTCGAGGGGGCGATCGTGGGCATCATCCAGGGATGGGAGGAGACAGAGCCCGACTACCGGCACGCGGGCATCGACCTCTCGCTGCTCGGGTCGGCGCAGGGGCAGGGCCTCGGCCCGGACGCGATCCGTGCGGTCGCAAGGTGGCTGTTCGCCGTCCGCCGACATCACCGGATCACGATCGATCCCAGCGCTGCGAACGCCAACGCGATCCGAGCGTACGCCAAGGTCGGGTTCCGCCCGGTCGGGGTGATGCGCAGCTACGAGCGCGGCCCCGACGGTACCTGGCACGACGGCCTGCTGCTGGACCTGCTCCCCGGCGACCTGGTTGATGGCTGAGCCGCTCGACCGCGGCCGCGTGGCATGGCTTGGGTTCGGGGTCCTTGCCTTCGCCGGTGGGACCCTGCTCGGCTGGAACGGGTCGCTGCTGGAGGCGCTGGCCACCCCGCCTGCCCTCGTCCGGGCAGCCCTCGTTGGTGCCTCGGTTGTCCTCGGGCTTGCTCTCGTCGGACGCGCCGTGCGATCGCTGGAGGCCGGACGCGGAATGAGGACCGCTGAGCTCGCCGCCCGGGACGTGGCCACTCTCGTTCGCGGGGCGCGGTACGTGTTCCTTGCGGTCGCCGCCTTCGCCGCCGGCGTCGGCTGGCTTGTCGGTCACCCGGTCCCGTTCGTCGTCGCGCTCGTGATCGCCGGCGTCGACGTGCTCGAGACGTCGTTCCTGATGCTGGTGGTGACCCTCCGTCGCGACGGCTGAGCCCCGGCCCAGGGAAATCCACCGCGGTTGGCGATGAGTCTCGCCGCATCACCCGCGCGCGCGGCGTCGCGCCGAGATTGGCGTCGCCCCGTGCTCGGCGGATGCGGCGCCCGGCGCTCGGCGGATGCGGCGCCCCGACATCCACTGCTACCTGCGATGAGCCTCGCCGCATCACGTGGCGGTGCGGGGCGGCCGCCCAGGAACATGGCAGCCGGGGCCAGCGTGCGCCTCAGGGCCGACCGCCCGGTCACTGCGGGTCGCGTGAGCCGGCAGCCGGATGCCGCGCACGACGAAGGACCACAGGTGGCGGTGGCAGTGAGCCCATGGACCCCTGAGCGCAGAGCTCATCCAGCACGATCACGAGACGTGCCAGGCGACGCGACCCGAGGCCCTCAAGGCCGCGCTCGACCCGCGACAGACCGCCCTGGTCGACGCCCGCGTGCCACGCCAGCGCCCGCTGGGAAACGCCCGCCTGGCGTCGCCATCGGGCGATCCATGCCCCCAGCGCGCCCTTGGCCGTCGCGTCGTCGAGGTCCTGCATCGGCGCATCACACCACGTGTCCCTTATCGGCGACTTGCGCCCGCCGGGTGATGCGCGGGCCTCATCGCCGCCGCCAGCGACCGCGCCGCCCTGGCGCCCGCCGGGTGATGCGCGGGGCGTCATCGCCTCTGCCAGCGACCGCGCCGCCTTGGCGACCGCCGGGTGATGCGCGGGGTCTCATCGTGGACGGCAGTGACTTCTCCGGCTTGCCGGAGACCCGGGAAACCGCGGGGATCCACGTGTCGCGATCGAGCCTGCCGAGGGGTAGGCTAGTCCGTGGACCCCAACGAACCGGAGGACAGGCATGAGCGCCGGTGATACTCGACCGACCTCCACGGCGGCCGGCCCACTTTCCGACGACGAACTGCAGCGGATCGACGCCTACTGGCGTGCGGCGAACTACCTGTCCGTCGGCCAGATCTACCTGCTCGACAACCCCCTGCTGCGTGAGCCGCTCAGGCCGGAGCATGTGAAGCCGAGGCTTCTCGGCCACTGGGGCACGACACCGGGTCTCAACTTCATCTACGCCCACATGAACCGGGTGATCCGGAACTGGGACCTCAACGCGATCTACATCATCGGACCCGGGCACGGCGGCCCGGCCATCGTGGCCAACGCGTACCTCGAGGGAACCTACAGCGAGGTCTACCCGAGCATCACGCCGGACGAGGATGGGATGCGGAAGCTGTTCCGCCAGTTCTCGTTTCCCGGCGGCATCCCGAGCCACGTGGCACCGGAGACACCCGGGTCCATCCACGAGGGCGGCGAGCTCGGCTACGCGCTGTCCCACGCGTACGGCGCGGCGTTCGACAACCCCGACCTCCTGGTGTGCGCGATCGTTGGCGACGGTGAGGCCGAGACGGGTCCCCTGGCAACCAGCTGGCACTCCAACAAGTTCCTGAACCCCGTGCGCGACGGTGCCGTCCTCCCGATCCTCCACCTCAACGGCTACAAGATCGCGAATCCGACCGTCCTCGCACGGATTCCCGAGTCAGAGCTGCGGGCGTTGCTGGAGGGCTACGGCCACAAGCCGTACTTCGTCGAGGGCGACGACCCGGCCGACGTGCACCAGCAGCTGGCCTCAGTCCTCGACACCGTGGTGGAGGAGATCCACGCGATCCAGAAGGCGGCCCGCGACGACGGGATCACGGACCGGCCGCGCTGGCCGATGATCGTGTTCAAGACGCCGAAGGGCTGGACCGGGCCCAAGGAGATCGATGGCAAGCCGGTCGAGGGCACATGGCGGTCGCACCAGGTGCCCATGGCTGAGGTGCGCACGAATACCCAGCACCGCGAGATCCTCGAGAGCTGGATGCGGAGCTACCATCCCGAGGAGCTGTTCGACGAGCACGGCACCCTGGTCCCGGAGCTTGCCGCGATGCCACCCAAGAGCTACCGGCGGATGAGCGCCAACCCGGTTGCCAACGGCGGCGGGCTCCTCCGGGACCTGCGGCTGCCAGACTTCCGCGACTATGCCGTCGACGTCCCAAACCCCGGGGCAACGACGTCCGAGCCCACGCGTGTGCTCAGCGCGTACCTGCGCGAAGTCATCGATCGGAACAGGGACACCTTCCGCCTGTTCGGGCCCGATGAGACGCTGTCCAACCGGCTGAGTGCGGTGTTCGAGGTGACGGACCGCCAGTTCGACGCGGAGCTCCTGCCCACGGACGAGTTCCAGTCGTCGGAGGGCCGGGTCATGGAGGTCCTCTCGGAGCACCAGTGCCAGGGCTGGCTGGAGGGCTACCTGCTCACCGGCCGACACGGCCTGTTCAACTGCTACGAGGCCTTCATCCACATCGTCGACTCGATGTTCAACCAGCACGCGAAGTGGCTGAAGGTCACCCGTGACATCCCGTGGCGGCAGCCGATCGCGTCCCTCAACTACGTGCTGAGCTCGCTCGTCTGGCGCCAGGACCACAACGGGTTCTCGCACCAGGACCCGGGCTTCATCGACCACGTCGTGAACAAGAAGTCGGACGTGATCCGGGTCTACCTGCCGCCCGACGCGAACACGTTGCTGTCGGTTGGCGACCACTGCCTCCGGAGCCGCCATTACGTCAACGTGATCGTAGCCGGCAAGCAGCCGGGGCCGAACTGGCTGCCGATGGACCAGGCGATCCTGCACTGCACGCGCGGCATCGGCATCTGGGACTGGGCGAGCAATGACCAGGGCGGCGAGCCGGATGTCGTCATCGCAGCAGCGGGGGACATCCCCACGCTCGAGGCGCTTGCCGCCGTCGACCTCATCCGCCAGCACCTGCCGGACCTGAAGGTGCGGTTCATCAACGTCGTGGACCTCATGCGGCTCCAGGATGAGAAGGAGCACCCGCACGGGCTCTCCAACGCCGAGTTCGATGCCCTGTTCACGACGGACAAGCCGATCGTCTTCGCATACCACGGTTACCCGTGGCTCATCCACCGCCTCACGTACCGGCGCACGAACCACGCCAATCTCCACGTCCGCGGCTACAAGGAGGAGGGCACGACCACCACGCCCTTCGACATGGTCATGCTCAACGACCTCGACCGGTTCCACCTCGTGATCGACGTCATCGACCGCGTTCCCGGCCTCGGTCCGAGGGCGGGCCACGTGCGACAGCTGATGGTGGACAAGCGCATCGAGGCCCGCGCCTACACCCGGCTCGAGGGCGAGGATGCGCCCGAGATCTCCGACTGGACCTGGCCACAGCCGGCCGTATGAGCCGTCCGGACGGCGTGGAGAGCTCGGCGGCCGGCGCCGGTTCCCGGGCCACGGGCATCGGGACGGCGGCAGACACGGCTGTGCGCCCGGACGGCGGCCGGATCCTGGTCGTCAACGCCGGGTCGAGCAGCCTCAAGCTGCGGGTGCTCGATGCCGCTGACGCGGTCGTCGCGTCCGCGGACCTGCCCGCGCCGCGGGGCTCGACGGACTCGGCTGCCGTCGCTGACGCGATCCGTGGCTTCGGTGAGGTTGCGGCCGTGGGCCACAGGATCGTGCACGGGGGCACGATCTACTCGAGTCCCGTCCGCATCGACGCCCGGGTCATCAGCCGGCTCGAGACGCTCACCGACCTCGCCCCGCTCCACCAGCCGAAGTCGCTCGCGGCCCTCGCCTCGGTCAGCGCCGTGTTGCCGGACGTTCCCGCCGTCGCATGCTTCGACACCGCGTTCCACGCCGGCCTGCCTGCGGCCGCCTCCACCTACGCCCTTCCCTCCGAGTGGCGCAAGCGCTGGGACCTGCGCCGGTACGGGTTCCACGGGCTGTCCCACGCCTATGCCGCTCGCCGCGCGACGGAGATGCTGGGACGCTCGGCCGCGGGGCTGCGGCTCGTCACCTGCCATCTCGGTGCGGGCGCCTCTCTTGCCGCGATCATCGATGGTCGCTCGGTCGACACCACGATGGGCTTCACTCCGCTCGAGGGCCTGGTGATGGCCACCCGCTCCGGGAGCGTGGATCCCGGGCTGGTGCTGTGGCTGGCGGACCACGTGGGGATGCCGCCGGCAGAGCTGGCCGCGACGCTCGAGCATCGATCCGGGCTGCTCGGGCTCGCCGGCACCGCGGACATGAAGGTGATCGTCGCGGGCGCCGAAGCGGGGGAGCCGGATGCCCGGCTGGCGCTCGATGTCTACGTCCACCGCCTGCGGGCGGCGATCGCGGCGATGGCGGCCTCGCTCGGGGGGCTCGATGCCCTCGCGTTCACGGGCGGGGTCGGCGAGCATGCACCTGCCGTCCGCGCACGGACGGCGGACGGGCTGGGGTTCCTCGGTGTCGCGCTGGATCCGTCGCGCAACGAGTCGGGAACCCCGGACCGCGAGATCGGTGCGGACGGCGCGGCAGTCCGCACCCTCGTCCTCACGGCACGCGAGGACCTCGAGATCGCGCACGAGGTACGGGACGTCCTCTCCTGGCCCCCTGCCGTTCAGGGCTCCGGCAGTGCGGTCGGCGGTTAGTTAGCCGGCAGGCTCGGCGCCTTTCTTCTCGCGAACCACGAGGACGGAGCACGGCGCGTGCAGCAGCACGTTGCGCGCCACGCTGCCCAGAACCAGGCGGGCGAGACCTGTGTGGCCGCGGGTGCCCATCACGATCGTGCCGATCCCCCGGTCCGTCGCGAAGCGCACGATCTCCCCCGCGGCATCGCCCTCGAGCACAACGGGCTGCGCGTCCAGGCTCGCACCACCGAGACGCCCGGCCGCGGTGTCCGCCTCGGCCCGGACCTCCTCCCGCGCCTCATCGACGGATCGCGAGTAGGACGCGAGCACCTGGTCGTACAGCCCGGGCGTGAAGCCCGCCGCGACCGGCACCGTCGTCTCGGCCACCGTGATGACGCTCACCTGGTGGCCCGCAAAGATCGGCCAGGATGCCAGGACCCCTTCGGCGGTGCGGGCTGAGCTCGATCCGTCGTCCGCGAATGCGATCGTGCCCAGCGAGCCGCCGCGCGACACCAGGACCGGGCATGGGGCGTGGTCGACGATCTCGGCCGCCGTGCTGCCCAGGACCATCGTGGCGATCGTGCCGTGGCCGCGGCTGCCGACGACGACGAGGTCGGCGTGCATGGACCTCGCCTCGTCAACGATCGCGCTGCCGGGGCGGCCGCGCAGCAGGAAGCCCTCGACCTTGAGGCCGGGCCGCTGGAGGGCACGCTCCGCGGTCTCGACCGACTCCCGGTGACGGTGCTCGTCCTCCTCCACCTCGGCGTCCATGGTCTCGGGGTCATGTGCGACAGGCGCCCAGGTCAGTGCCAGGACGTCCACGTACGGCTGCTGCACCGAGACCACCCGGATCACGGAGCCTGCCGGGAGGGAAAGGGATGCCACGAGTTCGATGGCACGGTCGCTGCAGGCCGAGCCGTCGACGCCAAGCAGGATGCGCATCAGGGACCTCCGATCCTGTTCAATCGTCCGTCCGGCTGCGACCATCCGGATCGGCCGAACGGCCTCATCCCCGAGCCCGTTGTGCCCGAGATCCGGTGCACGGAACGTGCCGGAGCAGCCTCAGGTTACGACCGGGAAAGCGCATCGAGAAGAGTCCCCTCGGTCGGCGTCGTGCCCAGGCCGAGCCGTTCCCCGAGACGCGCGGCGAACGGCGGCTCGAGATACGTGGATGCCAGCGCCTCCGCGTTGGTCCCCGCGAACACCTCGGCCGGGGACCCGTCGAGGATCACGCGACCGTCACGCATCACGACCACCCGGGCGAACGATTCCGCCACGAAGCGCATGTCGTGGCTGATCGTGATCACCGTCCGGCCCGACGCCTCCAGATCGGTCACGATCCGCTGGATCCGTTCGATCCCTCGCGCGTCCTGCCCGGTGGTCGGCTCGTCCAGGACGACGATGGGCGTCTCCATGGCCAGGATCGACGCGAGGGCCAGGAGCTTCCGGCGCGAGTAGCCGAGGTCGTACGGGTTCGTGCCGGCCTCGCCGTCCAGGCCCACCACCGAGAGGGCCGCCGTCACTGCCCGATCAAGCTCGGATCCCCGCCGGCCGAGGTTCCTCGCCCCGAACCCCACCTCGGCCCGCACCGAGCTCGCGAAGATCTGGCGGTCAGGGTTCTGGAACACGAGGCCGACCGTTCGGGCGAGCTCCGCGACGTGCACGTCGGCAGTGTCGCGGCCGAACAGGGAGACCCTCCCGACCGTCGGGCGGAGAAGCCCGTTGAGGTGGCGGGCGAGCGTGGACTTGCCGGATCCGTTCTGGCCCACGATGGCGACCCGCTCGCCCGCCCGCAGCGTCAGCTGGATGTCCGCCAGGGCGCGTGTCCCGTCCGGGTACGTGAACCCGACGCCATGGATTGCGGCGGCCTCGGTCACGGTGCTCCTCCCGGCGCAGCCTCGGAGCCAGGCGTGGCCTGGGAGCCGGTCGCGGTCCCTGAGCCAGACGCAGTCCCGGACCCGCGCGCACCCGACCGCGCCGCGACCTCGGCGACGATGACTGGGTCGAGCCTCACACCAAGGGCCGCCGCCGCACGCTGCAGCCTGACCGCCGGCGGCGGCTCGACCCCGAGATCGACAAGACGAGGATCGGCCAGGACGTCTCCGGTCGGGCCCAGGGTGACGACCCTGCCATCCGCGACGAGCGCGACCTCATCGGCGAGGTCTGCCAGGAGGGCAGTCTTGTGCTCGACGATCAGGATCGCGGTCCCGGTGCCGGTCGCCAGCCCGGCGAGGGCCTCTCCCACGAGATGGGTGCCGGCAGGGTCCAGCTGGCTCGTGGGCTCGTCGAGCACGAGGACCGGTGGCCGGAGGGCGATGACCGAGGCGAGTGCGACCAGCTGCGCCTGTCCGCCCGACAGGCGCATCGGGTCCCGGGGGGCCAGGGCCTCGATCCGGAGCGTCGCGAGGGCCGCCTCCACCCGGTCGGCGATCTGGTCGATCGCCAGACCGAGGTTCCGCGGCCCGAACGCCACCTCCTCCCAGACCGTCGCTGCGGTCGCCGACAGCTGGGTCGCCGGGTTCTGGAACAGGATCCCGGCTCGTTGGGCGACCTCGTGGGGCCTTGCGGTTGCCGTCGGGATCCCGCCCAGGAGGACCTCGCCCTCGAGGCGCCCGGCGATCGCCGCCGGCGCGAGCCCGGCGGCGACCAGGCACAGGGTCGACTTGCCGGACTCGTTCGGCCCCACGATCCCGAGAACGCGGCCTGCCCGGAGATGCAGGCTGATCCCGTCGAGCACCCACCGGCGGGTCCCCGCATAGGCGTACCGGACGCCGTCGAGACGGAGCACGACCTCGTCAACGCCCACCGCGCGGGCGGCGGGAGACGCGGCGGGCTCGCTCACGGGAGCGGAAACCTGCCGGAGACGGACAACGCGACCAGCGCGAGCGCCCCGATCACGAGGCCCCAGCGGAGCACTCGCTCCGCCGGCCGGTCGGGCTGGGGTCGGAGCGTCGCGCGCCGCCCGGGCGCAGAGAAGGCGCGAGCCTCCAGGGCCATCGTCCGCTCCTCGACCTCGGACAGGGCGGACAGGATCATCGGGCCCGCGAGCGGGACGAGGCCGCGGATCCGGCGCCACGGGGACCCCTCCGTGTCCAGGCCTCGCGCGCGCTGCGCGTCGACGATCTCGCCGGCCCGCTCGATCATGCGCGGGATCGTGCGTATGGCCGAGCCGATGACGAAAATCGCCCGCCGGCCCAGGCCCCGGTGCTCGAGGTCGTCCAGGAGATCGTCCACCTCCGTCGTCAAACCGAGCAGCGCCACGCTGAGGGCGAATGCCAGCACCCGCAGCGCGGCCTGGAGTGCCTCCGCGAGGCCGGTCCAGGTCGCCTGAACGGGACCCAGGGCGACGATCGTGTCCGTCGCACCCGGGTAGAAGAACGTGTTGACGATGAGGATCGAGGCGACGAGCGGCAGTGCCGCAAGAAGGTACGGGCGGAGGCCCCGCCCGAGGTGGGCTGCAACGGCGATCGTGACGACCACCGCCAGCATCACGACCGGGCCGGTCCAGCCCCGCACGCCGAACGCGACCGCGGCGACCGAGAACGACACGACGAGCTTGGTCGTCGGGTTGAGGCCCCGGAACGGGCCCGATGGCCGGCGGAGGACGTAGTCGGGCAGCCGTCCCGTGCCCGTTCCGGCTGCGTGGGTCAGCGGATTACCACCTGGTGCTCGAGCCGGTCAGCTTCTCGCCGTTCGGGAACCGGGCGATCAGCCTCGGGGAGAGGCCGGCCAGGACGATGAACACCACGAAGCTGGTGATCGTCTTGTCGATCGGATCGCTGAACAGGCCCTGCCCGAGCGAGGCGCTGAAGACGTCGGAGCCGCCCTGGCGCAGCGCCGCGACGAGGACATCGGTGCCGCTGCCGGTCACGCCCCCGAACACGTACGCGGCGATCGGCGCCGAGACGACGGCCGCGATGAGGCCGGTGATCACGCCGGCAACGGCCACCCACAGACCGGCCAGGTCACGGCGGAGGTAGATGAACGCGGCGACGACGACCGCGGCGATCGCGGCGATCGCGATCGCGGCCGTGTAGACCCAGTCCGGGTACCCGCCGATGTCCGGGTTCGTGTAGGCGGGGTTGTTCAGGATCGGGATCACGACCAGGATCACGAGCGCGGCCGCGATCACCGCAGCTGCCATGAGCTGCACCCCGCTGGCCGGGCGGCTGCGGTAGACGCCCAGCTGCCCCCAGATGCCGGCGAGGACGCCGATGACGCCCGCCGTGATCGCGAACGGGCCGATGGTGCCGCCGCCGATACCGGGTGCGTACTGCCAGATGAGGTTCGTCAGGATCCCGGTCAGCGCGCCCGCGATCGGACCGGCGAGAACGCCGACGAGAATGGTTCCGATCGAGTCAAGGTAGATCGGCAGCTTGAGCACGGTCTGGACGGTGTAGCCCAGGACGATGTTGATCACGATCGCCACGGGCATCAGGGCGATGACCCGCGTGCTGAAGATCCTGCTCATGTGCACCTCCAGGCCGTCGCGCTCTCGGTCGCGGCGGATCTCCCGTGCCTAGCGTGACACGTCCGACCGGGTCGCCGCCAGCCCTCCGACCCGTTCGATCCAGCGGCGGATGAACTCCGTCGAATCGGCCTCGACCGCCACGTCGACGTTCGGCTTCCGGTGCCACAGTCCGCGCCAGTCGGCGAGGGTCTGGCCATCGGCTACGCCGTGCGAGACATCGACGTCCACGGCCACGGCCTCGGTGCGCACCAGGCCCGGGTCGAGTGCGGCAGCGGTGGCCAGAGGGTCGTGGATGAAGGCGCCGTAGAAGCCGTCGTACCGGGCGTGGAACTCCATGTAGAAGCGCAGCGCGTCGGCGACGTAGCGCACGACCGGGTTGCTGGCCACGCTCCGTTGCTCGGGGGCGCCGGGCGCCCGCCCCGGATCGAGCGTGTCATCGGGCGTGCTGCCGGCGCGCCGTGCCAGCGCCACCACGTGGTCCGGGGTGATCTTCGCCGTCTCGGTGACGTCCAGTCCGAGCGCGAGTGCCCTCGGGATGGACGGATCCTCGTCGATGGCCGTCTCCCAGGCGGCGAAGACGATCTTCGCGGCCTCCGGGTCGCAGTGGATGTTCCATTCCGACGCGGGCGTGATGTTGCCGGGAACGCGGAAGCTGCCTCCCATCATCACCCAGCGCCGCAGGAGGCGCGGCAGCCCGGGCTCCATGAGCACGGCGATCGCGAGGTTGGTGAGCGGGCCGAGGGTGACCAGCGTGACCTGGCCCGGGCGCCTCCGTGCCTCGGCCACGATGAGATCCGGAGCGAAGCGGTTCGACAGCGGCCTCGACGGTTCCGCCATTTCCGCGTACCCGACACCGCGTGGACCGTGCGTCTCGGGGGTGATCTCCAGTGGGCGGAGGAGCGGCACCGTTCGGCCGACGGCCACCGTGACGTCCCCGCGGCCTGCAAGCTCCAGCACCTGCCGGGTGTTCCGCTCGACGTCCGCCGCCGCGACGTTGCCCGACACGCAGGTCACCGCGAGCAGATCCGCCTCCGGGCTGGCGCACGCATAGAGGATCGCCAGCGAGTCGTCGATGCCGGTGTCGACGTCGAGGATCAGGGGGATGCGGGCGCCGCGGTCGTCGGTGGTGTGCACGCTGCGGATGCTACGCGCCCGGACGCATGCGCGGCTGACCCCTTGACCCGGCACTGCTAATGGACTATAGTCCGGTTGCTGATGAGTGCGCAGCCTCCGCCCGGTCTCCCGCGCCGCGAACGCAGCGACGCGACCCGCAACCGCAGCCTCCTGCTGGTCGCCGCGGCGCGCCTGTTCGCCACCCGCGGCGTCGCGGCGGTCTCGATGGACGATGTCGCCGCGGCGGCAGGCGTGGGCAAGGGCACCCTGTACCGGCGCTTCGGCGACAAGTCCGGCCTCGCGATGGCCGTGCTCGATGCGCGGGATCGTGCTCTGCGCGATGCGATTGCGTCCGGGCCGCCGCCCCTCGGCCCGGGTGCCGGGCCGAAATCGCGGTTGCGCGCGTTCGTGGCCGCCTATGCCGAGCACCTCGAGCGCAACCTGGACCTGATCGTGCTCGGCGAGACCGCGGCCCCGGGCGCCCGCTACCGCAGCGTGGCGTACGCGGAGTGGCGGCACCACGTGGAGACGCTCCTCGAGGCAGCTGGCACGCCGGCACCGGACGTGTGCGCGGAGCTGGTCATGGGCATGCTGGATGCGGACCTCTACGCGCACCTGCGCATCGAGCGGGGCTGGTCACCGGACGAGATCTCGGCGTCGATGGTCGCGGCGGCAGACGGGGTGGCCCGCCGGCGGCACTGACGCTCGGGGCCTTCGCCGCCGAGATCCAGGACGTTCATCAGCAGCAAGTCGGACAGGTCCACGAGGATCGCCAGGATCCCGCCGGCCAGGGGCCAGCGGAGCACCGGCAGCGAGCCCGCGATCCGGACCGCGGCGATGACGAGCACCTCGATGGTCATCTGGAGGAGTGTGCGCCACCGGTTCCAGATGGGGTCGCGGCTCGGGCGTCTCGCTCAGGGCGCCTTCGCGTTCACGAAGCGGCAGCGGTCCTGCACCGGGCACAGGTCATGCGCCGGGTTCTGCGCATGACAGATCGCGCGGCCGTGGTGGATCAGCAGGACGTGGGCGGCGTACATCTGGTCGGGTTCGAGCAGGCCCAGGAACAGGTCGTGGGCCTGGTCCGCGGTGGCCTTGGCGGGTATGAGCCCGATCCGCTTGGACACCCGCTCGACGTGGCGGTCGACGGCCATCAGGGGTGCACCAAAGCAGAACGCGAGCACGATCGAGGCGGTCTTCCTGCCGATGCCGCCGATCGCCGTCAGCCAGTCGCGGGCTTCCAGCGCCGGCATGTCGCCCAGGAAGGCCAGCGAGTAGTCGCCGCGCTGCTCGCGAATGTGCCGCAGCGTGGCCTGGATGCGCGGTGCCTTCTGGGGGGCGAGGCCGCCGGGGCGGATGACGTCGGTCAGCTGGGGAAGCGGTGCGTCCTCCACCATCGACCAGTCGGGGGGTGGCGCCGTCGAGAGACCCTCACCGCCCCACCCGATCCCCGGCCGGTGCTCTTCGGGGGGGAGGTCGCTGGGATAGGCGGCGCGCAGCGCCTCGAAAGCCTTCTCCGCGTTCACGTCCGCGGTGTTCTGGGTCAGGATGGTGAGGATCAGCTCGCTCGTCGGATCAAGCCGGGGCTCCCACGCCTGCGGCCCGTAGGTCTCGGTCAGCCGCTCCAGCACGTAGCCGGCCAGATCGGGCCGGTAGCGACGCAGGTAGCCTGCCCACGCCCGCACCGGATCGGCCGGCCTGCGGGTCCGCTTCGCCGGCCGGGCCGCGGTTCGCTTCGCGGCATGCGGCGTGGTCGGAGAGGGTCGACCCGGCATGGATGCGATCCTGCTCAGCGCTGCCCGAGGGACACGAGGCGCGCGATCCGCTCCCCGCATCGCTCGACCGGGCCGGGGCCGGCGGCCATCGCCGTCTCGACGGTCTGCGGAGCCTCCGCCACCGGCACGACCACCGCACCGACCGCGGCGAGCGCCTGGATCCCCGCGGTCGTGACCCCGCCGCCCACGGCGATACACGGAACGCCGGCCGCGCGGGCCCGCCGGGCCACGCCCAGCGCGGTCTTGCCGAACGCGGTCTGCTCGTCGACCCGGCCCTCGCCGGTGATCACGATGTCGGCGGTCGCCAGGGCAGCGTCGAAGCCCGCCTCCTCCATCACGAGGTCCACGCCGGGCCGAAGCTCCAGCGAGGCAAACCGGTCCGCCAGGCACAGCAGCCCGAACCCCACGCCGCCCGCCGCTCCGGCGCCGGGCGTGTCACGCTCGCGGCGGCCGCTCGCGGTTTCCAGGGCATCGGCAAAGCGCGCCAGACGTGCGTCGAGCCGCGCCACGTCATCGGGTGTCGCGCCCTTCTGGGGCCCATACGTGGCCGCCGCCCCGGCCGGCCCGAGGAGTGGGTTGGAGACGTCGCATGCGATGCGGAGGCTCGTCTGTGCGAGCCGCGGGTCGAGGCCGGCGAGATCGACCGACGACAGGTCCTCCGCCACGGTCGCTCCCAGGGCAACCAGGATCCCGGCGCCGCCATCGCTCGTTGCGCTGCCGCCGATCCCCAGCGCGATCTCGCGGATCCCGGCGTCGAGCACCTCCCGGAGCACGTCACCCGTGCCCTGGCTGGTGGCTCGCTCGGCATCACGCTCGCCGGCGGTCAGCAGCGAGAGGCCGGACGCCGCTGCCATCTCCACGACCGCCGCCCCGTCGTCGTCGCGGGTGAGCCAGGGGGCACGGATGGGGCGGCGCAAAGGATCCAGCGCGGGAGCTTCGCGCCGGTGCCAGCCGCCGGACGCCTCGATCGCGACGAGGGTGCCCTCGCCCCCGTCCGCGAGCGGGGCGAGGTGGACCCTGTCGTCGGGCCGGCCCCGCATCCAGCCGGTTGCGAGGGCACGTGCCACCTGGACGCTGGTGAGCGAGCCCTTGAACGAATCGGGAGCGACCAGGATGCCGAGCGACCGTCCGATCGTGCGCGGCGCCGCCCCGGTCACGCGAGAGCTCCCGGCAGGGCGTCGCGGCCCGCCCCGCTCACGACAGGTCGTCGCCGGATGCGGCCCGCCGCTTCTCCAGGTACTCGGGGATCCGGATCATCGGGGGCCGCTCGTGGTCGGCGAGCTCCATGACCTCGAGCGACAGGCGTCCGTGTCCCGAGCGCGGCAGCTTCATCGTGGAGCCGAGCTCCGCGAACAGCCGCGCGCGCCGGCGCTCCTCCAGCCGCTTCATGACGGCCTGGAGGATCACGAACGACATCCGCGACAGTCCCTCGAGCTCCTGGTTCCGGTGCACGCGACGCTCCAGGTCCACCTGGCCCAGCCCCTCGATGCCCGCCCGCTCGGACGCATCGATCAGGTGGCCGATCTCGACCGCGTACCCGGTGAAGAAAGGCAGCTGCTCGAGCAGCGATCGCCGCCCCGCGTACTCGCCCGACAGGGGCTGGATCATCCCCGAGAGCTCCGGGAAGAACAGGTTGATGAGCGGCCGTGCCACGAGCTCGGTCACGCGCCCGCCGCCGCCCTCCTTGAGCACGCCCGCCTCGACGATCGGGCGCTGGTAGTAGCCCTTGACGTACTGGAGCCGCGGCTCGACGAGCAGTGGCCCGAGGGTCCCGTAGACCATCCGGTGATGCCAGTTCCGGACGTCCGTGTCGGCCCACACGACGATGTCGCCCGTCGTCTCGTACAGCGACTTCCACAGGGCCTCGCCCTTGCCCCGGAACGAGCCATACCGGGTCAGCACGTCCGGGTGCTGGACCACGCGCGCACCCTCGGCCTCGGCGATCGCGCGCGTGTCGTCGGTGGACGCCGAATTGATCACGAGGATCTCGTCGAGGAGCGGGAACCGCTCCTGCATCTCCCGGATGGCCCGGCGGACGATGGGTCCGACCGTCTCGGCCTCGTTGAGGGTCGGCAGCACGAGGCTGACCGTGACGCCCAGCTTCTCCTTGAGCGTGGTCAGCCGCGCAAGATCCGCAAACTCGGAATGGTGGAAGTTGGCCTCCGCGAACCAGCGCTCCACGCGGGCGGGGATTGCCCGGGACTCCTCGGCAGCGCGATCGGCCGCTGCGAGCGACTCGGCACGCTGGGCAAGCTGCTCGAAGGTCTGGCGCCCGATGGGCTCGCGCGTCTTGACGACGATCACGGTCGACTTGGCGCGCTGGGCGATGGCTTCCGGAAGCGCCCCGAACAGCGAGCTGCCGGCGTCGTCCGGTGGCGCCGACGCGCCCATCACGACCAGGTCCGAGCGCTCCGCCTCGCGCAGGATCGTGGTCCGGACGTTCTGGGTCTCGCGCAGGATCGGCTCCGAACGTGCGGTGACGTGCTGGCGCGCGAATGCGGCCAGCGCATGCTCGGCCTGGGCTCGCACGGCTTCCGTGACACCGGCCGGCACCAGGTGCATGACCGCGACCGTTGCGTCGTGGCGGTGCGCGAGCGCGTCCGCGAACCGGAGCGCGAGCTCCGCGTGCGGGCCACCGCGCACGGGCACGAGGATCCGCCGGATCTCCTTCGCGCCCCGTTGCTTGACGACTGCGATGTCGCACGGCGATTCGCGCACGACCTCGTCGATGGTGGGCGAGATCACCGGACCGCCGGCGTCCCGGCGCGTCCCGGATTTGCCGCCCCAGCCGAAGATGAGCAGGTCCGCCTCCTGCTCGGTAGCCGCCTCGACGATCCCGGCGGCTGCGTGGCGCCCGATCCGGACCAGGGGGTGGATCGTCGTGCCCTCGGGGACGTAGTCCATCACCTTCTGCAGCAGGCGGCGGGCCTGACGTGCCCGCGTGGCGCCATCGCTGAGCGCCATTCCCTCGGGGACCTCGACGATCCCGAGCGCGGTCAGCTCGCCGGTCCGTGGGTCGAGCAGCGACGCGCCGATCCGGATCAGCTCCTCCGCCGTCAGCGGGTTCGCGACGGGGATCAGGATCCGAGCCGGCAGCGGCTCACCCGTCATGCTCGTCCACCCGGGCGCTGAGCCTCGTCGTGACCCGCGCCGGCCCCGCCGGCCCGCTCCTCGTCCTGGGCCTCCCAGCGCTCGACCAGGTACGGCTTGAGCAGCTCGAACTCGCGCGCCTGTCGCTCCACTCGCTCTTCGGCGTCCGCGGTCGTGAGATGGCGGTTCTCGATCACGAAGCTGCCCACGCGGCCGAAGTAGATGGGCACCAGCGCGGCGACCAGCTGGGGGGTGTCCACGGAGCCGCGCCGGGTCGCCAGGACGAGGTCGTAGACCACTCGAGCCCACAGGTCGTCCGGGAAGTGGAAGCCTGCCAGCGCCTCGGTCATCTCCAGTGTCGTCGGGTGCGCGGTGTCGCCCTCGGAGCCGAGACCCAGCCGGTTCGAGGCCGCATCCGCCATCCGGCCGGCCTCCTCGGCCAGCGTCAGGATCGTCTCGACGTTCGCGGGGTCGAGCATGCGGCGCCAGGTGTCGGCGAGGCCGAGCGAACCGCCGTGGAACTCCGACAGCAGCCGGATCGCATTCACCTCCAGCGGCGGCGGATCCACGATCCGCTCGAACCCGTAGGCTGGCACGTCGTGGCTGCCACGGATCGTCAGCCAGGCCTCGGGGTGCGTGGCGGCCATGCGCAGGATCGTGCCCACGACCTGGCGGAACATCGGGCCAAGGTCCGCGCTGGGATCCTTGGGATCGTGCACCTTGGCCCCGAGCCGCGTCTGGCACACCGCGAACCCGCCGATCAACGCGGATGTCGTCATCCAGATGTCGATCCCGAACTTGCTGATGTCCGGGGTCCAGTCATCCTGGGCCAGGTAGTGCCGGACCAGGTCGCCGCTGACCCCGAAGTCGCCGCCGATCGGCTGGCGGATCCGGTGGCCATAGAGGGCGCGTGTCAGCGGATAGGTGACGGTGTTGGTGATCGTGCCGTCGTACTTGTAGCGGGCGTACAGGGGAGCGACGAAGTCGTAGCCGCCCTTGAGGATCGGCCCGGCGAGCAGCTCGATCCACTCCGGCACGATGCTGCGCAGGTCGCTGTCCACGACGACCAGGGCCTGGACCTCGAGCTCGGCGGCGATCTCGAAGATCGTCCGCAGCGCAGCACCCTTGCCACCGATGCCGTCGATCTCCGGGTACGTGATCGTGACCCGGTCGAGACGGTTGGTGGGCCGGACGAGCAGGATCGAGGCGACGTAGTCCGGGGGCTCCGTCTCGACCACGACGCGCTGGGTGCCGTCCGGGCTTCCCGCGTCGGAGTTGACGAGCACCGGCTTCAGGTCGGGGAAGTACTGGACCAGCCCGGCATGCGCCGCACGGACGACGTAGCCGATCGTGGCGGCGTTCTTGAAGCTCGGAATGCCGACCATGATGTCGGCGCGACCGAGGCGGGCGATCTCATCGCGAATCGCGGGCGTCAGCATCGTCGCGGGCACAGCGCCACCCTACCACCCGGTGATCCGACGCGGGCCGTTGAGCGATCAGCGCCCTGGCGTCGGCAGCCTCGACGCCCCGCCGGAACGGTGCGGCGTGCGGGCGACGGCCCAATCCCGGTTCTCCCGACCGGCGAGATAGCGGCTGTTCGCGGCCCGGTAGGAGACTTCGGTGAACCCGAGCGTTCCCCACGTGACGAGCGTGAGCCCGGCGGTGGCCTTGACGAACGTCGTCACGCGCACCAGCCGGCTCTCCTCGAGGATCGGCTCGAGGAGCCGCTTGCGCTCGAGCAGCGGGACGTCCACGAGCGACTCCCCGTCCACCCACAGGAGGTCGGTGGCAACGAACGCATGGGGCTCACCGTTCTCCAGCGCGTCCAGCACCGCGGGCTCGATCGCCCGAGAGCGCGACACGTGGTCGCGGGCGATGACGTATGGATCGTCCCTTGCGCCCTGCCGGAACGCGCGTGGGATGAGGATGGGTGGCCGCTCCACCGACGGCGGTTCCGGGAATGCCCCCTCGCCGGTCCTCAGCGCGGCAGTCGTGAGGTGGCCCTCGATCACGGCCTCGTCGGCGCCGAACGCCTCGATCAGCGCCTGCAGGAGATTCTCCGGGACGGCGATCGCCTCGCCGTGGGCGTACAGGGCCGCCTCGTCCCGGGTGAGGGCCGCGACCACCCGGGCCCCGCCCCAGTCGGGTTCCACCAGCGCGTCCGGGATGTCGCGCGCGGCGCGCTTGCCCGGCAGCTGCGGCTGCCACGCGGCGGCGACCTCGTGCGAAGAGGCGGGGTCCAGCATGGCCCGATGCTACCTCGCCCCAGCCGAGTCGGCCGGCCCGCGGGCCGTCGCAGCACGCGGGTGCCGACCGGCGGCATCGCGAGTCGGCCCCATCGGAGGTTGCCGTGCCCTCTATCATCGCGCCACCCCGGGGCGCCCCACCCACCAAGCTCGCGAGAGGCCCATGCCGGCATCGTCAGTCACCGCGACCTCGCCCGCGGCGAGCATGGGTCGCGACCCGAACCTTCGCCCGGTTGCCCAGGCGTCGTGGGTGATGTACGACTTCGCGAACACGATCTTCTCGTTCGCGATCGTGTCCGGCGCGATCGGCCTGTGGCTGACGGACGATTCGCGGTTCGGCGCCGCCACCGGCCAGCTCGTGCTGAGCATCGCCATCGCCGTGAGCGTCGGCCTCAACGCGATCGTGTCGCCGGTCCTGGGCGCCCTGTCCGATCGCGGCGGACGCCGGCTGCCGTTCCTGCTCGCGTTCACGGCGCTGTGCATCGGGCCGACCGCCGTCATCGGCTTCAGCGGCCCGCTGGTCGGGGTCCTGCTGTTCGTCCTCGCCAACTTCGGCTACCAGGCCGCACTGATCTACTACGACGCCTCGATCAAGCTCGTGAGCACGCCCAGCACGCGGGGCCGGTTGAGCGGCATCGGGACGGCCGTCGGGTACGGCGGCACCGTGTTCGTCGGCCTGCTCATCTTCCTGTTCGACATTCCCGTCGAGGCGCGTTTCCCGCTCTCCGCGCTCCTGTTCGCGTTGTTCGCCGTCCCGGTGTTCGCGATCGTGCGCGAGCACCGCGACCCGACGGCCGCGCCACTGACCGTCGCCGACGTCGTCGCCTCGTGGCGCCAGCTGCGCATCACGATCGTCCATGCGCGCGAGGTGCCCGGCCTGCCGCGGTTCCTTGTCGGCCGGTTCTTCTACTCGGATGCCGTCAACACGGTGATCGTGGTCATGACCGTTGTCGCCGTCGAGGCGGTGGGCCTCACCGCGGCCCAGGCGAACCTGGTGCTGCTGTCGCTTACGGTGGTCGCGATCCTGATGTCGTTCGTGTGGGGGTGGCTGAGCGATCGCGTCGGACCGCGCCGGACGCTGATCGCGGTCCTGCTCAGCTGGGCCGTCGGGCTGGTGCTGGGCGCGATCTCGCTCTCGCTCAACGGCACCAATCCGGTGACCGGTGGGCCGACGCCCGCCCCGCTCGGCTTCGGGCTGTTCCTGGTCGCCGGGGCGATCCTGGGCAGCGGCCTGGGCGGCGTCCAGGTGGCCGATCGCGTGTTCATGGTCCGTCTCTCGCCGCCCGCTCGCGTGGGCGAGTTCTTCGGTGTCTACGGGCTCGTCGGCAAGGCTTCGCAGGTGATCGGCCAGATCCTGTACGGGGCGATCGTGTTCCTGCTCCTGGGTGCCCTCGGCGTCGGGGCCTACCAGGTCGCCATCCTCAGCCTGATCGTCACGATGCTGATCGGGCTGTGGCTCGTGTGGCCCGTCAGCGACCGCTGGGCCGGCTCCGGCGAGGTCCCGCCAGACCTCGCCGACGCCCCGCCGCCGCTTGCGCCGGACCTGGCTCCACTCGAGGATTGCTCGCAGGCGGTGTCGGCAGCCAGAAGTACCGGCAGCCCATCCAATGGTCCCGGATGAGCCTGGGCAACCGCCGCGGTAAGGTTCATTGCAAGTTACGCGCCGCATAGTCCGGCTCTCATATCAAGCACACCCGTCGGGGGCAACCGTCGCTCATGGGTTACATGCACTGCACTGCGCGGTCCTGGATGCGCCGTCTGCGCGTTCGGGCCCCGCAGCCAGGTCCGAGCAGGCGAGTCCCGCATTCCACCGGCCAGGCGCTCGTGGAGTTCGCGCTCGTGTTCCCGATCTTCATCACGATGTTGATGGCCCTGCTCGAGTTCGCGTTCGTGTTCAACGCGCTCCTGTCCATCGGACATGCGACGCGGGACGCAGCACTGGTCGCGGCCGAGGCAGGCAACTCCTCCGCGGCCGACTGCGTGATCCTCCAGCAGGTCGAGAACGACGTGACGGCGCCGGCGGACCGCTCGCGGATCACGGAAGTCGTCATCTACCGCGCGGACCAGAACGGTGCGGTGTACGGCGGACAGGAGAACATCTACACGCGGACCGGTTCGACGTCGTGCCTGATGCCAGATGGCACGACGCTCACCGTCCCCTACTCGGCTCCCCCGGCGGACCTGACCTACCCTGCCGCAGACCGCTGCAACATCCTCGCCGGCGACGTGTCAGGCGGCTGCCAGCCCGGCCACCCCACCCTCGACACGATCGGCGTCAAGGTCACCTACCGGCACACGTGGGTCACGCCCCTCGCGAATCTCGTTTCCCTGGGTGGCTCCGGAACGACGCTCGTGCAGTCCAACGCGATGCGGATGGAGCCGGTCCTGTGAGGGTGCGGGCGCCGGAGGGGCGGTCCACCTGCTGCGGGCGTCCGGAACGCCATCTCGGAAGCCGACAAGATGGCCAGGGCCTCGTCGAATTCGCGCTCGTGGTGCCCGTCTTCATGCTGCTCCTGCTTGGCATGCTCGAGTTCGGGTTGGCGTTCACCCACGACCAGACCCTGGCGTACGCCACACGCGAAGGCGCCCGCACAGGCGCAGCCCTCGGGAAGGGCAATACGGGCTACCCATGCACCACGCCGGACTTCGACGCACCCATCATCGCCGCCGTCGAGCGCGTGCTGGAGTCACCGGGTTCGCCCATCGAGATTAACCGGATCAGCACGATCTCGGTCTACCTTGCGAAGAGTGACGGCACCCCGACCAGCGCCGTCAACGTCTGGTCTCTCGCTCCGGGTGCCGGCCCAGTCGTCGATGGCAAGGCGCTGGACTTCAAGGCGACCTCGACCGGCTGGAGTCCCTGCTCCCGAAACAACGGCGCCAACGCTGACGCCCTGGGAGTGTCCCTCTCATACACGTACCAGTTCCAGACTGGGCTGGCCGCGATCATGAGGTTCTTCGGCGGATCCTCCTCCTCGACGCTGGCCATGACGGACCACACCGTCATGAACCTCAACCCGAGCAACTAGGCAGAACGGCGATGCCATGATGACGATCCTTCGACGTCCCCGGCGTGCCGGGGTCCACCCCTCATCGCGCTCCCGCGGCCAGGTTGCGGTGATCTTTGCGATGTCGATCACGCTGTTCGTGCTGCTGTGCGCGATCGTCGTGGACATCTCGTTCTACTGGGTGAACACCCTGCGGGCCCAGCGAGCGGCCGATGCCGCCGCCCTCGCAGGAGCGGTCTACCTCCCGGGGGACATCACGACGGCGTACTCGGAGGCTCGGGCGTCCGCGACTCAGAACGGCTTCACGAACGGCGGGGGCGTGACGGTCACGCCGGTCCAGGATTCGAGCGATCCGCGCCAGCTTGATGTGACGATCAGCGCGAGCGTGCCGACGTTCTTCGCCCGGGTCATCGGGATCACGTCGTGGCCGATGGCCAGGACCGCCAAGGGCGTCTACGTGCTGCCGGTCCCGATGGGCAGCCCGCTCGACTACTACGGCGTCGGCGATTACAGCGTGAACAAGACGTCGGCCGGGACGGTCCAGACCGGGCTGACCGGCAACTCCGGTGCAACCTCGGCGTCGGCGACGCCGTCGGATGTCTGGACCTCGAGCCGTGGCACCCTGGTTGCCGCCGTCAGCGGCACCGGCTCGGGATACGCCTATTCGACCACGAACGGACAGTCGCAGCAGTGGTCAAGCTTCGGCCTGCTGTCCAACCTCGCCGGTACCGACGCCATCACGTCGGTGAACGGGATCCAGGTGACCCTGACGAACGTAAGGCTGTCCGCCTCGTGTTCCAGTTCGTCGATCTCCGTGGCCCTGTCCGGCGACGGAGGCGCGAACTGGACCTCGGGCACCCAGGTCACGGGCGCGCTCACCACCTCGAACCAGCCCTTCACCTTCGGCGCGACGAACAGCATGGCCGCCTGGCCGGGCCAGACCTGGAATGAGGCTGCGCTCTCGGATGGCAGGTTCCGGCTCCGCCTGATGGCCAACAAAGGGTGCTCCACATCCACCACGCGGCTCCGGGTCGACGCCATCAGCGTCCAGGCGAACTACACGTATTCGCGGACCACCCCCGGGGCCACCACAACGGTCACGACCGCGGGCGTTTCGGACGGCGCCACGTTCCTGAACAGCCAGGGTGCCTGGGGCGCGATCATCACCAAGGGCGGCCAGCAGGGCAACGGCGACGCGTATGCTCCCGCAAACGACGGCTCCAACGCCAACCTGAACTATGACCCCAGCGGCTACATGTACGCACTGCAGATGCCGTCCGGCGGGTCGGTCAAGGTGTTCGACCCCGGGTTCTGCGCGATGGGCTCGAACGGCACGGGCGGGTCACTGGGCGCCGGCGACCACTGGATCGGCACGAGCGGCACGCCTGTGTCGACGTACTACACGCTGTGGAACACGAACGGCAAGCTCGGCCTGCAGTCGACGTGGTCCAAGGTGTACACCTCCAATGCGTTGTTCGAGGACGAGACGGGGTACGACCCGAGCAACATGGGCCCGAATGGCACGGGATCGGCACCCGGTGGTGCGACGGCCGGCTGTGATCCCTACCACAACGCCTGGTGGACGCTTCCGACGGGCCTGCTGCCGGGGGGCACGTACGTCCTCCAGGTGCAGACCTCCAAGACCAACCCACCGAGCAGCAGCGCCGACAGCTCGGTCAACGCGGGCACGAATGCCGAGAACATGTGGGCGATCGAGGCGGCCGGCGCCGGGGCACAGGTGTACGGCAACGGCCGGATGACGGTGTACAACAACCTCGCCTACAACACCACCAACAATGGGATCCAGCAGTTCTACCTGGCCAAGATCGACCAGGCAACAGGCGCGGGGAAGACGGCGCTGATCGACCTGTTCGACGCGGGCGACATCAATGGCAACGGCACCCTCACGGTGTTGAGCCCCGATGGCGGTACGCCGCAGGCGGTCAACTTCAACTACACCACGGATTCGAACTGCCAGGCCCAGACCGGGACCAGCCCCTGCGGCACGTATACGAACGTCAGCCAGTTCATCACCACGTACAACAGCAAGCAGGCCACCAACAACACCTGGATCCACATCAGCATCCCGCTCCCCAACACCTACGGATCGACCGGGCTCTGGAAGGGCGGCTGGTGGCAGATCCAGTACACCGTCACGGCAGGCGGCAACGACACCACGACCTGGCAGGTGTCCGTGCAGGGCAACCCGGTCCACCTGGTCGTACCGTGACCGTCGGGGCGTGCCTCCGAATGTGACCTGACCGCGCGGCCCCGGGGCCTCAGTCCCCGTAGCCGCCCGGATGCGCGACCCGCCAAGCCCACGCGGAGCCGATCATCTCGTCCAGCGTCGAGCGTGCGGGCGTCCAGCCCAGGACGTCGCGCGCCTTCGCGTTGGACGCCACCAGCACCGGCGGATCCCCGGGCCGGCGCGGTCCCACCGAGTGGGGCACGGGTCGGCCCACGACGGCCTCGGCCGCACGGAGCACCTCGCGGACCGAGAACCCGGATGCGGTCCCGAGGTTGGCGATCACGGGCGTCGTCGAACCGGACGCTGGTCCGGTCCTGGCGTCTTCCGGGGCCGTGGCCTCGAGTGCCGCGACATGCGCGTCCGCGAGGTCCTCGACGTGGATGTAGTCGCGGATCGGCGTCCCGTCCGGCGTCGGGTAGTCCTCGCCGAACAGGGTGAGCGGCCGGCCTCCCTCGACCGCGATCAGCACGTTCGGGATCAGGTGGGTCTCGGGACGGTGGATCTCTCCGAGGCGTTGCGTCGCACCGGCAACGTTGAAGTAGCGGAGGATGACGCTCCGGAGCCCGTACGCCTGGCCGTACCAGTGGAGTGCCCCCTCGAACGTGCGCTTCGTCTCGCCGTACGTGTTGATCGGCCGGAGCGGAGCGTCCTCCGGGATCGGGGTCGCGTCCGGCACGCCGTAGACCGCTGCCGTCGACGAGAACACCACCCGCCGGACGCCGGCCGAGCGCGCGGCCTCCAGCAGCGCGATGCCCCCGGCCACGTTGTCGCGGTAGTACTTCGCGGGGTCGAGAACACTCTCGCCGACCAGAGAGCGGGCGGCACAGTGAAGGATCGCGTCGATTCGCTCCGTCTCCAGGAGCGTTCGGGTGGCCGCCTCGTCCACATAGCTGCCCACCGTGAGGCGGGCCGCGGGGTTGACGACCGGCGCGTGGCCGGTGCTGAGGTCGTCCAGCACGACGACGTCGTGTCCGGCGGCGAGGAGCGCGTCCACGGACACGCCGCCCACGTAGCCGGCGCCGCCGGTGACCAGGATCTTCATGGACGATTCCTCCGCAACAGGCGATCGAGGAAGGAGCGGTGGACAGGTGGAGGGGGACCGGGAGCCGGTGCCGGTGTCCGAACGGGCGGAGCTTTCACCTGCGCGGTCGGCGCCTCGGTCGGCGGCGGCGTGACGGCAGGTGTGGCCGCAGGCTCGAGGGCCGCGCCAGCGGCAGGGACCGCAGCTGCCGGGACCGCGGCTGCCGGGACCGCGGCTGCCGGGACCGGTGCGGCCACCGGGGGCTGGATGGCCGGGGCGGCCTGGATGACCGGGATCGCCGGGGTGGCCTGCGCGGCGGCAGGCTCGATCGCCGGTGCCGGGGGCGCGATCGCGGGTGCGGCAGGCTCGACCGCGGGTTCTGCAGTCAGATGTCCGGTCGGAGCCACGGGCGCTCCCGCAGCGATCGAGGCGACCGGAGGCCCGGCCTGGGCCATGACGGGTGCGGAACTCGCGGGTGCGGAGATCGCACGCGCGTCGTCAACACCCGGCAGTGTCTCACCCCGGTGCGCGTAGACCTCCTCGAGCCGGCCGGTCAGCCGCAGTGCCGCGACGTTCTCCGGGTCGATGGTCAGCGCCTGCCTGGCGCGGCGGTATGCCTCCGCATCGTCCGCGCGCTCCAGGGCCACGCGCGCCAGCCCGACGACGGCGATCGAGTTGCGCGGGTCCGCTGCGATGGCCTGGCGGTACAGGCGCTCCGCGTGGTCGACGAGCCCCACGGCCAGGGCCCGCTCCGCCTGAAGAAGGAGCTCGATCATGAATCACCCATGTCGGCAAGCATGCCCTGTGCGAGCAGCATCAGGGTGGCCGGGTCATTGAGGCCTGGATCTGCGAGCACCTTCTCGACCAGCGCCTCCAGCACGCCACCGAGGCGCGGGCCGGGCTGCAGGCCCAGCTCGCGGATCAGGTCGCCGCCGTCGATCGCAAGAGCGTTGCGGTCGAGCACGACCTCCGCGGCGATCTCGGCCTCGATCCGCGCTCGGAACGCGAGCTGCGCCGGATCGTCCGGCGGGACCCCGCTCCCGATGTCGTCCGCACGCCTGAGCTCGAACAGCATGTCGATGGAGTCGCGCCCGATCCGCTTGATGAACCGGCGCACGGCGTAGTCGCTGGCGTCGGCGTCGACGGTGAACATGTGGTGACGGATGAGGTGGATGACCTCGTCCGCGGCGGCGCGCGGGAATCGCAGCCGGCGCAGGAGCTCATCCGCCATCGTCGCCCCGACCACGTCATGGTGGTGGAAGTGCCCGTCGGCGAGTGTCGCCGGCTTGGCGATGTCGTGGAGGAGGGCCGCCAGGCGGACGACGGGCCGGTCTGCCGGTGCCGCGTCCACCGCCCGCAGCGTGTGGTCCCAGAGATCCTCGCCGTCAATCTTGTTCTGGGTGATCCCGCGCTGCCGGGCGAGCTCCGGGGAGATGATTGCCAGCAGACCCGTGTCGAACGCCAGGCGCAGCCCGATCGACGGGGCCGGCGCCGCCAGCAGCTTCTCCAGCTCCGCTCCGATCCGCTCACCCGACAGGTGTCCGACGAGCAGGGCGTTGGCTCGGATCGCAGCCAGCGTCGCGGGCTCGATCTCGAAGCCGAGCGTGGCTGCCAGGCGCACCGCCCGGATCATCCGCAGGGCGTCCTCGCGGAAGCGCGCATCCGGGTCACCCACGGCGCCCAGCCGTCGCCCCGCGAGGTCCGCTCTCCCGTCGAACGGATCCCGGATCGCATTCGGGCCCTCATCATCCGCGGTTCGGCCCCAGGCGATGGCATTGACGGTGAAGTCGCGACGGGCCAGGTCCGCGACCACGTCGTCGCCGAACTCCACCCGGTGTGGCCGGCGGAAGTCGGCGTAGTCGTGCTCGGTCCGGAAGGTCGTGATCTCGAACACGTCCTCGTCCCGGCGGACCGCCACCGTTCCGAAGCGGTTCTCGTACACGGCACCAGGGAACAGCTCCACGATCCGTTCGGGACGGGCGTCGGTCGCGAGGTCCCAGTCGGCGGGCGGGCGGTCCAGCAGCACATCGCGGAGCGAGCCGCCGACGACGAACGCGCCGTGGCCGGCATCGTGCAGATGCTCGATGAGACCCCGGACCCGGGGCGGGACGACGGTGGAGAGCCGCGCGCCCGTGGGGTCCGAAGCGGACACCACGGACCTCAGTTGCGGCCGAGGAAGAGGTAGGACCTCCAGGCCTCGTTCCGGTCGTCCTCGAGATAGGGCGTGAACAGCGAGTAGAGGTCGCTGCGCGGCTCGAACGGGGGACGGGTGAGCTTGAGCCGTGCCTCTTCGGGCGTGTGTCCGCCCTTGCGGTGGTTGCAGGTCTTGCAGGCCGCGACCAGGTTGTCCCAGGTGTGCGTGCCACCGCGGTGACGGGGCATCACGTGATCGAGCGTCAGGTCGTGCGCCTGGCGTCCGCAGTACTGGCAGGTGTGGCGGTCCCGCGCGAAGATCTCGCGGCGGGTCAGCTTCACGCGCGGGCGTGGCCTGCGGATGTGGTGCTGGAGGCGGATCACCGACGGCGCGCGATAGACCTGCCGGACCGTCCGGATCTCGGCGTGGTTGTACTCGATGACCTCGGCCTTGGAGCCGAACAGGAGCCGGAACGCCCGCGGGATGTTGCAGACGTTCAGCGGCTCGTAGTTCTGGTTCAGAACGAGCACGACACCGTCCATCGGCCGAACGATAACAGGACCGTCGGCGGTGGCGGCGAGCGGCTGGATCGACGTCTTGGCGGCGGGCTCCTCGTCAGACCCGGGGCGGGTCCGTGGCCCGCTCGATGCGGGCGATCTCGACCTCGATGCGCGCGACGTCGGCGGAAGCGGCCTCCCAGTCGTGGCCGCCGAGCGGGGCGGCGTTGCGTCGCGCGCGGGCCTCCGCGTGCTGGGCGAGGAGCTGTTCGCGTGTCGCGGCCGGCGTGTCGCTGCCGGTCCCGGTCTTGCTGGTCATGGGTCCTCCGGTACGCCAGGTGGAAGGGTAGCGCGACGAGGCACAAACGGGGCCGCGCTGCCGCGCAGCCGCACCGATGCGACGCCTGTCGCTCTACGCGGCCGGGATCCGCCTGACCGTCACCCCGGGTGCGACCGGCCCCTCCCGCACGACCCGGGCGTACCAGCGGGCATCCTCCGGGCGGGTCTTCGGGCTGATCCGCGCGATGCGTCGCTCGACGAACCAGTGAGCGATCGTCTGGCAGGGCGCGGCAGGGGTCGTCAGCTCCAGCAGCGGCCCGTCATCACCCTCACCCAGCGCGAGCCGGTCGCCCGGGCGCAGGGCCGCCCAGTCCAGCCCGAGGACGGTGAGGTTCTCACCGTAGGCGCCGGGGAACGCCGCGTGTCCGTCCGCGCGCACTCGCTCGATCGCCTCCTGCGCGTACAGGCACACAGCTCCGTCCAGCCCGCCGTGAACCGGCTCCGGCTCGGTATGGCCATCGCCCTCCAGGCCCAGCGTCAGGACGAGTGTCCGGTCGATCGGCGGCTTGGGCACGCCGCCCCCGTTGACATTGACGGAAGCCACGATGCCGGCATGTCCCGGCTCGATCGTCTCCCGCTCCGCCCACATGATCTCCGTCGTGTACGGCAGGTCGACGACGGCGCGGCCGGCCGTGTCCGGGTCGGAGCGGAGCAACGCGGCCACGTCTGCCAGCACCGCGGCTCGTGCCGCGGGTGCCGCGGCCGCCACGTAGCTGATGGACGCCACCCGATCCCGGACGGCATCCGGCGTGAGCGCATGGACGTGGTGGAAGGTCGAGGATTCGAACGGTGTGAACAACCCACAGCGTGCGAGCGCGTCGCGCCATTCCTGGTCCCACGCCTGCGGCTCGTTCCTCGCCAGCCTGTGCATCAGGGCGCCCAGCTCGTGCACCCACGGCACCGATTGGTCCCGGAAGTTCCACGCCAGGAGCAGCCGGCCGCCCGGTCGCAGCACACGGTGGATCTCCGACAGGGCGCGGATCGCATCGAACCAGTGGAACGCCTGGGCGGCGACGACAGCGTCCACCGACGCCCCCGGCAGCGGGATCGACTCCGCCGTGCCGTCGATCAGTTCAGCGGAGGGTGCCGCGGACGCGAGCTTCGCGCGCATCTCCTCCACGGGCTCGACGGCCACGACCCGGGCACCTGAGGGCACGAGCAGGCGGGTGAGCTTCCCGGTGCCGGCACCCAGCTCCAGCACGGTTCGTCCGGGCCGCAGGTCCAGGCGTTCCACGATCGTGGCCACGGCGGCGGACGGGTAGTCCGGGCGGGAGCGCTCATAGGCGTCGGCGGCGGCCGCGAAGCCACGGGCCGCGGCGTCGTGGATGGTGTCGGTCATCGGCGCATCCTATGCGAGCGACGCGCAGACCGCCTGCGCCGTCTGGCCGATGGGCGCCCGGGCTCACGGCCTCGCCGGGTTCACAGCCGTGGGTCGGAAATCGGCTATCCTCCGGGTGCAGGTTTCTGTCCGAGGCCCCGGCACGGAGTAGGATGCCGACGTGATCGATGCTGCCACCGCGATCGAGGCGAACAGGCGCCCGACCTCGACCATGGCCGAGGAGATCCGTCTCCGTCTGGCCGACGCGTGGGGCGAGATGGGCGCTGCCTGGGGCGTCGCGCCGGCGATCGCACGCGTGCACGCTTACCTCATGGCGCGCCAGCAGCCGCTGACCGAGCGCGAGGTCCGCGAGGCACTGAACCTCAGTCACCGGGCAGCCAGCCTCGCGCTCGCCGAGGCCGAGGCGTGGGGCCTGGTGGAACGAGTCGCCGAGCCTCGCCGGGTGGGGCGGCGCGGCCCGGCCGGCACCGCCTACATGGCGATCGGAGACCACTGGCGCTGGTTCGGGCGCGTCGTTGCGGAGCGCAAGGTCCGCGAAGGGGACCCCATCGTCATCGTTCTCGAGCGGACGCTCGCCGACACGTTCACGGCTCTCCAGCAGCACCCCGGTGATCCGGATCTCCTCCGCCTTCGTGACTGGCTGTCGACGTTCCTCGTGTTCGTCCGGCTGTTCGACCGGGCCGTCGGGCTCGTGTCGCGGCTCGAGCCCACGGAGCTGGAGCGCGCGCTGCGACTCCTCGGCGAGGTCCCGGACGACACGGTGATGCGGCTCGTGAAGCTCCTCGACGGGCTTCCGGACGACGACGTCCTCGGCCTGGTCGAGGCCTTGAGCCGGCTGTCGCCAACCTCCGCCCGGCGCGCCACGACGCTGATGTCGGGCGTGGTCCGCACCCTGGTGCGCTAGGCGCCACCGGTTCTGGTCCGGTTCGACGGCGCATGATGGGGCGGCGCCGCCACGCATGCGATAATTTGACAGTGACGTCGGACCGAACCGACTCGAACGGGCGACGACCCCGGGGCCAGTCGACCGGCCGACCACTCACGCGTCCTCCCGGAGAGCCCTGCCAGCCATGACTGAAACCTCCACCTGGGCCACCAAGAAGGGCCTCGCCCAGATGCTCAAGGGCGGCGTCATCATGGACGTCGTCACCCCGGAGCAGGCCCGCATCGCCGAGGAAGCCGGCGCCGTCGCCGTGATGGCGCTCGAGCGCGTCCCGGCCGATATCCGTGCCGCCGGCGGTGTCGCCCGCATGTCGGATCCCGCGATGATCGTGGAGATCATGGAGACCGTGACGATCCCCGTCATGGCCAAGGCCCGGATCGGCCACTTCGTCGAGGCGCAGGTCCTCGAGGCGCTCGGCGTCGACTACATCGACGAGTCCGAGGTGCTCACGCCGGCCGACGAGACGAACCACATCGACAAGCACGCGTTCAAGGTCCCGTTCGTGTGCGGTTGCCGGAACCTCGGTGAGGCCCTGCGCCGCATCAACGAGGGCGCGGCGATGATGCGCACGAAGGGCGAGGCGGGCACCGGCAACATCGTGGAGGCCGTTCGCCAGCTGCGCGACGTGCTGGCCGAGATCCGCCGTCTCCAGGGCATGCGCGAGGACGAGCTGTTCGTCGCGGCCAAGGAGCTCGGGGCACCGTACGACGTGGTCAGGGACGTTGCGGCAAACGGACGGCTCCCGGTCGTCAACTTCGTCGCCGGCGGGATCAGCACCCCCTCCGATGCCGCGCTGGTGATGCAGCTGGGGGCCGAAGGCGTGTTCGTCGGCTCCGGCATCTTCAAGAGCGAGGACCCGGCACGGATGGCGAATGCCATCGTGCAGGCCACCACGCACTTCCAGGACCCGAAGATCATCGCCGAGGTTTCCAAGGGCCTGGGAGCGCCGATGCGGGGCCTGGCCATGGAAGCCATTCCGGAGCAGGAGCGGCTCGCGGTCCGCGGTTGGTAGGCGAACAGGGTCGGCGGCGAGCCGGCGCCATGCGCATCGGGGTGCTCGCCCTGCAAGGGGCGTTCGCGGAGCACGTTGCCGTGCTGTGCACGATCGGCGTGGAGCCGGTCGAGGTGCGTCTGCCGGCGCAGCTGGACGACGTGGACGGCCTGATCATCCCCGGCGGCGAGAGCACCACGATGCGTCGCCTCATCGACCGCTGGGGCCTCCACCAGCCGATCCTCGACCTGGCAGACCGTGGCGCGCCCCTGTTCGGCACCTGCGCCGGGATGATCGTGCTCGCACGCGAGATCATGGGCGGGGAGCCGCCGATCCTGCCGCTGCTGGACGTCACGGTCCGGCGCAACGCGTTCGGGCGCCAGCTGGATTCGTTCGAGGCCGAGCTGGACGTGCCGTTGCTGGGCTCGCAACCGGTGCACGGGGTGTTCATCCGCGCTCCCGTCATCGAGCGGCTCGGTCCGGGCGTCGACGTCATGGCGCAGCTGCCCGATGGCCGGATCGTCGCGGTCCGCGAGCGCAACGTGATCGCGACGTCATTTCACCCGGAGCTTGCCGGCGAGACGCGCTTCCACCGGCTCGTGGCCACGATGGCGGCTGAGCATGCTGAGCCCGGCGAGGGCGTCGGCCGGCGACCCCATCCGACCCGCCGCACGCAGCGGGGAGGGTGACGACACCATGGCTCGGAGCACGGGCAAGGTGCGGAACGCCCGGCTGACGGACCTCGCCGCCCTGGGTGAGCTGTCGCGACTCGCGCAGGGAGACGTCGAGGGGACGCGGTCGCTCGGGCTGCCCGTCAGCGGGCCGCCGATCGGCATGTTCAGCCTGTTCCGTCTGCCGCTGGGTGCGTTCCGGCCGCACGATGTGCTGTACGTGTTCGACCGGGACGGCCACATCGCCGGCCTGCTGCGTGTGGAGCGTGAGAGCCCGCGCGACGAGTGGACGCTCGTCGAGCTCGACGCCGTCGGCGGTCTCGACGCGGGTGATGTGCGGTTCCGGCTGGTGCAGCACCTGCTCCGCGACGGTGCAAAACGGGGGGCGGTCCGGTTCCATGTCGCCTGCGCCGACGCTGACGACAACGTCGAGCTGTTCATGCAGGCAGGCTTCATGCGCTACGGCGATGAGCGGGTGATGTTCCGCGACCCAGCCAATCCGCTGCCGGCGCCATGGAGCGACGAGGAAGCCGGTGCTGCCCGTATCCGCCCGGCCACCGCCCTGGACGCCGTCGCGCTGTCACGGCTCTACGCATCGGTGACCCCGGCCCCGATCCAGCGCCTCGAGGCGTTCCGGCTCGCGGACTGGGAGAGGCAGGGCCGTGACTGGCGGGTGCCCCGCAGCTCCCTGGCGCCCATCCTCCGCTTCGCTGATGTCGACGGGTTCGTCCAGGAGGCTCCGGGTGGCGGTTCGGACGGCACCCAACTGGACGGCTTCGTCCAGGTCGGTGTCGCAAAGGAGGATCAACCCCACTACCTCAAGGTGCTGGCAAGGCCGGAGGCAGATGTCGTGCCCCTGCTCCGGTACGCGCTGGGCGTCATCGCCGCCCGGGCGGATCCGAGGGCCGGCCATCACCTCGGCGTGCTTGCCCCGGTTCGCACCTACGAGGCGCCGCTCGACAGGCGGCTCGAGGAGGAAGGCTTCGAGGCCGTCGCGACGGTCACGCTCCTGATGAAGGAAACCCTGGTCCGCGTCGCCGAGCCGAGCCTCGTGCCGGCCGGCGTTCGCTAGCACTGCGGACGGAAGGAGGTCTGATCAGCGTGGGATCCCAGGATCGTCGGCGCGAGACCATGGACGATCTCGACGTGCTCCTCGCGGCGCTGCCGCCGGAGATCGTCACGGCCATCCACGCCCTGCCCGACCGGGAGACCCTGATCGAGGTCGTCCTGGATCTCGGCCGCCGGCCCGAGGCCCGCTACCCGAACAGCGAGGTCGGGCTGCTCGACCGCGAGGTCAGTGAAGCCGACATCCAGTACGTGGTCGACCACATCGGCACCTTCGGTGACGACAACAGGGCCGGCATCGAGCGCACGCTGCACCGGATCAGCGCCATCCGCAACCGCAACGGCAAGGTGGTCGGCCTGACGTGTCGGATCGGGCGTGCGGTCTACGGCACGATCGAGATCATCGCGGACTTCGTGGAGAGCGGGAAGTCGATCCTGATCATGGGCCGCCCCGGCATCGGCAAGACGACGATGCTGCGCGAGGCGGCGCGCGTGCTTGCCGAGGAGCAGCGCAAGCGGGTCGTGGTGGTGGACACCTCGAACGAGATCGCGGGCGACGGTGACATCCCTCACCCGGCAATCGGCAAGGCGCGCCGGATGCAGGTCCGGACACCGTCGCTCCAGCACGAGGTGATGATCGAGGCGGTCGAGAACCACATGCCCCAGGTCATCGTCATCGACGAGATCGGGACGGAGCTCGAGGCGCACGCCGCGCGCACGATCGCGGAGCGCGGCGTGCAGCTGATCGGCACCGCGCACGGCAACACCCTCGACAACCTGATGCTCAACCCAACCTTGTCCGATCTCATCGGCGGCATCCAGAGCGTGACCCTGGGTGACGAGGAGGCACGCCGGCGCCGGACCCAGAAGAGCGTTCTGGAGCGGAAGGCACCGCCCACCTTCGACGTGATCGTCGAGATCCAGGACCGCGAGAAGGTCATGGTTCACGCGGACGTGGCCGCGACGGTGGACGCGATGCTGCTCGGGGATGCGGTCTCCCCGGAGCTGCGCTGGCGAGACGAGGAGGGCGTTCATCGGTCCCAGGCCCGGCCCAAGCCATCGGCCCGGGAAGCCGTCTCCGGTGATCGGTTCAACGGCCTGACCGGCTCGGGTGCGGGCGCCTGGGGCCGGGAGCCGGGCTGGCGCGGCTCATCGCAGTACCGGACGGGCGGGTACGCGGGCGAGGATCGCCTGCCCGCGCGTCCCGGGTTCCGGCCCGGTCAGTCCGGCGGATGGCGGAACGCCCGCGGCGGGGCCGAGCGCGGCGGCAGCGAGCGTGGGGCGCGCACCCCGGAGGGCGACCGATCGGCGTCGCTGAGCATGCTGCCGGGCGAGCGGTTCGCCGTCCCGCCCGGGGCACCGTTCGTGGCCGGGGAGATCGCCGACCGCGGACCGCTGGAGCGTGCCGAAGCCGCAGCCGCGGCTGCGGCCGAGGTTCGCGCCCGCGACGCACGCGAGCTGCAGCGTCAGAAGGCCTGGCGCGACGAGGCCGCCAAGGCGCTCAACGCCCTCCACGAGGATGAGGGCACGCGGCCGGTCAATGCCGCGGAGCTCGAGGCCGAGGAGGAGCGCCAGCTGGCGCTGATGGTTCCGGGCGAGACCGGGCCGTCGACGATCGGGTCGGAGGACGGCGACGATGACGAGGCTGCGTTCGGATCCGGAGCCCTCGAGGTCGAGGGTGGCACGCTCCCCACGCTGCGCGTCTTCCCGCACGGGATCAGCCGCAAGCGCCTGGAGCAGGCCATCCGGGATCTCCAGCTGCCCGTGATCGTGGCGCGGGACGTGGATGAGGCTGACGTGGCCATGACGCTCCGCAGCGAGTACCGCCAGAAGCCGCCCGCGATCCGTGAGGCGGAGGAGCGGGCAATCCCGGTCTATGTCCTCAAGGCGAACACGATCGCGCAGATGCAGGCGTCGCTGACGTCGATCTTCGCGCTCGAGGTTGATCCGCGCGAGGCTGCCCTCCGGGAGACGGAGCAGGCGATCGGCCTCGTCATGAAGGAACAGGAGCCGGTGGAGCTGGCTCCGCAGAATGCGTACATCCGTCGTCTGCAGCACCAGATGGCAGAGCGCGCAAACCTGGTCTCGCGCTCGCGCGGGCGTGAGCCGTACCGGCGGGTCCGCCTCTACCCTGACGTCGCGCGGACCGCCTGGCGCTAGGAGCAGCGTCCTCGCCCGCCCGGGGTTGCGGCCAACGCCGCCCGGGCCCGTCAGGGGGTTGACCCCGGGTCGCGCGTATGCTCGACCCGTGACGACGATCACGCCGCCGGTGAGCACCCACGACGGGATACCCGGTCACCCGGAGGTGCCGCCGACCCCGGCGACGGGCCTGGACGACACGGAGGTCGATCGCCGCCGCGCCGCCAGCCTGGGGAACACGCCGCCGCCCCCGACGACCCGCACCTACGCGCAGATCTTCCGCGAGAACGTGTTCACGTTCATCAACGACATCCTGTTCGTGCTGGGCCTCGCGCTGGTGCTGGTCGGGCGACCGATGGATGCGCTCGTCTCGCTGACGGTCATCTCGACCAACGTTGTCGTCGGGATCGTCCAGGAGGTCAGGGCAAAGCGGACCCTGGACCGGATCGCGCTCCTGACACGCCCGACGGCCGCCGTTGTCAGGGGCGGCACGATCCGGGAGGTCGGGGCGGAGGACCTCGTCCTTGGCGATCTCATCGCATTCAATGCCGGCGACCAGGTCGTGCTCGACGGCCGCCTGGTGACGGGTGCCGCCGGCCTGGACGAGTCCCAGCTCACCGGCGAATCTGACGTGGTCCGGAAGCGTCCCGGTGACGAGGTGTTGAGCGGGAGCTTCGCCACATCCGGCGGCGGGCGCTACGTGGCCGAGAAGATCCGGGACGCCAGCTTCGCGAACCAGCTGACGACCGGGGCCCGGTCGTTCCGCCGTGTGATCACCCCGCTGCAGGGCGAGATCAACCTCGTCATCCGCGTCGTGCTCGGGATCGTGCTCTACCTCGAGATCCTGCTCGTGCTGCGCGGCGCGCTGCACGCGTCCGCGATCGGCCAGGTGGTCGCGGACGCCACCCTGCTCGCGGGCCTGGTCCCCAACGGCCTGTTCGTGTCGATCGCGGTCGCGTACGCCCTGGGAGCAATCCGGATCCTGCGCTTTGGCGCGCTCGTGCAGCAGTCGAACGCGATCGAGTCGCTCAGCCACGTCGACGTGCTGTGCCTGGACAAGACGGGAACGCTGACAGCCAACCGCATGACCGTGACGGCAGTGGCCCCGCTGGCCGGCGCGACGGAGGATGACGTCCGGGGGGCGGCTGCGGCTCTGGCGGCCGGCGCGACATCGAGAAACATGACGAGCGAGGCGATTGCGGCCCACTGGCCGGCGCCCGCTCGACCCCTCGCGGGAGAGATCCCGTTCTCTTCGGCCCGCAAGTGGAGCGCGTGCGCCTTCGAGGCCCTCGGAGGGACTGCAGCGGCGTCCGGGCCCGGCTCGGACGGGCCGCGCGGGATCGTCGCGCTCGGTGCTCCGACGTTCCTTCGGCCGTATCTCGAGGCCGGCGCGGACGGCCAGCCGCTCGGGTGGGCTGAGCTCGCGGCGATGGCCGCCGCCTGGACGGATCGCGGGTTGCGCGTCCTCCTGGTCGCCACGCACCCGGATCCAGCCGCCCTCCCCGCGTACGAGGACGAGCATGATCCGGACGCGACGCTCCCGGGCGGGATGCGGGCGCTGGGGCTGATCGCGCTCGCGGATGAGCTGCGCAGCGAGGCCGGATCCACGCTCCGCGCGTTCCTTGATGCCGGGGTCCAGGTGAAGATCATCTCGGGCGACGACCCCGAGACCGTCGTCGCACTTGCCCGCCAGGCGGGCCTGACGGGGGATGTGCCCTGGATCGCCGGGCCGGACCTCGCCGACATGGACGACGCGGCACTCGGCGAGGTCGCCGAGGAGACCATCGTGTTCGGCCGGATCACGCCAGCGCAGAAGGAACGGCTGGTGGTTGCCCTGCGCGCCCGGGGCCACTACGTGGCGATGATCGGCGATGGTGTGAACGACGTGCTGTCGCTCAAGAGGGCAAACCTCGCGATCGCCATGGGCAGTGGCAGCCAGGCCACCCGTGGCGTGGCCGACCTGGTGCTGATGCAGGACTCGTTCGCGGCGGTGGCGCAGGCTGTCGGCGAGGGGCAGCGGATCCTCAACGGCATGCAGGACATCCTCAAGCTGTTCCTCACCCGGATCGCCACCGTCGGCCTGGTCATCGTGAGCTCGATGGTCGTGATCACGTTCCCGATCGAGCTCCGCAACGCATCCGCACTGACGGTGTTCACGGTCGGGATCCCGAGCGCCATGCTTGCCGTGTGGGCGCAGCCGGGCAGGCGCGTCCGCGACACGCTGGGCCGGACGCTTGCGCGGTTCGTGGTTCCGGCCGCCGTCGTGTCGAGCCTCGTCGGTCTGGCCGTGTTCTACGGGGTCCTCGCCCTGTCGGCACCCGACCCGTCCGGTCTCGGTGCCGCGAGCCGGGATGCCCGGACGGCGCTCACCTCGTTCCTCGTGTTCGCCGGGCTGTTGCTGATCCTGTTCGTCGAGCCACCCGTCCCGTGGTTCGCAGTGGCCGAACCGCTGACCACCGACCGTCGACCCGCGCTGCTCGCCATCGGCCTTGCGGCCGGGTACATCGTGGTCCTGCTGGTCCCGCCGGCGCGCGGGTTCTTCCAGCTCGTCGTCCCCGGTCCGCGCGAGGCCGCGATCGTGGCCGTGGCCGCGGTGGCGTGGGTGCTGCTCGTCCGGACATTCTGGGAGCGGCGTCTCGTGGACCGGTTCCTCGGCCTGCTCTGAGGCTGCGATCACTGCCACCTTGCGGGCCGTCGATGGCGGCGGCGCGAGGTGTCAGCTCCGATGCAGCTGCCGCTCCGCCTCCCGGGCGGCGTGCACGCCGCACATGCCATGGACGCCCCCGCCGGGCGGTGTCGACGACGAGCACAGGAACAGACCCGGGTCCGGCGTGGTGTACGGGTTCCAGCGAGGGACGGGTCGAAACAGCAGCTGGCGGACGTCCTGGATGCCGCCGTTGATGTCGCCCCCCACGTAGTTCGCGTCGTAGCCCTCGAGAGCGCTCGCCGTCGTTGTGCTCCGCGCGAGGACGAGATCCCGGAACCCGGGGGCGAAACGATCGACCTGGTCCTCGATGGCGCCGGTCATGCTCCGGGTGGACCCGCTGGGCACGTGGCAGTACGCCCAGGCGACGTGCTTGCCCGCCGGGGCGCGGGACGGATCCGCGACCGTGGGCTGGACGAGGATCACGAACGGGCGTTCCGGGAGACGGCCGCGGGCGGTCGCCTCCTCGGATTCCGCCACCTCGCGCATCGACCCGCCCAGGTGCACGGTCCCGGCTCGCGACGTCGCCGGGTCGCGCCACGGGATCGGCCCGTCGAGCGCCCAGTCGATCTTGAACACGCCCGGTCCGTACCGGTAGGCCTCGAGCCGGCGCCGATAGGCTCCCGACAGCCGGTCGCCCGCGATCGCCACGACCTGGCGCGGGGTGAGGTCGAGCAGGACGGCCCGCGCGGCCGGCAGCTCCGAGATCGAGCCGACCCGGTGCCCGGTGACGATCTCTACGCCCAGCGCCCGGGCCTCTGCCTCGAGCGCGGCGGCGACGCGGCCGCTCCCGCCGCGTGCCAGCGGCCAGCCGATGGCGTGGGCGAGAAGCCCCATCACGAGCCCGAACGAGGCGGTCAGCGGCCGGTTCAGGCGGACCATCGAGTGACCGGCCATGCCCGAGAACAGCGCGCGGGCCGCCGGTTCGCGGAACCAGAGCCGGGCGAGGGTCGTCGCCGGGAGCAGCGCGGGCAGCCCGAACCGGGCCATCAGGACCGGGTGACGGGGGGGCCTGACCACGGGTCCGAGCAGCGGTGGCACCAGCCGCTCCCACTCCCGGACGAGCGGCCCGAACAGCCGGAGCCAGGCGCTCGTGTCCGGGCCGAGCGCATCGCCCAGTGCCGAGAGGTCCTGCTCCAGCACCACGCTCCGGCCCGGCACCAAAGCGTGCGCGAGCGCCGCGGCCGGCTGGACCCACTCCAGCCCGTGCCGGGCGAGGTCCAGCGACCGGAAGAACGGCGATGCGACGCCCAGTGGGTGCACCGCCGAGCACACGTCATGGACGAAGCCCGGCAGGGTCAGCTCGGCCGATCGGGTCCCCCCGCCCACCGCATCCGCCGCCTCGTAGATCCGGACCGATCGACCGGCCTGCGCCAGCTTGATGGCTGCAGCGAGGCCGTTGGGCCCGGCGCCGACGACGATGGCGTCGAGACCGGCTCGGCCGCCTGACCCGGTCACCGAGCCGCCGCCGAGGCCGTCTGACCGCTCAGCCGGTGGCCCGCCGCCGACGCATCCAGCGCGCCGGCGCAGTGACGGTGCCGATCGCCATGTTCACCGCCGCGCTGTGCCGCAGGTTGCGGACGTACCGCCACTGGCGCCGCCTGTCCACGCACACCTTCTGGGCCTCGATGACCGGCGCCGCGACACCCAGCGACACAGCGAGGTTCTCCAGGGTCCGCTCCCAGAATCGGTCGTTCGAGCGGTTTGCGCCAAACATGTAGCTGAGCTCGATGAACGGATCGCTCGTCCGCTCGAGGGCCTGGGCCTGGGCGACGGTGACGTCGCCGTCCCGGTAGGCGGAGAAGGTGATCCATGCGGACAGTGCGTGACCCTCGGGCGTCATGAACGTGAACGACTCGTTGTCAGCGTAGATCACCAGCACGCCGGTCGACATCTTCACAGGCGAACCGGGCACGGGTGCCACCTCGAGCAGCGCGACCTCGCCGGGCGTAATGCCCGCCAGGGGGGCGTAGAACGCGGCTCCCTTGGGCCAGAAGGTCGGGAAGCCGGCCTTCCAGTGCGCGATGACCGCCTCCGGGTCGAGGTCGACGCCGTCGAGCCTCACCTTGAACGTCTTCTGCCACATCTGCCCGAAGCCCTGGATCGGGCCCGAGACGCGCTTGCCGGTGACGGTGTCCATGCCGCCGGTCTTCGCGGTCGTGGACAGCCGGTCAACGGGACGTGCCCAGGACTCCTTGTCGCGGGGAGTGCGAGGCTGGGTGGTCATGGGGAACGCTCCGTTCAGGTGGAGGCGGCCGCGGCCAGTGCCGCCGGCTCGTCGTCGTGGATGGAGATCGCCTCGTCGAGGCGCGTCAGGGCCAGGATCTGGCGGTAGTGCTCGGTCAGGCCGACCGCGAGCAGCTTCTGGCCGGCTCGCTGCGTGCGCACCAGCAGTGTCACCAGCAGCCCGATCCCACCGCTGTTCATGTACTCGAGATCGCCGAAGTCGAGCACGACGGACCGAGCCGACCCAGCCTGGCTGTAGGCGTCCATCAGCGCTGGCTCGCTGCCCCCCGTGATGTCCCCGTGGATGCGCAGGATCGTTGCGTCGCCGTGCTGGCCGACCTCGATCATGGTATCGGTCATCGGTTGCCCTCCTCTGGAACGCTGCCTGCCGAAACGCCGTCGGCGATGGTGAGGTAGTCGGACAGGCGGGTGATCCGGAAGATCTCCCGGTAGTGATCGGACAGACCGACCGCGATGACGTCGCGATGATCGCGACGGGCCTCGGCGAGGAGGCGGACGATCAGAGCGATGCCGGTCGAGTTGATGTAGTCGACGGTGGTGAAGTCGAGGACGACGCGGGTGGCGCCGGCCGATGCCGCGGCCTTGTAGGCCGAGGCCAGGGTCTCGTCGGCCGCGATGTCGACGTCACCGCGCATCGCAAGCCGAGCCTCCCCGGGGATCGAGGTGATCACCTCGATGTCGAGTCGCCGCTCGTTCATGGCTACCTCCATCGGTCAGCGCCCGTCCCGGGCGAGGGTGAGGGTCACGGTCTGCAGACCGTCGGCGGCGTGGACATCCATCCCGTCGACCATGTGGCGGATGAGGAACAGCCCCCAGCCGCGCGGCTTCTGGCGACCCTCGAGCTTGGCGTCGAGATCCGGCGCCTCCACGTCCGGCACGGGGCCCGACAGCGCGCGATCCGTCACCTGGATCCGGATCTCCCCGGCATCCGCGTCGACCCGCACGTCCACCGGGACGTCGGGATTCCCCTGGGATCCGTACTCGATCGCGTTCATGACGGCTTCGGCGACGGCAGTCTTCAGGCGCTCCAGGCGCGACTCGGCCAGACCGAGGGGGGCCACGGCCACCGCGACTCGCTCCATCGCCTCGCGCTCGTTGCCGATCGCGCCCTGGATGGTAAACGAGGCCAAAACCTCGCCATCGTCGACCGCTGGCGCATCATCACGGGTGAGCTCGACCTCCGGCCGATCCTCGGACCAGTCCCCGGCCACCGCCGCCGCTCGGCGCAGCGTGACGAGCGTGATGTCGTCCTCCTGCTCCCAGCTTGCGCCGGTGAACGCGTGCAGGCCCTCGAGCAGGCGATCCAGCAAGCGGCTGCCGGCTTCGTTGGTGGCCATCGCCTCGCGGAGCCGGGGGAACCCGTACATCTCGCGCCCCGGCCCGTGCTGCTCGACGACGCCGTCCGAGTACAGCAGCATCGCGTCGCCGGCAGCGATCGTTCCCACGGTTTCCTCGTAGCTGATCTCCGGCAGCAGGCCGAGCGGCAGCCCGGTCGCCCGCAGCTCGATCACGCCGTCTGCGGTCCGGACATAGGGCAGGTTGTGGCCGGCGTTGGCGAACCTGAACCGGCCGGTCGCGGGCTCGAGCACGCCGTAGAGGCAGGTCACGAACATCCGCGGCGGCATCTCCGGCACCAGCAGCTCGTTGGCGCGTGCGAGGACCTTGCCCGGATCGATGAGCCGCGGTGCCTCGGCGCGCATGATCGAATGGGTGCGGGCCATGACCAGGGCGGCAGGGACCCCCTTGTCGGTGACATCGCCGACGACCACGCCGATCCGGCCCTCGCCGAGGTCGATGAAGTCGTAGAAGTCGCCGCCCACGACACGCGCCGGGCCGTAGTAGGCCGCGATCTGCCACTCGGGGAGGTTCGGCAGCTCGTGCGGCAGGAACTGCTGCTGGATCAGCTGCGCGACCTTCAGCTCCTGCTCGTACCGCTCGCGTTCAGCCGCCTCCGCCGCCTGCTCACGGACGAGCTGGGCGACGCGGATCGCGGGCGCAGCCTGGGCGGCAAGCGTGGCCAGCAGCCGTCGGTCGTCCGTCGAGTAGTCCTGCTCGGAAAGCCGTGGACCGAGGTTCAGGGTGCCGATCAGCTCGCCCTGGGTGACCAGCGGCACCACGAGGGCCACGCCGGCCTCACGAAGCTGCTCGAGCACCTCGGACGCGAGCTCGAGCTTCGTGAGGTCCACCGGCCCCGGTGCCGACTGGAGGTATGCGAACAGCGGGTCCGAATGCGGAATGTCGATCGCAATACCGGACGACTCCTCCGTGGCAGGCGCCGGTTCGGCGACGGCCGCGTCGACCGATGGGACGTCCTGGCGTCCGCGCAGGCGCCGGAATGGACGGGTCAGTGCTGTCATGACCAGATCCTCATGCGTGCGTGTCCGGACATCGTTACGAAACCACGGATGATCGAGCCTTCGAGACGTTACGAACCCAGAGGGCCACCCCGTCCGGGCGGACGGCCGAATCCGCGGTCGCGACCAGGACGCCGCGCAGCGTCGCGAGATCGACCTCGTCTCGAAGCTGCCCGGCAAAGCCGTCAATGGTTCGCTGCGCATCCACGCTCGTCCGATCGAACCGACGGTCCACGGTCGCCTGCACACGACGGTGCAGCGGCTGGAACAGGGCGAGGGCAGCCAGGGTCGAGGCTGCGACCGCGAGGGTCTGTCCCTGGGTAAGCCCGGCAAGAGCCGCCTGGAGGCTGACGACGAGCCCGCCGAAGATGACGAGGAGCAGCCCGGTCACGACGAGATAGGCGATGGTCCGGCTGACGACGCGGTCGATGTCGTACAGGTGGTAGCGGCGGATCGCGATCCCGATCGCGATCGGGATCGTGGGATAGGCAACCACGGCTGCCACCCACATCCAGGTGCCGACGGGATCGACCAGGAGGATCATCGCGAAGGCGAAGATCACCGAGCCCAGGGTCGCGGCCAGGGCCGCCAGCAGCCACTTGTGCTGGGCGCGTTCCGAACCGCGGGCTCGCCGGAATCGGACGATCAGGGTCACAACGGAGACCGCGAGAGCCGTGAGCACGGCGAAGTAGACCCCGACCTGGAGAACCGCCCAACCAGGCCAGTCCGGGAAGATGGCGAGCGGCAGGCCGACCGCCGCCGCGGTCCCGTCGACGAACGTGATCGTGACGCTTGGGGCGAACGCGAGCACGACGGCGAACGCGATCGGTGTCGCGACGGCGATGCGGCTGGCGATCCCAAGCCGTCCCGCCGGGAAGCGGCCGGCCGGAAACAGCGCCGCGAGCGCGACGAAGGCCCCGAAGAACAGGCTGCTGCACCAGGAGTTGAGCCAGGCGAACAGCGTGACCACCGGCTCGGCGTTGCCGTCGACGACCTGCGATGCCGAGCCCGGCAGGCTGCTGCCAACCCACGGGAACAGGATCGCGGCTCCGACCAGGAGCCAGGCGACGATCTCCCGGGGGCGCCGCCAGAGCAGGAACATGCCGACGGCGGAGAACGAGATGACGATCAACCACCCCGACCAGTCCTGGTTGAACCAGGCCGAGAGGCCGCCGGTCAGGGTCGCAACGGCGAGATACGGGATCGCGCGCATCGGCCGGCTCCGCAGGAGCGTCATGCGTCCCCCTCCCCGTGTGATCGGATCCAGACCGCGGCACCGTTCGGGCTGAGCGACCGAACGACCGCCGCGACCGCGCCGTCGCTGATCTCGGCCAGATCGGTGACGCCCCGGAGGTGCTCGGCGAAGCTGCCGACCGTGCGCTCGGCATCGTAGCGACTCCGATTGAACCGGCGATCGACAGCCGTCTGAACCCGGCGGCGAAGGGGCTGGAACAGGGCGGCCGCAGCCAGCGTGGAGGCTGCCACGGCGAGCGAGTTGCTCGCGGTCACGGGTGCCAGCGCCGCCTGCAGGCCCACGATCAGGCCGGCGAACACGGCCGCCAGGATCGTGGTGATCACGACCCAAGCGATCGTCCGGCTGACGATCCGGTCGATGTCCCACAGGCGGTAGCGGAGGATCGCGATCCCGATCGCCACCGGCAGCAGCACCAGCGTGACGAGGCCGACCTCCCAGGCGATGTCCGAGACCGGCCCGTTGTTGGGGATGGAGACGACGAAGGCCACCACCGCGATGCCGGCCACGAGGCCGAACCACTTGAGCTGCTGGCGCTCGACCGTGTCCGCCCGCCGGTAGCGAACGAAGACACTGATCACGGCACCCCCGAACACGAATGGCGTGGCAAGGTTGGACAGGGTCGAGACCACCGCCAGCGCGTCCCCCGCGCCCGGGATCCCGACCGGGTTCTGGATCCACGGGGTGCTCGACAACGGACCCGGCGTGAAGCCGGATGCGATCGTCCCGGCGACGCCCAGCAGGCCGATCAGGCCCAGCGCCCGCCACCGGGGTCCCAGGAATTGGCCGCTCGGAAACAGCATTGGGACATAGACCAGGAGCATCCCGATCGCGGGCAGGAGCGTCCAGCTCGACAGCCAGGCAAGCGGGACCACCAGCGGCAGTCCGGCCGCCGTGTCGTGGTCGTAGTTCACGTACGTCCCGCCGAAGATGCCGACCGCGGCAGCGAGCCCGGACAGCTCCAGCAGCCAGCCGACCGGGTTGGCCACGCGAGCCGCCACGAATGCGCCGACCAACGTGAGCGACAGCACGATCGCCGGGAAGATGACGATGAACAGTGGCCCGGTCGGCCCGTACTGATCGAGTGTCGCGATCCCCATCGGGACCCCCACGGCGACGAACGCGAGCGCGACCGCCGCGACCCCGAGGATGATCGCCAACCGCAGCCGCGGGCGGCGTCCAGCCGGCCTCATCGACGCGTCCAGACGGCCACCCGCGAGGGCGCCAGGGCGTGACGGATGGCAGCCTCGACCTCGAGGCCAACGAGGTCGAAGCTGGTCTCGCTCCGCAGGCGGGCGGCAAGACGGGCCAGGGCCAGCTCGGCGTCGTAGTGACTGCGGTCGAACCGCCGGTCGACCATGCGCTGGACCCGCCGCCGCGCTGGCTGGAACAGCGTAAACACGGCCAGGGTCGAAGCGGCGATCGAGATCGTGCCCGCACCCGTGACCGACGCCAGCAGCTCCTGAAGCCCGAGCACGAGCGCCGCGAAGACCGTCGCCAGGAGAGCGCTCACCATCGCGTACGACAGGGTGCGGCTGACGATCCGGTCGATGTCCCACAGCCGGTAGCGCAGGATCGCTGCGGTCGTGGCGACCGGAATCAGGACGAGACTCGCCAGGGCGAGCGCCCACAGCGCGCCCGAGACTGGACCCCACGGACTGCTGAGCAGGCTCGCTGCCAGCAGGCCGACCGTGAGCATCCCGGCCCACGCGAACCACTTGATCTGCTGGCGCTCGACCCCTTTGGCACGTCGGAATCGGATCGCGAGCGCGACGATGGTGCCGACCGCCACCACGACCAACACGAGGCCGGTGACGAGGTCGATCGCGTCGAGCGCCGGTTGCCAGGCAGGCTGCACCAGCGGGTTCGAGAGGTCTGGGATCGGCGGCACCAAGGACAGCGGGCCGACCAGGCCGGTGATCGCCTGCATCGCCGAGCCGGCGATCACGCCCACGGGCAGCCAGCCCCAACCGGGAAGGACCTGTCCGGTCGGGAACACCTGGAAGATCACGAACAGCAGGGCGAACGCGAAGTAGCCGAGCGCGTTGCTGATTACCGCGAACGACGCGATCAACGGCGTCGGCGCCGCGTGCCGCGCAACCCCGTCGCCCAGGAATCCGATCACGAAGAAGAAGGTGACCGCAATGAACAGCCAGCCGATGCGGTTGCCAGGCTGGCGGACCGCCAGCAACGCGCCGAGGACCGGCGTCACCAGGACGAACATTGCCGTCATTGCCACGTCGGGGGAGAGCCCGGTCCCCTGGATGCCAGCGCGGGCCGGGATCAGCAGGAACGCGATCGCGGCCGTCCCGACGCCAACAGTGAGGGCCGCAGCGAGGACCGCCGCAACCGGGCTCGAGGGATGGCCGCCCGCTCTCGGCCGTTGACTGGACATTGCGCCTCGTTGCGCTGGATCGAACTTGGGAGGCGTCGGCGACTGGAGCTGCGCGCCGGCAGGACCGGTCACCGAGCCCGCTCCCGGATCCAGACTGTGCTGAACGCCGGTTGCACCGTCTGCTCGACGGACGTGACGAGCAGGCCGACAACGGCGCCGGCATCGACCTGGTCGCGGATGCGGTTGGTAAGTTCGCCCTCGATCCGTTCGGCATCCACTCGTGCGCGATTGAAGCGGCGATCCACGGCCCGCTGGATCCGGCGGCGTACCGGCTGGAACAGGGCTGCCACCGCGAGCGTCGATCCGGCGACCGCCAGGCCGTTGCGCTCCGTGAACGGCGCCAGCAGCCCCTGCAGCGTGACCGCCAGGAGGGCGAACATCGCCGCGAGCAGGCCCGACACGAGCAGGTAGCCGATCGTCCGACTGACGATCCGGTCGATCTCGTACAGCCGGTAACGGAGGATCGCGATCGCCGCGGCCACCGGGAGCAGCGGTGACACGGCGATCGCGAGCGCCGTGTTCAACTGCGGCCACGGGAGGATCTCGAGCGTTGATGCCACGATCAGCGCGATCTCGACGACACCGGCCGCCGCGAACCATGTGAGCTGCGCTCGCTCGACGCCCGCGGAACGCCGGAAGCGGATGATGAGCCCGGCAACCGAGCAGGCACCCGACGCGAGCAGCAACAGCAGCCCGACATTCGTGAGCGCACCGAGGAAACCGAGCACGGCAGTGGCGACCGGATCGCCAGCCACCACGTCGGACGGGCCGGGCCCGGGGCCTAGCAGGGCGACGCCCCGGCTGGGCCAGGCGATGATCGCGATCGGTATGGCCAGGAGGACGACGGCCAGGGCCCCGGCCCACAGCACGGGCCGCCAGCGGGGCGACGGTGGACGCCCGTCGGGGAACAGGAGCACCGTCGCGGTCAGGAGCAAGGCGAAGCCCGGTGCCCACACCCAGCTGGCGATCCAGGACATGACATCGGCGGCAGGCAGCGATCCGGGCGCGGTCTGCAGGCCGACGATCGCGTACTGCGATGCGAACGTGTCGAGCGCCTGCGACAGCCCGACGCCCAGGAAGATCCAGCCCATCGGGTTGCCCGGCCGCTTCGAGGCGACCATCCAGCCGACGATCGGAAATGTGGCCCCCAGCACGAACCCGCCGGCCGAGGTCGTGCCGAGCTGCGCCAGCTCCTCAGCCGGGGCCGGCAGGAGGAGCAGCAGGAATCCGACGTCGAGCGGCAGCGCGCCAACAGCCAGGGCATGCGCCGCGAGCCCGGGGCGGATCCTCATCATCGGCCTCCGCCGTCCATCCGGAGCCATAACCTCAGGTCCGTCGGGTTCAGGATCTCATCGACGGCGCCCACCAGTCCCGCCCGGACGGCGTCGAGGTCGACGACTGTCACCGTGCCGTCCCTCCCTGCCGTGTCCAGATGCCGACTGCCCGCGGCTGCATCGATCGCGCGACGACCATTTCGAGGTGATCGTTGAGGGAGTCGAGCTCCGTGTCGTCGCGCAGCCCGGCGGCGAACCCGTCGAGGACGCGCTGGGCATCCACGCGCGCCCGATTGAAGCGACGATCAACCGTGAGCTGGACGCGGCGACGCAGCGGCTGGAACACCGTGAAGGCGAGCAGCGTGGCGGCTGCCACCGCGACCGTGCTCTGCCCGGTCACCGGGCTCAGCAGCTCCTGGAGCCCAACGACGGTGGCAGCGAACAGAGCGGCGAGCACGGCGCTGACGATCAGGTAGCTGATGGTTCGGCTGACGATCCGGTCGATCTCCCACAACCGGTAGCGGAGCACGGCGACCCCGGCCGAGACGGGTATGCCCAGCAGACCGAGCACCACCAGGATCTCAGTCCCCCTCGATGCCCAGGCGGGCAGGACGCCGATCCCGGCCTGGCCGATCGGGACCAGGGCCAGGGCCGCCGCGGCGATGGCGGCCGAGAACGCGAGCCACTTCAGCTGTTGGCGTCGCTCGCCGGTGGATCGGCGGAACGTTACGGCCAGCGTGACGCCGCCCACCACGATGGCCATGATCAGCGGCAGGTAAGCGATCCAGCGCGCCTGACCCGGGAACCCGGTGACGACGGCGTACGGATTGTCCAGGTACGCGGAGTTGTCGAGCCGACCGGGCAGGAGCATGGCGCCCAGGGTGGCGAGGCTCGCGCACACCGCACCGAACGCGACCAAGGGTCGCCAGCGGGGCGACGGCAGGCTTCCGGACGGGAAGACCAACGGCAGGAACGCCCCCATGGCGCTCATGGCGGGGATCCAGGCCCAGCCCCCCACCCAGGCCGCCAGCTCCGGGCCGGGCAGGCTGCCCGGCGCAGCGAGCAACCCGGCAACCGCATATTGCACGCAGAAGCCTTGGAGTGCGCCCAGGAGGCCGCTGGTCATGAACAGCCAACCGATCGGATTGCCGGACACCCGGACGACCACGACGACGCCGATCGATGCCGACGCGAGCCCGAGCGCAATCGAGAAGCCGCGAACTCCCCACACGCCCGGGACATTGGTCGACCATGTCGCGGCAAGCAAGGCGATGCCGAGGCCGCCGAGCGCGGCGGAGGCGGCCCAGGCGATCCCGGCGAGCCACGTGCGCGCGGACACGCGGCCGACCGCGGCAGGACCGTCGGGCGGCTTTGCGAGCGGCGCACGGCCACGATCCTCCGGATCGAGTGGCCTGGGGCTTGGGACGCTCTGGCTCACCAGGTGATCCTCTGAAACCTCCGTTCCGGGAACGTTACGGCAGGAGCCGCCCGGCGGCTCGCCGATGGGCGGCACGGGGCCTCACGGGCGCCATCCGAGCACCGGGAAGGCGAGTGCCGCGAGCGGGGCGCCGAGAGGGGCGGGCGACCGCAGCGGGCGAGGCGCGGTGACGGCGTCGGGCTGGGTCACGCGCCCGAACCACTCGATCGCCCGTTGCGTGCGGGCGCGGTCATGTGCCACCTCCTCTCAGCCAGACCGACCCGTGCTCAGGACGGACGGCCGTCGCCACGGTCGCGAGCATCTGGTCGCAGATCTCGGCAAGGTCGACCTCGTCCCGCAGGCGCTCGGCGAAGGCGTCTGCGAGTCGATGGCTGTCGTAGCGAGCACGATCAAAGCGCCGGTCGAGGATCTCCTGGACCCGCTGTCGCAACGGCTGGAACAGCGCGAACGACGCGAGGGTGGAGGCGGCGACCGCGAGGGTGCCGCCCTGGGTGACCCCGGCGAGGGCCGCCTGGAGCGCGACGAGCACGGTGACGAAGATGGCGGTGAGGCTCACGCTGACGATGGCCCACGAGATCGACCGGCTGATGAGGCGGTCGATCGCATACAGGCGGTAGCGCAGGATGGCGATCCCGATCGCGACCGGCAGGAGGGCGACAGCGACCATCGCCCCGAAGAAGCCGGCGTACCCGATCGGGTCGGGGGCGATCACCGCCACGGCGAGCGAGATCAGCGCGAGCGCGACCGTGGCCCCGAACCACTTGAGCTGCTGGCGCTCGATGGCGCTGCCGTGCCGGAAGCGGACGACGGCGGACGCGACCACGACCGGGAACGCGGGGATCGGGCTGATCGAGTTGAAGGCCCGCAGCGCGTCCAGCAGTGAGGGGCTACCCGACCAACCGGTCGGATTTGGGATCCCCGTCGGCTCGAGCGGGCCGGGTTGGAGCATGTCTGGCAGGCCGGCGGCGACGGCGGCCAGGGTGGCGAACCCGAGCGCCCAGCGCCAGCGCCGCGACGGAAGCCGGCCGTCGGGGAAGAGGAGGGGCAGGAATAGCAGGGTGATGACCAGGGTCGGGCTGAACGTCCACTGGGTGATCCAGGCGGCGACTACCGTCCCGGGCAGCTGCGCATCGAACGCGCTCAGGCTCCACGCCGTGAACGCGGTCGATGCCATGCTCAGGCCGATGAGGACGCCCACGAGCCACAGCAACCAGCCGACAGCGTTGGCCGGCTGCCGGCTGACGACGAGCGAGCCGACGCTACCGAACAGCAGCGTGATCACCGCCGAGAGCACGAAGGCGATCGCGTCGGTGTTCTGAGTTGAAGTCTCCGGCAGCAGGACGTTGGCCAGGCCCCCCGTGGCGAGGACAAGGATCACTGCCCAGAGAGCCGCCGTCGGGAGGCGCCCAAGCCGGGCCTCCGCCCGTGCGCCGCTCCGGCTGTCGGTCGCGCCCATCAAGGTCGCTCCGGCGCGACGGCCGAGATGGCGACGGCAAGCGGGACGGGTACGCGTGCGACGTTGGGCACGGCTCGGGACGCGGTCATGGCCTCGGATGGTGGAACGGCGCCGTTTGCAGAACGTTACGAGATCTGGCCGCGGCGCGGTACCGTTACGCGCAATGTCTCACTCCGTGACCACGACGGCCTCGGAGCCCGTTTCGCCGGCTGGGCTTCAGATCCGCATCCTCGGTCCGCTCGAGGTTCGAGTGGACGGCGTGCCCCTGGTCGTGGACACGCGCAAGGCCCTCGCCATCCTCGCGCTGCTGGCAGTGGAGGGACGCCCGTTGGCGCGCGAGGAGCTCGCCGCGATGCTGTGGCCCGAGTCGGACGACGAGTCGGCCCGGGGCGCCCTCCGGCGGACGCTGTCGGTCCTCCGGGCGGCGCTTGGCGACCGGTGGCTCCGCGTCGACCGCTCCAGTGTCGAGCTCGACGGGGCGTGGGTGGATCTCGCGGTGCTCGAGGTTGCCACGTCCACGTCGGATGCCGACGCGCTGCGAGCCGCCGCGGATCTCGCCCGCGGCCCGTTCCTCGTCGGGTTCTCCCTGCGCGACAGCCCCGAGTTCGACGACTGGCGGGCGACGCGGTCGGTCTCCGTCGACCGGAGCGTCATGGGAGTGCTCGACCGGCTGGCATCGGCTGCCGAGGCGTCCGGGGACCTCGACGGGGCGATCGCGGCTGCGCAGCGGCTCGTCGACCTCGACTCGCTCGACGAGCCCGCGCATCGGCGGCTGATGACGTACCTCGCCCGGTCCGGGGATCGCGCCGGGGCGATCCGCCAGTACCGGGCGTGCGTCGCGGTTCTGGAGCGTGAGCTGGGCGTGGCCCCCCTTGCCGAGACCACCGAGCTCTATGAGGCGATCCGCAATGGCCGCCTCAGCGTGACGATCCCGCAGCCGGAGCCCGGCTCGATCATCGTGGCCTCGGCGCCGGTTGCCCCCGGTCGGCTGCCGATGGTCGGGCGCGATGCCCAGCTGGCGGCCATCCTGTCGGCGTACCGGGCCGCGGGCACGGATGGGCGGGTCGTGGCTGTGACCGGCGAGGCGGGGATCGGCAAGACCCGGATCGCGGAGGCCGTCACCGGGGCCGTGGAGGCTGCCGGTGGCGTGACCCTTGGCGCGCGGGCGTTCGCGTCCGAGAGCGGCATCGCCTACGGGCCGATCATCGAGCTGCTGCGTGCCGGCCTTGCGCGCCACGATGCGCTCGACCGCCTGCGCGACCTGCCCGACGCGACGCTCGGCGAGCTGGAGCGACTCGTGGCGCTCCCCGCGAGCGCGGCACGCGCCGGCGGCCGCCGGAGCGCACCCGACGCACCCGGAGACCTCCCCGGCGCGCGCGCCCGCCTTTTGGACGCCCTGGCGACCTCGCTGGCCGCACTCGTCGCCGGGCCAGTGCCCGGGCTCGTCATCGTCGAGGACCTCCATTGGGCCGACGACGCCTCGCGGGAGGTGCTGACGTACCTCGCCCGGCGCCTCGCCGGACGTCCGATGCTGCTCCTGCTGGCCTGGCGGCCCGAGGATCTCGATCCGCCCGGCGCGGCGTTTGCGACGACGATCGAGGTTCTTCCCGGGGTGGTGTCCGTTACCTTGGGCCGGCTGTCCCGTGACGTCGTCGCGACGCTGGCGGCCTCCGCCGCCGACGCAGGGTTGCGGCCGGTCGAGGTTGACGCGCTGGTCGAGGCCTCGGAAGGCCTCCCCCTGTACATCGTGGAAGCGCTCGCCGCCGGATCGCCTGGCGCGGACGGGCCCGCGAGGACGGTCCGCGCATTGCTGCGCGAACGACTCTCCAGGGTGAGCGAGACGGCCGGCCAGGTGCTGGCCGCCGCGGCCGTCATCGGCCGCTCGTTCGACCTCTCGCTGGTCCGGGGAACCAGCGGCCGGTCGGAGGATGAGACGCTCACGGCGCTGGAGGAGCTGGTCCGACACGGGATCGTGCGAGAGGTCGGGACGAGGCCCGGGATCGCGTTCGACTTCTCCCACGCGAGGCTTCGCGAAGCCGCCCACGAGGCGATCGGCCTGGCCCGCCGCCGGCTGCTCCACCGCCGGACGGCCGACCTGCTGCGCGCCGACCCGGCCCACCGCGACGATCCCGGCCGCCTCGTCCAGGTGGCGGTCCACGAGCGCGAGGCAGGACGTGACGCTGAGGCGGCTGAAGCCTTCCGCCAGGCGGGCCTCCGTGAGCGCGCGCTGTACGCCCCGCGCGAGGCCGTCGCTCACCTCGAGACTGCGCTTGCGCTCGGGCACCCGGACGTTGCCGGGATCCAGCTTGCCCTCGGCGAGGTTCGGACCGCGGTCGGAGACTACGCGGGCGCGATCGCAGCACTGGAGGCCGCCGCTGCGGTCACGGACGAGGCAGGGCTGCCCGGGGTGGAGCTCCGCCTCGGCCGGGTGCACGCACGTCGCGGCGACCTTGTCGCTGCGGCAAGCTATCTCGACGCCGCGATCGAAGCGGACAGGTCTACCGTCGGCGACCACCGGCTTCTCGCCCGCGCGCTGGTGGAACGGTCCGTCGTCGCCCACCGGGCGGGCGAGCTCACGCGGGCGGCGGCGTTCGCGGTCCGCGCGCTGGAGCTGGCTCAAGCCGCGGGCGATGATCCCGCGGCCGGTGCCGCGCACCGGGTGCTCGGGCTTGTCGCCAGGGAACGCGGTGACCTTGCCGAAGCCCGAACGGTCCTCCTGCGCAGCCTCGAGCTTGCCGAAGCCGATCCGGACGCGGGGGCGGCGATCGCGGCCCGCAATGCCCTCGCGCTGGTGGAGGCAGCCTCCGGAGACCGGAGGGCTGCCATCGTCCTGCTCGAAGCAGCCCTCGAGGCGTGCCGGCGGACGGGCGAGCGCCACCTTGAGGCAGCTGTCGAGAACAACCTCGCCGATCAGCTCCACGCCGTCGGCCTGCCGGACGAGGCGATGGTCCACCTCAAGCGGGCGGTGGCGATCTTCGCGGAGGTCGGGGGCCGGCCCGGCGAGCTCGAGCCCGAGATCTGGAAGCTCGTGACCTGGTAGGTCCGGGCGCCGCGCAACCTCCGCCGCGTGTCACGGGTTCGAAAGGATCGGCAGGGCAGGGTACGGCTCGCGGACGCCTGCGCGGTCCGCGAGCCAATGGGCCGCCCGGCGGCCACCGCACCTTGAAAGGAACCCCGATGACCAACGACAACGAGATGCCGGAACCGTTTCTTCCCGGCGACCCGTTCGGCTCGCCCGAGGCTGCCGTCCCCACGACTCCGCGTGTCCGTCGGCGCGGCCACGGCATCAAGGCGGCTGCGCTCGGGACGATCGTGGCCGGCGGGATCGCCGCAGCATCGATCGTCGGGCCGCTGGCAGTGGACGCCGCCTCACCGACCCCCGCAGCAACCACGACGCCCGCCGCCACGGGCAACACAGATGCCGACACGAACCCGAAAGCGGATGGCGATCATCCGGGTCCCGGCAAGGGCGGCGATCACGCCGGCCCGGGCGGCTTCGGCCGCAATGAAGCTGTCAGCGATGCCTCGGTCGTCGCCAAGGCGATCGGGATCACCGAGGCCGATCTCAAGACCGCCCTCCAGGGCGGCCAGACCATCGCGCAGGTCGCGACGGCCCACAACGTCGCCACCCAGACGGTGATCGACGCCCTCGTCCAGGACGGGCTCGACGAGCTCGCCGCCCAGGTCAAGGCCGGGACCATCACCCAGGCCCAGGCCGACAGCATGAAGACGCAGGTCACCCAGCGGGCGACCGACCAGGTCAACGGCACGTTCAGGGCCGGCCCCGGGCGAGGCGATCACGCCGGCCCGGGCGGCTTCGGCCGCAATGAAGCTGTCAGCGATGCCTCGGTCGTCGCCAAGGCGATCGGGATCACCGAGGCCGATCTCAAGACCGCCCTCCAGGGCGGCCAGACGATCGCGGACGTCGCCAAGGCCCACAACGTCGCCACCCAGACGGTGATCGACGCCCTCGTCCAGGACGGGCTCGACGAGCTCGCCGCCCAGGTCAAGGCCGGGACCATCACGCAGGCCCAGGCCGACAGCATGAAGACCGAGGTCACCCAGCGGGCGACCGACCAGGTCAACGGCACGTTCGGACACCACTGACCCGGAGCTCCAGCCCGGGTTGATCCCGGGCATTCCCCCCTTCCTCGTCGTGACCGGCACGCCTCGCGCGGCCGGTCACGATGCCGTCCCGGGCTCCCGACGAGATCAGCTGCCGATGGCGCCGCGGTCGAACCAGATTCGCTCGCCGAGGAACAGCCGCGTGGCGGGGTCCCACGGGAACAGGATCAGCACACCCAGGCTGACCGGCAGCCCGGATGCCGGTACGCCGGCCCAGGGTCCCAGGTTCGTCCCCGTCAGCTGTGCGGCCTCGAACACGCCCTGCGGCCCCACCACGATGTCAGTCAGCCCGAAACGGTTGTCCGGAAAGGCTGCGAACAGCTCCGTGTAGAACATCCGGGCCCCCTCGTGGCCCTCCCATCGCTGGCCGGTGGGCACCATCTCGTAGACGCAATCCGGAGCCAGCGTCGCGATCAGCCCGTCGATGTCGCGCGCGTCCTCCGCGATCGAATGGCGGATCCAGAGGCGCTTGATCGCACGCAGCTCGGCGGGATCGAACCGGCGGGCGAGCCGGGATCGGATGGTGTCCTTCGGGGCCATGTCACTGGTCTCCGCGGATCACGTCGAGCCCGCGGGCATGGGCCAGTGCCAGCACGTGCGAGGCAGCGCCGACGGCCGGATCGCTCTCGCGGTCGGGCGGCTCGTCGCCATCGTCCGCGCGGTCGGGAGCGCCCAGCAGCCGCAGCGATCCGCCGTCGGCGGCGAGGCGGTCAAGGATGCGTTCGAGCTCCTCGGCGTCCACGGCGACGAACCGGGAGCCTACGTCCACCGTGATCGACGCATCCGGGTCGATGAAGATCGTCAGGTCCGATGAGCGCGCGTCGCCGATCCCCATCGTGCCCGCCGTTCAGCCGGCGGCCGTCGCGCCGGTGAAGGAGAACGACGACAGGCGCAGGGCCGGGACGACACTGCCACCCAGGAGCCCGCGCAGGCATCGCCGGTCGCGGCCGACAGCCTCCACGTTGGCGAGAGCATCGAGATACGACATCGTGAACCGCAGGTTCCGCACGGGTCCCACGACCTTGCCGCCCTCGACGAGGAAGGTGCCGTCCCTGGTCATGCCCGTGATCACCATCCGCTTCGGGTACACCGGGTTGGTGTAATGGAAGCGGGTGACCAGCAGCCCGCGATCCAGCCCGCCGACGAGATCCTCGATGCTCGCGTCGCCTGAGGCCATGACCATGTTGGTCGGGAACGGCCCGTACGGGTTGGGGGCCGGGAGCCCGTGACCAGTCGACCGGCGCCCGGCGCGTGCCGCCGTCTGCCGGTCGTATGCGAGATCCCGGCACACGCCGGCGTCCAGGAGCGCGAGACGCTGCTTGGGGACGCCCTCCGCGTCGAAGCCCATCGGCAGTCCGGCCGGATCGCGCCCGTCATCTGTGATCGAGACCAGGGGCGACGCCACCCGCTTGCCGGCCTCGAAGAACGAGCGATCCTCCTGCACGGCGAGCGCCGAGAAGCCGAGGTAGCCGAGCATGTCCGTGAGGTCCACCACGGCGTAGCTCTGGAGGACCACCGGGTAGTCACCGGGCGCGATGTCGACGGGGTTGGCGCTGGCCCGGGCTCGCTCCGAGGCTTCGCGGCCGATCGCGGCGGCGTCGATGGTCGTGGCGTCCACCGCGCACTGCTCCGCGTACCCGGTTCCGTTGTCGGGACCCATCGTGACCGTCAGGAGCTGGGACGTGGTCCGCCGCTCGGCCGCCCGGATCCCCTTCGAGCTCGCGACCGCGACCGCCTCGGCCTCGGTCGAGAACGAGCCGTAGGCGGTTACTCCCGCCGCATCCGCCGCGGCGATCACGGCCCTGACTCCCTCGGCCCGAAGCTCCGGTGTCGCGTGGGCCGTGCCGTCGGACCAGGCAGCGCTTAACGGCTGCGGGGCATCCGCCTCGGGCAGGCCGGGCCAGTCCTCGAGCTCTTCGACGTTGGCCGCGATGGCGGACGCACGCTCGACCAGGGCGCGCAACCCCTCCTCGTCCATGCGCCCGGAAGAGGCGACACCCACGCGACGTCCGATCACGAACCGCAGGTTGACGAACACCTCTGCGCTGGCAACGTTCTGGTGGATCTCGGAGTTGGCGAACCGGGTCAGCGCCGACTCGCCGGCGACGACCAGCGCCTCCGCCTCGGTCGCCCCTGCCGTCGCGGACAGGTCGACCACGAGCTCGGCCAGCCGGAGTGCCTCAGCGGGGTCGCCGCCGATGCCGTGATGCTCGCTCACCCCATGACCCCCACCCGGACGTTCCGGAACCGGGCCCCGGAGACCCCGTGGCCCACGTGGCCGGTCTGCGGCGGCTCGCCCTTGCCGCAGTTCGGCGTGCCCCACATCGACCACGAGCTCGCGTCGCCGACGGCGTCCATCGAGCGCCACAGCTCATGGGTGATGCCGGTGTACGTGCCGTTGCGATAGAGACGGCCGGGCTTGCCGCCCTTGATCTCCCGGCAGATCTCCGTGGCGAACTGGAAGTTGAGGCGCCGGTCATCGATGGACCAGCTGCGATTGGTCTCGAACAGCAGCCCGTCGTCGGTGTCGGCGACGATGTCCTCGAAGCTCATGCCCGGCTTCGGCAGCAGGTTGACGTTCGTCATCCGGATCAGCGGGATGCGGTTCCAGCCGTCGGCCCGCATTGCTCCCCCGGACCGCCGCCCGATTCGAGGGGCCGTCTCGCGTGAGCTCAGGTAGCCGACGAACATCCCCTCCCTGATCAGGGGGACCTGCTGTGCCACGACGCCCTCATCGTCCCAGCCGAAGGTGCCGAGGCCCCCTGCGACCGTGGCGTCGGCGACGATGTCGACCAGGTCGGACCCGTAGCGGAAGTCATCGAGCATGTCCGGCATGAGGAAGCTCGTGCCGGCGTAGCTGGCCTCCGTGCCGTATGCGCGATCGAGCTCCGTCGGGTGGCCGCAGCTCTCGTGGACCTGCATGTAGAGCTGGCTGGGATGGAGCAGGATCGTACGGGTCCCGGCCGGCAGGGGCGGTGCGCTCAGAAGCTCGACGGCCTCGCTCGCGATCCGCTCCGCGTTGGCCTCCAGGTCCATCGCCCGGACGAACTCGTACCCAGCCGACGCCCACAGGCCGCCGTTGTCGGGGAAGCTGCGCCGCTGGTGCTCGTCGCCCTCGATGGCGTTCGCCTCCAGGCCGCTGCCGATGTGGGTGATGACCTGCTCCGTGTAGCTGCCGTCGCTGGCCGCGAAGGTCTTCCACTCGCGCTGGGCCGAGTAGAGCGACTCGGTGTAGGCGATCCCCTTGACCCGGTTCATGGCCCGGTCCGCGGCGAGCAGGTCCGCGATCTTCCGGTCCAGCGGCATGGCGAACGGGTCCTCGCCGACCGGGCCCTCGAACGATCCGCGTGACGGAGGCCTGTCATCCAGTCGGACCGGGGTCCGGATTGCTGTCGCGCTCGCCTTCGCGATGCGGACGGCTTCGGCGGCGACCCGATCAGCCTCGCCGGTGCTCAGGTGATGGCTGGCGGCGAATCCCCAGGCTCCATCCACGATGACACGGACGCCGAAGCCCTCGGTCTCGCCGCTCGAGACCCCCTCGACCCGGGCGGACTTGATGTTGATGGATTCGTCGAGGCGCCGAACCACCCGCACGTCGGCGTAGCTCGCACCGAGGGCGGTGGCCGTGTCGAGGGCACGATTGGTCAGATCCCGCATCGGGTCGAGGGTACCAAGCCCGCCTGCCGGGCGCTGCCGGGCATTGGAGGTCATCGCGCGCTGCCGGGCGAGTCCGGCTCGGCCCCGCCGCGATCCCATACACTCGATCCGTGGAGAGCATCGCTGACGCTTCCGTCCGGGGCGTGTTCATCACCCTCGAGGGGCCGGACGGATCCGGGAAGTCGAGCCTGCTGCCCCGGCTCGCAGCCGTGCTGCGCACCGGTGGCTGTGATGTGGTGACGACCCGCGAACCAGGGTCCACGCCGCTCGGCGACCAGATCCGCCGTCTCGTGCTCGACACGGAGCCCCGGATCGACCGCACCGGGCTCGCGGATGCGCTGCTGTTCGCCGCCTCGCGCGCGCAGCACGTCACCGAGGTGATCCGCCCGGCGCTGGCACGCGGGGCCGTCGTTGTGTGTGACCGGTATGCGGACTCCTCGCTCGCCTACCAGGGTCACGCGTCCGGCGTGCCGATGGACGAGCTCAGGGTCGTGCAGCGGTTCGCGACCGGGGGCCTGGTGCCCGACCTCACCATCCTCCTCGATCTCCCCGTCGAAGCGGGCCTTGGCCGCAAGTCAGCCGAGGTCACCCGATTCGAGGCGTTCCAGGACGTGGACTACCACCGCCGGGTGCGCGAGGCGTTCCTCGGCTTCGCGGCCGAGGAGCCGGGCCGCTACGCGATCGTGGATGCGACAGGAGACGAGGCCGCGGTGCTGACCGGTGCCGTCACGGCCGTGCGCCGCGTCGCGGACCGCCTGCCCTGTCTTGCCGCGGCGGTCGGGGTCACGATCCGGCCCGCCGGCTGAGGGGAGGCCGGCTCCGTCAGGCGCCGGCTGCCTCGGAGATCGATGCCCGGTCCGATGACCCGGCCAGAGCCTCTCGCGCCGCGGCCAGCAGCGCATCCGCGTCCGCCCCATCCTGCGGGAACCGCGCCACGCCGGCGGACACGGAGATCGGAAGGCCGTCGACCGCCTCGAGCGCCGCGATGCCGTCGAGCACGCGCCTCGCGACCGTCACGCCGGCCGAGCCCGGTGCGACCAGCACGAACTCATCGCCGCCCGTGCGGGCGATCGTGTCCACGAGGCGCACCTTCTCGGCCAGCACAGCGGCGACCTGTCGGAGGACCTGGTCGCCGGCGCGCGACCCGGACTTGGCGTTGAGCTCGGTAAAGCCGTCGATGTCGAACAGGGCGACGGACACCTCGCTCTCCTGTCGCTGCGCCCGCGCGACCTCCAGCTCCAGGATGCGCGCGAGGGTCCGGGAGTTCGACAGACCCGTGAGGGGATCGGTGTGGGCCACGCGCTCGAACCACTCGGCGCGCTCCGCGGCGAGGGACGCCGTGCGGAACGCTGCAATCGCCGTCGCTGCAAGATCGGCGATCGCGACCAGGAGCGTCTCCTCGGCGGTGCCCACCTCGTGGAGGCCGGGCCACGTGAACGTGAGGACCCCCACGCCCTCCTCGACCCCACCGCTCGAGACGACCAGGGGCAGGTCCGCACTGGTGAGCGTCTGCCCGTCGGCGGTCGTTCCCGTCCGGTTGAGTGACCCGCTCCGGTCGACCGCCGCCTGATGGATCGGGTGATCGACGTTCCCGGTCACCTCTGCCTCGAAGGCCTCGATCTCGTCGTCCGCCATGCCCAGCGTGAGCAGCAGCTCGACTCCCGGGCGATCGGCCCGGAGGGCGAGCACGGCAGCCAGGGGCGCACCCACTGCGGCCGCGCCGGCCTCCACGATGATCGAGAGGGCGGTGTCCAGGTCAGCTGCGCGTGCCAGGGCCGCCGCCCCTGCCGAGAGGACCGTGAGCGGTCCGTCGCCGGCACCGATGGAGTCGGACACGAGAGCCTCCGCGTGCAGCCTGATCGACACGGCCCGCCCGGATCTGCCGGCGGGCGTCCCTCGCGCGCGATCGAGGCGAGTCGGCATCGTACACCCGCTGATCGCGCCCGCGGTCGGTCGTGCGTGATCCGAGTGGCGCTGGTGGGCTATCCTCGCCCCGATGAAGCTTGTCGTCGCGATCGTTCACAACGAGGACGCGGGTGTCCTCGTCGACGCCCTGCTCGAGCGCGAGTACCGGGCGACGCGCCTGCATTCGTCGGGCGGGTTCCTCAAGCAGTCCAACACGACGGTGATGGTAGGCGTTGACGAGGGGCAGATCGACGAGGTCCTGGGCATCGTCCGCGAGAACTGCCACGCGCGAACGCAGATCGTGAACCCGATGCCGCCGATCATGGAACCGGGCGAGTTCTTCATGCCCTACCCGCTCGAGGTCGAGGTCGGCGGCGCGACCGTGTTCGTCCTCCCTGTCGAGCGCTTCGAACGCCTTTGAGCCGCGTCCTGCGCAAGCTCCTCCTCTGGCTCGGCCGCAACGCCTGGCTGCGCGGCCGGCTGCCGACGCTGCCGTTCATGCAGCGGGCAGTGCGCAGGTTCATGCCCGGCGAAGACATCGACGATGCGCTGGACGCCGCCGTGGAGCTCCAGGTCCTCGGCATCGGCACCCTCTACACGAAGCTGGGCGAGAACATCACCGAGATCGCGCAGGCGCAGGGGGTGACGAACCATTACCTGGAGCTCCTGGCCCGGATCAAGGCGGCCGAGCTGGCGGGTGAGATCAGCGTCAAGCCGACGCAGCTCGGGCTGGACGTCGACGAGGACGCCTGCTTCGGCCATCTGCGGACGCTTGCGGCTGCGGCCGCAGAGCAGGGCTCGTACCTGTGGATCGACATGGAGGACAGCAGCTACGTCGATCGGACGCTGGACCTCTACCAGCGCCTTCGCGCCTCGCATGCGAACACCGGCGTCTGCCTGCAGGCCTACCTGCGCCGGACAGCCAGGGACGTCGAGCGGCTGCTGCCGGTCAACCCGGCCATCCGCCTGGTCAAGGGCGCCTACGATGAGCCAAAGGACGTCGCATTCCGGTCGAGGCGGGAGGTCGATGCCAACTACCTGGCTGTCGCCGTCACCCTGCTGCGCGAGAGCCGCACCCGGCCGATCCGGCTGGGCCTCGGCACGCACGACGTCGCCCTGGTGGAACAGATCGCGACCCATGCCGCCGCCGCCGGTGTCGGCAAGGACGGGTTCGAGGTCCAGATGCTGTACGGGATCCGGGCGAAGGAGCAGCGCCGGCTCGCCCGGAGCGGATACCGGGTCCAGACCCTGATCGCCTACGGCGCGGCCTGGTACCCGTGGTACATGCGGCGCCTCGCGGAGCGACCCGCGAACGTCCTGTTCGCTCTGCGCCAGCTCCTGCCCGGCTGATCAGGGTCCCGCGCCACGGTCGCGCCGAGCATGGCATCCGGCATCGAGGGCGTCACCGACCGCGACCGGACGTCCGCTCCCCGCTGCGCTGCGGAGGGCGGCTGCTGTTCGCCGGGATCCACGACCTGATGCATGTCGAGCAGCTGTGGCGCCAGGAGGCGTCGCCGGCTCGCGACGCCGGAAGGGTGCGCCCGTGAGCCTTCGGCCGGACCTCGTCGACTGCTGGATGTTCCGCGCCCGCGACGGGGGGACGCAGGTGCTGCTCATCCGCCGCGCACCCGGCAGGATCCTGCCCGGGCTGTGGCAGTGCGTCTCCGGCGGCCTGGAGCCTGGCGAGCGCGTCGCGATGGGAGCCCTCCGCGAGGTCCGCGAGGAGACCGGGTTCGGCCCGGCAACGATCGAGGTCTTCTACGACCTCGACCTCGTCAACCAGTTCCACGAGCCATCGGTCGATGCGGTGCTGCTGTCCGCGGTGTTCGCCGTCCGGGTCCGGCCCGATGCCGAGCCCGTCCTCTCGCACGAGCATGACGGCGCGCGCTGGCTGTCCATCGACGATGCCCACCGCGCAGTGGTCTGGCCCGGCTACCGCACCGCGATCGAGCGCATCCGCGACGACATTCTCGATCCGGCGCGCGCTCCCTGGTTCGAGCTCGACGCGGAGGGCCGGCGCGTCATCGGCTGAGCCCGGCCGCCGGCGGCCGGGCCGCACGGGCACTGGCGGTCACCCGGACGACGGCGACCGCCCGGACCGGGCGCGAGGGTCAGTACCGCTCGGGGATGAACGTCTGCTCGTCCATCGGTGGGCGCACGTAGCCGCGATCGGGCTCGCGCGGTGGGAGGACGATCGGGTCCGGGGTCAGGTCCTCGTACGGGATCAGCGACAGCAGGTGGCTGATGACGTTGAGGCGAGCGCGCTTCTTGTCGTCCCCGCTGACCACGTACCAGGGCGCCTGCTTGATGTCCGTGTGCCGGAACATCTCATCCTTGGCGATCGAGTACTCGACCCATCGCGTCCGCGACTGGAGGTCCATTGGCGAGAGCTTCCAGCGCTTGGTGGGGTCCTTGATCCGGGCCTGGAAGCGGCGCTCCTGCTCGGCGTCGCTGACCGAGAACCAGTATTTGACGAGGGTGATCCCGGATCGCACCAGCATCCGCTCGAACTCCGGGCAGCTGCGGTAGAACTCCTCGACCTCGTCGGGCGAGGCGAAGCCCATGACCCGCTCGACGCCGGCGCGGTTGTACCAGGAGCGGTCGAGCAGCACGATCTCGCCGGCCGCCGGCAGCTGCGGGACGTAGCGCTGGAAGTACCACTGCGTCCGCTCGCGCTCGGTCGGGGCCGGCAGTGCCACGACCCGCGCGACGCGCGGGTTGAGCGCCAGCGTGATGGTCTTGATCGCACCGCCCTTGCCCGCGGCATCGCGGCCCTCGAAGATCACCACGACCTTGAGACTGCGGGCGCGGACCCATTCCTGGAGTTTCGAGAGCTCGACCTGGAGCTTGGCCAGCTCCTCGAGGTACTGCTTGCCGGACATTCGGGCCGCGTGGATCTCATCGCGGGGTCTCTCGTCCCCGACGCGGACCGCGCCACCGTTCCCGGTGTCGTCGCCACCGTCGCGCGGGCCGGCATCCTGCCCCGGCGCGGCGGCCGCCTTCGCCTTCGTCTTCGACTTCGTCATGGAACACCCTCGTCCGCGATCGTCGAGCGACGGTCGCGGTTCTCCCTGATTATCCATCCCGCTGTCGACCGGTAGACTGTGCCGACGGCGGCGCAGGGAGCACAAATGGCGCGAGAGGGCGACGGCATGACCGAGACACTGGCGAACCGGCGGGTCTTTCGCTCAAAGGTCGATGCGATCAGACCCACGTACGGCTTCGAGGATGTCTCGCTGGCTCCCGGCACCGACACCGTCGATCCTGCCGACGTCGTCCTTGCGCAGGACTTCTGCGGCATTCCGCTCGAGATTCCGGTGCTGGCCGCCGCAATGGACGCGGTTGCGGACGTGCGGCTGTCCGCTGAGCTGGGGCGGCTCGGAGGGCTGTCGATCCTCAACCTCGAGGGCGTCCAGACGCGCTATGACGCCCCCGACGAGATCCTGGAGCGGATCGCCTCCGCCCCGGACGACCGCATCCAGGACGTGCTGGCAGAGGCCTACGCCGCACCAATACGCGAGGAGCTGATCGCCCGGCGGATCGAGGAGCTCCACGGCGCTGGATCCAGGGCCGCCGTGTCCGCCACCCCGGGGATCGCGCGCCGCTTTGGGACGTACTGTGCGGAGCATGGCGCCGATCTGTTTCTCGTCCAGTCGCAGGTCTCGTCTGCCCGCCACCTGGCCACCGGGTACGAGCCGCTCGCACTCGCCGATTTCACCCGCTTCATGCCGATCCCGGTCGCGGTGGGCAACACGACCAACGCCGAGGCCGCCTACCAGCTCATGGGACAGGGAGCGGCCGCGATCTTCGTGGGGGTCGGGCCCGGAGCCGCGTGCACGACCCGCGAGGTGCTGGGCATCGGGATCCCGCAGGTCACCGCCATCGCGGACGTGGCCGCGGCGCGCGACCTGTACCACGCAGAGACAGGGCGCTACGTGCCCGTGGTCGCCGATGGCGGGATGAAGCGCGGCGGAGATCTCGCCAAGGCCCTCGCGGCCGGCGCCGATGTCCTCATGCTCGGCTCGCCCCTCGCCCGGGCTGCAGAGGCGCCGGGCCGGGGGATGAACTGGGGCATGGCGGCTCCGTCCCCAATCCTGCCGCGTGGCACCCGGATCCGGGTGGGGACCGTCGGCGGGCTCGACCAGATCCTCAACGGACCGTCGCACGTCACCGACGGCACCCAGAACCTCATGGGGGCTCTGCGCCAGTCGATGGCCGCCCTCGGCGCCCGGACCATCGCGGACATGCACGACGTCGAGATCGTGTACGCCCCGTCCGTGGTCACCGAGGGCAAGTCCTGGCAGCTCCGCGGGAAGTAGGCTGGGTCGCTGGCAGCTGCGGTCGCTCGGATCGCGGTCCACGACGGCACTCGCGGCCCGAATTCCTGCCATGCACCACCGCCCGTGGTGGTAACGACCCCGGGGATCGAATCTCCTGACATCGACCACGCTGCGTGGTGGCAGTCAGCATTCGGCGCCGCCCCATCCTCGGGACGTCCGCCGCTCTCGGCCGACCACGAACGGCCGGCGCGGTCATGACCCGTCGAACCGTCTCCCTGGGTGGCAGAACCCTGTCCGGCACCACCTCGGCTGGTAGGTGACAGAACGTCGGCAATCGCTCCTCAGGAGAGGTCACGCACGCGGACAATAGCGTGTGCTAATGTTCCCTCATGCTTCCTGCCGCGATCTACGCCCGCATCTCCTCCGACCCGACCGGGACGGAGCTGGGCGTGCATCGACAGCTTGAGGACTGCCGCAAGCTCGCGGAGCATCACGGTCTGTCCGTTGCCGAGGAGTACGTCGACGACGACAAGAGCGCGTGGAGCGGCAAGGTTCGGCCCGCCTACCGGCGGATGCTCGACGACCTCCGGGCGGGCTCGGTCGGGGCCGTCCTCATCTATCACTCAGATCGGCTGCACCGCCAGCCCCGCGAGCTCGAGGAGTACATCGAGGTCTGTGAGCCGCGCGGTGTGCCGACGTTCGCGTGCGTCTCCGGCCGGATCGACCTCAGCAACCCCGACGGCCGGCTGGTCGCCCGTATGCTGGGGGCCATGGCCGCCCACGAGTCCGACAGCCGCAGTCGCCGGATCAAGCGCAAGCACCAGGAGCTCGCGGAGGACGGGAAGCTCGCCGGTGGCGGCTCCCGGCCGTTCGGGTACCTCCCCGACCGGCGGACCGTCGACCCGATCGAGGCGACTGCGATCCGCGAGGCTGTCCGGCGAGTGCTCGCCGGCGACAGCCTTCGCTCGGTCGCGTCCGACTGGAACGCCCGCGGCCTCAAGAGCGTGTCGGGCCGCGCCTGGTCGATCCAGGTCCTGGGCCGGATGCTCACCTCGGCGCGGATCTCCGGGCAGCGCTCGTACAAGGGCGAGATCGTTGCGACGGGCGACTGGGAGCCGATCATCACCCCCGAGGAGACGGCCCGACTACGCGCCAGGTTGGACCATCACGGCGCGGCCGCGTCCCGCACCGTGCGCCGGTACCTGCTCGCGGGTGGCCTCCTGCGCTGCGGGTACTGCGACGCCGCCCTGGTGTCCCGCCCGAGGGGTGACGGGCAGCGCCGGTACGTGTGCGCCAAGGGACCGGGGCAGCCCGGCTGCGGCAAGATCGGAGTGATGGCCGACCCGATCGAGGCGCTGATCGCGGAGGCTGTGCTGTACCGGCTCGACACCCCCGAGCTCGCAGCCGCCCTCGCCGGTGCCGCCGCCGAGGACGCCCAGGCAAGCGCCGCCGCCGACAGCCTCAGCGCCGACCAGGAGCAGCTCGCCGAGCTCGCCTGCGCCTACGGGGAGCGCCAGATCACGTTCCCGGAGTTCCTCGCGGCGCGTACGCCGATCGAGGCGCGGATCGATGCGGCGCGACGGCACCTGAGCCGGCTGACGCACACGACCGCCATCGCCGAGTATGTGGGCGCGTCGGCTGCGCTGCGGGAGGCATGGGCGGACCTCCCGCTCACCCGTCAGCGGGCGATCGTCGCCGCGGTCCTCGATCGTGCGATCGTGCGCGCCGCCGTCCGCGGCCGGACCCGCTTCGACCCGGACCGCGTCGAGCCCGTCTGGCGACTCTGACCGAGCAGCGCCACCGCGTCCCGGATCACGCCGGGGTCGCGCACCTTCACCGGCACACCCTGCGCGGCACAGGTCCGCTCGACCCACGCCCGCACGGCCTCGGGGTCCGGCGCCGCCGTCACGCCCATGACGCCCACACTGCCGGCGGCCCCACCCAATCGTCGGTGTCGCTCGACCGCCAGACCCGCTCAGGCGCGGCATCCATCGCGATCGACGCCCACCCCAGCACCTCGTCGGCACTGTCGCCAGTGAGGGTGACCGAGCGCGGCTGGAACCCCTGTGCCACCTCGTATCGGTGGAGCCCCGCCACCTCCCGGTCGTCGCCCAGGTCCTTGCCGACGTACTTCGCCAGGTAGCGCGCCGCAAGCCGGGCCTCGCCCAGCGGCCCCGAGCCCACCGGGAGGTGGTTCAGCATCGTGATGTGCACGAACCCGTGTCCCCAGGCGTCGCGGATCAGCCCGACCGGGATGAAGCGGCCGGCGGCAAAGTGCGCGTGGAGCCCGTGGTCGGTCTTGTGCCACTCGGGCACCCACAAGTACGGGAAGGGCTCGTCGACGCCCGAGCGCAGCCGCCGGAAGAACTCGGCCAGGTCGGCGCGCAAGGCCACCGGATCGTGGCACCCGGCGCCGGCATAGGTCAGGGTGCCGAGACGGTTGAGCCGGTTCGCGGCGCAGTACCGCCGGACCTTGCCCTTGGCACGCCGGGCGGCATCATCGCGGGTGTCCGATGGATACGGCGCAGGCCCTGGCTTCCGCTCGACTGCGCCGTGGAAGGAGCCGCCGCCTTCGGCTGCGCCCGGGTAGAGGACGAACCGCCATTCGGCGCCGTCACCGCTGACGAGTTTCGTCCCAATATCAAGTGAAGAACGGGGACCGTCCACCGCTCACGCTCCTTGACAGATGGGGCAGCCGCAGCTGCCTTGGCCTATCTGTCAGGGGGGCGGACCCTGCTGGGACGAGAGATAGCGTCCCTGCTCAATTCAATACGGTCTTCCGCCGCTTCTTGCCACCGACTGGCCCGCCAAGGGTTCAATCGGCCAGGGGGTGCCTCAGGTTCCCTGCCACGCACTTGTCGACCGGTCGAAAGTACACGCTCAGGTCCGTCTCAATTGGACCCTTTGAGTGGCGTGGAGACTCGTAGCGCTTACGAGGCACGTTAGGTATTCAATTGCCGCGTAGCCTAGCAGGATCGTTGTGGCAACTGTCCGTCACAACGCCGCCGCCCTTCGGCACTGCCTTAGCCAGCGCCCAGGGTTTGGAGCGGCCGCCCGGGGCGGCCACTCCTCTCATCGTGCGCGCGTCCGGCCGCCCGTCAAGGGTTCGCGGCCTGGCGGCCGCCCGCCGCGAACGGCGGCCCTTGACCGGCTCCCGCCTCCGTCACGATGCCAGCGGGACGATTGGGTCGCCCCCGCCCGGCTTCAGCTTGACCCCGCGACCACGATGCCCAGGCCCCACTGCAGCCATTTGGCTACTTGGTCACCCTGCGAATCAGCCCCGCTCAAGTCATAGGCGCCCGCCATCACCATGTACCGCCCTGAGCCCAGCGTCCCCAAGTCCGCCCACCACACGGTATTCCACACCTGCTGATCGCTCGGCCCGATGATCGTTGGGGTCCCTTCCACGCTGACTGCCGCCAGCGTCACCTGAGGTTCATGCAACCCAAGAGGGCTTGCCAAGACGTAGTGCCCGCCCGGCACGACCGTCGGGGAAAGGCGCGTCCAATCGACCGTAGAAACCGGGTACGGAAGGTCCACTGGGGTGGCGGCAATGGACTGGCACCTCGGTACTGCTGCGATCAGGCAGATACCCCACCCTTGTCCCCCGCGGTTGAGATACGCGGTCCAGAGCTCGTGACTCACATATGCGGCCCGAAAGTCCGACGGCGCAGACCCCGTCGGCGAGGGCCCCGGAGCGACCCGGCTGCCCATCCCGAACCCCAGGATGAAACCCAGCGCGCCAACAACGATCGCGAAACCCAACGACCGTTGGCCCCTGTCGCTCTGAACTCGCTGAAGCTGCGGGCTCCCTAGGTTCACCAGGCTTCCTCATGGATCCGCCGCCTGCACTTGATTGTCGCTCAGGCGTCCGGCACTGTCACTCGCAGGATCGCTGATGGCGTGGCCGCCGACCCATGGACCTATGACCAGGTGACATTCCCGCACGCATTGCGAGCCGGTGACCTCATCCCCGGCGCGCGTCCTCGCCGGGGATCCCGAGTGCTGCCAGCGCGCCCGCGAATGCCTCCAGGTCCTCGACCCCGACGTAGACGGTGGACACGGAGAGCCGCCACCAGCGCACCGGGGCCCGAAGGTCCAGCCGTACGCCGCCGCGTGGGCTCCCGGCGAACGAGATATCACCGCCCCGAATGCTCCGCCGGACGCCGATCGCCGTGATCCAGCGCCACGGCCCCTCGATCCGCCAGCGCGTCACATCCGAGACCGACACCCGAAGCTCGAAGCGGCCGAAGCGTGCCATCACCTCGCCGTCCCCGATGCCGACCCACGCCCGTTCGGGCGTCACGCCGAAGATGACACGCAGGAAGGGCGCCGAGCGACGACCGATTCGGATCGGGTAGCGCTTCACGTCCACGCGGTCAGCCTAACGCCAAGGGATCACCCGACGCGCAGGAGCACCGCGGCGTCGACGCGATCCAGGACACGACGCCCAAGGATCCATGTCAGCCGTCGAGGAGGATCCGGAGCGCAACCTCCCCGCCGGGGAGGTGTCCGGCCTCTGCGAATTGTCGCAGGTGCTCGCCTGCACGCGGCTCGATGGCCACCGCTCTCGCGAACTCGACCCGCGCCTCCGCTGCTCGTCCGGCTGCTGCCAGCCAGACCGCGTGCCACAGGACCACCTGGTCGTCCTCCGGGGCCAGCTCGATCGATCGCTCGCCGGCCGCCGCCGCGGCGGCGCCGTCGCCCCGGGCCGTCGCCTCCTCGGCGTCGTCCATCACACCGTAGGCACGTGCGATGGCGAGCAGCCTGGCGAGCTCGTCGAGCGGCACCCGGTGGTCCTCGACGCGCAGGTCGAACAGTCGAGCCCACGGCGGCGACCCATCCCCACCCGGTGCCACGACCAGCGCGGCCGATTGGCGGCCCCGGACGTCGCCGCCCTCACTCTCGGCGGCCAGCAGCGCCGCGAGGAGCCGGGCCGCAAGGTCGCCCCCGGCGCCCTGAAAGGCGGCGAGCATCGCGGCCGGCACCGTCGGGCGCTCCATCATGTTTGCCTGGACGCTGATCCCGGGCAGGACCAGGTGGGAGGCGTAGCGGACGCACTGCGCGCCGGTGTGTGCGGCTGATCGCCCCTGCGCATCGACCATCCCCACCTGGCGCACGGCCTCACCGGGATCGTCGTCAAGGATGGCCCGGAGCGCCTCGGGCGCGGGCCGCCCCTCGCGCATCAGGCGCAGGCCGTTGTAGCCGTGCGCAACCTCGGTGAACGACTGCGTCGCGACGGCACCCACACCCGCCTCGACCCAGGGCACCACGCTGCCGACGCCGAACCAGCGGGTCTGGACGGCAACCCCGAGCTGCCCGGTTGACGGGTCGAGTGCCGCGATCGAGTACGTCATGGATGGCACCTCGGAGGGAGCGTGGCCGGTAGACTCTGCCAACACGATCGCACGATGTCGCGGGAGGGGTCATTGGCCGAGTCGGAGCAGGAGTCATCGCCGCCCGAGCGGCGCGGCAAGACCGTTCACGGGGAGCCGGCCAATGCCGGCCACCGGGTGCTGGCGCCGGACGACGCCGAGGTCGAGGCGTATCTCGAGGTCGCCCTCGATGCCCCGGCCCCGCAGCGCACCCCGGAGGATCGGCCGCCGGCCACTGCCGTCCCGGAGCCGGGCACGGTCGCCGTCCTCGACTTCGGCAGCCAGTTCGCCCAGCTGATCGCGCGCCGCGTGCGTGAGCTCCACGTCTACTCGGAGCTGCTGCCCCATGACACCCCGCTCGCGGAGCTCGAACGACGCGGGGTGCGCGCGATCATCCTGTCCGGCGGGCCTAACTCCGTCTATGACGACGGCGCTCCCAAGGCAGACGCCTCGATCTGGAGCGGCCGGATCCCCGTCCTCGGCATCTGCTACGGCGCCCAGCTGATGGCCCTCGAGCTCGGGGGCGATGTGATGCCGGCAACCAGGCGCGAGTACGGCCCGGCCACGGTCCAGGTGACGAAGGACGACGGCCTGTTCACGGGAATCGACCGCGAGCAGCCGGTCTGGATGAGCCACGGGGACTCGATCACGCGCCTTCCCGAGGGCTTCCACGCCACGGCCCAGACCGATTCCACGCCGTGCGCGGGTCTGGCCGCTCCGGATCGCCAGCTGTATGGCATCCAGTTCCATCCCGAGGTCGTTCATACGCCTCGCGGTCGTGACATCCTGCGCAACTTCGTCACCGGCATCGCGGGCGTGGAACCCAGCTGGACGCCGGCCAACTTCGTCGAGACGACGGTCAGCGCGATCCGCGATCGCGTGGACCGCCACGCGCACGAGACCGGCTCCCAGGGTCAGGTGATCTGCGCTCTGTCCGGCGGGGTGGATTCGGCCGTCGCCGCGGCGCTCGTCCATCGTGCGGTGGGGGACCGGCTGACATGCATCTACGTGGATCACGGGTTGATGCGCAAGAAGGAGTCCGAGCTCCTGCGCGTCACCTTCGAGGCGAACCTCGGCATGCGGCTGGTCATGGTGGATGCGCGTGAGCGGTTCCTGGCCCGCCTCGCGGGCGTCACCGACCCGGAGCAGAAGCGCCGGATCATCGGCAACGAGTTCATCCGGGTGTTCGAGGAGGAGGCGGCAAAGCTGGGCCGCATCGACTTCCTGACCCAGGGAACCCTGTACCCGGACGTCATCGAGTCGACGACACCCGAGACCAAGACGGCCCAGAAGATCAAGACCCACCACAACGTGGGTGGGCTGCCGGCGGACCTGCGGTTCCAGCTGATCGAGCCGCTGCGCTACCTGTTCAAGGACGAGGTGCGCCTGGTTGGCCTCGAGCTGGGCCTGCCCGACGCGATGGTCCAGCGCCAGCCGTTCCCGGGACCGGGGCTCGCGATCCGCATCCTGGGCGAGGTCACGGCCGAGCGGCTCGACACGCTGCGGGACGCCGACTGGATCGTGATCGACGAGATCAAGGCGGCCGGGCTGTATCGCAGCGTCTGGCAGTCGTTTGCCATCCTGACGCCCGTGCGCTCGGTCGGGGTCATGGGCGACGGGCGCACCTATGCGAACGTGGTGGCGATCCGGGCCGTCACGTCCGAGGACGGAATGACCGCCGACTGGGCGAAGCTGCCGTACGACGTGCTGGGCAAGATCTCCTCGCGCATCGTCAATGAGGTGGTGGGCGTCAACCGGGTCGTGTACGACATCAGCAGCAAGCCGCCCGCCACGATCGAATGGGAGTAACGGATAGCCTGATCGGGGGATATCCATGGGTGACCAAGGGTCTACAGTGCGCACATGGCCGATCAGATGAGCGGTCCGATCACCCGTTGCCAGTGGTGCTCGGCCGAGCTCCCCGCCCCTGACGTCGAGCGTTGCCCGTCCTGCGGAGCGACGCTCACGAGCGCGACGGGGACCGAGCCGCAGCTCCCTGGGGTGACCGCGCTCGATCCGCAGGCCATCATCAGGGCCCGCTCCGAGGTCGCGCGACCTCGGAGTCGGATCCTCTCGTTTCTCACTGGCGACATGACGCCGGAGCCCGGCGGATCGGACGATCCCGCGTCGTGGGCTCCACCGTCCAGTGAGGTTCGGCGGGAGATGCTCCGGCTGCAGATCGAGGCCGAGCGTGCGGACCTCGAGGCAGAGACCGTGGCCCTCAAGGCCGACGTGCTGGCGCAGCGCGGCATCCCCCTCTCGGCACTGGGCGGCGACGAGCCGGAAGCTCCGAAGGACGAGCCGGGTCCGCCGGTCGAGACGCCGGACACAGGGGACGCGTCCGGCACCTGACGCGCCGTCACCGGTATGCTCGGGCGCGTGCCCGAACGCCTCCCGCTCCCCGGTCCCTCATTCCTGCGCGAGACCGACGTGCGCGTTGGGGAACGTCGCCTTCAGGCCGGGATGACCAGGCCCATCGACGGTCCCGACGATTGGTGGCTGGCCGTGCTCTGGGTGGCCGATGGCGAGGGCGTCGTGAGCTTTCGGGAGGTTGCTCCGGCCGCCGGCCCACCCGCGGAGCCCCCGCTTCTGCGCCTGGGTCCTTCGTTCGCCGGGTCGCTGTCGGGGTTGATCCGCGAGGAGAACGGGCGGCTCGCCATCAAGCTCGCGCCGCTGGTCCCGCCCGACGACGAGGCTCGCCCGTGGCGCTCGCCGCTGGCGATCCGCGCGGCATTCCGCTGGGAGCCGGCCCTGGCTGCCACGCTGCCGGCCAACCAGCTCGCTCAGCGCGTCCTGGATGGTTTCCGCCGGTCCGTGGAGTCGTTGTCCCGCCCCTGATCACACCGCGAGGCCAAAGGGCCGGGCGGGCGCATGACGTGGGTGCGCATCGTGAGCAGCGCCCGGGCGGCCCGCCCGGAACGCTCGAACAGCCTAGACTCATCCGGGATGAGTGACCTGTTCGATGAGTTCATGCGCGAGCTGGAGCGCCGCCGCGCCGAGGCGGAGGGACGCACACCCGCGCGCGACCGCGATGACGAGGGCTCCGCGCCCGCCGACGACAGTGCGCCCGACGACGACGGGTCCACCGTGGGGGAGGATCACGCCGCGCCATCCGACGAGACGACCGACGATGCCGGCGCGGGGCAGGACGAGGCAGACGAACCCTCCGACGGCGGTCCCGACCACGACGAGCCCACGCCGATCCCGCTGCGTCGCCGTCGCCGTCGTGCGGCTGGCGGACCGCCCCGCACGCCCCGCGCCCCGCGCCCCGTCGGTGGTCCTCATGACGGGGCCCAGCCGCCCTCGATCGGGGAGATCGTGCGCCGGGCGGGCCTGGGGATCGCGATCGTCGTCGTCCTGTTCTTCCTTATCGTCGCCGGAACCGGCGTGGACATCTGGACCGACGCGATCTGGTACAAGAGCGTCGGGTTCGATGGCGTGTTCTGGACGCGCCTGGGCGCGCAGGTCGGCCTGTTCGTCGGCGGTCTGGTCATCGCATCGATCGTGCTGCTCGGCAACCTGGTCCTCGCCGGGCGACTGACACCACCGGTGGACCCGGGGCGGCCGGGGCGGCTGCGCGCGATCGTCGACCGGCTGGGGGAAGCCCAGCGACAGGCGGAGCGCGGGGCACGGATGTCCGGTGGGCAGTTCCGCGGCCCGTTCGGCGGCGGGGCCGGGGGGCCGGGGGGACGCGGAGACGCGACCTTCGTGTTCGAGCCGGACGAGATGCCCGACATCATCCCGCTGGCGAGGTGGCTGATCGCAGGGTTCGCGGTGCTGCTGGCCCTCGGCGTCGCCGGGTCGGTCTCCGGCGCGTGGGAGACTCTCCTGCTGTGGGTGAACCGGGTGCCCTTCTCGACCACCGGCACGGTCGCGGATCCCGTGTTCGGGAAGGACATCAGCTTCTTCCTGTTCGAGCTGCCGTTCTATCGGCTCGTCCAGTCCCTGGTCAATGGGTTGCTGCTGGCCTCGCTGATCGTCGCGGGGGCGCGGTATCTCGTCGCGGCCTCGCGCGGAGGTGAGGTGTTCATCACCCGGGTGCGCGTCCACCTCGCGGTGCTGGCCGGCCTCTACCTCCTTTCGGTCGCCTTCGGCTACCAGCTGGACAAGTACGAGCTCGTCTACAGCGGCTCGGGCGTCTCCACGGGCGTCTCGTTCACGGACGCGAACGCCCGGTTCCTGGCCTACGACGTCCTCACGTTCCTGTCCGGGCTGGCGGGAGCGCTCCTCATCGCTGGGGCCTTCACCCGGTGGCTGTGGCCGCTCGGCCTGATCGTCATCGTGTGGTTCTCCGCGTCGATCGTGCTCGGGCGTCTCTATCCCGAGGCGATCCAGCGCTTTACCGTCGATCCCAACACGTACGCGCAGGAGCAGCCGTACATCGCGAACAACATCGCCATGACGCGGCTCGCATTCGGTCTCAACGAATGGCAGTCGACTCCGTATTCGGGCAACCAGCCGCTGACGCAGGCGGCGATCAGCGCCGAGGCCGACACGTTCACCAATGCCCGGCTGTGGGACTACCGGCCCCTGCAGACCACACTCGACCAGCTCCAGACCGTGCGCCAGTACTACGACTTCTCGGACGTCGACACCGACCGGTACATGATCAACGGCAGCCTGCGTCAGGTCATGCTGTCGGCGCGCGAGCTGGCGATCGACAAGAATCCGTCGGCCACGAGCTGGGTCAACCAGCGGGTGATCTACACGCACGGCATCGGGCTTGCGATGGTGCCCGTCAACGAGGTCACGCCCGAGGGGCAGCCGCAGCTGTGGATCAAGGACCTGCCGCCCGTGTCATCCAACGGCGCCCCGGAGGTGACCCAGCCGCGGATCTACTTCGGCGAGACCGACAACCACTACGTGGTGGTCGGGGCTCGTCAGGCCGAGTTCGACCTGCCGGGCGGCAGCGGCTCCACCGCCGACCGGACCACGAGCTGGACAGGCACGACGGGCATCGCGCTGGATTCCACTCTCAACCGCTTGCTGTTCGGCCTGCGGTTCAAGGACCTCGACCTGCTGATCTCCGACCAGATCACGGCCCAAAGCCAGCTCCTGTTCCATCGGACCCTGTCGGACAGGCTGGGCATGATCGCGCCCTTCCTCGCCTTCGACAAGGACCCGTACCTGGTGGTGGTCGGCGGGCGGCTGGTGTACGTGCAGGACGCGTACACGATCAGCGACAAGTTCCCGCACGCGACGCCGTTCGACACGTCCCAGCTCAGCGGTAACTCGGGGCTTGCCGCTGACAGCTTCAACTACATCCGGAACAGCGTGAAGATCACCATGGATGCCTACACAGGAGAGATGCACTTCTACGTGTGGGACCCGACCGACCCGATCATCCGGGCCTGGCAGGGCGTGTTCCCGACACTGTTCGAGCCGAAGACCGCGATGCCGGCCGACATCGCCGCGCACGTCCGCACGCCCGAGGAGCTGTTCAACGTCCAGACGCGGACCTTCGGCCAGTACCACGTCACGGACACGCTCACCTTCTTCAACAACACGGACCGCTGGACCGTGCCGGCCCCGCAGACCAACCAGCAGAGCCTGCCGTCCGAGGCCTACTACGTGGTGATGCGCATGCCCGGAGAGCCGAAGGCGGAGTTCCTGCTGCTCCAGCCGATGATCGCGGCCAGCCGCCCGAACATGATCGCGTGGGTGGCCGCCCGCAATGACGCCCCGAACTACGGGACCGTCAGGGTGTTCCAGTTCCCCGACAGCTCCAACATCTTCGGCCCAGCCCAGATCGAGGCACGGATCGACCAGGATCCGACGATCAGCGGCCAGATCACGCTGTGGAACCAGAGCGGCAGCCAGGTCGTGCGTGGCAACCTGATCGTGATCCCGGTGGGCAACTCGCTGATCTACCTGCAGCCGGTGTACCTCCAGTCCACCTCGTCTGCCTCCAGCATCCCCGAGTTCCAGAAGATCGTGGTCGCGAGCCCGACAACCATCGTGTGGGCGAGCACGCTGAGCGATGCCCTCCAGCAGTTGCTGAATGCACATGGCGCGTCGCCCGGACCAACGCCGACGCCGGGCCCGACGGCCACACCCGGACCGTCGGCGACGCCGCTTCCCACGCTGCCGCCGTCACCCGGGCTGCCATCGACCGTGGACGGCCTGATCGCCTACGCCAACCAGCACTTCGAGCTGGCGCAGCAGGCGCTCCGGAACAGTGACTTCGCGACGTACGGCGCGGAGATGGCCAAGGTGCAGACAGCTCTCCAGCGGCTCGGCGAGCTGACTGCCTCGCCCGGAGCCAGCCCGCAGCCGTGACGCGGGTCGCCCCGGTCCCGGCCGGTGCGGACGACGGGATGAGGGCCCCGACACGGTCCGGTCGCCGCCTGCGCCCCGGGACGTCGATCGCCGCTGCCGTCGTCATGACGCTGATCCGCCCGGCGTCATGGGCCTACGGCCTGCTCGGGTTTCTCGCGGGCGGCGGCCTCGTGATCGTCGCCTGGCCCATCCTGGTCCTGCCGACACCGACCGGCCTGCAGAACGACCTCGGCGTGCCCGTCAGCAGGCTCGTGCTGGGAACGCCGTCGATCGAGCTTTTCGTGCTGGCGGCAGCCGGCCTCCTGGCCGGTGTCGCAGTGCTCGTCGTCGCGACCCTGGTCGGCGCCTGGGCAGAGCGGCAGGGGATCGTCGCTGTCCTCGAGGCGGCGCGGCGCGAGGGGCTGGTGATCCGCGACGTGGATGTCGCCGGGGCGCCCGGGGTGGGCCGCATCGCGCTGATTCGCCTGCTCGCCCTCGTGCCCGTCGCGGTCGCCGTCCTGTTGGCGTGGGGGCATGTCTACGACGCCGCATACCACGAGCTCATCCTGCCCGACGACCTGGTCACGCCACTCCCGATCCGGGTGATTCGCGACGTGCCCGGGTGGATCGGCGGCGTCGGCGTGGTGTGGCTGCTGGCGGACACCGCGGCGGCCGTCGGCGTCCGCAGGCTGGTGCTCGAGCGGCGTCCAGTGCTCGGCGCCTGGCTCCTCGGCTGGGTGGACGTGGTCCGTCGGCCGCACAGGGTCCTGGCGACGGCCCTGGCAGGGCTCGGCGTCCTCGTGCTGCTCCTCGGGCCCGTGCTTCTTGCGTCCGCGGCCACCTGGGGCCACGTGAGCAACGCGATGCTCGTGGGGCAGGATCTGCCGGGGATCCTGCTTGCGCTGACGACCTGGGTGGCCGTGTGGCTCGGCGGGCTCGTGCTGGTGGGCGTGGCCGCGGCGATCCGTGCCGCAGGCTGGACCCTTCTCCTGGGGCGGCCCCCATGGGCCTGACGTCACCTGAGTGGCATGCAGCGCGTCTGACCCTGAGTCGCGTGGGCCACCCGTCCGGCCCCCTGCTACACTGCCGATCGCCGCGTGCCCTCGGGCCCGGCCCCGCGCCCACCTGGAGGCCGCGCTCCACCGCATGACAGACATCCTCAACACGATCGGCAGCACGATCGGCGGGTTCTTCTCCAACCCGATCGTCCAGCTGACGATCCAGGCCATCGTCGTCTACGCCGTCATCCTGTGGCTCGCCGCAGCGTACTGGGCGTTCCGGGACATGCAGCTGCGCAGCGACAACCCCGTGCTCCCCTACGTGGCGTCGGCGCTGATCGTGCTGTTCACGCCGATCGTGTTCCCGCTTGGCATCGTGGTGTACCGGATCGTTCGGCCGCAGGAGAAGATCGGCGAGATCTATGAGCGGAATCTCGCCGAGGAGGCCCTGCTGGCCGAGGTCGAGACGATCAGGACCTGCCCGGCCTGCGCCCGGCGCGTCCACGAGGAATGGATCATCTGCCCCACCTGCCGCACCCGCCTGAACCGCGTGTGCGCGAACTGCGGCCGGCTCGTCGGCCTTGACTGGTCGCTGTGCGCCTGGTGCGGGCGAGACTTCGAGCGCACCGACATCGCGGCGCTCGAGCCGATCTCGGGTGGCCTCGCCGGCCGGGAGCTCGCGGAGCCCCCGGCGACACGCGCGGTCATGCGCGCCGGTGCACGTCCCGTGTCGGTCACGCAGACACCTCGTCCGGCGCCCCGGCCGCGCAGCGCCCCGGGGACCGTCTCGGAGCCTTGACGGCGCCCTCGGAACCCGATCAGCGACCGGCATCGAGCCACGGCGCACCGGGCATCTCCACCTTCAGCCTCGAGGGCCGGGCGGCACCGGCGCTGTACCTGATCGGGTGGGTCGGATCCGTCATGGGTCTGGCCGTGATCGCGGTCTCGTTCATGGCCACCGGAACCGGTGCCTCGCCGTGGATCTTCCTGGGCGGCCTGGTCGTGCTCGCCCTTGGGCTGAGCGCCGCGGGCGGCTCGCAGGCGGTGGAGCGCGGTCAGCGCGAGGACCTTGCCTACCGCGGACCGTCACCCGTGCTCGCGTTCGTCACGGTGATCGCGCTCACGCTGCTCGCGATCATCGTGGTCCTCGCACCGCTGTCGGCGCTTGGACTGGATGCGCAGACGCCGGTGGCAACGACCCTGTCGCTGGCGATCACGACGCTGATGTACGCGGCCGTCGTTCAGTTGCTCGTCGTCGGGCCGGGCGCGCTCTCGTGGCGCGACATGGGCCTGGTGATGCCGGCCGGCGATGCGGTTCGCGATCTGCTCGTCGGCGCCGCACTGGCGGTCCCGGTCCTGGTCTTCACGCTCGTCCTCGGTGCCCTGCTGGCACGGGTTCTCGAGCCGGCCCCCAGCCCGCTGCCGCAGGCCGGTGACGCGGTCGGCCTTGTCGCGAACCTGCTGTCGGCTGCCATTCTCGCGCCGGCCGGTGAGGAGCTGTTCTTCCGCGGCTTCACCACGACGGCGTGGGCGCGTGCGGGTGGGCCGCATCGCGCGATCGTGCGTGGCGCCGTGTTCTTTGCGGTCGCCCACGTGGTGACCCTGTTCGACGCGTCGTTCGCGACCGGAGCCTCACATGCCCTGTTCTCGTTCGTGGCCCTGCTCCCCGTGGGGATCGCGCTGGGCTGGGTGTTCCTCGCGCGGCGCTCGCTGTATGCCGCGATCGGCCTGCATGCGGCGTTCAACGCACTCCAGGTGCTTGCGCTGTTCCTGGCTGCGTCCGCAAGCTGACGGACTGCCCGCGGGGCGGCGGGGTCTGCCGGGCCCGATGCCGGTCGCGACCGCCCGCGATGGTCGGGTGAGTCACTGGTAAGCGGTGGTCCGTAGGCTTCGTCGTGTTCCCGGGCCCGGATGGCGGGGGAAATCGGCGGGCTTCCGTCGTTCGGGCCCTGGGAACGCCCTGTCCGCCCGCGACCTCCAGGCACGTGCCCGCCATCCCCACGGGAGGCGAGCCATGACCGACCCAGACGCCCAGGTGGCATCCGCTCCGGTCCACCGAACCGCGTCGAGGTCGGTACGCGATCTGCCTGCCGCGGAGCGTCCCCGTGAGCGGCTCGCCCTGCGCGGGCCCGGGGGGCTCTCGGCGGCCGAGCTCATCGCGATCGTCTGGGGGACCGGGTCGGGCGGGCGCAGCGCAACCGAGCTGGCCGAGGAGGCGCTCGCTCGCCACGCGAGCGTGGGTGCTCTCGCCCGGGCGACGGACGTCGAGCTCGCGGCGATCCCCGGCGTCGGCACGGCGAAGGCGGCGCGGCTGGCTGCGGCGTTCGAGCTCGGGCGACGCTCGGTGGCTGATTGGCCGTCGGGCCGTTGGACGATCCGGTCGCCGCGGGACGTCGCGGATCGCCTGTGCGTCGAGATGGGCCGCCTGGAGCGGGAGGAGCTGCGGGTGCTGAGCCTCAACGCGAAGAACGTCGTGCAGCGGGTGTCGACCGTGTATGTGGGCAACGTGTCGGCGTCGCTGGTCCGGGTCGGGGAGCTGTTCCGCGATGCCGTGCGCCTGGACGCGTCGGGGGTCGTGCTCGCCCACAATCACCCAAGCGGGGATCCCACGCCGAGCCCGGATGACCTGCATCTCACCGCCGAGGCGATCGCCGCCGGACGTCTCCTGGACGTTGACGTCCTCGACCACGTCGTGATCGGCCATGAGGCGTGGATCTCGCTGCGCGACCGAGGCGTGAGCTTCGACCGGACCGCGGCCAGGCGGGCGGCGGAGTAGGCGGTTCGGTCCGGCCGCCGGAGGGGGGCGTGGACGTTGCTCGCCGGCGAGGGAGCTCAGATCGCGGCTGCGACGCGCAGGCCCTCGAGCACAGCCTCCTCGACCGTCCGCGGTGCCAGGCAATCGCCGATGCCGTGAACCTCGATGGGCCGGCCGGAGACCGAGCGTAGGTCCTCGCGGCCGGTGAGCTCGTCGAGCAGCGATGATTCCGGCACGTGCCCGGCCGCCAGCACGAGGGCCGCCACGTCCTCGACGACCACCGCCTCCTCGGTCAGGGTGTGCTGGAGGAAGACGGCCTGCCCGTCGAAGCCGAACGGACGGACGAGCGGGATGACCTCGACGTGAGCCCGCGCGAGGGCCGCGATCGTCGCGTCCCGGACGTACTGCTGGATCCGGAAGCCGGGTGTGTAGCCGTTGGTCGCGAGGGTGACGCGGTGCCCGGCCGTCGCAAGCATCTGGGCGACGCCGGGGCCCACCCAGTCGCAGCGCCAGTCCACGACCACCACCCGGCCGTCCGGCACGGCCCGACCCCGGATCACCTCCCACGCATCGAGCACGACCGGCTGGTTCGCCAGCTCCAGCTCGGGCCGGTAGGGGCGTGCCCCGGTGGCGACGATCACGACCTCGGGCGCTTCGCGGGCGACAAAAGCTGCGTCCACGCGGGAGCCCGTCACGATCCGGACGCCGGCGCGAACCGCCTCTCCCTCGAGGTTGGTGACGATGCCACCGAACTCCGCGCGACCTGGCAGCAGCTGCGCAAGCAGCACCTGCCCGCCGACTCGCCGTGCGGTCTCATGGAGGACGACCTCGTGGCCGCGCTCCGCTGCGACGGCCGCCGCCTTGAGCCCGGCCGGGCCGCCCCCGACGACCATCACGTGCCGCCGGTCGCCTGGAGACGCGATCACGCGCCGCCCGTATTCCAGCTCGCGCCCACTCTCCGGATACTGGATGCACGAGATCGGGTAGCCCGCGTGGAAGTGCCCGATGCAGGCCTGATTGCAGCCGACGCACGCGCGGATCTCATCCAGGCGCCCGGCCCTCGCCTTCACGGGCAGCAGGGGATCGGAGATGAGGGCCCGGGTCATGGCCACCGCGTCCGCCTGGCCGAGCTCGAGGATGTGCTCCGCCTCCTGTGGCTGGTTGACCCGGCCCGCCACCAGGACGGGCACGTGCACGACCGCCTTTGCGGCGGCCGCGAGTGGCGCCGTGTACGCGTTGGCCATCGTCATCGGGGGCACGATGTGGTCCGATCCGGCCAGGGTGGCCGACGTTCCCGCGACGACGCTTACGTAGTCGGGCCGAGCGTCGCCGCCATCGAGCGTCGCCAGCGCCTCGAGCGTCTCGTCCCGGGTGAGGCCGTCCGGTGATCGCTCGTCGATCGAGATCCGCAGGCCGACGACGGCGCCCGGGTCCAGGGCCACGCGCACGGCCGCGATGACCTCGCGCAGGAACCGGAGCCGGTTGGCCGGCGAGCCGCCATAGCCATCCGTCCGCAGGTTCACCCGCGGGCTGAGGAACTGCGCAGGGAGGTAGCCGTGGCTCGCGACGACCTCCACACCGTCGAGGCCGGCCGCCCGGAGGCGAGCGGCTGCCGCCGCGTAGCCATCGACGATCTCGTGGATGAGCGGCACCGGCATCGAGCGCGGCATCGTGTGGAAGCGCTCGCTGGGCACTGAGGATGGCGCGAGCGGCACCGGCAGCGTGCCGTCGTCCGAG
>CAWKHN010000011.1:0-610575 GCA_963849495.1 uncultured Chloroflexia bacterium | reverse complement strand
TTCGGCGCCTACGTCTGCCGCAGCGTCCCAACCGCGGAGGTATCGGCGGCGGACTACCAAGCCGTCGAGTCCGCTCTGCTCCATGAGCTCGACTTGGCCTTCTTCGAGGACCGCTTCGAGGGAGCGAGTCCGACCGAGCAGCGGGTGCTCGAGGCAATGGCACGCGAGTCGGGGCAGATCAGGCTAACGCGGCTGCGGCCCCGCCTTAGCGACGTCGCGAGCCTCGACCTCGTCGTTCGCCGTCTCGTTGAGCGGGGTCTTGTCTATCGAGCCAGCCGTGGCGCCTACGACTTCGCGTTGCCGCTGTTCCGCGCCTACATCCGGCGGCGCCAGGGCAATCTTTCGAATGTTTCAGGATCCGTAAGAACCGCTGCCATCGGTCACGAAGGGGTTGGCGCCGACGGATGAAGCGGCCGTCGGATCCTCGAGAGCGATCCCTTCGAGCGCGAGTCGCCGCCTATAGCCTGCACGCCCGGTACGACCCGAGGCAGACGACCGCCAAGGCTCGGGCGACCTTTCTGAATTCATTCGAACGACTCGTTGACCCGGACGGGAAACTGCCTCATGCCGAACGGCTTCGTCGCGCCGAGGCAGCGCGGAAGGCCCACTACGCTCGGCTTGCGCGGCTCAGCCACATGACGCGCCAATCACGTCGCCGTGCTGAGGACGACACCGACTGAGTGCGCTCCACCACAAGAGCTGATGATTCGGTCGGTTCTGAGCGTGGAAGAGCCGATAAGTGTCGCCACGAACCAAAGCTCGGCATCCGTGCCGAGCGACGAGATGACCATTGAGCCGAGCGTGGACCCCGCGAATTTCGCACGAGATTCAGGGCATCTGGGTCGTTCCGAGGACGATCGGGCCGTGGCGGCGATCCTGGGCGGGCACCCCTTCCGAACGAACAGCTGATAAGTGTGCCCGTTTGTATCGGCCCGCCACGCTTGTAGCACTGCGCAGAGGGCGGGAGACTTACGAAACAGCTGCTCTACCGCTGAGCTATGTCGGCGCGCTAGGCAGTCTAGCAGTCCCGTTCGAGCGCAGCGACTACCCGGTCTGCGCCTCCCGGCGGGGTCGGAGCCCCCGATGTCGTATTGTCCCGCGGCTACAGCGGCAGGATTGTCCCCAGGCCCTTCGCCTCGGCAGCTCGCAGCACGATCGGCGCGACCGCGATGTCGTCGAGGGCGAGCCCAAGGTTGCACGCCATCGTCCGCTGCTGGGGCGACGTTCGCCCGGGCCGGGAGCCGACCACGAGCTCACCGAGGTCGGCGGCGATCGGCGGGATGTGCCGGAAGTACCCGAGCTCGCGGAAGTGCTCGAGCTGCGGGACATCGTCCGTCGTGAACAGGTCGAGCTCGGCGAAGGCGGCGGTGTCCCAGTAGCTGTCGAAGTCGACGGCCGAGGCGAATGCGCCCGGTGCCATCCAGCCCGCCTTGATCGACGCGTGGGGCGTGTGGAGGATGGGTCCCGAGGTGACGATCACGTCCGCGCCGCGGACGGCCGCCTCCGGATCCGCCGCCACCGTGACCTCGATTCCGTGGCGGTCTCGGACCCCCGCGGCGAAGGCGGCGACGCGGGCCGGATCCGGATCGAACGCCCGGATCGTGGTGAGCCCCGGGAGAACGGCCCGCAGCGAGTCGACGTGGAATGATCCCTGGACGCCGCAGGCGAGGATCGCGAGCACCGACGAGTCGGGTCGCGCCAGGTACCGCGCCGAGACCGCGGACGCCGCGGCCGTGCGCACGCCCGTGATCCAGGCGCCGTCCATCACCGAGATCGGGATCCCCGTCGACGGGTCGTTGAGGATCAGGAGACCGGTGATGTACGGCAGGCCGAGCGCCTGGTTGCCGGGGTAGCCGCTGATCCACTTGATCCCGACGGCATCAAGCCCGGGGATCGAGGCCGGCATCGCGTGGATGAAGTTGTCGCCCTCGCCCGGGTGCACGCCCGGCTTGGGTGGCATCTCCACCCGATTGTTTCCCTTCTCGCGGAATCCGGTTTCGACGGCCTCGATGACCGCGTCCATCGTGACGCCGGTCGCCTCCACGTCGGCGCGCGAGAGATAGCGAATGCTGAGGGGCTCACGGGCGGCGGAGGGCGAGGTCATCGGCGATGCTCCTGCGCATGCAGCGCTTCGAGGGGCTGGCAGACGGGGATGCCCATGCGGCGCGCACCCCTACCATAGCGATCGGCGTGGGCGGCGCCGGCACCAACCGTCAGCGATTCGCCTCCGGCTTGGCACCCACTGGCCTGGCGCCCACGACATGCACCTCCAGCTCGGGAAGCCGCTCGATCATCTGGTCGGCGAGCGACCGCACGACGAGCCTGCGGACGCCCTGGATCTCGCGGTGCGGGATGAAGGTATGGGTCACCCGGCGGCTCCGCACGACCTGCTCGAGCCCGGTGACGAGATCCTCCGCCTCGACCTGCACGACCTCGGCGCCGAGATCGATGGCGTCGCCAACCGTCTCGCGAAGGTCGCGCACCCGGTCGAAGGGCTGGCGGGCACCGGGCGTCTCGACAACGAGCCCGATGAGTCCGGCGTGGAGCGCTGATGCGAGGGCAGCGGCGCGGCGGACGGCGCGACTCGACGCCGGGCTGCCATCGATCAGGACGAGCACGCGGTCGGTGATGAGCGGCAGCTGCGGACCCGCGCTCGTGCCCTCCATCTGATCCTCGACGCGACGCGCAACGACACGGAGGGACAGCTCGCGGAGCGCGGTCAGGTTCGCCTCGGTGAAGAACTTGTCGAGGGCGAGCGCCGTCCGATCCGGCGCATAGACGTTGCCGTGCTTCATCCGCTGGCGGAGAGCGTGCGGGCTCATATCGACGAGCTCGATCTCGTCGGCGCCGAGCAGGACATCGTCCGGCAGGCGCTCGTTGACCGGGGCTCCGGTGATCGTCGCCACGGCGTCGGCCAGGCTCGCAAGGTGCTGCACGTTCATCGTGCTCACGACGTGGATCCCCGCGTTGCGGATGGCCTCGACGTCCTCCCAGCGCTTCTCTCGCGCGGACCCGGGCACGTTCGTATGGGCAAGCTCGTCGATGAGGGCAACCGTCGGTCTGCGGGCGATGACCGCGTCGGTGTCCATCTCCTCGACGACGACGCCCCGGTAATCGATCCGGCGCCGGGGCACGATCTCGAGGCCATCGAGCAGTGCGGCAACGACGCTCCGGCCGTGGGTCTCGACGAAGCCCACAGCGAGGTCGGTCCCCCGCGCGACGCGGCGGTGGCCCTCGTCGAGCATCTTGTAGGTCTTGCCGACCCCGGGCGCCATGCCGAGATAGATCCGGAGCCGACCCCGGGCACCCGCAGCGGTCCCCTCGTCCGCGTGAATGCGCGCGAGCATCTCGTCCGCCGTCGGGCGAACGTCGAATTCGTCGCGCTCGTGGTCCGGTGTCCCGCCGATCGTCATTTGAGGAGACCGTCGAGGTCGAGGTTCAGCTCCAGCACGTTGACTCGCGCCTGACCGATGAAGCCGAGCAACGGCCCCTCGGTGTGACGGACGACCGCGGCGCGAACCTCATCCTGGCTGATGCCGCGGGCGGTGGCGACCCGCGCGACCTGGTACTCGGCCGCGGCAGGGCTGATGTCCGGGTCGAGGCCCGAGGCCGACGTGGTCACCAGGTCCACCGGGACCGGGCCGCCGCCGTTGGCCTGGCGGGCGGCGTCGACCGCCGCCGTGACGTCGTCGATGAGCTGCGCGCTCGTTGGTCCCAGGTTGGTCCCGGCGGAGCCGCTGGCGTCGTAGCCGTCCTTGCCCGCCGCCGAGGGGCGGCCCCAGAAGTACTTCGGGTCCGAGAACGCCTGGCCGATCAGGCTGGAGCCGACGGCCGTGCCGTTCGCGGTGATCAGCGAGCCGTTCGCCTGATGTGGGAACGCAACCTGCGCGACGGCGGTGACGATTGCGGGGTACGCCGCGCCCGTGAGCAGGGTCATCACGAGGAGCAGCATGACGGCGGGGACGAGGACATGGCGGAGGAAGGTGCGCATGGGGTTCACCTAGGCGAGATGCAGGGCCGTGACCAGCAGGTCGATCGCCTTGATCCCGAGGAACGGGGCGATGATCCCGCCGAGGCCGTAGACGAGCAGGTTCCGCCGCAGCAGCTCGCTCGCGGGCGCCGCGCGGAAGGCGACGCCGCGGATCGCAAGCGGGACCAGCGCGATGATGATCAGTGCGTTGAAGATGACCGCGGACAGGATCGCGCTCTGCGGGGTGGTCAGACCCATGACGTTGAGGGTGCCCAGCTGCGGGTAGACGCTCACGAACATCGCCGGCACGATGGCGAAGTACTTCGCCACGTCGTTCGAGATCGAGAACGTCGTGATCGACCCGCGGGTGATCAGCAGCTGCTTGCCGATCGCGATGACCTCGAGCAGCTTGGTCGGGTCCGAGTCGAGGTCGACCATGTTGGCCGCCTCCTTGGCCGCCGACGTGCCGCTGTTCATCGCGAGGCCGACATCGGACTGAGCCAGGGCGGGCGCGTCGTTGGTGCCGTCGCCGGTCATAGCGACCAGGTGGCCGTCGGCCTGCTCCTTGCGGATGAAGGCGATCTTGTTCTCGGGCGTGGCCTGCGCGATGAAGTCGTCCACGCCTGCCTCCCTGGCGATCGTGGCGGCGGTGCGCGGATTGTCGCCCGTGATCATGACCGTCCGGATGCCCATCTTGCGGAACTCGGCGAAGCGCTCGACCAGGCCTTCCTTGACGGTGTCCTTGAGCTCGATCATGCCGAGCACCCGGCCGTCGGTGCGGATCGCCAGCGGCGTTGCGCCGGCGTCGGCGATCCGGTCGGCGTCAGCGCCGATCTCGGCGGGCATCGGTCCGTCGAGGCCGATCTCGATCGCATCGACCGCACCCTTGAGGACCAGGCCGCCGGTCACGGTCCGGACACCGCTGGTGCGGGTCTCGGCTCGGAACGGGATCTCCTCGGCGATGGTCGCCGCCAGCGCCGCAAAGCCGGCCTCGTCGTCGGTGCGGGCGGGCTGCCCCAGCTCGGCGAGCCGCTTGCGGGCCAGCTCGACGACCGAGCGGCCCTCGGGCGTCTCGTCCCGGATCGAGGTCAACAGCGCGGCCCGGACCGCCTCGGCTTCCGGAACGCCGGGGGCGGGCGAGATGCTGGCCGCGAGACGGTTGCCGTAGGTGATGGTCCCGGTCTTGTCGAGCAGGATCACGTCCACATCGCCGGACGCCTCCACCGCGCGGCCGCTCATCGCGAGCACGTTGAACCGGGCGACCCGGTCCATGCCCGCGATGCCGATGGCGGACAGCAGCCCGCCGATCGTGGTCGGGATGAGGCAGACGAGCAGGGCGACGAGGGCGACGGTGTCCACCGTCGCGCCGGCGAAGGCGCCGAATGGCCGCAGGGTGACCGTCGCCATCAGGAAGATGATCGTGAGGCCGGCCAGCAGGATCGCCAGGGCGATCTCGTTGGGTGTCCGCTGGCGTTTGGCGCCCTCGACCAGGGCGATCATGCGGTCGAGGAACGTCTCACCTGGGTCGGAGGTGATGCGGATGGCCAGCCGGTCCGAGACCAGGGTGGTGCCACCCGTGACCGAGCTGCGGATGTCAGTGCCGGGCTCCTTGAGGACCGGCGCGGACTCGCCCGTGATCGCAGCCTCGTTGACGAAGCCGACACCCTCGATGACGTCGCCGTCGCCGGCGATGGTCTCACCCTCCTCGACGACGATGATGTCGCCCTTGCGCAGCTCGGACGAGCCGACGCTCTCGAGCGAGCCGTCGGGCCGCCGCCGGTGGGCGGTCGTCTCCGAGCGGGTTCGCCGCAGCGTCGCCGCCTGGGCGCGGCCGCGCGCCTCGGCCACCGCCTCGGCGTAGGTCGCGAACAGGACGGTGAACCACAGCCAGACCGCGATCTGGAGCTCGAAGCCGGTACCCGACGAACCTGCGAGCGCCTGGAGGCCCGTGATGTGGGCGAGCCAGGTGATCGTGACCAGGACCGCGGTCAGCTCGACGACGAACATGACCGGGTTGCGGATGAGCAGCCGCGGATCCAGCTTGCGGAACGCGTGGGGCAGGGCGGACTTCAGCAGCTCCCGGTCGAGCACGCCGCGTGGTCGGGGGGCCTCGCCGCCGGGCTTCGCGCCGCCGAGGGTGACGAAGCGCTGGAAGCGGCGCGTGCCGCGGCCGAGGTCGATGGACATCAGGGCACGGGTGATGCTCATGGCTGGAAGGTCTTCCCGGCGTTCTGGAGGAGCTGCTCCACGATCGGGCCCAGCGCGAGCGCGGGGAAGAACGTGAGCGCACCGACGATGACGATGACGCCGATCAACAGGACGACCCACAGGACGCCGGTCGTCGGGAACGTGCCCAGCGAGGCGGCGACGCGCCGCTTGGCGGCCATCGAGCCCGCGAGGGCCAGGATCGGGATGATCATCCCGTAGCGGCCGATCAGCATCGCGAGGGCGCCCGTGATGTTGTAGAAGGGCGTGTTGCCCGTAAGGCCGGCGAACGCGGAGCCGTTGTTGCCCGTCTGGCTGGAGTAGGCGTACAGGATCTCGCTGAAGCCGTGCGGCCCCTTGTTGAGTGGACCGGCCTGGCCCTGGGGCAGCACCGTCGCGAGGGCCGTGAAGCCAAGGATGCTGGCGCCGAGCACGAGGGCCGTGATCATGGCCATCTTGATCTCGTAGGCCTCGACCTTCTTGCCGAGGTACTCCGGCGTGCGGCCGACCATGAGCCCGGCGATGAACACGGCCAGGATCGCGCCGATGATCAGCATCCCGTACATGCCCGCGCCGATGCCGCCCGGCGTGACCTCGCCCAGCTCCATGTTGAACAGCGGGACGAGGCCGGCCAGGGGCTGGGCACTGTCGTGCCAGGAGTTGACGGCGCCGGTGCTCGTGCCCGTGGTGACGGCCATGAACAGGCCTCCTGCGGCCGCCCCGAACCGGACCTCCTTGCCCTCCATGTTGCCCATGGCGGCCTGGTCAACGCCCGCCGGGAACAGGGGATTGCCACTCGCCTCCATGTGCATCGCGAGGACCGCGCCGACGCTCAGCACGAGCGCCATCGCGGCGAAGATCGTCCACCCCTGGCGCTGGCTGCCCGCGTAGCGGCCGAACGTGTAGGTCAGCGAGAACGGGAACGCGAGGATCGCGAGCATCTCGAGGAAGTTCGTGAGCGGCGTCGGGTTCTCGAATGGATGGGACGAGTTGGCGTTGAAGAACCCTCCACCGTTGTTGCCCAGCTCCTTGATCCACTCCTGCGAGGCGACCGGGCCCAGTGCGATGTGCTGGACCGCGCCCTGCAGCGTGGTGACGGTCTGGGCCGGGTCCCATGTCTGGGGTACGCCCTGCCACACGAGCACGATCGCGCCGACCAGCGAGATGGGGAGCAGGAGGTACAGGACGCCGCGGGTCAGGTCGACCCAGTAGTTCCCGAGCGTGCTGGCGCTCTTGCGGGTCAGCCCGCGGAACAGCGCGATGGCGACGGCCAGGCCGGTCGCCGCCGAGGTGAAGTTTCGCACGGCCAGGATCCCCGCCTGAGCGAGGTAAGTGGCGCCGGTCTCGCCGGAGTAGTTCTGCCAGTTGGTGTTGGTCTCGAAACTGACCGACGTGTTGAGCGCGAGGTCGGGCGTCATCGGCGGGATGCCGCCCTGGTTGAGCGGCAGCACGTCCTGGATCCGCAGCACGACGTAGCCGACGACGATCGCCACGGCCGCCATCACGAGGACCGCGATGGCGTAGCCTTTCCAGCTCTGCTCGGCGGTCTCGTCGACGCCGCACACGCGGTAGACGAGCCGCTCGACCGGCCGGACGACGGGGCTCAGGAGGGTGCGCTCGCCCTCCATGACGCGGTAGATGTATGTCCCCAGCAGCGGGGTGGCGATGGCCACCGCCACGGCAAGCGCCACCAGGGTCAGCAGGTCGCCGAGGGGCATGGCTAGAAGTCCTCCGGGCGCAGGAGCGCCCACAGGAGGTACACGAAGACGAACGCCGCCGCGAGCCCGGCGAGGATCTCGAGGACGTTCATCCGCGCACCCGCGCGACGAGCGCGAGGTACAGGGTGGCGACCACGGCGCACGCGGCCATGATCAGCGCGATCTGCCAGTCTTCCATGGGCTAGGCGCTTGCCTCCGGTGTCTCCGTTTTGGCCCCGAGGATCCGGTCGACCGTGGCGGTGAGCGTCTCGAGCGGGAACGGCTTCGGGAGGTAGCCCGCGATCCCGAACTCGGCAAGCCGGCGCGGGTTGATCGTGATCGCGCTCGAGATGATGACCGGCGGCGATCCGGCCGCCGCCAGGCTCGGTCCCCGGAGGAGATCCCAGCCGTTGTCGCCCGGCAGGTTGATGTCGAGCAGGACGACCGCAGGGCGTACGCCGGCGGCGAGCATGGTGACGACCTCCTCGGACGATGCGGCCTCGTCGACCTCGTAGCCCCGGGAGCGGAGGTGCCGCGCCAGGATCTGGCGCAGGCTCTCATCGTCCTCGACGAGGAGGATCCGGTCGGCGCGAGCGGTCATTCGCCGATCTGCTCGACCGCGAGGTCGACGCCGGCCTCGTCCGCGCGCCATAGCGCCACCAGACGGACTCCTGCATCGAACGCGAGGCGGCGCCCCGGGAGGAGGAGCGCCTCGCCGAAATGGATGCCCGCGATGACGACCCGCGGGTATCCGCCCAGCGCGACCATCGCGATCGCCTCGCGGATGAGCTGCATCTCGCGATCAAGCGTGGCGGGGACAACCTGCGCGGACCGGTCCTGGACTTCCATGACACCAGCCTGCGAGCCGGCGCCAAGAGAAACGGCGGGTGAGCGGGCTGCCGGCTCTAAGGTCGCTCTAAGGTCGTGCCCGGATCCGGGGCGGCGCTGACCCGGTAGCCGACGCCCGGCTCGGTGACGATGAGGTCGCGGAGCGCGCCGTCCGGATCCGCGGCCGCAAGCTTCCGGCGGAGCTGGCTCACGTGGACGTAGATGTAGCTGTTCTCGCCCTGGTACGCCTCTCCCCACACGGCGCGCAACAAACGGCCCTTGGTGACGAGACGACCGGCATGGGCGAGAAGCACGCGCAGGATCTCGAACTCCCGCGGGGTCAGCTCGACACGCTCGGTCCCGACGCGAACCTCGTGATGCGGGACGTCGACGACTAGCGGCCCGTGAACATACCTGCCATCGTCCGCGGCCGGGCCGGCGGCACGGCGCAACGCGACACGGATGCGGGCAAGCAGCTCCTCGACCCAGAACGGCTTGGTGACGTAGTCGTCCGCCCCCCGGTCGAGAGCCTCGACCTTCTCGCGCTCCTCGTAGCGCCCGGACAGGATCACGATCGGCGTCGCCGCCTCGCGGCGGATCCTGCCGATCACCTGCAGGCCGTCGACGTCGGGCAGGCCGAGGTCCAGGAGGATGAGATCCGGGCGCCGGGCCTCCCAGTGCTCGACGGCCGTCCGGGCATCGGTCGCCTCGACCGTCCGATACCCCCTGGCGGCGAGCACGCGGACGAGCGCGGCCCGGGTCTCGCCATCGTCCTCGACGACGAGGATCGTCGCTCCGGTCTGGCTTCGCGGCTCGGTCACGATCGCGGTCCGCCGACGGTGTCGGGTGGGGCGACTGCCGCCGGCAGGTCAAGATCGATCGCCAGGCCGCCGAGGTCGCCCCTCCTGGCGTTCACGCGGCCGCCCATCGCCTCGGTCAGCCCGCGGGTGACGGCGAGGCCGATCCCGGTGCCGGCGCGCGACCCAGCGCCTCTCCCCGGGACCCGGTAGAACTTGTCGAACAGCCTGGGCAGGGCATCGGCGGGAACACCCTGGCCGGCATCCTCGACGCTGAGCCGGACCCGGCCGTCGCCCGCGCGGCCGGCGCGAATCCGCAGGGCGGTCCCCGGCGCCGTGTACTTCAGCGCGTTGTCGACGACGTTCGTGAATGCCTCATCGAGGAAGATCGGGTCCACGAGCACCGGGGGAGCGTCGAGGTCGATCTCCAGCGGCCGGCCGGCGAGGCGTGGCCGGAGGCGCTCGAGGGGCCGGGCAAGGAGGTCGTCGAGCTCGAACGCGTCCGTGTCGGCGCGCAGCGCCCCGGCCTCGATCCGGCTGAGGTCGAGCAGGTTCGTCACCAGCCGGTTGAGGTACTCGACCTCGCGGTCGATCGCATCCGCGCTCTCCTGCTGATCCTTCCGGCTGAGTGCAGCATCCGGTCGCAGCGTGCCGGCGGCGGCGCGGATGGCGGCCAGCGGCGTCCGCAGGTCGTGTGACACCGACTGGAGGAGCGCCGACTTCAGCGCATCGCTCTGGCGGGCGATCTCGGCAGCCTGGGACTCGGCCGCGAGCCGGTCGTGTGCGAGCGCCTGCCCGACCTGGTCGGCGGCTGCGGCAAGCAGGCGGGTCTCGGCCGGGTCGGGCTGGCCAGGAACGCGCTGGCGGAGCGCCCAGATCGACCCGAGCACCATCCCGCCGGCCTCGATCCGGACGCGGAATGCGTCGTGGCCGGATCCCCGACCGGTACGGGCCGGCCGGTGGTGGATCCGGACCCACTCCGCCGGGTCGTCACCGGGCGTCCTCCGGAGGACGTGGACGAGCCCCGGGATCGGCGGCCGTCCGTCGCCGTCGTCCGCCGCAATCCGCTCGCTGGCATCGTCGCCTCCGAGCGAAATCCAGACGCGCTCCATCGCGGTCTGCGAGCGCAGGATCTCGATGATCTCGGGAAGCACCTGGGTCGTCGATTCCCGCGTCGCCAGGGCACGGCTCAGCCGGAACAGGGCGAGTGCCTCGCGCTCACGCGCTCGAGCAACCTCGGCCCGCGCCCGCTGGAGCGCCGCCAGCTGCCCGACGACGATCCCCACGAACAGCAGCAGCACCGCGCTGAGCAGCACGCCCGGATCGGCGATCGTGAACGTGTAGAGCGGCTGCGTGAACAGGAAGTTGTAGAGCAGGAACGAGCCGACGGCCGCGAGGATCGCGCCGATCGTCCCGGTGACGAGGGCCGTGACGACCACGGCGACCAGGTACACCGACGACGCATTCGCAACGCCGAGATCGGCCTGGAGGAACGCGACGACGAGCGAAGCGCCGGCGAGGGACGGGCCCGCCACAACGAGGATCCGGAGCAGCTGCCGTCGATCGAGGCGATCCACGGCGTGATCCTACCGCGGGCCGCGCGGGCACCTGTGGCGGAACGCGCGGGCCCGGGCGGGTCACGCAAACGCGCGGAGCAGGGACGGCCGCCCCGCTCCGCGCGCGGTTGCCGCCCCGCTCCGCGCGCGGTTGTCAGCCGGGGCGCCCGGCAGCCCGGCTACGGGGCCGTGCTCGGCGACGCCTCCGGCCCGCCGAAACCGCGTCCGCCCAGGATGCCGACGTTGCCGATGATCACCCGGGTCGCGGTGACGCTGCCATCGGGGTTCGAGGTCCCGACGACCGTGACCGTCACACCGCTCGTGATGTCCGTGACGGCCTGCGTGGTGGAGGTGATCTTGTCCACGGTCGTGCTCGGCGTCAGCAGCACGATCCGTGAGCCACCGTTCGCCGTCGTGATGGTCATCTGGTCGGCCGAGACGGAGCCGACCGTGCCCGACGCACCCCCGCCGAAGCCGCCGAAGCCGCCCGCGCCGCCCCGGGTCCGGAACGATGCGCCGGGGGCGAAGCCGCCGCCGCCGTTGTCGTTGAAGGCTGCCCCGCCCGTCCCCGTCGTCTTGGTCGAGGTCGCATTGGCGACCACATAGCCGCCCGCGAACGCCACCAGCGCAAGGGCCACGGCAGCCACGATCGGGAGGAGCAGCCGGTTGGATCGCGGTGGCGTGCGACGCACCGGTCCGGTCACGGACGCGGGGTCGAAGGGCTCGGGCTGGCCAAAGGGCGCGGTCATCGATGTGTCTCCTGTCGGATGTGGTGCACGTTGTCCGTCGGTGCCGGCTGCTGCCGGCCTACTCGGTCCGGAGTGCGACGATGGGTTGGAGCTGTGCGGCGCGGCGCGCCGGGTAGAGGCCGAAGATCAGGCCCACCGCGGCGCTCACGCCGACGGCGAGGACCAGCGAGACGGGCGTGACCGTCGCCTGGACGGTCGAGAGGTGGGCGATGGCGATCGAGACGAGGATCCCGACCGCGGCACCGGCGATGCCGCCGAGCGTGGTCAGGAACACCGCCTCGACGAGGAACTGGCCGAGGATGTCGCGCCGCCGGGCACCGAGGGCCTTGCGCAGGCCGATCTCCCGGGTCCGCTCGGTGACCGACACCAGCATGATGTTCATGATCCCGATGCCGCCGACGAGCAGGCTGATGCTGCCGATGGCCGCCAGCAGGACGGTGAAGGTCGAGGACGCGGAGGTCGCCGCGGACAGGAGATCCTGCTGCGTCTGGACGGTGAAGTCGGCCTGGGTGGGATCGGCGATGTGATGGGTCCCCAGCAGGACCTGGGTCGCTTCCAGCTGGACGTTGCTCATCGCGCCCTGGCTGGTTGCGCTGATCGCGATCGTGCTGACGTTGGTCCGGCCGAAGATCCGCTGGGCAGCGGTCGTGACCGGGACCACGACCTGGTCGTCCTGGTTGAAGAACCCGCCGGCGGTCCCCTTCGGGGCGAACACACCCACGACCAGGAGGCGGACGGTCCGGACGGGCGCGTTGCGGCCCCCGGACGAGAAGCTGAGGTTGATGTACTGGCCGACCGGCTCGCCGCCGTTGAACAGGTCGGCGGCGGTGGTCGCGCCGATGACGGCGACCTCGGCGTTGGAGTCGACATCGGCCTGGGTGAAGAAGGCACCGTCGGCGATGGTCCAGTTGCGGACGGTGAGGTACGCGGGCGTGGTACCCGTGATCGTGCTGTTCGTGTTCTGCGAGCCGACGATGACCTGGGCCCGGCCGGTGAGCTCGGGCTCGATGGCCGCAGCATCCGGGACGGCGCCGGGGGCCTGGAGGGCGGTGACGTCGTCGAGGGTCAGCGTCGTGGCCCCGCCGCCGGCACCCCGGACGAGGCCGGTGGACACACCGCCCGGCGAGACGAGGACGAGGTTGGTGCCCAGGCCCGCGAGCGTGTTGGAGATCGAGGCGGAGGCGCCCTCGCCCACCGACACCATGCCGATGACGGCGGCGACGCCGACCAGGATGCCCAGGATGGTCAGGGCCGCGCGCAGCTTGTTGGCGGCGGTCGCCACGAACGCCGTCCGGAGGGTCTCGGAGAAGGGCATCAGTCCAGCCTCCGGGTCGTCGGGACCGCGGGTGCTCCCGGCACGACGGGGGCCGCGGGGACGTTGGGGGCGGCGGGCACGACGGGGGCCCCGGGCGTGACCTGGACCTCCGGGTCGGTCGGCGCCCAGACTGTCGATGCCGGGACGACGGTTCCGGCCCGGATGTCCTCGGTCAGGCCATCGAGCACGATGCGCCCGTCCAGCAGGTGGATCTGGCGATGGGCAAGGTCGGCGACGCGCGGGTCATGGGTGACCACGATCACGGTCCGGCCGGAGGCGTGGAGGCGCCCGAACAGGCGCATGATCGAGGCGCCGGTGGCGGAATCCAGGCTGCCGGTCGGCTCGTCGGCGAGCAGGATGGCGGGAGAAGTGACGAGCGCCCGGGCGATGGCCACGCGCTGCTGCTCGCCGCCCGAGAGCTGGTTGGGCCGGTGGCTCGCGCGCTCCGCGAGGCCCACGGCCTTCAGGGCCGCGAGGGCCTTGCGGGTCCGGTCCCGATCGCCACGGTAGGCGAGGGGGAGCGCGACGTTGTCCACAGCCGAGGTCCGCGCGAGCAGGTTCCACTGCTGGAACACGAAGCCGACGAACCGGTTGCGGACCTTGGCCAGCGCGTCGTCGCCGAGCCGGGACACGTCCACCCCTGCGAGGACGTAGCGGCCGTAATCCGCGACGTCCAGGCAGCCGGTGATGTTCATGAGGGTGCTCTTGCCCGAGCCGGACGGCCCGACGATGGCGACGAACTCCCCCCGGTCGATCCGCAGGTTGAGGCCGCGCAGCGCATAGACGGCCGTCGATCCCGCCGCGCCGAGCGATCCGTCCGCGGCTCCGTAGCGCTTGACGATCCTGTCCATCGCGACGAGCGCGGTCGGCGGGCTCACGGTCGCCGGTGCAACCGGATTCGGGGATCGGCCCGCGCCCCCCTCGACGACGCGGAGACCGGATGCCGTCATGGCGGCACCCTCCGCGTCAGCCGCCACCGAAGCCACCGCCGTTGAAGATCCGCCCGCCGCCACCGAAGCCGCCGCGGTTGGTGGTGGTCGTGGTTGCCAGGGTCTCGACGACGGTTGCTCCCGCGTTGAGCCCGGACACGATCTGGGTCTCGGAGCCGTTGGTGATGCCGACCGTGACCGGGACGTTGGTCTGGGTCTTGCCGTCCGAGCCCAGGGTCGTGACGACCTGCTGGCCGCCGACGGTCTTGACCGCGAGGCTGGGCACCAGCACGGCGTTGTCCGCGCGGTCCGTGACGACGGCCGCGGTGGCGGTCATGCCGACCAGGAGCGCGGGGTTGGACCCGTCGATGCAGACCGTGACCGGGAAGCTGGTCACGCCAGAGATCTGCGACCCGACGACGCTCAGCTGGCAGACCTTGCCCACGACCGTCTCGGAGCCCAGGGCGGTCGCGGTCACGGTGGCCGCCTGGTCCATCTTGAGCTTGGCGATGTCGGTCTCGGAGGCCTCACCGGCGATCTGGAGGTTGGCCAGGTCCATGACCTCGATCTGGCCGGTCGTGCTCGAGGAGGCATTGGAGCTCGATGCGTTCGATGAGCCGGTGACCTCCTGGCCGACCTTGATGTTGACCGCGGTGACCGTGCCTGCGATGGGCGACGTGATCGTCGCGCCGGTCGCCTGGAGCGTGGCCAGGCTCTGCTGCGCCTGCGCGACCGACGCCTTGTCGGACGCGATCTGGGCGGGCGTGGACGGGGCGACCTTGGTCGTGTAGTTGTGCTGCGCCGTCGTCAGCCCGAGGGTGGCGGAGCTCACCTGATTCTCGGCCTGGTGCAGGGACTGCGTCGCCTTGAGATTCGCGGCGCTGAGGTTGGACTGGGCGCTGGTCACGGCAGCCTGGTCCTTGGCCAGCTGGGGGTCACCGGCGGGGAGGGAGGCCGTGTCCGCCGCCAGCGTCGCCTTTGCCGCCGTGACAGCGGCGTTCGCCTGCGAGATATTGAGGGAGTTCTGGGCTTTCGTGTCCGAGAGCGACTGCTTCGCGGTGCTGAGCTGGAGCGACGCCTGGTCCACGGAGTCCTTGGCCGAGGCGACCGTCTGCGCCGTGGGTGCGGCGACGTCGGCATCGAGCCGCGCCTGCGCGGCGTCGAGGTTGGCCTGGGCGGTCGCGATCTGGACCTGGAGCTGCGAGTCGTCGATCGTCGCCAGGACCTGGCCCTCGGTCACCTTGTCGCCCGCGGCGACGTTCACCGCCGTCACGGTCCCCGATGTGCCGAAGGTCAGCTCGTTGATGGACGAGGAGGCCACCGAGCCCGAGATGCTGACGCTGCTCACGATCGTGCCGGTCGTGGCCTTTGCGGTCACCAGGCTCTCGGCGGTCGTTCCGAACGGGTTGGCGATCCATACCGCCGCCGCGGCGATGAGCAGCACGACGACCGGAACGATCAGCCAGCGCAGCCGCCGCCCGCGTCGTGGGGGCGCATCGCCCGCCGAGAGTCGATCGAACTCGAACTCATCGACCCAGCTCTCGGCTGCGTCGGCCTTCTCGATTGACGTGGTCATCGGCCTTTCTCGATCACTCCGGGGGCGCCCATGCCATCACCATCGTCAAGGCCGATGAGAAGCGCGTGAGATCCGAGCGCGGATGGCGCGGGGAGCCGGAGCAGCAGCGAGAGTGGCGGCGGTGGGGCGTGCGGCGGCCGCCGGCGTGAGCCCCGGCGGGCCGGCGGGATCTACGGGATCGACCCCACGCAGACGAGCCCGCCGACGCGTCCCGCGACGCGGTACTCGGGGACGGAGGCCGGGATCACCAGCGTGTCGTAGGGGTCCATGTTCTCGAACCAGCCCTCGCCGGAGACGATCGCCGGGCCGTTGATGGCCGTGATCACCTCGAGGGTCTCGCCGCCCGGGTGGCGGGTACTCCCCGGCTCCAGCCCGACGATCTCGAGCCTGAACTCGCGGACCGTCAGCGCCTCACCGACGAGCTGCCAGCCATCGCCGACCGGGATCGCGTGGTTGCCCGGCTCCACGGCGCGCAGGGACTCCGCGAGATGCAGCGGGCGGTCCGCGGTTGCGGGGCGACCCCAGTCCGAGATCCGGAACGTGAGATCGGACGGCTGCTCGATCTCATAGACGAATGCTCCGGGACCGATCGCGTGGATGGTGCCCGCTGGGATGAGCAAGGTTTCACCGGGAGTACCCGAACGCAGCTCGCATCCATCCCGGTCGAGGCTGCCGGCTGCGATGGCCGCCAGGAGCTCCGCCTCCGCGAGGTCCCGGCGCGGCCCGGTGACGAGGGCCGTGTCGGGACCGGCGTCGAGGACCACCCACGCCTCGGTCTTGCCCAGCGCGCCGGGTCCGTAGAGCTCCGCCGCGAGCTCGTCCGACGGGTGGACCTGGAGCGACAGCCAGTCGGCCGCATCGATGAGCTTGACGAGCAGCGGGAACCGCGCGCCGAGGAGGTCCATCCCCCGGCTGCCGACGAGGGCCTCGCCGGCAGCCGCTGCCAGCGCATCGAGCGTCACCGGGAGGAGGCCGTCCGTCTCGACGATCGAGTCCGGCCCCGCGAGCCACAGCTCGCCCACGGTCTCGCCGTTGCCGCCGAGGCGCTGACCCGCCCACGGCCGGAGGCTGCGCTGGGGGATCGGCCGCAGGGGTCGAGCCGGGATCCCGGCCCCGTCTCGCTCTCCGCCTCGACCTTCCTGCCGCACTCCCGAACCCCCGCTGCGCCTGGTGGGCTGACGACGGCCAGCATAGAACGTCCTCGGACGCCGACACGTCGTCACCGGTCCCAGGACCCGGTTCCCTCTGTCACCGGAATCCGCGTTGTCACCGATGTGCAGTCTGTGGCCGTTGCGGCCGGAACGGGGGCATGTGGTGCGGACTTGGGAGATTACTTTCGAGCCCCCTCCGCTCTAGGCTCGGCGCACGGCCCAGGTCGACACGTGGTACGACCGGGTCCCCGGGGCCACCGCCCCGCAGGAGTCATCGGCGTCGTTTGGCGCCAGAGCAACGAGTTGGCCGCACCTGTCGGCCAGACGCACAGGTCTCGGGGAGGTTCACATGCCGGGGTTGAATTGGTCGAACGACCGCATGACGGTGCGCCGTCTTGCGGTGCTTCTGGGTGTCTTGCTCATCCTGTCCGGGATGCTGCCTGTTCTCGGCGCCTCCGCGGTGCTGGGGGCCGATACCTCCTTCGCAGGGCCGACCAGCACGACCACCCCTAATGGCTGGACGAACGGCGCGAACGCGCTCAACGGCTCGGACGACGGCGTCTACGCCACGGCATCGGGCAACAACGTCGACCAGGGCTTCCGCGACTTCGGCTTCACGGTTCCCGCGGGCTCCATCGTCGACGGGATCACCGCCAAGGCCAACGCGTTTTCCAGCGACTCGAGCGGCTGCCAGCTCTCCGCCCGGCTGTCCTGGAACGGCAGCAGCTTCTCCAGCTACAAGACGGCCAGCCTGAACGGCAACAGCGCCGCCGTCCTCACCTTCGGCTCGTCCAGTGACACCTGGGGCCACATCTGGGATCCCACCGAGCTCACCAACGCGAATTTCCGCCTGCAGATCCGGAACGTTGACTCGGGCTCGTCCTGCTCCGGGACTACGTCCCTTGACTGGGTGACCGCGAGCGTCACCTACCGCACGATCAACAGCGGGACGGCGAACCCGGCCCTCGACACCACCGTGTGCGAGGCGGCGGACTTCAACTTCGTCATCGACATGTCCGGCTCCATCGGCGTCCAGGGCAGCACGCCCTCGAACCTGCCCGACCTCAAGGCGGGGATCACAGGCTTCGTCACCGCGTTCCAGAATGCAGGCGGTGACGGCCGGTATTCGGGCACCCGCTTCAACGGCAGCAGCACGGCGGCCCTGACGTCCGGCTACACGACGGCGGCCACGTTCAATGCAGCCGTCAACGCGCTGAGCAACCCGAACGGCCTCACCCCGACATCGGCCGGGATCGACGCTGCGGCTGCCAACAACGCGCACGATCGGGCCGGCATCCCGAACGTCATGTTCGTGGTTACCGACGGATCGCCCAACAAGCCCAACACGCACGGTGACAACCTCAACATCCCGGAGACGTGGCTCCAGGGCGCGAATGCGGCAGTCGCCTCGGCGAACGCGGCCCGCGCCGGCAACGGCGCCGGCCAGTACACGGTCGAGGCCGTGTACCTGAGCACAGCCGGTGACCCCGGCGACACCAGCATGCCATTCTCGACCGCCGGCAGGGCGCAGTGGGCGACGACCGTCATGGACGAGATCGGCGGCGGCACCCACCTCGACTCCGACTTCACCGGGTTCGTCAACGATCTGTTCAAGGCGATTGGCTGCGCGCCGCCGTCCCTGACCATCAGCAAGGTCGCGGACAGCAAGACGGCCGACGCAGGCGACCAGATCGGCTTCACGATGAAGGTCACCAACGCAGGCGGCAGCCCGGCCCATGACGTGGTCATGGACGACAACCTGCCCGACACCGCTGGCACGGACTGGTCCATCAGCCCGGCCGTCAGCGGTTGCTCCATCACCGGCACCCCAGGCAGCCAGGCTGTCCATTGCGCCTTCGGCACCCTCGCCGCGGGAGCACAGAAGACCGTCCATGTCGTGACGGGGACGGGCTCGTCGTGCGGTGTGTACGACAACACCGCGTCGTTCACCTCATCCGATAGCGGTTCCGGCCAGGCGAGTGACTCCGTCAATGTCCGATGCGCGAGCATTGCCATCACCAAGGTGGCCGACGCCCCGAGCGTCAGCGCCGGTGACCCGATCGGCTTCACGATCACCGTCAACAGCAACGGTCCGGGTGCGGCCAAGGGCGTCACGCTCACCGACACCCTGCCGACCGATGCCGGCACCAGCTGGTCGGTCGATGGCGGCACCGGTGCCGCGAAGTGCCCGGCCCCCGTCGCGGGCGTCCTGTCCTGCGACTTCGGCACCATGGCCAGCGGCGCCAGCTACACCGTCCATCTCACCAGCCCCACCACCAAGGCGACCGTCGCCGACAGCCCGGTCAGCAACACCGCGGCCGTGACCACGACCAACGACGGCTCGGCCCAGGCCAGCGACCATGTCGACGTGCTGGCCGGCTCGATCGCCATCACCAAGGTGGCCGACGCCCCGAGCGTCAGCGCCGGTGACCCGATCGGCTTCACGATCACCGTCAACAGCAACGGTCCGGGTGCGGCCAAGGGCGTCACGCTCACCGACACCCTGCCGACCGATGCCGGCACCAGCTGGTCGGTCGATGGCGGCACCGGTGCCGCGAAGTGCCCGGCCCCCGTCGCGGGCGTCCTGTCCTGCGACTTCGGCACCATGGCCAGCGGCGCCAGCTACACCGTCCATCTCACCAGCCCCACCACCAAGGCGACCGTCGCCGACAGCCCGGTCAGCAACACCGCGGCCGTGACCACGACCAACGACGGCTCGGCCCAGGCCAGCGACCATGTCGACGTGCTGGCCGGCTCGATCGCCATCACCAAGGTGGCCGACGCCCCGAGCGTCAGCGCCGGTGACCCGATCGGCTTCACGATCACCGTCAACAGCAACGGTCCGGGTGCGGCCAAGGGCGTCACGCTCACCGACACCCTGCCGACCGATGCCGGCACCAGCTGGTCGGTCGATGGCGGCACCGGTGCCGCGAAGTGCCCGGCCCCCGTCGCGGGCGTCCTGTCCTGCGACTTCGGCACCATGGCCAGCGGCGCCAGCTACACCGTCCATCTCACCAGCCCCACCACCAAGGCGACCGTCGCCGACAGCCCGGTCAGCAACACCGCGGCCGTGACCACGACCAACGACGGCTCGGCCCAGGCCAGCGACCATGTCGACGTGCTGGCGCCGGACCTCACGGTCACCAAAACGGCCGACCAAAGCCCGATCACCGCGGGCCAGACCGCATCGTTCACGATGACGGTCACCAACGACGGCGCGGGCACGGCCCGCAACGTCACCCTCAACGATCCGCTCCCGGGCGGCGTTGCCTGGGTCCTTGACGACACCACCCACTGCCAGATCGACAGCGGTGTCCTGTCCTGCTCGTTCGGCGACCTGGCACCCGGTGCCAGCGCCACGGTCAAGGTCTCGGGTGAGACGGCTCGGGCCAACTGCGGCACGCTGAGCAACACCGTCACCGTGGCGGCCTCGAACGAGCCCGCGGCTGCTGCCGAGAACGACAGCGCATCCGCCGACCTCGTCGTCAACTGCCCGGCCGTCGGGATCACCAAGACCGCCGACGCGCCGGTCGTCAACGCGGCCGATCAGATCGGCTTCATGATCACGCTGACCAACGACGGGCTCGGTGCGGCGACCGGCCTGTCGATCACGGACACTCTGCCCGCCAATGCCGGCCTTGCCTGGACAATCGATCCGGCCAACGCCGACTGGGCGATCGGCAGCGGGGTCCTGCATTACCTGCCGACGAGCCTCGCCGGCAGCAGCAGCGCCTCGGTGCACATCGTGAGCGCGACGACGCCCGCCACCTGCGGCACCGTGGACAACACGGCTGCCTTCTCGAGCTCGAACGCTGGCTCGGGCGAGGACGGCTCGCAGGTCCTGGTCCAGTGCCCCGACGTGCGGATCACCAAGACTGCCGACCAGAGCCCGATCCTCGCGGGCCAGACCGCGTCCTACACGATTACGGTCTGGAACGCCGGTGACGGCACCGCCCGCAACGTAACCGTCAACGACCCGCTCCCGGCCGGCATCGCCTGGACGGACAACAGCGGGGCCTGCACGATCGCGGACGGCATCCTCTCCTGCAACTTCGGCGACCTCGCCAAGGACGCGCAGGCGAGCGTCACGGTCAGCGGACCGACGACGGTCCAGGACTGCGGGATGCTTCCCAACCAGGCCACTGTCGCGGCCTCGAACGAGCCCGCGGCGGCCACCGAGAACAACACCGCGAACGCCTCGATCACCGTCCAGTGCGCCTCGATCTCGCTCGTCAAGACGGCCGGCACGGCCGCCGATGGCGCCCAGTTCGTGACACAGCCGGGCAACGTGCTGTTCACCTACGTGGTGACGAACACGGGTACCGCGTCGCTCACGGGCATCGGGCTCGTGGATGACAACGGCACGCCGGCCGACGCGTCCGACGACGTGGCCGTCAGCTGCCCCAGCACCACGCTCGCACCCCAGGAGTCGATGACCTGCACGGCCTCGCTCTCGGTGGGCGTCGGGGTCCGCACCAACATCGCCACCGTGACCGCGAACCCCGTCCTCGAGAATGAGGGCCAGGTCAGCGCCACGGACGACGCCGTCGTGCGCGTCCCGCAGCTCACGATCACCAAGACGATCACCTCCGGCAGCGCGCCGGTGCTGGAAGGCGACTCGATCGCCTACAGCCTGTCCTACACGCTCAGCAATGGCTCGGTCACCAACGGGATCATCACCGACGTCCTGCCCGACGGGCTGACGTACACGGCCGGCACGGCCACCAACAGCGACGAGTTCACGTTCGGCGGCTATGACGCCGGGACGCGGACCCTGACCTGGACCGCCGCCACCGTGACCAAGGACGGTTCCGTGGCCTACGCGGTCACCGCGGCCGCCGGCTCGGCCGACCTTGACCAGCCGCTGACCAACGTCGCGACGATCACGTCCGACCAGACGGCGCCTGACAGCAACGCCAAGAGCATCTCCGTCGGCAAGGTCGAGGACATCACCTCGCCGCCCTCGATCACCCCTCCCCCCACGTCCACCCTTGACCAGGGACCTGCGAGCGAGACCGGCAACGGCCTGCTCGTCCTCCTGGTCGCGATCATCGGGTTCATGCTGGTCGCCGGGGTCCTGATCCCGACGCCCGAGCGTGCCCGCCGGCGGAACCGCCGGGGCTGATCCCGGCACTGAGCCCTGAGGGCCGGCCGCTCACCGGCCGGCCCGACGGAACCTCAGCCCGCTGGCGCGCATCGCCCGGCGGCACCATATAGCCGGGGCTACCCCGAGGGTCCCGGAGGCGGAGGCCGGGCGTGTCATATGGCACGCCCGGTCTTTCCGCATGCGTGCTCCCTGGGTTGCGGCCGGCTGCGGCGATTGCGCCCCGCGGCACGCCCCGCCTGCGCCGCCGTTCCCGACAGCCGTGCGGCCGCGGCCCGGTCCCGTCGCCGGGGTGTGCGTGGGATCGGCCAAAGCCTTCCATCCGGCGCCCGAACCTACCATCCGGCGCCCTCAGTAGTCCCGGCCGGGTAATTTGGTGCCTGAGGGTCGCCAGATCCTGCGATGCGGGTGTCGCGGAGCGTCCGCCATGGACGGCTTGGAGCGATTTGGCCGATCTGGGGCACACCTTGGCCGGGCGAGCCCCGCGCCGCAAGCCGCAAGCCGCGCGCCGTGCGCCGTGCAGCCGCTCGCGGTGCGGACGCCCGCCCGATGACCTCCCGCTACCGGCGCGGGTGCCGGTGCTCGAACGCCTCGACGGCCACCGGCAGCGTCGGGTAGATCAGGCCCTCGTCGATCGTGCCCAGCAGGCCCCCCCGCCTGAGCTGGGCGCGCAGGTCCTGCTTCACCCGGGCCATCGCGAACGTGATGCCGCGGTCAGCGAGGTCGGCCATCAGCTGGTGGAGGGAATCGGCGGACGTCGTGTCCAGCTCCACGATCGCCTCGGAGTTGAGCAGGAACCATTCGACGGGGACCGCCTGGCCATCGATCGCCGCGAGCGCGCGCGTGCGGAAGTCCTCGGCGTTGGCGAAGCACAGCGGCGCGTCGTAGCGGAACACCAGCAGGCCGGGGATCTGCTCGGCGTCCGGGTAGTCCTCGACGTTATGAAGGCCGGCCAGCCCCGGCACTCGCCCGAGGACGGAGGCGGGCGGCCGCGCCACGCGCGCGAGCAGGTCGGCGACGGACAGCGCCATCGCCACCAGGATCCCGGCCAGGACCCCGAACACGAGCACACCCGCCAGGGCAGCAATGCCCAGACTGAGCTCGGTTGTCCGGAACCCCGCCAGCCGCCGGAGCGCCCGCACATCGATGAGGCGCAGCGCCGCGTACACCACGATCCCGCCCAGTGCCGCCTTCGGGATCAGCGCGATGATGCCCGGTGCGGCGAGCACCACGAGGGCGACGGCGATCGCCGCGACGATCCCGGTCACCTGGCTGCGCGCATGCATTGCGTCGAGGATCGCCGTCCGCGACCCGGAGGCGCTCAGCGCAAAGCCGCCGGTGAGCCCGGCCGCTACGTTGGCCGCGCCGAGGGCGAGGAACTCGCGGTTGGCATCGATGGTCTCGCCGTTCCGCGCCGCGAATGCCCGCCCGGTCAGGGCCACGTCCGTGTAGCCGACGAACGCGATCGCCGCAGCCGATCCGGCGAGGGCTGTCAGGTCGCCGATCTGAAGGGCAGGAAGGGACAGCCCCGGGAGGCCCGTGGGCACGCTTCCGACGACCTCGACACCCCGTGCCTCGAGGCCGAACACGGCCACGACCGCGATCGCCCCGACCACCGCGAGCAGCGTCCCCGGCGCCAGTGGGGAGACCCGCCGCAGGATCAGCAGGAAGGCGATCACGGCGACACCGAGGACCAGCGTCACCGGCTGGATCTCGCTCAACCGGCCGGCCAGCTCGGTGACCCGGCCGATCGAGTCATCGGCGGCCAGGCCGACACCGGCGATCGTGCCCAGCTGGGACGCGATCATGATCAGGCCGACTCCGGCCATGTACCCGATGAGGATCGGGTGCGACAGCAGGTCCGCGAGGAACCCGAGCCGCAGGGCGAACGCGCCGAGACACACGACCCCGACGGCCAGGGCCAGGCCCGCGGACAGCGCCGCGTATCGCCCGGGATCCCCCCCGGCCAGCGGGGCCACGGCTGCCGCCACCATCACCGCCGTCGCGGACTCGGGGCCGACCGAGAGCATCCGGGACGTGCCCAGCAGCGCGTACACGATCATCGCGAGCACGGCGACCCACAGGCCGCTGATCGCCGGGGCGCCGGCGAGATCCGCGTATGCGAGGCACTGCGGCACGAGATAGGCCGTGACGGTCACGCCCGCCAGGACATCGATCCGGAACCAGCCGGCGTTGTAGCCCGCGAGCTGTCCCAGACCGGCGGCAACCCGTCCGTCGCGCCGTGCGCGCCCCTCGACGCCCATGCGATGCATCCCCTGTGCTGCTCCGGGCGTGTCCCGCGATTTCGGGACGTTCGACCCTCAGGACCCCCAGTCCACGGTGGGATGGTAGGCCTACGCGAGGCTCGCGGCCCGTGGTACGAGCAAACCGACCGCCAGCTCCGACAGGCCGACAACCGACCCGGCTAAGCCCCTGAGGCTCCGGATGCAGGTTCCCCCGGTCGACTGGAGCACCGGCAGGGCCGCGGGCCCCGCCGCTTCATTTTCCGATCCTGCCCGCGGGCGTACGCTGCGGGCGTGGAACCGACCCCGGTCGTCGTTCGTCATCGGGCCATGCAGATGCCTCGTCGTTTCGCCCTCGCCCCGGCGCTTCTCGCGGCGGTTGCGCTGATCGCCGCGTGCACGGGCGGTACCGGAACCCCCGGCGCCGGCACCCCTGGCACCGGCACCCCGCCCGCCGGCACCCCGCCCGCCGGCACCCCTGGCACCGGCACCCCGCCCGCCGGCACGCCCGGTTCCAGCCCGACCCCAAGCCTGCCGTTCATCGATTCTCCGGCGGCGGCCGCAAGGCTGGTGGCGGCGACCATGCCGATGTTCGCCGGCATCGGACCGAAGGATCCCAACCTCATCGGCCAGTCCAGCTGGTACGAGGCGGCCCCACTGGAGGTGGCCAAGCCGCCGGTGGAATGGAGCGTGACGTTCCGGGTCGGCTGGGGCGACTGCCCGTCCGGGTGCATCGACGAGCACACGTGGACCTTCACCATCGGCGTGGACGAGTCGGTGACCCTGGTCGGTGAGACCGGCCCGGAGGCCCCCCAGACGGTGATCGACGGGCTGCAGGGCAGCACGGGCGCGACCGGCGTCACTGGTCGCGCGCTGGCGGGGCCGGTGTGCCCCGTGGAGCGGCCGAACGACTCAGCGTGCGGCCCGCGCGCGGTCGAGGGTGCGGTCCTCGTCGTTCGGGGCGTCGGCGGCACCGAGGTCGCGCGCGTCACGACGGACGGCAGCGGCCTGTTCCGGATCGACCTCCAGCCCGGCAGCTACACCCTGGAGCCGCAACCCGTCGATGGTCTGATGGGCACCGCCGCCCCGATGCCCTTCTCCGTCACGAGTGGCTCGGAGACGCACCTCGCCGTCGCCTACGACACCGGCATCCGCTGACGCCGTCACCAGGCACGTTGCGGCTGCCCTGCTCTGGTTCTACGTGACGTGGTATGCGTGGGCGGTCATTGCCAGCTTTGTCGGGTTGTCCGATCTCGTCGGCCCTATGCTGGCCGCGCTCGTCGCGGCACTGCTCGCGGGCGATCCGATGCATCGCATCTGGAGTCGTGCCGACAGACCTGCCGAGGAGCGTCCCGATGCGGGGTCCCCGGCGCTGGCGTCACTCCAGGGGCGCTGGCCCGCGTCTCCGATCGACCCAGGAGACTAGCTCTCCTCCGGGGCCTCCGCAGGGAGATGAACCGTCAGCGCGGCGCCGCGGCTGGGCGCGTCCGGTTCCAGGACCAGGTCGCCGCTCATGGCCCGGCACAGCTCGCGGGAGACGTAGAGGCCGAGGCCGGAGCCTTCGCCCGTTGGCCGCTCGGCGCCGCGCTCGAAGCGCTGGAACAGGCGGTCCCGCTCAGACTCTGGGATGCCCGGTCCATGGTCCGCGATCGTGACGGCAAGGTCCGACGCGACGGGATCGATCGTCACGACGGCGTCGACGGCCGTCCGGGCGCCGTAGCCCACGGCGTTGTCGAGGATCGCCCACAGCACCTGGTCCAGCTGGTCCGGGTCCGCGAGCGCGAGCCAGCCCTCGGACCGGTCCTCGATCGTGAACGGCACGTCGGCGGCGCCGAGCGCCTCCCAGGTCCGCCGCACGCGGGCCGCGAGGCTGAACACCTCGAGACGCGGCCGCAGCACGCCTGATTCGATCCGGCTCACGGTCAGCAGCTGGCGCACCATCCGCGACAGCCGGTCCGCCTGCTCGGTGATGATGCCGAGCCGCCGGTCTGGCGTTTCGTCGGCGAGCTGCTGCGCGTACCCCCGGATGCTCGCGAGCGGGGTCTGCAGGTTGTGCGAGACGCCGCGGAGGAAGTCGTCCTTGGCCTCGTCGAGGGCAAGGAGCCGGGTGTTCTGGTGCTCAACGCGCGCGTACAGCTGGGCGTTCCGGATCGCCGCCGCGATCTCGATCGCGAACAGCTCGAACAGGTCCTGGTCCGCTCGCTCCCACGCCCGCGTCGCCGGCGCATGCCCGATCAGCACGCCCAGGACCCCGCCGGCGGCGACGAGGTCCGCGCGGACCGGTCGCGGCTCGCCGGGCACGACTTCCTCGTCGGGGATCTCGTCCGGCTGGACCAGCCGTACCTCGCAGTCGACCATGCCGAAGGCCGCCCGGGCGCGATTGCCGGCTCGCTGGGCGAGCACCTCGGGTCGTTCCTCGAGCGTCGTCTCCGCGAGCGCGTCGAGGATCCTCCGCAGCTCCCGGTTGCGCCGCTCCAGCACCCGCGCCAGGCGGTTGTGGCTCTCGGCCAGGCGGCTGAACTCGTCATCACCCGGGAGCTCCAGCTCGGCCGCAAGGTCTCCCGACGATACCCGTTCCACGGCGCGCGCGATCTCACGCAGCGGCGCGCTCAGGTCCGCCGCGAGGAGGGCGGCAAGCAGCACGGCCAGCACGACCGCGACCGCGACGGCGAGAAGGAGCACCCGGGCGAGCGTGGCGTCGCCGGCCTGGTCGGAGCCTGTGACGACGACGACCACGATGCCGAAGCCGGTCACGGGCAGGACGGCAGCCGCGACGAGACCCAGCGTCAGGCGGGCCCGGAAGCCCAGCCCCGATCGTCGATACGAGGGGCTCGAGCCGCCGCCGCCCCCGGTTCCGGGGCCGCCAAGCACGCCCCCGGGATCGCGGGGCCCTGGGTCGCCGGTCATCGGTCCGCGACCGTCTTTGCGCTGACCAGCCGGTACCCGATCCCGCGCACGGTCAGCAGGTGCATCGGCTTGTTGGGATCGATCTCCACCTTCTGGCGGAGGCGCCGCATGGTGACCCAGACGTAGCTCGGGTCCGCGTCCTCGGAGTCCACCCAGCCACGGGCGAGCAGGGTTTCCGTCGTCACGGTCTGGCCGAGATTGGCCGCCAGCGCGTACAGCAGGCGCGACTCCGTGGGCGTCAGGGACACAGCCTTGCCGGCGACGATCGCCTCCCGGCGGTGGAGCTCCAGCCCGAGGTTTGGTCCCAGCTCCAGGCGCTGGCGCGGGACCCGGTCACCCAGGCGGCGCATGACGCGCTGGATCCGGGCCCGGAGCTCCGGGTAGTGGTAGGGCTTGGTGACGTAGTCCTCGGCGACCTCGTCGAGGAGGTCCGCCTTGGAGTCCGCGGTGTCGATCGCCGAGAGGACGATGATCGGCAGGTCCGCCCGCGCCTTGACCTCGCGCGCGAGGGTGAGTCCGTCCATGCGCGGCATGAGCATGTCGATGATCAGCAGGTCCGGCCACGACTGGGCGAGCCGGCGGAGCGCCTCGTCGCCGTCCCGTGCGGTCTGGACGTCGTACCCGTCGGCGCGTAGCTGATCGGCGAGGATGACGAGCAGGTTGGGGTCGTCGTCCACGATGAGGATCCGCGGCGCCGTGACGCCGTACGGGCCGGGTCCGTGCAGCATGCCGCGAGGATAACAGCGCGCGCCGGCCCGCTCGGGGGCCGTTCGGGGCCGCAGCGCGCGACGCCGCGCCCGGGGCCATGCCCGGCACCCGCGCCACCACGCCCGAGCCGGCGTCGTCGCCATACACTCTCACCTCATGTCCGACCTGCCCATCCTTCCCTACCAGCGCCAGGCGGCGGCGTTCCATCCCTGGGATCCACGAACCCTCGACGTGGCCCGGGGCGTTGCCGCGCTGGTCGCGTCCGCGTCACCCGGCACCGTGGTGGAGCACGTGGGCAGCTCGTCCGTTCCCGGGCTGCCGGGCAAGAACATCGTCGACCTGGGGATCGAGGCCGACCCGGACGAGATCCCGGCGCTCACGGACGTCCTGCTGTCCCTCGGCTTCCAGCGCCAGGGCGGGCCGACCCCGTTCCCGCCGACCCGGCCGATGCTCGTCGGGGCCGTGGCCCAGGGTGGCGACCTGTTCAGCGTCCATCTCCACGTGATGCCCCCCGCGCGGCGGGAGCTGCCCCAGATGTGCGCCTACCGCGACGCGCTCCGGGCGGACGAATCCCTGCGCGATGCCTACACCGCCGTCAAGCAGCGGATCGTGGATGCCGCCGCCTCCGGCGAGCCGCAGGAGATGTACACGGCCCGCAAGAGCACCTTCGTCCAGGACTCCCTGTACGGGCTCGGGATCCGCCGCCCGCCGGCCGATTCGCCGTCGCCGCTCGCCCCCGGGGCCACGATCGGGATCCTCGGCGGCGGCCAGCTGGGTCGGATGCTCGGCCAGGCGGCACGCTCGATGGGCTACCGGGTCGTGGCCCTCGACCCGGACCCGGCCTGCCCGACTGCGGCCGTTGCCGACGAGATCGTCGTGGGCCCCTACGACGACGTGGATGCCGCGCGGCGGCTGGCGTCGATGTCGGACGTCGTGACGTACGAGCTGGAGCACGTGGGTCTCGAGGCCGCGGCGGCCGCCGGCGAGGTGGCGCCGCTCCGGCCGGGGTTGGCGGCTCTGCGAGCAACACAGGACCGGCTCGCCGAGCGGCGGTTCATCCGGGACATCGGGGAGCGGGCCGCGCCGTGGCGCGAGGTCCGGGGGGTCGCGGATGCGCAGGCGGCTGCCGAGGCCCTCGGGTTCCCGCTCCGGCTCAAGCTGCCGCTGGGCGGCTACGACGGGCGCAGCCAGGTCCGGATCACGTCGATCGACGGGGTGGCGGATGCCGTTGCTGCACTGGGCGGTGCGGCCGGCACCGGCGGCGATGGCCGGCCGTTGCTGCTGGAGCAGGAGATCGACTTCGAGGCCGAGCTGTCCGTCGTCTCCGCGCGCGGCCGGGACGGGCGCTCGCGTGCCTGGCCGGTGTCGCGCAACCTCCACGACGCGGGGATCCTGGTCGAGAGCGTCGCCCCGGCCCCGATCGACTCGCTGCTCGCGAACGGGGCGATGGAGATGGCCGATGGCATCGCGCGGGCCCTGGACATGGTCGGGGTGCTCACGGTCGAGCTGTTCCAGCTGCGGGGCGGCGGGCTGATGATCAACGAGCTGGCGCCGCGGGTCCACAACTCGGGCCACTGGACGATCGAGGGCGCAGTGACGTCGCAGTTCGAGCAGCACGTGCGCGCGATCCTCGGCTTGCCGCTGGGCTCGGTGGCGCCGCACGCGGCGGCTGCGATGGTCAACCTGCTCGGGACCGGGCCGGACCGCCCTGCGCGGCTGGGGGGCATGGAGTGGGCGCTCGACTATCCCGGCACGCACGTCCACGTGTACGACAAGCGACGGGTGTTCGAGCGGCGCAAGATGGGCCACGTGACGGTCGTGGGGGACGACGTGGACGAGGCGCTGGAGCGGGCCCGCCGGGCGCGGGCGGCGCTTCACTGGGAGGACTGACGAGGTGGGCGATACGGCACCGGTAGTCGGGATCGTCGGCGGCAGCCGGTCCGATTTCCCGGTGCTCGAGAAGGCCCAGGTCGTGCTGGGCGAGCTCGACATTCCCTGCGAGCTGCGGGTCGTGTCGGCGCATCGCACGCCCGATCACCTGTTCCGCTACGCGGAGACGGCGGCGGAGCGCGGGATCCGGGTGATCATCGCGGGCGCCGGCGGGGCCGCCCACCTGCCCGGGATGCTGGCCGCGAAGACGGCACTGCCGGTGATCGGGGTACCGATCCCGACGCAGCACCTGGGCGGGCTGGACTCGCTGCTGTCGATCGTCCAGATGCCGCGCGGGATCCCGGTCGCGACGGTCGCCATCGGCAATGCCGAGAACGCGGCGCTGCTCGCGGCATCGATCCTCGCCCTGTCCGACCCGGCGCTCGCCGAGCGGCTGGCGGCCCGGCGCGCTGCACAGACCGACGCGGTGATGGCGGACCCGTCCAACGCGGAGCCGCTGCCGGGCTGACGGGGCCCAGGTCCAGGCCCGCGCTGTCGCCTGGGCCAGCGCGCAGCGGCCAGCGCCCGCGTAGACTCGGGTTGCGATGCACGATGAGCGCTGGGAGCCGGGCATGCCCGTCCTGGACCGGCAACCCGTCCAGGGGCAGGGAGCCGCTCCGGCAGGATCCTTGCTGCCCGCGAGCCTGCGCGGCCTGCCGCCCCGGAGCGTGCCGGAGACCGCACCCACCCCGCTCCAGAAGCACTACGTCCTGCTCTCCGCCCCTGCGCTGGTGGCCGGCACGATCGCGATCACGGCCCTCGAGATGGGCGCCGGCTTCGGCAGCTGGCTGGTCAAGCTGTGCGTGCTGATCGGGGCGCCGCTGCTCCTGGTCACCACGGCGGACGCGACCATCCGCATCTGGAGATCCGCCTGGGCCTGGATGCCGGTGAACCGCGGTCGCGGGCTGTTCCGGCTGAGCTGGGTGCTGGCGAGCCTCGTGTTCCTCGCCGTCATCCTGTTGTCCGTCGTCCTCGTGCTGGGAGCCTGACCCGATGGAGCGACGGCTGGACGACGACGAGCGGCGGCGGATGGACGCGCTCGGCCGCGGCCGGGACGGGCGGTCGACGGATGTCGCGTCAGGGCGTGGCGTCCCGCACTGGCTGGCCTCGACCCTCAGCCACTGTTCGCGGTGCGGAGGGCCACTCGGCCTCGGGACGCCCCCGGACGAGAACCGAGACCGGCTCACCTGCAGCGCCTGCGGCTACATCGCGTACGTCAACCCCCGGCTCGTGGCCACGACGATCCCGGTCAACGCGGCCGGCGAGGCCGTGCTGATCCGCCGGGGGATCGAACCAGGCTACGGCTCATGGGCGCAGCCCGGCGGCTTCCTGGAGGTGGACGAGACCGTGGCCGAGGCGGCGATGCGCGAGACGCTCGAGGAGACGGGCCTGCTCGTGGAGCCCGGCCTGATCCTCGGGCTGTACTCGCGGCTGGAGGCGGCCGTGGTCGTGGTCGTGTTCGAGTCGCACATCGTGGGCGGCACGTTCATCCCGAACCCCGAGGCGCTCGAGATCGAGGCGTTCTCCGCGGATCGGATCCCGTGGGACGGGATCGCGTTCACGACCACGTACTGGGCGCTGCGGGACTGGGTGGAGCTGCGCCGGCCGGAGGTTGTGGTCCCCGACGCATTCGGCAGCCACTCACGCCTCTAGCGGGACTGTGCGCTGCCCTCAGTCCAGGTCCACGAAGACGTTCTTGAGCTCCGTGTACAGCTCCAGCGCCTCCATCCCCAGCTCGCGCCCGATGCCGGACTGCTTGTAGCCGCCGAACGGCGCCTCGACGTGGACGCTGTTGTTGCAGTTCACCGAGATCACGCCCGCCTTGAGCGCCTTGGCCGCCCGCAGCGCGCGCCCGATGTCGCGCGACCAGATCGACCCCGACAGGCCGTAGGGCGAATCGTTGGCGAGGCGCAGTGCCTCCTCCTCGGTGTCGAACGGGATGATCCCCACGACCGGCCCGAAGATCTCCTCGCGGGCGATCGTCATGTCGGTCGTCATGCCGTCGAACACGGCCGGCAGCAGGTAGGCGCCGTTCGCAAGGGCGGGGTCCGACGGCCGGACGCCGCCCGTGACGAGCTCGGCACCCTCCTCCCGGCCGGACCGGACGTAGGCCTCCACCCGTTCGCGCTGCTTGAACGAGACGAGCGGCCCGACCTCGGTTGCCGGGTCGGCCGGATCGCCGACCTTCACCCGCTCCGTCGCGGCGGCGAACAGCTCCACCACCTTCTCGTGGACCGACCGCTCGACGATGATCCGGCTGCGGGCGCAGCAGTCCTGGCCGCAGTTGTCGAACACGGAGTACGGGGACGACGCCGCGAACTTCTCGATGTCGGCGTCCGCGAACACGACGTTCGGGCTCTTGCCGCCCAGCTCCAGGGACACCTTCTTGATCGTCCCCGCGGCCGTCTGCATGATCTCCTGGCCGGTCGCCGTCTCGCCGGTGAAGGCGATCTTGCCGATGCCGGCATGAGCCGCCATCGACCTGCCGACGATGGGACCCGGGCCGGTGACGACGTTGAGCACGCCGGCCGGCAGCCCGGCTTCGAGGGCCAGCTCACCCAGCCGCAGGGCTGTCAGCGGCGAGTACGACGCGGGCTTGAGGATCGCGGTGTTCCCGGCGGCCAGCGCGGGACCCACCTTCCAGCTCGCCATCATGATCGGGAAGTTCCACGGGACGATGAGCCCGACGACGCCGATCGGCTCGCGCAGGGTGAAGTCGAAGCCGGGGCGGTGGACCGGGATCGTGGAGCCGTGGAGCTTGGTCGTCGCCCCGGCGTAGAACTCCAGCACCTTCGCGACCTGGGCGACCTCCCAGCGCGCGCCGCTGATCGGCTTCCCGATCTGCCGACTCTCCAGCTGCGCGAGCTCGTCCTCGTGCGCCCGGACGACGTCCGCGAAGCGGAGCATCAGGCTGCCGCGATCCGCGGCCGACAGCCGCGACCATTCGCCCTCGAACGCCGCCTGCGCGGCGATCACGGCCCGGTCCACGTCCTCGGCGCTGCCGAGCGGAGCGGTCGCGACCGTTGAGCCGGCATGCGGCTCGACGACGTCGAAGGTGCGGCCGTCGGCCGCCTCGACCAGCTCTCCGCCGATCACCATGCGCATCGCGATGGTGGCCGCGTCCGCGGGCCGTGCCTGCTGGGTGGTCATCGTCGGGTCTCCTCGGGGTTCGGTTCCGGTCGGTCCGGTTCCGTGTCGGCTCGTGGATGGGGAAGCCGCATCTCCGGGACGCGCGACGGGCCGTGGGACGGGCGACGAGTCGTGCGAGACGGCCCGGGATCGGCGCCGATTCGCTCCCCGATGATACGGCTCGGACCCCGAGGACGGGCGGGGCGACGCGCAATTGCGGCGGGGCGACGCGCGAGACGGGCGGGGCGTCCGCGGGTGCAACGCGCGCTGCTAGCATCGACTCATGGCATCGGGTTCCCTCGGCGAGGAACGGCCGCGGAGCCGAGCGTTCGGCACGCTGACCGAGGCCGTCGGGAGCCGGCACGTCCGGTTGTGGGTCCTGCTCGTCCTGGCGGTGACCGTGATCGGCAGCGCCGGCTACGTCGTGCTGTTCCGGTGGTCCGTCTCCGATGCCGTCTACATGACGGTGATCACGCTCACGACCGTCGGGTACCACGAGGTCCGCGAGATCTCCGGGTTCCCGATGCGGCTGTGGACGATGATCCTCGCGGTCACCGGCGTTGCCATCATCTTCGGGACGGTCGGGATCGTCGCCGAGACCATCATCAGCGAGGCCGCGAGCGGCCGGCGGGAGGCGAGGCGCATGCGCGAGGCGATTGGCGCGCTCCGGGAGCACTACATCGTGTGTGGCTACGGCCGGGTCGGCTCGACGGTCGCCCGTGAGCTGATGCAGGCCGGCGAGCGGCTGGTCGTGATCGACATCCTGCCGGCCTCCCTGGAGCGGGCCGGCCGCGATGGGCACCTGGTTGTCGAGGGTGACGCCACCGACGATGCGACCCTGCGCTCGTCCGGGGTTGCCGAGGCACGCGGTCTCATCACGACGATCGACTCGGACGCCAACAACGTGTACGTGACCCTGTCCGCGCGGGCGATCAACCCGCGCCTGTTCATCGTCGCCCGGGCCAACGCCGAGGGCTCGGAATCCAAGCTGCTCCAGGCGGGGGCGAACCGGGTGGTCTCGCCGTATACGATGGCCGGGCGCCGGATCGCCGAGCTGGCGAGCCGGCCGCGGGTCGCGGACTTCATCGACGCCGCGCTGTCGCACGGCAACCTGTCCTTCTCGCTCGAGGAGGTGGAGGTGGACGAGGACAGCCCGCTGCTCGGCGTGACGGTGGGGGCGCTGCGGGCCGACGGTGCGGTGACGCTCGCGATCCTCCAGCAGGACGGTGCCTACGAGGCGAACCCTCCCGAGGCGCGCGCGCTCCACGCGGGCGAGAGCGTGATCGCATCCGGCTCGACGGAGGCCCTGGCCGCGCTGCGCTCGCGCGCCTGAACCGCGGCGGCGCTGGCGCCTGAGCAGCGGCGGCGCTGGCGCGCCCGAACCGCAGCGCGCCGGCGAACCGGAGCCGTGGCCTCCGCGGAGGCGTCAGCCCGTCGCCGCGTCCTCCTGCTCCGCGGACGCCATCGCCGCGCCGACGATCCCGGCGTCGTTGAGCAGCGCTGCCGGCACCACCCGGGCACGGACCGTGAGCCGGGGGATGAACCGGTCGGACCGCTTCGACACCCCGCCCCCGAGGATGAACAGCCGCGGCGTGAACAGCTTCTCGATCGCGAGCAGGTGCTCGTCGAGGTCGGCCGCCCAGGCCTTCCAGGAGATCCCGCGCCGGAGCCGGGCCGCCGCCGCGGACCGCCGCTCGGCATCCCGGCCGCGGATCTCCATGTGTCCCAGCTCGAGGTTCGGGACGAGCATCCCGTTGTAGAACAGCGCAGATCCGACGCCGGTCCCGAGGGTGATCAGCAACACGGTGCCGCGCTCGCCGACGCCCGCGCCGAAGCGCATCTCGGCCACGCCCGCGGCGTCGGCATCGTTCACGATGTGGACCGGGCGCGCGAGCACGCGCTCCATCGCGGCGTCCGCGTCGAAGTCGACCCAGCCCGGGTCCACGTTGGCCGCGCTCTTGGTGACGCCGTCGACGACCACCGCAGGAAACCCGACGCCGACCGGGAAATGGGGCGCCAGGATCACCTCGGTCGAGATCTTCTTCACCAACCGCGCGATCGATGCGACGACGGCGGCCGGCGCGGATGGCTGGGGTGTCGGCACCCGGTGCCGGGGCGAGATCAGCTCGCCCGTGTCCAGGTCGACGGCCGCCGCCTTGATCCCGCTGCCGCCGACGTCCACGCCGATGCCCACCCGGCGGTTGCCCGGGTCAACCGGACCGCCGGGCTTCTCGACGGCCTTGTCCTGGTCGTCGGCGACGGGCTTGTCCACGAGGGCCGCCGCCTGTTCGGCGATCGCTTCCGTGACGGCGGGATCGGGCTTCTCGGGGGTGGCGCGCCTGGATTCCTTGTCGCTCATCGGCAGATGGCCTCCCGGAGCCGGTTCGGTGGATCAGAAGTAGTTGACGGTGATCCCGCCGTCAATGACGAAGTTTGCACCGTTCGTCCATTTCGACTCGTCCGACGCCAGGTAGATCCCGACGTTGACGATCTCCTCGGGCTTGCCGAAGCGCCCGGAGGGGTTGCGGTTGAGGCGGAGCTGCTTGGCGGCCTCGTCCTTGAGCAGCCAGTCCATCAGCAGGGGGGTCTCGATGGGGCCCGGGCTGATCGAGTTGCTGCGCACGCCGCGGCCGGCGAACTGCACCGCGAGCGAGCGCGTGAGGGCCAGCACCGCGCCCTTGGACGCGGTGTAGGCGTCCTGCGGCACGGAGCAGCCGAGGATGGCGACGAAGCTGGCGATGTTGATGATCGACCCCGACCCCTGCTCGAGCATCTGCGGGATCGCGTACTTGCAGCCCAGGAACACGCCGCGCACGTTGACCGCCATGACGCTGTCCCATGTGGCGACGTCGGTGTCGATCACCGAGTGATCGGCCTCGGGCATGATGCCGGCGTTGTTGTAGAGGGCGTCCACCCGGCCGTACGTGGCGACCGCGTGCCGGACCATGCCGCGCGCGTCGTCCTCGCTCGAGACATCGGCCTTGACGAAGGTTGCCCGGCCGCCGGCCGCGTTGACCAGGGCGACGGTCTCCTCGCCGGCGGCCTCGCTGTAGTCGGCGACGACGACGCTCGCGCCCTCCTTCGCGAACAGCTCGGCAGCCGAGCGTCCCATGCCGCTGCCGCCGCCCGTGATGATCGTGACCTTGCCGTCGAGTCGCATCGTGGCTCCGTTCTGAACGTGTGGTGATGGGATCCAGACTAGCCCGCCGCGGGCGTTCCGTCCGGGTTCCGGCGATGGCCATCCGGGCGGCCACGCGGACCATCGCGTGCCGCCCTCCCGGCGGCCTGCGGGGCCGGAAGGTACGTTCGTACCAGGGTCGAAACCAGCGGTGCGGGCGTACAACATGGAGGCCGTCTGTGTGGCGGCGTCTACCCTGAAGGTGCCCGCCGAACATGCCACGGGATTCTGCAACAGCCAGCGCACGGATCCGCGCCGGACTCAAGCGCGGGTACGCTGTGTTCGCGGTGCTGTGGGCCGGGACGACCATCCTCGCCGCGTGGCTGATGGGCCCCCGGCTGAGCGGGCCGCCGGTCCGCGCCGACCAGCTGCTGTGGGCCCCGCTCGCCGCGCTCCTCGTCGTCGCATCCGGGCTCCTGGTGCGGCGGATCCTGCGGCAGGTCGCCGAGCTCCAGGCCGAGCACGAGCGCCTCCGGGAGGCCTATGACCGCGCTCGGCTCGAGGCGCTCACGGACGGCCTGACCGGCCTGGGCAACCACCGCGCGTTCCAGGACGAGCTCGATCGCCGGGTGGTCGCGACCCGCGCCGACGGCGAATCGCTGGCATTGCTCGTGGTGGACCTCGACGAGCTCAAGCAGGTCAACGAGCTGCAGGGCCATGCCGCCGGTGACGACTTGCTGCAGGCGACGTCGCGGGTGATCGCGGCCGTCCTGCCTCACCACGATCGCGCCTTCCGGATCGGCGGTGACGAGTTTGCCCTCGTGCTCCGTGGCTGCGGGCCGGACGAGGCGGTCGCGATTGCGCGACGTCTCCTCGCAAGTGCCCTGAGCGGCGGCTCCGGGACGCTCGGTGTCGCCCCGTTCTCGCTGACGATCGGCGTGTCATCCTTGCCCGATCTCGCGAGCGATCGCAAGCAACTGGTCCACCAGGCGGATGCAGCGCTGTTCTGGGGGAAGCGTCACGGCCGGACGGACGTCCAGCTGTTCGATCCGCGCCGTCACGGCATGGCGGACGACGCCCGCCCGCTCAAGGAGCTCGCTGCCGCCGTGTCCCGCGTGGCGACCGAGCGCCTGCTGACGCCGGTTTACCAGCCCATCCACTGCCTGCGGACGGGTCGCGTGCTCGGCTACGAGGGTCTCGTCCGCCCCCGCCCGGGCGCGACGTTTGCGAACGCGACGGCCATGTTCGTGGCCGCCGAGGCGACCGGGCACACGGTGGAGCTCGATCTGGCCAGCCTCGATACGGTCCTAGCGGGCGCCCGCAACCTCGCCGACGGCCTGTACCTGTCGGTCAACCTCTCGCCGCGATCGCTCGAGTCGGACCTGTTCCAGCCGCAGGAGCTGCTGATCCTCGCGCGCAAGTGGAACATCGAGCCGACGCGGCTCGTGCTGGAGCTCACGGAGCGCGAGACGGTGGAGGACATGGATCACCTGCGCGACGCGCTCGCCACCCTCCGGCGCCACGGCGTGCGGATCGCGGCGGATGACGTCGGGGCCGGCAACGCGGGCCTCCGGCTGCTGCGGGAGCTCGACTTCGACATCATGAAGATCGACCTGTCACTGGTGCAGGCGGGGGCCCACGACAACTCGTCCGAAGCCGTGCTGCGAGCGCTCAAGGACCTCGCCCGGCGGCGCGGACAGAAGATCGTCGCCGAGGGTGTCGAGACGCCCGACCAGCTGCTGGCCGTGGTCGAGCTTGGGCTCGATGCCGCTCAGGGCTTCCTGCTGCACCGCCCGGGCCCGTCCATGAATGCCGAGGGACTCGACCTCGCGAGGGTCGCCTTCCCGCCGGAGCCGTTCCCTGCATCCCCGGAGCCCGTCGCAGCGAGCGCCTGAGCGGCAGCCCGGCGGTCGCTCTCAGCCCCGCTCCAGGTACCGCTCGCGGTCCCAGTTGTGGACGACCGCGTCGTACTGGTGCTGCTCGATCCGCGCCGCGTTCAGGTAGTGGGCGACCACGTCCTCGCCGAAGATCTCGCGCGCGGCCTCGGAGCGCTCGAGCTCGCCGATCGCCTCCCACAGCGCCCGCGGCATGCGGGGAACGCCCGTGGCCACGTAGCCGTTGCCCCTGAACTCCGCCGGCAGCTCCAGGCCGTGCTCGATGCCGTACAGGCCGGCGCCGATCATCGCCGCATAGGTGAGGTAGGCGTTCATGTCGCCGCCCGGGAACCGGTTCTCGACGTGCAGCGCATCGCCGTCGCCGACGAGGCGGAAGCCGGTGGTCCGGTTGTCGCGACCCCAGATGACGTTGACGGGCGCCCACGACAGCGCCGCATAGCGCTTGTAGCTGTTGACGAACGGGGCGACGAACGGGGCGAGCTCGCGGCTGAGCGCCATCATCCCGGCAACGAACTGGCTGCCACGCATCGACAGGCCGTAGGGCCCGGCCGGCTCGCCGGGGGCGGCGTGCATCAGCGGCCGGTCGTCGTCGAGGCCCCAGAGGCTCATGTGCAGGTGGCCCGACGAGCCGGTCCAGGTGTGGTCCGGCTTGGCCATGAACGTGATGCCCCAGCCGTTGAGGTAGGCGATCTCCTTGGCGCCGTGCTTGAAGAGCACCGTCCGATCGGCGGACTCGAGCACGTGGTCGTAGCGGATGTTGACCTCGTGCTGGCCGCTGGCGGCCTCACCCTTGGAGAACTCGATCGGGATCCGCGCCTGCGTCATCAGGTTGCGCAGCAGGCGGTGCAGCGGCTCGGCCTTGGTGGCCTGGAGCAGGTGGTAGTCCTCGTTGTAGTACCCGAAGGGCCTGGGGACCGGCCAGCCGCGCTCCGCAAGGCTCTCCCACGAGTCCTTGAGCACGTAGTACTCGAGCTCTGAGCCGGCCTTCACGGCGAGACCCATGGCTTCGGCGCGCTCGATCTGGCGCTTGAGGATCGTCCGCGGGCTGACCGGGATCTCCGTGCCGGACCCGTCCTCGGTCACGTCGGCAAGCACGAGCGCCGTCTTCTCGAGCCACGGCAGGACGCGAAGGCTGTCCCAGACGGGCTGCGCGACCCAGTCGCCGTACCCGGTGTCCCAGTTCATGAGGGCGAACCCGTCGGGCGTGGTCATCTCCATGTCGGTGCCGAGCAGGTAGGTGCAGAAGTGGGCGCCGTCGTCGATCACCCCGTTGAGGAACGCCTCCCCCTGGACGCGCTTGCCCAGGAGCCGGCCCTGCATGTCGGTGAACGCGACGACGAGGGTGTCGACATCGCCGTTGCGGACCATCGCCTCCAGCTCCTCGAGCCGGGGGTGCCTGGCGTTCGGATCGGGCATGCCGTCGGGGACCTGCTGGTGGGGCATCGTCGACCTCGTGGATGGTGCTCGAGCCATGGTAGTGGACCGGCCGGGTCACGACGGCTTCCGCGACGAGGCTTGGGGACGGCGCCGGCCTGGCTTCGGCGGTCTGCCCCGCTTCGGCGGTCTGCCCGTGCCGCGTTTGCGCGACTCGGGATCCGCAACGATCCACGGCGATTTGCCCGGGCGCCGCGTCGCGCGTCGCCTATCCTCGCGGTCATGGAAACTGCGCCCCTCGTCCTCGACATCGGGCTCGTCCTGCTGCTCGCCGCGGCCTTCGGCTGGGTGGCACGGCGGTTCGGGCTGCCGGCGGTCGTCGGGTACCTCGCGGCGGGCCTGGCCGTGTCGCCGTTCACGCCCGGCTATGTCGCCGATCGGGCGCAGATCGAGCTGCTGGCCGATGTCGGCGTCGTGCTGCTGCTGTTCGAGGTCGGCATCGAGGTGGACCTCGGCCGTCTGCGGCGCGAGCAGAACAGCCTGCTGTGGGTCTCGCCGGCCCAGATCCTGATCTCGACGGCGGTCGCGACGTGGGTGCTCCTGCTGATCGGGCTGCCGCCGTTCGGCGCCAGCCTGGTGGGACTGTCGGTCGCGATGTCGTCATCGGTCGTCGTGGTGAACATCACCCGCTCACGCCGCAGGACGACGGACCGTCCGACCGAGCAGGCCCTGCTGGGCTGGAGCGTCCTCCAGGACGTCACGGGCGTCGCGCTCGCCGCGGTGCTGCTTGCCGTGTTCGGCGCCGACGAGCGTTCGCTCCCGCAGGCGATCGGAGGGCTCGCCCTGTTCGCGGCCCTGGCCGTGGTCGCCGCCAGGCTCCTGCCGGCCGTGCTCGCCCGGCTGCGGGCGTTCCACGACCTGTTCCTGATCGTCTCGGTCGCAGCCGGGCTGGTGCTGGCGGCGGCGGGCGCCGTGTGGTTCGGCGTGCCGATGGCGCTGGCGGCGTTCGTTGCCGGGCTCGCGATCAGCGACCGGGCGGAGACGGCTGAGGCCCGCAGGCGCCTGTTGCCGTTCCGGGACGTGTTCGCGGTGCTGTTCTTCGTGGCGGTCGGTTCGCTGGTCGACCCGGGTTCGCTCCAGGGCGGGTTGCCGCTCATCGGGCTGCTCGTTGCGCTGGTCGTGGTGGCCAAGGTGGGCGTCGCCTGGGTTCTGGTGCGACTCTCCCGATTGCCGGCACGGCCGGCGCAGGTCGCGATCGGCCTCGGACAGCTGGGTGAGTTCGGCTACGTGCTGGCCGGGATCGGCCTCACGGCGGGCGCCGTGACGGGCGAGCAGTTCACGGCAGTGCTCGGCGCGATCATCGTGACGATCGCCGGGTCCGCGGTGCTGGTCCGCCTGGCCGGGACCGCGCCGGAGAGCGTGGTGTCCAGTACCGCTGGACTCTAGACGGCCGATCCGGGTGCGCCGGGAGCGGGCCGCCCGCGGCACGGGCGCCGGGGGCGCGAGGGTCGTCTGGTGTACCTGGGGCGCGAGGGGCGTCCGGGCGTCGCGGACGCGAGGGCGTCGAGGGCGTCGCGGGACAGGTAGTACTGGAACGACCACTCGGCCGCGCCCGACGGCAGATTCGCCGCGGAACTGGGTCAGATAGCACCCAGGATGCTATGTGACCGGAACCGCGGGCCAAGCATGCGTGTGAGGACTATCTGCCCAAAATGCGGCCGGGGATGGCCGGGGATGGCCGGGGATGGCCGGGGATGGCCGGGGATGGCCGGGGATGGCCGGGGATGGCAAGGGGATGGCCGGGGATGGCCGACGGCGCAGGCGCCGAGGTTTCGCCGCGACCCGTCCCTAGTAGATGAAGGTCGTGTCGGAGGGAAATGCGAACGCGAACGCCGATGGCGACAGCGCGGCGTTCGGAGCGTAGCTGGTCACGACCGCGTCGCGGGTCACCTGGCCGGCGATGGATTCCTCCAGGCGCAGGATCACCCCGTCGGCACGGTCCACCGCGATCCGGATCCGGAAGTCCGACCTGTCGGCGGCGATCTCGATCGTCCGGGGGTGCTCGCACTCGAGCACGATGGCCTCGCGCCCGGCCACCTCCGTGGTCCCCGTCACGAGGCAGCTCCCCGTCCCGAGAACGTTCTGGCAGTACCCGGCCGGGTGGATGAACAGCTCCGGGAGCGTCTCCGCCTGGAGCGGCGTGACCGGGACGAAGATGCGGGACCGTCCCGGAAGGTCCGGACCATCCGCGACACCGCGGACGATCGGCCGTGCCGGGCGCCGCGTCCCGACGTGCCGCTCCGCGACGTAGGTCCGGACCGTCTGCCCGTCCGACAGCCACAGCTCGTAGTTGGCGGCGGTGGCGCGCGCCGGGATGGACGTCTGGATCCTGACCTCACCCGGGTGGCGCAGGGTGACCTCGACGACCGAGACCTCCTCCCCGCGCGTGTTCCAGGCGTGCTCCTCGATCCGCATCCGCAGCGTGTCGAAGCGGAGCTCCGCGTCGCGCATGAACGTGAACAGGTCGTCCACCGAGGGCAGCTCGCCGCGCAGCGCGGCGATCTCCGGCCGGGCGCGGTCGCTGGTGGGGACGGGGAGGGAACCGGCGCGGTCCCAGGTCGGTATGGCGGACATCGGGCGGATTGTAACGGCCGACCGGGGCTCGACGCTCGTCGTGGAGCGGCGGCCGGTTCAGCCGGCTGCGGGCGGCCCTCGTTCAGCCGCCGCCCAGGCCGGGCTCGGTCATCGCCGCGGGATCGAGCAGCTCGTCCAGCCGGTCTGCGGCGATCCCCTTCTCCTGGGCCAGCTCGCGGATCGTCCGTCCCGTCTTCAGCGCCTCCTTGGCCAGCGCGGCGGCGGCGTCGTAGCCGATCTCCGGCGCAAGCGCCGTGGCCAGCATCAGGCCCTGCTCGACCAGCTTCGGCCCCCGCTCCGTCGCCTTCAGGCCCTCGACCAGCCTCACCCGGAAGTTGCGTGCGGACGCGGCCAGGAGAGAGATCGATTCGAGCAGCGCCTGCGTGGTCACCGGCAGCATGACGTTGAGCTCGAGGAAGCTGCCGGTCTGGCCGAACGCGACGGTCGCGTCGTTGCCGATGACGCGCGCCACGACCATCGTGAGGCTCTCGACGATCACCGGGTTCACCTTGCCCGGCATGATCGAGGAGCCGGGCTGCGTCTCCGGCAGCGCCAGCTCCCCGAGCCCGGCGCGGGGACCCATGCCCATGTAGCGGATGTCGGACGCGATCTTCCACAGCCCGAGCGCGATCGCCCGGAGCCCGCCATGGGCCGCGATCACGGCATCGAGCGTCGCCTGCGCGTGGAAGTGGTTCGAGGTCTCGCGGACCTGGAGCCCGGTGAGCTCCGAGAGGCGGACGCAGGTCCGCGCGGCGTACTCGGGATGGGCGTTGATCCCCGTTCCGACCGCCGTGCCGCCGAGGGGCACGGCGAGCAGCTCGTCGCGAGCGGCCTGGGCACGGCGGATGGCCTCCTCGACCTGGCCCGCATAGCCCGCGAACTCCTGGCCGAGCCGGATCGGCGTGGCGTCCTGGAGATGCGTGCGCCCGGTCTTGACGATGCCCCAGAACTCGTCCGACTTGGCGGCGAGGGCCTGCTGCAGGTCGACCAGGGCCGGGATCAGCTCCTCCTCGATCGCCACCGCGCCGGACAGCTGGAGCGCCGTCGGGACGGTGTCGTTCGAGCTCTGGCACTTGTTGACGTCATCGTTGGGGTGGACCCTGGCGCCCCCCAGCCGCGTCGACGCCAGGTGCGCGATCACCTCGTTCATGTTGGTGTTGGTCGAGGTGCCCGAGCCGGTCTGGTAGATGTCGATCGGGAACTGGTCGTCGTAGCGGCCGTCGGCCACCTCGCGTGCCACGGCCGAGATCGCCTGGGCCTTGGCGGGATCGAGCAGGCCGAGACCGGCGTTCGTCTCGGCGGCGGCCAGCTTGACCAGCGCGAGGGCCCGCAGGAAGCCGCGCGGCATGTGCTGGCCGGAGATGGGGAAGTTGAGCACGGCACGCTGGGTCGAGGCGCCGTACAGCGCGTCCGCGGGGACCTCCATCTCGCCCATGGAGTCCCGCTCGATCCGGGTGGCCGGGGTGGCGGAATCAGTCTCGGTGTCCATGGCGACATCGTACGGCGGCGGCTCGCCGGGCGGAACGGGCCGGATGGCCCGACGACGATCCGGTCGCGGGCCGGGGATCCCGCTGGTTCTCAGCCGAGCCGGTGTGTCCAGGCGCGGTGCCGGGTCACGGCCTCGAACCCCACCGAGGCATACAGGGCCTCGGACGCCTCGTTGGTGCACGCGGACAGCACGAGCGCATCGACCGCGCCGAGGTCACGCAGGATCCGAAGCCCCGCCAGGTTGACCGCCTGCGCAAGCCCGCGCTTCCGGTGGTCCGGGTGGGTGCCCACCGGCTCGAACTCCCCGATCCGGCCGTCGGGGTCCCACCAGACCATCGTGAACGCGGCGAACGAGCCGTCCGGTGCCTCGACCACGAGGTCGCGCTCGGGCGCGTAGTGCGGCATGCCCGCCAGCGTCTCGTACCTGGCGACCGTCATCCGCGAGGGTGCGAAGGCGGCGCGATGCACCTCCACCCGCCGCTAGAGATCCTCGGGCAGCCGAACGTGCCGGAGGCGGTACCCCGGGGGCAGCGAGGGAGCCCGGAGCGACGGCGCCCCGAGCGATTCCGCGGGCGCCCCGGCGTCCAGATCCCCGTCCAGCCGCTGGTACCAGTGCGTGTAGGCGGGCTTCGCGTCCGGCGCCCAGCCGAGGCGCTCGAGGATCGCGCACAACCCGGCTTCGGCGTCCATCGTCCAGGCGTTGAGGGCGGCGGGGGGCGCCGCGCCGGCAGTGGCCGGTCCCGCACGAACGAGCTCCGTCGCCCACGCGATGGCGTCGGTCACGATCGCGGAGCGCGTCTCCGCCCGCAGACCGGCGCGATGGTGCCAGTCGAGGTCGGCCGGTGGGTCGAACCACGCGAACGCGACCAGCGAACCGCCCGACTCCCACAGCCGGATGCGCTCGCGCCAGTCCGCGTCCACCGGCGCCAGCACCTGCCACCACTCGAGATCGCCCGGCGTGTGGCTCACGAACGGCCGCGCCGCCCGCCACGACGCGCTCAGCAGCGCCTCCATCCGGGCGAGGTCGTCCGGGCCGGCATACGGCCGGGCCGCGAGGTCCGCGAGATCGGGGTCGTCGTCGGGTGTCACGGCGCGAGTATCGCGCTCCGGGCCCGCTCCGGCCCCCCTCCGGACCCCCTCCGGACCCGCTCCAGGCGGTCGCCCTCGTATGCTGGAGCCGTGAACGTCACGACGACCGACTTCCGCACGGTGATGGGCCAGTTCGCGACAGGCGTGACGGTGGTCACCGCGCTCGACGGCGACCGGCCCCAGGGGATCACCGTCAATGCGCTCGCATCGGTCAGCCTCGATCCGCCGGTCGTGATGATCGCGCTGGACCGGAAGCGGTTCATCGTCCCGATGATCGACGCCGGCCGGCGGTTCGCGGTCAACGTGCTGCACGAGGACCAGCAGTGGCTCTCGGACTGCTTCGCGGGCGCGAACGTGACCCCCAACCGGGATGCATTCTGCGGCGCGGAGTGGCGGCCCGGCCCCACGGGCCTGCCGCTGCTCGCGGGCGCGATCGCATCGATGGAGTGCAGCGTCCTCGACCGGTTCACCGTCGGTGACCACCACCTCTATGTCGGCCGCGTGGACGGTCTCGCTCTCGACGACCCCGAGGGCCCGCCTCTCCTCTACCACCGCCGGCGGTACCTGCGGATCGAGCGGGCGACGACCGTGCTGGTCGCCGGCAAGCCCGAATCCCCGGCCGGCTGAGCGGGAAGGCGAGACCGACATGCCGTACGTGCGGGCGAACGGGCTGGACATCGGCTACGAGGTGGAGGGTGCCGGCCCGCCGCTGGTCCTGCTCCATGGGGCCACGTCCTCCGGTCGCGAGGACTTCGCCGCGCAGCTGCCGCTCTACCGTCGCGCGTTCCACTGCTATGCCCCCGACGCCCGCGGTCACGCGACCACGCGCTGGGACGCCGCCGCGGGCTTCCGCTACGAGTGGCTGATCGACGACCTCACCGCCTTCGTGGACGCGCTGGGGCTGGACACGTTCCACCTGCTCGGGTACTCGATGGGTGGCGCCACGGCGCTCGGCTTCGCGGTCCGGCACCCGGAGCGGCTGCGGACGCTGGTGCTGGTGGGGATCACCCCCCAGCGCGAGCCACGCACGACGGTTGCCCGGCGTCTGTTCGACCCGGAGCGGATCCGGCTCCACGATCCTCGCTGGGCGCAGGAGCTTGCCCGCCGCCACGACCCCGTCCAGGGTCCCGGCGCCTGGGAACGGCTGCTGCCCGCGATCGCGCAGGACGTCGCCTCGCACGAGCTCCACGGGCCGGGTGAGCTGCGGCAGATCGACACGCCGACGCTGGTCGTGGTGGGTGATCGCGACCCGTTCGTGCCCGTCGACCATGCCTGGGGTCTGAAGCGCCAGCTCCAGGACGCGCGGCTGTTCGTCGCGCCGGACGTCGGTCACGAGGTCATGTTCCGGAAGCCGGCCCTGTTCAACGAGGCGCTGGCCGGGTTCTACCGTTCCACGGAGGCTGTCGCCGCGCGACGGGCCGATGCCCGGGCAGGGGCAGGCAGGACGACGCCTGTTCCGGGGCCTGCGGACTGGACCTCGTCGCGGGGCGACGGACCGGCCTCCACCGATCCCGACACCGGGTGGTTGCAGGAGAGCGCACGATGAACGACGAAACCGCCGTTTCCGATGAGCGGACGTTCGTCCGGGTGGAGTTTCCGGCCGGTGACCCGCCGCGCGACGGCGTGGCGCTGGTGACCCTCGACCGGCGCGAGGCTCTCAACGCGCTGTCGTTCCCGCTGCTGGCTCAGCTGGATGACGTGCTGGCCGTGCTCGATGACGACGACACCTGCCGGGTGATCGTGATCACCGGGGCCGGCGAGCGGGCATTCGCTGCCGGCGCGGACATCCGCGAGCTCGCCGGCGAGACCGTGGACAGCCTCCGCGACGACGACCCGTTCGCGGCGGTCGATCGCGTGGCCGCGCTGCGCACGCCGACGATCGCCGCGGTCCGCGGGTTCGCGCTCGGCGGTGGCGCCGAGCTGGCCATGGCGTGCGACATGCTGATCGCCGGGGACGATGCCCGGTTCGGCCAGCCGGAGGTGAACCTGGGGGTCATCCCCGGGGCAGGCGGGACACAGCGGCTGGCCCGGGCCATCGGCCGGGCCAGGGCGATGGAGCTCGTCCTGACCGGGAGCAGGATCGAAGCTGCTGAGGCGGAGCGGATGGGGCTCGTCACCGCGGTGGTCCCGTCGGCGGAGACCGTGCCGGCGGCGCTCGACCTCGCCGCGCGCATCGCAGCCATGCCGCAACTCGCGGTGCGGGCCGCCAAGGCCGCGGTGAACGCGAGCCAGGAGCTGCCCCTGGCGGATGGCCTGCGCTTCGAGCGCGCCCGGTTCGAGGAGCTGTTCGGGACCGAGGACCAGCGCGAGGGGATGGCCGCGTTCATGGACAAGCGCGCGCCGACCTGGAAGGGCCGCTGAGGGCGGCCTCCGCCGGCGCGGCCATGCCACAATCGACGCATGGCCAGAGACCTCCACCGACACCTCCGGGAAGCCTGGATCGTCGACGCCGTGCGCACCCCCATCGGGCGCTACGGCGGCGCCCTCGCCTCCGTCCGCCCCGACGACCTGGCGGCGCTCGTGATCCGGGCAGTGGTCGACCGCACCGGCATCGATCCGGCCCTGGTCGAGGACGTGGTCATGGGCTGCGCCAACCAGGCCGGCGAGGACAATCGCAACGTGGCACGCATGGCCGCGCTGCTGGCCGGGCTCCCGGTCGAGGTCGCCGGCCAGACGGTCAACCGCCTGTGCGGGTCCGGGCTCCAGGCGATCAACAGCGCGGCCCACGCGATCGGGGCCGGCGACGGCGACGTGTTCATCGCCGGGGGCGTCGAGTCGATGACGCGGGCGCCGTACGTGATGCTCAAGCCTGCGACCGCGTACGACCGGGGCGCGCGGCCGATGGAGGACACGACGCTCGGCTGGCGGTTCGTCAACCCGCGCATGCAGGAGGCCTACCCGCCGATCTCGCTGGGGGAGACCGCGGAACGTGTCGCGGATGAGCAGTCGGTGTCGCGCGAGCGCCAGGACGCCTTCGCCCTGGAGAGCCAGCGGCGTGCGCTCGCCGCGATCGAGGCAGGGCGGTTTGAGGATCAGCTGGTTTCGGTCTCCGTGGCCGGGCGCAAGGGCGCGATCACGGTTGTGGATCGCGACGAGCACCCGCGGCCGGATACCTCGATCGAGGCGCTGGCCGCTCTGAAGCCGGCGTTCCGTGCCGGTGGGTCGGTCACGGCGGGCAACAGTTCCGGGATCAACGACGGCGCGGCGGCGCTCCTGGTGGTGGAGGCCGAGCGGGGTGCGGCCCTGGGTCTGCGACCGATGGCGCGGATCGTCGCGACGGCGGTGGCCGGCGTGCACCCGGACGTGATGGGCATGGGGCCGGTACCCGCGGTGCGCAAGGTGCTCGCCCGTGCCGGGCTATCGGCCGCGGACCTCGATGTCATCGAGATCAACGAGGCGTTCGCGAGCCAGTCCGTGGCCTGCATGGACGAGCTGGGGCTCGAGCCGGCCCGGGTCAACCCGAACGGCGGCGCCATCGCCCTGGGGCACCCACTCGGGGCGTCGGGCGCGCGTCTTGCCACGATGCTGGTGCACGAGCTGGTGCGCACGCGCGGCCGGTACGGGCTGGCAACGATGTGCATCGGCGTGGGGCAGGGGATCGCGACCATCGTGGAGCGGATCGAGCGCTAGGCCGGTCGAGCGAGGGCCGCGGCTCGCCTCGGGCGTTTCGCGGTCTGCGGAGCGTGATTTTGGCGCAGGTGCTGGACGAAATCCGTTGCCTTGCGTACGATCCACGAGTTCGCGCTCCGAGTGGGCGCGGGACCTGCGACCCGAAGGAGACCATTCCATGATCGACGCCCAGCCGACGATCGTCTCGCTCACCGACACCGCCGCCTCGAAGCTGCGCGAGCTGACGAAGGACGAGACGAGCCCCGAGATCGGGCTGCGCGTGTACGTGTACTCGGGCGGCTGCTCCGGATACAAGTACGGGATGATGCTCGAGGATCAGCCGACCGCGGACGACAACGTGCTGAGCACGAACGGCGTCCGGGTGTACATCGACGGCAACAGCGTCCCGCTCATCAGCGGCAGCCAGATCGACTACGTGGACACGCTGATGGGCGCGGGCTTCACCGTCAACAACCCGAACGCGGTGTCGGGGTGTGGCTGCGGCTCCAGCTTCCGCACCGAGTCCGACGCGGGCCAGGCGCGCAGCTGCTCCCACTGACCCGGCTCCTCGCGGGCTGACGCCCGCGACCACGCCCTGACCCGAAGCCGCCGGCTCCCCGGCGGCTTCTCGATTCCCGGGCCGACGCGACCACCGCGGGGGCATGCCTGCCGGGCTCGGCCTATGCTGGAGCGGCGATGGAGATCCCGCTGTTCCCCCTCCACACCGTTCTCGCCCCGGGCATCGCGCTCCCGCTCCACGTCTTCGAGCCGCGCTATCGCGCCCTGGTGCGCCACTGCCTCGACACGTCGACCTCGTTCGGCGTGGTGCTGATCCGGGAGGGGAGCGAGGTCGCGCCGTCGGACGGCAGCCGGCAGGAGATCTCGATCGCGGGCGTCGGCACGTTCGCTGAGATCCGCGAGGCCGACCGGTACGTCGACGGGCGCTGGGACGTCCTCGCGGTGGGTGGTGGCCGGTTCACGGTGACCACCGTCCACAGCGACGAGCAGCCATACCTCGTCGCCGAGGTCGAGCCGATCGAGGACCAGGTGGGCGACGCTGCGAACGCCGACGCACTGGTTGCACGGGTCACCCGCCGGTTCGTCGACTACCTCAGGCTGCTCCAGCCGCGCGACGGCGAGGAGGTCGAGCCGATCGACGTCCAGGTCGAGGTCGAGGTGCCGGACCGCGAGGACGACGATGCGCCCGTGACCCCCAGCGGCGGACCGTCCGAGCTCGCCGCGGCCCTCCACATCCCGGAGGACCCCTCCGCGCTGTCGTTCCTGCTCACCGGCATCGTTCAGGCGGAGCCCGTGCGCAAGCAGGCGCTGCTCGAGGCAGCCAGCGCCGAGGACCGCCTGCGCGAGATCGACGAGCTCCTGGACCGCGAGATGCTGCTGCTCGCCCGGCGGCTCGCGCCGTTCACCCCCGATCGCGCGACGCTCGCAGGCCGCTCGAACTGATATCCGCGCGCTCCTCGGTCCGGGGACGGGGGACGGGTCCCGTGACCTGGCTCCGGAGCCGGCCGGCGGAGGATCCTAGATCCGCGCCCCTGCCGTCGCCGGGATCCGTCGTCCGGCAAGGACGATCGTGAGCGCGGGGATGGCGAGGAACGCGCCGCCGACGATGGCGAGCACCGGATAGCCCGCCCACTGGAGCAGCACCCCCGACGAGATGCTCGCCGCGGCGCCGGCGGTCCAGACCAGGACGTCCGTGATCCCCTGGAGCCGGATCCGCTGCTCCATCGACGCGCCGCCGGTGAGCAGGCTGCTACCGGCGACGAAGCCGAGGTTCCACCCGTACCCGAGCAGGAACAGCGCAACCGTGAGCAGGGGGATGTCCGTCTGACGCGCGGTCGCCGCCAGCACAGCGGCCAGCAGCAGCGTCGCAAACCCCGCGTACAGGATGTTGATCGCGCCGAACCGGCTCACCAGTCGCCCGGACAGCGGTGACAGGGCGAACATCCCGAGGGTATGAGCGCTGATGACGACCCCCACCGTGGTCAGCGACTCACCCATGTCCCGGATGTGGACCGGGGTCATGGTCATGATCAGGACCATGACCACCTGTCCGGCCACCAGGCCGACCAGGGCGATCCTGACCCTCAGGGGCCCCAGCGCTCCCAGGCGGCCACCGCTGGGGCGCTCGCCTCCGAGGCCCTCACCCGGGTGGGCCCCGGCAGGCTCCGGCGCCGTCCCGGCCGGTCTCGGCGTCGTCCCGGCGGGTCTCGCGGCTCTTTCGTCCGCCGTCGTGACCGGGACCGCCACCCGCCCCACCTGCGGGTGGCCCGGACCCCGGATCCAGGCGAGGGTCACCAGCAGGGCCAGTCCGAACCCGAGCGTGGTCACCGCCATGCCGCCCTCGAGCGCCGGGCGCCCGAGGATGTCCGCGAGTGCTCCGGCCGGGGCCACGAGGTTCGGCCCGAGCACGGCGCCCGCGGTGCTTCCCCAGACCACCATGCCCACAGCAGCCGCGCGTCGCTCCGGCGGAACGAGGTCGGCCGCCGCATAGCGCGAGAGCTGGAGCGCCGCGTTGCCGAAGCCGATCGCGAGGCTCCCCGCCAGCAGCAGCGGCAGCCAGGCGATGGCGATCGCGGCAACCGACGCCAGCCCGCCCGCGACCGCGATGGCGTATCCGGCGAGGAGTCCGGGCCGGCGGCCCCGTCGGGCCATCGTTGCCGCCAGGAGGCCGATCGCCGCCGCCGTCCCGATCGTGCCCAGGGCGCTCGGCAGGCCGGACAGCTCGGCCTTGCCGGTGATCTCACGGGCGGCCAGGGACGCGGCCGTGAATGCAGCGATATAGGCGGTGCTGCCGAGCGCCGTCGTGAGCACGTACGGGCCCAGCCGGGCGGACGCAGCGAGACGGGCGAAGGTCGGGGAGGCGGGCACCCGCGGAGGATACGTGGCCCCTCGGTCCGGGCCACGGCCGCCGCGATCAGTCGATGGCGCATCATTGACCGATGCGGATCAGGGACTTCGGCGTTGAGATCTGGATGAACCGGTGGGAGACACGCTGCCGGTACAACCTTGCCGAGACGTGCGTGTGGTCGATCAGCGTGGAGGAGCTGCTGGCCATCGCCGGCCTCGACCACGACGCGCTGCTCGAGCAGATGCTGCCGCTGCGGCTGACCTACGGAGCCATCGAGGGCAGCGACCGCCTGCGCGCCGCGATCGCGGCGCAGTACGACACCGCGACGCCCGCCGACGTGCTCGTCACCCACGGCGCGATCGGCGCGAACCATCTCGTCTACGAGGCGCTCGTCGACCCCGGTGACGTCGTCGTCTCCATCGTCCCGACGTACCAGCAGCACACCTCGATCCCGGAGAGCCTCGGCGCCGAGGTCCGCCTGCTCCGCCTCCGGGAGGAACGCGGATGGCTGCCGGACCTGGACGAGCTTCGCTCGCTCGCCGCCGGGGCAAAGCTCATCGCCCTCGTGAACCCGAACAACCCGACCGGATCGCTCCTCGACCCGGGCGCCCTGCGCGAGATCGCGACGATCGCGCGGCACGAGGGTGCCTGGATCGTGGCCGACGAGGTCTACCGGGGCACGGACCAGGACGGCGCCGGCACCAGCCCGTCGCTGGTCGACCTGTACGAGCGGACGGTCGGCATCGGCAGCATGTCCAAGGCGTTCTCGCTGGCCGGGCTGCGGCTCGGCTGGATCGTGGCGCCCGCCGAGGTCCGCGAGGCCGTCATCCGGCACCGGGACTACTCGGTGATCAGCGTCGGGATGGTCGACGACCTGCTGGCGTCGATCGCCCTCGAGGCCCGCGACTCGCTCCTCGCACGGAACCGGGCGATCGTTCGCGAGAACCTTGCGACCCTGGATGCGTGGGTCGCGGAGGAGCCGCGGATCTCGTACGTGAAGCCACGGTCGGGCACGACGGCGCTGCTGCGGTACGCGGCCGGCGAGCCATCCGAGTCCCTGTGCGTGCGTCTCCTCGAGGCCGAGGGTGTCCTGTTCACGCCGGGCGGCGCGATGGACATGGAGGGCTACCTGCGGATCGGGTACGCCAACAGCCCGGCCATCCTGCGCGAGGGGCTGGCGCGGACCTCGGCGTTCCTGGCGACCCTCTCCGGCTGAGGCCGGGCCGGGCCGGCCTGCCTGGGGCTGGCCTACCTGCTCCGGGCGCCCCGCTCGGACCGATCTACCCGCTGAACCGCTCCTCCTTCCAGGGGTCGGCGCTGTTGTTGTAGCCGTAGCGCTCCCAGAAGCCGAGCGTGTCGTGGGCCAGGAACTCGAGCCGCCGGATCCACTTCGGGCCCTTCCAGAAGTAGCGCTTGGGGACGATCAGGCGGAGCGGGTAGCCATGGTCCGGCTCGAGCGGCGCACCCTCGAAGGTGTCCGCGAGCAGGACGTCGTCGTCGTCGAGCACCTCGAGCGGCAGGTTCGCCGTGTAGCCCTGTTCCGCGTGGCCCACCACGAACGCTGCCGATGGGCGGACCTGGGCGAGCTCCAGGATGGTCTGGATCGCGACGCCCTCCCAGTGGGTGTCCAGCTTCGACCAGCGGGTCACGCAGTGGATGTCGGTCGTGACCTGCTTGCGCGGCAGCGCCTGGAATGCCTCCCAGGTGAGGCGGAACGGGTTGTCGACCTCGCCGTCGACGTTGAAATCCCATGCCGCGAGGTCGGCTTTGGGCACGCTGCCGTAGTGCAGGACGGGGAACTTCTCGGTGAGGTACTGACCGGGCGGGACGCGGTCGGCGAGGGCGGGATCGCCGCGACGATCCCCGAACAGGCGCTCGAACATCCAGGTCTCCTGCGCGGGCCAAGGCTCGCGCCGTGCGTCATGAGTGGCTCCGAACGATAGCGGGGTTTCGTGACAGGATGGCGACACGGCGACACGCCGACCCCGGCCCGTTGTGGCGACGCGCGCTCGGGTCGTGGCCGACCTTCGGTCGGTCAGTTGCGATCGATCCGGACGACCCACGTCCCGATCGCCGGGCTTGCCTTGACGGGTACGACGCGGATGGCGCCGTCCACGACGGGGGCCCCGACCTCGAAGATGGCGAAGGGTTCGGCCGGCGAATCCCGGAGCTGATCGTGATAGACGACGACGCCGGGCGCCGGATAGCTGCCGTCGGTGGTGATGTGGCTTGCGGCCGTGCCCCGGATGGCGTTGAGCGGCAGGCCCAGATCAACGGCCACCTGCGGCGTCAGGAGCACCGGGACCATGAGACGGGTGGTGCTTCCCTCCCCGGCCCGGCCGTCCCCTCCGGCCGGGAACGTTCGGACACCCGGGATCGCGTCCATCGCCGCCGCCAGGACCGGCAGGTTGGCGTCCAGGTGCTCGTGGACCGCGAGGGTGTTGTGCAACGTGACCCGTACCGACGAATTGACCGGTGCGAACGGGGACGCGACCGCAACCGCGACGGCAGAGGCCGCGATGACGATGCCGAGGGTCGCCGTCCGGGCCGGCCATCGAGCGAGCCATGCCGCGATGGCATCCAGGGCGGGAACCCGGATGGATGCCACTCCGATCGCGGCCGCGAAGATCGCCGCCAGGTCCGCCGCGGCGATGTATCGATCCGAGATGTAGATGTGCCGCAGGGCGAGCAGGACGAGAGCGGCGGCGACACCGGGTCCGAGCGCGAGGAGCGCAACCACGATCGCCCACCGCCGGGTCCGGACGAGGTGGACCGCGCCGATCAGCGCGAGCACGCTGAGGGCGCCGATCGCAAGATAGTGCCGGATCAGATAGGCGAACACCCAGGGGACGTCGCGCAGCGTCGCCCCCTGGGAGGCCCGGATGGGCACGTACTGGCTGTACAGCGGATCACCGGTCAGCAGGAAGTCATGGATGCCCTGGACCGGCAGGGCCAGCAGCGGGACCAGGCCGATCCAGATCAGCGGCGCGCGAAGATCGCGCCACCGGCTGGCACGGTCCGGTGCCGTCAGCAGCGCGACCACGATCGCGGCGATGGTGACAGCCGGGACCAGGAGCGCTTCGACCCGGACGAGGTTCGCCGCGAGCAGCAGCACGCCGCCGAGCGGCCATCGAGGCCTGGCACCGGAGACGGCGACGCCTGCCGCGGCCCAGAACAGCAGCGCCCATGTGACGCTGTAGGCGAGCCCGACGTCCTGAAGCAGCTGGGTCGAGCCGAGCAGCCCGATGGTGACGAACGTCGCGGCGATCACGCCTGCCACTCGATGGGCTAGGACCGCAGACAGGGAGATGCCCAGCGCACACGCGAGGATCGCCAGCCACGAGATCGCGCGCCAGTCGGGGACCAGCGCATGGACGAGACCGTAGACGAGCGTCAGCAGTGGCTTCGGGGTCGTCCCCACGAAGGCTTCGAGATGCCGGCCGGCGACGATGCGATCGAAGTACAGGACGGATGCGGCACTGTCGAAGCCGACTGTATCGGTGCCGATGGGCCTCACGACCCAGGTGAGGACCGCGATCGCAGCGAGGAACGCCAGCCCGCCCACGGCCAGATCGCCCGACCTGCGACTGTGCCCGTCACCTGCGTTCACGCCCCCATCTTAGGGGAGAGCGGGCAGCATTCCCGGACCCCCGGGTGTCGGGCTGGTATCGTGCCGTTTGTGATACCCGAGACACGGACGGCTGCGCCCCGCGTCGTCATCGTCATGCCCGCCTACAACGCCGCCCGCACGCTGGAACGCACGTACGCGGACATCCCGCACGACCTCGTCGACCACATGATCCTGGTGGACGACGTGTCGAAGGACGAGACGGTGGACGTGGCCAAGCGGCTCGGCATCGAGGTCATCGTCCACCGCCAGAACCTGGGCTATGGGGGCAACCAGAAGACGTGCTACGACCGGGCCCTGGAGTGGGGCGCGGACGTGGTGGTGATGCTCCACCCGGACTACCAGTACGACGCCACCCGGATCCCGGAGCTCGTGGCGCCGATCGCCTCCGGCGAGCGCGACCTCATGCTCGGCAGCCGGTTCCTGGGCGACCCGATCGCGGGCGGCATGCCCAAGTGGAAGTACGTCTCGAACCGCTTCCTGACCGGAGTCGAGAACGCCGCCTTCGGGCTCCGGCTGTCCGAGTACCACACCGGCCTCCGCGCCTACAGCAGACGCCTGCTGGAGACCATCCCGTACGGGCTGAACTCGGATGACTTCGTGTTCGACCAGGAGCTGATCGCCCAGGTCGTCGCGGTCGGCGGCCTGCGCGTGGGCGAGATCGCCGTGCCGACGCGCTACTTCGAGGAGGCGAGCTCGGTCAACTTCCGGCGCAGCGTCGTGTACGGGCTGTCCACGCTGCGCGTCGTGGGCCGGTTCCTCCTGCACCGCACCGGGCTGCGCCGCTCGGCCAAGCTCCGCCCGCGAGTTCCCGCGCGCGAGCCCGGCACCGCCTGACATGCGCACGCGCGGGGGCCTTGGGCGCGCGGCCCTCGGTCTCGCCATCTCGGTCGTGGCCCTCGCCCTCGTCGTTCGCTCCGTGGACCTGGGCGCGGCATGGGATGTGCTCCGTCGTGCGCAGCCGCAGTGGATCGCGCTGCTGCTGGTGTTCGCCGCCTCCGACGTGCTGATCCGCGCCGTGCGCTGGCGGGTCCTGCTGGCGCCGATTGCGGACGTGCCGCTGCGGACGACGCTCGGATCGCTCCTCGTGGGCTACCTCGCCAACAACGTCCTGCCGGCGCGCCTCGGGGAGCTGGTCCGCAGCCACCACCTCGGCGTGCGAACGGGCCTTTCGCGGTCCACGACCCTGGGCACGATCGTTGTCGAGCGGGTCGTGGATACGGTGGTGGTCGTGGGGATCGCGGCGGCCGCGATCCTGGTGCTGTCGGTGCGCGGCGTCGTCGCCTCCGCGGTGCTGGTGGGCCTCGCGGTGACGGCCCTGCTGGTCATCGGCATCGCCGTCGGCATGGCCGCCCACCGGCTGCCGGGAGGCGCCAGGCTGGCGGCGTTCATCGGGCGCTGGCCGCGGGTGCGTGACGTGCTGCGACGGCTGCGGGCCGGGCTCGCGATCGTGAGCAACGTTCGCACGATGGCCGCCGCCGTCATCCTGTCAGTCGGGTCATGGTCGTGCACGGTGCTGGCCTTCGCGGCAGCCGCGCAGGCGGTCGGCATCGAGCCCACGATGGGCCAGGCCGCGCTGCTCGCAGCGGGCACGAACCTCGCCACGGCGATCCCGGCGGCGCCCGGGTACGTCGGCACGTTCGAGCTGGCGGCGGTGACGATCGCGGGATCCGTCGGGATCGCCTCGGAATCCGCGCTGGCGTTCGCGGTGCTGGTCCACGCGACGACGCTGCTGCTCACCTCTCTGGGTGGCGCCGTGGTCATCGCGATCGGTGGGCGGCCGCGCCTCGAGGACACGGTCCCGGGCCGGGTCGCGGTTCCGGTGCCCGCCGCGGCTCCGGGTCCGCCCGCAGCTCCGGTGCCCGCCGCGGTTCCGGGTCCGCCCGCAGCTCCGGATGCGGGCACGGCGCTCGACGGCGAGGCGCGATGACCGTCCGGTCGCCCCTCCCGTGGCCTGGCTCGCTCGACTGGGGCGGCGACTGGCTGGACGACGCCACCACGGAGCTCGAGCATCTCGGCTTCGAGCTGCGGGACGGCAGCCGCACCGGGACGGTGCCGGGGCCCCGGCTGCTGGTCGGGCTGCGCGACAGCCCCACGCTCGAGCACTTCGACCCGGAGAAGGTGACGTTCTGGGAGCCTCACGACGGTCGCGGGCGGCTCGCAACCCTGGATGCCGGGGTGCCGCTGCCGCTGAGCCGGCGGTTCCTCTGGGGCCGTATCCGGGTCATCGACCGGATCCCGGTCTCCAACCAGTTCCTCAGCTTCGGCGGCACCCTCCTGGGCGGCGCCGTGGACGCGCACCAGGTGATCCTTGCCTTCACGTCGCGGGCGCCCATCGTGCGCTGGGCCGGCCATTCCCAGCGCATGGACCCGTTCGCAGACGAGATCGGCTCGTTCTTCGCGCGGCTCATGGTCCCGGTCGACTACCAGCCGGATGCCGAGCGCCGCATCGCGGACACCGCCCCCGAGGCCCTGTACGCGGCATTCCTGCGCTATGCGGGCCAGCGGCTCCGACCCGGCAGCCCGCTGCGGAACGCCGACCCGGCGCTGACCGCGAACGTGCGCCACGAATCCGGCCGCCTCCAGGCGGACGCCCCCGCAGCATGGCGCGACGGCGTGGAGCTGCTGGGATGGCTCGAGCTGGGGTAGCCACCCGACCGCGACGCGTGCCGCCGGGGCCGGACATGGAGGAGCCCCGGCATGAGCCGGGGCTCTCGCGCCGGCGGGCCGACTGCCCGCCGGACCCGCGCCTCCGGGACCGTGCGGGTGCGCGATCCGGGCGACGGGTGTGGGACGCGGGCTAGTTGATCAGGCCCTGGGCCTTGAGCCAGGTCGACACCACGACGTTGATGTCCTTCTTGTCCACGCTCACCTGCTTGTACAGGTCCGCGAGGGTCGGCGTGTCGATCTTGGCCGACAGGTCATTGAGCAGCTTCTCGAACGCTGCCTTGTCCGTCTTGGCGAGAAAGTCGTTGCGGACAAGTGGGGCGATGTTGTCCGCCGGCTGGGTCTTCTTGTCGTCCGTGAGCAGGACGAAGTTGTTGACGATGATGTCCGGCTGCGTCGAGCACAGCTCGCCCAGGTCGATGGTCTTGGCGGCGAGCGCCTGTGCCATCGGCGTCGAGCATGCATCGAGCAGCGTGGCGCCGGAGGTGTCGATGCCGTAGGCATCCTTGAGCGCTCCTGCGCACAACGGGTTGGTCGGACAGTCCTTGGCCAGGCCCAGCTTGAGCTTGTCCTGGACCGCGGCCACGTCGCTCATCTTGGTCAGCGAATACTGGTCGGCCGTCTCCTTGCGGACGACGAACGCGTTCTGGTCCTGGGCCGGCGTGTAGTCGAGGACCGTGATGCCGCCGCCCTTGGTGTCGAGGATGGCCTGGAGCGCGGCCGCGTTGGCAGCGGGATCACCGGTGGCGGTACCACCGTAGCCTGCCGCGAGCCCGGAGCCGATGTACTCCGGCTGCAGGTCGATCTGGCCGCTCTCGAGCGCCGGCAGCAGCACCTTGCGATCACCGAGCCCGATGCCGTCGCGGTTGACCGTGTACCCGGCATTCTCGAGGACCTGTGCGTAGGCTTCGGCGACGATCCGCGCCTCGTCGAACCCGACGGAGCCGATCTTGATGGTTGGCTTGCTGCCCCCACCCGTCGAGCAGGCGCCGAGCAGCACCAGCATCGACGCCCCGAGGGCGAGCGTGCGGGAAAACCGCATTGGGTCTCCTTCTTCCTGTCCACCCGGCGTCTCCGGGGTGCCCCACACGATATCAGCGCCCGTGCGGAACCAAAACCAGCTCCAGGGGCTCCCGCACGCCCTGGATCAGGCGGGCGCGGCCTCCGCTCGGCCGGCGGCCGGCAGCGCCCGGACGCCGCGCGCCGTCAGCAGCCGCGCGAGCAGCGAGAAGCCACCCTCGGCGGCCAGTGCCAGCAGTGCCACCAGGACCACGCCCCCGAACGTCATCGCGTCGTCGTTCTGGGCGATCCCCTCGGTCAGGTACGTGCCCAGCCCCCCGAAGCCGAAGATCGCCCCCAGGGTGGCGGTCGCGATGATCTGGACTGCCGCCGATCCGATCCCGGCCACGATCACCGGCAGCGCCAGCGGCAGCTCGATCTCGGTGACCACGCGGCGCCCGGTGAAGCCCATTCCCCGGGCGGCCTCGGTGAGCTCGCGATCCACCTCGGACACGCCCGCATAGGCGTTCACCAGGATCGGCGGCACCCCCAGCGCGATCATCGCGATCAGCGTGGGCAGGACCTTGAACCCCAGCTGCGGGTCGATCATGGTGGTGAACGGGATGAGGATCCCGATGATCGCCAGCGAGGGCATCGCCCGCGCGAGGTTCGCGCCGTTCACGGCCAGCCGCACCCCGCGTCGCGTGTGCCCGATCCAGATGCCCACCGGCAGGGCGATGACGGCCGCGATCAGCAGCGCGACCAGCGTGAGCGCCAGGTGCTCGCCGACGCGCACCGGGATCCCGGACGGGCCGGACCAGTGCGCCGGATCGACGAGCCACGCGAGCGTGTCCGACAGCAGGCCCATCAGGCGGCCCCGGCCGCACCGGCCTGTGCCGCGGCCGGCGGGGGTTCGACGCCATCCCGGCCCGTGCCGCTGCCACCCGCCTGCTCGTCCCGCGCCGTCGCCCACGGCGTGACGCGTCGCTGCGCCGCCACGAGCGCGAGATCGACGGCCACCGCAAGCAGCATCGACGGCACCGCCCCGAACAGGATCTCGGTCGGGAACCCCCGACGGTACCCCTCGAAGATGAAGAAGCCGAGGCCGCCGAAGCGGTCGCCGATCGCGCCCGAGATCGTCACCAGGCCGATGGTGGACACGCTCGCCACGCGCAGCCCGGCAATGGTCAGCGGCACGGCCAGCGGCAGCTCCACCCGCCACAGTCGCTGGTTGCGCGTGTAGCCCATGCCGTCGGCCGCCTCCAGGGCGTCGGGCGGGACGGCGTCGAAACCGGCGACGATGTTCCGGACGAAGATCAGGATCGTGTACATCACCAGCGGGATCTCGGCGGTGGCGAGCGACAGGCCGGTGATCGGGACCAGCGCGGCGAACAGGGCCAGGCTCGGGATCGTGTACAGGATCCCCGCGATGGCGGCGATCGGCGCGTACACGCGGCGCCGGCGGACGGACCAGATCGCGAGCGCAAAGGAGATCGCGAACCCGATCACGAGCGCGATCGTGGCCAGGTACAGGTGCTGGACGAGCCGCCCCGCGAGGGCGTCGACGTGGCCGGCCATCCACCCCCAGTCGATCACGCCACCGGTTCCCGTCCGGCCTCGCGCAGGAAGGCCGCGATCTGGGCGACGGTGATCAGACCCCGGAACACGCCATGCCGGTCGACCACGACGCCCGCCTGGACGTCGTCCTCGAGCAGCATCGAGAGCGCGTCCTTGAGCGTGGTGCGGCGGTCGAACAGCGGCGAGGTCGTCCCGACCGCGCCGCGCTCGAGGATGCCGGACGCCGGCACGTGGTGCTCGTCCACCCAGCCCAGCGGGTGGTCGCTCGCGTCGAGCACCAGCAGGTACTGGAACGGGTCAGCAAGCACCCGCCGGCGTGCATCCGCCGCATCCTCGCCGACGTGGGCCGTGACGGCCGGCGCGAGCTCCAGGTCGCTCACCCGGGCGAGCGAGAGGCGCTTGAGGCCACGGTCCGCGCCCACGAACCGGGTCACGAAGTCCGAGGCCGGCGCCGCCAGGATCTCGGCCGGGGTCCCGAACTGGGCCAGGAACCCACCGTCGCGGAAGACCGCGACGACATCGCCCATCTTGATCGCCTCGTCGATGTCGTGGGTCACGAACAGGATCGTCTTGGCCAGCTGCTCCTGGAGGCGCAGGAACTCGTTCTGGAGCCGCTCGCGGACGATCGGGTCCACGGCGCCGAACGGCTCGTCCATGAGCATGATCGGCGGGTCGGCCGCGAGGGCCCGGGCCACGCCAACGCGCTGTCGCTCGCCGCCCGAGAGCTGCGCCGGGTAGCGGCTCGCGTACGTCGCCGGGTCCAGCCCGACCGTCTCGAGCAGCTCCTCGGCCCGCTCGCGCCGGCGCGCACGAGGCCAGCCGAGCAGGCGCGGGACCGTGGCGACGTTCTCGCCGATCGTCTGGTGCGGGAACAGGCCGGTCTGCTGGATCACGTACCCGATGCCCCGCCGCAGCTCCGTGACGTCCCGGGTGGCCGCGTCCACGCCGTCGAGCAGGATCCGGCCGCTGGTCGGCTCGATGAGCCGGTTGACCATCTTGAGGGTCGTCGTCTTGCCGCAGCCCGACGGTCCGACCAGGACGCAGATCCTGCCGGCGGGCACCGTGAGCGAGAGGTCGTTGACGGCACCCGGGGCACCGGCCGCGGCCGCCTTCGCGTCGTATGACTTGGTGACATGCTCGAGCTCGACGGTGGCGGCGCGCCGCGGTGTCGCGGCCGTCATCGGGATGCCGTCATCGGGATGCTGTCATTCGCGTGCGGCTCCTCGGCGTGTGCCGGAACCCTACCGCATGCCGGGCTCAGCTCGGCAGTGTCGCCAGGTCCCGCTCGATGACCGACCTGTCCTCGGGGTCGGTGATCGAGGCCAGGGCGGCCGTCGCGCGTGCCTTCCAGGCGGCGGCGCCGGCGGGATCACCGCTGACCGCAAGTGCCCGCGCCATGGCCTCGGCCGCCGCCGCCGCGTCCCAGTCCTCGATGCCCTCGCCACCGCCATCGAGCACGTCGTACGCCCGGCGGGCGTGTCGCACGGCCGCCTCGCCGCGCCCGAGCACGGCGTAGACGCGCGAGCAGAGCCAGTGGCCGCGGGCGAGGTGGACGGGATCGCCGACCTGCCGCCAGTGCCACCCGGACGCATGGGCCGCGTCGACCAGCTCGTCGTCCTGCGCCGGCGTCCGGACCTCGACCGCCAGCAGGTCCCACGTCCGGTTGAACAGCCCGACGGCGAGGGCGCGGTGGATCTCGGGCGCGAGGTCGGGCGGGGTGGGTGGCGTGGGCACGACGGGCTCCTCCATGTCTGCGACGGCCTGCGTCGAGGGACCGGCGGACGGCGGCCTGCCCGTGTCAGGCGTTCCGCAGCTCGCCGGCAATCGCCTGCATGATGAACCGCGCAGCCTCCGCGGACTTCCCGCCCAGCCTCTGGCCCTCGTCCGCCTGGAGCGCGACCGAGAGGTCGGCGAGCATCGCCCCGAGCACGGGCGTCTTCTGGAGCACGCCGGCGTCGAAGGCCGCATCCAGGCCTTCGATCGCCCGACGGGCGTTGTCCACCGCGTGACCCTTCGCATCCAGCCAGCCCCGGAAGTCGGCTCGAGCGGCTTCGGCCGCAGGACCGTTGCTCGCCATGGTCACCCTCCGCCTCGTCCTCCGGCCCATCCACCGTCGACGTCATCGGTCACGCCCGGCGTGACCGGCGTGCGTCCCTCTGCCTCCGCCGTTGCCTGCCAGCGTGCCGCCCGCCAGTCCGGCTCCAGGACGCTCATGTGGATCTCGTCCCACCAGCGCCCGTCTCGCCAGATCGCCTCGCGCGACCGGCCTTCGATCACGAACCCGACCCGCAGGTACGCGCGGATCGCGCGCTCGTTGAACGCGAACACGGACAGCGCCACGCGGTGCAGGCCGAGGGACCCGAACGCGTGGTCGACCATCATCCCGGTCGCCGCGCTGCCGTACCCGTGGCCCCACGCATCGTGCTCGCCGATGGTGATGTGGAACAGGGCGGAGCCGTTGTCGCCGTCCACCTGCGAGAACGCGCACGAGCCGATCAGCCGTCCCGTCGCGCGGATGTGGATGCCCATGGCCATCGACTCCGGGCCCATGGCCCGGACCGAGAAGAATCGCTCGATCTCCTCGCGGCGCATCGGGCCGTCCTGGTACCGCGTCAGGCGCGCGACCTCGGGATCCTGGTACCAGCGGAGGAAGTCGCGCAGGTTCTCGCGCGTGTGCCGGCGGAGCACGACCAGCTCGCCGTCGATGTGCTCTGGGAACCAGCGCCGATGGAGCATCGCGGACACCCTATACCATCGCCACCATGCGCCGCTGGAGCGAGATCGCAGGGCGCGTCGCGGCGACGACGAAGACCTCCGCCAAGACGTCGATCCTGGCCACCTATCTCTCGAGCCTGGCACCGGACGAGCTCCCGGTCGCGGCCGTGTTCCTGGCCGGGCGCGCATTCCCGGAGGCGGATCCCCGGTCCACGGGCGTGGGCTGGGCAGGGCTCGCCGGTGCGGTGCTGCGGGTCGCTCACGCGGACGAGGACGCGCTGCGGCGTGCGTACGATCGATCGTCCGACGTGGCGACCGCCGTGGCCGAGGTGCTCGCCGAGGCGGGGCACGCGCCCGACCCGGCGACCGAGCCGTCGGTTCCGGAGGTTCGGGCAGCCTTCGACGCGCTCGCCGCCGCGCCGGGGGCCGCCGCAAAGGCCGTGATCCTCGAGGCGCTGCTCACCAGGTCATCGCCGCTCACCGCCGCCGCGATCGTCAAGGTGCTCACGGGCGAGCTGCGCATCGGCCTCCGCGAGGGCCTCCTCGAGGCGGCCATCGCCAGGGCGTTTGACCGCCCGCTCGACGCCGTCAAGCGGGCCGGCATGCTCACCGGTGACCTCGGGCGAACGGCTGCCCTGGCGCGGGAGGATCGTCTCGGCGATGCCGCGATGGCGCTGTTCCACCCCCTCAAGTTCATGCTCGCCTCACCCGCCGAGGACGCCGCCGAGATCATCGGCCGGCTCGGCCCGGTGGTCTGGGTCGAGGACAAGTACGACGGGATCCGGGCACAGCTCCACCGGACAGGCGCCGAGGTGCGCCTCTACTCGCGCGACCTGCACGACATCAGCGGGCAGTTCCCGGAGATCGTGGAGGGAGCACGCGAGCTGCCCTGGGCGGGGATCCTGGATGGCGAGGTCCTCGCATGGAAGGAGGGAACGGTGCTGCCCTTCCTCCAGCTCCAGGCCCGTCTCGGGAGGAAGGACCCGTCGCCGCAGATCCTCGCGGAGGTGCCCGTCATCTACGTCGCGTGGGACCTGCTGGGTCTCGATACGGCCACGGGTGGGGAGGTTGAGCCCCTGCTCGAGGTGCCGCTCTCGGAGCGGCGGCGGCGGCTCGAGGCGCTGGGTCTGCCCCTGGCCGCGGACGGCGGCCGCTTCGCGCTCAGCCACCTGGTGGCGGTGGACACCGTCGACGGCCTGGAGGCGGCCTTCGCCCAGGCCCGCGCGCGGCGCAACGAGGGGCTCATGGTCAAGGACCCCGACAGCGGGTACAGCCCCGGCCGCCGCGGTCTCGGCTGGCTGAAGATGAAGAAGGCGCTCGCGACGCTCGACTGCGTGGTCACCGGGGTGGAGGTGGGTCACGGCAGGCGCCACGGGGTGCTGTCGGATTACACCTTCGCCGTGCGCGACGAGGCGACGGATGCCCTGGTGACGATCGGCAAGGCGTACAGCGGCCTGACCGACGCCGAGATCGCGACCATGACCCTCTGGTTCGAGGGGCACACGATCAGCACCCACGGGCGGTTCCGGGTCGTGGAGCCGGCGGTGGTGGTCGAGATCGCGTTCGACGTGATCATGCGATCGACCCGCCATCGGTCCGGGTATGCGCTCCGCTTCCCGCGGATCGTCCGCATCCGGACGGACAAGCCCGCTGACGAGATCGACACGCTGACGACCGTCCGGCGCCTGTACGAGGACCTGCAGCTGGGGGCAGAGCACCTGGTCACCGCGAGCGCCCGGCGGTAGCTCCGCCGGCGCGGTGGCCGGCGCGCGCGGCGCACCGCCCGGCGTCGATGCCTCGCCGGGACACGTATGCTGGGCGCGACGAGCCTGCGTGGCCCGGGGGACGCACGGAGGAAGCGGCGAATGTACGCGGCATTCAACGAGCTCGGACGAGTGGAGCTCACCCTGTATACCGATGCGCTCATCACGCATGGGTTCGTCCGGTCGCGCCAGCACCGGGTGACGGACATCCTCAACTTCGCCGAGGATTCGTTCCTGGTGTTCGAGGACGTCACGGTCGAGGAGTTCGGCTCCCGCGGGCAGCCGATCCGGGCTGCCTACGCCCAGGTCAACCTGGAGGCGGTGCTGTTCGCGGTGGAGAACACCGAGGTGGCCCCGTCACCGGAGCTCCGGACGCCCAAGACCCAGGAGCCGGCCATTATCTCCGTGCCGCCGTTCAAGGTGACCGGCCAGATCCACCTCATGCCGAGCGGCGGCAACCTCCGCGACGCCCTGGCCGAGCTGACCGGCCGGTTCCTCCCTGTCACCGAGGCGACGTTCTGGTCGGAGACGCTGGCCGAGGCCCGCCAGACGGCCCTGCTGGTGGCCGTCAATCACCAGCGTGCGCAGATCCTGGCACCGCATACGGAGATCGACCCGTGGGCCGGCCTTGGCCCCTCGCAGCACGACGGCGAGGCCCCGTCCCAGCCCCCGGAGCCGCCCGAGTCGCCCGGCGGCGGGTGGTAGGGCTCTCTGTCCGACCGCCGTCCATCGAGATCGCGTGACCGGTCGGCGCCGGCCGCGCAGGTGACGGCACCGCCGCCGATTGCCGGCCGCTAGCGATCGACCGGGAGGTCCAGGCGGTCGCCCCACTCCGCCCAGCCGCCGTCATAGACGGCGACATCGTCGTGGCCGAGCAGCGTCAGCACGAACGCCAGCCGGGCGGCTGAGACGCCGGATCCGTCGTAGCAGACGAGGCGCCGGCCGCGGGTGATGTTGGCCTTGAGCAGCAGCGCCCGGATCTCCTCCGGGTCGCGGAGGCGCTGGGTGCCCGGCAGGTGCATGGCCGCGACCGGGACGTTGACGGCCCCGGGAATGTGGCCCAGCCGGCGGACGTTGCCCTCGAACCCGCGGAACTCTGCGGGGCCACGTGCGTCCACGAGCAGCACGTCCGGCGCGCCCAGCAGGCCCCGCACGTCGGCGGTCGTCAACCGGAGGCGGACCTGTGCTCGCGGTGTGAACGTGGTGGGCGCAACCTCGACGGCGCCGCTGGTGACCGGCTGTCCGCTCTCAACCCAGAACGGGAACCCGCCCTCGAGGATCCGCGCGGACTCGAACCCGAACGCCCGCAGGCTCCACCAGACACGGGCGGCATAGAAGGAGAGCGTGTCGTCGTACAGGACGACCGACATCCCGTTGCCCACCCCGACACGGGCCATCGCGGCGGCGACGTCGTCGGGCGAGGCGAGCAGCATCGCGTCATTGCCGTCGCCGCTGGTCGTGACCGCCGCCTTCCAGTCCACGTACACGGCTCCCGGAATGTGACCGGTGCCGTACAGGGTGGACGCGGTGCCGTCCGGGCGCCAGCGCAGGTCGAGGACCCGGAGATCGGGCCGCCCGAGGTTCTCGGCCAGCCACTCGGGCGTCGCGATCAGCTCTGCGCGGGCGAAACCAGCCACGTGGGCCTCCGGGTGGCGGGGGAGGAAAGGCGAATACCACCGATATCATACGGGCGTGGTTTCCCCGTTCATGCCGGAGGCCCAGAAGGTCGCCGCGATTCGCACCCTGTTGCCTGCGACCGGCGCCGGCATCTACCTCAACGCGGGAACCGCAGGCCCGATGCCGGCCGAGACCCAGCGCGCGATGGACGAGCAGGCAGCGCGCGAGCTTGCGACGGGACGAGCCAGCCCGGACCTGTGGCCGGACACCGTCGAGCGCATGGCGGAGGCGAGGGCGTCCGTGGCGGCGGTGCTGGTCGCCGACCCGGCCGACATCGCCCTGACCCACTCGACCACCGACGGCATGAACCTGGCCGTGAGTGCGCTGCCCTGGGCGCCCGGCGATCGCGTCCTCACGACCCGCCATGAGCACGCCGGGGGTCTGGGCCCGCTGCTCGCGCTCCGGGACCGGCTGGGGGTCATCGTGGAGCAGCTGGACATCGGTGACGGCGGCGATGACGAGCGCACCGTCGCGGCCTTCGGCCGGGCTCTCGAGCGCCCGGCGCGGGCCGTCGTCCACAGCCACGTCCTGTGGACCACCGGCGCCGTGCTGCCGGTGGCGCGGCTGGCCGCCCAGGCGCGGGCGGCCGGGGCCATCAGCGTGATCGATGGGGCCCAGGCGGCAGGGGCGATCCCCGTGTCCCTCGACGTGCTCGACGTGGACGCATACGCGGCACCGTCCCAGAAATGGCTGCTCGGACCGGACGGGATGGGCGCGCTGTGGGTTCGCCGGACCCTGGCTGACGCGACGGTGCCCGTCCCGGCCGGCCACCTCTCGTACCAGGCCTTCGATCCCGTGGCCGGCGGCACGCTGCATCCGGGGGCGCGCCGGTTCGAGGCGACGGCCTTCCACCGGCCCTCGATCATCGGCTTCGCCCGGAGCTGCGGCTGGCTGTCGATGTACCTGGGGCTGCCGTGGGCTCTCGAGCGCGCGGCGCGTTTGGCGGCCGCGGCGGCCGATCGGCTGGCGTCGATCCCGGGCGTGACCCTGGTGACGCCGCGCGCCCGGATGGGCACCCTCGTCACGTTCCGGATCGCCGGCTGGGCGGCGGCTGCCGCGGTCGAGGAGCTCGGCGCTCGCGTGTTCGCCATCATCCGGGAGCTGCCGCCGATCGACGCGATCCGGATCTCGGTGGGCTTCTGGAACACCGAGGACGAGCTGGACCGCTTCGCCGAGGCCGTGGAGCTGCTGGCCCGCCACACGCCGGCCACGATCCCGCCTCGCCGCACGCTCACGGTGCTCGGCAGCGATGACCGACCCCTCCGCTGACCGGCCGGCGCCCCCGGCGGTCCGCCAGCGGGGCTGGCTGGAGATCCGCTGGCGCCAGTTCCGGCGTGCTCCGCGGCCGGTTGTGCGTGCCGTCGCCAGCAGCCTGATCGTCGCCATCGTGCTGGGAACGGGGTTCCTGGCCTACGACATCGCTCTCGACCGGGGGTCCGCGCTGCCCGGGGGCGACCTCCGTCTCCTCGTCCTGACCCTGTACGTGGTCATCGTGCTGCTCGCAGGGTCGCTCATCACCTGGCTGATCGTGCCGCTGCCGGCCGGCAGCGGTGCCCGTCGCGCGACGAGGACGCCGTGGAGCGCGGCGCTCGGCCTGTTTGCGGCGGTCCCGATCGCCTATCTCGTACTGGTCGTGTTCCACGAGCTGGTGAAACCGTTGCTCGAATAGCACCACTTGGTGGTTGCGCTTTGCCGGCGGCCGCTATCATCTGGGCAGCCGGCGGACCATGCACGCCGCCTCGATGAGGATCAGCGTGGCCAACGAAGACCACGGACACGTCGCCCTGCCGAAGCTCTACGGGGCTCCCGCCTACGCGCGGCCGCTGGTCGTCGCCGTCGAGCCCGTGGACCGGCCGTTCGATCCGGACGCCCTGCCCATCGAGGCGGTGCAGACGGACGAAGAGCGTGAGCTGGCCCGCCAGCTTGCAGCCAGCCAGCACGAAGGAGGATCTGACGCCGAGCAGGTGACCCCGCCGGCCGGACGCGTCCCCGCGCTGCGGGGCCGGCCCTTCCACCTGCGTGCCATCACCGGCCGGATCCTCGGCGACAGGGACAGCTCCGAGGGCTGACCCGGCAGCGGCCGGATCGCTCGTGGGGGAGTAGCTCAATCGGTTAGAGCAGCGGGCTTATATCCCGCCGGTTCCAGGTTCGAGTCCTGGCTCCCCTACCAACCCCGGCCAGCCGGCCCTCGCCGGGTCGGCGACTCCTTCAGCGCCCGGTCGCGACCGAGCGGATCAGCTCGACCAGGCGCTCGCGCCGGTCCGATGTCAGGCCGCGCTGGGTCGGCAGAGCCTGGAGCCAGGCGCCAAGATCGCCCGGTCGCACGACGGCACATGTGGGCGTCCGTTCCACCTGGCGGTCATCGGTCACGATCGCCGCGTAGACGCGGACGAGGAAGTCGCGGTCGTCCGTCGTGAGCCAGCCACGAACCCGCTCGGCATCGCGGGCGGCCCGGTCCAGCGGGGCCTCGATCGGGAGCCAGCGGCCGCGTGGTCCCCGGAGCTCCCAGTGGTTGCCGACGTGGCGGCTCACGCCTGCGGGCGGCACATCCCCCAGCACGACGATCCCGAACGGACCGAGCACCAGCTCGTGGATGCGTCTGCCTCCCGGCAGGATGAGATCCGTGGCGGCCAGGTGATCCGCACCCAGCGAGCGCGCGAGACGCGGGGTCATCGCGGTGGAGCGCAGCGCGGCGGCGGCCTCGACGGCGGTGAGGATGCGGGCAAGCCCGAGGATCAGGAAGCCGGCCGGCACGACGATCGCGAACCCCCAGGCAAGGATGCCGGCCGCCGCCTGCATGGCGGAGGGCCGCCCGTTCGGGACGAAGGCACTGATGATCGGGGTTGTGACGCAGAGCCAGGCCAGCATGCCGCCGGCGACGATCATGAGCACGGCGGACGCCGCGACCCGGGCGAGGGCAAGGCGGTTTGAACGAGCGGCCGTGGGTGCGGAGGCAATAACCTGCATCACCGTATCGTCCGGGCACCGGGCGTCCGCGGGAATGCCCCCTTCGGGCTACGGAACAGCACGCGACGGTCCTCGTGACCCCCCCGGAGCCCACTCGACCGCTGCAGGCGTTGCCAGGCCGCACCGGAATTCGATGCGGCCATTCACCGGACTTTTGAGACTCGCGCGCGAGAGGCCGGCACCCGGATGCGCCCTCCGGGGCGCCGTCGGTACCCCCGCGCCATCTCCCGGGCGGGACCCCCGTACCATTGCGCGCCGCCCGAGTTCCTTTGATCCTCCGAGATGAACCCCGCGACAGTCGGGAACCGGAGGGGAACGCAACCCGTTGATCAACCGGTCGAGGCGCGCCATCGCAGCAGCCGTGTCCGGGCTGGGCCGAACGTCGGTCCGCTCGGCGCTTCTTGCCGTGCTGCTCGTCGTGCTCACGGTGCTCCCCGCCGCAGCCGAGGGCAACGGCCCGACGGCTCTCCAGGACCCCACGGTGTCGCCGACGACGGGCACGCCCGCGACGCGGATCACGCTGTCCGTGACCTACCGGAACTCCGAAGGCTCGGCACCGGACTACGTCCGGGTCGTGATCGGGTCCGTGGCGCACACGATGCAGCCGACGTCCGCCTCCGACAACTGGAAGAAGGGGATCCGGTACAGCTTCACCACCACGCTTTCGGTGGGCACCTGGACCGTCCGGTTCGAGGCTGCGGACCGCGATCGCTTCAAGGACCACATTGCCGGGCCGGCGATCACGATCTCGCCTCCGCCGACCCCGGCGCCCACGCCGACGCCGAAGCCGACGCCGAAACCGACCCCGGTGCCCACGCCGACGCCGAAGCCGACGCCGAAACCGACCCCGGTGCCCACGCCGACGCCGAAGCCGACGCCGAAGCCGACGCCGAAGCCGACCCCGGCGCCAACGCCGACCCCCAGGCCCGACCCCACGGCCGCCCCCACCGCCAGGCCCACCCCCGCGCCGACCGCTACCGCGGCGCCGACCGCCGCCCCCACCCCGACGAGCAGCCCGGGCGTCGCGCCGGGCACGCGAACGCCGGCCGCTGACACGCCCTCCCCGGACGTGCCGTCGGCCACCGCGAGCCCGGACCCGCTCACCGCGTTGATCGTGCCCGGCCTGTCCGACCCCACCGACCGATCCGGCGGATCTCCCGCCGCCGGCGCAGGGTCCGGACCCGATGGCGGCTCGGGCCCCGCCGATGCAGCTGCGGGCGACACGCCGGACTCGGCAGGCGCATCGGCCGGGAGCAGCTCGGGGAGCGGGCCGTTCGGCAACGGTGGCTCCGGCGACGCAACGCTGCCCGGGGGCCTGGGTGGCCCGTCGTCGATCCTCGCGACGTTCACCCGGATGCTCCCGACCATGGTCGTGACCACGGGCGGCGTCTCCATGCTGATGGCATTCATGATGTTCGGGAAGCGGCGCCGGAACGGCGACCCGACCGCGGACGACGACGAGCTGAGCGAGGCCGCGTCACGCGGTCTCGGCATGGTCGGGCATTCGGGGCTGGTGCCCGCCGCAGCGCTGGCCGCTGCGCCCGCCGCGGTCCAGGCGGTCGTTGCCGCCGCAGGTCCCGAGGAGACCGACACCCACCTCCCGCGGTGGCGGCGCCCCTCGCTGATGGAGGCCCGCAAGACCGATCCGCTGCGGAGCGTGTCGACCAGCGTCCGGCTCACCTTCGAGGGCGAGGTCGGCCAGGCCGTCAGCGGCCTGGAGCGGCGCCTGATCCGGTACCGGCTGGTGAGCCTGCTCGACATGCCCGATGAGGTCCAGGGGGTCGAGATCGACGTCCTCGACGAGGGAGACGAGGTCGTGCTGCTCGAGAAGCGCGGCACCTACTGGCGGGTCCTGTGTCCCGATGGACGAGAGGGCTGGCTGCACAAGATGACGCTCGGCGACGTGGTCATCGACTCCACGGCCGCCGGAGCCGCGAGCTGGACCTCTGGCGACGATGAGCCGGGCGGGTTCGAGGACGTGATCCGCGCCTACACCGAGCATCAGCGCCGGTTCGGTGACGCCTAGAACCTAGACGCGCTTCCGCTTCCCCGGCTCGGGCGGCTTGCGCAGCACCAGGATGTGCTGGTGCGCGATGTTGGGCACGAACGACCGCGGGTAACCGTACGGCCGGAGCCTGGTCCCCGCCTGGTACCACGCGATGTCGCCCTTGGGGACCAGCCCGGCGGCGTCGGCCCGGGCGGCGAGGTCCGCTGCCGTGAACAGGTACCGCCCGCCCTGGTAGGCGTCGCGCACGATCAGCACGGCGTAGCGGCCCGGCCGGAGCACACGGTGAACCTCGGCCAGGACCTCACCCATCGCATCGAGGAAGGCCGGGTAGTCGGGCAGGTTGGCGAGGTCGCCGTCCAGCTCTGACACCATCGCGTAATCCGTCCGCCGGTTCGCGTGCGCCTCCGCGAGGCGTCCGCCGGCCATCGTCATCGGCAGCTGGACGTTGTACGGCGGGTCCGTGGCGACGAAGTCGATCGAGCCGGCCGCGAGCGTCGGCAGGATCGACCGGGAGTCACCCGGCCGGAGCTCGAGACCCGAGGGGTCGAAGGTGCGAACCCCGCCGGGGTCGTTGGGTCCGAGGTCGGCGAGCAGCGGCCCGCGGCCCTCCCGCTCGGCGCGCAGGAACGCCACGGTGTCCGCGTACACGCTGGCCCAGCGCGGGTCCAGCTCGATCCCCAGCGCCCGCCGCGGGCCGCGGGCGATCGCCGCCCCGAGCAGGGTGCCGCCCACGCCCGCGAACGGATCGAGCACCAGCTCGCCGGTCCGGGTGAAGAACTCGATCAGCCGCGCCATCAGCCGGGGGGGCTTGTTCGCGCCGTGTGCCTTGCGACGCTCGTGGCCGAGCTCCGATGGGTAGGCTGTTGTCCAGACCGATTTCGTGAAGTAGAGCCACTCCTCCCCGGACAGCTCGTTCAGCTCGTTGGCCGGGTGAGGTGGGCGTCGGTCGTGCACCCGGGCAGCGTACCCGCCGCGCGGTCCCGTCGGCGGCCGTCGCGCCGTCCCTACAATGCGGGAGATGCCAGGCAGAGTCGTCAGCCGCAGCTTCATCGGGCGCGAGTCGGAGCTCGCGCAGTTCGAGGCGGCCGTCAAGGCGGGCGCCGGGGGTGCTTCGACCACCGTCGTCATCGCCGCGAGCGCCGGCATGGGGGCCTCGCGGTTCGTGGATGAGGCCGTCGAGCGAGCCGTCGCCCGCGAGCAGCAGCCGCTCGTCCTCCGGGGGCGCGCTCACGGGCCGGCGGATCCGCCTTGGGCGATGGTCATGGATGCGCTCGGTCCGGTACTCGAATTGCGCGCCCCGGAGGAGATCCTGTCGCTTCTGCGGCGCGATTCGCGGTCAGCCCTGCTGGGACTCCCCGGCATGGCGGCCCTCGCGGCAGACCTGCCCGCCGTGCCCGTCAGCGCGCTCGCGGATCCCGAACGGCGCCAGCCACGGGCGCTCGAGGCCCTTCTGCGGTGGCTCGGACGGCTTTCGGTCGAGCGGCCGATCATCCTGGTGCTCGAGGACCTGCACGCCGCGGATGCCGCAAGTCGCGCGTTCGCCACGTTCGTCGCCCGGATCGCCCGCGACGAGAGGATCACGCTGGTGCTGACCTTCCAGCCGGACCGGCTGACGCGCGAGCACCCGTTGCGCGAGAACCTGGCGGTCATCGAGGGCGGTCTCCGTCCACCGGTCAGGATCGACCTGCGACCGCTCGCGCGGCGCGAGATCGCCCGCCTCATCGAGGGGATCGAGGGCGAGCGGCCGTCGGCGTCGATCGTGGTCCTGGTCGCCGAGCGATCGGCGGGCTCGCCGCTCGTCGTGGAGGAGCTCGTGGCGGCCAGGCGGGAGCTGCGCAGCGCCACGCTGACGGGGACGCTCGCCGACCTCGTCGCGTCGCGTCTCCAGCGACGCTCGTCGGAATGCCGGCGCGTGCTGCGGTTGATGGCTCCCTCCGAGCGCCCGATGGACCGAGCGCGGCTCGCTGCCGCCGCGGCCGCGTTCGAGGCCGGCGCGACCCAGTCCCGCCTGCCGCCGCGGTCGACCACGTTGCCGAGACGGGCGACCGAGCTCATCGACGCGGACCTGTCGGCGGGGCTGGATGAAGCACTCGAGCACGGGTTCGTGGGCGTCGACGCGGCGGAGCGGGTGGAGATCCGCCACGAGCTGGTCGCCCGGGCCGTCGTCCGAGACCTGCTGCCGACGCAGCGGCCGCGCCATCGGGCCGCGCTCGCGGCCGCGTTCGAGGACGTGCCGATCGTCGCCGCGATGCACTGGCGGGCGGCCCACCGCTCGGACGAGGCCCGCGATGCGGCAATCCGCGCCGGTCGTGAGGCGATGGCGGTGGACGCGCCGCAGGACGCGCTGATCGCTTTCGAGATCGGGCTGGAGCTTCCGCCGCCGGATGACCCGTCGGCGCCCGGCGCCGATGTCGCGGAGCTGGAGCAGCTGGCTGCGGAGGCGGCACTCGCGGCGATGCGCCCCACCCGCGCCGTCGCCTACGCGGAAGCCGCGCTCGCATCCCTGGGCGAGCGGCGGGACCGGATGGAGCGCGCGACCCTCGAATTGCGTCTCGGCCGGTATCGCCTGGCCGCGGGGGACGGCGCTGGCGCGACGGCCGCCCTGCGCCGGGCCGCGGAGGTCGCGCCACCGGAGCCGTCGCTGGCGCGGGCCCGAATCCTGGCCCTGCTCGCCCAGGAGCGGATGATCGCCGGCGCGTTCCGGGACGGCGAGCATGCCGCGCGTGAGGCGCTGGCGATCGCACGCGGGCTCGGGGACGAGGCGGAGCCCGAGGCCATCCATGCCATGACGACCCTTGCCGTGATCCGCGGCTGGGGCGACGACCCGGAGTCCTCGGTTCCGATGCTCCGCGAGGCGATCGAACGATCGCGGGCGCTCGGCCTCGTTGAGGAGTGGTGGCGCGCGGGCGCGAACATGGCCGTCGTGCTGGAGCTGCTCGGACGGCCGAAGGAGGCGATCGACGTCGCGTTTCGCGACATCGAGGAGGCGCGGGCGAACGACCTCGACGCGGTCTACGGCAAGCTCCTCGGGGGCAATGTCGCCGGCCTTCTGGTGGACGTCGGCCGCTGGGCGGAGGCACGTGAGCTCAGCCTGCGGGCGCTCGACTGGAGCCCGGCCGGAGTCCCGTTCGTCAACGCGATCCTCAACCTCGTCATCGTCGAGATCGAGTCCGAGGCGGGTGAGGAGGCGGGCCGGCTGCTGGGCCGGATCCTCGTGGAGCTCGAGACCGGCGGCGACCTGCAGTTCGCGGTGCCGGCCTACCAGGCGACCGCCTCGTATGCGATGTGGAGCGGGGACCTGGCCGATGCCCGCCGCGCGGTTGAGCGTGGATGGGCGCGGCTGCGGGGCACCGAGGACTGGGTCCTCGTCGCGCGGATGGCCGCGACGGCCCTCGAGGTCGAGGCGGCCATCGCAGTCGAGGCGCTCGAGAAGCGGCGGATCGCGGACCTGGCCGCGGCGCGCGAGCGGGGTGGCCGGATCCTGGCCGAGGCGGAGGCGGCGGTCGCGCGCGCCCGGCACGAGACGACGTCAGCACCCGAGGGAGAGCCGGACGCGAGCCTCGCGACCGCACGCGCGTTCGATGCCCGCCTCCACGGCCGCGACGACCCCACGCACTGGGCGGCGCTCGCCGCGCGCTGGCGCGCCCTGGGCGACCCGTACCGGGAGGCCCGGGCGAGCTGGCGCCAGGCAGAGGCGATCCTCGCCGGGGCCGTCGCCGGCCTCGCCGAAGGGTCCCGGACACGGGTCGATGCCCGCCTTGCCCGGGCGGATGCCCGCGAGCCGCTGATCCATGCCGTGACCCTGGCGATGAGCCTCCGTGCGCGACCGCTGCTGCGGGCGCTGCGCGAGCTCGCCCAGCGTGCCATGATCGCGATCCCGCCCGAGGTGGACGCCCTGCTGGAGGAGCCGGCCGCGGTCGTGCCCGGCCCCCGCGCCTCGGTGTCGCCGGGACCGGTCGCCGAGGCGACCGGTCCCGGCCCTGTCCCGGGCACGCCGCGGAAACCGGTCCCGGGCGGTGACACGTTCGGCCTCTCCCGTCGTGAGCTCGAGGTGCTGGGACTGATCTCCCAGGGCCGGACGAATCGCGAGATCGGCGACCGGCTGTTCATCAGCCAGAAGACGGTCGGCGTCCACGTGGGCAACATCCTCGCCAAGCTCGGCGTCTCGGGCCGCGTCGAGGCCGCGGCCGTCGCGATCAGGCTCGGTCTCGAGGCCGAGCGGAGCTCCCGGCGCACGGGCTGACGGCGGTCCCAATCCCACGCGCCCGCACGGCGCAAACCGCCTCGGCGGCAGGTCCGGCCGGCTTTGGGTAGGATCGGGACGTTTCACGCTGCCCAATCCGAGGTCTTCATGCGCCGCCCCGTCCTGTTCCTCGTCCTCGCCGCGCTCGCCCTTGCCGCCTCTGCCTGCGTGGCGTCCACGGGTCCGGGCTGGACATACGCACCGCCGACGGTGGCTCCGCCGTCCCAGCCGGCCGCCTCCGCAGGCGCCTCCGCGGCCCCGTCCGCAGCCTCGTCGTCCGCCCCGGCCTCGAGTGCCTCCACCGGCGCGGGCGGCAGCGTCGTCCAGATCTCCGCGTCCAACATCGCGTTCGAGCAGAGCACCGTGAGCGCCCCCGCCGGGTCGGCGTTCACGATCCACTTCGACAATAAGGATGCCGGCGTTCCGCACGATGTCGCGATCAAGGACGCGTCCGGAAAGCAGGTGTTCAAGGGCGACGTCGTCACGGGACCCAACTCGACCGACTACCAGGTTCCCGCGCTGGCCGCCGGGACCTACCAGTTCGTGTGCACCATCCACCCGAACATGGTCGGCACCCTCACGGTCGGCGGGTAGGCGATGCGCGCGGCGCGGGCGCGCTCCGCGAGTGATCCGATGCGGCCGTCGGACGGTCGCCGCCGCCACGCGGCGCCGGAACGATGACGCCGCGCGTCGACGAGCGCTGCTACCTCGACGCCTACCAGCGGTCCGTCGAGGCGCGCGTCCTCGAGGTGACGAGCGCCGATGGGCCGCCGCTGGTGGTCCTGGACACGACCGCCTTCTACCCGGGAGGCGGCGGCCAGCCGTCGGACCGGGGAGCGATCCTGCGCGCGGCCGACGGCCGGACGTGGGTCGTCCGGGCCGCGAAGCGCGTCGGTGGCGAGATCGTCCACGAGCTGGAGCCCCCCGAGGACGGCGAGCTACCGCGAGCGGGTGACGGGGTGACGGTGGACCTGGAATGGGCGCGCCGATACGCGCTCATGCGAACCCACACCGCCCTCCACGCCCTGTGCGGCGTCGTCTGGCGGGACTATGGAGCGCTCGTCACGGGCGGCAACATGGAGCCCGGAGCCGGGCGCATGGACTTCGAGTTCGAGCGCATGTCCGCTGACCTGGTCGACGAGATCGAGACGAAGGTCAATGCGGAGCTGCGGGCAGCGCGCGACGTCCGCGTGAACGTCCTGCCCCGCGAGGAGGCCTTCGCGATCCCGGACCTGATCCGGACTAAGGTGAACCTTCTGCCGCCCGGGATCGAGCAGATCCGGACGATCGAGATCGTCGGGCTCGACCTGCAGGCCGACGGCGGCACGCATGTCGCGAACACCCGCGAAGTCGGCGGTATCACGGTGACCGGCTACGAGTCGAAGGGCCGGATCAACAAGCGGATCCGGATCGCGCTCGAGGGAGCGTAACGCCGGACCACACACCGCTCAGCGGGCCGAACCGGGCTCAGGGCGATCCGGGCTGAGGGCGCTCGCCCCTGGTGCTCCCACCCCGCGCACTCCAGGCCGCGCCAGCCCGGGCCGGCAGATGCGACGAAGCACCGGAAATCGCACGGCGGTCCGTCCGCGTCCTGCCGGGTTGGCTATGATCCGCGGGCCGGGACTCCGGTCGGTCACCTGCAGGGAGCGTCCCCCCATGCGTCCTACGCGTCTCACGGTCCTGTCTGCGCTTGCCGCGCTGGCCCTCGCCGCGTCGGCGTCGGGCGCCGCCGCGGCAGATCATCCGGGCGGCCAGGCTGCGACGGCCGGCGTCGCCTCGATGCCGATCTACCGTGCCCGCGTCGGCGGCAGGCCGCGGCCGCCGAAGTCGCCGAACCTGGTGTCGCACGGCGGGCCGGTCGAGACCGCTCCCAAGGTCTACATCTCGTTCTGGGGCCCCGAGTGGTCGCAGGGGTTTGTCACGGGTGGGTACACGAGTGCCCAGGCTCAGTCCTACATCGAGGGCTTCTTCGACAATGTCGGCGCGTCCTCCTGGAACGGCGTCGCGGGGCAGTACTGCCAGGGCATCGCGTCCGGGACCGCCAACTGCGGCAGCCAGCCGTTGGCCAACTTCATCGCCATCCAGGACGTCATGGCCACGCCTGACGTCTGGAACGACCCGACAACAGTCCCGAACAAGCCCTCGCAGTCCAACATCGCGGCCGCCGCGCTCCGGCTCGCCGGCCACTTCGGTGCGATCGACCCGAATGCCACCTATTTCGTGTTCACGCCCTCGGGCAAGTCGATGAGCGGATTCAAGACGAGCTGGTGCGCCTGGCACAGCTCGGCAACGTCCGGCGGCCAGACGTACGCCTACGCCTACATGCCGTACATCCCCGACGCCGGGTCCAGCTGCGGCATGAACTTCGTCAACTCGTCGAACAACGGCTCCGGCAACGGGTACTTCGACGGCTTCAGCATCGTCGGCGGGCACGAGTTCAGCGAGGCAGAGACGGATCCGCATCCGAGCTCGGGCTGGACGGACTCGAGCGGCGCGGAGAACGGCGACAAGTGCGCCTGGAGCTCCGCCTCCACGAACATCACGCTCGCCAACAACCAGAAGTACGCCGTTCAGCCGACGTGGAGCAACCTGATCAGCGGTTGCGCGACGGGCAGCTGACGAGGGGGCTCGACGGCGTCGGGGTCAGCCGCCGGGCCCGCCTCGGGATTCCTGATCGTCCGGGTCAGCCTCCGATGACGAGGGTCGCGCGCAGCTCGGGATGGACCGGATCGATGATGGTGTAGGTGCCGTCCGGCAGCGCGTCGACCGGGTAGCGGAACGTGCCGGGTCCGGTGATGTTCTGCATCTCGAACATGTAGGCGCCCAAGGCGTCCACGATCCTGATCCCGTGCTCGACGCCCGGGTCGTCGTTGACGAGCTGGATCGAGAACCGGCGTCCACCGGCAAAGGTGACCTGATCCGGCGAGAAGTCCGTGCCGGAGATGGAGATCGCCACGTCCGGTGGGGGGAGGGTCGCGGCCGGAAACGCCGAAGGAGGCTCCGGAGCCGATTCACCGACGTGGAGCGTTCCTGCCATGTTCGGATGGATCGGATCGTCGAACCGGTAGCGCCCGGCCGTCAGTGCCGGGAGCGCGTACGTGCGCTCGCCCGGTCCGGCGAAGTTCTCGCCGGTGAACACGACCCGGCCGGACGCGTCCGTGACCTCGAGCCCGTGCGGGACGGCCTCATCGCTGACCAGGCGGATCGTGAACGGCGCCCCGGCCGGCGCGCAGAGGTCCACGCTGTCGAAGGCGAGGCCGGCAGCCGTCAGGACGACCTGGCCCGATCCATCCGGGCGCGCCCGGCGATGCGGAGACGAGTGGCGACGAGGTAGGGGACGACGTTGGAGCGGCAGGCGCCGGCGTCACGGGTGCGACTGATTGGCCACCGCCGCCGAAGCCGGAGCTGTGGCCGAGGAGCCATGCGCCCGAGGCGGCAGCAACTGTCAACGCGGCGGCGAGCGTTGCCAGCCGCAGGGGTGCGGTAATGGCGGACAGCCGCCGGCGGAGAACGAGGCCGCGCTGATGCGGGGTACGGCCGACCTCGGTCAGGATGGCCTCGAGGAGGCGGTCTGGAGCATCGGTCGGGCCCGGGCGCAGCCAGGCGGCAAGGACCTGGTCCATGTCGTGGTCCGGTGTCATGCCGTGGTTCCTCCGGTGGCGGCGGTCCGCGCCTCAGCGTCGAGCGCGCCTCCATCACGCGGTGCGCGTGATGGAGGCGTGAGCGGACGGTCCCGTCAGGGATCCCCAGGATGTCCGCGATCGCGGCGGTTTCCAGCCCCGCGTAGTGACGGAGGACCAGCAGCGCCCGCTGATCCGGCGGCAACCTCCGGAATGCTCGCTCGAGCTCGTCGCGGTCGATGATGTCCAGGTGCGCGTCGCGTCCGACGGAGATGTCCACGGGCAGCTCGACGAGGGTCGCGACCAGCCGCCGTGCCTTCCTCGCTTCGGCGAGACAGGCACGGACGACGAGGCGGTGAAGCCACGCATCGAAGTGATCGGGCTCCCGCAGGCCCGGCAGATCACGCCATGCGAGCACGAGCGCCTCCTGGACGGCGTCCTCGGCGCGGTCCACGTCGCGCAGGATCCGCTGGGCAATCGCGAACAGCCGCCCCGCACGCGAGCCCAGGAGGTCCGCGTGCGCCTCCCGGTCGCCGTTCCGAGCTGCCTCGACGAGGTCCCGATCCACACCCGTGCTCCGAGCCGGCATCCGGGGGGACGCCCTTCCGGACACTATGGGTGACGACGGGCGGCCGGTGTTCAATCGAGCCCGCGGGGGCGGGCCTCAGCTCCCTCCGCGCCCGGCGCCAAGCGGTCCCGGCGAGATCTCCCTCAGGTCCAGAGGTCCGGCGCGCGAACCCTGGCCCCGATCAGTGCCGCCAGGCGGCCGAGCACCGCGAACCAGTCAAACCGGCTGGTGACCTCGGAGGCACGCAGCGTGACCAGGCGATCGACCGGGACGAGCGAGGGCAGGACGCGATCCAGGATGGCCTCCACCTCGTCGCGGAACGCGTCGCTGGTGGACCGGACCCCGTCGGCCTGGAGCGCGACGTCCGGGAGCAGGCGGACGACCAGGTCGTAGGTCTGCGACCAGCGACGGACAAGGGGCTCGACGTCGAACTGGTCGGTGCCGCCGCAGGCACGCAGGTAGTAGGCGTAGTTGTCCATCACGCCGCGGTCGGTGGCGAGGACGTCCGCCTTGCGGGCGAGCTCCAGCTCCTGGCGGATCTGGGACACCAGCACCCACAGCTGGGCCTCGCCGGTCGCGCCCTCGTTGATGCCCAGCGGATTGTCGCGCACGACCTCGCGACCCAGCTCCACGGAGCGGCCGGCGCGCTGGACCTCGGCGGCGAACGCCAGCAGGGCCGAGGTCTTGCGGATCCCGTGGGAGCCGATGAACGCGATCTTGGCGGGTCGGGGCCAGGCGGGAGGTCGGCGGGGCATCACCTACAGGGTAGGACCCCGTCGGCCATGCCGTGACGTAGCGCTGCCACCCCGGACGGTGGTCCGTGGGTGGCAGCGTCGTTCGAGACGGCTCGTGACCCCTATCCGGGGATCTGGCCGAGGGTCACCTGGATGGTGGACTGGCTGCCGGCGGCTGTCATGACCACGACCGGCACCGTCTGCCCGGGTTCGAGGCCGGCCAGCACCACCGACAGCGTGCTGCTGTCCGGGGTCGGCTTGCCGTCGATCGAGACGATGAGCTCGCCCGCCTTGATGCCGGCGGTCGCGGCGGGTCCCGCGGAATCGACGCTGTAGACGAGGACGCCCTGGGCGCCGAGGACGTCCGCGGCACGGATCCCGAGATAGGCGCGATGCGAGTTGGTCACCTTGCCGCTTGCGATCAGCTGGCCGGCGAAGTCCTTGGCGGCGTTGCTCGGGATGGCGAACCCGATCCCGGGTGCCGAGCCCCCGATCTGCTGATCGACGGCGGCGAGCGTCGGGATCCCGACCACGTTCCCCTGGATGTCAACGAGCGCACCCCCGCTGTTGCCGGGGTTGATCGATGCGCTCGTCTGGATCGTTCCGGGCAGGGTCATGCCGCCGGGCTCGGTCACGGTCCGGCCGAGGGCGCTGATGATCCCCTGCGTCACGCTCGTCTGGAGCCCGAGCGGATTGCCGACCGCCAGCACGATCTGGCCGACCTTGAGGCTCGACGAATTGGCGAACGTGGCCGGCGTGAGGTTGGTGGCGTGGATCGAGATGACGGCGATGTCATTCGCGGGGAAGGTCCCCACGAGCGTGCCCGGGAACTGGCGGCCATCCGCGAGGGTGACGTTGAAGGTGGTGGCGCTGCCGACGACGTGCGCGTTGGTCACGATGTCACCGGTGGAGTCGAGGATGATCCCCGAACCCAGACCGGCCGACGTCTCGATGACCACGACCGATGGCGACACCCTCTGGACGACGGTCTCGTACTCCTGCTGGAGCGCGGCGATGGCTCCGTTGCCGGCCGTCGGCGCCTGGCTCGGCGTGGCGGCGACGCTTGTGGGCGTGGGGCCGGCAGTCCCCGTGGGCGCACCCGATGCCGCAGCGGGCGTCGACGCCGGACCGGCGCCGCAGGCGGCGACGATCAGCGTCGTCGCCGCCAGCAGCGCCAGCAGCGGGCGTCGGGGTGCTCTCCCGCCTCGACGGCGGTGGGGGGTTGCCGGCTCGTCGCTCCCGGCGACATTGAAGGGGCGCGTGGTCCTGGTTCGCATCCGCTGCTCCGATCGCGCGGTCCGCGCCCAGGCGGCCCCGGTCGCGTCATGTGCGACCGCCTCTGCCCGCAGCGCGATGTCCGCGCCTGCTGGGTCATCCACCCGTGGCTGCATTGGTGCGCCCACCGGATGGCCTCACTGACCCGTTGCTCTACATCACATCCGGATCGTAGACGCAGACCCTTGCGGGTTTCTGAGAGTGCCGGGTCGTGTGGATCGGCGCACCCTGCCGGTCACCGGTCCGTGACGCGAGACGGCCACCGGCAGGCGAACCGGCCCGCGACACAAAGCGGCCCGCGCCATGAAACGGCCCGCGCCATGAAACGGCCCCGGCGTTGTCGCCGGGGCCGCTTGTCGGTGCCTGGAGGCAGCCGGGCTCTACAGCTCCTTGACCGCCGCGATCAGGTCGTTGAGGCCCTGCTTCGCGTCGGCGAACAGCATCCCGGTCTTGGGGTTCGAGTACAGCTCGTTGTCGATCCCGGCGTAGCCGCGACCCATGGAGCGCTTGATGACGATGATGTTCTTCGCGTGGTCGACGTCCAGGATCGGCATCCCGGACACCGGCGAGCCCGGCCGGCGGGCGGCGGGGTTCGTGACGTCGTTCGCGCCGATGACGAGGGCGACATCGCACCGGTCGAACTCCGGGTTGATGTCCTCCATCTCCTTCAGCTGCGGGTACGGCACGTTGGCCTCCGCGAGCAGGACGTTCATGTGGCCCGGCATCCGTCCAGCGACGGGGTGGATCGCGTACTTCACGTCCACGCCGCGGGCCTCGAGCAGCTCACCGAGCTCGCGGCAGGCGTGCTGCGCCTGTGCGACGGCGAGGCCGTACCCGGGCACGACGATCACCGATGAGGCGTACGCGAGCTGGATCGCGGCATCGTCGACGCCGAGCTCCCGCACGCTGCCGCCGGCACCGGTTGCGGCACCCTGGGTGCCTTCGCCGCCGCCAAAGCCGCCGACCATGATGTTGAGCACGGAGCGGTTCATGGCGTCGGCCATCAGCTTGGTCAGGATCGCGCCCGAGGCGCCGACGAGGGCGCCGCCGATGATCAGGACGGGGTTGTTGAGCACGAAGCCGGCCATGGCGACGGCGGTGCCCGTGAACGAGTTCAGGAGGCTGATCACGACCGGCATGTCCGCGCCGCCGATCGGCAGCGTCATCGTGACGCCGAAGATCAGGGCGGCGACGAGGATCGCCACCATCACGGCGATGCTCAGGTTGCCGATCCACAGGTAGAGCCCGCCGGCGACGACGATCAGGGCCAGCACGGCGGTGACCAGCTGGCCGCCGGGGATCATCACCGGTTTCGAGGGCGTGATCCGGAGACCCATCAGCTTGCCGGACGCGATGAGCGAGCCGGTGAACGTGATCGAGCCGATCACGATGTCGAGCACGGTCGCGACGTTGATCTGGAGGTCGGGCGCGGCCTTGAGGCCGAGGTAGTCGTCGATCGCGATGAGCGCCGCGGCGCCACCGCCGACGGCATTGAACAGCGACACCAGCTGCGGCATCGCGGTCATCTTCACCGTCCGCGCCGTGTACAGGCCGTAGCCGCCACCGAGCGCGATGCCGGCGATGATGACGATCCAGCCGAGGACGTTCACGCCGTTGTCGCTGGGTCGCAGGACGAGGTACACGGCCGTCGCGACGATCGCCACGGCCATGCCGCCCGAGGACAGCAGGTTGCCGTTCCGGGCCGTGGCCGGGGAGTTCATCCGGATCAGGCCGAGGACGAACGCGACGGCGCCCGCCAGCCAGGCCAGGCGGACGAGGGGTTCCAGGATATCGAGGCTCATGCGGCTAGCCCTCCGCCTTCTCGGCCTTGGGTGCCGCGGGCTTGCGCCGGAACATCTGGAGCATCCGGTCGGTGACGACGTAGCCGCCCACGACGTTCAGAGTCGCGAACGTGACCGCGACGAACGCCAGCAGGTACGAGGCGGGGTCGTTGGCCTCGATGGCAATGAACATCGAGCCCACCAGGACGATGCCGTGGATCGAGTTCGCGCCCGACATCAGGGGGGTGTGCAGCGTTGCCGGGACCTTCGAGATCACCGCGAAGCCGCACAGGATCGCCAGGACGAAGATCGTGAAGTTGGTCAGCAGGAGCTGGACATCGGCGCTCATGCGTTCCCTCCGGCCGGCTGCAGCAGCTTCGAGACGGCCTGCGACACCACCGCGCCGTCGTGGGTGATCACGGTCGCCTTCGTGACCTCCTCCTCGAAATCGAGGTTCAAATTCCCGTCCTTGACCATGTTGAGGAGCAGCTCCTCGATGTTCCGGGCGTAGAACTGTGAGGCGCCCGTCGGCATCGTGGCCGGCAGGTTCTCGGGCGCGACGATCGTCACCCCGTTGTCGGTCACGACGGTCTCACCCGCCGTCGACAGCTCGCAGTTGCCGCCCAGGGCGGATGCCGCCATGTCGATGATCACCGAGCCCGATCGCATCGCGCGGACCGCGTCCGCCGTCACGAGGACCGGTGGCTTGCGGCCGGGGACCTGGGCCGTGGTGATGACCACGTCCTGACCGGCGATGGCCCCGTTGAGCTCCGCCTGCTGGGCGGCGCGTTCCTCGGCGGTCAGCTCGCGGGCGTAGCCGCCCGCGCCGGTCGCGTCGATCGAGGTCTTGAGCCGCACGAACTTTGCGCCCAGCGACTCCGCCTGCTCGGCGGTCTCGGGGCGGACGTCGTAGGCCGAGACGACCGCCCCCAGGCGGCGTGCCGTGCCGATGGCCTGCAGCCCCGCGACGCCGATCCCCAGGATCAGCACGTTTGCTGGCTTCGCCGTGCCGGCGGCCGTGGTGAGCAGCGGGAAGTAGCGCCCGAATGTCGTCGCCGCGATGAGGACGGCCTTGTAGCCGCCGACGTTCGCCTGCGAGGACAGGGCGTCCATGGCCTGGGCGCGGGACAGCGTCCGCGGGATGGCGTCCAGGCTGATGGCGGTGACACCGGCCGTGGCCAGCGTCTGCATCAGCCCGGGGTCGAGCAGCGGCTGCAGCAGACCGATGACGGCCTGCCCGCTGCGCAGCTTCGACACCTCGTCCTTGACGGGCTTCTGGACGCGGAGGATGACGTCGGCGCCGGCGTACAGCTCGTCGGTTGTCACGATCTTCGCACCGGCGTCGACATACGCCTGATCGGGGATCGCGGCACCGGCGCCTGCGCCTGCCTCGACGAGGATCTCGAGCCCGGCCGCCGTGAGCTTGCCGAGCCTTTCGGGCACCAGGGCCACGCGCCGCTCTCCGGCCGCGGACTCCCTGGCAACGCCGACCTTCATGGGCATCACCGTCTGATGGGGACACGATTGGGTGGACCGATCCAGTCTACCGGAGAGGCCGCTCGCACAACGTTGCCGCGGCCCGATAGCCACGGAGAGTGCCCTGGCGCCCGGTACCATGGGCAGCGTGAACGACGCCGACGCGAACGACCCCGAGCTCGCCGCCAACACCGACCCCGCCGCATCGCCGGGCTCACCCACCGGCCAGGCTGCCGATCCCGCCCCGGGCACGGCCCCGGGGCGCGCGAACCGGCTGGCGGCCGCCGGTCTGCTCGTGCTGGTCATCGCGCTCGCGCTCGGTGCCGGCATCGCGATCGGCCGCGCGACGGCTCCGGCTGCGGGCGACGCCTCGCCCTCCGCCGTCGCGGGATCTCCCGCAACCGGGTCACCGGCCGCGTCGTCGATCGCGGATCTCCCGTCCGATGGCCCGCGCCTCGGCAGTGCCGATGCCAAGGTCGTGATCGACTACTGGTCCGACTTCCAGTGTCCGTTCTGTGCGCGGTTCGCGTCCGAGGTCATCCCGGCCCTCGACTCGCGCATCGCGAACGGGTCGGTCGCGCTGGTGCACCGCGACTACGTGTTCCTCGGAGACGAGTCGCTGGATGCGGCGATCGCGGTCCATTGCGCCGGCCAGGAGGGCAAGTACTGGGTGATGCACGACGCCGTGTACGCGGCCCAGCAGGGCGAGAACCAGGGTGCCTTCGCCCGGACGAAGCTGGCCGCGATCGCCGCATCGGTGGGACTCGATGCCACGGCGTTCGCCGCATGCATGGACGATCGCGCCGTGCTCGTGGACGTCCTCGACGACACGGCCGCCGGCGTTCGTGCCGGCGTCGTGTCCACGCCCACGATCGACGTCAACGGCACCCGGTTCCTGGGCGTGCCGGACGTGACCAGGTTCCTCGCGACGGTCGACGCCGCGATCGCCGGTGCCTCACCGGCGCCGCTGCCCACGGCCCAGCCGTCGGCGGACCCGTGGACCGGCACCGCGACCACCGGCCGCGAGGCAGGATCCGCGACGGCCCCGATCACGGTCGAGCTGTGGATGGACTACCAGGCGACCGGCTCGGCCGTCGTCGCCACCGATCTCGAGCCCGGGCTGCGGACCCGGATCGGCGAGGGCAGGATCCGGGTCGTGCAGCACGACCTCGCCACGCTCGGGGACGAGTCCGTCCTCGCGGCCTCCACGGTGCGCTGCATCGCGCAGCAGGGCGGACCGGCCTGGTTCGCCCACGACGTCCTCGCCGTGTCCGCGCAGGGCTCCGGCGCGGGGATCTACACGCCGCGGAACATCCTCCGGTTCGGGGCCCGGCTCGGCCTCGATGTGCAGGCACTCAGCGCCTGCCTCGACGATCCGGCGGTCGCGGCGGATGTGCGGGCGGACACCGCCGCCGGCACGGCCGAGGGTCTCACCGCGGGGCCGGCGGTCGTCGTGAAGCGGGGAGACGTGGAGATCGCGCGCTTCACCGGCACCCTGGACGCGACCAAGATCCTGGCGGCCATCGACGCAGCGGGCTGACGCCCGCCCGGCACGCGCGCGCCACCCTCGGCCCGCGCCGCGCCGCGCCGCGCCGCGGCCGGACCGCGCCGCGGCCTGCCGGACCGCTACAGGTCGGCGACGCTGATCAGGCCGCGCCGGATGGCGTACTTGAGCAGCTCCATCCGGTCGTGGAAGCCGAGCTTCTCCATGATGTTCGCCCGGTAGTTGTGGACCGTCTGCTCCGAGAGGTGGAACACCCTCGCGATCTCGCGATTGGTGTGCCCCACGGCAGCCAGCATCAGGACCTCGCGCTCGCGGTCGGACAGCGTGGCGTATGCGTCCTCCAGCGAGCCCTCGGGGCTTCGCAGGACGTAGGTGTTGACCATCCGGGTGACGATCGCGGGGCTCACGTAGGTCTGGCCGTGGCTCACCGAGCGCAGTGCCGCCAGGATGTCCACCGGCTCAGCCTCGCGGGTCAGGAACCCGTCCGCTCCGGCCTTGAGGGCGAGGCTGAACTGTTCGCTGCCGGTGCGGCATTCGAGCGCCAGGACCTTGGCGTCCGGCTTGACGGAGCGGATCTGCTCGACGGTCTCGAAGGTCGATCCGCACCCCGCGCTGAACGGCTGGCACTCGGTCACGACCACGTCGGCCGGCGTCCGCTCCAGCGTTGCGGCCAGGCTGTCGCGATCCGGGACCACGCCGACGCACCGCATGTCCATCTCGCCGTCGATGATCGACCGGTACCCGGCAACGAGCATCGGGAACTCGAAGATGGCAAGCAGGACATCCAGCTTGCCGCCTCCCGTCACCGATCCGTTGCTGCTCACGAGCCCCTCAGCTGCCGTTCCTGCGCGTACCCTACCCCTGCGCTCCGGGACCGCAATGTCCACTTTCGTGCGCCCGGCCGCCCAAGTGACGGGCCATCGGTCGCGTTGCCGTCCCGACCCCTGTCCGGCCGGACCGGGACCCTTGGGCTCGTCGGCCCGGGCCTTCGGAACCGCCGTGCGTGCCCCGTTCTCGACCTGATCCGCGCCCACCGGTGCGCCGACGAGCGCCCCGGGGTGAGGGGCATGCGGGTCGCGCCTCCATCGACGGTGGTGCGATCAGAGCGCGACGCGCGTCGGGATCACCCGATGATCGTTGCCGGTGGGCCACGCTCGAGGCTCCGGGGCGCGCTACGCTGCCGCCCGTATGACAGCCCGCGACGACACCCTGGCCGCGATCGTCGACGCCTTCGCCCCCGGCGGTCCCGGCCTCCCGTCCGCGAGCGCCCTCGGCGTCCACCACCGCCTGCTTGCCGAGGTCGAGGCGCTGGGCCGCCCCTCGTTCAGCCGGGAGCTGGACCTTCTGCTGCGCCTCATGGGCTCACCTCTTGGCGGCCTCGTCCTCGGCGGACGGCCCGTCCCGTTCCGGGCCCTCGACCAGGAGGCTCGCGAAGGCTTCCTCCGCCGCCTCGCCGACAGCCCCATCGCCCTCAAGCGCACTGCGTTCCAGGATCTCAAGCGCCTCACGCTTCTCCTCCTCTACGGCATCGAGGATTCACCGTGGCGGGCGCTCACGGGCTACACGGCGCCCCCGGCGGACCCGGCGGACATCAGCCACGTGACGGTGCGCACGCCGGCGGCCGGCGAGGTGATCGAGGCCGATGCCGTGGTGATCGGCTCGGGTGCCGGCGGAGGCGTCGCGGCCGCGGTGCTCGCGGCGGCCGGCAGGCGGGTCGTGGTCCTGGAGCGGGCGGCGATGGTGACGGAGGACCGGTTCGGCGGGCCGGAGCTCGACGGCCTCGCGGGGCTGTTCCTGGACCGCGGCCTGTCGGCGACCTCGGATCGCGGGATCGCGATCCGGGCGGGAAGCGCGGTGGGCGGCGGGACCGTCGTCAACTGGAGCTCGTCCCTGCGCGCGCCGGACGCGGTGCGCGAGGAGTGGCGGGCGGCCGGCATCCACGAGGACCTCGATGAGCACTACGAGGCGGTCGAGGCCGACCTGGACGTGACCAGTGCCGAGAGCCTGCCCAACGGCCCCAACGCGAAGCTCGGCGAGGCTCTCGCGGCCCTGGGCCTCCCGGCGACGGTGATCCCGCGCAACGTTCGAGCTTGCGGGGACTGCGGCCCGTGCGCCGTGGGCTGCCGGCGCGGCGCCAAGCGGTCCGTGCTGCGCACGTACCTTGCCGCGGCGTGTCGGGACGGCGCCACGATCCTCGACCGCTCCGAGGTTCGCCGCGTGCTCGTGAGCGATGGCCGGGCCACCGGTGCCGTGGCATGGGTGCCCGGTGGGGAGGCCACCGTGCGGGCGCCGATCGTCGTGCTTGCGGGCGGGGGCATCCTGTCGCCGGCCGTGCTCCTGCGCTCGGGTCTGGCGAGCGCAACGGCGGGCCGTGGTCTCCACATCCATCCCGTCGTCGGGGTGGCGGGCGCGTATCGGGAGCCGCTCGAGCCGTGGGCCGGCGTCCCGCAGGGCCTGATGAGCGATGCCTTTGCCGAGATCGACGGCACCTGGGGCTTCCGGATCGAGGCCGCGCCGACGCACCCCGGGCTGATCGCCAGCGGCTTCCCGTGGTGGTCGAGCGCCGGCCACCGGGAGCTCATGGCCGACAGCCGCCGGACGGCGGCGTTCATCGCCATCGTGCGCGACCGGGGCACAGGCCGGGTGGAGCTGGCCCGGGACGGGGGCGTGACCGTCCGCTATGCGCCGGGGACCGCGGAGCAGGCGCTCCTCCGCCGGGGCGCCGTCGAGCTGTCCCGGCTCCACCGGGCCGCCGGCGCGCGCCGGATCGTGCCGCTGGTGACCCCGCCGCTGACGTGGGACGAGGGGGCGCCGTTCGATCCCTGGCTCGAGCAGCTCGGCCGGCGACCGGTCAGCCCGAACCGCGTCCTGCTGTTCACGGCCCACCAGATGTCGAGCTGCCGGATCGGGACGAGCGCGCGTGACAGCGTCGCAGACCCCGACGGACAGGTGTGGGGCGTGCGCGGCCTGTACGTGGCGGACGCGAGCGCCCTGCCGACGGCCACGGGAGTCAACCCGATGCTCTCGATCATGGCCCTCGCCAGGCGGACGGCGATGCGGATGGTGGCGGCCGCCGGGTCGAGCTGACGCAGGCGGGGGCCGTCGCGCCATCGGCACCGGGCCCCGGGCTCAACCCCGCCGCGCCGGCGCTGGTCGTCGTGACACGGTCGTCGCCGTGACCCGCTCGTCGTCGGGAGGCGCCGGCCCGACTCATTGACCGTTTGGCCGGTGACGCTCAGGCTTCCCCGGTGTCACGCTCCCGGATCGCCGCCATCGGACTCGCCCTCGCCCTCGCGTCGTCCGTGGCCGGCTGCGGCTCATCGCCAGATCGCCCGACCGCGGCGGCCCCACCGATGACCGCCTCCTCCTCGCCGGACGCGCCGCTGCAGACGGTGACGCCGATCCCCGGCCACGAGGTCTATGGGTTCGTGCCTTACTGGGAGATGGACGACGGCATCGCCGTTCACCTGCGAGCGACGCCGCTCACCACCATCGGCCTGTTCAGCGTCACGAACACGGGCAGCGGGGCGATCGACACGAGCCAGAACGGCTACCTGCGGATCACGGGCCTGATCGGCGAGCAGATCATCCGTGAGGCGCATGGCCGCGGGACCCGGGTGGAGCTCGTGTTCACGAGCTTCGGCAGCTCGAGGAACACCGGCCTGTTCGAGAACCGCTCCCTCCAGGACGCGACGATCACCTCGCTCGTCTCGCTGGCGGGCAGCCTGGGGGTCGACGGCGTCGACGTCGACGTCGAGTCGCTCGATCCGATCCTCGTGCCTGCCTACGGCGTGTTCGTCGGCCGGCTGCGCACGGCCCTGGTCGCAGCCGATCCCGCCGGGCAGGTGTCGGTCGCAACGACCGCCAACGCGCTGGGCGCGGCCATGGCCGAGGTGGCGGTCCGCTCCGGCGCCGACCGGGTGTTCCTCATGGGCTACGACTACCGGTCCGCGGGCTCGAACCCGGGTGCTTCCGCTCCGCTCGCACGGCGGGACGGCAGCGAGAAGAGCCTCGTCTGGTCGCTCGACATGTACCAGGCGCTGGGCGTCCCGGCGGATCGAACCCTGCTCGGCCTGCCCCTGTACGGGATGACGTGGCCCGTGGCCGGACCCGTCGTCGGGGCGCCGGCGACCGGACCGGGGAGGACCTGGATCCTGCGCCAGCACCTCGATGTCCTCCGGGACCCGTCAATCGTGCCCATCCTCGATGCCGTCGAGGAGGTCGAGGTCTATCTGCTCGCCTCCGACGGCACCGCGCCCCCGCCTGCCTCGATCGGCAGCCTGTCACCGGGCGGCTCCCTGGCCCCGGGCGCGTCCCCGTTTCCGGGCCTGGCCGATCGGACCTGGCGCGCCGTCTACGTCGACTCGCCGGCGACCCTCGCCCCCAAGCTCGCCCTGGCCAACGCGCGCGGTCTGGCGGGCGCCGGGTTCTGGGCCATCGGCTACGAGCGCGGGCTGCCGGGGTACACCGAGCTGATCACCCGCTTCGGGGCCGGCGACACGATGCCGTAGACGCGGCTGCCGCGGTCGTGGGGCGGTGCCGTCAGGTTGGGCCGGAAGACGGATGGCTGCCGTATCGTCCGACCACCGCTGCGGTCCGGCCCCGGCCGTCGAGGAACCAGGTCGGGGTGGGACCCTTGCCCTTGATGTCGATGAGCCCGCGGGGCTCGAACCGGAACGTGTCGCCCAGCCGCTCCCGCACGGCGTGGGTCACCTGGATCCGCCCGGGGATACCGTGCGACTCCATCCGGCTGGCGACGTTCACCGTGTCACCCCAGACGTCGTAGATGAACTTCCGCGAGCCGATGACCCCGGCCACCACGGGTCCGCAGTGGATCCCGATCCGGAACCGGATCCCCAGCCGGACCGCCGCCTCGATGGCGTCCACGGCTGCCGCCAGCTCGAGGGCCATCGAGGCCACCCGCACCGTGTGATCGTCCGAGCGCTCGGGCATCCCGCCCACCACCATGTAGGCGTCGCCGATCGTCTTCACCTTCTCCAGCCCGTGTCGATCGACGAGGTCGTCGAACGCGCAGAACACGTCGTTGAGAACGCCCACGAGCTCCGACGGGGACATGCTCGACGACAGGCGGGTGAACTCGACGATGTCGGCGAACATGAGCGTGACGTCGTCGAACCGGTCGGCGATCAGGGGCTCGCCGTCCCGCAGCCGGCGGGCGATCGGCTCGGGCAGGATGTTGAGGAGCAGACGCTCGTTCTCCCGGGCGAGCCGCTCCCGCTCCCTGGCCGCCGTGACGTCCGTTCCGTACACGTTGATGAAGCCGAACCCCGGGACCTCGACCGGGAGGAGCGTGAAGACTCGACCGGTGGCCTCGATCTCGAGCGGGGTCGGGCTGTCGGCCCTGGCCCGCTGCAGCAGCGCATCGCGGACGCCCGGAGGCATGGCAGCCCCGACTGTGAGCCCCAGGCTGTCGACGAGGCCCGCGCTGGCGGGATTCGCGTAGGCGAGGGTGCCGTCGCTGCGCACGCGAAGAACGGGGTTCGGGTTCTCGTCCGGGAACTTCACGATCGCCCGCTCCGCGGTCACATCACGCCCGTACAGGTTCGTGAAGCCCAGGTCGCGCACGTGGACCGGCCACACGGCCCAGGTGCGGCCGTCGGAGATGAGCTCGACGAATCCGCGCCCGGGGGCGACCTCCTCCAGGCGGGCACGGATGTCCGCGGGGACCACCTCGCCGACTCGGACGCCCAGCGCCCTGAGCACGCCGTCGCTGGCCGGGTTGGCGTAGATGAGGTGCCCATCGGCTTCCATGCGCATCACCGGGTTCGGGTTGTCATCAGGGAACCGGTTGATCGCGCTGATCTGTTCGCCCGTCAGCCGAGCTGCACCGTCGTGCGGCTCGCCGGCGGCGGCTCGTGGGACGCGGGCTGCCATATGCGATGGTAGGCACGTCGTCAAACGCGGCCGACCGGTGACACGATGCGGGCACGCCTCCCGGATCGCGCGTGCGGCCGGCGTCGGAAGGTCGCCCGGAGCGCGGTCGAAACGGCCCTGTACGGATGCCGCCGGGACGGGCGACCCTTGCTGTCTGCGCGCGCCCGGTCCGTCCCTCCGGCCTTCGCGGCCGCGGGCGAGCACGACGTCCCTCCGCCCCGAACCGGGGGCGCATCGACATCGGGCACATCCATCGGGAGGCAGGGTCATGGTCACCGCGAAAGACGCTATCGACGACTTCCTCGCCCAGCCGCGGATCGCCGTTGCCGGCGTCTCGCGTGAGCCGGCAGGCCACGGCGGGAACGTCGTCTACAAGCGGCTCAAGGAGCGCGGCTACCAGGTGTTCGCGGTCAACCCAAACGCCGACGTCGTGGAGGGGGATCCGTGCTACCGGGACCTGCGCTCCATCCCCGGCGGCGTGGACGCCGTGGTCATCGCCACGGCTCCGGATGCGGCCGAGGCCGTCGCCAGGGAGTGCGCGGAGCTGGGGATCACACGGGTCTGGATGCACCGGTCGTTCGGGGCCGGCAGCGTCTCGGACGCAGCCCACGAGTACTGCCGGGCGAACGGGATCGCCTCGATCGCGGGTGGCTGCCCGCTGATGTACGGGCGGACGTCCGACGGGGGCCACCGGGTGATGCGCTGGTGGCTCGGCCTGGTGGGTCGCCTCCCCCGCGAGGCGTGACGGCGCAGGTGGGGGAGAGGGCGCAGGTGGGGGAGAGGGCGCGGGCGCCGCGTCTCGCCGCGAGGCGTCTCATCGCGCTCCGCCTGGTCCGGGCCACCCACTCCGCGGTGTTCCTCGTGGAGCTGTGCTCGATCCTGTGGCTCGTGGCCACGGGCCTGACGGGCCGCCGTGACCGCACTGTCGGTGTCGCCGCCGCCCTCGTGGCCGGCGAGGCGGCGGTGTTCGTCGTCGGCGGTGGCGTCTGCCCGCTCACGCCGCTGGCGGAGAGTCTCGGCGCCCGTCGAGGATCCGTGTCCGACATCTTCCTGCCCGATCCGATCGCGCGGACGATCCCGGTCTGGTCGACGGCGCTCCTCGTCCTCGCAGGCGCTCTTCACCTTCGTGGCCTGCGACGGGCGCGATGAGCGAAGCCCGCCGGGATTCGGCGCAGGAGAACGCTCAGGCCGGAGCGGCGCCCGGGACGAGGTCGCGGTCCTCCGGGTGACGCTCGAGGTACGCCTTGACGTACGGGCACACGGGGATGACCCGCAGATCGCGCCGGCGCGCGTCGTCGAGGGCGAACCGGGCCAGGTGTCCGGCGATGCCCCGCCCCTCGTAGGCGCTCATCACCTCGGTGTGCACGAGCGCGATCCGGCCGTGCTTGAGCACGTAGTCGATGATGCCGGCGAGCTCGCCGTCGAGGCGCGCCTCGTAGCGCTGGGCGTCTGCGGCGTCCGTGATCGTCAGGTCCATGGTGGCGATGGTACTCAGCCGGCGCTCCGCCCGGTCTCCGTGGGTGAGGTCCGGAGGTCCTTCCGCAGGACCTTGCCGATGAAGGTCTTGGGCAGGTCTTCGCGGAACTCGATGCCGGTCGGGATCTTGTAGCGCGCGAGATTGAGCCGGCAGTAGTCCATCAGCTCGGCCTCGGTCACGGTCGCGCCCTCGGCGAGCACGACGAACGCGAACGGGACCTCGCCCCGACGGTCCTCCGGGACGCCGATCACGGCAGCCTCGGCGACGGCCGGGTGGCTGGCCAGCACCTCCTCGACCTCGCTGGGGTAGACGTTGATGCCGCCCACGATGATCAGGTCCTTGGAGCGGTCCACGATCCTGAAGTAGCCGTCCACATCCATCGTCGCGATGTCGCCGGTTCTCAGCCAGCCGTCCCTGAGGACGTCGGCAGACTCCTCGGGCCGGTGCCAGTAGCCGGTCATCACCTGCGGTCCGCGGACCTCGAGCTCGCCCGCCGTATCGATGCCGAGATCAGCGCCCGTCGCGGGATCGATCACGCGCGCATCCGTCGAGGGGAAGGGGAGCCCGATGGTCCCGTTGCGGCGCCCGTCGTGGATCGGGTTGCAGTGCGTCACCGGGGAGGCCTCGGTCAGGCCGTAGCCTTCGCAGACCCGCCCGCCGGTGATCGCCTCGAAGTCGTGCTGCACCTCGAGCGACAGCGGTGCGGCACCGCTGATGCAGGCCTCGATGCTCGAGAGGTCGTACTTGCCGACCTGCGGATGGTGCGCGAGCGTCTGGTACATCGTCGGCGCCCCGGGGAACAGCCGCGGGCGATACCGTGCCGCGGACTTGAGAACCTGCTGTGGGTCGAAGCGGGGCAGGAGGAGCAGGGTCCCTCCGGTGAGCATCGCGTAGTTCATGTCGACCGTGAGCCCGTAGATGTGGAACAGGGGCAGCGGGCAGAGCACGGTCGGCGGTCCGTCGCGGGTGGCGCCCGGGAACCATGCCGCGACCTGGCAGGCGTTGGCGACGAGGTTGCGGTGGGTGAGCATGGCCGCCTTCGGGGTACCCGTCGTCCCACCGGTCGGCTGGAGGACGGCCACGTCGTCGGGCTGCGCGGCGGACTCCACCGGATCGCCGGGCGCCTCCCGGAGAAGGCGGAACAGGTTGGGGGTCTCGTCGTTGTGCGGCTGCGGGTGCCAGCGGCCCTCGCGGCGGGCCTTGATCGGATACAGCCACCGGATCGGGACCGGCAGCGAATCCTGGATCCCGGTGACCACCATCCGGCCCGGTCGTCCATCGCCCCCGGCGGCCACCTTGCGCAGCCGGGGCACGAGCGCGTCCAGGGTCACCGATACCGTCGGCGTCGTGTCCGCGAACAGGATCGCCAGCTCCCGCTCGACGTACAGCGGGTTCATCGGCACGACCACCGCACCGGCGCGCGCCGCGCCCATGGTTGCGATCACGAACGCAGGGGAGGTCGGCAGGTGCAGGCTGACGCGGTCACCGCGTTGGACACCCATGGCCAGGAGGACGTGCGCGAACCGGTCGGCCGACCTGTCCAGCTGCGCATACGAGGTCACGCCGCCCAGGAAGTTCAGCGCCGTGTGGTCGGGTGTCCGGCGGGCCGTCTGCCGGAGCACGCCGTCCATGGTGAGCGGCGGCACCTCGACGTCCCTCGGGACGCCCGGCTCGTAGTGGGCGAGCCACGGTCGCTCCGGGGGGGCTGCTGGCTGAACGGTGGCCATCGTCGACGTCCTCCCTGCTGGGCCCGTGGATCTCAGACCGGATAGCCGGGTCGGGCGATCACGGCGGCGGCCACGCGCCGGGCGATGCCGATCCGGTCGACGGGCTCGGTGCGCATCAGGCGCCGGATGCCGGCGACCATCGTGCGGGCCTCGTCACCGTCCGCGAGGCTCGCCGCAAGGCCCTTGGCCCGCTGCTCGCTGGCACCGACACGCTCGGCGACGACCAGTCGCGCCAGGTCGTGGTGGATCGGATCGGAGGCCGCCTTCGCGCGCTCGACCGAGCTCTCCGCGGCGAACAGGTCGATCGCCAGGTCCGCGATCCCGGCGAGCAGCTCCTGCTCCTGGTCGAGGCCGGTGCCGTACCGCTGGACCGCCGCCCCGGCGAGCAGCAGGGTCACGGTCCGGAGGGCGGCGACGGCCGTCTCCTCGCCCGCCAGCGGCCCGTCGAAGCTCGGCAACGCGCCGCCCAGGAGCGTGTCCTGGGCACGCCGGGCAGGCCCCAGCAGGTCGAGGCGGCCGGCCATCGCCCGCTTGAGCAGGGTGCCCGGCACCAGGAGCCGGTTGATCTCGTTGGTGCCCTCCCAGATGCGGTGGATGCGGGCATCCCGGTACAGGCCGGCGGCCGGGTATGCATCGATGTACCCGTAGCCGCCGTGCACCTGGACGAGCTCGTCGACGACGAAGCCCAGCTCCTCGCTGGCGAGGACCTTGGCCAGGCTGCACTCGACGGCGTACTCCTCGAGCGCGGCACGGATCGCGACCGGCGACGAAGCATCCTCGGCGGCGGCCAGGCTGGCGTCGAGCAACCCGCCGATCCGGTAGACGGCCGACTCGACCGCGTACGTGCGGGTCGCCATCGCGGCCAGCTTGGCCCCGATCAGCGAGAAGTCTGCCAGCCGGCGCCCGAACGCCTTGCGCTCCAACGCGTAGCGCGCCGCGACCCCGACGGCCGGGCGCATGCCGCCCAGGCAGGCCGCGGCGAGCTTGAAGCGCCCGACGTTGAGGACGTTGAAGGCCACCCGGTGGCCCTTGCCCTCGTCGCCCAGCAGGTTGCCGGCCGGGACCACGACGCCGTCGAGCGTCAGCGCGCACGTCGAGGCGCCGTGGAGGCCCATCTTCTCCTCCTCGGCTCCCACGGTGAGCCCCGGCGTGTCGCGCTCGACCAGGAAGGCGGTGAACTGCTCGCCGTCGATCTTGGCGTAGACGGTGAACAGGTCGGCGAAGCCGGCGTTGGTGATGAACTGCTTGCTCCCGTCGAGGCGCCAGGATCCGTCGGCCTGGCAGGTCGCCCGGGTCCGGATGCCCATCGCGTCCGACCCCGCGGAGGGCTCGGTCAGCGCGTAGGCGCCGACGGCGGTCCCCGCTGCCAGGCCCGGCAGGTGGTGCCGCTTCTGCTCATCGGTCCCGAAGAACACGATGGGCAGCGTGCCGATCCCCGTGTGGGCGGCGTAGGTCACGGCGAACGAGCCCGCGGCGGCCATCGCCTCGTTGACGACCAGCGAGGTGATGCGATCGAGTCCGGCCCCCCCGTGCTCCTCGGGGACGTCGATCCCCAGGAACCCGTCGCTGCCCAGGCGCTCCAGCAACGCACGGTGGGTGGCGTAGTCGCGCGCCTCGACGGCCTCGCGACGGGGCTCGACCTCGCGCTCGATGAAGGCCTGTACCGATTCCCGGATGGCGCGGTGCTCGTCGCCGAGACGCTCCGGCGTGAAGATGCCCTCCGGCCCGACCGGACCGGTCAGAAAGCCGCCTCCGGGGACGCTGCTCGCCGGAACTCGCCCGCGGACCTCGGTCGTCATGCTGCGTGTCCTTCCGTCTGTGTCCCCTGTGCTGCGACGGGTGCCATGGCCGCCTGCCGGCCTCCCAGCCACTCGATGACCCCCGCCGCGCCCTGCCCGCCGCCGACGCACATCGTCACCAGGCCGTAGCGCGCCTGCCGGCGGGCCAGCTCGGACAGGACCTGGACGGTGAGCTTGGCCCCGGTGGCGCCCAGCGGGTGGCCGAGGGCGATCGCCCCACCGTTGACGTTGGTGCGCTCCTCGTCCAGGCCCAGTGCCCGGACGACGGCCACCACCTGCGACGCGAACGCTTCGTTGAGCTCGATCAGCCCGATGTCGTCCAGCGAGAGGCCCGCCTTGCGGAGCGCCTTGGGGACGGCGTCGACCGGCCCGATGCCCATGATCGCGGGGTCGACCCCCGTGGTCGCGAAGCTGACGAGGCGTCCCAGCGGCTCCAGACCCAGCTGCGCTGCTCGTTCACCGGTCATGACGACGAGCGCCGCGGCGCCGTCGCTCATCTGGCTCGAGTTGCCGGCGGTCACGGTCCCTCCCGCCGCGAATGCCGGCTTCAGCGAGGCCATGCGTGCCGCGTCGGTGTCGTGGCGGATCCCCTCGTCCGCGTCGAACGTGACCTCCCGTACCGTCGGCCGGCCGTCTCCGTCCACCTCGGTCAGCCGCGCCTGCACCGGGACGATCTCGTCCCGGAAGCGCCCCTCGCGCTGGGCGGTCGACGCGCGCATGTGCGATCGCAGGCCCCAGGCGTCCTGGTCCTCCCGGCTGATCCCGTAACGGACCGCGACGTTCTCGGCGGTGATCCCCATCGAGATGTAGACCTCCGGGCGGGTATCGGCCAGCCCGGGATCGGGATTGAAGTGGTGCCCGACCATCGGCACGTAGCTCATCGACTCCATGCCGCCGGCGACCACGACGTCGTGGACGCCCGTGGCGACGGCCGCGCCGGCCAGCGCAAGCGCCTGCAGCCCCGACGCGCAGAAGCGGTTGATGGTCATCGCGCTGGCGCTGTCGGGGATGCCGGCGCCGAGGCCGACCTGGCGCGCGATGTTGAGGCCCTGCGCGCCCTCCGGCATCGCGCAGCCGAGGACGAGGTCCTCGACCTCCGCCGGGTCGAGGCCGGGGGCACGGGCGAGCGCCTCGCGCACCGCGGTCATGGCGAGCACCTCGGGCGGCGTCTCGCGCAGCGTGCCGCGGGGGGCACGGCCGACCGCGGTCCGCACGGCGGAGACGATGACGGCGTCACGCATCGGCGCGATCCTCCTAGTTGCGGAGCGGCTTGCCGGTCTTGAGGGTGTGGCGGATCCGGTCGCGGGTCAGCGGCTCCCCGAGCAGGCGCAGGAACGCCTCGCGCTCGAGGTCGAGCAGGTACGCCTCGCTCACCCTCGTGCCCTCGGCCACGTCGCCGCCGCTCATGACCCGCGCCAGCTCGATGACGACATGCCGGTCGTGCTCGCTGATCCGGCGCGCCATCAGCTGGTTGTAGGTGAGCGATTCGGCGGCCGCGATGCCCCGGCGGCCGAGGACGCGGATGGCCGGCGGCGCCGGCGGGCGGTAGCCGCCGTCGGCGAGCGCACGAGCGGTCCGGGCGGCGTCGAGCCACTGGCGATCGGGGTCCGCCGTGACCTGGTCGCAGCCGTCGATCAGCCACAGGGTGAGGGCATCGGCTGCGCTCATCGCCACGCGGGCGGTGGCCACGGTCGTGAACACGTGCTGGAAGGCGCCGAACAGGTCCACGTCCGCCCCGTCGGGAGCCGAGGCGGCGGCACGGCGCGCCATCGCCGTCGATCCGCCACCGGCGGGGATCAGCCCGACGCCCACCTCCACCAGCCCTATGTACGTCTCGGTGAGCGGCTGCGCCCGCGCCGCTGCCAGGACGAGCTCCGCTCCGCCGCCGAGCGTGCGGCCACGCGGCGCGACGACGACCGGCACCGGGGCGTGGTGGATCTCGCTGGTCACGGCCTGGAAGCCCCGGACGGCGCGGTCGAGCTCGTCCCATTCGCCGTCCTCGGCCTCGATCAGGAGGAGCGCAAGGTTCGCGCCGGCGCTGAAGTCGGCGCTGTCGGTGGCGATCACCAGGCCGTCGTAGGCAGCAGCGGCCAGGCCGACGGCGCGCCGGAGCATGTCGATCGTGTCGATCCCGATGAGGTTGAGCTTCCCGTGCAGCTCCACGCCGAGGATGCCTTCCGGGAGCTCGATGACGCTGGCCGCCGCGTTCGAGGGGAGCTCCAGGGTCCGCGCCTGCTTCCGGGTCGCGACCAGATCCAGCGTGCCGGGCCGTGCCGGGCGAGGGGTCATGGCGCCGGCGCGGAAGCTCCAGGTCGCACCCTCCTCCGTGTAGCGGGGGGGCAGGTCGACGCCGGCGGCATCGAGCGGGCCACGGACCGCGTCGCCCAGCGCATCGATGGTTTCCAGCGGGCCGAGCTGCCAGCCGAAGCCCCAGCGCATCGCGGCATCCACGCTCCACGCGTCGTCCGCCATGCGTGGGGCGACGCCGGCCGCGTACCGCAGCTCGCCGGTGAGCGCCTGCCGCAGGAACTCGCCCGCCGCGTCTCCGCCCCGCAGGAGGACGGCCAGGCGCTTCGCGAGATTGCTCTCGGTGCGCGCCATCTCGATCGCACCCGACGTAACCCGGCGCCGGGGGCGATAGTCGCCGCTCGCGAGGTCCAGGGCAAGGATCTCGCCGTCCGGCTCGCGACGGAAGAAGCCGGCACCCGTCTTGGTGCCCAGGGCACCGCGCTCGACGAGGTCGCGCAGGATCTGCGGGGGGGCGAAGCCGTCCCGGTCGGGGTCGTCCGTCAGCGCGGCATGGCAGTGCTCGGCGACCGCGAGCGCGACGTCGACCCCGACCAGGTCGAGGGTCCGGAAGGTGGCGCTCTTCGGCCGGCCGATGAGCTCGCCGGTCAGCTCGTCGACCTGGTCGACCCCGAGGTCCAGCTCGCGGGCCAGGCGCACCATCGTGAGCATGCCGTGCACGCCGAGCCGGTTGGCGATGAAGGCCGGGGTGTCCTTCGCGACGACGACGCCCTTGCCGAGCAGGAGCGAGGCGAACCGGGCCAGGCGGGACATCTCGTCCTCGCCGCTGCCGTCGTGCGGGACGAGCTCCAGCAGGCGCGCATAGCGCGGCGGGTTGAAGAAGTGCGTCCCGAAGAAGCGCCGCCGGAATGCATCGGACCGGCCCTCGACAAGGTCCGTGATGGACAGCCCGCTGGTGTTGGTGGTGACCACCGGCGCGTCGCGTCCGGCGGTCAGCGCCGCATCCACGCGCGCCAGCAGCTCGCGCTTCGGCTCGAGGCGCTCGACGATCGCCTCGAGCACCCAGTCGGCGCCCGCAACCTCACCCTCGAGCTCGTCGAACGCGCCCGTGCGCACGCGGGAGAGGTCGCCGGCCGTGTAGACCGGCGAGGGACGCAGCTTGACCGCCCGGTCCAGCCCCGCCTGCGCGGTGGCGGCATCGAGGTCGAGCAGGGTGACGCGCGAGCCCGCGCCGGCGATCAGGCAGGCCAGCTGGGCGCCCATCGTCCCGGCCCCGAGCACGACAACCCGCGGGTATCGAGGGATCACGGCTTCGACTCCTGTGCGACGGGGGGAACCGGCGGCGGTCCGGCCGCGGCGCCGTCCGCGCGCGGGCGGAGGCCGTCGAGGAACAGGTCGCAGAGCTGCCCGGCGATCGCGTCGACGTCCATGGGTCCGTCCGGGCGGAACCACTGGGTGAACCAGTTGCTGACCGACAGGATCCCGATGCCCGCGAGACGCACATCGACCGTCCGGAGCGAGCCGTCGGCCATCCCGGCGGCGAGCACGGCACGCCAGCGAGACTCGTAGGCATCGCGACGGGCGATGATCGCGGCCCGCCGATCCGGCGCCAGAGACCGCAGCTCGATCTGGATCAGGGACAGCTCGTCGGCATGATCCGCGGCGACCCTGAGGTGCTCGCGGATGGCGAGGCGCAGGCGCTCCGGCGGGGCGGCGTCCGACTCGAGCACCGGGACCACGCGAGCCTCGAGCAGGTCGAAGGCGCGGCAGAACACCGCCCACAGGAGGTCGTCCTTGCCCGCGATGTAGTGGTACAGGCTGCCGCGGTTCATCCCCAGGGCCTCACCGAGGTCCTGCATGCTCGTCGCATGGAAGCCCCGCGCCCGGAACAGGCGCGTCGCTGCTGCCAGCAGGTCGGCCTCCCGCGGGCGCGCCTGCACCGGCGCGACTCGCTGCGAGCTGGCTGCCGACTCAGCGCTCATCGGCCCTCCGCAGGCTCAGTCAAACGAACGTTTGATTGATGGGGGACGCTAGACGTGCGACCCCGCCGTGTCAACCCGTCTCCGTCGCGCATGTCGGGTCGATCCCGTGCCGGCGGGCGTGTTGCCCGGGTGGGGGCGAGTCGCCGAGGTCGGCGGCGACGCCCGGCTGCGACCTCCGACGCCCGGCTGTTGCCGGCTGCGCGCGGCTGTGGCCGGCGACGCCCGGCTGTTGCCGGCGACGCCTGGCTGTGGCCGCCGAGAAGTTGTCACTCACCACGCTGCGTGGTGCTGGACAGGGTTCTGCCACGACGCCGGTCCGGCGGGCGCTTCGGCCGATGGCCGACCCAGCGTGGCGGCGGGTGCCAGCTCTCCGGAATGGCCCCGGGGCGGCCCCGCGCAACCCCGGGATGCTGACTAGCACCACGGATCGTGGTATCTGACACGAGAATCCGGCCGGCTGGCCGATGCCACCACGCCCAGTGGTACGTGGCAGAACCGAGGACCCGGTAGGGGGCCGCCCTCCGGATCCGCTGGTCCCTCCGATCAGGCGGTCGCGGGCGCCGGATCGTGCCAGCGCTCGCCGGCCCCGAGGAGCCGGTCGGCGGAGGCGGGCCCCCAGGTGCCGGGCTCATAGACCTCGACCGGGACGTGATCGCCGAGGATCCCGTCGACGACACGCCAGGCCGCTTCGACCGAGTCCTCGCGCGTGAACAGCGACTGGTCGCCGCGTGCGGCGTCGCCGATCAGGCGCTGGTACGGGGGGCGTTCCGTGCCGCTGTGGTGGCTCGCCATCAGCTCGACGGCCTCGCCCACCAGCGCCTCGCCGGGCCGCTTCGCGCGCGCACCCAGGGAGATCGACATGTCAGGGGTGAGCCTGAACCGCAGGTAGTCACCGTCCGGGGGCAGCGGCTCGTCGAACACCTGCTGGGGTGGCCGGTGCAGGTCGACGAGGACCTCGGTCGCCGTCACGGGCAGGTGCTTGCCGGCCCGGATGAGGACCGGCACGCCTCCCCAGCGCCAGGTGTCGATCGACAGCCGAACCGCGACGAACGTCTCAACCGTGGACACCGGGGCGACGCCGTCGACGTCAAGGTAGCCGCGGTACTGGCCGCGGACCGCGTCGTCCGGCGTGAGCGGACGGATCGAGTCGAGCACCTTGAACTTCTCGTTCCGGATCGCTTCGGCACTCCGGCCCGAGGGTGGCTCCATCGCCAGCAGGCTGACCACCTGCAGCAGGTGGTTCTGGACGACATCCCGGATTGCACCGGCCCGGTCGTAGAAGGCACCCCGGTCGTCGACGCCGAACGCTTCGGCCATCGTGATCTGGATCGAGGCCACGTGGCCGCGGTTCCAGATCGGCTCGAGGAACGTGTTCGCGAACCGGAAGTACGCGAGGTTCTGGACCGGCTCCTTGCCCAGGTAATGGTCGATCCGGAAGATCGACGGCTCGGGGAACGCTTCGTGGACCGCCGCGTTGAGGGCACGGGCGCTGGCGAGATCGTGCCCGAACGGCTTCTCGAGGATGACCCGGGCGCCGGCTGCGCACCCGGACGCCTGGAGGTTCGTCACGACCTCCGCGAACAGTCCCGGCGGGATCGCGAGGTAGTGCAGGGGGTGCTTCGCGGAGCCGAGCTCCTTGCGAAGCGCATGGAACGTCGCCAGATCGTCGTCGGAGCCCTTGACGTACCGGAGCAGCGCCACGAGCTTCGGGAACGCGACCGGATCGACGCCGCCGTTGGCCTCCAGGCTCTGCCGCGCCCGCTCCCGGAGCGTGTCCAGGTCGCCCGAGCGGGCGAGGCCGATGATCGGCAGGTCGAATCCCTCATCGCGGATCAGGCCCTGGAGGGCCGGGAAGATCTGCTTGAACGCGAGGTCCCCGGTCGCTCCGAAGAAGACGAAGGCGTCCGCGTCGTCCATCGCCACCTGCTAGCCCTTCTTCTCGAGGTGGCCGCCGAAGCCGAGCCGCATCGCCGACATGACCTTGTCCGCGAAGTCGGCCTCTCCGCGGGACGAGAAGCGCTCGTAGAGCGCCGTCGTCAGAACGGGGGCGGGTGCGCTGACATCGATCGCGGCGATGCTCGTCCAGCGGCCCTCGCCCGAGTCGGAGACCCGGCCGGCGAAGTCGGACAGGTCCGGGCTCGAGACGAACGCCTGCGCCGTGAGGTCGAGCAGCCACGACGCGATCACGCTGCCGCGGCGCCAGACCTCGGAGACGGCCGGCAGGTCGAGCTCGTACTGGTACATCTCGGGGTCCCGCAGCGGCGAGGTCTCCGCGTCGACCTCTCGCGTCTCCAGGCCTGCCCCGGCATGGCGGAGGATGTTGAGCCCCTCGGCATACGCGGCCATCACGCCGTACTCGATGCCGTTGTGGACCATCTTGACGAAGTGCCCCGCGCCCGACGGCCCGCAGTGCAGGTACCCCTCCTCGGCTCGCGTCGGCTCCCCGTCCCGGCCCGGTGTGCGCGGCGCGCTCTCGACACCCGGCGCCAGCGCCCGGAACAGCGGGTCCAGGTGCTCGACGGCCTTGTCCTCGCCGCCGATCATCAGGCAGTAGCCGCGCTCGATGCCCCACACCCCGCCGCTCGTGCCGCAGTCCAGATAGGCGATGCCCTTGCCCACGAGCTCCTTGGATCGCCGCAGATCGTCGTGGTAGTAGGAGTTGCCGCCGTCCACGATGACGTCGCCCGAGGACAGGTGCGGGACGAGGTCGGCGAGCGTCGCATCGACCGAGGCCGCCGGCACCATCAGCCACAGGACACGCGGCGTGCTCAGGCGTCCGGCGAGATCGGCCAGCGATGTCGCCCCGCTGTTGATCGCGCCGTCGGCGACGAGCCCGTCGACCGTGGTCGCGTGACGGGCATAGCCGACGACCTCGTGGCCGGACGCGCGCCAGCGTCGCGCCATGTTCGCGCCCATTCTGCCCAGCCCGATCAGTCCGACCTGCATGTCATCGCCTCGCTTGGTCCGGGCGCAATCTCCGTGCCTCGCAGGCCCGGTCGTGTCCGGCTGTCTGTCTCATGCCTGTGCCCGGCGGCACACTCGACAGCCTACAGCGGAGGCCCGGATCTGGCCGCCGGCGTCACGGCGCGCGCAGCCGCCCGGTCCGGGGGAAACCTTTCCCATAGCCGGTGCCTCGGAGATGTGTGACCGTGCACCCCGATCGCCACGCCAAGCGGAGCCACCGTTGACGCTGACCCGCGCTGCCCAGCGGCTTCTCTCCGGACCGGACCTTGACGGCCGGCCGGAGAGGTTCAGCGAGCACCTGGCCAGGCTCGGACCCGCCCCGCGCGATCTGTCGAGCCGGGAGCTCATCGACTCCCTCGACGCGAGCGGCCTCCTCGGTCGGGGCGGGGGCGGGTTTCCCGTGGCCCGCAAGTGGCGCGCGATCGCCGAGCGCAGGGGCGGTCGGGCAGTCGTCCTCGCGAACGGCGCGGAGGGCGAGCCACCGAGCTTCAAGGACCGCACCCTGATGGCGCACAGGCCACACCTCGTGATCGACGGCGCCGTCCTGGCAGCCGACGCGATCGGGGCCGACGAGATCGTGTTCTACATCGGCGAGGAGCACGACGCGGCGGTCTCGGCCATGGGCCGGGCCATCGATGAGCGACGGGCCGAGCTCACGCGCCCCGCGCGCGTCGTCACCGCGCCGATCGGGTACGTGGCCGGGGAGGCGTCCGCCGCGGTCCACTACGTCAACAGCGGCGATGCCCGGCCGGTCACAACGCCTCCGCGGGTGTCCGAGCGCGGCGTTTCGGGGCGCCCGACGCTCGTCCAGAACGTCGAGAGCCTGGCGTACGCGGCTCTGATCGCCCGGTTCGGCGAGCACTGGTACCGGTCCGCCGGCCGGCTCGAGACGCGGGGCACGGCCCTGGTCACGGTCTCCGGTGCGGCCGGTGAGCCGGGCGTCCGGGAGATCGAGATGGGAACCACCGTCGGCGAGGTCGCCATCGACGCCGGCGCCGACGCGTCCCGGATCCAGGCCGTCGTGATGGGCGGCTACTTCGGGACCTGGTCGACCGTGGGCGAGGCCTGGGACCTCCCGCTCGATCCCGTCGGGATGCGGCAGCACGGCCTGACCTTCGGGTGCGGCGTCATCGGGCTGCTGCCGCTCGATGTGTGCGGCGTCGCCGCGACTGCGCAGATCATGGCGTTCATGGCCGACGAGAGCGCCGGCCAGTGCGGGCCGTGCCTGTACGGGCTGCGGGCGCTGAGCAACGCGACCTCGAGGGTCGCCGACGGCCGGGCGAGCTCCGACGACCTCGGCGGCATCGAGATGTGGACGGCGCAGACCGGTGGTCGCGGGGCGTGCCACCACCCCGATGGTGCCGTTCAGCTGATGGCGAGCGCGCTCAACACCTTCGGCGACGAGTTCATCCAGCATGCCCGGACGGGACGATGCTCCGTGACCGGATCGCGGATCGGCGCGGCCGCGTAGATGGACGCCAGGCTTCGGGTGGACTGGATCCGGTGCGACGGATATGGCCTGTGCGGAGACCTGCTGCCGGAGCTGATCGACCTGGACGAGTGGCGGTACCCGATCCTCCGCCCGGAGCACGTTGACCGGGCGCTGCTCCACGATGCGCAGCGGGCGGTGGACTGTTGCCCGATGCGCGCCCTGATCCTCGAGCCGGTGCCGCCGGCCCGGCCGCGAGCCTGACGGCGCGGACTCCGGGCCCGGGCTGCCTGCAGATCCGGGACGGACGGTCTACCGTGGACACGCCGCGGCTGCATCGCGCCGCACCGGCAGACCCGCGGAACGAGGACATGCAGATGCCGTCGCTGAGCTTCGCAACCGATATCCAGCCCCTGTTCCGCGAACGGGACAGGCGGGCCATGACCTTCATGTTCGACCTGTGGGACCACGGGGCGGTCAAGAGCAACGCCGCGGCGATCCTCGCGTCGGTCGAGGGGGGCGACATGCCCTGCGACGGGACATGGCCCAAGGAGCAGGTCGAGCGATTTCGGAGCTGGATCGAAGGCGGCTGCCCGCCGTAGCCGTACACTGCGCCGTCATGGACACTCGCCGGGATGCCGCGGCCACCGACTCGCTCGGCGAGGCCATCAGCGCTGTCCTGCCCTCGCTGGAGCAGTTCCTCCGCTTCGAGGGACCGGACCCGGCCCGCGAGCGGTCTCGCTGGCGTCCTGTCCTGGACCGGTCGTTGCCGGCTGCGGGCATCGGGCGCAACGCGACGCTCAAGGAGCTCGCGGACGTGGTGATCTCGAACGGGCTGCGGGTCGGACACCCGGGGTTCTCCGGCTGGGTGACCACCGGACCCGCCGACGTTGCCGCGGCCGCGAACCTGGCCCAGGCGGTCGCGGTGCCACAGCGCTGGTGGACCACCGCGGGGAACTTTGCGGACCACCTCGCGATGCGCTGGCTGATCGAGCTGCTCGGGTTCCCGGGATCCTCGGTCGGGACGTTCACGTCCGGTGGCTCGACGGCGAACCTGGTCGGCATCGGGGCCGCCCGCCAGCACGCGGGTGAGCGGCTCGGCCTCCGGCCGTCGCTGGACGGCATCGAGGACATGCCCGCCCCGCGGGTCTATGCGAGCACGGAGACGCACCACGTGGTGGGCCGTGCCCTCGGCGTGCTCGGGATGGGCCGTGCAAACCTGCGTGCCATCCCGCTCGATGACACGGGCACCATCGACCTGGACGTCCTCCAGGCTGCTCTCGACGAGGACCTGGCCGCCGGGTGCACGCAGGTCGCGGTCGTGGGCTGCGCGGGCGACGTCAACACCGGTCGCGTCGACCCCCTCCCGGACCTGTCGCGGATCGCCCACGAGCGGGGCATCTGGCTGCACGTCGACGGTGCGTACGGCGGCTTCGGGCTGCTCGACGATCGCGTGCGCGGGCTCTACGGCGACGTGGCGACGTACGACTCGTTCGCGATCGATCCGCACAAGTGGATGGCGGCGCCGGTGGGGACGGGGGCGGTCATCGTCCGCGACGAGGGGATCCTCGGTCGCGCATTCACGATCGAGACGGGTGACTACGACCGTGAGCGCCACGTCCCGCTGTCCGATGACGACCTCGGGTCGCCGTTCGATGAGCTGGGGCTCGGCACGCCCGACTGGGGCGTGGACTTCTCGACGCCGGCCCGTGGCCTCGCGGTCTGGGCGATCCTGCGCGAGATCGGTGCCGACGGCATGCGGGAGCGAGTGGTCCGCCACGACGACTGCGCCCGCCGGGTGGGGGCACGGGCGCGCGCCTCTGCGGAGCTGGAGCTGCTCGCGGAGCCAGTGCTCTCGATCTGCTGCTTCCGGGTCCGGCCCGCGGGCTGGACGGACGAGGCCCGGCTCGATGCGCTGAACGAGGCGGTGCTGCACGGCATCCGGGCCCGCGGACGGGTCGTGACCTCGAGCACCGTCGTGGGCGGCCGGCTGGCGCTCCGGCCCTGCTTCGTCAACCCGCGCACGACGCTCGCCGATGCCGATGCCCTTGTCGACGAGGTCCTCGCGGTTGGCCGGGAGCTGGCGGCGGGGGCTGAGATCCAGCCCGTGGGGCAGCAGCGCCAGCTCTAGCCGAGGGGCCCCAGGACGGCCTCGACCTCATCGAGGATCTCGCCCGACCGGACGAGCGCCTGCATCGCCGTGTGGTCGACGTGGAGGGGCCGGTCCTCGTCGAGGTGCGCGACGTGACGGCGGATGACCCGGCGCGCCGTCTCGACGCCCCGCCCGAAGGTGAAGTCCCGGAAGTCGAGCGCCTGCGCGGCGGCCATGAGCTCCACGCCCAGGACGGCATGGGCGTTGTCCAGGATCTGGGCGTTCTTGAGGGCCGTGTTCATCCCCATCGAGACGAAGTCCTCCTGGTCGCCGGCCGCGGGGATGGACTGGATGACCGCCGGCGCCGCGAGCAGCTTCTGCTCGACGATGAGCGTGTCCGCCGTGTACTGGCTGAGCATCATCCCCGAGAACATCCCTGCGCCCTTGGTCAGGAACGCGGGCAGCCCGACGCTCAGGGCCGGGTTCGTCAGCCGGTTCAGCCTGCGCTCCGAGAGCACGCACACCATCGTGACGGCAACGCCGACCATCTCCATCGGAAGCGCGACGGGCGTTCCCTGGAAGTTGGCGCCGGTCAGGGTCACGCCCTCGTCGGTCAGGAAGATCGGGTTGTCGCCCGTGCCGTTGAGCTCGATCTCGACCTGGGTCCGGGCGAATGCCACGGCATCGTGTGCGGCGCCGATGATCTGCGGCGACGACCGCATGGAGTAGGCGTCCTGGACCTTGGTGTGGATCTGCCCGGTGGCCAGGTCGCTCCCCTCGATGCAGCGCCGGATCGCACGGGCGCTCCGGATCGCACCGGAAAAGCCGCGCAGCCGGTGCAGCCGGTCGTCGTAGGGCATGAGGTTGGCGAGCAGGGCCTCGAGCGACATCGCGCAGGCGATCTCGCTCTGGCGGAGCCAGCGATCGATGTCGTGGAGCTGCAGGGCGCTCATCGCGGTCAGGAGATTCGAGCCGTTGATCGTGGCGAGCCCGTCGCGAGCGCGAAGACCCGGCACGGGGATGGCCGCTCGTTCCATCGCCGCGCCGCCGGGCAGTCGCTCGCCCCGGTACCAGGCCTCGCCCTCGCCCATGAGCAGGAGCGCGATCTGGGCCATCGGCGCGAGATCGCCGCTGGCCCCCACGGATCCCTTCTGGCACACGACCGGCGTGACGCCGCGATTGAGAAGCTCGACCAGCGTCAGGGTGATCTCGGGGCGACAGCCCGAGTTGCCACGCGCGTGGACGTTGATGCGGCCCGCGATCGCGGCGCGCACCGACGGGATGGGGACGGGCTCGCCGATCCCGGCGGCATGGTTGTAGATCAGGAACCGCTGGAACTCCTCGACCTGCGCGTCGGTGAGCGCGACCTCCGAGAACTCGCCGATCCCCGTGTTGATCCCGTACATGACCTCGTGGGCCGCGATCTTTGCCTCGAGCATCGAGCGACAGGCGGCGATCCGCTCCAGCGCCTCGGGCGCGAGCTCGACAGGGGCCCCGTCGCGCGCGATCCGGGCGAGGTCCTCGAGCGTCAGCGACGAACCGTCGAGGACGACGGTCCTCCCGGTCGGCGAGCCGGGGCCGGGGGGATCGAGCGCCTGGTCGGTGATCACCTGCCGACGGTGCGGCGCGACGGTTGCCGAAGGATGTGCCGCCCGGCCCGTTGGGACCGTCCGACTCGCCCGGGACCTTGGACCCGGCCGGTCCGGATCGGCCCGGGCCGGCGCCCGCCTCCCGTCGCGCACGGGTGCCCTCCGTGCCGCACCGGCGCTCCCGACGAGCCGTCCGTCCCTTGACGCAGCCGGGGCTTCCACGGACTGTTAGCCCATCGCCGCAGACACCCTGGCGCGCCGGCGGCAGCTCTCGACCTCCCGATCACAGGGGCAGGAGATGGCCAACGATCACGGGCTCACCGTCGGCTTCCCGCGCATGTACAACGAGCCCGGCGAGCGGCGGGCCTTCCTGCCACCGCTCATGGGCATGCTCGGCGGCATGGATGTCGACGTCTACGTCGAGACCGGGAGCGGAGCCGGCATGGGCTACTCCGACGACGCCTACCTCGCAGAGTCGCCGAGGGTGCACATCGTCGACGAGGCAACGGCGTATCGCCAGGACATCGTGGTGGTGCTCCGGGCCCCGGAAGGACGCTATGAGCTCATCCGGCCCGGCGCGATCCTGCTCTCGATGCTCCATTTCATGACGCGACCGGAACGGGTGGAGATGCTGAGCGGTCTGGGCATCGAGGCCATCGCGCTGGACATGGTGACCGGCGACGACGGCCGCCGCCTCGTCCAGAACCTCCGCGATGTCGCCCGCAACGGGCTTGCGGCGGCATTCGACGCCCTCGAGCGCCGCTGGCCGCCGCTGCTCTCGCCGGCGCGTCCGGCGGTCAGCGTCACGATCCTGGGCGCCGGCGGGGTCGGCAAGCACGCGATCGAGTGGGCCGCCAAGGCCGGCGACGAGGCCCGCAACGCGCGGCTCATCGGTGACGGCCTGCCCGGGGTCGAGGTCGTGGTCGTTGAGCAGAACCTGTCCGGCAACGAGGCCTACTTCCGGCACCGCCTGCCCCTGACCGACATCCTGGTCGATGCCACCGCGCGCCGGGATACGTCGCGTCCTCTGTTCCCCAATCGCTGGCTGGGTCTCCTGCCCGCCCACGCGATCGTCTGCGACCTGGCCGTCGATCCGTATCTGCTCGATGACGATCCTCCGGTCGTCCGCGGGATCGAGGGCATTCCGCAGGGCAACCTGGACCAGTGGGAGTTCGGGCCCGATGACCCGGCCTGGGATCGCCTGCCCCCGGGGATCCCGACGGCCGAGCGGCGAACGGTCGTCTCCTGCTATTCGTGGCCGGGCGTGCAGCCGAAAGCCTGCATGGAGGCCTACGGCTCGCAGGTGACCCCGCTCCTCAAGACGCTCCTGTGGTACGGCGGGCTGCCCGCGATCTCACCGGACGTCTCGTTCCACGGGCGAGCCCTCTGGCGCGCCAGCCTGCGGCATCGGCTGGAGGCCGGCCCCCCTTCCTGACGGCTGCCGGCTACGTCAGCCGCCGCCCGAACCCTCCTGCTCGCCGAGACCCGGGACCACGGTGGCCCTCGGTGCGGGGTCCCCGCCCAGGGACTCGCCCACGACCGCCGCGTCCCACTCCAGCTTGCCGAGCTGGCCGGCGATGTCAGCGTCGCTCGTGTGGATGACCTCCACCTGCGCACGAGGGGCGAGCACGACCTGGACCATGCGGATGTCGTCGATGAGGTAGTTGGCCTTGGCCCGGCGGGGGTCTCCCTCGGGCAGGCCACCCAGCGCCGTCTCGGTGGCACCGGAGGCGCGGCTCGCGTCGTCGAAGGCAGCCCGATACTCCGGCTGCTCGTCGCTCATCGCGTCGGCGGCCGTGTGAAGAGGCTCCATCACGGATGCCTTCCACAGCGCCGCGATCATGGGGTTGGGAGCCGTCGGCTGCCCCTGCGGCTGTGGTTCGCTGCCGCCGGCGGCACCCTGGCGCTGCACCGTGAGCGCACGGATCGCGGCCGCGACGGCGGCATTCCCGGCGGTCGCCTGGAACGCGTCGAGCTGGCGCTTGAGCGTGGATGGCGCCGCCACGTGGGACGACTGGTGGGTCGCAGCACCCCCGGCCGCGCGCGGGGCAATCGAGTCGAATTGCTTCATCGCGAGTCCTCGTTGGTGCGAAGCGCTGATTGTTCAGCGGCACCGGCGGCGGGTCAATGTCCGATCGGGCAGATGTGTGACCGGGCCGTGCCTCGTGGCCACGGAGACCGCCAGCTCGCCATCGATTGACAAAGGGCGCGAAGATTGCGATCCGCGCCGGCACCGCGCTTCGTGACACAAAGGGGTAGTCGAGTGGCCGAGAGACGGGCGGTCGGGCGATCGGCGGCACGCCGGCCGCGTCGGGCCTACGGGATTCACGACCAGGTTGCGTTGAGACGCCTCCAGGAGCTCGCCGTCTCGCCCGACGGCAGCCGCGTGGTCCTGCAGATCGCGAGGGCCGCTCCGCGCAGGAACCGCCTCGACTCGCAGCTCTGGATGGGCGACGCTGACGGTACGGGCCTGCGCCGGCTGACCAGATCCGGGGGCCGCAACTCCAGTCCCGCCTTCGCGCCCGACGGGCGAAGCCTCTTCTTCCTGGCGGGTCCTCGCTCCGGCCCGCGCCAGGTCGTGCGGCTGTCCCTCGACGGTGGCGATCCGGTGCCGGTCACCCGATCGCCCATCGACGTGGAGTCGTTCGTGCTGTCCCGGGACGGCAGCCACATGGCCTTCTCGGCCATGGTGTTCCCGGGCGGCCCCGACACGCTCGCCGCCACCGCCGACCGGTTGAAGGCCGAGGCGGCACGGCCGGCCAGCGGGCACGTCCACGACCGGCTGTTCGTCCGGCACTGGGACACTTGGGAGACCGGTCGGCGCGGGCACCTCTTCGTGCAGAAAGTGGACGGGCGTCCCGCGGTCGATGTCATGCCGGACATGGATGCCGACGCGCCGAGCAGGCCCTTCGGCGGCAGGGAGCAGTACACGTTCACGCCCGACGGCGCCGGTCTGGTATTCACGGCCCGCGACGCCGGTCGCGAGGAGGCCTGGAGCACCAACCTGGACCTGTTCCTGGTGCCGATCGATGCGGGCTCGCCGCCTCGCAATCTCACGCAGGAGAACCGGGCGGCCGATACGGACCCGTCGTTCAGCCCCGACGGCACGCTGCTCGCGTACCTGGCGATGGATCGTCCGGGCTACGAGGCGGACAAGCTGACCGTCATGCTCCGCAGCTGGCCGGACGGTGCCACGCGCCGGCTGACGGATCACTGGGATCGCAGCGCCGAGGCGCTCGAGTGGTCACCAGACGGGCGCACGCTCTACGTGGTGGCGGAGGACACCGGGCAGCGGGGCCTGTTCGCGCTCGACATCGCCACGGAGGCGGTCACGCCCATTGTCAGCAATGGCTCCGTCTCGCACGTGAAGGCGGCGGGCGACGCCGTGTTCTACGGCCTCGATTCGCTCGAGGGCCCGACCGACCTGTACTCAGTCGAGGGGGGCCGGCACCGGAGGCGAACTCGCCTCAACGATGCACGGATGCGGGGCCTCGCCGTCGGCACGGCAGAGCAGTTCGCGTTTGCCGGCTGGAACGGCGAGACCGTGTACGGCTACGTGCTCAAGCCCGCCGATTTCGATCCCGCGCGGACCTATCCCATCGCCTTCATCATCCACGGCGGCCCGCAGGGAAGCTCGGGCAACGACTGGCACTACCGCTGGAACCCGCAGGTGTATGCCGGTGCCGGGTACGCGGTCGTGATGATCGACTTCCACGGCTCGACAGGGTATGGCCAGGCGTTCACCGATTCGATCCGTGGCGACTGGGGTGGCAAGCCGCTCGAGGACCTGCAGAGGGGGCTCGCCGTGGCGCTCGAGCGATACCCGTTCCTCGATCCGACCCGCGCGTGCGCCCTGGGGGCGAGCTATGGCGGCTACATGGTCAACCTGATCGCCGGGGTCTGGAACGAACCATGGCGCTGCCTGGTCACCCACGACGGCAACCTGGACGAGCGGTTCGCCTACTACGCGACCGAGGAACTCTGGTTCCCCGAATGGGAGCACGGCGGGACACCATGGGAGAACCCGGCCGGCTACGCGAAGCACAATCCTGCCGACCACGTCGCCGCCTGGCGTGTCCCCACCCTGGTGATCCACGGCGCCCTGGACTACCGGGTCAGCGAGGTCGAAGGTCTGGCCGTGTTCACCGCGCTCCAGCGTCGGGGGGTGCCGTCGCGGCTGCTCCATTTCCCTGACGAGAACCACTGGGTTCTCAAGCCTGCGAACTCCGTGCTGTGGCACGAGACCGTGCTGGAGTGGCTTGACCGCTGGACGGCCTGAGCCGCCGCTCGTGACCCTCGCAGATGGGACGGGGGCGGGGCCGATCCCAGGCCCCGTCCCCCGCCGGCCGCGTCAGGGGAGCCGGCCGAGCGCCGTCGTGGCGGCCGTCTGGAGCGCGCTTGCGCTCGGGGGCGTGCCGGGCCCGATCCCGATGAAGGTGATGTCGAAGAAGCGCTTGCCGCTCCGCACGTAGATCCCCTCGGCCGACGCGACCGATGAGGTCAGGCTGAGCATGACCGCCTCGTCCCCGATACCGGACAGGTTGGTCAGGACGATGCCCTTCTGCACCGTCTGCTCTTTCGTGTACGCCTCCTGGTAGGCGACCGTCGCGTCGTCGACGCTGGAGGCATCGAGGAAGGCGAAGTGCACCTCGTTCACTGCTGCTCCGGATCCGGACGCGTAGCCACAGACCTGCTCGGACGCGAGAACACTGGCCGTGCCGGTGCCGTAGTCCACACCTGTGAGCGTCTTGACGTCGGCGCTCGTGAACACGGCACACGGATCGATCGGGGTGATCGACAGGGCCGCTTCGCTGGGCGCGCTGCTGGTCACGGGAGCGGTGCTCGGCGAGGACGCGACGCTGGGAGCCGCGCTGGGAGCGGCGGACGCCGCGACGCTGGCCGGGGCGGCCGCGCTCGGGCTTGTGCTCGGGCTCGCGGACCCGCTGCAGGCTGCCACGATCAGGAGTGCGCCGCCCACCGCGGCGATGACGCCTCTGGGACCCATTCCGTCACCCTCCCCCGCCTCCGACCAGGGGCAAGCTGACGCCGGGCGGGACGGCCCGCAGCCTGCACGCGAGCCCGGTCGGGACGCCCCACGGCGCCAGGCCACGGGTTCGATGGGCGAGAATGCTACAGCGATCGCGGAATCCTGCACGCCGGCGGGCGGGCGGCCGCCGGCACAGGGCCGACTCGCCTGTCAGGAGTGCAGGGCGGCAACCGCGGCACGAGGAGGCGTGGTCCGACGCTCGTCCGTGCCGCCGCGGATCGTGGCCACCCACGTCGCGACCTCCGCACGCCGCCCGACCCCGAGCTTGGCGAGGATGTGCTCCACGTGAGCACTCGCCGTCTTGGGCGCGATGCCGAGCTCGGCCGCGATCTCGCCGTTGGTCCTGCCGGCCGCGATCAGCCGTGCGACCTCAAGCTCGCGAGCCGTGAGCGGATGCCAGGGCACCTCGGGCGCCGAGTGGCCGCGGGCCAGCCGGGTCAGCTCGTCCGCGCGCTCCACGAGCGGCCGGCTGCCGAGGCGGCGCGCGGTGTCGCGCACGTCCTCGATCAACGAGGTCGCGTCCATGAACCGGGACGAGCGGATGAGGCACGCCGCGAGATCGAGCTGGGCCCACAGCCGCTCCCAGATCCGCCCCTTCGTCTCCCAACCCTCGATCGCGCGCTCCAGCAGAGACCGGGCAAGACCGGTGGAGCCGTCCGCGAGCGCGACGAGCCCGCGGGCGTGATCCAGGGCCGGCGTCGCGTACCAGCCGATTCCCCCCAGGACGCCGCCCACCCGGTCGACCCAGCGCACGGCATCGGCTGGGCGGCCCGCCGCCAGCAGCGCCCGCGTCCCCGTCACCGCGAACGGCGCGAACTGCCCGGCTTCCCCGGTCCGTGCCGCAAGCGCCAGGGCCTGCTCCGAGGCATCGATGGCGGACTGGTACTCGCCGTTGACGAGTGAGGCCTCGGCGGATCCCCAGAGCGCCGCGAGGATCAGGTCAGGCGCCCCGTTCTCGTCCCCGAAAGACGTTGCAGCCACGAGGTGCCGGCGGGCCTCGGACACGTCACCGCGGCCGAGGGCGACATACGCGACGGCCCAGCGCGCCATTCCCCGGCCACGCCTGCTGCCACGCTGCGTCAGCGCGCGCTCGCCGAGCGCCACGGCGTCATCCCAGCGTCCACCGGCCCAGGCGATGACCCCGGTGAGACCGGCCATGACGTGGGCGCAATAGGACTGCTCGATCGCGTCCGCGTACGGGAGCCCCTCGTCGATGCAGGCTGCGGCTCGCCGGTAGTCGAGCACCTGGACGGCGCTTGTCGCGGCCATGCGGAAGGCGGTTACGCCCGCGTCGTCCTGCCGCCGGGCGCGTGCGTCGTGAGCCGCGGCCTCCATGCGGTCGAGCCCCTCCCGGACCCTGCCCGACGCAGCATCGATCATCCCTTCGAGGGTCTCCAGCCCCGAGAGGTACTCGGGATCCCAGTCCAGGACTTCCTCCCTGCGGCAGGCGCGGACCGCCTCCGCGGCACGGTCGAACTGGCCGGCCTCGGTTGCCGCCACGGCTTCGTGAAACCACAGCTCCGCCCGCAACTCGCTGACAGCCGGCGCTGCGGGGAAGCCGTCGAGCTCGGAGAAGCCGTCGGCGATCTGGGCGAACCGTGTCTCGAGCGGTGCCGCATCCCGGCGGAGGATCCCGAGGAGGTTCGACTGCATCGAGAGGGCACCCACCGGATCGCCGGCCTCCAGGTACCGCTCCCGTGCCTCCGTCCCCCACGCCCGCCAGGCGTCGAGGTCATCGACCGAGTTGGCCTCGGTCACGGCCTCCGTGAGGAGCCCGGCGCGATCCGCGGCCGGCACCTCCGCCGGCATGTTGTCGATGGCGCGCCGGTACAGCTCGAACGCCTCGCGATGGGCCGCCAGCCTGGCTGCGGCGCGTGCGCCCTTCAGCGCCGAGCGGAATGCCTCCGTCCGCATGCCCGCGCGCTCGTAGTGGAGCGACGCGTGGACCTCGGACGCACCTTCCAGCTCCTGGCCGAACTCGGCAGCCCGGGCGTGGAAGCGCCGGAGATCGGCGGCGGGATTGGTCCGGTAGAGCGCGTCGCGGAGCAGCTGGTGGCGGAAGTCGTACAGGCCACGCGGACCCGGGGGCAGGATGACGTCATTGTCGACGAGCTCGCGGAGCGGGTCGCTGAGGGCATCGACCGGCACGTTCATGATCCCGGCAAGGACGTCGGGCACGAAGCAGCGTCCGATGACGGCGCCCGAGCGGGCAACCTCCCGAGCGGCCGGTGAGAGGCGTCCGACACGCTGGAGAATGGCGTCCTCGAGCGTCTCGGGCACGGCCGCCTCCCGGATCGCCCGGCTGTCGGTGCGCTCGTCGTCCTCCAGCGCCCCCAGCAGCTCCTCGATGTGGAGCGGGATCCCGTCGGTCCGCTCGTACACGGCGTCGACGATGTCGCCCGGCGCCGGCAGCCCCGTCGCGAGGATGACCGATGTCATCTGCGCGGTCTGCTCGAGCGTGAGCGGGGCGAGGCGCGCCTCCTCGGCCAACCGTTGTGAGAGCAGCCGCGATCGCCACTGCCGGAGCATCGAGCCGGGTGCCACCTCATCGGGCCGGTACGCGCCGATGAGCATCACGGGGCGCTCCCGGGTGGCTCTCGCGAGCTCGGTGAGGATCTCGAGGCTGATGTCATCGGCCCATTGCAGGTCATCGAACCACAGCATCAGCGGGCCGGTGAAGGATCCGGCGATCAGGTCGACCGACCGAAGGACGAGGAGCCGCCGCCGCTGGTGAGCCGCCGTCGCCGCTTCCTCGACGATCGCCAGGAGCGCCGTGCCGAGCTCCGCGAACCGCGGCATCCGGGTCATGGTGCGGGCAAGGTCGAGGAGGGACGCCGCGGGGACGTCGATGTCCTGCGGAGCGACGAGTCCGCCCGCGGCCTCGAACCCCGCCGCACGGGCCTTGCGCTCGATCGACGCGATGAGGCGGGACTTGCCGATGCCCGCCTCGCCCGCCAGCAGCAGGAACTGTCCGCGTCCCCCGGCCGCCGCCGTGACGCGCCGATCCGCCTGGTCGAGGATGTCATCCCGACCGACCAGGATCGGCGACAGGAGGGGGCCGAGTCGTGTCACGTCCCCGAATCTACAGTCCCTGTCGAGGCCCGCATCGGTCGAATGACCTACGTCACAAGCAATCGACCCGTCATCTGCCGACGCTGGTCCTTCGCAGCGGCATGGGCCAAGTCGTTCTCTGCTGCCTCGGATGATAAGGTGCAAGAGCCGTGACCCAGACGCCGCAGGCAGCGACAGGCACAGGCGCCCGCGGCCGTGTGCTTCACCGACTCCCGTTCCGACGCCTCCTGGTCCTGACCGTGGCGGCGTCCCTGGCCGTGGTGTCCGCCGGAGGCTCGGCCCTGGCCGTGGACGGCCCGGGGGCCTCGGTCGTCGCATCGGTCGCTCCGGCCGTGAGTGCCTCCGACTCGCCGTCGCCGAGCGCATCCGGCTCGCCCTCGCTCTCCCCGTCTCCGTCACCGTCGCCATCGCCGACGCCTTCGGCCTCGCCCACCGCGACGCCGTCACCATCGCCTTCGCCGTCACCCACGCCAACGCCGGCCCCGACCTACATCGAGGGCATCGACGTCAGCAAATGGCAGTCGGCGATCAACTGGTCCGCGGTCGCTGCGGCCGGCAGGCGGTTCGCCTTCATCAAGGCGACCGAGGGGATCGACTACATCGACCCGTACTTCGCGACCAACTATGCGAACGCGAAGGCCGCCGGGCTTGTTGTCGGGGCGTACGACTTCGCGTGGCCCGGGCCTGGCGCGGGGGACGGATCCGACGAGGCCGACTGGTTCCTCGCCCATGCCGTCGTCGCGTCCGGTGACATGCCACCGGTGCTCGATCTCGAGGTCACCAATGGGCTGTCGGTCGCGCAGCTCCAGGCCTGGGTCAAGGCGTACGTCGGCCGCATCTACCAGAGGACCGGCGTTCGAGCCGTGATCTACACGTCCCCCAACTTCTGGAGCAAGTACATGGGCAACACGGCGTGGTTCGCGGCGAACGGCTACACCGTGCTGTGGATCGCCCACTGGACCACCGCCGCCGCACCGACCGTGCCGGCCGCAGGCTGGGGCGGCTACGGCTGGACGTTCTGGCAATACACCTCGAGCGGAACGGTGCCCGGTATCACCGGCCGGGTCGACCTCGATCGGTTCGTGGGCACGCAACTGACGAGCGTCCAGATCCCGTCACCGATGGCCACGGCCGGCGACAGCCGGGCCACCGTGACCTGGACCGCCGCTGCCTTCAGCGGCGGGTCGGCGATCACCGGATACAGAGTGACCAGCAGCCCCGGCGCGAAGACCTGCACGACCGCCACCACCGCCACCACCGCCTGCACCGTGACCGGTCTCACCAACGGCACCAGCTACAGGTTCACGGTCACCGCCATCAGCGCGGCGGGTACCGGCCCTGCCTCGGCAGCCTCGGCTGCGGTCACCCCCGTGCCGCTCGTCGTGCGCTATGCCGGCACATCGCGCTTCGACACCGCGGCCGCCATCAGCGCCGCGACTTTCAACCCGAATGTCCCGGTCGCCTACATCGCGACCGCCTACAACTTCCCCGATGCCCTCGCCGGTGCCGCCGCCGCAGGCACGTCAAGGGTCCGGTGCTCCTGGTCGCTCCCACCGGGGCCATCAACGCCGCCACCGCCACCGAGCTCACCCGGCTCAAGCCCGCCAGGATCATCGTGTTGGGCTCAACGGGCGTGGTGAGCGCTGCGGTGGCCTCGGCGCTCGTCCCCTATGCCACCACCCACACCGTCGTCCGCTACGCGGGGGCCGACCGGTTCGCCACCGCGGCCGCGATCAGCGCCGCGACCTTCGCCCCGGGTGTCCCGGTCGCCTACATCGCGACCGCGTTCAACTTCCCCGACGCCGTCGCGGGTGCCGCCGCGGCGGGCACCGTCAAGGGTCCGGTCCTCCTGGTTGCTCCCACCGGAGCCATCAACACCGCCACCGCCACCGAGCTCACCCGGCTCAAGCCCGCCAAGATCATCGTGCTGGGCGGCACCAGTGTGGTGTCCGACGCCGTGGCCTCGGCGCTCGTCCCGTTCGCCACCTCGGGCAGCGTCGTCCGCTACGCGGGGGCGGACCGGTTCGCCACCGCGGCCGCCATCAGCGCCCAGACCTTCAGCCCGAATGTCCCGGTCGCCTACATCGCGACCGCGTTCAACTTCCCCGACGCCCTCGCGGGAGCCGCCGCCGCGGGCACCGTCCCGGGCCCCATGCTCCTGGTCGCCCCCACCGGGGCGATCAACGCCGCCACGATTGCCGAGCTCACGCGGCTCAAGCCCGCCAGGATCATCGTGCTCGGCTCAACGGGGGTGGTGAGCGCCGCCATCATGACAGCCCTGGCGCCGTACACGGCAGGGCCATAGGCACGGCTGCGCTGCTCTGTTGCGCGCCGAGCAGCGGTGCATCGAAGGAGCCCGCGCCGCAGGCGCTGGGTCAGGCCCCGTCCTCGGTTGAGAGGTCCTTGTCCTCCATCTCCCACGCATGGTCGAGCGTGTGGAAGGCCGAGTGTCGGATGAGAAACGGCAGTGTCCACGATCGCATGCGCCGGGTGACCTCCCCGGCGTTGTATGCGCGCATCGCCGCAACGTAGGTCTCGCGATGCTGGCGCAGCCCGTCCGGGGTGAGCGCCGCGCCCTCCGGTATCCGCAGCCCGACCTGTTTCGCGAAGTCCTCGCTCTCGGTGCGGATCGTGTGGCGGATGATCCGGTCGCGGTCGCGCCCTCCCCCGCGCGGGCCCTTGCGCATCTCGGGCGAGACCCGTGCCGCGACATCGTCGAAGAACGTCCAGCACGCCCGCAGGAGGGTGATCCCGCGCTCGAGCTCCGCCTCGCCCAGCGGTCCCTGCTCGGTCGCGGAGGGCGCGAATGAGATGCCCCAGAAGTCGGTCGAACCCGGCCCCACCTTGTCCTCCACGATCTCGAGGGGCCCGGCAGCATCGAACTCACCCGCCATCCCGGCGAGGTCGGCGATCGGCCGGTAGCGGCCCCGATAGGACTCGAGCGTCTCGAGGGCAAGCTCGGCGGTCTTCGCGCCCCGGCTCCACCCCGGCCAGTCGATGCTGAAGGCCACCGACCGCTTCCCCTTGGGCCCGCGCTCGATGACGGTACGGATGGGCATGCCTCACTATCGCACGGGGGACAACGGTCCCTCGGACGACCCGACGACCGCAGTCGGTTGGCTTCGCCTCCACGACGCTGATGGCCTTGGGCAGCCAGGCAGCCTTGGTAACCTTCGCGCATGACCGCCCCGACCTCCCCCGCGTACGCCATCGCCGACGAGCTGCGACAGATCCAGCTGGAGCACCATCACGAAGTGGCGCTCTGGCGCGGAGACGTGACCTTCCTGGAGCGCTGGCCCGACTACAGCGCCGCCGGCACCGCCGAGCTTGCCGCGGTCCTGCGCGACATCGCAGACCGGGCCGACGCGACCCCGGCCACCGCGACCGCCGACCGTAACCTGGTGGAGGCCGTCGCCTTCAGCGCTCGCAGCGATGCGACCCTGCTGGGGACCCACGCGACGCTCACCGCGATCAATCCCTCCGAGGGGCTGGTTGCCACGATGCTCGTGTTCCTCCCGCGCTATCCCCTCGTGACCGCCGACCACGGGGCCCGCTACCACGCCAAGCTGCGCGCGTTCCCGGATTTCGTCGCCGACTGGTGCGAGCGGCTCCGCGCGGCCGCCGCGGCCGGCGTTGTCCCGATCCGGCACCTCGTCGAGCTCCAGCTCCGGCTGCTCGACGACCTTCTCGCCGCCCCGCTCTCGGTCGGCCCGCTGGCCGCGCAGCGCCCACCCACCGAGCTGGACGGGTCCGATGCCGAGGCGTGGTCCGAGACCCTCAGGGGGCTCCTCGACACCGACGTCGCGCACGGGCTCGCGACCCTGCGCGCCACCATCGCCGATCACACGTTGCCGGCAGCCCTGCCGGACGACCGGCCCGGGCTCGTGCACCTCGACGCCGGTGCGGAGGAGTACGGCAACCGACTGTGGGCGTTCACCAGCCTCGATCTGACGGCCGAGCAGGTGCACCGGATCGGGCTCGACCAGGTCGCACGGCTCGAGGCGGAATACCGGCAGATCGCCGGACCCGTGCTCGGGACGACGAGCCTGGCGGAGATCTACGGCCGGCTTCGCGACGATCCCGCGCTGCACTACCGTGACGCCGCCACGCTCGTGGCGGACGCGTCTCATGCCCTCGACCGGGCGACCGCAGCCACGGGGGCGTGGTTCGGGACTGCGCCGGTCGCGTCGTGCACCGCGAACCCGACCACGCACGGCGCGCTCGCGTTCTACTCGCCCCCCTCCAGGGAAGGCACCAAGGGCGGTGCATTCTTCTTCAACGTCGCCGATCCAACCGTGTGGGGCACCTACCAGCTCGAGGCGGTGACGTTCCACGAAGGCGTTCCCGGCCACCACTTCCAGGGCGCCCTTGCGCAGGAGCTGCCCGACCTGCACCCGATCCTTGCGGAGTACCTCGTCGCCGCATACAGCGAGGGGTGGGGCCTGTACACCGAGCGCCTGGCCGACGAGATGGGCCTGTACAGCTCTGAGCTCGACCGGATCGGCATGCTCTCGGCCGATTCGATGCGCGCCTGTCGCCTCGTGGTCGATACCGGGATGCATGCGCTCGGCTGGACGCGCGACCAGGCCATCACGTACTTCCTCGACCACTCTCCGATGACTCGCGGTCAGGTGGTCGGCGAGGTCGATCGCTACATCGGCAATCCCGGCCAGGCATGCGCCTACATGCTCGGCCGCCTCACGATCGAGGACATCAGGTCGCGCGCGGAGGCGCGTCTGGGGGAGCGCTTCGACATCCGGGCCTTCCACGACCATGTCCTGGCCACCGGCTCCATCCCGCTCGGATCCCTCCGGCGAGCCATCGAGACATGGGTCGACGAGATTGCGCTGACGGACTGAAGCCGGGGTCAGCCCAGCGGACCGAGAGTCCTACCGGCCGGCCCGGAGGCGTGGCACGCACCGGTTGTCTTTCTGCTCATGGATCGGCAGCCCGAGACCAGGTACGCGCGGACGCCGGAGGGGGCGGTCGCCTATCAGGTGCTCGGCGATGGCCCGCGGGACCTCCTGTTCATTCAGAACTGGGGCAACAACATCGAGGTCATGTGGGAGCAGCCGTTGCTCGCCCGCTTCTTCGAGCGGCTGGCCTCGTTCGCCCGGGTCATCGTCTTCGACAAGCGGGGGACCGGGATCTCGGACCCGGTACCTCTGGAGCGGCTGTCGACGATGGCCGGCGCGCTCGGGTGCCCTTGACCGCGATCGCCCACGTCTCGGTGTGGCTGGCAATGTCGAAGGCGTGGATCTTGCGGTCGTCGCTCGTGGCGTAGAACACCCCGCCGACGACGCCGCCACTCGGCGACAGCGTCGCCTGGATCGGGGCCGTCCAGAGCTGCGCCCCGGTCGCGGCGTCGCGCCGCAACCGGCCAGCAGGGTCACGGCCAGAAAGGCCAGGATTGATCGGGGACCATCACCCACCTCGTGGAGCGGATCGGATCGGGCAGCGGATGCTGTCGAGTGGGAGATGCCGCGTGGCGGCCGTCGGTTGGCGGTACTCGTCACCGGAGGCAGGGAAGCAGCGTGCCGAAGGTCGCCCGTCGCCAGGTTCTTCGTGTGGGTTGGGCTCGCAAGTGACCAATGGTGTCCAACAATCGATCCGTCGGCCCGCGAGCCGATCTGCGGGCCAAGACGAGAATCCAGCTGTCGCTCGCCGGCCGGGCTCGCGGGAACGCACTCATCCCGCTGAGCACGACGCCAATCGAGCCAGGGAGGCACGTCGGGATGAACCAGGGAACGGCCATCGACAGCAGCATCTATGGACGGGCGCCCGGGGTCCTGTCCGCACTCCTGCTGGTCGCCACCGGTGTCGCGACGATCACCGCCCTCGCGACGCCCGAGCTCGTCCACGGGCCGGCGGTGATGGTTGGTTCGATGCGCGGCACCGCCCTCGTCGTGCTCGTGCTCGCGATGCCGATCCTCGTCCTGGCCATGGTGGCTGCCCACGGCGGGAGCCTGCTGGGTGTCGTGGCCTGGATCGGGTCGATCGCCTTCATCACCTATCAGGGCTGGATGTTCCTGTTCGCGGTCCCGTTCAACGGCCTGTTCCTGGTCTATGTCGCCGGCTTCGCGTTCGGCTTCTGGGGTCTGGTCGCCCTGCTCACCCGTGTGCCCTTCGCCGAGTACGCGACATCGTTCACCGCGGCGCTGCCGTCACGGCTGCTCTGCGGCTGGATGATCGTCTCCTGCGTGGCGTTCTACGCGCTGTGGCTCAAGAACGTCGTGCCCGCCTCGTTCGACAGCGAGGCCCCGGCGTTCCTTGCCGGGACCGGCATGGTCACTGCGACGAACTACGTGCTCGACATGGCGCTGTTCCTCCCGTTCACGATTGTTGTCGCGGCTGCCCTTTGGCGACGGACGCCGTGGGGGCTGATCACAGGAGGCGCGCTACTGCTGATGCTCACCCTGGAGTCCATCGCGATCGCCGTCGACCAGTGGTTCGGATCCGCCGCCGATCCCGCCTCGCCGGTCGCATCAACCGCGATCACGCCCGTGTTCCTGATGGTCGCGACGATCAGCGCAGCGGCGTTCGGGCTGTGGTATCGAGGGACGGTCCGGACGTCTACCTCGCCGGCGACTGCGCACAGCTGACCCGGGTCACGTCGCTCGCACAGTCCGCCCGAGCCCCCCGCACGTCAACGTGGGTCGCTCGCCAAGTCCTGGACGATCGGCGCCGCCTGACTGGACAGCGAGTCTGTCGCGCTTTGCGCGAGGCGGCGGGACCGAGGTGTGGGCATACCCGCGAGCGGGCGCCTCCCTGAGCTCGGATTTCCCGGCCGACGCCTGCTGACCTGCGACCGGGGCCCCAGCACCTGACACGATTGGCCGCACTGACGCCATCTCGTCCCCGCGGCGCTCACAACCGCCGTTTGAGAGCAATGATCCGGGCGTAGGAGGCTCTCAGGGTGGCCGCCGGGATCGTGCCGGCGTCAGCCGTGGCCATCAGCGCCGCATAGACCGCTCGCGTCGACGCCTCGGAGCCGGTCACGAGGATCATGTCCGTCCCCGCATCGGCCGCGTCGACCGCGAGTTGGGCGGCCGACACCCCGCGGGCGGTGGCGGCGCCGGTCAGGGAGTCCGTGATGGTCACGCCGGTGAATCCCAGGTCCCGCCGGAGCAGCGTGGTCGCGATGGCAGGGGACCAGCCGGCCGCGTGGAGCGGGTCGTAGGCGGTGTACGTGGCATTGGACAGCATGATCATCGGCATTCGATCCGCGATCGCCGTTCGATAGGGACGCAGGCCCGGGGCGAGCGCCGCGACCGATTGCGTCAGCGTCACGACATGGGCGTCTGTGTTCAGCGCCGCGAACCCGAGCCCCGGGAAGTGCTTCATCACCGGCAGCACGCCCTCGGACTCCAGCCCAGAAGCGAACGCGTTCGCCAGGGTCGTGGTCGCGCCGGCGTCAAACGACCAGGTCCGGTCCTCGAGGTACATGAATGAGTCGTCCGATGCCGGGACGTCGGCAACGGGTGCAAGGTCGACGTTGATGCCCAGGTCGCGCAGGGCCAGCCCGGTGCTGACGCCCTGCGATCGGGCAACCGATGCCGCCCCCAAGGCGCCCATCCGGGGCGGCGCCAGTGTCGGCGGCGCCCAGGGAACCCGCTTGACTGATCCTCCCTCCTGGTCCGTCGCAATCAGGAGCGGTGGCTGGCCGCCCACCGCCGCCGCTCCGCGGAGGCTGCGGGTGAGCGCGGTCAGGGCCGCCGGCGTCGTGATGTTGGAGGCGAAGAGGATGACCCCGCCCACTTCTCCGCGACGGATCCGTCCCAGCAGGTCCGCGGAGGGTGTCGTGCCCACCATGCTCACGACGAGCTTCTGGCCGATCAGCTGCCCAAGGGAGGGACCGGGCCTGCCAGGCACCGGTGTGCCAGTCGGCTGGATCGTCACGAGCGGGGAGGCCGGCACCACAGGCGTCGGAGCCGGCGTCGGAGCCGGCGTCGGCACCGGCGAGGCCACCGTCGGGGTCGGCACCGTCGGGGTCGGAGCCGGGGTCGCGGGCGCGGAGGCAGACGCGGTGGCGGTCGCAGCGGCCTGCCCGTGGATCTGGCTGATGCAAGCGACGACCACGAACGAAGCAGCGAGGACGAAGGCGGCGAATCTCATCGCGTACCTGACGCCCTGCGTCGTCGTTCCGTTCAATCCCGCCGCCACCGCCCCGCCGCCACCGCAGCGGTCGAGTGGCTCCGCGTCCTCGGCCGCACCTGGGCCAGTGCGGAGGGCTGAGGGCGAGGGCCGACCTCCTCCACGCGACCCACGATCGGATCGAAGCGGCAGGGGCAGCGATCGTGTCGGCGCGGTTGACCCGGCGGTCCGCGCGAGCGGGCTCGCGCTGGCGCTGCCTCAGGTGGTCCGGGCCCGCCCGGAGGTGGTGCGCCCGACAGTGTCTGACAATTGGCGCGCCCGGAGGTGGCGCGCCCGGAGGTGGCGCGCCCGGAGGGCATTGGACGCGCAGGAACAACAACGACTCGAGCCAGGAGCGTCACCGCTCCGGCGACGTGGGCTTGTCCTCTCAGCCGGTGATGGCGCAGGAATCAGCCGACGACGTACCCGTCGAGGATCCGGACAAGCGGCGGGCCCGCCCGCCCGGGCAGCCTCGGGTCGCCGCCGAAAACGACGAGGTCCGCGGGCGCTCCTTCCTCGATGCCAGGCAATCCGAGGAAGCGACGCGCCGTCCACGACGCCCCACCGAGCGCGATTTCGCCGGCCAGACCCGCCTCCATCAGTCGGGCCACCTCGTCGAGGATGAGCCCATGGGCAACCATGCCTGCGTCGGTCCCGGCCAGGATGAGCACGCCCGCCGCCGAGGCGCGTCGCACCATCTCCGGCTGCCGGTCGAGTGCCTCCTCCCATCGCCGCTGCTCGCCGTCCGGCAGGCCCATGCCCCGGGCTGTGTCAAGGATCGGCTCGCGGATCAGCATCGTCGGCACCAGTGCGATCCCCTTGCGAGCGATGGCGGGCAGGTGCTCCGGGGCCAGCTCGGTCGCATGCTCGATCGAGTCCACCCCGGCTTCGATCGCCATCTCGATGGCCCCTGCCGTCATCGCGTGGATGGCAAGCTGGCCGCCGACGGCATGAACGGCTTCGACGGCCGCCCGGAGCGCTCCCGGCTCCAGGGTCGGCGCGAACACACCGCGCCCGTCGATGAAGTCGCCCACGACCTTGGCCCAATGACCGGAGGCCTGGGACTCCTCGACGGCCGCGGCTGCCAGGCCGCCAGGCTCGACCTCGCGCGCCAGGCCCGGGAAGTAGCCACCCGGCGCGGCCAGAAAGCGTCCGCCGCTGAAGACGCGCGGAAGGCCATCGTCCGGTCCGATCTCCGAGGAGTGGCGGGTCGGGCCGCCAGGCTCGCGGATCGCGAGCACGCCGCTGTCGAGCTGGGCCTTCGCGCTGGCCCGGACGGCCACCGCGACCGGCGAGCCTTCCGGGGCCGGGCTCGCCAGCGCGAGGTGGGCGTGGGCATCGACCAGCCCGGGAAGCAGCCAGCCGTCCTCGACGATCGTTTCCGCGCCGTCGATCGGCGTGAAGGAGAGCCTTCCGCCATCGACGAACAGGTCACGTCGCTCCCCCATGGGCAGGACGACGCCGTGAAGCCGGAGTGGACGAACAGGCATGGGGCGCCTCGGTTTCAGGTGGCCGCACCGGAGACTCGTCGGAGCAGTATGCCTCTGCCCGGCTGCGCGGTCACCTCCGAGACTGCCTCGTCAGATCATCTGCACCTCTTCGTTCCCGTGGCCGCAATGCCGCTAGGACGCAGGGTTGCTGGGGACACCGTCAACGCCAACTGCGCTTCGGTCGCGACCCGAACCGACAGTTCCGGGCGTCCGCGCCGTCACAGCCGACCCACTCGTGGCGTGATGGTGGGCTGTCGGCGGGACCGACCAATAGCCTGGCGCGCCGGTAGGTGGCGCGCCCGGAGGTGTCTGAGTTCACGACATAGGTGACACCTGATAGGGCACACATGAGTCGGGACATGCGTGACAGTCCCGGCCATGTCGAAGCACCGCGTGGCCGTCCTCAAGGTCGTCTCAGGGCAGCTGTCCGTCACCGCCGCCGCAGCGGAGTGCCACCTCTCGCGGGGCCACCTCCAGCGGCTCCTTGCCCGGTACCGCGAGGAGGGGGTCGACGGCCTGGAGCCCCGGTCCCGGCGCCCGCGCACCAGCCCCCACGCCGTCCCGGACGAGCTGCGGGAGCGGATCGTCACCCTTCGCACAGGGCTCGTCGCCAGGGGCCTCGATGCCGGTCCCGCCACGATCGCCTGGCACCTGGGCCGCGAGGGCCGGCGGGTGCCGTCGACCTCGACCATCCGCCGGATCCTCCACGCCGCGGGCCTCGTCGAGCCCGAGCCGCACAAGCGGCCGCGCAGCGCCTGGCACCGCTTCGAGGCGGCGGCACCCAACGAGGTCTGGCAGGCGGACTTCACCCACTGGCGCCTGGCCGACGGCAGCGCGGTCGAGATCGCGAACTGGCTCGACGACCACTCGCGCTTCCTGCTCGGGTGCACGGTGTTCCGCCGCGTCAGCGGTGACGACGTGGTCGCGACCTTCACCGCCGCCGGGGGTGAGCACGGCTGGCCCGCCGCCACGCTCACCGACAACGGGACCGTGTACACGGCGCGTCTCGTCGGCGGCCGCAACGGCCTCGAGCACCTGCTCGCGTACCTCGGCATCCGCCAGAAGAACGGCAATCCCGGCCACCCCCAGACCCAGGGCAAGATCGAGCGCTTCCACCAGACCCTCAAGCGCTGGCTGGGACGGCAGCCGGGGGCGCACGGCCTGACCGAGCTCCAGGCCCAGCTCGACGCCTTCCGCGAGGTCTACAACGAGCAGCGGCCGCACCGGGCGATCGGGCGGCGGACGCCGGGCGAGGCGTACCGGGCGATCCCCAAGGAGCGGCCCTCGGGGCCCGGCGGCCGCGGCCACTTCCGCCTGCGCTACGACACGACCGACAGCAAGGGCGCCATGACCCTCCGGCGCGCGGGGCGCCTGCACCACCTCAAGGTCGGCGCTGCGCACGCCCGCACGCGGGTGCTCGCGATCGTGGACGAGCAGGTGGTGACGGTCGTCGCGCTCGACACGGGCGAGATCCTCTCGGCCCACCGCATCGAGCCCGACAAGGGGTACTGGCGCAACACACGGAGAGACCCCGGCCGATGGCCGGGGTCTCAGGCGACCGGCTGACTCCATGTGTCGCAGATGTCGCGACTCATGTGTCGCCTATGTCGCGACTCATGACAATGGCGCGCCCGGAGGGATTCGAACCCCCGACCCTCTGATCCGAAGTCAGATGCTCTGATCCACTGAGCTACGGGCGCGCGGGCACCGATGATACCGACCCACCGGCGTGGCGTGCAGAATCGCCGCGCCCGTCCTGCATCCGCCGGTGCACACTCGGCTCGTGGCACGTGATCCGCTCCAGCGGCTGACCCCACCCCGGTCCGCGCGTCGTCGGTCGACGCTGCCCCGCCATGCCCGCCTCGGGTTCCTTGCGGTCGTGGTCGCCGGGGCGCTGCTGTTCGCTGCCCCGGGCACGGGTCCCCGTGGGAGCGTGCTCGACGTGGTGAGCAACTCCGGTGCGAGCGGCCCGGGCGCCGGGCAGGCGCCCGCCGGCGGCGCCGGTTCGCCCGCGCCTGCCGGGGCGTCATCCTCCGCCGCCAACCTCGGGCCCGTCAGTCCCCTCCAGCGACCCGATCCCATGCGGGCAGATCGGTCCGGTCCGATCGCCCCGCCGATCGCATCCCTGGACGGCTACGTGTGGCCCATCGCCCATCCGCGCCTCACCCTTCCGTTCGGTCCCACCGGGTTCGGCAGCTGGATCGTGGACGGGCAGCTGTTCCACGATGGCATCGACCTGGCGACGTTCTGCGGCGACCGGATCGATGCCGCGCACGCAGGCACCGTCCTCGCGGCCGGACGCCACTACGACGAGTTCATGGGCTGGCTTGGGGACCTTGGGCCGTATGTGCAGCGGCTCGACGCCAAGCAGCTGTGGACGACCCTGCCGATCATCGTCGTCATCGATGACGGCAACGGGTACCGCAGCATCTACGCCCATTTCAGCCGGATCGTCGTCAAGGCCGGCGAGGTCGTGCGCGCCGGGCAGCTGCTGGGCTACGAGGGGATGACGGGCCGGGCAACTGGCTGTCACCTGCATTACGGCCTGTTCTCGCCGTTCGACGATGCCGCCTTCGCATTGCCGCCGGACGTGGCGAAGCGGATGAAGCTGCCGGCCCTGGAGATCGCCCGCGTCGACCCCCTGCTGGTGCTTCCACCCAAGCCCGGCATCAATGCCCCGGCGACTCCCTCGCCGATGCCCCTCGCGACGCCGCCACCCGCACCGTGACGTCCCCTCGCGCGGGCCGACGCGTCAGCTGATCCGCCGGTAGCGCCGGCCGATGAGGAACCAGGCCGGCACCCGCGCCAGCGCCTCCCCGAGCGCAGGGCCCGGCTCACCGTCCCGCTGCTCGATGGCCAGCGCCGGCGGTTTGCCTGCGCCGGGCCGCGCGTCGATCCCCGTCAGGTCGACCACCACCCTGTCCGGCTCGGCCACGCCCAGGCGGTCCAGCAGGGCAGGCGGCCACTCGCCGGTCTCCGACTCGGCGCGGACCTCGCGGTCGGACCTCCACCGTGGCCGACGCAGCAGGATCGCGCGCCACCCGTCGGCAACTGCCGCGGTCACCGTGCCGTCCCCGGGCCGCGGTGCCGTCGACAGCCGCTCGCCCCGCGACCACAGGGCCGCCTGGTGGAGCAGCGCGTACTCGTCGAGGTTTGCGAAGGCGCCCAGCCTGTCCGCCGGCGACCCATCGCCGAACACCGCACGGATCGAGGGCGCGAACACCTCCCGGAGGTCCAGGTCGATCGCCCGGACGGTGCGGTGCAGGTACACGTGCTGGTACATGAACAGCCGCGCGGTCAGGAACATCTCGAGCGCTCCGAGCCCCGACTCGTACAGCGTGAGCCCGTGCTCCGAGATGAACGAGTAGCGGCGCAGCCGCTCGGCATCGACCGGCCCGATGGACACGCCGGTCAGGTAGGCATCGCGGCGCACGTAGTCCAGGTTGTCCACCGTGAACACGCCCGACAGCAGCGGCTGCAGGAGGCGCACCCAGGCCGGCATCGAGGCGTCCACGAGGTGCGGCTTCGAGATCAGGAACGAGACCCAGCGCGGATCGATCGCCTCGCCGTCGGCCAGCCGGTCACGTTCCGGCACGGCGCCCGGCGCGCGCCGCAGCCCCCCGATGAGCGGGGCCAGCTCGTGCTCGATGATGAGCTGGGAGAGGTCCTCGTGGCTCAGGGTCTTGGCGCCGGGTCGCCGCGGGTCGGCGGGGGCCGGGAAGTCCGCGAGGAACTGCTCGTCGAAGAAGTGGGCGAACGGACCGTGCCCCACGTCGTGGAGCAGGCCCGCGATCCGCAGCGTCTCCACCACCAGCCCCTCGGACGGCACCGGCTCGGCGGGTGCCAGCCCGGGAAGCGCCGCCCGCAGGGAGGGATACAGCGATCGAGCCCACAGGCCGGCCTCGTGCATCACACCGAGGCCGTGCGTGAACCGAGAGTGCTCGGCGGTGGGGAACACCCAGCGCGCGCTCTGGAGCTGGCTGATCCTGCGCAGGCGCTGGACCCACGCGGTGTCGAGCAGATCGTCCTCCGCGACGTCCTCCGGCCGGAGGTCCGCGGCACGGGCATCCGCCGGCCCGAGCCGCTTGGTCAGCTCGACGTAGCCGTGGATCGGGTCGCTGATCAGGTTGACGGACGCGAACGGCATCCGGCGGCCCGTCCTGTCCCCGGTCACGTTGCGGGGTCCCGCGGGCCCTGGTACCGGGCGGCCGCACGGGCGAGCGTGGCGGCGACGTCCGCCCGAAGGCCCGGCGGCTCCAGCACCTCGACCTCGTCACCCCAGGACAGGATCCAGAGCCGGATCTCGATCGTGCCGGCGACCCGCGCGCGCCACTCCAGCGAGCCGTCCGCGCCCTCGCGCACCTGCTGGCTCGGGTGCCAGGTCGCCTCGCCCACGCGTGCCGCGACCTCCGGCGCGAAGCGCAGCACGACCTCGGTCTCGGGCTGGTCCGCGATGATGTCCCAGGCCCGGCGCAGCGTCTTCGCGAGAGCAGCCGCCTCCGGCGCCTCGAACGTTCGCGGCGTCAGGGACAGGTCCCGGATGCGCTCGACCTTGAACGTGCGGATGGCATCGCGGGTCTCGTCCAGCCCGATGAGGTACAGGGCGTGGGTGTCCAGCGAGGGCTCCAGGAGATACGGCCGGACCTCCGCCGGACGCGGCTCGCGCTCGGTACCGTCGTAGTGTGCGGGAACGTAGGTGAAGCGGACCACCCGCTGCTCCGCCCAGGCGCGGGTGAGGTCGGCGACGTGCCGGTTGAACACGGGGTCGACGCGCCGCTCCGCAAGGTCCTCGAGCGTCCGCTCGACGTGCGCGCGGAGCGCCTCGGGCAGTCCCTGTTCGAGCTTCTGGAACGCAGCGGCGAGTGTGGGGTCGTACTTGTCGGCATAGCGGGTCACCAGGCGCGCAGAGAGGAACACCGCCATCGCTTCCTGCTGGGTCAGCCGAAGCGGCGGCAGGAATGCCCCTCCCTCGACGCCCCACCGCCCGCGGTCGCTCCAGATGGGGATGCCGAGCTCGCCCTCGAGCGCCCGCAGATCCCGGTACACGCTCCGCACCGACATCGCCGTCCGCTTCGCGATCTCGGCCGGGCGGACGCCATCCTCACCGTGGGCCTGGAGCACCTGGAGCACGCGCAGCAGGCGGGCAGTCCGGTCGCGCTTGCCCTCGAGCCGCTCGCCGTCGGGCAGGTCCCGGGTGTCGCGGTCGCCGGTCATCGTGCCGTTCGCTCCGTCATCAGGGTGCGGGCGCCTGGACGATGATCGCCGCGCCGCGGTCGACGGCCGTCATCCGGAAGCGGAGCTGCGCGAGCAGGGCGTCGCTGGCGAGACCGACGGCCGGTCCGTTCATCTGGCCGTCGGCCTGGCCGAGCTGGCCGTCGGCGAAGATCCAGTAGTCGAGGTCACCGCGCCAGCGTGACACGTCCGTCGAGCCGACGAGCAGGTCGATCTCGGGCAGGGCCCGTCGCAGCGTTGTGCCATCGAGAGTGATCCGGCAATCCCGGGCCCGCGCGCCCTCGATGAACACCACCCCGCGATCCTCGGCCACCGTGCGGTTGCCGGGCGCAAGGGCGACTGCGACCAGCTGGGCGTCCAGGTCGCGACCCACCGCGCGGTCCAGGGTCGCGGGTGCCCAGGCTGCTCCGGGATGAAGGAACCATGCCCTGCCGCCGACACGGGCAAGGCCCTCCTGGCCGAGCGTGACGCGGGTCGCGGCGAACCCGGTCCAGAAGAAGTCCGTGCCGTTGCGGAACCCGTTGATCGTGACCTGTCCCGTCCGTCGCCCGTCGATCGCGGCGTCCATGGTCAGGTTCAGGCGGGCCGAGGGACCGGCTGTCAGCGGGCCATCGCAGGGCGGGGGCTCGAGGAGGGGATCGGTCGGCCCGAAGGCCGAGGCGGCCGCGGGTCGGTCCTGGAGCGCGAGCGCGTTTGTGACCGCAGCGGTCGTGAACGTCCCGCCCGCGGCGAGGACCAGCCCCAGCCCGATCGCGGTGCCGACCACCAGCCGCCGCCGCCGGAGCGCGGTCTCACCCAGTCGCCGCCGGGCGATGCCGAGCCCCGCGAACCAGCCCGTCCCGATGAGCGCGAGGATCCACGGGTAGGCAGCCTCGAGCGATGGCAGAAGGGCTTGCTGCCCGCGGTCCGACAGCTGGGACAGGGTTCCCCACAGCGAGGGGACGAGGAGCAGGATCGCGCCCAGACCGAGCCACACGGTTGTCGCGAACGCGCGCCCGCCGTGCGCGACCGGCGGCCAGACCACGGCTGCGAGGGCGATCAGCACCGGTCCGGCCAGGGTGAGGCCGACGGCCAGATCGGCGGGCCCGCCCGGGCGATAGTCGGCCAGCACGAGGACGAACGTCGCGAACCAGAGGGCCGCCATGGAGGCCCCCAGGATCCGCAGCTCGATCGTCCGCACCCGCACGCACCGAAGTCTACCGAGCGCGGGTCCTTGTCCATCGCGGGCGGGGGGGACGGACCGCCGCAAGTACCGCCCCGGGGGGACTCCCGGGCCATCGCGGTTCATGCCGCTCCCGCCCGATACTCACCAGACCGCACCACGCGGACGCCATGCATCTCCCGGCCGGGACGGTCCTCCCTCCTCTCCGTGAACCGGCCACTCCGAAGCGACGCCGACCTCCTCCCGGCGTCGCTTCGGCCGTTCCGCGCCGCTGCGCGGCGGCCCTCCCGGTACACTTTCGCCGGGTACACCCAGGAGGAGATCAACCACCAATGCGCACCGCCAAGGGCGCGATCGCCCTCGTCCTCGTCGCCGCCTTCGCCGCAGCCTGCTCCAGCGGCGGCGCGACGCCGTCGCCCGCGCAGTCGATGGCGCCCAGCGCCGCTCCCAGCACTGCCGCGTCCGAGGCGCCGTCGCCGTCGCCCACGCTCGACGCATGCGCGCCCGGGAACCTGCCGCTCCAGACCGCCGGCAAGCTCACGATCGGGACCGACAACCCGGCCTATCCCCCGTACTTCGATCCGCCCGCCTCCGGGGAGACCGCCACCTCTCCGTGGCAGCTCGGCGACCCGACCAACGGCCGTGGCTTCGAGAGCGCCGTCGCCTATGCGGTCGCCGGCAAGCTGGGCTTCACCAAGGACCAGGTCGTCTGGACGTACGTCCCGTTCGACAGCTCCTATGCGCCCGGCGCAAAGGCGTTCGACATGGACATCAACCAGATCTCGTACACGCCCGACCGCGCCACCGCGGTGGACATGTCCGACGGCTACTACACCGTCAACCAGGCGCTGGTCGCGAACGCCGGCACGCCGATCACGAAGGTGACCACGATCTCCGGCCTGGCGGCCTTCAAGCTCGGCGCCCAGCAGGGGACCACGAGCTACCAGTTCATCACCGACACGATCAAGCCCACCACCGATGTGTCGGTCTACAACGACAACACGGCCGCGATCGCGGCGCTCAACGCGAAGCAGATCGACGGCATCGTCGTCGACCTGCCGACGGCGTTCTACATCACCGCCGCCCAGATGGACAACGGCGTGATCGTCGGCCAGTTCCCGGCCCCCACGGGGACCGACGCCGAGCACTTCAGCATCGTGCTGCCGAAGGACAGCGCGCTCACTGCATGCGTCAACACGGCAATCGCCGCGTTGAAGGCGGACGGCACCCTCGCCTCGATCACCAAGGAGTGGCTGTCCGACAAGGCGAGCGCGCCGGTCTTCCAGCCCTGACCTGTCGATGACGCTTGGGGGCCCGCGCGACCCGGCGACGGTCCCGTCGCCCGGCGTGCGGGGTCCCCGCATCTCGCTCGGCGAGGGCGGGCGGTCGATCCTGATCGCGACGGCCTCGACCGTCGTCGTGTTCGTCCTGCTCGCCCTCGTCGTGACCAATGCGCCTGGTTGGACAAAGGTCCAGAGCGCGTTCCTGAGCGCCCGGTGGTTCTCGTACTCGCTGCCGTTCGTCGTGGACAAGTTCTGGGTCAACGTCCGGCTGTTCATGATCGCGGAGGTGCTGATCCTCGCCTGGGGCCTGGCGCTGGCCGTGATGCGCAGCCTGCCGGGACCCGTGTTCTTCCCGGTCCGCCTGCTGGCCACCATCTACGTCGACGTGTTTCGCGCCCTGCCGGGGCTGCTCGTGATCGCCATCCTGGGCTTCGGGGTCCCGGGCCTCGGGATCGAAGGGGTCCCGATCGACCCGTTCTTCTGGGGCGTCGTCGCACTGACGCTGCTGTACTCGGCCTACGTCTCCGAGGTCTACCGCGCCGGGATCGAGTCCATCCATCCAAGCCAGGCGGCCGCGGCGCGGTCGCTGGGCCTGTCGGAGTTCCAGGCGCTGCGCTTCGTGGTCGTGCCCCAGGCCATCCGCCGCGTCATCCCGCCGCTGCTCAACGACTTCATCGGGCTCCAGAAGGACACCGTCCTGGTCTCGATCCTGGGGCTGGTCGAGGTCTTTCGTCAGAGCACGATCATCCAGAGCGCGAAGTTCAACTACACGCCGCTGCTGGCGACCGCGCTGGTGTTCCTCGTGGTCACGATCCCGATGGCGCGGTTCACGGACTGGATGCTGAAGCGGGAGAAGGGTCGCCGGATGGGTGGCAACACCCGACCGACCGGCAGCCGTCGGCCACGCCTGCTCCGGCTGCACGGATGACGCAGCCTGCCCTGTCGATCCAGGGCCTCCACAAGTCGTTCGGGGATCTCGAGGTCCTGCGCGGGATCGACCTCGAGGTCGCGGAGCACGAGGTCATTTGCCTGATCGGGGCCTCGGGCAGCGGCAAGTCGACCCTGCTGCGCTGCATCAACCGCATCGAGCCCGTGGACTCCGGGCGGATCCTGGTGGAGGGGCAGGAGATCACCGGCAAGGGCGTGGACGTGGACCGGATCCGGCGGCGGATCGGCATCGTGTTCCAGGCCTTCAACCTGTTCCCGCACATGAGCGTGCTGAAGAACGTGACGCTGGCGCCACGCAAGGTGCTCAAGGCGTCGAGGTCGGATGCGGACCGGGAGGCGCTCGCGCTGCTCGATCGGTTCGGCCTGGCCGACAAGGCGCAGGACTTCCCGGACCGGCTGTCCGGCGGTCAGCAGCAGCGGGTGGCCATCGTCCGTGCCCTCGCGATGCAGCCCGACCTGCTGCTGCTCGACGAGGTGACCTCGGCGCTCGACCCCGAGCTCGTGGCCGAGGTGCTGAGCGTCATCCGCGAGCTGGCGGCCGGCGGCATGACGATGCTCATCGCGACCCACGAGATGGGCTTCGCGCGCGACATCGCGAGCCGGGTGTGCTTCCTCGATGACGGCCGGATCCTGGAGCAGGGTCCGCCGGCCGAGATCTTCTCGGCGCCGCGTGAGCCGCGGACGCGCCAGTTCCTCAACCGCATCATCGAGGCGGGCCGGCTGTAGCGCGGGATCGGGGAGGGCGCTTCGGCGTCAGCGCCGGGTGAGGGGCCCCCGGCACGCATCGACGAAGAACGCGAACAGGCGCTCGAACGCTCTGGGCGTGGACTCAGCCCGCTCGGGGTGGCACTGGACCGCCATCCGGAACGGGCCGCTCGCGGCCTCGAAGGCCTCGACCAGCTCGCCCGCGGGGCTGGGTGAGAAGCCGGTCGCGACGAGACCCGGCGCCAGGTCCTCGGGTCGCACCGCCTGGTGGTGGTAGCTGTTGACGGTCAGGACGGTGCCGCTCACGCCCACCGGCGAGAGGATGCGCGCCATCCGGGTCCCGGGAACGAGGCGCAGCGGATGCGTCGTCGCCGGCCCGTGGCCCCAGCTTGCTCCGTTGTGCCCGTCGACGTGCTGCAGCAGCGTTCCGCCGCTGAACACGTTCATGGCCTGGAACCCGCGGCAGAGCCCCAGGACCGGGACGCCGCGGCGCTCGGCGGTGGCCCAGGCCTCGGCTTCCAGCTCGTCCCGACCCGGTTCGCCCTTCCCATTCGGCGACGACCGGCTGGCCGTAGCGCGCGGGATCCAGGTCCGCGCCGCCGGTGAGCAGCAGCCCGTCCATCGACGCGAACGCAGCCGCCCGCGCCGCCGTCGACGACGCCGCATCGAGCGGGATCGCGGCGGCCCCGTGACGGATGACGGAGTCCATATACAGCGCGTTCTTGCGCGCGGCGATCTCGGACGCCGGCTGGTGGGCGGACAGCCTGAGGGTCACGGCAATGCGGGGCACGGGAGCCGAGGCGGGAGGCACCGGCGCAGCATACCGGGTGAGGGGAGCGCGGTCGGAATTCGGGTCGGGTCAGCCGCCGGTGGCCACGGGGCTCGGCACCGGTGAGCCGGTGTCCGGTCCGGAGGGGCTCGCCACGGGTGTCTCGGTGGGATCCGGGGACTCGCCCGGTCCCATCGGCTGGGTGTACTCCTGGCCCGGCAGGATCCGCAGCACCCAGCCTAAGCCGAGCAGGTCGGGGTTGTAGGCGGTCGACTCCGGGTCGAGGGTCGGGTGCGCGTCCCGGTTCCAGTAGGCGATGCTCCGCGGGGTGGTTCTGAACCGCGTGGCGAGCGATGTCAGCGAGTCGCCGCGCATCACCGTGACCAGTGCGAATGTCGGCCCGGGCGTCGGCGTCGGTGGTCCCGTGGTGGGTGTCGGTGTCGGCGTCGGCGTCGCCACGGGGGTCGGCGTGGGTCCGGGCGTCCCCGTGGGTCGGACCGAGGCCGGCAGGCATCCGGCGACCGCGATGGCGATGCCGGCGGCGAGCACGATGCGGCAGAGCGAACGCACCAGGCCTCCCTTGGTCACGTGAGGAGTGTGACGCCTCCGGGCGTCGCCGCGGTGACGCTCTATGGCACCGGCACGACCGGCGGATCGACGGGCGTCGGCTGAGACAGGGTCACCTCGCCGGCCAGCACTTGCCCTTCGTCCGCCGTCACGACGCTGCCTCGCCCGCTGCGCTTGGCGACGATGCACGCCCGGTCTGCCGCGAGCAGGATCGCGTCGGCGTCCCCACCGTCGGCCGGGAACGCGGCCGTGCCGATCGACGCCGAGACCCGGATGCCACCGACGGACCACTGCGTGCCGGCTTCCCCGACGGCCGCGACGGCAGCCCGGATCCGCTCGGCGGCGGCGGCCAGTCCGGCCGCATCGCTCCGCGACAGGATCACGACGAACTCGTCGCCGCCGTAGCGGAACACGGAGTCCGTCTCGCGGGCGGCGTGAAGGATCGCATCGGCGATCTCGCGCAGCAGCCGGTCACCGGCCTGATGACCCAGCGTGTCGTTCACGGCCTTGAATGCATCGAGATCGATCATCACCAGGCCGAACGGCTGGCCGGCCGACACCCAGCCCCCGAGCCGCTCCTGGAAGGTCCCGTGGTTGAGCAGGCCGGTCAGCTGGTCGGTGCTCGCCCGGACCTCCGTTGCGTGGAAGATCTCGGCGTTGCGGAGCGCGATGGAGACCTGGGCTGCGAACAGCTTGACCAGCTCGAACTCCTGCTCATCGAAGCGGGCCTCGCTGCCGAGCCTCTCGAGGGTCAGCACGCCGGCGGCGCCTTGGGGCCCGATGAGGGGCACCACGAGAAGCGAGCCGTCGAGCCGGCCGGTTGTGCGGAAGTGGTTGACGCGTGGATCGGTACGCTCGTCATCGATCAGGACGGGCTCGTTGTGCTCCACGACCCAGGTCGCGATGCCCGTCTCGCCCGGTTCCCATGGCGCCATGTACTCGTCGGCATGGACCCCACGCGCGGTGAGGGGAACGAGCAGGCCGGTTGGCCGCTCGACGGCCTCGATCGCGATGTTGTCGCTCGTGATCAGCGAGCTTATGCGGTCGGTGATCTGCTCCAGCACGGCGCGCTGGTCCAGGGTCGTGAGGATGGACTCGGTCGTCCGCAGGAGCTCCTGCTGCGCCCGAAGCTGTCGCTCGAGCGTGCTCGACTGCCGGCGAAGCCGCTCGGTCGCATCGGCATTGGCCATGGCCTGCGCCGCGAACGAGGCGTAGATGGCAAGCAGGCGAAGATCGTCCTCCGTGAACTTCCGCAGCCCGAGCCGTGACAGCACCAGCACGCCCAGGCATTGGTCCTCGTGGACCATCGGTGCCAGCAGCATCGACTCGTCGAGATCGGGTTCGGTATCGGGGATCGTGATCGCCCGGGGATCGCGAGCCGCGTCGTCGATGATCTGCGGCACGCGATGGAGCGCCACCCAGCCGGTGATGCCCTGACCGACGCGCAGGCTGAGCTGATCCGCGGTCTCGTCCGAGTAGGCGCCCACCTGGCCGAGCATCGCGACCGGTACCACGTCCTCGCCGTGGACGCGATAGACGCGGACGTTGTGGTACTCGATCAGCTGCCGCAGCTCGGTCGCGATCGCGAGGCCGATCTGCCTGACCTCGGACAGGCCGGAGAGACGGGTCCCGAGGCGCTGGATCGACTGCAGCTGACTTGCCCACGCGGCCATGCGGCTGAACGTTCGAGCGGTGCGAACGGCGACCGCCGCATCGCCGGCGAGCCCCTCCGCGGCGTCGAGGTCCACCTCGCGCCAGCGGTGCGGCTGATCGTGAGCAAGGAACAGCATCCCGTGCAGCCCGAGACCGTCGACCAGCGGCACGGCCAGCAGCGTCGCGACGCCGTCCTGGACGGCGGCAGCCCGCATGGCGCTCGCGGAGCGCGGCATGTCGGGGCTCAGGAGGACGGTTGCACGGCGGGGTGGGATGTCCCCGGGGACGACCCGCCGATCCTCGAGGTCACGGGCGGCCTGGAGGAAGGCGTCCGAGAACCCGGTGCTGCCCGGAGAGGAGATCTGCCCGTCCGTGTCGCGCAGGATCACGGCCACGCGATCGGCCCCGAACAGCACGCGGGCATGATCGCCGAGGTCCCGGACGACATCCCCGGCGTCCAGGCGTGAGGCGAGGTCGATCGAGATCCGGCGCAGGGCCTCGGACCGCCGCAGGCGGGCCGCTGCCTGCTCGGAGGCTTCTGTGGCCCGGACCAGCACGCCGAGCGTCCTCGCGATGGCCTGCGCGAGGCGCCGGCCGTCGTCGGGCCCGAGCTCGACGGCACCGGCCAGCGCGAGCACCCCCCACGGGCCGCCGCCGCCGGGGATCGACACCACCAGCTCGTCCGTCCCGATGCCGAGGACCGGGGCCGGCCCGGGAAGTCCCGGCCGAGCGTGAACGGGCTCCTCGACCTCGAGGGCGAGCGAGAAGGCGCTGCGTCCGGACGGGACGATGCGGGGAGCGAGGACCCCGGCGCCTTCCACGGCCGTGGCACGCGGGACGAGGCCCGCCGGCCGCCGTTCCCAGACACCGACCAGCGCCGCTCCCGTGGCCGTGCGAATGCGGATGCACGCATCGTCCAGCGCCGGGTCCAGACCGCCGGGGAACAACGCAATCTCGCTCAGGCCGGCGAGCAGATCGAAGCCCGCAGGACTTTCGGTCAGGCTCGGTCCGCCGGTGCCGGCGCGGGATCCGATCCGGGGCGCCGCCGAGCGCTCCTGGCCGACGGCAGGTCCAGACGCCGCGGCGGCCAGAAACCGCTGGAGGTCGGCGGGGCGGTACCTGCGATCGCCGCGCTCGTTGATCCGGTAGTAGCGCAGCCTGCCCGCGTCGCTCCACGCACGAACCGTGTTTGCGTGCACGCCGAGGATGCGCGCGGCCTTGGCAACCGAGAGCGTTGCGTCCCCTGGGCGGGGCGTGTGAGGGTCCGCGGAGGTGTCGTGGGATTTGGGAAGCATCACGATCGAAACGGAGTCTTGCTGACTTCACAGGACTTGCCAATAGGACGATGTTCCCATTCGGTGCGCGCGAGAACCAAGGTCCTGGCGTCCGGCGTCCGGCGTCCGGCGTCCGGCGGATGCGGACGCGGCGTCCGGCGTCCGCGACCGACATGGTGGCGTTGGAGCCGGCCCGCGGCTCAGGGCTGGGGCTTGCCCTCGTGTTCGCTCCCGCGGCCGCCCGTTGCCCTCACGTAGAGCAACGTCATGCCGAGCGCCAGGGCGGCGATCGCTGCCACCACGAGGATCGCGGCGAGCGGATCGCCCACCAGGCCGGGACCCTGGCCGGAGCTTCGCGGGTCTCCGATGGCCGCGCTCGTCGGCGCGGGCGTCGCGGCAAGGGTCACGGCCGGGGCAAGCAGCATCACCACCGCGATGGCGACGACGGCGGCCGCCCGGGCGACGCGGTGCCCCACCCCGACGGCTCGCCGGCCCGTGCGGCGGACGGCGTGTGCCGCCGGCGTGTCAGCGAAGCGCATCGATGGCCCCCCAGACCAGGCCCAGCCCGACCAGCCCGACGCCGGCGGCCAGCAATGCGGATGCCGTCCGCGCGGTCCACCGGCGGCCCGCGGCGAGGAGGCGCATGGCCTCGTCCCGCTCCAGGTTGGTGAGGATCAGCGGACGGCCCATGCCGGCCCGCAGGATGGGACCACGGACCGGGTCGAGGAACGGCACCCCGAGCGCGAGCGCGTGGTCGACGCCACTCAGCTGCTGGATGCGCAGCCTCACGGGCGCGGATGGCGGGGTTCCCTCGGGGATCCGGTCGGGGATCTCGGCCGCCGTGCCCTCCGACTCGCGGGAGACGACGACGAGGCCCTCGTCGAGCTGGTCCCCGTCGACCGCGATCGAATCCACGCCCTCCGACAGGTCGAACGGTGCGACCTGGCGGATGTCCTCCACGGCCGTCCACGCGGAGCCCGCTCGCGTCTCGAGCCGCGTGCGCCGGAAGACCAGCGGGCGCTGGCGCTCGTCCTCGAACTCATGCTCCGAGTCGATCCTGCCCGCGACGGCCACGTAGCGACCGCTGTCGCGTTCCGCGAGCGCCCGCGCCTCCACGACGCTGATCACCGGGGTGACGGCGAGGATGCGACCGATCCGTGCCCTGCCGCCCAGCCGGCGCATCGCGAGCCATCCCGAGACCAGCGCGAGCACGCCGGCGACGAACAGGACCAGGGGGATCACGCACCGATCATACCGGCCGCGCCGGCCACGACCCTCCGGCCACGACCTCGGGGCCACGGCCCCGGAGGTACGCCGCGGGAATCAGTAGCCCGAAGGAACCTACCCGACGCGTGGGCGTTGATGTCATCGCCACCGTTAGCATCGCTCGGCCCCTTCGGGCTGGAATCAACGCTATGCCATGCACTGCGGGCGGTCAATGCGCTTATCCACCCTGCACCGCCTCGTCGGGCCGATCTGTCCACCGTTCGTCCACACTGCCCCGGGCATCCGCACCCGAAACACGGGCGCCTGCCGCGGCGGGCCCTCCGCCGGCCGCGCTCAGGCCGTGTCGCGCCCGGTCAGCGGGTCGAGGGCCCGGACCTGCCCGTCGAAGCTGGACAGCACGAGGCGACCGCCAACGAGGGCCGCGCCGGTGACGACATCGGAGTGCGCGACGCGCCAGGCGACCTCCCCGCCCGCCTCGATCGCGAACGTCTCGATCTCCGCCTGCACGAGGACGTGTGGGAGGCGCGACGACCCCAGCACGACAAGGATCGGTGTCCCCGAGCGGTGGCTCCAGCGCAGGGCGCCGCCGCGGGCCTCGAACGCATAGGCGTGGAAGCCGAACTTGAGGACGAACAGGCCCTCCGTGTCCCAGACGAGGCCCGCCGGCTCGTCGCTGATCAGCGACGCGAGCCTCACCGTCCACGGACCGCCGGGGGCCTCGACCCGGATCTCGGCTCGGCACAAGCGGTCCGGATCCGGGCCGCCGAGCGCGCCATGGTCGGTGAGCGGACCGCCGGACTCCGTGAGCGCGAACACCGCCGCGGCATCGCCGGACCCGGCCCAGCGGAGGCTGGCGCGGATGCCGCCGGGAAACCCGATGACCGCGTGCCTGGGCTCGACCGCCATCGCGTACCTGCGCCTCAGGCGCCGGCGTTCTCCGAGCCGGTGGGGGTGCCCGGGAGGCCGGCGTTCTCGGCCTGCACGTCCGCCCGGCGGCGGTCCTCGCAGATCGGGGCGACGTGTGCATTCGAGAGCACGCGGAGGGTGGCGGGCGGCACCGCGAACACCGCGGTCGACGTGCCCGCGGCTGCCCACACGACCGGGAAGCGCCCCAGGTCCGGGTCCATGATCACGCGCAGCTTTCTCGGGTGGCCGATGGGCGGGATGCCGCCGATGACGTAGCCGGTCAGCTCGCGCGCCTCGTTGGCCGTGGCGCGCCGCACGTCCGGCTCACCGGAGACGGCCGCCAGCCGCGCGAGGTCCACGCGGTTCGGACCCGAGACGAGGCAGATGATCGGCTCCAGCGTCTCGTCGTCCATCGGCGCCACGAACACCAGCGACTTGACGATCTGGCCGAGCTCCACGCCGACCGCAGCCGCGGCGTCCTCGGCGGTGTGCGTGGACTCCGGGAACACCAGGATCTCGAGCGCCACACCCTTGCGGGCGGCGGCATCGATGACCCGCTGGATCGGCGGTGGGAACGGGGTCTCGGGCACGGCGGGGAGTCTACACGACGACGGCCATGGACCACGGCCCGGAGGGCGGTAGCATCGAGCGATGACGGCATCGGCGCAGCCATCGTCCGCGTCCCGGACCAAGGAGCCGGCACATCGTCGTCGTCGCGGACGGCGACGTCCCGCCGCGGGCTGCGCTTGACGCCGCGTGGCCGGGCTGGGCGGACGGGGTCGAGATGGTCATCGCCGCCGATGGCGGGCTGGCCCGTGTGGCGACCGTGGGGCTCGTGCCGTCGCTCCTTGTCGGCGACCTCGATTCGCTCGATCCGGCGCGCGTGGCCGAGGCGGAGGCGGCCGGTCTGCGGATCGTCCGGGCGACGACGGACAAGGACGAGACGGATTCGGAGCTCGCGCTGGTCGAGGCCGCCCGGCTCGGTGCCACGCGAGTCACGCTGCTCGGCGCGCTCGGCGGGCCCCGGCCGGATCATGAGCTGGCCAACCTGTGGCTGCTGGCGCACCCGGCCCTGGCGGGGATCGAGACCCTGGTCCTCGACGCCCGGGCACGCATCTCCCTCATCGTCGCCCCGGATCCGTCCGGCGCTCCAGTCACGCGCCCGGTGCCCGGACCGCCTGGTGCAACGATCTCCCTGCTGCCATTCGGCGGCGACGTGCTCGGGATCACGACGCGCGGTCTTCGCTACCCCCTGTCCGACGAGCCACTCACCCTCGGGCCGGCGCGGGGCCTGTCCAACGTCCGCATGCGGCCGGATGCCACGGTCACGGTGCGCGCCGGGCGGCTCCTGCTGGTCGAGACCGCAATCGAGGCAGGAGGGCTATCCTCGAGCCCATGAGCATCCCCCAGGCCGGCGACCTGGCCCCCGAGGTCGCGCTTCCCGACGAGCATGGCGCGATCCACCGCCTCTCCGATCGGCGCGGCTCGTGGACCGTCGTGTACTTCTACCCGAAGGACGACACGCCCGGCTGCACGACCGAGGCATGCCAGTTCCGTGACGTGGACGATCAGATCCGGGACCTCGACGCCGAGGTCTGGGGGATCAGCCCGGACGGGGCCGGCAGCCACGCGGCGTTCCGGGCGAAGTTCGGCCTCGGGTTCCCGCTGCTCTCGGACGACGACCACGCTGTTGCCGGGGCATATGGTGCCTGGCGGGAGAAGGTGAACTACGGCCGGACGTCGATGGGCATCGTCCGCTCCAGCTTCCTGGTCGATCCAGATGGGCGCGTGGCCACCGCCTGGCCGCAGGTCAAGGCGGACGGTCATGCGGAAGCGGTGCTGAACGCCCTGCGCGTCGCGCACGCCGCCCGGGCCGGGTGACGACGGGCACGAAAAGAGGCCTCGCTCGTGGGGGGAGACGAGCGAAGCCTCGGAGTCAAATCTAGCACATCGGCGGTCGGCGATTCGACACATCGGCGGGCGGCAATTCGAGAGAGCTGCAGGCGTTTGCGAGCGACGTCGGTGCGCAGCAGGAGGTTCCGCGGCATGTCTGACACGACCCCCACGGCAGCGCATGACTGGCGTCCCGCGCGGTTCATGGTGATCGTCGCGCATCCCGACGATGCAGACTTCGGGCCGGCCGCGACGGCCGCCCTCTGGATCGAGCAGGGATCCAAGGGCTGGCTGGTGTGCTGCACGAGCGGTGATGCGGGCGCGGACGACTGGGCGACGGACCCGCTCCTGCTCGCCGCGACACGGGAACGGGAGCAGCGAGCCGCCGCGGAGATCGTGGGCTACGAAGGCGTGACCTTCCTGCACCAGCCCGATGGCGCCCTGGCCAATGACCTTGCCCTCCGTGAGCACCTGGTCCGCGAGATCCGGGCCTTCCGCCCGGACGCCGTGCTTGCGGTGGACCCGGAGACGGTGTTCTACACGGATGGCGGCGTCAACCACACCGATCACCGCACGGCCGGCATTGCGGCGGTGGATGCCGTCTACCCGGCTGCCCGCAACGCGATGGCGTTTCCCTGGCTGGCGCGGGACGGCCTGGCGCCCCACGCGGTCCGCCGCCTGTACCTGTTCTGGTCGAACCGGCCGTCGGTGTGGGTGGACGTGACCTCGACCCTGCAGCGGAAGCTCGATGCCCTGCGCGCCCATGCCAGCCAGCTCCGCCATCCGGACCAGCTCGAGCCGCGAATCCGGGCATGGGCACGCGAGGAGGGCGAGGTCATCGGCGTCGAGGCCGCCGAGGCGTTGCGGCTGGTCGTGATCGACCAGGAGCCGGAGGACGAAGCGCAGGGGTAGGCGACTCGTCCGGCCCCGAGGACGAGGCCCGGGGGTGGGCGCACTCCTCCGTGCAGCGGGCCGGTCGCGGTGGCCCGATCGTCAGTCGGTGGCGAGCAGCGCCGGCCTCACCCGGCCCCAGGCGTTCCACACCTCGGCCAGCTCCGCCGCGCGGGCGCCGAGCGCGTCCACCATCCGCCCGAGCGACAGGTCCCCTGCCTCGTCGGCGAGCCACTCGTCGCCCGCGACGAGAGCTCCCGCATACATGGACGCGAGGTCCGCTTCCTGCGGCCAGTTACGGATCCGCATCCGATCCAGGCCGGCATAGCCGACCGCCAGCGACAGGTCGCGCTGGGCCGGGACGCGTCCGTCGGCGAAGCCGCCGAGGCCGTCGAACCGGAAGCCGAGAGCGGACAGGGCGGCCACGATCTCGCGCCGCTCGCGGTGTGTGAACAGGCCCCAGAACCCTTCCTCGGGCATGTCGAGGTACCCGGCCTCGATGGCTCGCGCCACGATCGCATCCACCAGGCCCGCGATCCGAAGCTGCCACTGGCGGGCCGATTCTCCGTCGTCGCCGGCAAGCGCCGCGATCAGTCGCTCGCGCGCCGGCCGCTCGCCACGCAGGATCCTGACGATGACCGCGGTGTCACCGCCCTGCTCCGCCACCTCGGATGCGGACCGGAGCGGCGCCTCCGCCTCCGTGGGCCACACGTCGTCGAGGGTCGAGCCGCCCTCCTCGGCCGCCATGGCCGCGGCCGCAGACGCCGCGAGGGCCGCCTGCTCCTCGCACGCGGCCAGCGCGATCCGCGCCTCCCGGCACGTTGCCTGGGCGCTCTCCGCGGTGATGCGCGCGGCGTCCGCCTCGACAGCGAGGCGATCGAGCTTCGGGAGCTGCGTGCGGAGCTCGGCGCTGCCGTTCTCAACGACCCGTGCCGCCTCGCGGGCGGCCGTGTTCAGCCGGTTGATCTCGTTGAGCCACTCTCGGGCGGCGTTCTCCGCAGCCTCCGAGGTGAGGGCCGCCGCCCGGGCTGCGCGGAACTCTCGATGGATCGCATCCTTGGACGCCCGGATCTCCCGGGGATCCGCCAGCGCCTGCGCCCGCTCAACCCGCTCGCGAAGGGCGTCGTACGTGCGCTGCGCCTCGCGCAGCGCCTCAGCGGCGAGGCGCCCCTGCTCGAGCGCGGCCTCCGCGAGCGCGCACCGCTCCTCCACCAGGTGCCGTTCCGCATCGCATGCCTGGGCCGCGACGGGGTCCGGGCTCTCCGCCGGACGGCTCGCCGGTTCGCCGCCGCCGCGATCGCGGTCGAGCGCACGTGGTCCGCCGTCCTCGATCGCGACGGCGACCGCGGCCGCGGAGATCGTCGGACGGGGAAGTGCCACCGGGGGCCGTGCATGGACCGCGACCTGCGGCCCCGGCCGGCCGGGCTCGACCGCCGGACGCGGCGCCGGACTGGAAACCGCGGATGCCGCGTCACGGCGTGGCTCGGGGCGCCCGGCGACACGGGGTCCGGAGAACTCATCGTGCGATTCCTGTGCGATCGCCGCCATCGAGGCTCCCATCGGCACGGCCACCGCGCGCGACGGCATCTCCACCGGTCCGGTTGAAACGCGCGTTCTGTTCGGCGCGCTCGCCGTGACCGCCGGGGTCGTTCGGACGACCGCGGCGGGGGCAAGGCCGGCGTCGTCGTGCACACCGACGAGACGGCGCTCCAGCCAGCCGTCATCCGCCGGCGAGCCGGGGATGACGCCGCGACCTCCCGATTGGTCGACCGAGGAGAGCGTCGACGCTCTCCGCGGGGAGATCGAGTTCGGCGACACGGTGAGCCGGATCTCCCGACGCCGGACCGGCCTGCTGCGGAAGATCTCCATGACTGCACCGCCGATGGCGGCACCGAGGACGAGGCCCAGGGCCAGGATCGAGAACTCGGAGGGGCTCACATGCCTCCTTGGGGGCTCCCGGACGGGTGCCTGCCGAACGGGGTCAGCGTAGCTGCGGCACCGACGGGCGTCAACCGGATCCCGGATCGCCAGGCACCGGGTCCGACCGTCCTCCGAGGCATGTCGGCGGGCTCGCAGCGGTCTCCAGACCGCCAATCCTTGACCCGGATCGGCCGTGAGGGAGCCCGGAATGACATCCCGACCCCCCTGGATGGGCCACTTGGCACGTCCCTCCGTGCACGGGCCGCTCGGGCTTGGTAGATTCGCTGCCGTCGGCGGCGTCCACCCGCCGCGGTTCCCCGTCGCCCTGCCGAGCTCTCGCAGGAAAGGCACGTCTGCTTCGTGGCCATCGACCAGACCCAGGAGTTCCTCGTCCAGCCGGTGGACGCTTCCTGGCTCCAGTGCAACATCGAGTGTCAGGAGGCCTGCCCCGTCGGCACCAACTGCCGGGGTTACCTCAACCTTGCCGCCGAGGGCCGGTTCGAGGAGGGCTACATCCTCGCCCGCGAGCCGAACCCGGTCGCGGCGATGTGCTCGTATGTCTGCTCCGCGCCGTGCGAACGCGCGTGCCGCCGGGGCGACATCGACCGGCCGCTGGCGATCCGTGCCATGAAGCGGTTCCTGGTCGAGTGGCACGAGGCGTCGGGCATCCCGGACGTGATGCCCCAGATCACGCCGCGCGACGAACGCGTCGCCGTGGTGGGCGCCGGACCGTCCGGGCTGGCGGTGTCCCGGGAGCTGGCGACCCGCGGCTACCAGGTCACGGTGTTCGACAGCCTCCCGTACGGCGGCGGCACGATGCTGGTCGGCGTGCCCGCCTTCCGCCTCCCGCGGGAGGCGATCGAGATGGACGTCCGGCTGGTCGAGCGCCTGGGGGTTCGCTTCAGCTTCGACACCACGATCGGCATCGACATCCCGTTCCCGGACCTCCAGCGGGACTTCGACGCGATTGCGATCACGGCCGGCGCCATGAACCCGGTGTTCCTCGATGTCCCCGGCGCGGATCTCGAGGGCGTGCAGTACGGCGTCGACTTCATGAAGAAGGCCAACCTGGGCCAGGACCTGACCGTCGGCACCAACGTGGTGGTCATCGGCGGCGGCTACACGGCGATGGACTGCTCGCGCACCAGCCTCCGCTACGGCGCCGAGAACGTCACCATCGCCTATCGCCGGACGCGGTCCGAGCTGGTCGTGGACGAAGAGGAGCTGGGCGAGACGGAGCGCGAGGGCGTGAACCTCGAGTTCCTCGTCAGCCCCATCGAGCTCATCGGGGAGGACGGCCGGCTGACCGGCGTCCGCTTCATCCGCAACAAGCTGGGCGAGCCCGATGCGTCGGGTCGCCGCTCGCCGGTGCCGATCCAGGGTTCCGAGTTCGTGGTTCCGGCGGACACCGTCATCCCCGCGGTCTCGCAGGCCGCCGACCTGAGCTTCCTGCCGGTCGAGGCGAACTTCGAGGTCAACCGGGGCCGGCTCAAGGTGGATCCGGCCACCTACGCGACCAACATTCGGGGCGTGTTCGCCTGCGGCGACTTCGTGACCGGGCCGACGACGCTCATCGAGGCCGCGGGTCACGGCAAGAAGGCGGCGTACGCGATCGATCGCTACCTGGCGGGCCGCACGGACGTGACGGTCACGCCCAACGTCCGGATCACCAGCTCCTGGCGGCACGACATGCCGGAGCTGTACGACGTCCTGCCGCGGCAGCACATCCCGATGGTGGACCTGCCGGCACGGATGCCCTCGACCGACCCGACCGTCAACTTCAGCACCCCGGTGGAGCTGGGTTACGACGGGACGGCAGCGGTGGCCGAATCCACCCGTTGCCTGATGTGCAACTACAACATCTGGTTCGACCCGTTCCGGTGCGTGCTGTGCGGTGCGTGCGCCGACGTCTGCCCGGAGGGGGTCATCCACATGGTGGATGTCAACGAGCTCAAGACGGAGGGGCTGCTGCCCGAGATCGAGGAGGCCTACGGCTGGTCGCAGGGGGCGGCCATGATCCTCGACGAGGAGCGGTGCATCCGTTGCGCCCTGTGCGTCAAGCGGTGCCCCTTCGATGCCATCACCATGGAGCGGTTCGAGCTCCAGGAGATCTCGAGCGACGGGCGGCTCTACAAGGAGTCGTATCGTGACGCCCAACTCGCCGGGCTGGCCGGCGTCGCAGGAGGACCCAGGTGAGCTTCCTCGAGCGGGTCGACCAGAGCATCCGGCGGAGCCCGGTGTGGCGGTCGATCTTCCGCAACCCGTACCCCAACGACGAGCGGTCGCGGGCGTACGCGGTGATGAACAACGTGTTCCTGCACCTGCACCCGGTGCGGGTCCGGCAGCACGCTGTGAAGTTCGCCTACACGTTCTGCCTGGGCGGCCTCAGCTTCTTCCTGTTCCTGGTGCTGACGGTGACGGGCGTGTACCTGATGTTCTTCTACATCCCGTCCGAGACCCAGGCCTATTCGAACATCCTGGACATCCAGAGCCGGGTCGCGTTCGGCCTGCTGACCCGCAACATCCACCGGTGGGCCGCCCACCTGATGGTGTTCTTCGTGTTCCTGCACATGATGCGGGTGTTCTACCACGGGGCCTACAAGCCACCCCGCGAGTTCAACTGGGTGGTCGGCGTCCTGCTCCTGTTCCTGACCATCATGCTCAGCTTCACCGGCTACCTGCTGCCGTGGGACCAGATCGCCTACTGGGCGATCACGATCGGCACCAACATGGCCGGCTATGCGCCGCTGTTCAACACGCCGTCCAAGCTGCTGCTCCTGGGCGGCATCGAGGTCGGCCAGAACACGCTGCTCCGCTTCTACGTGCTCCACATCATGGTGTTCCCGCTCGTTGCAGCCATCTTCCTCGCGGTGCACTTCTGGCGCATCCGCAAGGACGGTGGCATCAGCGGCCCGCTCTGAGCCGAGGGACGACGATCCATGACTGAAACGAGGAAACCCCCCGAGACGAGGGTCGTGCTCCCGGTCGACCCGACCCGGCGGACCGAGATCGACAAGCAGCGGGTGCCGATGTCGGCGCGCCCGTATCGCCTGCTGGCCCTGGTCAAGCAGGATGCCGTCGTCCGGGTGCAGAAGGAACCCGACGACACGGTCATGACCTGGCCGCACCTGCTGGCCATCGAGTTCCTCGCCGCCGCCCTGATGAGCATCTTCCTGCTCCTGATGGGCCTGTTCATCAACGCCCCGCTCGAGGACCTGGCCAACGGCAACGTGACCCCGGCCGTCGCCAAGGCGCCGTGGTACTTCCTCGGCCTGCAGGAGCTGCTTGCCTACTTCCACCCCACGGTTGCCGGCGTGCTCGCGCCGACGTTCGTGCTGGTCGGTGCGGCCCTGCTGCCGTTCGTCGATCGCGGCAACATCCTCGCCATCCGTCCCTCGGAACGGAAGACGGCCGTGGTCCTGTTCTCCCTGTTCTGCACCATGGGCCTGTTCCTCACCTTCGTCGGGATCTTCTTCCGCGGTCCCGGCTACTCGTTCGTGATCCCGTACCTGACGTTTTTCCCCATCGGGACGCCGGGCCTTCATTTCGCCCTCTGAACCGAAGGACGCCGCGCACATGAGCAACTACCAGGTCGAGCCGGTCAACAAGTCGAAGGCGCTCACCAAGGAGGCCATCAAGGCGCTCCGTCACGAGCAGGTCCAGGGCGTCTCGCGGCGCGAGCTGCTGCGCGGCTCCCTCGCCGCGGGCATGGGTCTGTGGCTGCTCGAGGTCACGGCGGGCACGATCGGCTTCCTGTGGCCGAACCTCCAGGGCCAGTTCGGGGGGGAGGTCAAGATCGGGACGTTCAGCGACGTCAAGCTGGCCAACGCCTCGCTGCCGATCAACGAGGGCTTCCCGGCCTACTACTCGGAGGCCAAGGCGTTCGTGATCCTGATCGACCCGTCCCGGCAGGAGTTCATCCCCGGCGGGGACACGACGGGCGACGGCACGGCCCTCAACGTCCGCGCGCTGTACCAGCGCTGCCCGCATCTGGGCTGCAAGCCCAACCCCTGCCTCAAGAACTTCTGGTTCGAGTGCCCGTGCCACGGGTCTCGCTACGACCGTCTGGGGATCAAGGCTCTGGGCGCGCAGTACGGACCGGCGCCCCGGAGCATGGACCGCTTCGCCACCACCGTGAAGAGCGACGGCACGCTCGTCATCAACACCGGCAAGATCACGCTCGGCCCGCTGCCGGTCGCGGTCGGCCAGCCCGGGATCATTCCGCCGCGCACGCCCACCGGATGCATCTGATCCGGCACACCCGCACGTCCGTTCCACCCGTGTCCGCCCCGCCCGCCCACCGAGGAGACCGATGACCGACCAACCCGGCCGCCAGCCCGAGGAGCGGCTGCCCGCCCCGCGGCCGTCGTCCGCGCCGGTCCCTGCCGAGCGCTTCTCGGCCCCGCCGTCGGCCCACCGCAACGACCTCACGCCCGAGCGCGCCGCGCGGATCGTCCGCCAGTCGGCAAACGCGCGCTGGGTCGGGTTCCTTGCGGTGACCATCGTGGGCCTGTTCGTGATCGGCTACTACTTCTACGAGCTGGGCCTGCCCGGCGGGCTGTCCGGGTCGGCGCTGACCGCGCAGGCGGACGCCCAGCAGGTCACCGCGATCCAGCGCGGGTACAACATCTACGAGGCCAACTGCGCGCAGTGCCACGGCGTCAACGGCGAGGGCGGCAAGGGCCCGACGCTCAACCGCCAGGACAAGCTGTTCGCGCACCTGAACCCCGCCTACATCCAGACCATGCTCCAGGTCGGCGGCCGGTACGCGTGCGGCAACCCGAACAGCATCATGCCGGTGTGGTCGAACACCGGGAGCCCCCCCGGGCCGCTCAACTACAAGCAGATCCAGGACCTGATCGCCTTCATTCGATCCTCCAAGGATTCGACGTACACCGTGCTCGATCCCTCGCTGTTCGAACCCGTGATCGACCCCACGACCGGCAAGGCGAAGACGTTCACCGGCTGGGTCGACCCGAACTACAAGCCCGAGCCGGGTGCCACGCCGTTCCCGGCCTGCTGGTCGGACGAGTTCACCCAACCGGCCGCCTCCGCACCGGCCGGCGCCACCGCATCGCCCGGGACCTCCGCGTCCCAGGCTCCGACCGGCACCGTCCTCCAGGAGAGCGCGCAGAACATCGCGTTCGAGGTCGGTTCGCTCACCGCACCGGCCGATGCGCCCTTCCAGATCGCGTTCAACAACAAGGACGCTGGGATCCCGCACAACATCGAGATCAAGGACGCGAGCGGGAACATCGCCTTCAAGGGCGACATCATCACGGGCCCGACGACCACGACGTACAACGTGCCGGCGCTCAAGGCCGGGTCGTACACGTTCGCGTGCACGGTGCACCCGAACATGACCGGCACGCTGACCGTGGGGAGCTGACCGATGGCCGAGTCGATGCTTCCGGTTCCCCGCCCTGCCGCGTCCGTCCGCCGGCGCGCCCTGTTCGGGCTGTTCGACGCCGACGGCTGGAGCTGGGCCTCGGTCAAGGCGCTGTTCTGGTTCTTCCTCATCATCATCCTGCTGGGCTACATCCCGGACCGCGCCTATTACTTCACTGTCCAGCAGACCGTCGATATCGGGATCCTCGCCTGGTCGCCGGTCAACTTCTGTCCGTCCGCGAACGAGACGCTGCCGTGCCCGGCGCCGGTCGGAGCCACCCTGCCGTGGCATTCCTCGCCGCCGGAGATCCAGCTTCCAGCCGGTCGCACGGGCGGCGTGGCGGCGGCGCTGGGCAAGACGTACCTCTACGTCGGTGGCAGTGACGGCAATGCCGCCACGGACACGGTGTTCGTGTCGCACCCCGTCGGGGAGGGCAACCTCGACAAGTGGAGCGCCGGGCCGGCACTGCCGGCGCCCCGGTCGGGCGCGGCATCGGTCGTGCTCGGCAGCACGCTCTACGTGATCGGCGGGCTGGACGCCAGCGGTGCCCCGACGACGACCGTCTACAGCCTGACCGCCGGCAACGACGGGACTCTCGGCGACTGGAAGACCGAGGACGCGCTCGCCCTTCCGGCGCCCCGGGCGGGGGCCTCCGCCGTGGCTCTGACCGACGGGATCGCCGTCATGGGCGGCTCCGATGCGAATGGCCCCACGAAGACGGTCTGGAAGAGCCAGCAGGACAAGTCCGGTGCTCCCCAGGCCTGGACCGATCAGTCGCCGCTGCTCGAGGAGAACGTCGGCGGCACCGCCGTCCACGTGGGCGGGGTCATCTTCGTCATCGGCGGCAAGAACGCCTCCGGGGCTCCCGTCGCGACGGTCCAGCAGGGTCTGGTCGGTGGTCCGAACGCCACGGCCGCGGACCCCAACGTGGTTACCGCCTGGCGCGCCAGCGCCCAGACGAACCTGCCTGCGCCGAGGACCGGCATGTCCTCGTTCACGAGCAACGGCGGGATCTACATCCAGGGTGGCAGCGACGGCACCGCTCCGCAGACGGAGACGTGGTGGGCAACACCCGACGCGAACGGCGTGATCCCGTCCTGGCAGCATATGCCCGAGCTCGACCTCGGCCAGGGGGTCGAGGGAGGCTCGGCCTTCACCGCCAGCTCATACGCGTTCATCGTCGGCGGGCGGACGGCCTCCGGGCTGACCGGCGCCACGGCGCGTGCATACCTCGCGCCCGCGGAACCGTTCTTCCAGCTGGGGTTGCTGGGCGCCACAATTCCGGCCCTCAAGCTGAGCGGTGAGATCGGCCAGCAGCTGGGCTACCTCAACGCGGCGGGCGCCGGGACGGTGAACTTCGTGGGTCTGCTGCTCGTCGGCTGGGCGTTCGCCCACAAGGAGCGGGTGCGCGAGCTTGTGAACCGGCGGCGTCGCCGAGCCTGACACGGGGCACGGGGCCTGGGCGCCGGAGATGCCACGGCGCCTGACCCGCGACCCAGGCGCTGATCCGCGCCCGAGGTGCCGCGCCTGACCTGGGGCGGCGTGAAGTACCGCGACCGGTGCGTCGGCGTCCCACCACGGCCCGCGTCCGAGGCGCCGGGTCCTGCGCGTCCCGCGCCCGAGGCGCCGCGTCCGAGGCGCCCGCGCCCGAGGCGGCCGGGTCCTGCGTCCCGCGATATGCCCCTCACGTTGAGCGGACCGCCCGCCGCGTCGGCCGGGCAACCGCTCCGGGCGGTCAGGAGCCGTCAGTGGTCGTCAGTGGCCGCAATATGCGTCACGGGCATACCGGCCGGCGCCGGGTCCGGTTCCCGGGCCGCGATGCGCGGCCGTGCGCCGCGATCGGCCGCAAGGGCTCTGGGCTAGCCTGGTACGCATACGTCGCGTCAGACCTGGCCCGGCCCGCGCGTCGCGTCAGGCCTCGCCGGGCTGGACCGGCCCGCGCATCACGGGGAGCCCCATGCGCTCCCAGGTGCTGATGCCGCCGGCCACGTTCGCCACATCCGTCCAGCCCGACGACAGGAGGTGCGCGGTCACGTTCGCAGAGCGGTTGCCCGACGCGCAGATCACCATCACCGGCCTGTCCTTCGGGACCTCGTCCAAACGCGCGCCGAGCTGGGACATCGGGATGAACAGGGAGCCTTCGACCCTGACGTGGATGAACTCGTCACGCTCCCGGACGTCGAGCAGCACGGCTGGACGCACCGGGTCGCTGCGGCGGATGTCGGCGTAGAGCGGGTCGAGGGCTGGGATCCCCTGGGGGCGGCTCATGCGCGTGCGATCCTCCGTATGGCTGGTGGCGTGGGAGCGAGGCCTGGATCGGCGATCCGGGCGTCGACGTCGGCGAGGAGTGCGGGCAGGTCCACGCCCCACGCGACTCCCGCGGCCCCGGCCTCGGCGAGGTGACGCCAGGCTCCGGCGAGATTCTTCGCGATCCCCACGGGGTTGCCACGGACCGCATGGACGTACCCCGCCGCGAGCTTGATCAGGCCCTGGTGCAGGGCGCGCTCGCTGAGATCGTCGGTGCCCATCCAGGCGGGCTCGAGCGCTTCGTGGGCCGCGAAGAAGTCGCCGCGCGCGTAGGCCGTGAGCCCCGCCTCGAAGGCTGCCCGTCGCGCCGTGAGAGGCAGCGGTCGCCAGGCCTTGTCGCGGTCGCCCTGCCGGATCGTCGCCGGGCGTTCAGGAGAGCGGGGGGACGGCATGGAGGCGGGTCTCCCTGTGGTGTCCGCGGGCTCCCGGCTGGACCCGGAGGGCCTGGCGTCCGTGGTGTTTCCGCGTCGACCCGGGCGGTCAGGCTCGGGCCGGCTCATCCGGCAGGTTGGCCAGCGGCCGGCGTCCGGCAAACCCCTCGTCGTGGCCGTGCCAGAAGCCGACGGCGTCCTCGCCCAGGCGCCAGCAGAGCCAGACCTGGCGGCCGCTGACAAGCGCCGGAAAGTCGAGAAGACCGGACGAGATGTCGCGGAGCACGATCGACCGCTCGTCGAGCCATGCCACGTCGGCCTGCATCTGGTCCACGATCCCGCGCATCCGCAGCCGGAGCCGCCGGAGCTCGGCATCGTCCTCGGTGTCGGGGGCGTCGGCAATCATCTCGCCGACGACGATGCTCTCCCGGTCGCGGTACGTGTCGCGAAGCCCGACCAGCTCGTCGCGCTGGTCGCGCAGCCGGCCGACGACCTCGGCCATCTCCGGCACCAGGGCGTTGGCATCGTCGAGCGCGTAGAAGCGGGACACGCCTCGATTGTAGCGGCAGCCGCCGCAACACCCCCGTTCGGCTAGGATCCCAGGATGGCGTCGCGACCAGCCCACCACGACCACGATCTCCCGGGCCGTCAGACCCGAGTTCCGGCGCCCCGGTGCCTCCTCACTGCGCGCCCGATGCTGCATCCGATCGGGCCCGGCGGGCAGACAGGGATGGGGTGGTGAGCGACCGGCCGCGGGTTCTCGTCGCGCGCGTCATCCCGGACGAGGGGCTCGACCTCGTCCGGGCGGCCTGCGACATGGATCTCTGGGAGGAGGAGCTGCCGCCGCCGCGCGCCGAGCTGCTGCGGCGGGTCCACGGCGCCGACGGCCTGCTGTCGCTGCTCACCGATCGCGTGGACGACGAGCTCCTCGACGCTGCCGGCCCGCAGCTCCGGGTCGTGTCCAACTACGCGGTGGGCTTCGACAACGTGGACGTGCCGGCGTGCACCCGCCGGGGAGTGCCGGTCGGCCACACGCCGGGTGTCCTGACCGAGACGACCGCGGACCTCGCCTGGACCCTGCTGATGGCTGCGGCGCGCCGCATCGCGGAGGCGGACCGCTATGTTCGCGATGGGCGCTGGCGGACCTGGGGGCCGATGGCGCTGCTCGGGCCGGACGTGCACGGGGCGACACTCGGGGTCGTCGGCTTCGGGAGGATCGGTCGGGCCGTCGCGCGGCGAGCCACAGGCTTCGGGATGACCGTGCTCTACCACGACGTGTCGCGCGCGCCCGCCGACGTCGAGGCCGATCTCGTGGCCACCTGGGTCCCCCTCGCGGATCTGCTGGCGCGGTCGGACTTCGTCTCGCTCCATGTGAGCCTGACGGCAGAGACTCGCCACCTTGTGGATGCAGCCGCCCTGCGGACGATGAAGCCGACGGCCGTCCTCGTGAACACGTCGCGCGGGCCGGTCGTCGACACGGATGCGCTGGTCGACGCGCTCCGCGCGGGCACCATCTGGGCCGCGGCGCTCGACGTGACGGATCCCGAGCCGCTCCCCGCGGACCACCCCCTGGTCACGATGGACAGCTGCCTGGTGGTCCCCCACATCGCATCCGCCTCGCGGGCGACCCGGGGCAGGATGGCCGCGATGGCGGCCGCCAACCTGCTGGCGGGCCTCCGGGGGGAGCGCCTGCCCAACCCCGTCAACCCGGAGGTCTACGACGACGCCCGCTGAGGCGGGCGGGCACGGCCCGGCGTGGGCGATGGCAATCCCCGTGCTTGGACCCGCGATCCCCGGCGTCCCCGTGCTTCGGTCCGCCGTCCCCGAGCTGCCACGCGCGCTCTCCGCAGCGCAACCCGCTGTCCGCCGCGACGCATCCCATAGACTGCTGGGCACATGGACTCGCCCGTGACCGCCCCCCCCGCCGACAACCGCTCCTCGGGACCCCGTCCGCAGCCGAACGCGCTCGTCGACCTGGTGCGTGCATCCGTGATCGGCGATGACGAGGCCGTGGCCGGACCGTACGGGGTGCGACGCGTGACCTACGCGGACTACACGGCGTCCGGGCGGTCCCTCTCGTTCATCGAGGACTACATCCGGGACGCCGTCCTGCCGCTGTACGCGAACACCCACACGGAGTCCTCCGGCACGGGCCTCCAGACGACCCGCTTCCGCGAGGAGGCCCGGCGCCTGGTCCTCGAGGGCGTGGGTGGCGATCCCGCGCGCCACGCCGTCGTGTTCTGTGGATCCGGCTCGACCGGTGCCATCAACCGCCTCGTCGACGTGCTCCAGCTGCGGATCCCGGCCGATCTCGATGATCGCTGGGACCTGCGCTCCCGGATCCCCCCGGGGGAGCGCCCGGTGGTGTTCATCGGCCCCTACGAGCACCACAGCAACGAGCTCCCGTGGCGGGAATTGATCGCCGACCTGGTCACCATCCCCGAAGACCGTGACGGCTACATCGACCTGGCCAGGCTCGCGGACGAGCTCGCGCGATACGCGGACCGGTCGTTGAAGATCGGGAGCTTCTCGGCCGCATCCAACGTGACCGGGATCGTGTCCAACTCGTACGCGATCTCGCGCCTGCTGCACGAGCACGGCGCCCTCTCGTTCTTCGACTTCGCGGCGGCCGCGCCCTACGTATCGATCGAGATGGATCCGCCCGGCGACCCGCTGGCGTACAAGGACGCGCTGTTCATCAGCCCCCACAAGTTCATCGGCGGGCCCGGCACCCCGGGCGTGCTCGTCGCCCGCCGGGAGCTGTTCCGCAACCGCGTGCCGGGGGCGCCCGGAGGCGGGACGGTGGCCTACGTGAACCCGACCGAGCACGTCTACCTGTCCGACATCGAGCACCGGGAAGAGGGGGGCACCCCGGCCATCGTCGAATCGATCCGGGCGGGCCTCGTATTCGCGCTCAAGGCCGCCGTCGGCGTCGATGCCATCCGCGAGCGCGAGCACGACTTCATCCACCGGGCCATGGAGCGCTGGGAGGCGAACCCCGCGATCGAGATCCTGGGCAGCCACCAGGCGGAGCGGCTGTCGATCGTGTCGTTCGTCGTCCGCCATGACGGCCGCTACCTCCACCACAACTTCGTGGTCGCGCTGCTCAACGACCTGTTCGGCATCCAGTCCCGCGGCGGCTGCTCGTGCGCGGGCCCGTATGGCCACCGCCTGCTGGGCATCGACGTCGAGACCTCGCACGAGTTCGAGCGCGAGATTGCCCGGGGCTGCGAGGGCATCAAGCCCGGCTGGGTGCGGGTCAACTTCAACTACTTCATCAGCGCGGCGGTGTTCGCGTTCATCCTCGACGCCGTGGACCTCGTGGCCAGCGAGGGCTGGCGGCTGCTGCCGGACTACCGGTTCGAGCCGTCGTCCGGGATGTGGCGCCACCGGGCGGGGCTGCCGGAGCCACCGCTGAGCCTGCGGGACATCGACTGGCGGGACGGGCGGATGACGTACCCGTCGCATCGCCACCGTGAGCCGGAATCGCGGCTCGCCGGCTACCTGGAGGAAGCGCGCCGGATCCTGGCCGCGCCGCCCCGTGCCGTCGACACCCCGACCCTGGCGCCCGGTGAGGTCGGCCCGGACTTCGAGGCGCTGCGCTGGTTCCTCCTGCCGGAGGATGTGGCGGCACGGACCTGACGCGACTCGTGGCAGACGTGGCGGTTCTCGGGATCGACCTGGGCACGACGGAGGCCAAGGCGGCCCTGGTCGCCCTCGACGGGCGGCTGATCGGGATGGGGCGGGCGTCCTACCCGCTGGACCGCGGAGCCGACGGGCGCGCCGAGCAGGATCCCGCCGACTGGTGGGCCGCGGTCGCGACCGCCGTGCGCTCGATCGACCGGGCCGGGGCCGACATCGTGGCGGTCTGCGGCGTGGGCCAGGGACCGACCCTGGTGGCGGTCGACGCGGCGGGCACGGCCGTCAGACCGGCCATCACCTGGCAGGATCGTCGTGCCGGCAACGGCGGGTTCGGGCTGCTGCCCAAGCTTGCATGGCTGGCGCGCGAGGAGCCTTCGGCCGTGGAGCAGGCGGCCTGGCTGATGACCTCGTGGGACGCCCTTGGGCTGTGGCTCTCCGGGAGTGCCGCCACCACCCTCCAGAGTCACGAGGCGGCGCTCGACGCGGGTGCGCTGCGGGACGCTGGTGTGCCGGCGGGCCGGATGCCCGGCCCCGTGCCGGTCGGCGCCGTGCTGGGCGGGCTGCGTGCCGAGGCTGCCGCCGCGCTCGGCCTGGCAGAGGGGACGCCGGTCGTGGCGGGGGTGAACGACGGCATCGCGAGCGTGGTCGGGGCGGGCCTGCGCGAGCCGGGGGATGCGGTCGACACCGGCGGCACGTCGGGCGGGATCGCGATCTGCGCCGACCGGCCGCTGGCGATCCCCGGCGTCTACTCGGCGCCGGCTCCGATCGCCGGGCTGTGGATCCTGGGCGGGGCGATGGCGGCGACCGGCGCGGCCGTCGACTGGCTGCGGTCGGCCGTCATGGGCGATCGCTGGACGTCGGATGACCTGTTCGCGGCCGCGGCGGCCGTCGCCCCGGGCGCGGACGGCCTGGTGTTCCTGCCCTACCTCGCGGGCGAGCGGGCCCCGATCTTCGACGATGAGGCTCGTGGCGCCTTCGTCGGGCTGACCCTGGCCCACGGTCCGGGCCACCTGGCGCGCGCGGTGCTGGAGGGCGGCGCCTTTGCCCTTCGCCAGGTGGCGATGCCGATCCGTGATGCCGGCCTTCCGTTGCACCAGGTTCGGATCACCGGCCGGCCCACGCCGGGCGACCTGTGGGCGAGGATCAAGGCCGACGTCCTGGACGTGCCCGCTGCCATCCCCACCATCGGCGACACGGCCGTCCTCGGGGCCGCGATCCTGGCCGCCGCCGGGGTCGGCGCGGTCGGCGACCTCGAGACGGGGATGGCGGCCATGACATCGATCGCCCGCCGGCTGCAGCCGGACCCGGCTGCCCGTGCCCGGTACGACCACACGTTCGGGGTGTATCGCGACCTGTACCCGGCCCTCAAGAGCTCGCTGCACGCGCTGGGGGGATAGCCACGCGGCGGGGAGCGGCCCCGCGGCCACGGGAGCGGCCCGTGCTCATCCCCGCCACGGTGACGCGTTCGACGCTCAGCGGGCTCTCACCCGCATGGTGGTAGGATCGCGGCGAGCCTTCGGGGCAGGGTGCAATTCCCGACCGGTGGTAGGGTCCCGCGACGCGGGACGAGCCCACGAGCGGCTCCTCGGATGATCTCCTGGGAGTGCAGCAGATCCGGGACGAGGACAACCTCGTTCACCGGAGCCGACGGTACAGTCCGGATGAGAGAAGGCCAGGGCCGGTACGTCCCGCCCGGGACCGTACCTGCGCGCCTCCTGCCCCGTTGCGACGTGAATTGTGCACGGAGGTGGTGATGGCAGCAGCAGGAGGTCCGGCGACGGCCGCGCCGCAGCCCGCCGCGCACGCGCCCGCGTCCGGGGCGGGTATCCGCGTCTCGAACGTCTCGCTGACCTTCCGGGGCACCCGGACGACGCACGCGCTGGACGCCATCGACCTCGACGTCGCGCCGCGTGAGGTCGTGGCCCTGATCGGGCCTAACGGCTGCGGTAAGAGCACGCTGTTGCGCATCCTCGGCGGGCTCATCCGCCCGGACGCCGGGACGGTCTCGCTCGACGGTGACCCGGTCACCGGGCCGGACCCGCGGGTCGGGCTCGTGTTCCAGGAGCCCCGGCTCCTCGCATGGCGCACGACGGAGGCCAACGTCCGCTTCCCGATGGACCTGGCCGGCTGGCCCAGGGCGCGCCAGGAGGCGAGGGCGAGCGACCTGCTCGGCCTTGTCGGCCTGCGCGAGTTCGCGACGGCGAAGCCATCGACCCTGTCGGGCGGCACGCGGCAGCGGGTGTCCATCGCGCGAGCCCTTGCGCTGGAGCCGAGCGTCCTGCTCCTGGACGAGCCGTTCAGTGCCCTCGATGCGCTGACCCGGGAGCGGTTCAACGCCGAGCTGCTCCGGCTGTGGGAGCGGACCGGGACGACGATCGTCCTCGTCACCCACAGCATCCCCGAGGCGGTGTTCCTCGCCGACCGGGTCGTGGTCCTGTCGCCCCGGCCGGGCCGCGTCGTGGCGGAGATCCCCGTGGATCTGCCCCGGCCGCGTCGCGTCGCGGATCTCGACTCGGCGTTTGTGTCGTCCGTGGCCGCGGACGTCCGCCGGTATCTCGTCGACACCACGGACGATGCGATCGCGCTCGCCGACGCGCGCGCCGCAGCCGTGTCCGGGACCCGGCCCGGCTCGTCGCCGGGCCACGTGGACACGGAGCCCGGCACGCCCGCCTGGTTCGACCCGTTCCGCCGGGATGACGAGTCGTGAGCGAGATCGGGTCGGACGCGGCCATGCGAGAGTCCGGGACGGGCGTGTCCACGGGCGACGCCGGGGCCGAGGTGCCCGGACGCCGGTCTGCCACCGGGTCGGACGTGCCCGGGCGCTCGACGTTGGCCCGGACGGACCGCCCGACGGACCGCCGCCCGCGTGCGTTCGCGATCAACGTCGGGATCACGATCGTCAGCCTCACGGCCTTCCTGCTCCTGTGGCAGGCGATCGTGTTCGTCGGTGGCTACAGGTCGTTCATCCTGCCCGGCCCGTACACCGTGGCCGAGCGCTTCGTCGGGGCCTGGACCGACGGCACGATGTGGCCACACACCGCGACCACCCTGACAGAGATCCTGCTCGGCTTCGCCATCGGCGCGACGCTCGCCCTCGCGGTCGGCATCCTGCTTGCCCGGTCCCGTCTCGCCGAGCGGCTGCTCAGCCCCTACCTCGTCGCCGCCCAGGCCACCCCGATCCTGGCGCTCGCGCCGTTGATCGCGCTGTGGTTCGGCACCGGGCTGGTGAGCAAGCTCGTGATCACCACCCTGATCGTGTTCTTCCCGGTGGCCGTCGCGACCATGGTCGGAATCCGGTCGGTGGATCCACGGCTGCTCGAGATGGCCCGCAGCTTCCGGGCGACCGGGTGGCAGACGATCACGCGCGTGGAGATCCCGGCCGCCCTGCCGGCCATCCTCGGCGGTATGCGCGTGGGCGTGACCCTCGCGGTGATCGGCGCCATCGTCGGGGAGTGGGTCGGCGGTGACTCCGGGCTGGGCGTGCTGATCAACATCGCACGCAGCAGCCTGTTCGACATCCCGCTCATGTTCGCAGCGCTCGCGACCCTCGCCCTGATCGGGGTGTCGCTATATCTCGTCATGGTCCTCATCGAGCGCCGCCTGGTCGGCGACCGGTGAGCCGCATCCCGTTGCTCTCGCCCAACCTGGAGGTTCCCACGCCCGTGCGCCCGCTCCCTCGCCGCCTCACCCTCCGGCCGATCGCGGCACTGGCCGCGCTTGCGGTCGTCGTCGCCGCCTGTGGCGGCGCGTCGGCCACCCCGTCCGCGCCGGCCTCCCAGGCGGCAACGTCCGCCCTGCCGTCGGCATCGTCCCCCGCATCGATGCCGGCTGTCTCGCCGACCCCCAGCGGACCGCCGGTCGCGCTCACGGTCGGCCTGGGTTACATCCCGAGCGTCCAGTTCGCGCAGTTCTACCTCGCCGACCGGGCGGGCTACTACCGCGACGCGGGGCTGCAGGTGACGCTCCAGAACCAGATCGATCCCAGCCTGATCACGCTGGTCGGTCAGGGCGCGATCGACATCGGGGTTGGTGACGGCACGTCGGTCATCCCGGCCGTCAGTCAGGGCATCCCGGTCGTGTACACGTCCACGATCTACGGCCAGTTCCCGTCGATCGTGCTGGCCAAGGCGGGGTCGGGGATCACGACGGCGGCCGACCTCAAGGGGAAGAAGATCGGCATCCCGGGCCGCTATGGCTCGTCCTGGATCATGCTCCAGGCCCTGCTCAAGTCGGCCAACCTGACGCCGGCCGACGTGACGATCGTGGAGTACCCGACCTACGGCCAGGCCACGGCCCTCCAGCAGGGCGCCGTCGACGCGGCCACCGGCTTCGCCAACAACGAGCCGATCGCCCTCAAGCAGGCCGGCATCGACACGGTCGTGCTCACGGTCGACAGCATCGTGCCGCTCCCGGGTCCCGGTCTCGTGACGGGGACCGCGACGCTGGCCTCGAAGAAGGACGCGCTCCGGGCGTTCACGGCGGCCACGCTGCGCGCGATGAACGAGATCGCCGCCGACCCGCAGAAGGGCCTGGACGCGACCTTCGCCGCAGTTCCCGACCTGGCCAAGGATCCGGCGCTCCAGCGCCAGATCCTCGATGCCACCGTCGCTACCTGGAAGAACACCCGCACCAACGCGCCGTACGGCTCGATCGACCAGGCCGGCTGGCAGCAGTCGCTGGACTTCATGACCTCGCTCGGCCTGGTGCCCAACCCGGTCACCGTCGATCAGCTGGTCAACACGTCGCTCCTGCCCTGATGCGGCCGGCTGCCGGGAGCCGTGTCCGCTGCCGGGCCGCGGAACCGGCGAGCCGCGGCCCGCTCGTCCCGACCGGGTAGAGTTGCCCTGGGGCCCGTAGCTCAGCGGTAGAGCAGGGGACTTTTAATCCTCGTGTCGTGGGTTCGATCCCCACCGGGCTCACCATCCCTTTTGTGCTGGTGGGAGTCACTCCTCAAGCATTTCGGCGATTCGGTGCGAAACATTGCGCTTCATGGCCGGTGCCCGCTCTTGGCGGGTGCCGGACGTCGAGGCTTCGGTCGGGCGGCGGTCTGTGGGGCTGGGGAGATCCCCGCGGTGGGCTCGTACAGGTAGCGCTGGAACCCATTGAAGAGGTCCCGGATCTGGGCGGGTTCTCCAAGCGCACTATCGATCAGCGTCTGCGAGGGCGAGCACGAGCGGCAGGTGGTCGTTGTGAGGTGAGCGTCGCCCTACGGCGCAACGATTGTGAGGGCGGCCTGCGGGCTGGCCGAGCTCGTGTCGAGGGACCCGCTTGGGTCCATGTCCCAGTGCAGGATGGCCGGACCCGGCACGACCCCTGCGGGGACCGGCAGTCGCATCTCCAAGGTGACGCTTGCGCCGGGTGCCAATGCCGGTCCGATGGCGGCGCAGTTCAGCAGGAGACGCTGGACGGTGGGCAGCTTGAGCGCCACGCCGCCGACGACCAGGTTCTCGGAGTAGGTGGGACAGGGATCGAGTGGGGCGGCCTGGGCGCCGAAGTTCGTGAGCGTCACGTAGTAGACGAGGTCGGCGCCGGCATTGGCCGACGGCGGCACGGACAGCACCACCGATACCGGCTGCGGCGGAGACGTGGGCTGCTCCGGCGCGACCGGGGTGAAGGCGTAGGCGGTGAAGGTGGACGCCGCGGACGGCACATCGCAACGCGGGAGCCCGCTCATCACAGTTCCCGGCGTCGTCGGCCCCGCTTCGATCGAGGCTCCTCCCGACGGAAGGGTGACGATCAGGGAGGTGACGACCGGGGTCGTCGTGCCGCACCAGTTCGACCACCACAGGAACGCCCCTGCGGTCCCGCCTGGCTCGAGCAGGACCGGACCCGCGATGACGCTCGGGTCGCTGCTGCCATCGCTTGGCTCCGCGTGGTAGCTGATCTGCCCGAGGATCGTCGTGTTGGAGCGCAGCTCGACGAGCCGCGGACTTCCCTGCGAGGAGGCATGGGTGCGTGCCGACGTTCGTCATGGTCAGCGAGCCGAGCATCTGTCCACCGCCTCCCTGCCACCCGGCGGACGCGGTGAGATCGCTGGGAAGACAGGTCGGCGCCCCCGACGGGATCACGACAGGCGTCGGGGACGGGGCCGTGGAGGTCGTCTGATGGAGCCACGGAACGATCGACCCGGAGGGCCTCGGGTTCTCCGTCGCGAGGCTGGGCGAAGGAGTCGGCGAGATCATCGGGGACTGGCCTTGCGTCGCCCCCGATGACCCTCCAAAGAGGATGCCACTGCCCCACGCGAGGGCCGCGACGACCATGAGCGCCGCGGCCAGCACCGAGGCGGCCCCAAGCGGACCTCGCCATCTCGGTTGTGGGCGCCCGGGAGGCTCGGCCCCGAGCCGGTCCACTGCATCGCGGAGGGTGAGTGGCGCGGACGGCAGATCCAGGTCGCCGAGGCGCTCGCGCAACCTGCGGTCGAGATCGTCGCTCATCGGGCGCCCTCCTCAGCGGCCGCGGCCCCATCAAGGCTCGCCCGCATCTGCTGGAGTGCACGGTGCAGTCGCGACTTGACGGTGCCGAGGGGCCAGCCCAAGCGATCGGCGACGCCCTCGAGCGTCACGCCGGCCCAGTAGTGCAGGACGACGACGATGCGCTGGTCCGCATCGAGGCCCCGCATCGCTCGGGCGACCTCGTCGCGGTCGACCACGGCCTGGAAAGGATCGAGCGCTGGTCCCGTCGCCCCATCGTCGAGGACGATGAACCGCACGAGTTGTCTCCGCCGCATGCGATCACGGCAGACGTTGACGAGGATCCCGTCGAGCCAGGCGTCCACTCTCGACGGATCGCGCAGCGAGGCCGCGGAGTGCCACGCACGAAGCATCGCCTCCTGTGTCGCGTCTTCGGCATCGGCAGCATTGCCCAGCAGGAGGCCGGCCAGCCGATAGCGCCGGTCGACCCCCGCCCGAACGGACGCCAGGATCAGCATCTCTGCGTCTGTGCGTGGCCCGTTCAGTTCGATCTCCCCCTCCTCACGCGTCAGCACGTACGCGAATGCTCCCATGGTGTCCGTAAAGACGAACGGCAGCGCGATACGGTTCTCAGATCCTTGATCGGCGCGTGGACCGCTGGCCGAGGGCAAACGCACCGTTCGCCACTCTGCTCCGACTCAGGCCCTGTAAATGAGGACCGCGGCCCGATGCGCCACACTGAACCCATGCGTCACTTCTGACGCGGAGTGTGAGTGACACAGGGGGACCGGATCGGACATGTTGCGCGCGACGCTGTTCTCGGTCCTGATGGCGGCGACGCTGCTTGCGGCCACGGCAGCACCCGCCGCCGCGGACTCCTCATTCTCGAGCCTGATCAGGGGTTGCCCGCTCGTCGTGCTGGCCGACGTCACGGTGGAGGCCGACGGCGCCGTCGTCCTGCACGTCGAGCAGGTGCTGAAGGGGCACGCGGCGTCGGTGCTTCGATTCCCCCACAGCGCCTCGGCAGTCGAGCCCCGCTGGACGCGCGCGGTCGTGGCCTTCTTCGACGCGTCGACGATCGCCCGGGGCGTCACCTACGTGTGGCACGTCACCGCCTCCGGCGCAGTGGACCCCGAGCGACTCGCGCAGGTCTACGGCATCCCGCAGACCCTGGCTGCCATGCTCGCATGGTTCGGCGTGCCGCCCGCGACCGACACGGAGCGGGCGACGGCTGCCGTGCCGGCCGCCGATTGGCGCTTGCCGCTCCTCGCGCTCGCCGGACTCGCCGGGTTCGCCTGGGCGCTGCGCTACAGCCGCCCGAGCAGGTAGCCGAACGCGGCGACTTCGAGTCAGGCGCGGGCGGAGGGGCTACTCCGTGCGGGATCTTTCGTTCACAGGGCCTCAGAGCCTGTAGCCCTTGACGGTGGCGGCGGGCGGCCCGGCGGGCCAACCGCCGAGCGGGGAACTCAGCGGGCCTCGAACGATCGCTTGGACAACCCGACGAAGAAGCCCTCGATCGCGGTCTTCGGTGTGGCATCCGGCGCCGCGGCCGCGCCCAGCGTCACGAACAGGGGCGCGAAGTGCTCCACTGTCGGGTGCGCGAACGGCATCCCGGGCGCCTTCTCGCGGAACGCGAACAGGGTGTCCAGGTCGCCGCGGTCGAGGGCCTCGGCGGCCCAGCGGTCGAACTCGACCGACCACGCGGGCGCCCCGGGCTTGCCGGCGAAGTACTCGCCGATGAACGGCAGCCCGTGGGTCATGAACCCGCTGCCGACGATCAGGACGCCCTCGTCGCGGAGGGGGGCAAGGCGCCGCCCGACCTCGAACAGGTGCCGCGGGTCCAGGTCCGGCATCGACATCTGGAGGACCGGGATGTCCGCGTCGGGGTACATCGCCATCAGCGGCACCCAGGCGCCGTGATCGAGGCCGCGAGTGGGGCGGTCCAGGACGGGCTCGCCGGGAGGCATCAGGGACTTGACGCTCGCCGCCAGGTCGGGCGCGCCCGGGGCCCGGTACTGGAGGTCGTAGTAGCGCTGCGGGAAGCCGTAGAAGTCGTAGACGAGCGGAACGGTTGCCGTCGCACCGATCGCCATCGGGGCGGTCTGCCAGTGGGCGGACACGATCAGGATCGATGTCGGGCGTGGCAGGTCATGGGCCCAGCCGGCAAGCTGGCTCATCCACAGGGGATCGTCGAGCAGGGGTGGTGCGCCGTGCCCCAGGTAGAGGGCGGGGAGCGGGCCGGAGCCGGATGCGCGATCGGCTTCGGGGGCGGGACGCGGATCGGTCATGGGGAAGCGTGGATCTCCGGGGAGCGGCTGCAGGCGGAAACGGTAGAGGGAGTCGCCGGATGGCGCAACGGGGCGTCACCCGGCGGACGGTCACCGCGGATCAGGCGACGGCAGCGGCCGGGGCACCCACGAGGACGTACGAGGACTGCCAGTCGCCGCCGGCGATCGTGTTGAGGCGGATGTTGAGCCAGGCGAGGGCCTCCAGCTCGCGAGCGGCCGCCAGCGGGCCGACGTGAACCGGGCGCAGCTCGATCGAGGCGAGCAGCTCGGACACGGTGGCACGAGCCGTCTCGTCGTCGGTGGCATACAGGCCATCGACCGTGGTGCCGTGGGTCTCCGGGTTTGCCTGGACCGACGCGAACAGGGTGTTGAATGCCTTGGCGACACGCGCCCCGGGCATCGACCGGGCGAGCTGCTCCGCGCCGTTGTCGGCGGCCACGCCTGAGTAGTCCGCCTTGAGCGGGTTGGTCGCGTCGATCACCACCTTGCCCTCGACGACAGCGGCGATCTCGCGGGCAACAGACTCGGCCGCGCCCCACGGGACGGCGATCACGACGACGTCCGCCAGCGACGCTGCGGCGGCGGGGGAGCTTGCCGCGGCGGCACCGGTGGCCTCGGCGACCTTGCGGGTCTTGTCCGCGTCCTGCGCGGCGAACGTGACCGTGTGCCCGGCCCGGACGAACGAGGCCCCGAGGGCCTGGCCGACGCTGCCGGTTCCGATGATGGCGATGTTCACGAGAGGTTCTCCAGTTTCTGAGCGGCGGTGCCCGGTGATCGGTCGCCGACCTTGACGTTTTACGTTCAGCAAACCTATATTGCTGTCAGATGTAACTCTGCCACCTGTGCTGCCAGAGGTCAAGTAGGTTGACTGTGGAAAAAGATCGAGAGCCTGGCCCCGTGCTCGATGTCGGCAGGGAGACGCGTCGATGGCGTCTCTCGCGGGCACTGACCCTGGCCCAGGTTGGCGAGCGCAGCGGGCTCAACATCGGCTACCTGTCCCAGATCGAGAACGGGAAGGCGGTCCCCTCGCTGGAGGCGCTGGCGGCGATTGCCGGCGCGCTGGACGTCCCGCCGGCCTGGCTGCTGCTCAACTCGACGCAGCCTCCGCGGGTCGTTCCGCGCACGAACCGGCCTCGGACGGCAGGCCCGGGCGGCGCCGTCCTGGAGGAGGTGGACGCCGGCACCTCACGCGACGTGTGCATCCTGGAGGTGTCGGCGCCACCGGGGCACGCGACGGGAGTCCACGCCCACCAGGGCGACGAGCACCACGTGATCCTTTCCGGCCGCTGGCGCATGACCCAGGGCGACCACACGGTCGAGCTCGGCCCGGGGGACTACCTCGCCTGGGATCCGACGATCCCCCACGACGTCGAGAACATCGGCGAGGACGAGGGGCGGATCCTCATCGTGTACCCGCGCCATGGTCGCCGCTCGGTCGCGGAGGAACGCTCCCGCGCCTGAGGAGTGTCGCCGGCGGCGTCAGAAGCGCCTGAGCCGGCCCAGCAGCGAGCGCGGCGAGGACGGCGCCCTGAGGCGCCGCGCGAGCGACTCCGCCAGCGCCGTGTACTCGTCCGGCCGGTTGTAGAGCTGGGCGGAGATCCGCAGCGCGACCTCGGCCGGGGCCGCGCCGGGCGGGATCGCGGCAGGCACCGGCCAGGTGAACACCGGAACCTCGATCCGGTCCTCGTCCAGCAGCGATGCCTGCAATCGCTCCGCGGCGGCCCGGGACGGGGACAGGCCCGGCAGCGGGATCGACGCCATCGCGCCCAGCATGACGTCCGGTGCCGGGGCCGGCACCCCGAGCGCGGCGCAGATCACATCGCGGCCGCGACGGGCAAGCGCCGTGTTCGCGGTCATCAGGCCGGCCCACCCCTCCTCGTGGAGGCCGCCCACGTACCGGATGGCCGCCGGCAGCGCCAGGATCGGCGTCGGATCGGCAGTGCCCGTCCAGTCGAAGGCGAGCCGGAAGCGGGAGCGGTCCAGGCGTTCGTCATTCGCGCCGTGCGACACGACCAGCGGGCGGATCCCGGCTCGCAGATCGGCCCGCACATGGAGGACGGCGGCCCCCTTGGGAGCGCACAGCCACTTGTGGCCGTTGCCCGTCCAGTAGGCGGCCCCGAGCGCGTTCACGTCCAGGGGCACCATCCCCGGGGCATGGGCGCCGTCGACGAGGGTGTCCACACCGCGCCGATCGAGCTCCCGGACGAGAGCCGCGACCGGCAGGATCAGGGCCGTCGGCGAAGTGATCTGGCTCACCAGTGCGAAGCGCGTCCGCGGCGTGACGGCCTCGAGGTACGCCTCGACGGCCTGCGACGGATCATGGATCGGGAACGGAATCCTGGCGATGACCAGCCGTGCACCATCGCGATCGGCGGCCGCCCGCATCGCGTTGAGCGTTGCGTTGTACTCGTGGTCACCGGCGAGGAGCTCGTCACCGGGCTCGAAGCGGCGCGACGCCAGGACGGTCGACACACCGGTCGTCGCGTTGGGCACGAAGGCGAGGCCCTCGGGATCGGCGCCCAGGAACGCCCCGACCAGCCGGCGCACCTCGTCCAGCTCGCCCTCCAGCTCGCGGGCGAGGAATTGGACCGGATCGGCCTCCATGCGTTCACGCCACACGCGCTGCGCCTCGAGCACAGGCTCCGGACAGGCGCCGAAGCTGCCGTGGTTCAGGTAGGACACGGTGGGCTCGAGGAGCCAGGGCGAGCGGTCGAAGGTCGCGTGGGTCACGCCCCCGACGATACCCGGGTGCCGGGGCCGCCGTTCGGCCGATCAGACGGTTGTCAGGTCTCGCTTCCCGGGTCGTCGCCACCGCCGGTGCGGCGGCCGGGCCGTCGCCGGAACCGCCGTGAACCGGGTGGCTCCGGGAGCCCCGGCGCAGGTCTTGGTGTCACGTCGATGATCACCCCGGGTGGCTCGCGCCGGGCGCCCAGGATGCGTGCCAGCCGCTCCGGGCCGGCGACGAACGGGGCGACGTAGGCGAGCACGAGGACCGGGATCAGGAACCGGACCGGACCAGGAAACCGGACGGCGACGAAGATGCCGACGGCGTACACGACCCACGCGGTGAACAGGCTTTGTGCGGACCAGCCGGCCGCGCGCAGCCGCCACACCGGGATCATGGCCACGAAGCCGGCGACGAGAAGGATGAGCAGCAGGGCCGGGGACATCGCCCGTGCATCATAGGCCCGCCATGGCCATCCGGACCTCGCGACGTGCCGGGAGGACGGCGGCTCGCCGAGAGGATCTCGCGGCCGGCGGTCCGGGAGACGGCGCGGGCCACGGTCCGGGAGGCGCCCGGCCCGGGGACGTCCGATACGATGATCACCCACCGCTGTTGGACGCCCGTGACCAAACGCGCTCGCCTCTGGCTCGATCTGTGGGGCCCGACCCTCCCGCTACTCGTCGCGGAGGGGACGATCTGGGTCGGTTGCGGCGCGCTCCTGCCGACCTGCTTCACCGAGCCTGCAGCCGAGGTCGCCGGCTGATGGCCCGCACCCGGGCTCCGTGGGCGGACGCCGTGCTCGACGGTCACGCGCCCGCACCGACCGTGCTGCTGCTCGGCGGCTTTCTCACGGCACCGCCGCTGTACTGGTCCCTCATGAGCCGTCTCCGGACGCGGGGCGTGGCCGACGTGGTGGTCGCGAACGTGTGGACGCCCGACTGGCTGCTGGCGGCAGGGCGTGGCCTCGGTCCGATCCTCACGCGATCCGGACGGGCGCTGCTGGCCGCCGCTGCACGCTCCGATGCGAGCAGCCTCGGCGCGCCGCTGCTGGTGGTCGGTCACTCGGCCGGCGGAATGACCGCCCGACTGCTCACCTCGCCGGTGCCGTTCGCCGGCCGGCGGCTGAACGCCTCCGGGCGGATCGGGGCGATCGTCTCGCTCGGGACGCCCCACGTGGTCTCCGGCGACGGGGACCTCGGCAACCAGATCGGTGCCCACGCCGCGGCGTTCGCCGATCGCGAGGTCCCCGGGCCGTTCTTCGCGCCCCGGATCGGGTACCTCTCCGTGGCCTCGCGGACGCTCGCCGGGCGCCCGGACGGCGACGCCCGGGCGCGGTGGGCGTGGCGCGTCTACCAGGGCCTCGTCGCGGACCCGATGGCCACCGAGATCGACGGCGACGGGCTGGTCCCGGTCCGGAGCGCGCTGCTGCAGGGTGCTCCGTCTTTGGTCCTCGACGGAGCCGCCCACGGCCAGTGGCCGGGCCGGGACTGGTATGGCTCGGATCGCTTCCTCGACCGCTGGTGGCCACTCGCGATCGAGTCGTGGATGGCCGCCCTGTTCGCCCGCGCAGAGGCGACTTTTGACGGATGGGGCGATCGACGGTAGAGTGTTAAGCCTTCGCGGGGTGGAGCAGCGGCAGCTCGTCGGGCTCATAACCCGAAGGTCAGGGGTTCGAATCCCCTCCCCGCAACCAACTCGATTCTCCTGAACCCCGGCCCCGACCAGCCGGGGTTCTTCCCTATCTCCGGGATCCATTCGCGACCCGGCTGCCTCGCGAGGCCCGGATGCTACGGCCCCAGGTGCTGGCTGAGCTGGGTGGCGATCGTGGTCGACACCACGCTGCTTCCGCCCAGCATCCAGTCCTGCTTCGGCTGGAGGTTGTCGAGCTCGTACGCGGTGACCGATGGAAGGGTTTTGCCCACGAACAGGATGGGACACCCGATCCACGCTGCGGCGGCCGCGCCCGCAAGCGCATCCGGGAAGTTCATGCCGGAGGCGATGAAGGCACCGTCGACCTGGGGCGTGAACGCCCACTTCACGATGGTGGCCGCGGTGCCGTAGCGATCCGTGCCGGCGAGTCGTCCCACGCCGCCGCTGCCGGCGTACGTCCGCAACTGGTTCTCCACGGCCGTCGAGATCACACTCGGTCCGCCGACGATGATGATCATGCTCGGGCGCAGGCGGAGCAACTCCGCTGACGTCGCGGCCGGGATGGAACTCGTCGCGCTGAACAGGATCGGCACCCCGTCGATCCCGGCGACCGGCGCCGCGGCAAGGGCATCCGGAAAGTTGTAGCCGTAGGCGATGAACACGTAGGACGCGCCCTCCGGGTAGGCCCACTTGGAGATGGCCGCGGCCGTCGCGAACCGATCCGGCCCCGCGAGCCTGATGACCGTGTGCGACGTGGCATATCCCGCCAGCGATGTCGCGATCGCTCCCGAGACCACCCCTGCGCTGCCGAGCACGACGATCTTCTCCGGCTTCAGGCGCTGCAGCTCGGTGATCGTGGCTTGGGGCACGGTCGCCCCGACAAAGAGGATGGGCGAGCCGGACGAGCCCGCCGGGCTGGCGCCCGCAAGCGCGTCCGGGAAGTTGAGGCCGGAGGCGATGAACACGTATGGAACTCCGGGCGAGAACGTGGCGGCCGAGATCGCCGCTGCGGTCGCGTAGCGGTCGGCCCCCGAGAGGCGCGTGACCGGAACGCTCGGTACCACCGAGATCGTGCCGGAGGCGACGGGGGACCAGTTGCCGGCACCATCGCCCCACTTCGCATACACGGCGCGCGGCCCGGTCGTCTTGGACCCACCCGCGGACAGGTCGTCGAGCTGCCAGTCCCAGTAATCGCTGTAGGGCAGCTCAAGGTACGGGTTCATGCTGCTGTTGTTCGAGATCAGAACCTCTGTGACCCCGGCCGATGCCGCGGGTGTCAGGGTCAGGTGAACGCCGAGGTACACGGTGCTGGCCGCGCCGCCGGCGAGCAGCACCGCGCCGTACGGAGCCGCGGTTCTCCCGTCGTTGAGTCTGGAGAGCCTAGTGATCCAGCCGCCGCCGGCATCGCTCGCGGCGCCGTGCTGCCATACCGCCGTCGGATCGGTGGGGTCGGCGGCGATGCCGGAGCTTGGGCCCCAGCGCTGGCCGGCATAGCCGCCGAAGCCGCTGAACAGGCGAGCTGGGGCGCGGATCGTACCGAGGGGGTCATCGGCGGCTCGGTAGGCCGCGAACGCCTGGACCTTGCCAGTCTCGTTCTTCCGGGCCATGGCAAGCCAGAAGCTGCCATCGCCAGAGACGGTGATCCCCGGCGCGAACGTGGGCACCATCCCATCGTCAACGTTGATCACTTGGGAGACCGTCGGGGCTGACGGGGCTGATGTGTCAAGTTGCACGGCCTCGACGCAGGCGGACTGGCAGGAGTACGTCTGCGCGAACCAGAGTTTCCCGCTGTTCCAGATCGCCGCCACTGGAGCGCCCGCCGCTGACGTCCCGTCGCTCATCGAATACCTCGGCATGGCGAGGGGCAGGCTTGCGAGGCCGATGGTCGTGAGATCCGTGCTGTTCGTCCACGCCACGTCGCCTCCGGCCACCGTGCCGGTGACGGTCGCGTATCCGACATCGGTCGTGTAGCCGTTCGTCTGGTACTGGTAGACGATGAACGCTGTCTTGGTCGCCGACTGGCTCACGGCGGGTCGCATCGTGGATGGCGAGTCGTTGGACACGGTGACCGTAGCCAGGGTCGGGGGGAGCGCGTAGACGGAGGTGGTGTCGGCCACCATCAGGGTGCCCGGACCGTTGTTGACCGGAGACGAGCATGACCCGATGGCCCCGGTGTCGGCGGCCAGCAGGATCTTGTCGCTGGTCGTTCCGATCGTCGGCCGTGCGGGACGCGTGCCGCTGTAGGCCCACGTGTACACCTTCCAGGTTCCGGTCGGGTCGTCGGACGTGGACACCGCCAGATACAGCTCGCTGTTGACGCAGTCCGTCGACACCTCGGTCGCCAGCCAGCGGCCGTGCAGAGAGTCCCACACGACCGAGATTTCCCCGCCCTGCGTGGTCTCGGCCGGCTCGCCGAAGAACGTCTGGCGGTCGATGAGCCCGAGGAACGACCCGTTCAGGCCGTCGAACTCGAGTCCCTCATCCGTCCAGTCGACGACGCCCTTGGTGCCCGCCGCGATGCCCGCGTTCGGCGGCTCATAGCACGGCTGGGCCCCGCAGTTCGCCAAGTAGTCGTTCCATCCGTACGACCCGTGGGAGGATGCGATGCCTGGCGAGGTCGGTGCGACGACCAGCGGCCGGATGCCCTCGCTGCTCACTGCTGACTCCGTTGACGGAGCGCCGAGCCCGGGCTCTGCGGGTCGCCTCCGGGACATGACGGCGGCGACGTTCACGACCCTTCCGATCGAGGTGAGGCTGGCGCCATCCCGATGGCCAGCTCCCTCTGCGAACGCGGGTACGAGCGGTGTCGTCAGTGCTGCCAGGATGACCACGAGCCCCCGGCGAGCGAGCGTGGGCGGTACGCGGCGTCCGGACATCTGGCAACCCCTCGAGCGCGATCAATGCGGGATCTCGAGAGCCGATCCGTCCGGGACGAGATTCACGGCCCAAGTTGCCAGCCTACGCTCCGTGCCACGCGCATGCGCGGTCGCAGCGCACGGCGGATACGGCAGGCCGACTCGCCGGTGTCAGTCCCAGCGGAACTTTCGGGCGGCCAGGACCGCCAGCAGGATGGCCCAGCCGGCCAGGAGCACCAGGGGCTCCGTCGCATCGCCGGTGACGGTCCCCAGCCCGATCCCCAGCGTCCTGGTCAGCGCGGCGGCCGGCAGGACGTTTGCAACGGATGCGACCGCGCCCGGCAACCGCTCCACCGGCAGGACGATGCCGCCCAGCACGAGGGCCACCAGGAACAGCAGGTTCGCCAGGGCCAGCGTCGCCTCCGCGCGCAGGGTGCCGGCCATCAGCAGTCCCAGCCCGGCGAACGCCACGGTCCCGAGGACGAGCGCGACGACCGTCAGCAGCAGCGACGCATCGGGTCCGGCCTGCCAGGCGAGCGCGAACGACGCGATGCCCACGAGCAGGATCATCTGGACGATCTCGACGATGACGACCGATGCGGTCTTCGACGCCACGACCACGCTGGATCCGGCCGGGCTGCCACCCAGCCGCTTGATCACGCCGTACTGGCGCTCGAAGCCGGTCGAGATCGCGAGCGACACCAGCGATGCCGCGATCACCGCGAGGCCGATCGACCCGGGCAGCAGCCGGTCGACCGGTCGTCCGGCGACGACGCCGCCGCTCGTGTCGAAGGCACTGAATACGAGCAGCACGCCGACCGGGATGACGAACGTGATCAGCAGCCCCTCCCCGCGACGGAGCACGAGCCGGAGCTCGTGGCCCAGGAGGGCCAGCGCCATGCGCAGCCACGACGCGGGCTGTGCAGGCACGCCGGCACCGACCGGGACAGCGGGTCCCCCGGAGACAGGGAGAGCTGAGGCGCCCAGGCCCACCGGATCACCGCTCACGGGCTGTCCGCCACGGCCACATCCGTGCCCACCAGCTCGAGATACCGCTCCTCGAGGCTGGCGGCCCCGAGTCGCAGCTCGGTCATCAGGAGGCCACGTTCGGCGCACCATGCGGCGAGCGCCGCCACCATGGCCGGAGTCGGCAGCTCGGTCAGGCCACCGAGCTCGTACGAAGCGCCGGGCCCGGCCTGTGCGAGGTGCGTGCCGTTGCCGCCCGCCCCAACCGCGGCGACGAGCGAGGCGCCGTCTTCGTCCCGCAGCGGGGCCGACAGCCGGAAGCGCACACGGGGCGCCCCGGCACCGGTCAGCTCGGCCGGGGTCCCGTAGGCAACCAGGCGCCCGCGGTCAAGGACGGCCACGTGGTCGGCCAGCAGCTCGACATCGCCCAGCTCGTGGGTGGTGAGCAGGATCGTGGTACCGGCTGCGCGCAGCGCCGCAATCCGCTCGCGGGTCGCCTGCTTCGCGGCGGGATCCATGCCCGCGGTGGGCTCGTCCAGGACAAGCAGCTCCGGCCGGCCGATCAGCGCGAGCGCCAGGCCCAGGCGCTGCTTCTCACCTCCGGACAGGCGGCGGTACCGCGTCCCGGCGGCGTTGCCGAGGTCCACCAGCTCCAGCAGCCGATCCGGGTCCTCGGGATCCCGGTAGAACCGGGCGTACAGGCGCAGCGCCTCGCGGGGCGTGGTCCGCGGGTCGATGCCCCCTTCCTGGAGCATCAGGCCGATCCGGGGTCGCAGGCGGGCGCCGTCCTTCACCGGATCGAGCCCGAGCACCCGCACGGAGCCACGGTCGACGCGCCGGTAGCCCTCCAGGATCTCGACGGTCGTCGTCTTGCCCGCACCGTTCGGCCCAAGGAGCGCGAGCAGCTCGCCCCGGCTGACCTCGAACGAGACGCCGGTCAGCACCTCCCGCGACCCATAGGCCTTGCGGACGTCCGTGGCGCGGATCGCGATCGCGTCGCGCGTGGAGGTCCCCGGGTCCGACGATGCCGTCACGGCCGGATCTTTGCGTATTGCGTGTCGAAGTCCGACGCGAGGACCTGGCCGATCTGCATCCCGCGGAGCACGCCGTTGGAGTCGATGAAGTACGTCTGCGGGGGCGCGGCCACCCGATAGGCGGCGGCCAGCTTTCCGTCCGGATCCATGACCGTGGGCCAGGTGGCCCCGAGCTGGGTCAGGAACTGCTTCGCAGGCGCTGCCTGGTCCTTGTACATGACGCCCAGGATGACCAGCCCGTCCGAAGGGCCGAGGGCGGCCAGCCGCTGCTTGAACAGCGGAAACTCGTCGCGGCAGGGCGTGCACCAGGACGCCCAGAAGTTGACGATCACCGGCTTGCCGCGGTAGCTGGCGAGATCGATCTGCGTGCCGTCGAGCGAGGTGGCGACGATCGGTGGGGCCGGCTGGCCGGTTCGCGCCTCCGCGGAGGTGCCCCCGCACGCTGCGACGAGAAACAGGAGGACCGCGAAACCGGCGGCGAGGGTTCGAGCGTGGGTCGCGTTGGACGTGATGTGCCTACTTGGCTGTGATGGTCCCCGTCATGTTCGGGTGAACCGAGCAGACGAACGTGTAGGTGCCGGCGGGCAGTGCCGGCACGTCGTAGATGACGGATTTGGGTCCGGTGATGATCTCGCCCTTGAACAGCTCGGCGCCCGACGAGTCCTTGATGGCGACGTTGTGCGGGGTGCCCGCGTCCTTGTTGTCGAACGCGAGCGTGAACGCCTTGCCCGCGGGCACCGTGAGCGTGGCCGTGTCGTACGCGATGTTCTGGGCCGACAGGCTGACGTCCGCGGCCGGAACGCTCGGAGCCGGCGTGCCGCTCGCCACCGTACCACCGCCCGCCGATCCGCCGCCGGCGGCAGGGGCGCCCGACGCTGCGGGGACACCGCCGCCGGAGTTGGGGAGGACGCCGGAGCTCAGCAGCACGGCTGCGGCGACGATCACGACGAGCCCGGCCATCGTGCCCTTCGGCCACGCGGGGGCGCCACCGAGGTCCAGGTGGCCGGTGCTGTCGGCAGCCTCGACCGCCACGTATTCCCGGCGCGCGTCGCGCAGCCAGCCCAGACCCGTCAGGACGACCGCGGCGACACCGGCCAGCAGCGCCCAGCCGCCCACCACCATCCCGCCGACCAGGATCGCCATCGCGACGGAGAACAGGAGCGGCCGGAACGACGGCGGCGGGATGTGGACGCCGGCCGGGGGCCCGCTGCCCGCGGGCGCGGGGAGTGCTCCCACCGGCGCGGTTGCCGTGACCGCAGGGTGAGCGGTCGTCTCTGCAGGCGACGCGGTCGCGGCCGGGATGCGGTCGTAGTCGCGCAGCGCTTCGCGGCCCCAGTAGAGCAGGGTGATGGCGAGGATGACGAGGCCGATCCACAGCCAGATGCCGCCCGCGATCATGCCGAACATCAGCACGAACACGCCGAACGCCGCGAGCAGGGGCGCGATGGACGGGCCCGGCATGTGGACGCCGGCCGGCGCGACGGGCTGCATCCGGTGGATGCCGCGGCGCGTGGGCGCAGCGGTCGCGAAGCGGTATGTCGTCCACGACAGGTAGAGCACGACGACGGCCGCCAGCATGACGGGCAGCAGGCCGATCAGCGAACCCCAGTCGGGGACGATGAACGGCTGCGTGAACGCGATCAGCCCGCTCCAGAGTTTCTCGAGCATCAGTCGCGCGTCAGTCCTGCTTGATCCCGGCGAACAGGACGTACGCCATGATCGAGGTGGCAAAGCCGAGGGCGACCAGCGCCGTCAGGCCCGCGTAGTCGATGTGGGACGAGTCGACCGCGGCCTGGAACACGTAGTAGAAGGCGGCGATCACGAAGAACACGAGGCCGGCGGCGGCGGCGCGGCGCGGTTGCATGGGCGTGCTTCCTCCGTCGCGGGCTACAGCAGGTACAGGGTGGAGAACAGCAGGATCCAGACGACATCCACGAAGTGCCAGTAGAGCGACGTCGCCTCGACCATGTCGTGGTGGCGCGCGGAGAACTGGCCCGCCATGCCCCGGTAGAGCACGACCGAGAGCATGAGCACGCCGCCGAACACGTGGGCGCCGTGGAAGCCGGTGAGCGTGAAGTACGTGGTGCCGAACGTGCCCGACCCCATCGTCATGCCCTCGTTGAACAGGACCCCGTAGTCGTAGGCCTGGAGCAGGAGGAAGGTCACGCCCAGGATCACCGTCACGGCGAAGTTGCGAACGAACCCGCGCCGGTCGTCCCTCGCGATCGCCCACAGGCCCAGCTGGCAGGTGATCGACGAGGTCACCAGGATGAGCGTGGCCGGTAGGATGAGGTTGAGGTCGCCGTGCTCCGTGGTCAGCCGGAACGGGTTGAGGATTCCGGCAAACTCGGTGGGCGGCCAGCGGTGGATGCCGTCGGCGTCGATGAAGTTCGCCCGGATGCTGAAGTACGCCGCGAACAGGCCGGCGAAGAACATCACCTCGGAGGTGATGAACAGCAGCATCCCGAGGACGGGGTTGCCGATCCCCCCGGAGCCGTGGGCGTCGACTGCCCCGTGATCGGGAGTGGGCAACGCCTGCGCGTCTGCGGTCATGTTCGTGCTCCCGATCAGTGGCTGGCCGTCCGGCCGTGCCGGACATCGAACACCGGTCGCTCCGAGCGGATCTCCGGCAGATGGTCGAAGTTATATGCGGGCGGGGGTGAGGAGGTCGCCCACTCGAGCGTGTTGCCTTCCCACGGGTCATCGCCGGCGATCTTGCCGCTCCGCAGCGAGACCAGCACGTTCCAGAAGAACGGCAGCATGCTCGCCGCGATGATGAAGCCACCGACGGTGGCGGCGAGGTTCAGATCGCTCCAGCCGGCGCTCGCCGAGTAGTCCGCGATCCGTCGCGGCATGCCGGCCAGACCCAGCTGGTGCATCGGGAAGAACGTGAGGTTGAACCCGATGAACATGAGCACGAACTGGACCTTGCCGAGGGTCTCGCTCAGCATCCGGCCGGTCATCTTCGGGAACCAGTAGTAGATGCCGGCGAACACGCCGAACACCGACCCGCCGAACAGGACGTAGTGCAGGTGGGCCACCACCCAGTACGTGTCGTGGAGCGCGAAGTCGACGGGCACAGCGGCCGAGAAGGCGCCGTTGAGACCGCCGATCAGGAACAGCATCAGGAAGCCGGTCGCGAACAGGAGCGGCGTCGAGAACGTCAGCTTGCCGCGCCACATGGTGGCGATCCAGTTGAACATCTTGACGCCGGTCGGGACCGCGATGAGGAAGGTCATCAGGCTGAAGAACGGCAGGAACACCGAGCCCGTCGTGAACATGTGGTGGGCCCACACGGAGAAGCCGAGCGCCCCGATCGAGACCGTGGCGAACACGAACGCCTTGTAGCCGAACAGCGGCTTCCGGGAGAAGACGGGCAGGACCTCGGAGATGATCCCCATCGCCGGCAGGATCATGATGTAGACCGCCGGATGGGAGTAGAACCAGAACACGTTCTGGTACAGGACGGCCTGGCCGCCGTTCGCGGGATCGAAGAAGTTGCCGCCGTAGTTGCGGTCGATGAACAGCATGATCAGCGCGCTGGTCAGGACCGGCGTCGCCATCAGCACGAGCACGCTGGTGACGAGGATGGTCCAGACCATGATCGGCATCCGGAACAGGGTCATGCCCGGCGCCCGCATCTTGAAGATCGTGACCAGGAAGTTGATCGCCCCGAGGATCGAGCTGGTCCCGATCAGGGTCAGGCCCACGATCCACAGGTCCGTGCCCGGGCCGTTGTATGCCGCGCTCGACAGCGGCGGATATTCCGTCCAGCCCGACGCCGCCGCGCCGCCCGAGGCGAGGAAGCCCGAGGCCATGAGCGCGCCGCCGAGCGGCAGCAGCCAGAACGAGAGGGCGTTGATGCGCGGGAACGCCATGTCCGGCGCGCCGATCTGGAGCGGCACCGCGTAGTTCCCGAAGCCCGCGAGGATCGGGATGATGAACAGGAACAGCATGAACGAGGCGTGCATCGTGAACGCCTGGTTGTAGAACGACTCGCTGATGAACTGCATCCCCGGCTGCGCCAGCTCCAGGCGGACGATGAGCGCGAGGATGCCGCCGGCCACGAAGAACACGATCGAGTTGATCAGGTACATGATCCCGATCTTCTTGTGGTCGGTGGTCGTCAGCCACTCGTAGAGGCCGCTCCGGTACGCGGGAGCGGCGGGGTTGAGGGTCGTGGTGGCCATCCCTGCTCCCTTACTTGATCGTGAGCGTGCCGGTCATGTTCGGGTGGACCGTGCATGCGAAGGTGTAGGTCCCGGCCTTCAGCGCCGGCACGGCGTAGTTCGTGTCGGACGGTCCGGTGATGATGTCGCCCTTGAAGACCTGCGCTCCGCTTGCATCCGTGATGGCGACGTCGTGCGGAACGCTGGTGTCCTTGTTCTGGAAGTGGATCGTGAACGGCTGATCGGCCGGGGCCTGCAGGGTGGCCGTGGTGAAGGCGATGTTCTGGGCGGCAAGCTCGATGACCTGGCCGGTGGCGGCGCCAGATGGGGCCGGTGTGGGCGTGGCGCTCGCCTTGGCGATCTGCGCCTGGAGCCAGGTGTCGTAGTCCGCCTTGGGGATCGCGTGCACGTCGAAGATCATCGAGCCGTGGAACGGGCCGCAGAGCTCGGCGCACTGGCCACGGTAGGTGCCCGCCTCGTCGACCGTGAAGTCGAACGAATTCTCCTTGCCGGGGATCACGTCCCGCTTGAACAGGAACTTGGGGACGTAGAACGCGTGGATGACGTCCAGGCTGCGGAGGCTGACCAGCACGGGCTCGCCGACGGGCACGACCATGCCCCCGTCGGCTCCGACCGGCAGCGACTGCGTGAACAGGGTGTTGCCCTTCGCATCCAGGTAGTCGAACGACCACTGGAAGCGAGCGGCCACGGCGCGGATATGCACGTCGGCCGGCACTGTCGCGTCGACCTTGTTGAGCGTCTGCCACGACAGCACGAACAGGAACGCCACGATGACCGTCGGGATCGCCGTCCAGACGATTTCGACCTTGTTGTTGCCGTGGATCTGGGTCGGCAGCGTGTCGTCGCCCGGCTTGCGCCGGTAGCGGAACACGGTGAACACGATCAGGAACTCGACGACCACGAAGATCGCGGCAGCGATATAGAACACGATGTCGTACAGAGACTTCGTGTCGTGCGAACGATCGGTCACGCCGGGACCGCCCTGCACGGGGAAGAAGCTGTCCCAGATCCCCGGCAGCGTCGCACCCGCGGCGTTCAGAACGAGCGCCGCGACCACGACGACCACGAGGACGATCAGGCCGACCAGCAGCGGGCCTGACCCGGTCCGCGACCGGGATGGCATCGACATCGGGTTCCTCGCGTGTTCCTGGCCGTGATCAGCGACTGACCACGGACAAGGTGTATGAGGTCGCCGTCCGGGGACACGCACCGCCCATCGCTGGGGGCGCCGGACGCGCGCATCATACCCGAGGTTGATCGACTTGGGGGTCCGGTTGGACCATGGACCCGTGCCGAATGGCCCCCGTGACGCGCGGCGTGGGACTGGAACGCGAATCGCGTGACAATGGAGGGGTGGATCGACAGCGCCTCCCCCGGACTCCGTGGCCCCGACAGTTGCACCTGCCGCGCGTCGCCAGGCGGCTGATCCCGGCCGTCGCCGGGCTTGTCCTCGCGCTCCTCGCGGCCCCCACCGTCCTCGCCCACGGCGTCGGCGTCCCGCCCGAACCCACCGCCTCCACGTTCTTCCTCGACTGGACGTTCGATCCCACGGTCTGGCTGCCCGCGATCGGAGCCATGCTCGTGTGGCGGCACCTGGTCGGCAGCGTCAACCGTGCTCACCCGGGCAAGAGGGTTCCGACGCGCCGGACCGTCTCGTTCGTGCTCGGGGTCGCGACGGTGCTGGTCGCCCTGGACTCGGGCATCGGGCTGTACGACACGACGCTGTTCTCCGACCACATGGTCCAGCACCTCCTGCTGACCCTCGTCGCCCCGCCACTCCTGCTGTACGGGGGGCCGATCACCCTGATCCTCCGCGCGTCGTCACACGAGACGCGCCAGCGCTGGATCCTGCCGTTCCTCCACTCCCGGGTCATCCGGGCCCTCTCGTTCCCGGCCGTGTCCTGGGTGTTGTTCACAGGCGTGATGTGGGGGACACACTTCTCCCCGCTGTTCGAGCTGTCGCTCGAGAACGTGTACGTGCACGACCTCGAGCACCTTCTCTACCTGGTGTCGGCGCTGCTGTTCTGGTGGCCGATCGTGGGGCCCGACCCGTCGCCGTGGCGGTTGCGGCCGGCCGCACGGGTCCTGTACGCGGGCCTCCAGATGCCGCAGATGACGTTCCTCGCGGTGGCGGTCTACATGGCCGACACGCCGCTCTACTCGCACTATGTGACGACGGTGCGGAACTGGGGCCCCACCCCGCTCGAGGACCAGCAGATGGCGGGTGGGATCATGTGGGTGGGCGGCGACTTCGTGTTCATGATCGTGCTTCTGCTGCTGGTGTACGTCTGGATGCAGGACGAGGAGCACCGCTCGGTCGGGGAGGACCGGCGCCTGGAGTCGGAGCGCGCGGCGATCCGGGAGCGCGAGGTGCTGCTGGCGGCCCGGCGCGCCAGGGAGGCGGCGGCTTCGGAGCAGGCGGGTGGCCCGGGCGGCTGACGTTCTCGGGGGCCGTGCGTTCCGCCCGCGCCAGGTGACGTGGCGAGGGCCGCGAGACAGCCGATCCGCGTGGCTCAGGCGTCCGGTGGGACGGGCGCCTCGAGGTAGGCAAGGAACCGATCCGGGTCGACGTTGCCGCCGGACACGACGCCCACGATCGGCCCGTCCAGGCCGACGAGTCCCGCCTCATGCGCGTGGAATCGCATCGCCGCGATCGTCAGCGCGCCGGACGGTTCCACGACCAGCCGCGCCTCCTCGGCGGCGAGGCGCACCGCGGCCGCGATCTCAACCTCGCTCACCGTGATCACGGCATCAAGCTGCGCGCGGAGATGCGCGAAGTTGAGGTGTCCCAGCGACTGGGTGCGGGTGCCGTCGGCGATCGTCCGGCTGACGAGCTCGGCCGGCCAGGCCACGATCCGGTCCAGCTCGAGCGACTCCCGGGCATCGGCCGCAAGCTCCGGCTCGACGCCGATCAGCCGGGCCCCGGGCACCAGCGCCGTGATCGCGGCGGCGACCCCGCTTGCAAGCCCGCCACCACCGATCGGGACCAGGACGGCGGCGACGTCCGGCTGGTCCTCGGCGATCTCCAGACCCACGGTGCCCTGTCCCGCGACGATCCTTGGATCATCGTAGGGCGGGATGATGGCCAGCCCGCGCGCCGCCGCGAGCTCCTCGGCGACCCGCCGGCGCTCGTCGCTGGCGGTCCCGACGACGACGATCTGGGCACCGTCCGCCTCGACCCGGGCGCGCTTGAGCTTCGGCGCGTCGGACGGCATCACGATGACCGCCGGCACACCGAACAGGCGTGCCGCCCGGGCAACCCCCTGCGCGTGGTTCCCCGATGAATAGGTGATCAGCCCGCGGGCGCGCTGCTCCGGGCTGAGCGCGGCCGCCGCCGTGTAGGCACCGCGCAGCTTGAATGCGCCGATCGGCTGGAGCGACTCGGCCTTCAGCAGGTGGCGGCGCTCCGGGCGCCCGAACGGCACCAGCGGCGTCCGCGTCGCGACGCCCCGCAGGGTCTGGGCTGCGGCCAGGATCGCGGGCAGCTCGACGAGGGCCGGCAGGGGACGCTCGACGGTCATCGGTGGGCCGCGGCTCGCTGGCAGTCGATGCACAGCGCCGCCCAGGGCAGCGCCTCCAGCCGGTCGTCGCCGATGGGGCGATGACACGCTGTGCAGCGGCCGTACGTTCCCTCGTCGAGACGGGCGAGCGCCGCGTCGATCGCGGCGAGATGCTGCTCGTTGTGGTCCCGGAGAGCAAGGTCGCGCTGCTGCTCGAAGACGTGACTGGCCGCGGCTGCCTGCGAGCCGTAGGTCATCGGACCCGGGGCCTCGACCGCGTTCTCCTTGAGCCCGGTGACGACACGGGCGCGCTCCTTGAGGAGGGCGTCGCGCGGGTCGGCCGGAGCAAGCGGGTCGTTCATGGTCGCCGATCCTACAGCCCGGCGACCCGGGCGGTAGAGGGCCGTTCGGCCGATCCGAACGGGCTGCGGTAGCCTCATGACCTAAGCAACAGGAGAGAACCCATGGCCATCGTCAAGGATCCCGTGTGCGGCATGGATGTCGACACGGAGACGTCGCAGCTGTCGCTCGAGCACGACGGCACCACCTACTGGTTCTGCGGCAAGGGCTGCCTGCTGGATTTCAAGGACGATTCGGAGAAGTACCTCGACCCCGAGTACAAGCCGCAGGGGATGTGACGCACCGGGTTGCCGGTGCCGGCTGAGATAAGCGTCAGATAAGCGCCGCAGCCGACACTGGTGACCCGCGGATCCGATCGGGCACTCCTCGGAGGGATCGAGCCGCGGCTCGATCCCGGCTTGCCGGGTGGAGGACGTGCCCATGGGTGCCTTCGTGCGCCGCCTGGCTCTTCGGATCTCACCGGCGTTTGCGCTGGCGCTGGCCCTGGCGATCGACGGGGCAAAGCGATGGATGTGACCGTCCGCGAGGCCGGTGGCTGCGAGCACGGGCGGCGCTGGTAGACCGACCGGCCGGCCTCGCCCGGTCGGTCCGGGTCGACGCCGCGCTCGACGCGCTGCGGGCTTTTCGCCGGCGTCCCGCATCATTGGGGAATGGATCGCCGCTGCCTCGCGCCCGCCGTCATCCTCGCGGCCGCCGTTGTCGTCGCGCTCAGCCTCGCAGGATGTGACGCGGCGTCGCCGGTCGAGACGCCGCCGATCACCCCGGGCACGAGCGCCTCGCCGCGCGAGGTGAACATCATCGCGCACGACTACTCGTTCTCGCCGTCGGTCGTGGACCTCGTCCCCGGTGAGACGGTGCTGCTCCACGTGATCAACGGTGGCCTGGAGACCCACGAGGCCGTCTTCGGGGACCTGGCCAACCAGCTCGCCTGGGAGGTTGCCGAGGATGCGACGGTCGGCAGCCCGCCCGGGCCCACGCCGTTCGTTGCCGTCCCGCCGGGGTTTGACGGCGTGCGCATCGTCGTCGGCTCTGGGCAGCGGAAGGACGTGGTCTGGACCGTCCCGGCCAACGCGGCGACAGTCGCCAGCGGCTGGTTCGTCGGCTGCCATATCCCCGGGCACTGGCAGAAGGGGATGGTTGTCCAGGTTCGATTCGTGGACGCCTCCGGCCGGCCTCTCGCGAGCCCCGCGCCACTCCCCGTGCCCAGCCCGGGCGACTGAGCGCGCCGTCGCGGCTCTCCCGCCGCGAGCCCTCGCCGGCCCGGCCGCCGACCGTCGGCGTCATCGCGAGCCCTCGCCGGTGGCCACGGCTCTGCGTCAGAGATCCCGGAGTTGTGTCACTTACCACGGGGCCTGGTGGTAGGCGCCAGCCGACCGGAATCTGCTGTCAGGTACCACGACCCGTGGTGCAAGTCAGGCCCGGGCGGGTCTCGGCGGCGGGCTCGCAGCCCGGGCCCCCGACGTCACGCACGGGCCGTGACACCTTCAGGGCATCGGGGCCGCGCGAACGTGGCAGAACCCTGACGTGCACCACACGGCGTGGTAGATGGCAATCCGGTTGCCGGGACGAAGGCCCGAGGCCCCCCGCGACTTGGCCCGCCTGTCGGCCGAGGTCCGGCATCGAGGCCTCACCCGGCGCTGCCCGAGACGGTGATCCCGCTCGGGCCGCCGGGCTGCCTCGAGACTCTTCGGCGACGGCTCGCGACCCGGCAGGACCTCGGGTCGCGCGGGCACTCCCGGGCGGGTGTCACGCGCGCCGTGCGTGGCACCCGCGGTGGTACCCTCTTGCACGGTGCGCGGAGGCCCGCGTCCTCCCGTTTTGAGATCCTCTTCAGGGAGAGCTTCACACATGACGTACGTCATCGCCGAGCCCTGTGTCGACGTGATGGACACCGCGTGCGTGTCCGTCTGTCCGGTGGACTGCATCCACTATGACGAGGGCGTCGACCGGAAGCTCTACATCGACCCCAACGAGTGCATCGACTGCGGCGCCTGCGAGCCCGAGTGCCCGGTGAACGCGATCTTCCCCGAGGAGAGCCTCCCGGCGGAGTGGGCGCAGTACACGCAGATCGACGCCGTGTGGTTCACGGACAAGGCCGCGGCCCGCGCCCTCCAGGACGAGGTGAAGCCGGCCTGACCCGGCTTCGACCGCGTCGGATCCGGCTTCGACCGCGTCGGATCCGGCTTCGACCGCGTCGGATCCGGCTTCGACCGCGTCGGATCCGGCTTCCTCCGCGCCGCATCCGGCTTCGACCGCGCCGGACCCCGGCTTCGACCGCGTCGGATCACGTCCGCGGCGCGCCCGCGACCTCATAGCGGTCCCGATCGAGCCGTCGGGATCGACCCGGGTCGATCCCGGGCGCTCCGGCGTGCCCCGTCTCCGGCCACGTGCGCACTCTCCATGCGCAGGGGCAATGCCGCGGCGCCCGTAGACTTGCCCGGTGCGCATCGTCTCGCTTCTTCCATCCGCCACCGAGATCGTGTTCGCCCTGGGGCTGGGCGATGAGCTCGTCGGGGTCACCCACGAGTGCGACTTCCCACCCCAGGCCACGGCGATTCCCGTTGTCACGCGCAGCGTCCACGACCTCTCGCGCGCGTCCTCCCACGCGATCCACCGGCTGGTCGAGGGCTCGGTCCAGGCCGGCTCCTCGATCTACGCGCTGGACGAGGCGGCGCTGGCCGAGGCACGGCCCAACCTGATCCTCACCCAGGAGCTGTGCCGCGTGTGCGCGGTGGGCTATCGCGAGGTCAACGAGGTTGCCCGGAGGCTGGACGGGGATGTCACGGTGATCAGCCTGGAGCCGACGTCGATCGAGGGGATCCTGAACTCGATCCAGACGGTGGGCGCGATGACGGAGGCCGAGGATGCGGCCATCGAGGTCGTGGAGGAGCTGCGCGAGCGGCTTCGGGCGGTCGAGGAGATCGTCGCGGGCCGGAGGGACGGCGGGTTCCCGCCCCCGCGTGTTGCGGCGATCGAGTGGCTGGACCCGCCATTTGCCGTCGGCCACTGGGTGCCGGAGCAGGTGCGGCGGGCGGGCGGCTGGGAGCTGCTCGGACGCGAGGGTGGGAGAGCACTCGAGACGACGTGGGAGGCGGTCACGGAGGTGGATCCGGAGATCCTCGTCCTGATGCCGTGTGGCTTCCACCTGCCGGCGACGATCGACGCGTGGAACGACACGCCGCGGCCGGCAGGATGGGACGAGCTGCGCGCCGTCCGCGAGGGCCGCGTGTACGCGGTGGACGGGTCGGCCCACTTCTCGCGCCCGGGCCCGAGGGTCGTCGACGGCATCGAGGTTCTTGCCGAACTCGTCGACCCGCTCGCGTTCGAGGGCATGTCGCCGCCCGACAGCTGGGTGGCGGTCGGCTGAGCCGGCCGATCACGACCAGCGCCGCCATGCCCTTCCGGTCGCGGTTCGACTGTCTCTGGTGCGGGACCGCGTGGGAGACCCGAGGTCCCGGCGACCTGGAGGGCTGGGCGCAGCTGTGCCCGACCTGCCTGGGCAAGGCGGGTGCCAACCCGTTCCTTCGCGGCCGGCTTCGCGCCGCGATCGAAGAGCGGGGCCGGGGCGCCGCATCCACGAGGGCCGACGCCCGCGATCCACCATGCGCCGGGCGCCGCGCCGCGCGCCTTTCCCGATGACTGGTTCCTCCGCCGCGGTCCGTTCGAGCACGGCGCCATCCACGATGCCGCATGGCAGGCGGAGCTCGACGTCGTGACCCGGTGGCTCGACGGCGAACCCTTCGCCGGGCGGATCCTGGAGCCCGCGGCAGGGGTCGGCTTCTTCTCGCCGCTGCTCGCCGGCAAGGGCGAGCTGCACGCCTCGGACCCGGACGGGGACGCGCTCGACCGGGCCCGCGAGCGGCTGGTCGCGCACCGGCTCCTCGCGCACCTCCACGTGGCGGACCCGTGGGCGGCCCCCGCACCGGGTGTGGTGCCGGCGGACGCCCTCCTCGCATCGTTCCTGCTGGGACGGGTCCGGGGCGCGGGCCTCGACGCGGCGGCCGCCACTCTGCGGGCAAGGCTTCGGACGGGTGGCCGGCTCGCGGTCATCGATCTCCGGCCGGATCCCGCCGGCGGTCCACCGGATGGAACCCCGTGGGCGTGGCACGATCCCGCGATCCTCGGAGCGGCGCTTGCCCGGGCCGGCTTCGACGCGATCGACGTGAGGCCGACCGGCCGATTCTTCCTGCTCGCCGGTGCCCGGGCGGTCTGACGGGCGGGTCGTTTGACCGTCGCGATCGCGCGTCGGCCCCCACCGGGTGCCGAGCGCGCGAGGGCCGGTGCTATCCTCCGGCGCGATGTCACCTCTTGCGAACCGCACCATCGCGACGGTCGGCTCCGGCGTCATGGCCGAGGCGATGATCGTCGGGCTGCTGCGCGGCAACCTCGTCTCGCCGGACCAGGTCGTCGCGAGCCACCCGCGCGCCGAGCGCCGCGACAAGCTCGCCAGCACCCACGGCATCCGGACCGTCGCCTCCAACGTGGAGGCCGTCACCGGCGCCGACGTGATCATCCTTGCGGTCAAGCCCCAGATGCTCGGCCGGGTGGGGCGCGAGATCGGACCGAACCTGCGGCAGGGCCAGCTGGTGCTCTCCGTGCTCGCCGGCCCGACAAGCGCCGCACTGGTCGCGACGCTCGGCCACGATCAGGTCGTGCGTGCGATGCCCAACACGCCGGCACGGATCGGCAACGGGATGACGGTCTGGTATGCGACACCCGCGACGACGGACGAGCAGCGCGCGCAGGCAAAGGCCCTGCTGGGTGCGCTCGGCGCCGAGCTGGCGGTCGAGGACGAGAAGTGGGTCGCGATGGCGACCGCGGTCTCGGGCACCGGCCCGGCCTACGTGTTCCTCGTCATGGAGGCCCTGATCGACGCGGCGGTCCACCTCGGCTTCCCGCGCCACATCGCGCACGATCTCGTGATCGAGACCCTCGAGGGCAGCACCCGGTTCGCGAAGCAGTCGGGCGACCACCCGGCGGTCCTGCGCAACATGGTCACCTCCCCGGCTGGCACCAGCGCCGCCGCGATCCACGAGCTGGAATCCGGACGCCTGCGGACGGTCCTGTCCGAGGCCGTGTGGGCCGCATTCCGCCGGACCGTCGAGCTTGGCGACGAGCTCGAGGCGCAGCTTGCCGAGCCGCCCGCCCGCAGCCGCTCGGAGCGCGGCCGGGACGCCTGACCCGGGGCCTCCGGGGGCTGCCCGTGCCGGCCCGGCCGGGAACCGCGGAGTGTGCGACCCTCCGCCCAGCGCGGCGTCATCGCCGCGGCGATCGGTGGCGTCGTCAGCCGGAGAGCATGCATGTACATCGACTTCGTCCACGTTCCCCATCCGCGGATCGCGGCCCGCAAGGCCGCCGGACCGCCCAAGGTCGCCGATGGTCACGTCGGCTTCAACGGCAAGATCGCGCTCACGCTGACCACCGTCGTGGGCACGATGTGGTGCGCCTACGCGTTCGCGGTCCTGGCGCTGGTTGCGCTGCCGGCCGCGATCGGGTCCGGCAACCTTCAGACGATGATCTCGTGGATCAGCCAGACGTTCATCCAGCTGGTCATGCTGTCGGTGATCATGGTCGGCCAGAACATCCTCGGCCAGGCACAGGACAGGCGCGCCGAGATGACGTTCAAGGACGCGGACGCGACGTTCCACGAGGCGGAGCAGATCCAGCTCCACCTCAAGGTCCAGGACGATGCGATGAACGCCCTGCTGGACAAGGTCGAAAAGCTGGAAGCGGCGCTCGCCAAGGCCTGACCAGGCGGGGGACCAGATGGCCCGGCAAGGACCGGCCGAGCATCCCTGTCGGGCCGACCCGGCCGCGATATCCTCGGCCCGATGGACCGCGCTGCCGCTGCTGATCGTCGCTTGCCCCGACACTCGCCTGCCTGACCGCTGAGGACACCGATGGCCGACCGATCCGCTGCGAGCGATGTCGCCGAGCGCGCCATGCGCTCCACGCTGCTCACCCTCTCCCATCGCCGGTCGCTCGGCCGCCTCGCGACGCGCGTGCCGATCACGCGCCCGATGGTTCGCCGGTTCGTCGCTGGAGAGACCCTCGACGAGGTGCTGCCCGCGATCGAGCGCCTGCACGAGCAGGGCATGCGCACCACCGTGGACGTGCTGGGCGAGTCCGTCACCCGGGCCGAGGATGCCCGGGCCGCCGCCGCGCGGTACGTCGAGACGCTCGACGCCCTTGCCGCGCGGGGCCTGGACCGGAACGTGTCGCTCAAGCCGAGCCAGATGGGTCTCGCCATCGACCCCGCGCTGGCCCGCGAGAACGTCGGCGCCATCGTGGCCCGGGCCGTCGAGACGGGCGCATTCCTGCGCATCGACATGGAGGAGCACGCGACCACCGACGCGACCCTCGCGCTTTGGCGCGACGTGCGGCCGGCCGGTGCCGGCGGGGATGGTGCCGACGTCGGCGTCGTGATCCAGTCGGCTCTCCGCCGGAGCGCCGACGATGTCGAGGCGATCATCGAGGCCGGTGGCCGGGTCCGATTGTGCAAGGGTGCATACAAGGAACCGGCCGGGGTCGCGTTCCAGGACAAGACCGAGGTCGACGACTCCTACGAGCGGCTGATGGTCCGGCTTCTGCGTGCCGGTCGATATCCGGCCATCGCCACCCACGACGTGCGGCTGATCAAGCGTGCGGTCGCGGTCGCGACGTCCGAGGGAATTGCCCGCGATTCCTTCGAGTTCCAGATGCTCTACGGGGTCCGGCGCGACCTCCAGGAGCAGCTCGTCGGAGCGGGCTGGACCGTCCGCGTGTACGTCCCCTTCGGTGGCCAGTGGTATCCGTACTTCATGCGCCGGCTGGCGGAGCGCCCGGCCAACGTCTCGTTCCTGCTCCGGAACCTGTGGCGGGAGCGGGGGAGGAGCTGACCCCACACGCTGCCGGACGATGCCGGCGTCCCAGGTCGCCGGAGCGTCTCGGGTCGCCGGAATCGCAAGAGCCGCCGGGTTGGGCTCCCGGCGGCTCTGGCCTCGGTGGTGCTGAGTTGGTGGCTACCAGCGCTTGGCGCCCTCGATGATGAAGAAGCCGGCAGCGATCGTGCCGAGGAACATCGTGGCGCGGTGCGCATACCACTTGAGGGTCGACTTCATCACGGCTCCCTTGAAACGTATCTGGTGGCGAGGCAGGGCCTCGCGTGGAGTAACCCGACCGTAGCGGGTGCCCGGCGGGATACGGAATGGCCCATTGGTACTGGTACCCGGTCGCCTTAAGGCGGAGTTGCTCCGGCGCACCGGGGCGGCGTACTGCGGAGGCGCACCGGGGCGGCGCATCGCGAAGGCACACGGGGGCGGCGTACCGCGGAGGCACCGGGGCGGCGCGCCGGCGCTGCGCTTCAGCCTGGCCCGGGCGCCTCTGCCCGGATCGGGATCCGGAACCAGAACGTGCTGCCGCTGCCCGGCACGGACTCAACGCCCATCGTCCCGCCGTGGGCCTCGACGATCTGGCGCGAGATGGGCAGGCCCAGGCCGGTGCCCCTGGGCCCTTCAGGCACCGTGTCCGACGCCTGCCGGAAGGGCTCGAAGATGCGCTCGAGATCCGCCGGTGCGATGCCCCGCCCCGAATCGGCGACCTCGACCCGGATGCTGTCGTCGTCCGCCCGGATCGCGACCCCGACGGAGCCGGACGGGGTGAACTTGACCGCGTTCGAGACCAGGTTGATCACGACCTGGACGAGGCGGTCCCGGTCCCCGTCGACCTCCGGCAGGTCGTCCGCGACATCGACGTCGAGCCCGAGCCCGCTCACCTCGAACAGCGCGGCGGTCGCCGCCAGCGCCTGGCGCACGATGTCGTCGACCCGGACCGGTGCCATCCGCCAGTCGAACCGCCCCGCCTCGATCTTCGCGAGGTCCAGCAGATCGTTGATCAGCCCGGTCAGACGCTCGCCCTCGGCCACCATGATCCCGAGGTTCTCACCCACCTGCCGCACCGCCCGGTCGACCCTGGGGTCGCCGCCGGGCACGACCGGGAAGACCACGTCCGCGAGCCGCCGGCGGCTGAGCTTCGCGAACCCGACCACCGACGTGAGCGGCGTCCGCAGCTCGTGCGAGACGTTGGCCAGGAACCGGCTCTTGGCGTCGCTCGCGGACTCCGCGGCCGCCCGCGCCTCCTGGGCCTCGGCCATCGCGGCGAGCAGGTCCTGCGTGCGCTCCGCGACCCGCGTCTCCAGGACGCGGTTCTGCTCCTCCAGCTCCGCGTACAGGCGGGCCGACTCGATGGCCCCCGCGAAGAGTGAACCCACGGTGAACAGCAGGGGACCGTCGGCGGTCTCGAGTGCCCGGCCGTCCCGTCGATCGTCCACGACCAGCACACCCACGACCCGGCCCTGCGTCACGAGCGGGCTGCCCACGTACTCCTCGGAGCCGAGCACCGCGGCCAGCCGCCGGTTCGGCTCATCGGCGTCCTGGGCCGCATTGCGGAAGCGCAACGGCCCGTCCGCGGTCGCGAGGATGGCGAGCGTCGAGCCGGGGTCGTCGAGCGGCACCCGGAGGCCGTCGACCAGCACGCCCAGCCCCGGTGGTCCGCCGGCCACGCGACAGTCGCCCACCGTACGGGTCACGGGATCGACCAGCGCCATCAGCCCGCGCGAGAACCCGAGCCGGCCGACGATCTCGGCGAGCCCGCGTTCGAGGAGCTGGTCCAGGTCCAGCGTGGAGCTGAGCGCGATCCCGATCGCGTTGATGCCGGCCAGCTCCGCGAGCCGGCGGCGGAGATCCTCCTGGATCGTCGCGGCCGCGTCGGCCGGCCCGCCGGCCAGCCGGTCCGGACGCGGCAGCGGTGCGGACCGTCCTGCCCGGAAGCTCAGTGATCGGCCCCCGGTGCGGCATCGGCGCCGCGCATGCCGAGCGCACGCCCGATGGCCGGTCCCGTGAGCGCGGCGATCGCGGTCACGACCTTGAGGTCGGCGGCCCGGAACACGCCGCCGGTCCCCGTGGCGCCGAGGACGCCGATGGTGCGGTCATCGGCCCGTAGCGCCGCAGCAACGAGCGTCCCGGCGCGGCGCTCCTCGTCGGTGGCGCGCGGGTCCCCGGCGGGGTGCTCGACGAGCTCGGCGGCGCCGGTTGCGGCGATGGCGCCGACGATGCCGTCGCCGGACGTGGCGCCGGTCAGGGGTCCCCCGGTCGCCTCGGATCCTGCGGCCGCCTGGAGCGCACCGCCGTCGCCGGAGGAGGAACAGGAATCCCCGGGCGTCGTTGGGCAGCCGCGACAGCTCCGCGACCGCGGTCCCGACGATCGCGTCGAGGTCGCTGTGGCCCCCGATGGCAGCGGCGAGGTCGTAGATCAGGGACAGCTCGCGGTAGCGCTCCAGCGCCTCGTTTGCCAGGGATCGCTTGTCGCGCTCACGGGCCGCCGCGTACGAGAGCACGGCCGCGATCCCGCGGGCGATCCGGCCCCCGTCCACACGGCCCAGGATCTCGCCGTCCACCGTCACGTCGTGACTGGCGTCGCCCGCGTCCACGCCCCCGCGCTGGAGAACGATCTCCCCGTCGGCATCGCGGATCGTGACCGCGGCATCCGTTCCGGCCAGCAGGGCCGAGACCATCGGCGCCACGTGGCGGTGCCGGACGATGAGGCGGCGCAGCTCGCTCATGCCGTGCCGACGACCTCGCGCGCGATCGCGAGCAGCTCATCGGGGTCGAACGGCTTGGTGAGATACCGGTTGGCCCCGGCCGCGAGCCCTTCCTCGCGATCGTGCGCCTGGCCCTTGGCCGTCAGCAGCACGATGAAGGCGCCGGCCAGGCCGAGCTCGGCGCGGACGGCACGGCAGACATCGAGCCCGCTCCGCTTGGGCATCGTCACGTCCAGGAACACGAGATCCGGTCGCTGCGCCTCGATGACCGCGAGGGCCTCCTCGCCGTCGGATGCCGTGTACAGGTCGACCCCCTCGTCGGCCAGCTCCTCGAGCGCCTGCTCGATCAGCAGCCGGATGTGCTGCTCGTCGTCGACGATCAGGACGCTGCGGGACATGGTTCCTCCGGGCTGGGTTGACGCTCCCACGATGCCGGAACGGTGGACGCGGCGCAAGGCGCGGACCGCCGGGCGGGCTGCCGGGGCTGCCGCGCGTGCACAGGCCCGGTGGGGCATCATCCGGACATGACCACTCTGCCGCCCGCCCCGTCCATGCCGCCCCGTCCCGACCTGCGCCGCCGCATCCTGGCCGGCGAGCCCACGATCGGCGCCTTCGTCAACCTCGGCTCGCTCGCGTCGGCGGAGCTGACCGCTCGTGCCGGCTTCGACTGGGTCATCGTGGACCTCGAGCACGGCATGGGCTCCGAGGCGGACATCCACGCCCAGCTGCTCGCCGTCCAGGGGACGCCGACGGCTGCGCTGGTGCGGGTCGCCTCGGCCGAGCGGCTGCGCGTCGGGCGGGCGCTGGACCTGGGTGCCGACGGCCTGATGATCCCCCGCCTGGAGACAGCGGCCGAGGTCGCGGGGACGCTGTCGTGGATGCGCTACCCGCCGGCCGGGATCCGTGGCGCGGCGCTGCTGACCCGGGGCGCCGGCTACGGCGAGGTTGCGCACGCGGACCTCCACCAGCGCAACGAGCGCCTGACCGGGGTGTTCCAGGTCGAGTCGCCCGCCGCGGTCGACGCCGCGGCGGACCTTGCGGCGATGGACGGGGTCGACGTGCTGTTCGTCGGGCCGACCGACCTGTCGCATGCGATGGGGATCCCCGGTCGCTTCGACGAGCCGGCCTTCACCGCGGCGCTGGACCGGGTGGTCGCTGCGTGCCGGGAGCACGGGAAATCCGCGGGTATCCTGCTCCGCGGCCCGGACGAGGTGCCCGCCACCCTGGCCCAGGGATTCACGTTCATCGGCGTCGGGTCGGATTCGTCGTTCGTCGTGGCGGGTGCGCACCGCGCGGTCGCCGAGTCGCGGGCCGCGATCGGCTAGCACGCCGCACGGCGAGCCGCGATCGGCTGGCTCGCCGTACCACGGGCCTGCCGGGCCCGGACTCACGCTCGCCGCGTCACTCCTCGGACAGGTGCACGATCGGCTGGGGCAGCGGCGAGCCGGTGCCTTCGGCGGCCGAGCCGCGCGCTCGACGGCTTCCGGTCTGGGACAGCAGGACGCCGGCGAGGATCAGGACACCCCCGGCGAGCTGGATCGGCTGCAGGCGCTCGCCGTAGAGGACGGCCGCCGCCGCGATCGTCCACAGCGGCTCAACCGTGGAGATGAGGGAGGCCTGCGCGGCGCCGACGCGCTGCGCTCCGGCATAGAACGACTGCACGGACACGAAGCCGGCGATCACCGCCACGGCGACGATCCCCGGCCAGGCGTCGCCGGGGATCGTCGCCGGCAGCACCGGGTGGCCGATCGCGAGGGAGACCACCCAGTAGACGCCGGCGGTCGAGGTCAGCATGACCGCCCCGATCGCGGAGGCGCTGGCACCCTGCTCGTCGGCCCGGCCGACATGGTCCCGCCGCTCGCCCGAGTGACGTGCGGCGAGGATGATCCAGCCGGCGTAGATCAGCGGCGCCGCGATGATTTCCAGCAACCCGACGAGCGGCGGCGCCGTAGCCATGTCGATGCCGCCGACCGCGAGCACCACCCCGGCCACCGCGATCCCGAGGGCGCTCCAGGCGCGCCGGCCCTCGAGCGGGCGGCCCAGGCGCAGGGCGAGCACCGCGACCACGGGCGGATAGATGTACACGATCAGGGCGGACAGGCCCAGCGGGACGGTCTCGATGCCCGCGTAGTAGGTCGCGGTGTTGCCCACGTACCAGATCCCCAGCCCGATCGTCGCCAGGATCGTCCGGCGGGGGAGGGCGCGGAGAGCATGTCGGGCGGCCGGCCGCGCGAGGAGCACGATCCAGGCCAGCCCTCCGGCGATCGCGAACCTCCAGGCCATCAGCGTCAGCCAGTCGACGCCGGTCGCGTAGACCGGCTTCGCGAACAGCCCGCCGGAGCCGAAGGCGATGGCGCTGATGACAACGAGGGCGATGCCGGTCAGGCGGGCTCGATCCACGCTGGCGAGGGTATCGAACGCCGGGACCCGGCGAGGGCCGAGGACACGCGGGCAGCGCCGTCTCTGCCACTTCGCGCGGGTCCGCGTACACTTCGGTCCGTGGCTGATTTGACTGAGCGTGCCATTGCAGCACGCGTTCCCGCCCTCGCGGCGGAACCACTCATGGTCGTCGGACGCCGGGAGCCCCTGACCGTCGGGCCGGGCACCACGGTTGCCGTCTGCCTCCTCGCGATCCAGCGCGCCGGCACGGGCGATTCCGTATTCATCACGGATGCCGACGGCCGGCTGGTGGGGGTCCTCACGGAGCGCGACATCTTCGGCCGCCTGGTCGGGCCCGACGTGGGCGCAGGCGTCGACGTCGACGCCGCCGTCGAGACCTACATGACCACGGACCCCAACACGCTCCACCTGGACCAGACGGTGCGCGACGCGCTCGAGCTGTTGCAGGAGGGACGCTACCGGAACGTGCCCGTCATTGACGACGACCGTCGCCTGGTGGGGGTCGTCCGGCAGATCGACATCCTCAAGTACCTCGCGGAGTCGTTCCCCGAGGAGCTCCTCAACGTCCCCCCCAGACCGCACCAGCGGATCGAACAGGCCGAAGGCGGATGACGACAAGCGCAGAATTGGTCGGGCATGACGTCCAGGAGCTCGACCGGGTAACCATCCGGTTCGCCGGAGACTCCGGCGACGGGATGCAGCTGACCGGGACACAGTTCACGCGGACCGCCGCCGCGTTCGGCAACGACATCAGCACCTTCCCGGACTACCCGGCCGAGATCCGGGCCCCCGCCGGCTCGCTGCCCGGCGTGTCGGGGTTCCAGATCAGCTTCTCGGCGTCCGACATCCACACCCCCGGTGACGCGCCGGATGTCCTGGTCGCGATGAACCCGGCCGCGCTCAAGACCAACGTCGGGGATCTGCCCGCGGGCGGCGCCGTGATCGTCAACCGGGACGCCTTCACGAACCAGAACCTCAACAAGGCGGCCTACGCGTCGAACCCGCTCACCGACGGCTCGCTCAAGCAGTACACGGTGTTCGAGGTCCCGATCAGCACCCTCAACGCGCTGGCGCTCGAGGGGCTGGGGATGACCAGCAAGCAGGTCGACCTGACCAAGAACTTCTTCGCCCTGGGCCTGATGTTCTGGCTCTACGAGCGGAGCATGGACCCCACGCTGCGCTGGATCGACCAGAAGTTCGGGGCGCGGCCCATGATCGCCGAGGCAAACCGCCGGGCGCTCAAGGCCGGCTACGCGTTCGGCGAGACGACCGAGATGTTCCACACCACGTACCGGGTGCCGAAGGCGACGCTTCCCCCCGGGACGTACCGGAACATCACCGGCAACGAGGCCACGGCGCTGGGCTTCCTGGCCGCATCCCAGCTCGCGAAGCGCACCCTCTTCTACGGCTCGTACCCGATCACGCCGGCGTCGGACATCCTGCACCAGCTCTCGAGCTACGAGACATTCGGCGTCAAGACCTTCCAGGCCGAGGACGAGATCGCCGCGATGGGCGCCACGATCGGCGCGGCCTACGGCGGTGCGCTCGCGCTGACCGGCACCTCCGGACCCGGGATCGCCCTCAAGTCCGAGGCGATGGGTCTGGCGGTGATGACCGAGCTGCCCGTGGTCATCGTGAACGTCCAGCGGGCCGGCCCGTCCACGGGCCTGCCGACCAAGGTCGAGCAGGCCGACCTGATGCAGGTGATGTTCGGCCGGAACGGCGAATCGCCGATGCCGATCGTCGCGCCGGCCACGCCGGGCGAGTGCTTCACGCTGGCGATCGAGGCGTCGCGCATCGCGCTGAAGTACATGACGCCGGTCGCCTACCTCTCCGACGCGTTCATCGGCAACGGCGCCGAGCCGTGGCTGGTGCCGGCGATCAAGGACCTGCCGGACATCTCGGTCGCCAACGCCGTCAAGGGCGAGGGACCGTTCCTTCCCTACCAGCGCGATCCCGAGACGCTGTCTCGCCCGTGGGCCATTCCGGGCACGGCGGGCCTGGAGCACCGGATCGGCGGGCTGGAGAAGGCCGACGGGCTGGGCAACGTGAGCTACGACCCCGACAACCACCACCGGATGTCGCTGTACCGCGCCGAGAAGGTCGCCGGGATCGCGAAGGACATCCCGCCGCTCGAGGTCTTCGGCCCCGAGGAGGGCGACCTCCTGATCCTCGGTTGGGGATCCACGTACGGTGCCCTGCGCAGCGCGACGGAGAGGCTCATTGCCGACGGCCGGTCCGTCGCCCATGCCCACCTCCGGTACCTGAACCCGTTCCCGCTCAACACCGGTGACGTGCTGCGGCGCTACCGGACCGTTCTGGTCCCGGAGATCAACCTCGGCCAGCTGTCGTTCCTGATCCGCGGCCGCTTCCTGGTGGATGCCGTCAGCTACGGTCGCGTCCGGGGCAAGCCGTTCCGCATCCAGGAGATCGTCGACGAGGCCGAGCGCCTCCTTCGCGACCGGGAGACGACCCGATGACCGACCGAGCAATCAGCGGCGTTGACATCCCGGGGCTGGCCGAGACCGCCCCGATCCAGCTCACCCGGAAGGACTTCGTGTCCGACCAGGAGGTCCGCTGGTGCCCGGGTTGCGGCGACTACTCGATCCTCGCCCAGACCCAGAAGGTCATGCCGGACTTCGGCGTGCCGCGCGAGAACATCGTGTTCATCTCGGGGATCGGCTGCTCCGGCCGGCTCCCGTACTACATGAACACGTTCGGCTTCCACTCGATCCACGGGCGGGCACCGACACTGGCCACCGGGCTCCGCGCGGTGCGACCGGACCTGATGGTCTGGGTGATCACCGGTGACGGGGATGCGCTGTCCATCGGCGGCAACCACTTCCTGCACTCGATGCGCCGGAACGTGGACTTCACGATGGTCATGCACAACAACCGGATCTACGGGCTGACCAAGGGCCAGACGTCGCCCACCTCGGAGTTCGGCAAGCGCACGAAGTCCACGCCGTTCGGCTCGATCGACCGGCCGATCATGCCGCTGACCATCGCGCTCGCGGCCGAGGCGACGTTCGTCGCCCGGACGGTGGACAACCACACCGAGCATATCCAGACGACGCTCGAGGCCGGTGGCCGGCATCGCGGATCCTCGTTCATCGAGGTGCTCCAGAACTGCAACATCTTCAACGACGGCGCCTGGCGGGAGTTCACCGACCGCGACGTCCGCGACGACCGGATGCTGATGCTGGAGCACGGCAAGCCGATGATCTTCGGCAAGGAGCGCAACCGGGGCATCCGGCTCAACGGCCTCCACCCGGAGGTGGTCACCATCGGCGAGGACGGTGTGACGGAGGACGACCTGCTCGTCCACGACGCGCACGCCGAGGATCCGTATCTCGCGCTCATCCTGTCGCGCATGTTCTGGCCCGAGTTCCCCGTTCCGGTGGGGATCTTCCGGGATGTGAGCTGGCCAATTCACTCCGACCTGCTCGACTCCCAGATCCAGCAGGCGATCGAGAAGTCCGGCGCCGGCGATCTCGAGTCCGTGCTCCTTGCCGGCGAAACCTGGACGGTGGAGTAACCGATGCTGTGCCCCGTCTGCCGCCACGACAACTTCGAGGGCGAGGACCAGTGCGCCAACTGCGGCGCCGACCTGTCCGCCACGGACATCATGCAGCCGATCGCCGCGGACGACGACGCGATCCTCCGGGAGCACCTGGAGGCCCTCGATCTCGGTGCCCCGGTGATCGTGGAACGCACGGCCCCGGTGGCTGATGCGATCCGCCAGATGCACGGCACCGGCTCGGACTGCCTGCTGGTCTGCGAGCAGGGCATCCTGGTGGGCATCTTCACCGACCGCGACGCGGCGGTGAAGGCGGTCGACAAGCGGCTGGGCCTGTTCAAGATCCAGGACTTCATGACGCCGGACCCCGTGGTGCTCCGTCGCGACGACACGCTCGCCATGGCCATCCACAAGATGGCGGTCGGCGGGTTCCGCCATATCCCGATCGTCGACGACGGCAGGCCGGTCGGCGTGATCGCCGCGGCGGACGTCTTCCGGTACATCGTCGCCTCGCTGGATTGAGCTCACCCACCGGGGCTCGGCCGCGGATCGCGGTTGTCGCGGACGATCTCATCTGGTCGACCCGGCTGGTGGACGGAGTCCGACGAGCCGGTGCCGAGCCCGTTGCGATCCGCACCTCGGCCGCCGTTGAGCCCGGCCTCGCGGGTGTCGCCGGCGTCATCGTGGACACGACCGCGCGCGCCTACGATCCGCTGGCCGTCCTGCGCACGGTGACCGCGCACGGGATCGCGGCGATCGCGGTGGCACCCCACGACGACACGGCGCTGCGCCGGGCGGCCCTGGCTGCCGGCGCCAGCCGGGTGCATCCCTACCGCGTCCTGTTCGAGCACGCAGACCGGGAGCTCGCCCGGTGGCTCGGATCGCTCCCGGCAACGGAGGAGACCGCATGAACGGTCCGGTCGGGATCCCTGCAGATCGATACGCCGAGCGCCTCGCTGCGGCCCGTCGTGAGGCCGCCGCCGCCGGCCTGGATGCCCTGCTGGTCGGGGTCGGCGCGGACCTGCGGTACCTCACCGGCTACGACGCGATGCCGCTCGAGCGCCTGACGCTGCTGATGGTCCCGGCAGCCGGCGCGGCGCCGATGACGCTGATCGCCCCCCGCCTCGAGGCGACCCCCGCCCGGACGTGCGCGGCGGCCGCGTCGGGAGCGGTGACGGTCGCCACGTGGGAGGAGACCGAGGACCCGATGGCGCTGGTCGCCGGGCGGCTGGGGGCGGCGGTCGGACGGGACGCGGCCGGCGTGCACGCCGTCGCCGTGTCCGACGGGATGCGGGCGGCCTTCGTTCTCGGCCTGCAGCGCGCTCTCCCGCAGGCGCGCTTCTCGCTCGCATCCGCCGTCCTCCGCGGTCTCCGGATGCGCAAGGACGACGACGAGGTCACGCTGCTCCGGGAGGCGGCCCACGCTGCCGACCGGGTCATCACCGCGATCGCCGGCGGACCGCTCGTCGGACGCTCGGAGGCGGACGTGGCCCGCGAGGTCCGCGAGCGGCTGGTCGCGGAGGGCCACGACCGCGCCGAGTTCTGGATCGTCGCGTCGGGGCCCAACAGCGCGTCGCCCCACCACGAGCCCGGCGACCGGGTGATCGCTGCGGGCGAGCCGATCGTGATCGACATCGGCGGCACGCTGGCCGGATACGGCAGCGACACCACGCGCACGGTCTGGGTCACCGGGGGCGATCCGGCCCGGGGACCGGACCCGGAGTTCCGGCATCTCTACCAGGTGCTCCAGGATGCGCAGGCGGAGGCGACCCGGGCGGTGCTGCCGGGTGTCTTGTGCGAGCACATCGACGCCGTCGCTCGCGGGGCGATCGACGCAGCCGGGTTCGGCCCGATGTTCTTCCACCGGACCGGGCACGGGATCGGGCTGGAGGGTCACGAGGACCCGTACATCGTGGCCGGGAGCCTGGACCGGCTGGAGCCCGGAATGGCATTCTCGGTGGAGCCGGGCATCTATCTCGAGGGCCGCTACGGTGCCCGGATCGAGGACATCGTCGTGTGTGCGGAGGCGGGGCCGCTGGTGCTCAACGAGGTGCCCCGCGCCCTGATGGTCGTGGCCGGCTGACGGCGAGCGACGGCCGACCGGCGTATGCTTCCCGGATCGGTCAGCCCCTCGACCGACGATTGAGCCCAGCAATGCCGAACCGATCCGCGCGGGCCTGCCGCCCGTGTGACCCGAGCCAATGAGCCGGCGTGGCCACTACGGCCGCCGTGCGACTCCGAATGCCGCAAGCCGGTCCTCCCGGCCGGTGAGCGCTGCCCCGGAGCGTCCTGTTGCGCCGGGCGCCGAGGTCCGAGCCGCGCAGCGTCCCGGCCCGGCGAGCGACACCGACGGAGCCGGTGCCGAGAACCGGCTCGCTTCCGCCATCGACATGGTCGACGAGGCCGCGCCGGCGCCTGCGCGCGTCACGGCATCAGCGCGTGCGCCCCTCGCGGAGGCCGCCCGGCCCGCCGACGCCGGGGTACCTGCCCCGGCCGACGTCCGCGAGCGCGATCACCTTCGCGAGCGCGAACACCTTCGACCGGCGCGCACCACTGCGCAGGCAGAACCCGGTCCCGTCCCCGCCCGCGATCCCGCCGATCGGGCAGACTCGCGACGTCCGGACGGTCCGGAGGACGCGCGTCCAACGTGCACCGTCGCCCAATTGCGGCGGTTCATCAAGAGCCGGCCGTGGGTGCCGATGCACGAGCTGCGTCGCCGTTTCGGTATCAACGGTGTCGAGGACGACGTGACGCCGATCAACGTCGGCCGGGACCGGCTGTACATCGGCCTGCCGGCCGCCGAGGGACGCCTGATGGCCGAGCTGCTGGGCGGCGGCGACGTGGGCTACGAGCTGTCGATGGATCCGGACGTCCCGGTTGTCGTGGGCGTCTACCCGATGCGTCCCGTCCCCCGGTCCTGACGCCCGACCCGTTTCGAGAGGTCCGGCCGGGGCTCAGCCCTCCGCATAGGCCTTCGGCAGCGCCTCGACCGTCGGAGCCTTGGTGCGCAGGTCCCGAAGCGCCGACTGGTCCATCGACGCGAGCCTCGGCAGGTCCGGCTGGTTGGTGCGGAGCAGGCGCTCCGTCAGCGTCGAGAGCAGCAGCTTGCTGACCTCCGGGACCTCCATGATCCCGCGCAGCGTGTCCGCGGGGACCTCGAGGAGCGTGCTCGGTCGGGTGGCGACAACGTCCGCGGTGCGAGGGCTCCCGGTGAGTGCGGCGATCTCGCCGAAGAAGTCCCCGGCGCCCATCGTGGACAGCCCGCGGTAGCCCCCGTCCGGCTCCGGGACGCCGGCGGCCGCCTCGCCCTCGAGGATGAAGTAGGCCATCGTCGCCAGCTCCCCGTGCGTGACGACGCGTGCTCCCTCAGCCACCTCGCGCACCAGGGCGTGGCGGATGAATGCTGCCCGCTGTGCATCGCCGAGGCGGCTGAACGTCGCCAGCCGGCCCACCAGGCGATCGAAATCCGCGGGCTCCGCGGGGCGCGACGCGCCGCCGGCCGCGACCGGCGTCGCCCGCAGCGCGCTGAGCCCACGCCGCCACTCGGCAGCCGGGCGGCCCACGCCGGGGGCGAACAGGGCAGCGACCCCGACGCCGAGGACGATCAGCGACGCGGCGACCAGCAGGCCGCGGACGGGCAGGATGTCGGCCAGGCCGGCCCCGGCCATGCCGACGAGGAAGATCACGTCGCGCATCACGAACATGGCGGAGAACACCCGGCCCCGGAGCTCGCGCGGGGTGTTGCGCTGGAGCAGCGTCTGCCGGGCCACGGCCGACGGCGAGTTGAAGAACCCGCTGACCATCGCCCACAGGATCGCGATCCCGATCACGGGCGAGATCCCGTAGAGGATGCCTGCAACACCCATCCCGATGCTCCCGACGAACACCCACAGGCCCGTCTGGAGCCTGTCGCTGAACCTGGCCATCGCCAGGCTGCCGACGACGAAGCCGATCGACGTCAGGCCCTCCTGGATCCCGTACTCGAACTCGGTGGCATGGAGCACCTTGATGGCCATCGGCAGCAGCAGCACGTTCCACAGGCCGAAGGCGAGGAATACGGGTGCACCGAGCAGGAACAGGGACCGCAGGATGGGGGTGTCGATGATCGTTCGCACGCCCGTGCGGAGGTTGGCGAGGACGATGCGGACCGACGTCTCCTCCGGGGCCTCGACCTTCGACCGGATGCGCAGCAGCCAGATGCAGCCCGCCGAGAACAGGAACGTGAGCCCGTCGATCCAGAAGGCCCAGCTGATGCTGAATGCGGATGCCAGCAGCCCGGCCCCGGCAAACCCGATGGCGGTCGACCCGAACGAGGCGATCGACAGGAATGCGTTGGCGGCAGCGAGCTCCTCATCGCTCGCGATCTCGGGGATCACGCTCTCGTAGGCGGGATCGAAGAACTGCTTCACGCCCGCGTTGACCAGGATCGCCACGAACAGGAGCGCGGTGTTCACCCCGATCAGGAACGGGATCAGGCCGACGATGACCGCCTGCGCCAGGTTGCTGGCGATCATGATCGAGCGGCGATCGTAGCGGTCCACGAACACGCCCGCGATCAGGCCGACGACCAGGCTCGGTACGGCGGTCGCCATCAGCGTGACTCCCACCAGGAAGGCCGACCCGGTCTTCTCGTAGACGTAGATCCCGGCCGCGAGGTCGGTGAGGGCGGATCCCGCCGTGGACACGAGCTGGGCCATCCACAGCAATGCGAAGTCGCGTCTCCGGAAGACAGACGTGGACGACACGTGCTGCCCGACGGCCCCGCTGCCGCTCAATCGACCGACTCCATCGTGGCGCGTGCATCCCACAGCCGCCGCATGTGCCTCTCCGTCTCCTCGTCGTCCTCGTCGCAGAGCGCCCCGGGACCGACCGGGGACGCAGGCATCGGCGAAGTGTACGGGCAGCGTCGCGTACGATGCGAGGCGGTCGCACGGACTGGAGGTCGGATGATCGACGAGGCGTTTGCGCGCGATGCACTGCGGCGGTGCGTCCTGTTCTCGCGGGTCGATGCGGCCGGGCTCGATGCCTGCCTCGGCTGCCTGCGCGTGCGCCGCTTCGGCCGCGACGAGATGGTCTTCCACCAGGGTGACCCCGGTGATGCGCTGTACGTCATCACCAGCGGCACGGTCAAGGTCGTGCTCCTGCCGCCCGATGGCGGGCAGGCGGCCATCCTCGCCACCCTCGGTCCCGGCCAGTTCTTCGGGGAGCTGGCCCTGCTGGACGGAGAGGCGCACTCGGCGTCGATCGTGGCCATGGAGCCGACCGAGACGCTGATGCTCGCTCGTCGCGAGTTCGACGCGCTGCTCGACATCCAGCCGGGGCTCCGGCGGGCCCTGATGGCATCGCTCGCGGGTGAGGTCCGCCGGCTGACCGGCCACGTGGAATCGCTGGTCTTCCTCGACCTGCCGGCTCGCCTCGCACGCCGGATCGCCGACCAGGCGGCTGCCGCGAACCCAACCGGGGAGACCGGGGAGATCCGGCTCGACTGGCCGTACACGCAGGCCGAGCTGGCCGGGATGATCGGCGGATCGCGTGAGTCCGTGAACCGTCTGCTGGCCGACCTGGTGGGGCGCGGGCTGATCCGCTTCGAGCCGGACGTCCTGGTCGTCCCGGACGTCGGGCGGCTGACCGCCGAGGCACGCCGGTGAGCGGCGACCGGGACGCCATCCGCGACGCGCTGGAGGCCATCGCCGCCCGGGCCGGGGTGGCCGGGCGCCTCGAGCCGCCCGGTGGCGAGGCCGTGCTGCACTCCGTGGTCGAGGCCACCGTGGCCCTGTTCGACGCCGAGGCGGCGTCGATCGCGCTCCACGACCCGGCGTCGGACCGGCTGGTCATCCGCGTCGCCGCGGGCGCCGCCGGCGCGGGCGCCGTCGGGCTCGAGTTCGCCTCGAGCGAGGGCATCGCCGGGTACGTGTTCACGACCGGTCAGCCGCTCGCCGTGAGCGACGTGGCCGCCGACCCGCGGTTCGGCCGGTCCGCCGCCGAGACGACGGGCTACATGCCCCGGTCGATCCTCGCGGTGCCGATGCTCGACGACAGCGGCAGCATCGGCGTGCTCGAGGTGCTCGACCGCCATGGCGACGGCGGGTTCGGGCTTCGGGACCTGGAGCTGGCCGCGGTGTTCGCGCGGCAGGCGACGGTTGCGATCCGTGCCAGCCGCGTCGAGCGGGACGTCGCAGAGCTGCTGCGCCGGGTGCTCGCCCGCCTGTCCGATCAGCCGGATGCGGATGCCGCGACGGTCGACGCCGTCGTCGGGGAGATCGTCGCGAACCTCGATTCCGGCGATGACGGGCGGCTGTGGGTGCTCGCCGACGCCGTCGCCCGTGCCCGCCATGCGGCACCCGACCAGGTGTCGCTGGTGGTCGACATCCTCGACGCGCTCGCACGACGCGCATCCCGCCCGGCACCGAGATCGTTCCGGCGATGACGGCGGACCTGCCTGCCTGGAGTGGGCCGTTCCTGGGCGCCCACCGCGACCGCCTGACCAGGCACGGGCCGTGGGGACGCGTCGATCGCGCGTGGGCGTTCGGTGACGCCTCGGGTCGCGGCGTGCGGGTGGCGATCGTCGACTCGGGCGTCGAAGGCGGGCATCCGGCAGTCGGGGGTCGCCTGATCACGAGCGTCGCGGTGGAGCGGGTCGACGATGACTGGGCTGTCGTGGAGTCACCGCCGGAGGATGTCGTGGGCCATGGGACGGCATGCGCCGGGATCGTCCATTCGCTGGCTCCGGAGACGGAGCTCGTCTCGATCCGTGTGCTCGGGGCGGACAATCGTGGCAACGGTGGGGCATTCGCAGCCGGCCTGCAGTGGGCGATCGAGGAGTCCGGCGCCCAGGTCGTGAACCTGTCGCTGTCCTCCCGGAGCGAGGCGTTCTTCGGCCCGCTCCATGAGCTCGCCGATCTCGCCTACTTCCGGAACGTCCTGCTCGTCGCGGCGGCGAACAACGTCTCGGTCGCGAGCTATCCGTCGCTGTTCGCGTCCGTCATCTCGGTCGCCGCGCACGATGCGGCCGGCACCGAGACGTGGTTCTACAACCCCGACCCACCGGTCGAGTTCGGCGCCTGCGGGCTGAACGTGGACGTGGCCTGGCGGGGTGGGGGGCGGATGTCGGTGACGGGCAACAGCTTTGCAGCCCCCCACATCACCGGCCTCGCAGCGCGCATCAGGGCCGCGCACCCCGGTCTCACGCCCTTCGAGACGAAGTCACTGCTGGCCGCCACGGCCGACAACGCCCGGTAGCGCCCGGGCCCGGAATTGAAACGGCCGGCCCCCGCGGGACCGGCCGTCGTCGGGCGAGGTCGCGAGCTCAGCGCTCGCCGTGCGGGTTCTCGCCGGGTCCGCGCCGGGTGAACTCGCCCTGGGTGGTGGGACCGCCGCGGTACAGGCCGTCCGCGCCGCCATCGACGTCGCGCATCATCCGGTGCCCCTCGACATCCTGGTCGAGGTCGGTCGGCTGCAGGTCGCCGCCCGTGTCCGGCAGGCCCCGGCCGAAGATGCCGTCCTTACCGTCGTCGTCTCGGGTTCGCTTCATCGTGGCTCTCCCACCTGGATCGAGTGTCGTCACTCAGGTGACGTTGGGCCCACTCTATGGGGTCCGTCCAGCCCCCCGTGATGCCCCAGGTCACAGCCCGGGTGTCGTCCGCGCGACACCCGCCGGGCCCGGCCGGCAGCGACCTCACCGTCGGACGTCGACCCCCTCGAGAAGCAGCAGGGCGCGCTTCAGGTCGAGGGCCGCCTCACGACCGCCCCAGGCGGCGACGCCGTATCCGCCGAGCGTGCCGTCGGCGGCGATCACGCGGTGGCAGGGGATCAGCAGGCCGACCGGGTTCCGGCCCACCGCCCCGCCCACGGCGCGCGCAGCGCCGGCTCGGCCGATCCTGCGGGCCACCTCACCGTAGCTTGCGGTCTGGCCCCGGGGGATCGCCCGGACCGCGTCCAGCACCAGCCGGTCCCAAGCGGGTCGGTCCTCGAGATCGACGGGGATCGCCCCGGTCTCGACAGCCTGCCCGGAGAGCATCGCCTCGACGATGTCGCGCGCCGTCGCGGCGAGCGTTCGCGCAGGGCCGGCCGGAGCCTGTTCCAGAAGGATGCCCCCGCCGAAACCCCGGCGCGCGAGACCCGCGGCGAAACCGTCGCCGCTGGAGAGCTGCTCAACCGCGACCACCCCGCGCAACGCGGCGGCGATGTGGACCGGTCCCCAGGGGCCATCTGCCAGCGCGAGGACCAGGGTGCCGGTGGATCGGGTCATCGGGCACTGCAATGACGGCGAGGGCTGGTCATGCCGCGCAGGACGGCGCGGATGCCCTCGGCCTCCTCGTCGCCCGCGGGAGCGGCGGTGTGCCGGTTCTCGATCGCCCCGCGACTGCCTGCGTGACCCACGCCATGAGGGTACGGTGCCATGTCGGTGAGCGGGGCGGCCATCGTGCGGGCACAATCGGACGCATGGCCCCGCACCCGGGACAGCTCACCGATCCGGCCGTCGTCCGGCCCGCACGCCGCCCGCCAGCCCGATGAGACGCGGGTACGTGATGCGGCTCCGCCGTCCGCGGTTTCGTGGCATCCGCCTGCCGGTCGCCACGGCCCGGCAGAGCAGCCGTCGGCTGGCCGCGGTCGCCGTCGTGTCGGCCGGGCTCGCGATCGCGATCTGGGCGGGCACGACCCTGACCTTCACCGGCCAGCGGATGGCCGACCTCATCCTGTACGGCCGGTTCTCGGCCGATCCGGCCGTCAGCGGTGCCGCGACCGAGACCCTGGCCGCGGTCAGCCTCGCGTTCCTCGCAATCGCGGGGCTCGGGCTTGTCACGCTTGCCCTGGCCCGCGGGGGCCTCGGCCTTGCGGCGGCAGTCGTCGTCCTGCTGGCCGGGTCGAACCTCACCGCACAGATCCTGAAGGAACTGCTGGACCGGCCGAACCTCATCGGGGCCGCGGCCTACGCACAGGGCAACAGCTTTCCGAGCGGCACCGTGACCCTGGCGGCGTCCATCGGCTTTGCGGGCATCCTCGCGGCCCCCCGACGGCTCCGGACGCCGATCGCCATCGGCGCGACCATCCTGACAGCGGCCGTGGGCGCCAGCACCATCACGACCGGGTGGCATCGACTGGCAGACGTCGAGGGCGCGATCCTGATCTCGCTCGCGTGGGCCGGCATCGTCACGGCCGTCCTCGTCCGCGCCCAGGGCTGGATGCCCAGGCGCACCTGGGGCCGCGGCGTGGGCGGGCGGGTGACCACCGCGGTGGGCGCCGCGGGCGCTCTCGCGATCGTCGCCGGCGGGCTCGGGCTGGCGATCTCGCTCGTCGACCCGGCTCCCCTCGCGCGGCTGATCGAGACCCGCGCGACGACGCCCGAATCGTTCGTGGCGGCGCTGGTGATCTCGATCGGGACCGCCCCGATCGCGATGGCCCTGTATGTCTGGGCGATGCGCGGGGTCGCTGTCGAGCGGCCGGGATAGCCTGAGCGGCGCGCTTCGCGGAGGCGCTATTTCCGGACGCGGAGGATCCGGGCGAGGCTGGGCATCAGGACCACGACGATCAGGACCGCGATCGCCGCCCACTGCGAGAAGCCGATCGAGAGGACGGTGGCCTGGAGGAAGAACGACGGCATCGCTGCGGCGAAGGCGCAGAACGAGACCGTCGCCAGCGCTCCGACGACGATCTGCCGTCGCTGCTGCTCGCGCCGGGTCAGGCCGCCGCCCTGGAACGTCACGAACGACAACGCGAACGCGACCAGGACCCCGATCACGAACACGACCAGCCGGACGATCGTCACGTCGCTGCTCGTCGCGTCCGGGGCCGGGTTGAGGATGCCGAGCAGGACGATGTAGACGGCGATCGCCTCGGACGGCACGTAGGCGGCGATCAGCCGCAGCGAGCTCTGGAAGGTCGAGTCCGGCTGGACCGAGTCGCCCTCGGCGAGCCGTGCCATGGTCACCACGCTCATCCCGGACCCTCCGCCACGATGTCTGCCTGACGCTGACAACCGTGCACCGGCCTCCCTCGAGCGTCAAGACCCGTCCGACAGCCTGTCGGACGCCACGGCCGGATGGCAGATCCCTCGAGCGAGGGCCGTCGTTACGCTCTCCGGGGTCGAGGCGTCCGAGATGGGCTATACTCCCCCTGAGTATCAGATGACGAACCAGCCCCCGACCTCCCCGTCCATCGCCAGCCAGCCCATCGAGATCGTCCTCCCGATCGAGGGCATGACCTGCGCCTCGTGCGTCAACCGCATCGAGCGGTTCCTCAACAAGACGCCGGGCGTGGAGCAGGCCGCCGTCAACCTCGCCACCGAGCGCGCCTCCGTGTTCGTGGACCCGGCGCTCGTCGGCCGGGACGAGCTGGTCAAGGCCGTCGAGGCGGCGGGCTACGAGGTCAAGGCGGAGGCGGCCCAGGCTGCCGACGCCGGCGCCGTGTCCCTGGAGGAGGAGGTCACGGCGGACGACGCGGAGCGCGAGCGGGCGCAGCGCCACACGCTGTTCCAGGCGCTGGTCGCGATCGGGGCCGCCCTCCTGATCATGGTCCTGATGTTCACGCCCCAGACCGTGGTGGCGATGGAGGACCTCAACAAGCTGATCCTGTGGCCGGCCACGTTCATCCAGTTCTGGGCGGGGGGCCGGTTCTACCGCGCGGCCCTGCGGGCGGCCCGGCACCGCGGCGCGACGATGGACACGCTGGTTGCCGTCGGCACGTCCACCGCGTGGGCGTACTCCGTGTTCGTCACGATGTGGCCGACATTCGTCCACGAGGCCGGGCTGCATGCGGAGTCGTACTTCGACAGCTCGACCATCATCATCGGCCTGATCCTGCTCGGGAAGTGGCTCGAGAACCGGGCAAAGGGCCGCACGACCGGCGCGATCCGCCGGCTCGTCGGGCTTCAGCCGACCACCGCCCGCCGCCTCCGGAACGGCGCCGAGGAGGACGTCGACCTCGCCGTCGTCGTGCCCGGCGACCTGCTGCGGGTGCGACCCGGCGACAAGGTGCCGGTGGACGGTGTCGTCGTCGAGGGCGTGTCGGCGGTCGACGAGTCGATGCTCACCGGTGAGCCGATGCCCGCCACCAAGACGACGGGCGACGAGGTGATCGGCGCGACGCTCAACACCACGGGCTCGTTCGTGATGCGCGCGACGCGTGTCGGTCGGGAGACGGCTCTTGCCCGGATCGTGGACCTCGTCCAGCGGGCCCAGGGCTCCAAGGCCCCCATCCAGCGCCTGGCCGACCGGATCAGCGAGGTGTTCGTGCCCGCGGTGATCGCGGTCGCCTCGCTGACGTTCGCGATCTGGTTCGTGTTCGGCCCGGAGCCGCGGGTGACGCTCGCCCTGACGGCCTTCATCGGCGTCGTGGTCATCGCCTGCCCGTGCGCGATGGGGCTCGCGACTCCCACCGCGATCATGGTCGGAACGGGCAAGGGGGCCGAGGCCGGGATCCTCGTCCGCGGCGGCGAGGCGCTCGAGGCCGCCGGCAGGATCGACACGGTCGTGCTCGACAAGACCGGGACACTCACCGTCGGCCGGCCGGCCGTCTCCGCCGTCGTGCCGGCGCCCGGCTTCGAGCAGGAGCGCGTGCTGGACCTCGCGGCGGCCCTGGAGACCGGCAGCGAGCACCCGCTGGGCGAGGCCATCGTGCGCAAGGCGCGCGAGACGGAGCTCGGGTTCGCCAAGGTGGACGGCTTCGAGGCGATCGTCGGGCGCGGCGTGCGCGGCACGATCGACGGGGCCGAGGTGATCGTCGGCAGTCGGCGGATGATGGATGAGCAAGGCGTCGATCTCGCGACGCTGCTGGAGCCGGCCCGGGTCGCGGCCGCCGACGGCGGAACCGTCGCGTTCGTTGCGATCGACGGTCAGGCGGCGGGCCTGGTCGCGATCGCGGACCCGGTCAAGGCGGAGTCGGCGGCGGCCGTGCGTGACCTGCGCGACGCCGGCCTCGACGTCTGGCTGCTCACCGGTGATGCGCGGGTCACCGCGGAGGCCGTGGCACGCCAGGTGGGCATCCCCATGGACCACGTGATCGCGGAGGTGCTCCCGGGCGACAAGGACGCGACGATCGAGCGGCTGCAGGCGGAGGGCCGCCGGGTTGCGATGGTCGGCGACGGCATCAACGATGCCCCGGCGCTGGCCCGCGCGGACCTGGGCGTGGCGATCGGGACCGGCGCCGACGTCGCGATCGAGGCGTCGGACGTGACGCTTGTCGGTGGCGACCCGCGGCTGGTGGCCTCGGCGATCGCTCTGTCGCGGGCCACGGTTCGCGTGATCCGCCAGAACCTGTTCTGGGCGTTCGCCTACAACGTGGTCCTGATCCCGATCGCCATGGGCGCGCTCTATCCGGCCTTCGGCATCGCGCTCAACCCGGCGATGGCCGCCGGGGCGATGGCGCTGTCGTCGGTCAGCGTCGTGTCCAACTCGCTCCGGCTACGCGGCGTCGACGTCCGGCCCGGCCGCGTCGCCCAGCTCCGGCGGGGCCCGCTCGGCCTGGCGCGCGACGCGGCGTTCCTGGTGGGCGTGGCGTTGATCGGGCTGACGCTGGCCGGCGGGGTGCTGGCTGCAGACAGGGTGATCGATTCGGACCTGCCGCACCTCGACGTCACGGCCCGCGACATGCGCTTCGTGCCGGCCGACCTTCACGTGACCGCCGGCGAATGGGTCGTGGTCGAGTTCACGAACGCGGACACGGTCGTCCACGACTGGACCGTTGAGGGTGTGGCCAACCTGGACGCGCCCGCGCGGCCCGGCCAGACGGCGAGCCTGCGGTTCGTGCTCAACACGCCGGGGACCTATCGAGTCATCTCCTCGATGCCCGGTCAGGCCGAAGCGGGCATGGTCGGCACCCTGGTCGTCGAGCCCCGCTGACGGCGCGTACACTCGAGTCGTGACCGATTCCCCGCTCGAGCCCGTCGCGCCGGGTCCGTCCGCGCGGCGGCGGATCGATGTCGGCCCGGATCCTCGCGACATTCCCGGTGATTTTGCGCATCGCTACACGGTGACCGTCCGGTTCGCGGACACCGATGCCATGGGCCACGTCAACAATGCCCGGTTCCTGACCTACTGCGAGTCGGCCAGGATCGCGTTCTGGGAGGCGGCAACCGGCGAGCCCATGGCCCTGCCCACCCACGGTGCCGAGGAGTCCCTGATCCTGGCCGACATCCACGTGGCCTTCCGCACCCCGGCCTTCTTCGACGAGGAGCTGACGGTGGAGTCGCGGTTCGGCCGGATCGGCCACACCAGCTTCACCCTCGAGCATCGGATCACGGCGGCGACGTCCGTTCGCGGCGCCGCGCGCCTGGTCGCGACGGCTGCGGCGACCGTGGTCGTGTACGACTACGCGACGGCCCGGCCCCGTGCGATCCCGGACGCGCTCGTCACCCGGCTCGAGGCCTGGGAGGGCAGATCGCTCCGCGGCTGAGCCCGCACGTATCGCGAGTCATGCAGGCGCCGCCGGCGACGGGCGGAGAGCCACCCGCCGTGCGGCCGATGCCCGGGCTCGCGGGCTACGCCTCGAAGCGGCGGAAGATCGCGACCGCGTTCTGGCCGCCGAAGCCGAACCCGTTGACCGCCACCGTGTCGACCTTCGCCTTGCGGGCCACGAGCGGCACGTAGTCAAGGTCGCACTCCGGATCGGGGGTGTGCAGGTTCGCGGTGGGTGAGATCACGCCGTCCCGGATGCCGCCCAGCGCCGCCAGCGCCGAGGCGATCCCGGCCGCCCCGACGAGGTGCCCGACCATCGACTTGGGCGAGCTGATCGCCCGCGTCGCGGCTGCCGATCCGTATGCGGCCTTGATCGCGCGGGTCTCGGTCGAGTCGTTGAGCGACGTGGACGTGCCGTGGGCCACGATCCAGTCGATCTCGTCCGGCGCGACGCCCGAGTTGCGCAGCGCGTTGGTCATCGCCCGTGCCTGGCCGCGCCCGGACGGGTCCGGGGCGGAGATGTGGAACGCGTCGGCGGTCAGCGCGCCACCCAGGATCTCGGCGATCGGCGTCGCGCCACGGCGGAGCGCGTGCTCGGCCGACTCGACGACGACGACACCGGCACCCTCGCCGAGCACGAACCCGTCCCGGGTCTTGTCGAACGGCCGGGATGCCGTCTCGGGCGAGTCGTTGCGCTTCGAGAGCGCGGTCATGTTGGACAGCGCGGCAACGCCCATCGGCACGATCGGCGCCTCCGATCCGCCGGCCAGGACGATGTCGCACTCGCCGGTCGCGATCAGCCGCAGGGCGTCGTGGAACGCGATCACCGACGTCGCACACGCGGCGACCTGGGTCATCACGGGCCCCGTGAGCCCGTACTCGATGGACAGCAGGCAGCCGGCCATCGAGCCCGACAGGGCCGGGACCGCGAACGCGGACACGAACCGGGGGCCCTTGGTGTCGTGGACGTGCGTTCCATCGATGATGGCCTGGATCCCGCCGCCACCGGTGTTGACGATCACGCCGCACCGATCCCGCTGCTCCGGCGTCATCGCGGCAAAGTCGATCCCGCTGTCCGCGACCGCCTGCTTGCCGGCGCCCATGGCGAGATGGATGAACCGGCTCATGCGACGGGCCATCTTGGGGTCCATCGCGGAGGCGGGATCGAAGTCCTGCACCTCGGCAGCGATCCGGACCTCGAACTCGCTGGCATCGAACGATTGGATCAGGCGGGTCCCGGTCACCCCCTGCTGGAGGTTCGACCAGTAGGTCTCGAAGTCGTTGCCGATCGGCATCAGGGCACCGAGACCCGTGACGACGGCTCGGCGCGCGAGGTCAGCGGAGGGCACGGCACACCTTTCTCGAGCTGGGCGACGCCGGCGAGCGTCGCCGCGATTGTAGCGAAGCCCGCCCGTTCGACGGCTCGGGCGTCAGCGACCGTCCCAGCGCTTGAAGATGACCGCGGCGTTGTGGCCGCCGAGGCCGATGTTGTTCGACAGCGCGTAGCGGATGGGCAGCTTCGTCGCCTCGGTGACGACCCACAGGTCCGCGTCGGGATCGAACTCGCGGTAGTTGATCGTCGGCGGCACGAGCTGCTCGGCGAGGGTCATGACCGTGGCAAAGGCCTCGAACGCACCGGCTGCGCCCATCATGTGCCCGGTCATGGACTTGGTGCCGCTGATCGCGAGGGATCGGCGATCACGTCCGGCCCGCTCGCCGAACACCGTCCAGATCGCCTCCGCCTCCCGCCGGTCGCCCACCGGGGTCGACGTGCCATGCGGGTTGATCACGTCCACCTCGTCTGCGGGGACGCCACGACGCTCGAGGGCCGCCCGCATCGCGCGGGCCGAGCCGGAGCCGCCCTCGATCGGCTGGATCATGTCCCACCCGTCGGCCGCGGAGCCGTAGCCCACGACCTCCGCGTAGATCCGCGCGCCGCGTGCGGTGGCGAGCTCGAGATCCTCCAGCAGCAGGGCGCCTGCGCCCTCGCCCAGCACGAACCCGTCGCGGGTCCGGTCGAACGGGCGGCTGACGTCCGTCAGCGGCTCACCCGGCCGCGGCGAGCCGAGGCCGCGCATGTTGCCGAAGCCTGCGTGGGCCACCTCCAGCAGCGGCATCTCCGTGGAGCCGGCGATCACCGTGTGGACGTCGCCGCGGCGAATGAGTTCGGCAGCCTCTCCGACGGCGTTGGTGCCGGTCGAGCAGGCGGAGACGACGCACATGTTGTGGCCGATGGCCCCCGTCTCGATCGCGATCATCCCTGAGGCGGAGTCCACGAGGCCGTTGGCGATGAAGGTCGGCGCGACGCGATCGGGACCCCGATCGGCGAGGATCTTCCAGTTGTCGATCATCAGGTTCTGGCCGCCCGCCCCGGACCCGAAGATCACGCCGACGTCCTCACGGTTCGCGTCGGTGATCTCGAAGCCGGCATCGGCGATCGCCTGCTTGGCAGCCGAGACCCCGAACCACATCGAGCATTCGCTGCGGCGGATCGCCTTGGCATCCATCCACTTCGAGGGGTCGAAGTCCCGGACCTCGCCGCCCCAGCGGTGCGTGTATGGCGCGAGGTCGAACTTGGTGATCTCACCCAGTCCGGACACCCCGTTGAGCAGGTTGGACCAGGCGGTCTCCTTGTCGTTGCCCACGGGGCTGACGACACCGAGACCGGTGACGACGACGCGGCGGGAGAAGTCGGGTTGGCGCACGGGTTCCTCTCGATGGGCTCGCTATGACCGCCGTCAGGCGGTCGGCTCGGTGGCAGACTCCATGTCCGCCGTGTCGGAGAAGGGGATCGCGAGGCGCTGCGCGGACGCGGGGTCGTCCAGGGCGAGGGCGACGGCGTCCGGTGCGATCCGCTTGATCAGCCCGGTGAGGACGCGTCCGGGTCCGATCTCGATGAAGGTGGTCACGCCCGCGGCCCGCATCGCCTCGATCGCGCCGACCCAGTCGACGCCGGTCGTCAGGTGGTCGACGAGCTCGGCCCTGCAGCCCTCGGCAGTGGTGATGGAGCGGGCGTCCGCGTTGGCGAGGAGCGGCGGGTACGGGTCACGGAACGTGATGCCGGCCAGGACCTCGCGCATCCCCTCGGCGGCCTCGGCCATGAGCGGGGAGTGGGCGGCGACGGACACCGGGAGCTCCAGGGCGCGTCTCGCCCCCAGCGCCTTCGCGATGCCCAGGGCCGCCTCCACGGCCGGCCTCTCCCCGGAGACCACGACCTGGCCCGGGGAGTTCCGGTTCGCGACGCCGAACAGGCCGTGCAGCGACGCCTGCTCCACCAGCTCCGGCAGGCGCGCATCGTCGAGCCCGATGATCGCGGCCATGCGGCCCTCGCGGCCGGTCGCCGACGCCTGCATCCGGCGCCCGCGCTCACGGACGAGACGGACGGCATCCGCGAGATCGAGCGCGCCGGCGGCAACGAGGGCCGAGTACTGGCCCATCGAGTGCCCGGCGGCGAAGGCAGGGTCGGGAGCGTCGATCTCGAGCTGCGCCCACTGGTCACGGACGGCCGCGAGGTATGCGATCGAGGCGGCCAGCAGCGCGGGCTGGGCGTTCTCCGTCCGGTTCAGGTCCTCCTCCGGTCCCTCCCACGCGAGACGCGTGAGGGGTTCCCCGAGCGCCTCATCGGCGGCGCGGAAGACGGCTGCGGCGGCGGGCGATGCCTCGGCGAGGGCGCGGCCCATGCCCACGGCCTGGCTGCCCTGGCCGGGGAAGACGTAGGCGATCTGTTTCATCGGCGCCAAGCGTAGCGGGCGGACGAGGGTTCAGGCGGCGAAGTCCATGCACGCTTGCAGGAACATCGGGTCGATCGTACGCTCGCACCATGAGGACAACGCTGTGACGGACGCGAGCAGGCCGCAGTCCGGGTCGCCGCATCCGCCGTCACGACCGGTCAGGGCGCGACGGATTCGGGCAGACGACCCGGCCGCGGGTCCGGAGCTGCCGGAGACGCTGGCACACCCGCGTCGCCGCGGAGCGCCGAGCCGTGTGATCGCCCGGGTGTTCGAGGCCGACCTGTCGGCGCCGGTGGTGGCAGCCGGGACCCGGATCCAGAACGTGCGCCAGATCTCGGAGCGCGTCGCCATGGGGCGGGCGCTGTGGCGGGAGCTGGTCGTGGGGTTCGCGTACCAGCTCGGAGAGCTCAACCTCGGGTTCACGCAGCTCGCGGCGCTCTACGTGCTCGCGGAAGGCGCGACGACGACCGTCGCCGATCTCGCCGACGCCATCGGCCGGTCTCCGTCCGCAACCTCGCGCCTCGTGGATGGGCTCGTCAAGCGCCGCCTTGTGGAGCGCCGCCGGGAGGACGACGACGCGCGACTTCGCTCCGTGTGGCTGACGCCACGGGGACAGGCGGTCCTGCGGATGGTCGACCGCGCTCGGGCGGAGCAGTTCCTGTCGGCCGTCCGGCCGCTGCCTCGCAGCGAGCGGGCGTTGATCGCGATGGGCGTGGCCGCGCTGGCGACGCATGCGATCAGCCGCCGCGGCCGGCTGGTGCGCGGCGGGGGCTGATCGATCGGCTCCGACGCGGCGCGTCGCGCACGCGGCGCTGCCGGGTGGCCCGGCGGCTCGCGGGCGCGTCAGCCGCAGTAGGTGGCGACGACGTCGAACAGGACGGGCAGACCCCAGCGCAGCGCCTCGAGGCCGACCCGCTCGTCCACGCCGTGGAACCGCTCCAGGAAGCGTTCCTCGGGGTCGAGCCTGAGGGGCGAGAAGCCGTACGACGGGACGCCCAGCCGGATCAGGTGCTTGGCATCGGTCGCGAAGGGAGCCAGCACCGGGACGGGGATGCCGTCGGGGTCGTGAGCCCGGATGGTGGCGGCGAGCAGGTTGTAGAGCTCGCCCTCCGCCGGCGCCTCGACCGGGATCGCGCCGAGCGTGTGCTCCACGGTGCAGTGGGCCGACAGGTCCCCGAGACGGGCCAGGATCTCCTCGCGGACGTCGCCCTCGGTGGTGCCCGGCAGCGTCCGGCAGTCGACCTCGATGACGGCCTCGCCCGGGATGACGTTGTACTTGATGCCGGCGTGGATCACGTCCGGGCTGATCGTGTCGCGCAGCAGCGCCCGCAGCGCTCGGGCGTACATCGGGTCGCACAGGGCGCGAAGGGCAGCCTCGCTGCGACGCGGGTCCTCGCCACCGATCGCGTCGACCAGCCCCGCCTCAACGGGCGGCAGTGCCGCCCCGATCTCGTCCAGGAGCCTCCGGACGGGCGCGGTCACCCGGGGCTCGCCGGGCCGGGCCAGGCGGGACACCGCCTCTGCGGCCATGACGGCCGCGTTGTCGTCGCGCGGCATCGACCCGTGGCCCCACGTCCCGTGAACCGTGATCCGGTAGACCTCGAAGCCCTTCTCGGCGACCTGGATCGGGTAGAAGCGGCGGCCGGCAAGGTCGGCGGACACGCCCCCAGCCTCGCTCAGCGCGCCCGTTGCCTGCAGCGTCTCCGGGCGATGATCGACGAGCCAGCCGGCACCCTGGTGGCCGCCGGCCTCCTCGTCCGCGGTGCACGCGAACAGGACGTCGCGGCGAAGGCCGGGCACGGGATCCACGGCGGGGTCCAGCCCGGCATCGAGCGCGCGGCGACCAAGCAGCGCGAGCACCATGACCTCGAGAGCAACCATGGACTTCATGTCCACGGCGCCCCGGCCCCAGACGTAGCCGTCCGCCACATCCGCGTCGAACGGCCGGTGGCTCCATCCGTCCTCGTTCGCGGGCACGACGTCCAGGTGTGAGAGGAGCAGCAGCGGCTCGCCGCCGGTCCCGTCACCGCGCAGCCGGGCGACGACGTTGCCGCGGCCCGGAAACGGCTCCAGGACCTCCGGCGTCAGGCCGGCGACGCGGAGCTCATCGGCGATCCGGTGGGCGGCGTCCAGCTCCGGGCCCGGCGGGTCCGGGGGGTTGATCGATGGGATGCGGAGGAGGTCCCGGAGGAACGCCACCAGACGTTCGTGCGCGGCCAGCCAGCCGTCGTCGCCGATCGCGGACGATGGCAGCGGAGGGTGCACCGGATCAGGTTCCCGGGCCCAGGACGAGGGCGCTGATGAGACCCAGGATGACCCCGAGGGCGATGATCGAGCCGGCCATCAGGACGAGGATCCGGACGTACCGACGCTCCCGTCGCAGCGTGTCGGCGAGCTCGGGGTCGTTGCCCCCGGCGATGTAGGGCTGCATGAGGCCGCGCTTTCGCGCGTGGACGTTGCGCTCGGAGTCGTACTGGACGGGATCCGGGGGCAGCGATGCCCGGCCCGATGAGGCGGGGTCGGGTGAGGACGGGCGATCTGTCACACGCCAATGATGCCGCAGGTCGTGGCGCGGCGGGCGGCCGATCCCGGCGCGCGCGGCGGCGGGCCGCCACGCGACGACCATCCATGCCGGCGTCAGCCGGCCGGCCCGCGCGTCGTCAGGCAGCGTCGAACTGGGCCTGGATCGCCTCGGGGGCGACGACGCCGGATGCGATCGCCAGGCGCAGCAGGACCCGTGCCTTCCACGGCTGGAGGTCGTCCGCCGCAAGCCAGCCCCGCGCAGCCAGCGACGGCACGCGCGGCACACGCCCCGAACCGACGCGCGACGCCTGGCAGACGGTCACTCCGGCCCGCGACGCCCGCTCCAGCGCGTCGACCTCGCCCGGCGTCGGGTAGCCTGCGCCCGTGCCGGCGCTCACGATCCCGCGGGCTCCGGCCGCCGCGGCTGCATCGACGAGCGTGCCGTCCGCGCCCTGGTGGGACACGATGACGTCCACCCTCGGCAGCGCGCGCAGGTCGGCACCGGAATACCGGCCACGGATCGCGGTCCCGCGCCAGGGTGCGTGCGCGAGCACCACCCGGCCGTCGCCGTCCGTCCAGCCCAGCGGTCCCGCCGCCCCGTCGGCGAATGCGTTCGTCCGCAGGGTGTTCGACTTCGTCACGTCTCGCGCCCCGTGGATCGTGTCGTCGAGCACGACCAGGACGCCGAGCCCGCGGGCGACGGGGGATGCCGCGACCCGCACGGCGTTGAGCAGGTTGAGCGGCCCATCGGGCGACAGTGCCGACGCCGGGCGCATCGCGCCGGTCAGCACGACGGGAGCGTCGGAGGACACCGTGAGGTGCAGAAGCCAGGCGGTCTCCTCGAGCGTGTTCGTCCCGTGCGTGACGACGACGCCGTCCGCCTCGTCGCGGTCGACCAGGCCGGCCACGACGTCGCGCAGGTCGGCGAGGTCGTCGTCCGTCATGGCGTGTGCCCGGAGCCGGCGGAACGGGATCTCGGTGACCGACGCGATCCGGGCCAGCTCCGGGATGCCGGCGATGAGCGCCTCCGGCTCCAGGCGCCGGCCCGTCTCCAGGTACGCGGCAAGGTCCAGGCGGTCCGTGCCCAGCGAATCGATGGTGCCGCCGGTCGTGACGACGGCGATCCGCGGCAGGCTCACGCGCCGGGGGCCGGGGCGTCCGCCCGGGTGTCGGGCACGGCACGCGTTGGCCCCGGAGCGGTCGCGGCTCCCGCCGCTGCCTCGGCGGGCCGCCAGTGCGGCGCGGTCGCGGGCGGCACGAACCCGGCCACCCGTGCGATGAGGCGACGGATCCGCCACCCCTCGACCGGTCCCAGCGCGTACATGGGCATCGGTGCCAGCCAGACCGCGCTGCCCAGGCTGACCGCGTCGGCACCCGCCCAGAAGTACTCGCGGCAGTCGTCGAAGTCGCGGATCCCGCCGTTCGCGATGATCGGCAGGTGGATGCCCGCGTCTCGCAGCTCCGCGACCACGCGGAGGCCGATCGGCTTGATCGCCCGCCCGGAGATCGCCCCGAACCGGTTCTTCAGCCACGGCTCGCCGGTCTCCGGGTCCAGGCGCAGGCCCTTGACGGTGTTGATGGCCGTGATCCCGGCGCACCCGGACTGCTCGGCCAGGCGGGCCTGCCAGACGTAGTCCTCGTCGGGCGAGACCTTGAGGATGACGGGGTGCCGGCTCCTCGGCACGGCACGCGCCAGGCTCTCCTCGAGGATCTCGCCGAACGGGAAGTTGACGTTGTGGCAGGAGGCGTTGAGCTCGACCGCCGCGATGTCGCCGGGCTTCACCCGCTCGTTGACCGTCTCGATCAGCTGCTCGATCTCGTCCGCGCTGAAGCCGCCGACCGAGATGATCCGGTTGAGGTTCGACGTGCGCGCAAAGTACTCGTCGAAGTAGCGCTCGATCCCGATGTTCGACCAGCCGAACGCGTTGAGCCAGCCGGCGTCGACCCGGCGCAACGCGCGCCCGTAGAGGCGGAGCATCTCGGGGAAGTCGGTGATGCCCCAGTCCTCGCGCAGCGTGAAGTGGCCCTCGCGCGGCCCGAGCGTCATCGTGCGCGTCGTCACGGCTCCGAACCGCTCCAGCGGGACCCACTGGGCGATGGGGGAGAGCCCGTACAGGATCAGCCGTCTCCTTGACGCTCCGTAGCCGAGCAGGCTCGCCGACGTGACGAGTCGGTTCCGGAGCCGGATCCCGTTGAGGTCGATGACGCTCATCGAGCCGAAGTATGCCGGGTCGGGTCCGCGTGCGGACGGCCGCGGTCAGGTCCCGGGCGCGAGCGGCCCCTGCATCTCGAGCGCGTCGGGCAACGGGGCGTAGCCGAGCGTCCGGTTGATGGCTCGCATCGGCGCGTTCTCCTCGTCGTTGCCGGTCTCGAGCCCCTCCAGCCCGTGCTCCACGGCCCAGGCGATCGTGGCGCGCTTGAGCGCAGCGCCGATCCGGCGCCCCCGGAAGGCCGGCCGGACCGCCGTCATGTCGTGGTAGGCGACCGTCGTGCTGCCCGGCTTGAAGATCAGGTTCGCATACCCCGCGACCTCACCCGTCGCGTCGTCGACGGCGACCATGAACGCATCCCGCGGCACGCCAACCCGATCCACGTCGCGCGCCACGAAGGCATCGAGGGTGCCCGGCTCGATCGGCTCGTCGCTGCTCGGGATGTCGGGGAAGGCCTCCACGGCCACGGTGTGCACGCCCGCGACCAGGTCCGGCTGATCGGCGAGCGTGGCGAGGCGGATCCCAGCCGGCGCCGTCACCGGGACCGGACCCAGGGCGCGCAGGTCGAGCCACAACATCTTGGCGCGGCCCGTGACGATGAACCCGCGCCCAGCCAGGAACCGAACCCCATCCTCGTGTGCCTCGGAGACCTCGGTCTGGAACCCGGTCTTGCCCGCGGTCCGGGCGACCTCGCTGGCAGCCCGGTAGAGCGCCGTGCCGATGCCCCGTCCGCGAGCCTCGGCGAGCACCCACAGGCCCAGCCAGTAGCGCGGGTAGTCGGAGCGGTTCATCCAGATCCGTCCGGTGCTGGCGGCCCCAACGGCCCGGCCGTCCTGCTCGACCATGAACCTGGCGGCCTCTCCCGGGTAGGTCGTGTCCTCCCAGTGGGCCTGGTCGATCGATTCGGGATTGTCAGGTGTCACGAGCGTCCGCAGCCGGACGTACTCGGCCAGGCCGGCCTCGTCACCCGGCGAGATGGCGCGCACCACGTGCCCCGACCCGCCGGCCGACCCATGCACCGTGCCGTCCTCCATGGCCATCAGCCGGTCTCGGCCAATGGTTCGGCGACCTCGTTGACCACCGCGGCCAGCCCATCGGGCGCGGACCCGGCAGGCACGCCGAGGATCACGTGGTTGGCGCCGGCCCGCACGAACGCGCGGGAGGTGCCGAGCGCCGCGCGACGTGACGCCGGTGTGGCCCCGCACGACAGCTGCGCCGCGAACGTGAACGCATCGGGATCCCGGCCCGCCGCCTCCAGCGCCCGCCGGATCTCGTCCCGCTTGGTTGCGAAGTAGTCGACGTCTCCCGGTCGATTGCCGGGCATCGGCCAGCCGTCGGCAAAGCGTGCGGCGAGCGCGATTCCGCGGCGCCTGGTTCCGCCCAGCCAGATCGGGGGGCCGCCCGGCCGGACCGGGCTCGGCTCGTTGGTGGCGTTGCGGAGCGGGTGGAAGGGGTCGTCGAGGCTGACGCCCAGCGGCGTCCGTGCCTCGTCCGAGAACAGCGCGGTCAGCACCCGGAGCGAGCTCTCGTACCGGTCGAACCGCTCGGGCAGTGGCGGCAGCGGGATCCCCAACGCATCGTGCTCGCCCTCGTGCCAGCCGGCACCCAGGCCGAGGATGAACCGCCCGCCCGTCACGTTGTCGAGCACCGTCGCCGACTTGGCCAGCACGGCGGGGTGCCGGAAGGTGTTGGACAGGACCACGATGCCCACCCACTTGCCAGGCACCCGGTGTGCCAGCGCAGCGGCCATGGTCATCGACTCGAACGCGGGTCCGTTTCTCTCGCGGCTGGCATCCGAGAGGTGGTCGCTCATCCAGCCGGCCGAGAACACGGACAGCCCGCCGGCAAGCGCCCAGGTCTCGTCGATCCGCGACCAGTCGAGCCCGGCCGACTCGGTGGCCGAGATGCGGAAGCCGACCAGGCCCGGATGCGTCGGCGACGTCACTCGGCCGGTTGCTGACGTCACTCCGCCGGCCCGGCGCCGCTGGTCTGGGTCGCGAGCGCCAGCCGCAGCTGCGAGCCGCTGGTGATCGCACCCTCGGACGCCGACGAGACGAGCGCCGCGTACTTGGCCATCGCGCCGGTCGTGTAGCGGGGGGCGCGCGGCGTCCAGCGCGCGCGGCGAGCGGCCAGTTCGGCTTCGGGAACCTCGAGGTTCAACTGCTTCGCATCGACGTCGATGACGATCGAGTCTCCTTCCTCGACCAGCGCGATCGGGCCGCCGACTGCCGCCTCGGGCGCGACGTGCCCCAGCATCAGCCCGCGCGTGCCACCGGAGAACCGGCCGTCGGTGAGCAGCGCGACGCTCTCGCCCAGCCCTTCGCCGACGAGCGCGCCGGTCACGCTCAGCATCTCCTGCATGCCCGGGCCGCCGACCGGACCCTCGTAGCGGATCACCACGACGTCACCCTCGTGGATCCGTCGCTCGCGGACGGCGGCGAAGCACTCGGTCTCGGAGTCGAACACCCGGGCGGGGCCCTTGTGGTACCTGCGCTCATGCCCCGCGAGCTTCACGATCGAGCCCTCGGGCGCCAGGCTGCCCTTGAGGATCGCGTGCCCGCCGGTCGCCTTGATCGGCGTCTCGATGGGGTGCACGACCTGCTGTCCGGGCGTCTCGACGGCGTCGGCGGCGATCTTCGCGATCGTCCGGCCGTCGACGGTCCGCTCCTCGCCGTGGAGCAGGTCCTGCTTGAGCAGCTCGCGCATCACGATCGCGACCCCGCCCGCCGCGTACATGTCGGCCGCCGCGTACCGGCCGCCCGGCCGCATGTCCGCGATCAGCGGCGTTCGATCGGCGACCTCCGAGAAGTCGTCGAGCGTCAGGGCGATTCCGAAGTCGGCGGCGATCGCCGGCAGGTGGAGCGCCGCGTTGGTGCTGCCGCCGGTGGCGGACACTGACGCGATCGCGTTCTCGAGCGCGTTGCGGGTGACGATGTGCGAGGGCCGGATGTCGTGATGGACGAGCGTCATCACCAGCTCGCCGGCTCGGCGGGCGGCCTCCTCCTTCGTCGGGTCCTCGGCCGGGATTCCGTTGAGCCCCGCGGGTGACAGGCCCAGGAACTCCATCACGGTCGACATCGTGTTGGCCGTGAACTGCCCGCCGCAGGCACCGGCGCCGGGGCATGCCCCGTTCTCCGCGTCGTACAGCTCGTCAAGGGTGATCTTGCCGGCCCGGTACGCCCCGATCGCCTCGAACACCGTGACCACGTCCGCCGGCTTGCCCTTGTAGGTGCCGGGCATGATCGTGCCGTTGTACAGGACGAGCCCGGGGATGTCGAGCCGGCCGAGCGCCATCGCCCCGGCGGGGATCGTCTTGTCGCAGCCGACCAGGCACACCAGGCCGTCGAACAGGTGGCCCCGCGCGACCAGCTCGATCGAATCCGCGATCACCTCACGGCTGATCAGCGACGCCTTCATCCCCTCGGTGCCCATCGACACGCCGTCGCTGACGGAGATCGTGTTGAACTCCATGGGCGTGCCGCCGGCGGCCCGGATCCCCGCCTTCACGAACTCCGCCAGCCGGCGCTGGTTGAGGTTGCAGGGCATGGTCTCGATCCAGGTCGTGGCGACGCCGATGATCGGCTGGGCGAGGTCGTCATCGGTGAACCCGACCGCCTTGAGCATCGCGCGCGCGGCGGCTCGGTCGGGGCCGTCGGTGAGGGCGTGGCTGTGTCGCTTGCCGGGGTCCGAGGGTCGGGCGTAGGGGAGCGGGCGGTCGGCGGCCATGGGGTCCTCGCGGGCGTGTCGGGCAGGGGTTTCGTCGCGCTCCAAGTATGGCGCGAGGGTCGCCCGGCGTGCCGCGGGCTCAGTCGGGGAGCCGGTGGGCCTCGACCCAGGACCCGACGACCTCGCGCAGGGTCGGGAGCGCGAGCGCGCCACTGCCCAGGACGACATCGTGGAAGCCGCGGATGTCGAACGAGGAACCGAGCCGCTGCTCGGCCTCGGCCCGGAGGCGCAGGATCTCGAGCTGGCCGGTCTTGTACGCCAGCGCCTGACCCGGCAGGGCGATGTAGCGGTCCACCTCGTTGGCGATGTTGTTGGGCGCCAGGGCCGTGTGCTCCAGCATGAACCGGACGGCCTGCTCTCGCGGCCAGCCCAGGGCGTGCATGCCGGTGTCCACGACGAGGCGGGATGCGCGCCACGCGTCGAAGGACAGGACCCCGATCCGGTCGAGGTCGCCGTCGTAGAGACCCATCTCGTCCGCGAGGCGCTCCGTGTACAGGCCCCAGCCCTCGAAGAACGCCGTCGGTCCGAGGTGGCGCCGGAACTCCGGGAGGTGCGGCAGCTCCTGGCCGATCGCGATCTGGAGATGGTGACCGGGGACCGACTCGTGGTAGGCGAGCACCTCCGCCTCGTAGCGGGGCCTGGTCTCCGGGTGGGAGGTGTTGATGAAGTAGTGGCCCGGTCGAGAGCCATCGGCTGCGGGCTGGCGGTAGTAGGCGATCGTCGAGTGCTCCTCCTCGTGCGGGCCCATGCGGATGACCTCGCACGGTGCCTGGGGCAGCCGCCCGAACCAGCCCGGGATCGCCTCCATGGCGCGCCCGAGGCAGGCCGCGGCGGTCGCCTCGACCTCGTCGCGAGTGGCGAAGTGGAGCGCCGGGTCGCCGCGCAGCCGGTCGATGGCGTCGGCACGCGAGCGAGCACCGATCTCCCGGCCGGCCAGGTCCGCAAGCTCCTCGTCGATCCGGGCGATCTCGTCGAGCCCGATCCGGTGGAGGGCGTCGGCGTCGATGTCCAGCGAGGTATGCAACCGCATGAGCCGGCGATAGGCCTCGGATCCGCCGGGGACGTGGCACATGCCCGGCCGCTCGGCCGGGCGCGCGGCGGGCAGGATCTCGGTGCCGAGGGCATCGTGGAGGCGCACGAAGGCGGGCCGGATCTCACCGTCGACCACGGCCCGCAGGTCCGTCGCGAACCGCTCGCGATCCGCCGCCGTCCAGCCGGTCAACCCGTCGACCTGCGCCAGCGGGTCGAGCAGCGGCCATCGATCCGTGGGCGTCGCCAGCAGCTCGTCGAGGATCGCCAGGGTCCGATCACCCGTTGCCCGGCACGCGACGCGCCCATCGGCGAGGCTGCCGCGCAGCGCCGCAATGTGGCGGTCCGTATGGGTGGCCATCTCGCGCCAGCGCGCGATCAGCCGCCGGCCGTCCCGGGGGGACTCCAGGCGCTGGAAGTCCGGCACGAGGAGGAGCATCGCCGGCACTCCCTCGAGAGGATCGAGGTTCCAGGTGACGAGGCCCGTCTCCAGCTCGGCGATGTCCGACGCGATCGACTCGCGCAGGGCCGAGAGCGTGATCCGGTCCTCGCCCTCGAACGACGCGGGGTCGAGACCGTCGACCCGCCGCCCCAGGGCGCCGAACCGCGCAAGCGACGCCGCGATGCCCTCGGGCGACGGGTCCGGCAGGCGGTCGTCGTACTTGTCCTCGCCAACAGACGTGGCGAACAGCGGATGCGTCTCGAGGTACGCCTCCCAGTACGCCGCGGCCAGGCTGTCGAGGGTCCCGGTGTCCGCTGCCGTGCTCATCGCGTCCATGCTATCCGGCCGGCCACTGACGGCCAGTGACGGCCAGTGACGGCCAGGTGCGGCCTCAGTGCAGGCAGTTCCCGACGCTCACGGGGGAGGTCCGGCCGATGGCCGGCGCGACACGCACCGCGACGCTGGTCGGCGTCAGCGCGTACCCCACCCCGGGGTTCGTCCGCGACTGCGCGAACACGACGCCGCCGATCGTCCCGTTCTCGAGGACGAGCGGTCCGCCGGAGTCGCCGGGCTCCACGCCTGCCCGCAGCTCGAGGATGTTGCGCGTGATCCGTCCCGCCCCGTAGATGTCCCTGCCGATGGCCGGGTAGTCGCCGGTCACGGCGGCGGGGAGGACGGCGAGCACGCCGCCGCCGGCGTATCCGAGGGCGACGCCCTGGTCCCCGCGGACGGGGTCCGTGGCGGCGAATCGGAGCGGCGGGCCCGCGAGGCCGGGCACGTACAGCACGGCGACATCGAGGTCCGGGTCGAACAGGACCGGTGTGGCGTCGACGATGTTGGCGCCGATGGCGGCCCGAATGGTCCCGGCGCCGGCGACCACGTGGGCATTGGTCACCAGGTACCCGGGAGCGATCAGCGTGCCCGTCCCGGTGATCTGCGTCTGGCAGGCGCGGCTCGTGACCCGCGCCGTGCTGGCGATGGCGACCTTGGCGATGGCCGATGCCTGCGTGCCGGTCGGGATGTCGACCGTCTGGAGCGGGATCGGGTCCAGGCCGACGAAGACATCCGGCAGGCCGGAGCCGTCGAGCGCCGTGGCGATCTCGCCCACCACCTCGGTCGGAGGAGGAAGCACCGCATCGAGCGAGCGAACCGAGAGCGAGGTGGAGGCGGTCCGGCCGAGGGTGGGGAACGGGCCGACGGCGAGCAGCCCGCCGAGGAGCCAGATGATCAGCAGCGCCTGGGCGGCGCCCAGGATCCCTCCGGTGACCCGGTCCAGGCCGGAGATGACGCCGCGGTCAAGCCGGCCGGCGATGGCCCGGCCGATCGCCGACCCGATCGCCTCTCCGACGGCAACGGCCCCGATCAGCGCCCCGAGGACGACCAGCGCCCGGGTGATCGGTTCCAGGTCCCGGGTGACGTCGACCAGCCACTGCGCGGCGCCGAGCGCGATGAACAGGCCCGCCAGGGCCCCGGAGATGCCGCCGACCTGGGGCAGCGCGCCGGTGCGCAGGCCGGCCAGCACCGCGATCACGAGCACCAGCAGCGCGAGGAGGTCGAACAGGTTCACCCGCAGAGTATCGGGGAGGTGCGCCGTCGGTGCGCCGGGACCAGCCCCGGCGGGGAGGGATCAGCCCCGGCGGGGAGCGATCAACCCGGTGGGGAGGATCAGCCGCCGGCGAGCGCGGTCCCGAGGCGGGTGTCCACGCGCGCGGGATGGGCCGCCTCCCAGGCGTCGATGTCGGCGTCCTTGTCGAGGACGTAGCCGATCTCGTCGGTGCCGGCCATGATCATCATCTTCGAGAACGGATCCACGTCGAAGTCCACGGTGGATCCGTCCGGCAGCAGGATGCCCTGCTCCGCGAGGTCGACCCGCAGCTCCGCATCCGGGTCCTGCTCGATCATCTCGAACAGCTTCCGGTGGGTGTCGGGATCCACGACGATCGGCACGACGCCGTTCTTCAGCGCATTGGCCCGGAAGATGTCGGCGAAGGAGGTCGACAGGATCACCTGCACGCCCCACGTGCGCAACGCCCAGGGCGCGTGCTCCCGGGAGCTGCCACAGCCGAAGTTGTCGCCCGCCAGCAGGATCCGCCGGCCGCTCATGCCGGGCAGGTCGATGACGAACGGCGGGTCCTTCGGGGATCCGTCCGGTTCGAACCGCCAGTCGTGGAACAGGGCCTCCGCCAGGCCTTCCTTGTCGGTGGCCTTGAGGTAGCGAGCCGGCACGACCTGGTCCGTGTCCACGTTCTCCGCGGGCAGCGGGACGACCTTGGACGAGAACGAGCGGAACCCTTCGGCCATGTCAGTACCCTCCGCCGACGGTCACGAGCTCCTCCACGCCGGGGAGCGTCCTCGGGTCGGTGACGACGCCGCTCACCGCGGACGCCGCAGCGGTCAGGGGCGAGGCGAGGAACGTGCGTCCGCCCTTGCCCTGACGGCCCTCGAAGTTCCGGTTGGACGTGCTGACCGCGTATTGGCCGGGCGACAGCTGGTCGCCGTTCATGGCGATGCACATCGAGCAGCCGGACTCGCGCCAGTCGGCGCCGGCCGCCCGGAAGATCTCGTGGAGGCCCTCACGCTCGGCCTGCTGCTTCACCTGCTGCGAGCCCGGCACGATCATCAGCCGTGTGCCCGGGGCGACGGTCCGGCCCTTGAGCACGCTGGCAGCGAGCCGGAGGTCGCTGATCCGGCTGTTGGTGCAGGAGCCGATGAACACGACGTCGAGGGGCTGGCCGGCGATCGCCTGGCCCGGTCGGAGGCCCATGTACTCCAGCGCGCGCTCGAGCGCGCGGCGCGCGATGGGATCGGGCACATCCTCGGGCGACGGGACCCGACCGGTGACGGGGATGCCCATCCCCGGGTTGGTGCCGTAGGTGACCATCGGCTCGAGGGCGTCGGCGTCGATGACGATCGACTTGTCGAACGTCGCCCCGTCATCGGTCGGGAGCGTCCGCCAGGCGGCGACCGCCGCGTCCCAGGCCGCTCCCTGCGGGGCGTGCCGGCGGCCGTGGAGGTACTCGAACGTGGTGTCGTCCGGGGCGACCAGGCCGGCCCGTGCCCCACCCTCGATGCTCATGTTGCAGATGGTCATCCGCTGCTCCATGGACAGCGCGCGAATGGCCTCGCCGCGGTACTCGAACACGTGGCCCGTCCCGCCGCCGATCCCGATCCGGGCGATGAGCGCGAGGATGATGTCCTTGGCCGAGACGCCGGCTCCGAGGCGGCCGTCGACGCGCACCTCGTACGTGTTCGGTGTGCGCTGGAGCAGCGTCTGTGTCGCGAGCACCATCTCGACCTCGCTGGTCCCGATGCCGAACGCGAGGGCCCCGAACGCGCCGTGCGTGGCCGTGTGCGAATCGCCGCACACGATCGTCATCCCGGGCTGGGTCAGACCAAGCTCCGGGCCGATGACGTGGACGATCCCCTGGGTCTCGCTCCCGAAGGCGTGGATCGGGATGCCGAACTCGCCGCAGTTGGCCTCGAGCTGGGAGATCTGGGCCGCTGCCTGCATGTCCAGCATCGGCAGCCCGCGCGGGGTCGTGGGGGTCGAGTGGTCGGCGGTCGCCACGGTCCTGTCCGGGCGGCGGACGCGGAGCCCCTTCTCGCGCAGGCCGGTGAACGCCTGGGGGCTGGTGACCTCGTGGACGAGGTGGAGATCGATCGCGAGGACCGCGGGGGCACCGGGATCCTGGGTGACGACATGCTCGTCCCAGATCTTCTGGATGAGGGTGCGGGGTCGGGTCATGGCTGCTGGTCTGCCCTGCTGCGGCTGCGACGGAGGCGCAAGCGTACCAGCGCGATCCGTCGCGGGTCCGCGAGCCCTGTCCTGGCCGCCCACGCCGGCCCCGGGGCGACGGTTGCGCAACCGGGGGTCTGCCGCTAGACTTCGCGGACCCGCCGCTGGCGGGAGCACGGGAGTCGAGTCGCTTGGACTTCTTCCAGGGTCGGGATCGCCGCGTTGCCGTCGTCGTGACGGCGGATGGCCGCCGCGTGACCGTGCCCCTGCGCGACCTTGGTGCCCCGGGCGCATCCCCCCTCGATCTTCTTCGCTCGCTCCTTGCCGGCATCGAGAGCCTCCTTGGGCTCCTCATTACCGGCTCCCGGCGGGAGAACGGAGGACCGCGGAGGAACGAGCGCCACTGAGGCGCCGGCCACCGAGAACCGAAGGGACCCTCGCCGGGTGGCGAGGGTCTTTGCATGTCCGGGGCGGTCGCGGGACCACCGGGACGGAGGGCACAGACGGATGACGATGACGAAGGGCGAACCAGCGGCAAGTCCGCCGGCGCGTCGGAGCCACGTGCCCGCGGACGGGACCGCGACTGCCGCCGCGGTGGAGCACGCGCGCAAGGAGATGCTCCACGAGGTGCGGTCGCGCAAGCGGACGCGGATCGGTGCCGACGCGCTCATGGAGGCGCTCGTCAACCAGGGCACCGACGTGCTGTTCAGCTATCCCGGCGGCGTCATCCTGCCGATCTACGACATCCTGGCCGACTACCCCGAGATCCGGCACGTCCTCGTCCGCCACGAGCAGGGCGGCGGCCATGCGGCGGACGGGTACGCCCGCGCCAGCGGCAGGGTGGGCGTGTGCATGGGGACCAGCGGGCCCGGGGCCACCAACCTCGTCACGGCGCTGGCGACCGCCCAGCTGGACTCGGTGCCGGTGGTCGCGATCACCGGCAACGTGCCGACGGCCCTCCTCGGCAAGGATGCCTTCCAGGAGATCGACATCACCGGCATCACGCTGCCGATGACCAAGCACAACTACCTGGTCCGCGACGCTGACGACATCCCGCGGGTCGTCGCGGAGGCGTTCCACCTCGCGCGCAGCGGGCGGCCCGGGCCCGTCCACATCGACATCACCAAGGACGCCCTGCAGCAGGAGACGACCGCCGCGCACCCCTCCGCCGAGGAGGTCGTCGCCGGTCTGCCCGGCTTCCGGCCCACCATCGAGGGCCACCCCAGGCAGCTCAAGCTGGCGGCGAAGGAGATCGAGAAGGCGAGCCGGCCGCTGATCCTCGCCGGTCACGGCATCCTCATCGCCGAGGCCTGGGATGAGCTCCGGGCATTTGCCGAGAGGACGCAGATCCCCGTGGCCTGGACGCTGCTGGGCATCGGCGCCCTGGACGAGGACCATCCGCTCGCGTACGGCTACATGGGGATGCACGGCTGGAAGCACGTCAACCGGGCGATCCAGTCCGCGGACCTGCTGATCGCGATCGGCATGCGCTTCGACGACCGGGTCACCGGCTCGGTCCGCACGTTCGCCCCCTATGCGCGGATCATCCATGCTGACATCGATCCCGCCGAGATCGGCAAGAACGTGGCCGTGGAGATCCCGATCGTCGGCGACGCGAAGCGCGTGCTCGCGGGCCTGACGAGGCTGGTGCCCGAGGTCCAGCCGTCCGCGCGCGCCGACTACCACGCCGAGCTCGCGAGCTGGCGCCGGGAGTCCGAGGGCGCGAGCTGGCATGGATCGGGCGCCTGGCGTGGCGGGCTGTTGTCCGCGGACTTCGTCGTGAGCCGGGTCGGCGAGCTGACCGATCACGTCGCGACCTACGTCGCCGACGTGGGCCAGAACCAGATGTGGCTCGCTCGCTACACGAAGTTCCGCCGCCCGCGAAGCCACCTGTCCTCGGGTGGCCTGGGCACCATGGGCTACTCGGTTCCCGCGGCGATGGGCGCCGCGCTCGGCAATCCCGCCGCCGAGACGTGGGCGATCACCGGGGACGGCGGCTTCCAGATGACGAGCCAGGAGCTGATGACCCTCGCGGCCGATCGCATCCCGGTCAAGATCGCGCTCCTGGACAACAAGAAGCTGGGCATGATCCGCCAGTGGCAGGAGATCGTCTACGCGGGCAACTACCACTCCTCGCACCTGCCCGGCCCGGATTTCGTCAAGCTTGCCGAGGCCTACGGCATCCCGGCGTTCAAGGCGACCACCACCGACGAGGTGGACCGGACGATCCGCGCCGCGCAGGCGGTGGACGGCCCGGCCCTGATCTGGTTCGAGATCGCCGAGGAGCAGAACGTGTTCCCGATGATGCCGGCCGGCAAGGGCCTGTCCGACCTGATCGAGACCTGGGGAGCGCCGGAGGAATGAGCGACGATCCCGGTCCCGTCGCGGCGCCGGCGCAGCCCGCGCACGTCACCGCGCCCCCGCCCCGGGCGATCCCGGGCTCGGGCGAGGCCAGCCGCCACATCCTGGTCGTGCTCGTGCTCGACAAGCCCGGCGTCCTGAACCGCGTCGCGAGCCTCATGCGCGCTCGCAACTTCAACATCGATTCGCTCGCGGTGTCGCGCACCGACAAGGACCACATCAGCAGGATGACGCTCACGCTCCACGGGGACGCTGTCGCGGTGGAGCAGGCGGCCAAGCAGCTGTACCGCCTCGTCGACGTGCTCAAGGTGCAGGACGTCGTGACCGAGCAGCTGGTCGAGCACGAGCTCGCCTTCGTCAAGGTCCGGGCGTCCGACGCCAACCGGGCAGAGGTGATCAAGATCGTCGAGCTGTACAAGGGGCGGATCGTCGACATCGCGCCCGAATTGGTCATCGTCGAGGCGACGGGGACCGAGGCGGAGATCGACGCCCTGGTCGCGCTGCTGCGCGGCTACGGGATCAAGGAGCTGGTCCGGACCGGTGCGGTCGTCATGCTGCGCGGGGCCGGATCCACCGAGGAGGCACTCAGGCTGTGACGGCGAAGATGTATTACGACGGGGACGCGGATCCCGCGGCCCTCGACGGGCAGACCGTCGCGGTGATCGGCTATGGGAGCCAGGGCCACGCCCACGCCCTGAACCTGCGCGACAGCGGGGCCGAGGTGGTCGTGGGCCTGGCGCCCGGGTCCAAGAGCCGCTCGCTGGCCGAGGCGGCCGGCTTCCGGGTGCTGGACGTTGCGGACGCGGTCCGGGCGGCCGACGTGATCATGATCGCGGTGCCGGACACTGCCCAGAGGGCGGTCTACGACGCGGAGATCGAGCCCAACCTCAAGCCCGGCGCGCTGCTCATGTTCGCCCACGGCTTCAACATCCGGTTCGGGCTCATCCAGCCCCCGTCGACCGTCGACGTCGGCATGGTCGCGCCCAAGGGCCCGGGCCATCTCCTGCGCAGCGTCTACGAGCAGGGCGGCGGCGTGCCGGCGCTGTTCGCGGTGGAGCAGGACGGGTCGGGGACCGCGAGGGCGCGCGTCCTCGCGTACGCACGGGGCATCGGCGCCACCCGCGCCGGCGTCCTCGAGACGACGTTCAAGGAGGAGACCGAGACCGACCTGTTCGGTGAGCAGGCCCTCCTGTGCGGCGGGGTGTCGGCGCTGGTCAAGGCGGCATTCGAGACGCTGGTCGAGGCGGGCTACCAGCCGGAGCTCGCCTACTTCGAGACGATGCACGAGCTCAAGCTGATCGTGGACCTGATGTACCGCGGCGGGCTCAACTTCATGCGCTTCAGCGTCAGCGACACCGCGGAGTACGGCGACTACGTCTCCGGCCCCCGCGTCACGGAGGGCGCGAAGGCAGCGATGAAGGACGTCCTGTCCGACATCCAGAGCGGGTCGTTCGCCAGTCGCTGGGTCGCCGAGCAGGAGTCCGGTGGCCGCGAGTTCGCGCGGCTCCGCCAGCAGGACCGCGACCACCAGATCGAGCAGGTCGGCGCCGACCTCCGGGCGAAGATGCCGTTCCTCAAGCCGGTCGTCGTCGACGCCGGCCAGGCGCAGGCGGTAGCCAGCGCGGCACCCGGCGGGGAGGGATCGCGATGACGTTCGAGGCCACCCATCCCCGGTACGGCGGCGGCATCGCCGCGGGCAGCGTCCGGATCTTCGATACCACGCTTCGTGACGGCGAGCAGGCGCCCGGTGCCGGCCTCACGGCTGCCGAGAAGCTGGAGGTCGCGCGCCAGCTCGCGCGGCTCCGGGTGGACGTGATCGAGGCCGGCTTTCCGGCCGCATCGCCCGGCGACTTCGAGGCGGTCCGGCGGATCGCCCTCGAGACCAAGGGCGGGATCGCGGTCGCGGCCCTCGCGCGCTGCCGGGACGGCGATCCGCAGCGGGCCGTGGAGGCGATCCGGGAGGCCGAGCGCCCCCACCTCCACCTGTTCATCGCCACCAGCGACATCCACCTCAAGCACAAGCTCCGCATGTCGCGCGACGAGGCCCTGGCCGAGGCCCGCCGCTGGGTCTCGTGGGCCCGCACGACGCTGGGCCCGGAGGCGGAGATCGAGTTCTCCGCCGAGGACGCGTCCCGGACCGAGGAGGACTTCCTGCTCCAGGTCTACGAGGCGGTCGTCGAGTCGGGCGCCTCGACCGTGAACATCCCCGACACCGTCGGCTACGCGATCCCGGCCGAGTTCGGCCGCCTGGTCGGCCGCGTCGTGGACCGCGTGGGTGCCGACGCCACCGTGAGCGTCCACTGCCACAACGACCTGGGGCTCGCGACGGCCAACACCCTCGCGGCCGTCCAGGCCGGCGCCCGCCAGGTGGAGGTCACGATCAACGGCCTCGGCGAGCGTGCCGGCAACGCATCGCTGGAGGAGGTCGTGATGGCCCTCCGCACGCGTCCCACGCAGTTCCCGGAGCTCGGAGCGCAGGTCCAGACCGAGCAGATCACGTCGGCGTCGCGGCTCGTGTCCTACCTCACCGGGTTCGCGATCCAGCCCAACAAGGCGATCGTGGGTGCGAACGCGTTCGCCCACGAGTCCGGCATCCACCAGGACGGGTACCTCAAGAACCCCCTGACGTACGAGATCATGACCCCCCAGTCCGTCGGGCTGTCCGGGAGCACGCTGTCGATCGGCAAGCTGTCCGGCCGGCGAGGGCTCCAGGGCAAGCTCCGCGAGCTCGGCCACGAGGTGGACGGCGAGGCGCTCGACGCGATCTACCGGGCCGCGATCGCGCTCGCGGATGCCAAGAAGGACGTCACCGACGCGGACCTGCTCGCGCTGGTCGAGCAGCGCACGTCCGATGTCCCGCGGTCGATCGAGCTGCTGGGCTGGAACATCAGCTCATCCAGCGGCGGCCACTCGGTGGGCAGCGTCTCGCTCATCGTCGCCGGCGAGGCGAAGGCGTCGGACGCGACCGGCAACGGCCCCGTCAACGCGTTGTTCGCCGCCGTCGACAGCGCGGTCACGCCGGTTCTCGGCTGGCACCCCGTGCTCGCCGACTACGAGATCAGGGCGGTGTCCGCCGGCGAGGATGCCCAGGGCCAGGTGCTCGTGCGTTGCCGTCGGTCCTCGGACGAGGGTCCGGGCGCGCTCGTCGTCACCGGCCACGGGCTGTCGACGAACATCATCGAGGCCTCGCTGGAGGCGTACCTCGTTGCGGCCAACAAGCTCCACGGCGCGGAGATCAACGGGATCGAGGTCGCGTTCGTGGGCCGGCGCACCGCCGAGGAGCTCCCGTGACGGCTGGCGCAGCCGGTGCGGGGCACCCCGTGGACGGCGGGGGGCTCCCGGGAGACGACGACCCGGCCACGTACCGCGTCGCGCTCATCCCCGGCGACGGGGTGGGACCCGAGGTCATCGCGGGCGCGGTTGCCGTTCTCGAGGTCACCGGGCGGTCGTTCGGCTTCGGCTTCGCCTGGGACGAGATGACCGTCGGCGGGGCGGGGATCGATGCCTACGGCATCGCGATCCGCCCCCAGGACGTCGAGCGCTGCCGGGACGCCGATGCGGTCCTGCTGGGCGCGGTCGGCGGCCCCAAGTGGGACGACCCGGACGCGGCCGTCCGACCCGAGCAGGCGCTGTTCGCCCTCCGCGGCGGTCTCGGCCTGTTCGCGAACCTGCGGCCGATCACCGTCCATCCCGCGCTCATCGCGGCGTCGCCGCTCAAGCCCGAGCTGCTCGCCGGCGTGGACTGCCTGATCGTGCGCGAGCTCACGTCCGGGCTCTACTTCGGCCGGCCGTCCGAGCAGCGCGTGACCCCGGACGGACGTGCCGCGATCGACACCCTGTGGTACACGGAGGGCGAGATCCGGCGGATCGTCTCCCTCGCCTTCGAGCTGGCGCGCGGCCGCCGGCGGGAGGTGAGCCAGGTGGACAAGGCCAACGTGCTCGCGACCTCCCGGCTGTGGCGCAAGGTCACCGAGGAGGTCCACGCGGAGTTCCCGGACGTGCAGCTCGAGCACCGGCTCGTGGACTCCGCGGCCATGGTCCTTGCGAGCCGTCCGGCGGCGTTCGACGTCATCGTCACCGAGAACCTGTTCGGCGACATCCTGTCCGACGAAGCGGCAGTGATCACGGGCTCCCTGGGGATGCTGCCCTCCGCGTCGGTCGGCAGCCGCCACACGACCCACGGGCGGCACGGTCTGTACGAGCCGATCCATGGCTCGGCGCCGGACATCGCCGGCCGGGACGTGGCGAACCCGCTGGGCACGATCCTGTCCGCGGCGATGATGCTGCGCTGGTCGCTCGGCCGGACGGATGCGGCCGAGGCGATCGAGGCCGCCGTCGGCGACGCGCTCGCGGACGGCGTCCGCACCGCGGACCTCGTGCCGGCGGATCCCGCCGCCGCGGCCGCGTGCACCGTCGTCGGGACAATGGAGATGGCCCGCATCATCGGGGAGCGGATCGCGATTCGCCGGCCGGTGACCGCCTGAGGCGGGGCACCGGCCGAGCCGAGCCGCCGACCCCACCCGCACCGGGCCACAGGACCCTCCGCCCCATGACGAACCCCGACCTCGCGACCGATCCGAACCTCGCGACCGCCGCAGACCCGCCGGTCGTGCTCTACGACACCACCCTGCGCGACGGCACCCAGGGCGAGAACATCACGCTCTCGCTGGCGGACAAGCTGCGCGTCGCGCGGATGCTCGACGAGTACGGCTTCCCGTTCATCGAAGGCGGCTGGCCGGGCTCCAACCCCAAGGACATCGAGTTCTTCGCCGCCGCGCGCAAGGTGCGCTGGGTGCACGCGAGGCTCGCGGCCTTCGGCAGCACCCGCCACAAGGCCAACCGCCCCGAGACCGACCCCAACCTGCACGAGCTGGTGGCAGCCGAGACGCCGGTGGTCACGATCTTCGGCAAGAGCTGGCTGCTCCACGTGACCGAGGTCCTGGGCGCGACCCCGGCCCAGAACCTGGACATGATCGCGGACTCGATCGGCTTCATCGCGGACCACGGCCGCGAGGCCGTCTACGACGCCGAGCACTTCTTCGACGGCTACCGGGCGGACCGCGAGTATGCGCTCGCAACCCTGCGCGCGGCCCGCGGGGCCGGTGCCCGGACGCTCGTGTTGTGCGACACGAACGGGGGCACCCTGACCGACGAGCTGGTGCGCATCCTGGCCGACGTCCGGGGATCGATCGAGGCCGATCCGGGCGCGACGCCGGTGACCTGGGGGATCCACACCCACAACGATGCGGAGCTGGCGGTCGCCAACTCGATCGCCGCGGTCCAGGCCGGTGTCCGCCATGTCCAGGCCACGATCAACGGCTACGGCGAACGATGCGGCAACGCCAACATGGTGTCGATCCTTGCCAACCTCGCGCTCAAGATGCCCGGCACGCTGACGCCCGGCGGCGGCGGCGACCTCGCGGCCCTGACCGAGCTCAGCCGGTCGGTAGCCGAGATCGCGAACGTCACCCCCAACGACTACCAGCCGTACGTGGGGCGGTCCGCCTTCGCGCACAAGGGGGGCGTCCATGGGGCCGCGGTCGCCAAGGTCGAGCGCAGCTACCAGCACGTCGATCCGACGGTGGTCGGCAATGCGGGCCGGCTGGTCGTCTCGGAGCTCGGCGGCAAGGCCAACACGTCGATCCGCGCGCGCCAGCTGGGTCTCGAGCTGGACGGCGTCCTGGACGCGAAGGAGCTCTCGAGGCTGATCAAGCGGCTCGAGAACGAGGGCCTTGCGTTCGAGGGTGCCGAGGCCTCGTTCGAGCTGCTGATCCGGCGGCAGAGCCCCGGCTACGCCGCCCCGTTCCGGATCGTGGACTACACGGTCCTCGTGGAGCAGCGCGAGGGGCGAGAGCTGCTCTCCGAGGCCACGGTCAAGGTGGAGGTCGCCGGCGAGACGCTCCACACGGCGGCGGACGGCAACGGCCCCGTCAACGCGCTGGACGGCGCGCTGCGCAAGGCGCTGGGCGCCTTCTACCCGGGCCTGGACGGCGTCCACCTCGTCGACTACAAGGTGCGCATCCTCGACGGGAACACCGCCACGGCTGCCCGCACGCGCGTCATCATCGACTCTCGGGACGGGTCGCGGACCTGGTCCACCATGGGCAGCGACACGAACATCATCGCGGCCTCGGCGCAGGCGCTGGCCGATTCGCTCGAGTACGCGATCTGGAAGTCCGGCACCGAGCTCCGGCGCCGGGACGAGCGCCACTTCACGACGACGAACGGGCACGGGACGGCGCCGGCAGCGGCGTCATCGACCCCCGACCCTGCCTCGGCCGCACCTGGAGGCAACGCATGAGCGACGAAAGCGCACAGCACCCCACGATCCACCTCCAGCGCTGGACGGTCACGTCGGGCAGCAACGTCAACAGCCGGGCCGCTGTGGTGATCCGCGCCGGCGGCCTCGACTGGCAGGCCTCCGCCGAGGGCAACGGGGCGGTCGACGCGCTGTACAGGGCGGTCGACCAGGCGTTGTCGGACGTGCTGGGCGGGCGCCCGCTCCTGCTGGCGTACGACGTGCATGCGCTCGCCCCGGGCCCGGATGCCGAGGGCCGGGTGTCCGTCCGGATCGCGCCACCGGCAGGGGCGGAAGGCCCGCGCGCGGACGGGCGGTTCAGCGGCCAGGTCACGAGCACCAACACGGTGGCGGCATCCCTGGAGGCCTACGTGGAGGCGATCAACCAGATGCTGGGCGCGGTGTCGTGGGCGGGTGCCGCCGATGCTGCCGGATCGCAGAAGGGACGCGCGGAGACGGGCACCGCGGCCGGCGCCGAGTTCGACGATGAGGCGCGGCCGATCGACACGACCGAGTGGTTCAACCGGTAGGCCGCGCGGACGCGCCGCACACCCCATGAGCATCGACGCCGAGGCGTTCAACCGCTTCGAGGCGGCCGGCTGGGAGGCGCGAGCGGCTTCCTACGCCTTCCTGCAGCCGATCACCAACCGGATCGTCGCGACGCTGGTCGGGGCGGCCGAGGTGCGCAGCGGCCAGCAGGTGCTCGACGTCGGCAGCGGGCTCGGCGACCTGGCCGCGGCGGCAGCATCGCTGGGCGCCGACACGGTGGGCATCGACGTTGCGCCGTCCATGGTGCGGCGGGCGGCACTCGCCCACCCGTCGATCCCGTTCCGGGTCGGATCCTTCGAGGCGATCCCTGCCGGCGCGGGCTCCTTCGACGCCGTCGTGGGCAACTTCGTGCTCAACCACGTCGGCCGCCCCGCGGCGGCGATGGCCGAGGCCTGCCGCGTGCTGCGCCCGGGCGGCTGGCTGGCGGTCTCGACGTGGGATGGGCCGCGCCGCAACCGCGTGCTCGGGCTGATGCTGGACGCGATCGAGGCCGTTGCCGCGCCGCCGCCGAACGGGCTGCCGGCCGGTCCGACCCACTTCCGCGCGGACGGGGAGCTCCTGGGGTTGTTCCGGGACGCGGGCTTTGACAGCGTCGGGATCAGTCACGTCGTGTTCGAGGCGCATGCCCCGGACACCGAGACGCTGTGGCGCGGTGTCCTGGACTCGGCCGTCCGGATCCCGCCGCTGGTCAACGAGCAGCCGCCGGCCGTGCGGGCGCGGATCCGCGACGCGTTCGAGGGCCTTGTCGCGGTCCATCGCCGATCGGATGGGACGCTCGCGGTCCCGGTCGCCGTGCAGATCACCCGGGGCTGCCGCCCGTGACCGCGACGGCCCTGCGCGTGGCGTACACGGGCGAGCCCGGCGCCTTTGCCGAGGACGCGGTCCTCCGCTTCTTCGACGCCCCGGATGCGCGTCCCCTGGACTCGTTCCGGGCGGTGTTCGAGGCGGTCCGCGACGGCGACTGCGCGGCCGGGGTGGTGCCGGTCGAGAGCTCGCTGCTGGGCACGATCCGGGAGAACCTCGATCTGCTGTATGCGTTCGAGCTGCCGGTCGTGGGCGAGGTCAGCGTCCCCGTCCACCTCGCGCTGCTCGCGCTTCCCGGGGAGCGGCTCGAGACGGTGGAGCGCGTCTACTCGATCGCCGCCGCACTGGCGCAGGCCGACGAGTTCCTCCGGTCACGGTCATGGGTGATCCAGACGACCTACAACACCGCGGGCGCCGCGAAGCAGGTTGCGGAACGCGGGGAGCGGGGGGCCGCAGCGGTCGCGGCCGCGCGGGTGGCCGGGATCTACGGCCTCGAGGTGCTGGCCGACGGGATCCAGTCCGGCAGCGACAACCGGACCCGGTTCGCGGTGATCGCCCGGGCGGGCTCGGAGCACGAGGTGCTGGCGGCCGCCCGTCCGGTGGCGACGTCCGGGCCGCCCAGGACGACGCTCGTGTTCGCGGTTCGCAACGTGCCGGGGTCGCTGTTCCGTTCCCTCGGGGCGTTCGCGTCGCGTGGGCTGAACCTGTCGCGGCTGGAGTCGCGCCCGTGGACCGGCCGCGGTGCGCGCTGGGAGTACCTGTTCTGGGTCGATCTCGACGCCGACCCCGCGGACGAGGTGTGCGCCGACGCGCTGGCCGAGCTCCGTGGCGAGACGGAGGTCGTCCGAATCCTGGGCACGTACGCCCGGGCGGGCGAGGACTGACCCGGCGCTCTGCGCATCCCCGCGGCAGCCCCGGGATCCGAGCTGCCGTGCGTCGTCGCGCGCCCGCAGGGCGAGATGCGGTGTCGCCGGATGCAGCAGCATCGGGCCTACAATCGCTCCACCTCCCCCGATCTGCCGTAGCCGCCCAGGAGCCCTCCGATGGCCACGATCACCCGGACCACCCCGCACCCGATCTACCTCGCCGGGCGTTGGGTCGAGTCGCCCGATCCCCTTGTGGTCGAGAACCCGGCGCGACCGGGCGAGCCCGCCGGCAGCACCTACCAGGCCACCCCGGAGCAGTACGAGGAGGCGGTCCAGGCTGCCGTCCGCGCGTTCGAGGTCACCCGCAAGCTGCCCGCCTACGAGCGGGGGAGGATCCTGCGCGAGATCAGCGCGGGCGTCCGGGCGCGGCGCGAGGAGCTCGGCGCGCTCATCGCGGCCGAGGCGGGCAAGCCGATCCGCGACGCGCTCGTCGAGGTGGACCGCGCGGTGCTCACCTTCAGGCTGGGTGCCGAGGAGGCCGAGCGGATGGTCGGCGAGGTGATCCCGCTCGATCTGATGCCGGCCAGCAAGGACCGGGTCGGCATCACCCGGCGGTTCCCGATCGGCCCGATCGCGGGCATCAGCCCGTTCAACTTCCCGCTAAACTTGGCGGTCCACAAGATCGCGCCGGCCATCGCGGCGGGCAACCCGATCGTGCTCAAGCCGCCGTCCAAGGACCCACTGGTGATGCTCACCGTGGGTGAGATCATCGACGCCGCGGGCGCCCCCGAGGGGATGGTCAGCATCCTGCCGATGAGCCGCGAGCTGGGCGACCGGATGGTGTCCGACGAGCGGTTCAAGCTGCTCTCGTTCACGGGCTCCCCGGTGGTCGGCTGGCGGATGAAGGAGCGAGCCGGCAAGAAGAAGGTCATCCTCGAGCTGGGTGGCAACGCGGGCGTCATCGTGGACCGCTCGGCGAACCTCGACTGGGCGGTCAAGCGCACGATCACCGGTGCCTTCGCCTACAGCGGCCAGGTCTGCATCAGCGTCCAGCGGATGTTCGTCCACGAGGACGTCTGGGACGAGTTCATGGGCAAGTTCGTTGCCGCCGCCGCCGCGCTCAAGCTGGGCGACCCGGCCGATCCGACCACGGACGTGGGGCCGATGGTGGACGAGAAGAACGCCCTCCGGACGCAGGCCTGGGTTGACGAGGCAAAGGAGATGGGTGGCGAGGTCCTGCTGGGCGGTACCGCGAACGGCACCTTCTTCCCGCCGACCGTGCTCACCAACGTCCCGTTCGGGGCCCAGGTGTGCTCGGCCGAGGCGTTCGCACCGCTCGTGGTCGCGTTCAAGTTCCGCGAGATCGGCGAGGCGATCGCGGCCGTCAACGACAGCTTCTTCGGCCTCCAGACCGGCGTGTTCACCAACGATCTCGACCATGCCTGGACCGCATTCGGCGAGCTGGAGGTCGGCGGCGTGATCGTCAACGACATCCCGACGTACCGGATCGACCACATGCCCTACGGCGGCGTCAAGGACTCCGGCCTCGGCCGCGAGGGCCTGCGCTGGGCGATCGACGACATGACCGAGATCCGGATCATGGTCCTCGCCTGGCCCCATTAGGGGAGCGGCGCCAAATCGTCTCGGGGCTGCAGCAGCTCCGGCCGGTTCGCCGATCCCCGCCCGGTTCGTCGCCGCGCCGCCCCCCTTGTCGCCGGTCCGCGCACGATCCGCCGCGACGCCGACCCTCCCCCCTGTCCCGGTCCCCGCCCGGTTCGCCGATCCCCGCCCGGTCCGCGGGGACGCTGACCCCGGTGTCGCCGGTCCCCGCCCGGTTCGCCGCCACGCCGACCCCGGTGTCGCCTCACAGGCGATGAGACCGCGAATCCAGGCCCGGGCTCATGCCCGACCGGACCATCTGTCGCCCTGGTGGCGACAAACCCCGTCAAACTTGCCCGCGGCCGCCCGGTTCGATCCCGGGATGACGGGGTTCGTCGCCTCACAGGCGACCCGATGGGTGGGGGAGGCGAGGCCCGCCGAGCTCGGCGTCGCTCGAGCCGACGAACCGTCTCGTGTGGCTAGACTGGAACCGTGATCGCCGACGTTCGCACCGCCGCCCACCTCCTCGTCGACTGCATCGCAGCGGAGGGCTGCGAGTGGGTCTTCTCGGTGCCCGGCGAGGAGACGATGGACGTCCTCGAGGCGCTCGCGGACGACACGCGGGTCCGGCACGTCACCACGCGACACGAGCAGGGCGCTGCGTTCATGGCCGACGTGTACGGCCGCCTCACCGGTCGCTGCGCCGTCGCGATGGCCACCCTCGGGCCCGGCGCGACCAACCTCGTGACGGGCATTGCGGACGCGTCCCTGGACCGGGCGCCGATGGTCGCGCTCACCGGGCAGACCGGGATCGACAAGGTCCACAAGGAGTCGCACCAGTACGTGGACATCCCGCGGATGCTGGAGCCGGTGACCAAGTGGAACGCGAGGGTCGAGCGGCCCGCCGCGATCCCGGAGATCGTCGCCAAGGCGTTTCGCCTCGCACGCCTCGAGAAGCCCGGCCCGACCCACATCGAGCTGCCGGAGGACGTGGCGGCCGCACCCGTGGATCCGTCGTGGGCACCGATCGCGCCGTCGCGGGCCTACTTCCCGGAGCCGACCGACGAGGCGATCGCCCATGCCGCGACGCTCATCGCCGCCTCGTCGCGGCCGATCGTCCTTGCCGGCAACGGCGTGCTCCGCCGGCGGGCCGCGCCGGAGCTGCGGGCGTTCGCCCGTGGGCTGCATGTGCCGGTCGCCGTCACGTTCATGGGCAAGGGCGCCGTCGACGACCGCTCGCACCTGTCGCTGATGGCGGTCGGTCTCCAGGCGCGGGACCACGTGCTGTCCGGCTTCGACCGCGCGGACCTCGTGATCAGCGTGGGCTACGACCCGGTCGAGTACGCGCCCGGACGCTGGAACCCCGACGGGCGGCTTCGCATCGTCCACATCGACACCCAGCCATCGGAGGTCGATGCGTCCTACCGGCCCGACGTGGAGCTGGTCGGGGATATCGGCGGCACGTTGGAGCGGCTGCTGTCCGCGGTCCTGCCCGAGGGGATCGGCGGGCGGAACGCGACCGAGCGTCACGAGTCGCACGACATCCTCGTCCACTCCGACCTCCGCCGGCAGCTGCTGGCGGACCTGCGGGCGTACGAGGCCGATGACGGCTGGCCGATCCGGCCCCAGAAGGCGATCGTGGACCTGCGCGCCGTGCTCGCCCCGGAAGACATCGTGGTCTCCGACGTCGGCGCCCACAAGGTGTGGGTCGCGCGCCTCTACCAGGCGTACGAGCCGAACACCGTGATCATCTCCAACGGCTTCGCGTCGATGGGCATCGCGCTCCCGGGCGCGATCGCCGCTGCCCTTGTGCACCCGGACCGGCACGTCGTCGCGCTGTGCGGCGACGGCGGGTTCCTGATGAACGCCCAGGAGCTGGAGACCGCGGTCCGGCTCGGCGTGCGGGTCACGGTCGTCGTCTGGCGCGACAACGGCTACGGCCTCATCGACTGGAAGCAGCGCAACGAGTACGGCCGCCCGTTCGCGGTCGAGTTCGGCAACCCGGACTTCGTGGCCCTCGCCCTGTCGTTCGGGATGGCCGCGTTCCGGCCTGATTCCGCGGCCGACCTGTCCCCGACGCTGCGGCGGGCGCTCGATGTCGACGGTCCGTCGCTGGTCGAGGTCCCGATCGACTACCGCGAGAACCTGCGGCTCACGGAGCAGCTGGGGGCGCTCGATCGCATGGCCTGAGCCTGAGCGCGGCCATACAGGCGCGGCCAGCAGAGCCTCCTCCCGCGTTGGGGTTGGCTGGCGCCGATGACGACCGTGCGCCGACGGTCGAAGGGTCCTGGTGGCGCCGGCGCAACCCAACCGGAATCACCGCCGAGCCAACCGATGCGACCGCCGGCGCTGCGTCTGCGCACCGCGATGGGCGTTATTCGACGGTGTCGCCCGGTGCCCAGCTGTGGACGGTCACGTCGAGCCCGCGCGCGGCCACAGCCGCTTCCAGCTCGGCGGGCGTCCCGGCGAGGAGGGGGAACGTCCCCCAGTGGATGGGCAGCACGTGCTTCACGCCCAGCAGCCCGACGGCGACCGCGGCCGCCTGCGGATCCATCGTGTAGTGGCCGCCGATGGGCAGCATCGCCAGATCCGGCGCGTACAGCTCCCGGATCAGGGCCATGTCGCCGAACACCGCCGTGTCGCCGGCGTGGTAGATCTTGAAGCCGTTCTCCATCTCGACGATGAAGCCGGCAGGTTCGCCCAGGTAGAGCGGGACGCCGCCGTCCGGGTTCCAGTCGCCGGCGGAGTGCTCGGCCGGAACCATCGTCACCTTGAGCCCGGCGGCCTCGAGGGTGCCGCCCTTGTTCATCCCGGTCACCTGGTCGCCGCCGCCGGGCAGCTGTCGCGCCAGCCACAGGCTCAGCTCGTGGATGCAGGGCCAGGCCGGCCGCAGCCGGCTCGCGAGCCCGACCGCGTCACCCAGGTGGTCGCCATGACCATGGGTCACCAGGAGCAGGTCGCAGGTGGTCACCGCGCCGGCCAGCTTCGGGCTCTTCGGGTTGCCGAACCAGGGGTCGAACAGGATGGTCTTGCCGCCCGGCGAGACGACCTCCACGCACGCGTGGCCATACCAGGTAATGCGGGTGTCGCGACCGATGGCCATGGAAGCCTCCTTGTGGGCGTCAGCGCCGCTGCTCGGGATGGGTTGATGCGCATTATCCGCCCCGGGACGTCAAGGGGTCCGCAGCGCGTCGGGCGCGCCGGCTGGGGCACCAGCGTCGGGCGGCTACACTCCGTGGCGTGCCCGCCGAGCAGATCGCATCCAACCTCGCGTTGATCAACTGGACCGTCCTCACGGGCCTCGCGGTCGGCTCGTTCGCGGTGGTCGTCCTCACCAGCCTGGCCACGGCTGCAACCAAGGGTTTCCGCGCGTTCACCGCACTGTGCGCCGCCGGGTTCGGCGTGCTGGCCTTCCTGTCCGATACGGGCCTGCCGGCGCTGGCCGCGGGGTCGCCGGTCACGGACGATCCGGCGTTCGACGTGCCGCGCCGGGCCGCGCTGGCTGTGTTCGTTCTGCTGGCTCTGGTCTCGATGATCGCGATCGCCCGCGGGCGACGGGCGACGCTGCCCGCCCTCGGGGGGCTGGCCGCCGGCGGCGCGGCGCTGCTCCTGGGCGCATTCACATGGGGTGGCGGCGTGGCCGGGGCGATCCCGCTCGCGATCCAGTTGCTCGCGCTCGCGGCGGCGACCGGCGGGGTGTTCGCCGCGATGATCCTCGGCCACTGGTACCTGGTGACGCCGAAGCTCCCGGAAGGGCCTCTGGTCCTGGTCTCGCGCCGGCTGATGTGGATCGTGGGGATCCAGCTGCTCCTGTTCGCGGCCTGGGTCGGCTTCGGGGTCGGCCCGGGGGCCGGTGGCAGCCAGGGCGGCGCGGGCCCGTTCGGCGCGCTGGGCGGGCCATGGGCGCTGTTCGTCTGGCTGCGCCTGATCGTGGGGCTGGTGTTCCCGCTGATCGTCTCGTGGGCCGCCGTGCAGACCGCGCGGTCGCGGTCGATGGAGTCCGCAACGGGCCTGCTGTACATCAACGTCGGCGCGATCGCATCGGGCACGATCCTGGCGGCGGGCCTCTACTTCGGCGCGGGGCTGCTGGTGTGATGCCCGGGCTGCCGCCGGTGCGCATCCGCGTCCGGCTGTTCGCGATGCAGCGCGAGGCCGCGGGTATGCGCGAGCTGCGGGTCGAGGTGCCCCTGGGCTCAACCGTCCAAGACGCCTGGTCCGCCGTCGTGGAGGTCGTGCCGGCGCTGGCGCCGGGCCGGGCATCGCTGCGGTTCGCCGTCAACGGCAGCTACGCCGACCCGGACACGGCGCTCAACGACGGCGACGAGGTCGCCTGCATCCCGCCGGTCAGCGGCGGCTCGGAGGATGACCCCGGACGGCGGATCCTGGAGGTCCGCGACACCCCGTTTCCGCCGGACCTCGCGATCGAGCTCGAGAGGCGGCTCGCAACCGATCGGGACGGGGGCGTGGTGACGTTCGTGGGCCGGACCCGGGCCACGCCCGGCACGCCGGCGCCGGGCCAGGAGGCGGAGGCCGCCCGCCACGCAGACCGCGACGTCGAGGCCCTGGAGTACGAGGCGTTCGAGCCGATGGCCGTCTCGATCCTGGGCCAGATCGCCGACGAGATCGAGGCGTCCTGGGGTGTCCGGCGGCTGGCGATCGTCCACCGGACCGGGCCCGTGCCACTGGGCGAGACGTCGGTGATCGTGGTCGCCGCCGCGCCGCACCGGGACGCCGCCTTCGCCGCGGCCCGCTACGCGATCGACGAGACCAAGGCCCGTGCGCCGATCTGGAAGGCCGAGCGATTCAGGGACGGCCAGGTCTGGATCGGCCACCCGGCGCGCACGGAGGCGATGGACTCCGGGTAGCCCCGCCATACTGCGGTCATGCAGCTCACGGGGGAGACCGGAGACCTCGACACCCTGCGGGAGCGAGCCGTTGCGCTCGCCACCGCCTGGGGGGCTGCCGCCGCGGCCAGCACGACGATCGGGCAGGAGCGGGCGATCCTGCGCCTGTTCGGCGTTGCCGGGATCGACCGGGCGGGCCGGTCCCTGGCGCCCGAGGTCGTGGACCGCTACCTCGCCCCGGACCCCGGTCGCCTCGCCGGGGGCATCGCCCTTCCGTTCGCGATGGCCATGGCTGAATACGATCTCGGGGCCTACGACCTGGCCCTCGAGGTTGCCGAGGGCAACGTCGACCTGGGCCTCGAGGCGGAGCTGCTCGCCGAGCCCGACCGCCGGGCGATCGCGGAAGCGGATGCGACCCGCCTGGCCGAGCGCGCGCTGGACCGGATCGACGCCAACCGCATCGCGCGCCGGGAGCTGCTGACGCTGCTCGGCGATCCGCCGAGGCCGTGGCTCGGGGTGGCGTTGGTCGAGCCTGCGATCGTCGATGCGCTCGACGAGGCGGGGATCGCCCTCGAGGTCGGTGCCCAGCTGCTCCAGGTCGACGTGCCACCCAGTCGGGAGCTGGCCGAGGGGCGCGCGACGTCGGGGGCGGCGATCGAGCCATGGCATGCCGGCCCCTCGTCGCGCGGCGGCCTCGATGCCTTCGACCCGTCCGGACAGCCCACCCCGACCGGGTCCAGCCGCGCGCTCGCCGTCCTGCGCCGCGTCGCCGACGAATTGGGTGCCCGCCGGCGCGGGTACGTGCGGCTGGTCACGGACGCGCCCGCCCTGGCCGCACCCGACCAGGCCGTCGTGGCGGCATTCGAGCGGATTGATCTCGTCGTCGCCGACCCGATGCGCGAGATCGTGAACGGGCGGGTGGATCCGGACCGGGCGATCGCGGACCACGTGTTCGCCCATCGCGTCCTGGCGCGGGCCGGCACCCGGGTGCTCGTGCCCGCGGGCCCGCTGCTCGTCGCTCCGGACCTGGCCACCGGGATCCCGTCGGATCCCGCGACTCGCTCGGGCCGCGCCCTGGCGCTGCAGCTGGTCGCCGTGGCGCTCGCGCGGAGCAACGGGTTGCCGGCCGGCGCGGTCGTCGTGGGTGCGCTGCCGGACTGGCTGGTGGACGAGCCCGATGCCCCGGCCCGTGCTGCGGCGGAGGTTGCGCTTCGGCGGGCCCTGCTGCCGGATCATGCCCTGGCCTTCATCGAGCCCTCGCTGCGGGACGACGCCACCGCCACGTGGCACGCGATCGTGGCGGCGCTGCTCCCCGACGCCGGGGATGTCGACGCGATCATCCGTCGTCCGGGCTCGATGCTCCCGGCCCACGCCCGCCACACGCGCGCCGCGGCCGCCGTCGGCGTCAGCCTCGCTCGTTCGCGCGTTCCCTCGCTGCTCACGGGCGTGGCGCTCGAGCATGCCGAGAGGGCCATGCGTGCGGCGGCGGCGACCCTGACCTCGCTCGAGGAGGCGGGCTGGCGGTCGATCGTGGACCAGCCACTCGGGATCGATGAGGCGCGGCTGGGCGGTGACGCGGTCGCCGAGCGCACGGAGGCCTATGACCCGCTGGCCCGCCTGGAGCGACGGGCCGCCAGGTAACGGTGGGGCAGCGCCGCCCCCGGTCACCGAGCCGCGTCAACCGCTGAGGCGGCTGATGAGGCCCCGATCCGCGCCGGCCGCCGTCAGAGCCGCGTCAGCCCGTCCGGCTCGTCGTCGTCCACCAGTCGCTCGCACGTCGGGCAGTGCCAGCGCGCCTCGAGCGGGGTTCCGCAGACCTCGTGGCGGAGCGGCTCTCCGGTGCCGCCGCGTCGGACGCCCCAATCCGCCAGCAGGTGCAGCGCGCCTGCCAGCTCCCGGCCGTCGACGGTGAGTGCGTACTCCATGCGCAGCGGACGCCGCGTGTATGGCGTCGCAACCAGGATGCCGCTCCGCTCGAGCCGGCGGAGCCGGTCGGACAGGATGTTGGGGGCGATGCCGGCCATGACCTCACCGAGCTCCCCGAAGCGGCGCGGGCCGGGCAGCAGCGCCTCGACCAGCAGCAGGCTCCACCGGTCCCCGACGCGGTCGAGCGCCGCCGCGAGGGCACTGGGTGCGTCCGGCGCGGCAGGCGGGGCGGCCGGGACAGTGGATGGTCCGGCAGCGGTCCGGCCGGCAGCGGTCCGTCTGGCGGCGGTCCGCCTGGCAGCGGTCGGTCTGGCGGGGGTGCTCATCGCCCGCCAATGGTAGGGGAGGGACTTGCAGGTTGTCGTGGCGCATAGTAGATTGCAATTCGCAAGTGACAACCACCACAACCGGCCACCGACAGCGGTGGAGGCCCCCTCCGGGCTTTCCCGCACCACCCCGCGAGGTATCCGAACCCATGTCCGTGCTCATCGAGCTCCAGGAATCCGTCGCCGCCGTCGCTGCCGCCGTCGGCCCCTCCGTCGTCGGCATCGGCTCCCGGCTCCGTGGCTCAGGGGTCGTCGTCGCCGATGGCCGCGTCCTCACCAATGCCCACAACCTTCGGGGCTCCGAGGTGACCGTCCGGTTTGCCGACGGGCGCTCCACCCGGGGCGCCGTCAAGGGCGTCGACTGGGACGGCGACCTGGCCGTCGTGGAGGTCGACACCACGGGCGCACCGGCGATCGCATGGTCCGACGGGACCGCGACGATCGGTTCCGCCGTGTTCGCGGCGGCCGCGACGCCGACCGGCGGTCCGCGCATCTCGTTCGGGTTCGTGTCGTCCGTGGCGCGGGCGTTCCGCGGTCCGGGCGGACGGCGCATCTCCGGGTCGGTGGAGCACACGGCCCCGCTGGCGCCCGGCTCGTCCGGGAGCCCGCTCCTGGACGCGGATGGAGCCCTCCTCGGGCTCAACACGAACCGTGTCGGCGAGGGCTTCTACCTGGCCCTGCCGGCCGATGCCGCACTGCGAGCGCGCGTCGAGGCGCTCGGTCGCGGCGAGTCTCGCGAGCAGCCCCACCTGGGGATCGCCGTGGCGCCTGCCCACGTCGCCCGGCGGCTGCGCCGGTCGGTCGGCCTGCCGGAGCGCGACGGCATCCTCATCCGGGGCGTCGAGGCAGGCAGCCCCGCCGAGGCGGCCGGCATCGCGGAGGGAGACCTCCTGGTCGCGGCCGGCGGTACTGCCGTCGCCGACGTTGACGCGCTCCACGAGTGGCTCCGGGACGCCGTGTTCCCGATCGAGCTGACGCTCGTGCGCGGGGCCGAGGAGCGCACCGCGACGATCAACGTCCCGACCGAGACCGGCGCCGCGCCCGACGCGTAGCGTCCCGGTTTGCAAGTCGCTCACTGGCTGCCGAGGTTCGTGACCCCGGCTCCGTGTTTCTCCCTGGGGTCAGCGCGCGATGCGGCGTGCAGGAGGGCAGTCACGAATCTGGTGCCTCGGGGTCCGAGCCACGCTTGCCGGATGCGCTCCTGAACCTGCAGCGAGTCAACAGCCAGGGATCAGCGATCCGGGCCGCTAGGTTCCGCGCAGGATCACCGGCTCGCGGGCGTCCTCCCAGGTCTGGTGCTCGCCACGCATGAGCGAGATCAGGGCGCCGATCGCGCTCGCCACCACGCCCGCCCCGAACGCGAGGTGGAGCGCCGACATGAACGGCGCCAGGTTGACGCCCTGCGCCCCGACCTGCGTCCCGGAGAAGATCTCGAGCATCACCGTGGGATCCATCGCGCTGGTGACGAGACCGATCGAGAGAGCGATACTGATGACGAACCCGGTGCTGGTGAGCATCATCCGGGCGCCGGCGCCGACGCCTCGCTGGGCGGGTGGCACGACCCCCATGACGGCGCTCGTGTTGGGCGAGTTGAACAGGCCCGACCCGGCTCCGATCACGAGCTGCCACATCGCCAGCTGCCAGTACGGGGTGTCGACCTGGAGCGTCATCAGGCCCGCCAGCCCGATCCCGGTGATCACCATGCCGGCGGTGGCGAGGAGTCGCGAGCCGAACCGGTCGGCGAGGATCCCGGCGATCGGTGACAGGACCAGCAGGCCCACCGCCAGCGGCGCCAGCCGGATGCCCGCCTCGACCGGGTCCTCGCCCTTCGCGCCCTGGAGGTAGAACACCAGCAGGAACAGCACGCCGTTGCGGGCCACACCGTTGAGCAGCCCGGTCAGGTTGCCCGCGGTGAACAGGCGGATCCGGAACAGCGACAGGTCCAGCAGCGGCTCCGCGACGCGAGACTCGACGACCACGAACAGTGGCAGGCCCACGATCGCCGCGGCGAACCCGGCCACGACCCAGGTGGTCGTCCACCCGTAGATGCCGCCGAAGGCGAGAGCGCTCATCAGGCCCGTCAGGCCGACCAGGTAGAGGGCCGAGCCCAGCAGGTCCAGCGACCGGCGACCGGACGGAGCCCGTTGCTCGACCAGGATCCAGGCCGCCGCGACGGTCCCCACGAGGCCGATCGGGACGTTGAACCAGAACACGGTGCGCCAGCCGAAGCCGGTCAGGAAGCCGCCGAGGATCGGGCCCAGGATCAGCCCCGCGCCGACGACCATCGCGTTGATCCCCAGCGCGCGGCCGAGCTCGCGGCGGGGGAACGCGTCGGTGACGAGCGCGGCCGAGTTCGCCATCAGGAATGCGCCCCCGACCCCCTGCAGCACACGGGCGGCGATCAGGAGCTCGGCGCCGGGTGCGAGCGCACACAGGACCGATGCGGCGGTGAAGATCGCGAACCCGATCGTGTACGAGCGAGCCCGGCCGATCATGTCGGCGATCCGGCCCGCGTTGAGCACGAGCACGGTCGTGACCAGGGTGTATCCGACCACGATCAGCAGCAGGGCGAACAGGTCCGTGTGGAGGTCGCGCAGGATGTCCGGCAGCGCGATCACCAGCGTCCCGGAGGTCAGGGACGCGAGGAGCGCACCGATGCTGGTCACGGACAGGACCCACCAGCGATAGCCCTCGAGGGCCGGGTCGGGGCGGGTCACACGGGTGACGCCGGGGGAGACGGGGGACGACATGGAGACGCAGGCAACCTTTCCGTAAGCGTTAAGGATATCCGGATCCGGGCCGGGCGCGCGCTGCGACATTCGGCAAGGGGTCAGTGGGTCCGAACGGACTCCGCACGCCGGCCGGGAACGGTTAGCGTTAGCAGTCACGAACCCAGGCCGGCCCCGGAGCCGTGCCGCGTCCCGTCGCGCCCGCGACACCCGCGAGGAGACCCATGTCAGGAAATTCGCTCCACACCATGGGGCAGCAGCACGGCCGCCGCAGCTGGGCCGAGCCGTGGAAGATCAAGATGGTCGAGCCGCTGCGCATGACCACCCGTGCGGAGCGCGAGCGCGCCCTTGCGGATGCCGGCTACAACACGTTCCTGCTGCGCTCGGACGACGTGTACATCGACCTGCTCACCGACTCCGGCACGTCCGCGATGAGCGACCGGCAGTGGGCCGGGATGATGCTCGGCGACGAGGCGTATGCCGGCAGCCGGAACTTCTACCACCTGGAGGCGGCCGTCCAGCGCTTCTATGGCTATCGCTTCATGGTCCCTACCCACCAGGGACGCGGCGCGGAGCACCTGATCAGCCAGACCCTGATCAAGGCCGGTGACCATGTCCCGGGCAACATGTACTTCACGACGACCCGGCTCCACCAGGAGCTCGCCGGGGCCACGTTCCACGACGTGATCATCGACGAGGCCCACGATCCGCAGGCCAATCACCCGTTCAAGGGCAACGTGGATTTGGCCAAGGTCGAGGCGCTGATCGCGGAGGTCGGCGCGGAGAAGATCCCGTACGTCAGCCTCGCGGGCACCGTGAACATGGCCGGTGGCCAGCCGGTCTCGATGGCCAACGTCCGCGACCTGAGGGCGCTCTGCGATCGCCACGGCATCAAGGTGCTGCTGGATGCGACCCGGATGGTCGAGAACGCGCTGTTCATCCAGGAGCGCGAGGAGGGCTACGCCGACAGGTCCATCGCGGAGATCGTGCTCGAGTTCTGCTCCCACACCGACGGCGCGTGGATGTCCGCGAAGAAGGACAACCTCGTCAACATCGGCGGCTGGCTGGCCGTCAACGACGAGGACGTGTTCGAGGAGCTGCGCAACCTGGTCGTGGTGTACGAGGGGCTCCACACGTACGGCGGCCTCGCCGGGCGCGACATGGAGGCGCTCGCGATCGGCATCGAGGAGGGCGTCCAGGACGAGCACGTCCGGTCGCGCGTCGGCCAGGTGCGCTATCTGGGCGAGCTGCTCCAGGAGTGGGACATCCCGATCGTCGAGCCGGTCGGCGGCCACGCGATCTTCCTCGACGCCCGGCGCTTCTACCCGCACCTTGCGCAGGACCTGTTTCCGGCCCAGACGCTGGCGGCCGAGCTGTACCTGGACTCCGGGATCCGGTCGATGGAGCGTGGGATCGCGTCCGCCGGCCGCGATCCGCACACCGGTGACCACTACCGGCCGAAGCTGGAGCTGACGCGGCTGACGATCCCGCGGCGCGTGTACACGCAGGCGCACATGGACGTCGTGGCCGAGTCGGTCAAGGCCGTGTTCGACGCCCGCGACCGCGCGCGCGGCCTGGCGATGGTCCACGAGCCGAAGTACCTGCGGTTCTTCCAGGCGCGGTTCGAGCCGCTCTGAGGGTTCGCGGGGGGCTGTCGCGCCGTGGCGGGGCAGCCCCTGATGGGGTACGGTCGCGGCGATGAGTACCGCCGATCCTCTCCTTGCCGAGCGCGCGGGTGCTGACGGCACCATTGCCGTCCTGTCACTGGACCGTCCCGACGTCCTGAATGCCATCGACAGCGCGCTGCTGGCAGCGCTGCACGCGGCGATCGATGCCATCGAGACCGACCACGGCCTGCGTGGCGTCGTCATCACCGGCGCCGGAGGGCGCGCGTTCTCGACGGGCATGGATCTCAAGGAGCGCGCCGGCTTCACCGACGACCAGCTGTGGGCCCAGCGCCGCCGGATCGTGGCGCTGATGGCCAGGGTCAACGAGCTGCCGGTGCCGACGATCGCGGCGGTCGAGGGCTTCGCGCTCGCCGGCGGGTTCGAGCTGGCCCTGGCCTGCGACCTCATCGTGGCGTCCTCGGAGGCGACCTTCGGGCTGCCGGAGGTCAAGGTCGGCATCTTCCCGGGCGGCGGCGGCACGCAGACTCTGACGTGGCTGGTCGGCCCGGCGCGGGCCAGGGACGTGATCCTCACCGGTCGCCGGCTGACGGGCGTGGAGGCCGAGGCGTGGGGGATCGTGGCTCGCGTCGTGGAGCCGGGCCGGGCCATCGAGAGTGCGGTCGCCCTGGCCGAGACCATCGCCGAGGGCGCGCCGCTCGGAATCCGGCAGGCGAAGGCGGCCATCGGCGGTGCCCATCGGGCGCTCGCCCAGGGCCTCGCCGCGGAGAACGGCCTGTACGAGGTCGTCCTCCGCTCCCGGGATCGTGTCGAGGGCTTCCGGGCGTTCACCGAGAAGCGCAAGCCCCGGTTCGAAGGCCGCTGACGTGGGCGTGATCCCCGAAGGCGCCCGCGGGCCGGCGTTCGACCACAACCGCGACGTGAACCTCGGCCTGGCCCGGGAGCTGCGCGAGCGGCTGGAGCTCGTCCGGCGCGGCGGGGGCGAGGCGGCCGTCGCGAAGCATCGCGCCCGGGGCAAGCTCCTCGCCCGTGAGCGCATCGACCTCCTCGTGGACCCTGGCTCCCCGTTCCTGGAGCTGTCGCCGCTGGCGGCCTGGGACATGTACGAGGGTGACGCCCCCTCGGCCGGGATCGTCACCGGGATCGGCGTCGTGGGCGGGCGCGAGGTCGCGATCGTCGGCAACGACGCGACGGTCAAGGGCGGCACCTACTACCCGATGACCGTCAAGAAGCACCTCCGGCTGCAGGAGATCGCGGCCGAGAACCGGCTGCCGTGCGTGTACCTCGTGGACAGCGGCGGCGCATTCCTGCCGCTCCAGGCGGACGTGTTCCCGGACCGCGACCATTTCGGCCGGATCTTCTACAACCAGGCGAACCTGTCCGCCGCGGGGATCGCGCAGATCGCGGTCGTCATGGGCTCGTCCACCGCCGGCGGCGCATACGTGCCGGCGATGAGCGACGAGACGGTCATCGTCAAGGGGACGGGAACGATCTTCATCGGGGGTCCGCCGCTCGTGAAGGCGGCGACGGGTGAGGAGGTCTCGGCCGAGGACCTGGGCGGCGCGGACGTTCACACGCGGGTCTCGGGCGTGGCGGACCACTTCGCCGACGACGACCCCCACGCGCTCGCGATCGCGCGCCGGATCCTGGCCAACGTGCCCGCCGCCCGGAAGGACCCGCCGTGGGAGATCCTGCCATCCCGCGAGCCGCTCTACGATCCCGCCGACCTGTACGGGATCGTGCCCGCGGACCTGCGGGCCGGCTACGACATCCGCGACGTCATCGCGCGGATCGTGGACGGCAGCGAGCTCGACGAGTTCAAGGCCCGCTACGGCACCACGCTCGTGACCGGGTTCGCACGGATCATGGGCTACCCGGTGGGGATCGTCGCCAGCAACGGGATCCTGTTCTCCGAGTCGTCGCTCAAGGGCGCCCACTTCATCGAGCTGTGCACGAAGCGCCGGATCCCCCTCGTGTTCCTCCAGAACATCACCGGGTTCATGGTCGGGCGGGAGTACGAGAACCGGGGCCTGGCCCGTGACGGCGCGAAGATGGTGATGGCCGTCGCGAATGCCCGCGTGCCCAAGTTCACGGTCATCGTCGGCGGGTCGTTCGGGGCCGGCAACTACGGCATGGCCGGCCGGGCGTACTCGCCGCGCCAGCTGTGGATGTGGCCGAACGCCCGGATCAGCGTGATGGGCGGGCCGCAGGCCGCGAGCGTCCTGCTCCAGGTCCGCCTGGACAACCTGGCGCGCGAGGGCCGCGACCTGACGCACGACGAGCGCGCGGCATTCTCGGCACCCACGCTGGAGTCGTACGAGCGCGAGGGATCGCCGTACTACTCCACCGCCCGACTCTGGGACGACGGAGTGATCGATCCGCCGGACACGCGGATGGTGCTGGGGCTGGGACTGTCCGCCGCACTCAACGCGCCGATCCCGAAGACGCCGTTCGGCGTCTTCCGGATGTAGCGCCGGCCCGCCGGCAGCCCACGGTGTTCTCGTCGGTCCTCGTCGCGAACCGGGGCGAGATCGCGCTGCGGGTGATGCGGACCTGCCGGCGGCTGGGGATCCGGACGGTTGCCGTGTACTCGGACGCCGACTGGGCGTCCCCTCACGTCGCGGCGGCCGACGCGGCGGTCCGGATCGGCCCCGGGCCGGCTACGGAGAGCTACCTGCGGGCGGACCGGATCCTCGCCGCGGCCGCGTCCTCAGGCGCCGAGGCGATCCACCCCGGTTATGGGTTCCTCGCCGAGAACGCCGCCTTCGCGGAGGCGGTCGAGGCCGCCGGGCTGGCCTGGATCGGGCCGCCGCCGGCGGCGATGCGTGCCCTGGGGGACAAGGCCAGCGCCAAGACGCTCGCGCAGGCCAGCCATGTTCCCGTGCTACCCGGCTACCACGGTGACGTGCTACCAGACGAGGAGCTGGCGGTCCGGGCGGCCGAGATCGGCTTTCCGCTGCTGGTCAAGGCGAGCGCCGGCGGCGGTGGGCGCGGGATGCGCGTCGTACGCACGGCAGGCGACGTCGCGGAGGCCCTCGCGGCGGCCCGACGCGAGGCGGCCGCGGCCTTCGGCGACGATCGCCTGCTGCTGGAGCGGTACGTGGAGCGGCCGCGTCACGTGGAGGTGCAGATCCTGGGCGATGCCCATGGGACGCTCGTCCACCTCGGCGAGCGCGAGTGCAGCATCCAGCGCCGCCATCAGAAGCTGATCGAGGAGTCGCCATCGCCGGTGGTCACCCCGCGGCTCCGCGCGGTGATGGGGGAGGCCGCGCTGCGGCTGGCCCGGGCCGCCGGGTACCGCAACGCCGGGACGGTGGAGTTCCTCCTCGACGATGCCGGGGCGTTCCACTTCCTGGAGGTCAACGCGCGGCTCCAGGTGGAGCATCCGGTGACGGAGGCGGTGACGGGCCTGGACCTGGTCGAACAGCAGCTGCGCGCCGCCGCCGGGGAGCCGCTCGGGTTCAGGCAGGCCGACGTGCGGTTCGACGGCCACGCGATGGAGGTGCGGATCGTCGCCGAGGATGTCGCGGCGGGGTTCCTGCCCGCGACCGGGATCGTCACCGCGTTTGAGATCACGGGCGACGTCCGCGTGGACGCCGCGATCGGTGCCGGGTCCGCCATCTCCCCGTTCTACGACTCGCTCGTCGCCAAGGTGATCGCCCACGGCCGCGATCGCGCGGAGGCGATCGGACGACTTCGCGACGCCCTCGATGCCACGCGGATCGACGGCGTGGCCACCAACGTGGACCTGCTCGCGGCGGTCCTCGACGAGCCGGCGTTCGTGGCCGGCGATCTTCACACGGGCTTCCTCGCCGAGCATCGTGTCGTCCAGGGCCTGGTCGGGGTGCCCGATGAGGTCATTGCGGCAGCGGCGGCCGCGCGATCCCTGGCACCGGAGGCGTCCGCGGGAGCCGCGGATGCGACAGCCGCGGACGCGACCGGGGGACCGGCAGTCGCGACGGGGGGACGCGTGGCCGATCCATGGCGGTCCGGGCGGCCATGGCGCCTCGGGCGAGCGGGCGAGCCCACCCGCTGGGCCGTCGGCGGGCGCGAGCGCGAGGTCATGACCACGCTGGACGAGACGCGCCGGACGGCACGGGTCGCGCTCGGAGGGCATCTGATCGAGGTCGAGTGGTCGGGCGGCGACGCGGCGGCCGGCTGGCTGCTGACGATCGGCGGCGAGCGGGTGCTCGTCCGGCCGCGGACAGGTGCCGGTCGGGCCGAGACGGTGACCTGGCGCGGGCGGCGGCACCGGATCGCGATTGCGCCCCCGCCGTCGCTCGAGATGCTGAGCGAGGACGCGGACGCACCGGATGCGCTCGCGGCCCCCATGCACGGCCGGATCGTGCGGATCCACGTGGCGGTGGGCGACCATGTGCGCGCGAACACCCCGCTGCTGGTCCTCGAAGCGATGAAGATGGAGCACGTGATCGCCGCCAGCGCACCCGGCCGCGTCACCCGCCTGCACGTCGCCGTGGGCGACCAGGTGGGTCGTGGCGCTCCGCTCGTGGATCTCGAGGCCCCGGCCGACCTGGAGACCCACGACGACCTCGATCGCACCGGGGAGGACGACTGAGATGGTCGTGCCCGCTCGCGTCACCATCGTCGAGGTCGGCCCGCGCGACGGCCTCCAGAACGAGGCGGTGGCGATCCCGACCGCGGTCAAGGTCGGCTTCGTGGACCGGCTCACCGACGCCGGCCTGTCCGTCATCGAGGCCACCTCGTTCGTGCACCCGCGTGCGGTCCCGCAACTGGCCGATGCGGACCTGCTCCTGCCCGCGATCCGGCGCGCACCGGGGGTCCGCTATCCCGTCCTCGTGCCGACGCCGCGCGGGCTGGAGCGGGCGATCGCGGCCGGGGCGGACGAGATCGCGGTCGTCATCGGCGCCACCGACGCGTTCAACCGGGCGAACCTCAACCGGACCGTGGACGAGGCCCTGGCCGATGCGGCGAGGGTCATCACGGACGCGAGGGCAGGCGGCCTCCGCACCCGCGGCTACGTCTCGGTCGCGTTCGGCTGTCCCTATGACGGGGAGGTCCTGCCGGCACGGACGGCCGCGGTGGCCCAACGGCTCGTGGACCTCGGTTGTGACGAGATCAGCCTCGGCGACACGATCGGCGCCGCGACGCCGGGCGACATCGGGCGCGTGCTCGACGCCGTGCTGCCGCTCGTGCCCCCGGAGCGCGTAGGCCTCCACGCGCACGACACGCGCGGCCAGGCGCTCGCCAACGTGTACGTGGCGCTCGAGCGGGGGATCACGATCCTCGACAGCTCCGCCGGTGGCCTCGGCGGCTGCCCGTTCGCGGGACCGGGGGCCGTCGGCAACCTCGCCACCGAGGACCTCGTCTACCTCCTCGACGGCCTCGGGATCGCGCACGGGGTGAGCCTCGAGGGGGTGATGGCCGCGTCTGCGTTCATCGAGGCCGCGGTCGGCCACCCACTGCGCAGCCGGACCTACCGGGCCGGCGGCCGGCCGGTCAGACGGCCGCCGGCGTCCTGACCGCGAGGGCGTCCGGGCACTCCCCGTCGACGTTCGCGCACGCGACCAGGTGGCCGGGCTCGATCTCGATCATGCCGGCCGTGCTGCCCTCCGAGGCGCCGGCAGCCAGCGCCTCGTGATACCGGCAGACCTGCGATCGGGTCCCCATCACGACGGCGGATCCCCACCGCTCGTGCAACCGCGGCACGGCGGCCAGCAGCTGCTGCGTGTACGGGTGCAGCGCGTGGCCGAACACGGTTGCGGTGGGCCCCATCTCGACCACCCGGCCGCGCCGGAGGATGATCGCCCGCTCGCTGATGTAGTTCGCGAGCGACAGGTCATGGGTGATGAACAGGATGCCCAGCCCGCGCGCCTTGAGGTCGCCCAGCAGGTTCAGCACGTCGATCCGCGTGGATGCGTCCAGCATGCTGATGATCTCGTCCGCGACGAGCATCCGGGTGTCCATGATCAGCGCCCGGGCGATGAGGAGACGCTGCAGCTGGCCACCGCTCAGCTGGTGCGGGTGCTTGTGCAGGACCTGCCCGCCCTCGAGCCCCACGCTGTCGAGCGCCGTGCCGACGCGCTGAGCCCACTCGGCGGCGGGGACGCCCCGGCCGTAGACCCCCCGCAGCAGGTCGAACGCGTGGGAGACGCGGAAGATCGGGTTAAACGAGCTGAACGGATCCTGGAACACCCCCTGCACCGTCCGGTAGTAGTCGCGCAGCCCGGCGCCGCGCAGCTGCGAGATGTCGGTCCCGTCCATGGTGATCCGGCCCTGGTTCACCGCGATCAGCCGGAGGATCATCCTGCCGATCGTCGACTTGCCGCTGCCGCTCTCGCCGATCAGAGACACCACCTCGCCCGGTGACACGCCGAAGGTGACGTCCCGGACCGCGATCAGGTCCTTGCCGCCGAATGCGCCGACCCTGTAGGTCTTGGTCACGTGATCGAGGGCGAGCATCACGAGACCTTCCAGCAGGCGACCGAGTGGCCGGGGCGGATCTCGACGAACGGGGGCTCGTCCGCGCACCGCGCGTCGGCGAGCGGGCACCGGTCGCGGAACCGGCAGCCGGTCGGCGGGTTGAGCAGCGACGGCGGGTTGCCCGGGATCCCGGTCAGCCGGTGGTCCGCGAACCGGACCCCCATCTCGGGCAGCGACGAGATGAGGAGGCGCGTGTAGGGGTGGAGCGGCTCCTGCATCACGGTGTCGGTCGGGGCCTTCTCGGCCAGCTTGCCGGCGTACATGATCGCGAGCGTGTCCGAGATCTGGTACAGGATGGACACGTCGTGGGTGATCACGATCATGCTCTGGACGAACCCCTTGTCGCGGAACGCCTGGAGGGTCTGGGCGACCGCCCGCTGGCTCGAGACGTCGAGCGCGGAGGTGATCTCGTCGGCGATCAGGAGCGACGGGTCGAGAAGCGTCGAGATGACCATCACCATGCGCTGCTTCATCCCGCCCGACAGCTCGATCGGGTAGCGGTCGAGCACGTCGACCGTCAGGCCGACCAGCTCGACGCGCCGTTCCAGCTCCGCCCGGTGGTCCCCGTAGCGGAGGCCGCGCGACTCGAGCAGCTCGCCGACCATCCGGCCGATCTTGCGGGTCGGGTTGAGGGCGCTCATCGCGTATTGGGGGATGACGGAGACGGCCTGGAAGCGGAACGGCTGCATCGCGTCGAAGTCGGCGATCGGGAGCAAGACGCCGTCGAGCGTCACCGTGCCGCCGACGTGCTTCATGCGGCCGTCGAGGCGGACGATGCTGTTGCCCAGCGTCGTCTTGCCGCAGCCCGACTCGCCGGCGAGGCCCATGATCTCGCCGTCGGCGATGTCCAGGGTCACCCCGTCGACTGCCTTCACGTCGCCGCCGAGGGTCCGGTAGTAGACCCGGAGGTCGTCGATCCTGAGGGTCACGGTCAGGACTCCCGGAGCCGGGGATTGAAGATCTCGTCGAGGCCCACGTTCAGCACGTAGAGCGCCCCGACGATGGCCGTGATCCCGATGCCGGGCGGGATGAACCACCACCACATGCCGAGGGGCAGCGCTCCCCACGCGACCGCGTTGTACATCATCAGCCCCAGCGAGGTCCCCTCGGTCGGGCCGAGGCCGATGAAGTCGAGCGACGCTGCGATGAGCACCGCCCCGCCGAACAGCAGGATGAAGGTCAGGAACAGGTACGAGCTCATGTTCGGGGCGATCTCCGAGAAGATCACCCGCAGGCCGCGGACGCCGCTCATCCGGGCAAGGTCGACGAAGTCGCGGGTGGCGAGCGAGAACGTCTGGGCGCGGATGGCGCGCGCCGCCCACGGCCAGGAGGTGAGCCCGATGAACAGGGCCTCGACGACGATGCCGCGGGCCGACAGGTACGCCGTCACGACGATCAGCAGGGCCAGGGTCGGGATGACGAGGACGACGTTCGTGAACATGCTCAGGATCTCGTCCACGATGCCGCCCCGGTAGCCGGCGACGAACCCCAGGGTCATCCCGATCAGGGCGGCGATGCTGCCCCCGAGCAGGCCGGCACCGAAGGTCGACCGGAGACCGTTGGTGAACTGGGCGAACACGTCTTGCCCGAAGGTGGTCGTCCCGAACCAGTACTGGCCGTCCGGCGCCGTGCCGAGCGGGCCGACGAACTCGTTCGGGTCGCCGGGCCTGATCATGGGGCCGACCACGGCGAGGACCGCGAACAGGAGCAGGATCGTGCCCGAGATCATGACCTTCCGCCCCCGCAGGGCGAAGTACATGAGCTCCCGGCGGCGTCCCACGTCCTCGGACGCGCCCGGACCGGCGGACCCCGGCCCCACAGGCCCGGGACCTGCCGTTGTCGAGCCGCCCGGCCTGGTGCCGGGGACGCCCGGGACCGCGACGTCGTCCGTCATGCGGAGCCCCCCCGCATCCCGACCCGCGTCCGCGGATCGATCACGAGGTACGCGATGTCGACCAGGAAGTTGGCGATGAGGACCCCCACGATCACGAACAGGAAGATCCCCTGCAGCAGGAAGTAGTCCTCGTTCTGGACAGCCGCCAGCAGGAGCTTGCCGAGGCCCGGATAGGCGAACACGATCTCGGTCACGAGCGCGCCCGCGACGACCAGGCCGAGCGAGAGGGCAAGGCCGGTCACCTGCGGCAGCAGCGCGTTCCGGTAGGCGTACCGCCGGATCAGGCCGGCCGGTGCACCCAGCGAGCCCAGGTAGCGCGAGTAGTCGGCATCGAGCTCGTAGATGATCACGTTGCGCATGCCGATCGCCCAGCCGCCGAGCTGGACGAGGAACAGCGACAGGAACGGCATGACCCAGTGGCTCCCGAGGCTCGCGATGAAGTCCCAGGTCAGGCTCGGCTCCATCGCGTAGCTGTACCCGCCGGAGATGGGGAGGATCCGGAGGATCGTGCCCAGCACCCAGGCGATGACGATCGCGATCCACATGTAGGGCATCGCGGTCAGGATGTAGCCCACCGGGAGGACCGCGTTGTCGAGCCACCGGCGGCGCGCGGCGATCGCACCGAACTTGTTGCCGACCCACCACGACAGCAGGATCGCGGGGATCAGCAGGGCCAGCGTGTAGGGGACGGCGCCCATGATCACGTTGGTGACCGGTGAGCCCGACAGGTAGACGCTGCGGCCGAGGTCGCCGTGCAGCAGCGATGCCCAGAAGTTCGCGTACTGCTCCAGGAATGGCTTGTCCAGGCCGAACAGGTTCTCGTAGTAGGCCTGGAGGGCCGGAAGCGCCTCCGGCGTGACGTGGCTGCGGGAGAGCAGGCTCTGGATCGGGTTCCCGGGCATGAAGCGCGGGATCAGCCAGTCGATCGTCGCGGCGACGAAGAACGTCAGCGCGTAGACGAGCAGCTTGCGCCCGAAATACCGTCGCACGCGATCTCCTGCTGGTCAGGGTGCTCCTCCCCCGAGGAGGATCGGGGGAGGAGCAGGACCTTGGTTGCGGGTCCGGTTACGGGGTAACCGGCGTGATCGAGGTGAGCATCTTGACGGCGTTCATCTGCCAGTAGCCGTTCCAGGTCACCGGGTACGCCTGGAGGCCGGTGTCGGACGGCCATCCGGTCCAGGCGACGTTGCTGACCTGTGACCAGGCGCCGTTGTACCAGAGGGGGATGATCGGCATCTGGGTGAGGCTGATCTTCTGGAGCTTGGACATGACCGCCTGCATGGCGGCGACGTCCTCGACGGGCGTCTTGTCGAGCTGCTGCACGAGCGCCCAGGCAGCCGGGTCGGAATACGAGCCGTAGTTGCGGTTCTTCGCCGTCGGATCCTGGAGCGGCTGCCGGAACATGAAGTCGTAGTACGTCCACGGCGTGTTGCCGAGCTGGACGTCGTTGACGAGGGCGAGGTCGAAGTCGCCGGTCTGGATCGCGGTCGTCCGCGCGTTGTAGTCGGCGATCCGGGCCTCGGCGTCGATGCCGGCGGCCTTGAGGCTCCCGATGATGACGTCGCGCGCGGCTTCCCAGTCGGACCAGCCCGACGGGACCATCACGGTCAGCTTGATCGGCGAGCCGTCCTTGTTGACGTAGAACCCGTCGCTGCCCTTCTTGTAGCCGGCGGCGGCGAGGAGGGAGGCCGTCTTGGCCGGGTCGTACTTGAAGCCGAGCGCGTCACGCTGGGCCGTGTCGACGTACTTCGACCAGGTCGGCAGGAGACCCGTCGGGTCGGCCGCCTGGACGATGTTGCCGTAGACCTTGTTGACGATGTCCGGGGTGTTGATCGACCAGGCGATGGCCTGGCGGAAGGCCGCGTCGTCCATCGGCTTCTTGGCGTCGTTGGTGGCGAGCCAGGCGGTGTTCGCCGACAGCATGTACGGCGCCTGCTTGTAGTAGGTCGACACGTAGCCGTTGTTGACGAGCGTCGCGACGCCCGGCAGGAAGTTGTTCGAGAGGTCGATGCCGCCCTGCATCAGCAGGCCGAGCGCGACGTTGTTGGCACCGTTGACGATGTCGACGATGTACTTGGGCTTGGCCTCGAGGCTGAGCGCCGTCTTGGCCCACCAGTTGTCGTTCCGGATGTAGACCATCCGGTCCTGGGCGGCCGTCTTGTACATGTACGGGCCGGTCCCGACGCCGTTGGGGTTCTTGTCCTTGAGGATGTCCTCGTTGGCCTTGGCCTCCCAGATGTGCTTGGGCAGGATGGGCGTGTTGTAGACCCACTGCGCCCACTCCTGGTACGCCGGATCGTTGAACTTGACGACCACCGTGCTGTCGTCGGTCGCGGTCGCGTCGGTCACGTAGTTCCAGATGTTGGAGCCGACGACCTTGAGCTTGGCGAGGCCGATGGTGAAGGCGACGTCGGCCGCGGTGAACGGCTGTCCGTCACTCCACTGGACGCCGCTGCGGACCTTGATCGTGTAGGTCGTCGGGTCCGTCCAGGTGGCGCTCTCCGCCAGCCACGGGTAGAACTTGTCGTGGAGGGGGTCGTACAGGAACAGGGTCTCGTAGACGAGCCCGACGGTGCCCATCTCGGGGTTCGGGTCGAGCGGGTTGTAGCTGGCGTCCGACGGGGGGCCCCACATCGTGCCGGTGGTGTACAGCGTCTCGTTGCGCGGGTACGTCTCGCTCGTCGCCGCGGTCGGCGACGGCGAAGCCGCCGCCGGCTGGCTGGGGGCCATGCTCTCCGGCTGGCTGGGGGCGGTCGACGAGGTCGACGAGCCGCAGGCGCCGACGACGATGGCCGCCGCAGCGAGCATCGTCATCAACCGTTTCGTGTTTGCCATTCGCGTGTCTCCTCCAATTGGGATCTCGTGGCTGCCATCCGTGTCCACGGAGGCGCTCCAGAACGTCAGCGGTGCGGCCCTCCTCCCACGGTCGATTGGCGGATGACGAGCTCGGTCGGCAGCAGCACCCGGCGCGGCGACCCCGAGCGATCCTCGATGAGCTGGAACAGGTTGCTCACGGCTTCCGCGCCCTGTTCCCGCACGCCCTGGCGCACGGTGGTCAGCGGAGGGTCCAGGTGCGCGGCGAACTCGAGGTCGTCGAACCCCGCCAGGGCCACGTCCTCGGGCACCCGGATGCCACGGGCGTGGATGGTCTCGAGCGCCCCGAGGGCGGTTGCGTCGTTGGCGCAGAAGATCGCGTCGACCCCGCGCTCGAGCAGGGTCGCTGCGCCGGTGACGCCGGACGGGGCATTGAAGTCGCCTTCGACGATGAGGTCCTCGTCGGCCAGGCCCGCCCGCTGCATGGCCCGCCGGTAGCCCGCGAGGCGGTCAACGGCCGCGACGTTGTGGGGGCTCCCGGTGATGTACCCGATGCGGGCGCGCCCGATCGAGATCAGGTGCGCCGTCATCGTGTCGGCCGCGTGGACGTTGTCGACGTCGACATAGCTGGCGGTCCGGTCCGCCTTGCGATGCCCGACCAGGACGGTCGGCAGCGATGACGCGAGCAGGCCGTCCACCAGGGGATCGTCGAGATCGTTCGCGGTCACGACCACCCCGTCCAGGAGGCCCGTCGAGACGATCGTGCCGAGCGTCTCCTCCTTGGACCGGTTGCCCAGCCACAGCATCATGCCCGCGGACCGGTCGGCAAGGGCCGTGCTCATGCCCTGCATCAGCTGCCCGAAGTACGGGTCCTGGAACAGCAGGTGCGAGTCGATGTGCATCACGACACCGACGACGTTCGATCGCCCGGACGCCAGTGACCGGGCCGCTGCGTTGGGCCGGTAGTTGGTCTCACCGAGGACGGTCTGCACCCGCAGCCGGGTCTTCTCGGAGACGCTGCCTCCGTTGAGGACCCGCGACACCGTCGCGCGCGAAACCCCGCTCAGTGCCGCCAGCTCATCGATGGTCCGGGCCAAGGTCCGATCTCCCCAGTGACCGCGTGGGTGACACAAGAAATGGGAGCGCTTCCAAAAAGTAGGCCGTCACAGGGCCACTGTCAAGCCCGTTTTGGTTCGCTCGAGCACGAGTTCCTGTGACACCAGGCCGACCAGTGCGATACCATGTCGTCCGTCTCGAGTGGAAACGCTTCCATTGACAGGAGATCAGGGTGGCCACGGACGACGCCTTCCCGCCGGGATTCGCATGGGGTGCGGCGACAGCCTCGTACCAGGTCGAGGGCGCCATCCGGGATGGCGGCAAGGGCGAGAGCATCTGGGATCGCTTCGCGCATACGCCGGGCCGGGTGGCCAACGGCGACACCGGCGACGTGGCCTGCGACCACTACCACCGCTATCGCGAGGACGTCGCGCTCATGGCGGAGCTGGGCCTGGATGCCTACCGGTTCTCCGTCTCGTGGCCGCGTGTCATGCCGGGCGGCACCGGCGCCGTGAACGAGGCCGGCCTCGACTTCTACGATCGGCTCACCGATGAGCTGTGCGCACGGGGGATCGCCCCGCACGTCACGCTCTACCACTGGGACCTGCCGCAGGCGCTCGAGGATGCCGGTGGCTGGCCGGAGCGCTCGACCGCCGACGCCTTCGCCGCCTACGCCGACGTGGTCGCCCGCCGCCTGGGCGACCGGGTCGCCGGGATCGCGACGCTCAACGAGCCCTGGTGCAGCGCCTACCTCGGCTATCGGGTCGGGCTGCATGCGCCGGGGCGCGTGGATCCGGACGCCGCAAATGCGGCCGCGCATACGCTGCTCGTTGCCCACGGGCTGGCGGTCCGGGCGATCCGTGCCGCGGCGCCCAGGACGCCGACGGGGATCGTGCTCAACTTCGAGCCCAAGCGGCCGGCCTCACCCCATCCCCTGGACCTGGAGGCGGCGAGCGTCGAGCACGACCAGTACAACCGCTGGTTCCTGGATCCGATCACCGGCCGCGATTACCCGGCAGACGGTGTCCAGGCGTGGGGCTGGACGCGCGAGGAGGTCCGCGCCGGGGACATGGAGCTGATCGCCGCGCCGATCGACTTCCTGGGCATCAACTACTACACCTGCCGCACGGTGCGCTCACCGCTCCTGCCGCCGCTGCCGGTGCCCCCGATCCCGCCGGAGCGGACGTCGATGGGCTGGGAGGTGCACCCCGATGGGCTGCTCGACGTCCTGGAGCTCGTCCGCTCGCGGACCGGTGACCTGCCTCTGTACGTGATGGAGAACGGCGCGGCGTACGACCCGGATCCGGCCGACCGGACGCGTGACCCGGAGCGGACGAGCTACCTCCGGCGCCACGTCGAGGCGGCGCGGGTGGCGATCGAGCACGGGGTGCCGCTCCGCGGCTACTTCGCCTGGTCCCTCATGGACAACTTCGAATGGAGCGAGGGGTATGCCCATCGCTTCGGCCTGGTGGACGTCGACTTCGACACCCAGGAGCGCCGCATCCGCGACAGCGGCCGCTACTGGGCGTCGCTCGCCAGGCGCCGGGCGGTTGAGGCAGGCACGCCGGGGGTCGGATCGTGAGCACGCCGGGGGCGCCCATCCCGTGGGAGGAGCGGCCCTCGGGATCGTCGGCCGTCGTCTGGCGATCGAGTCGCAACCCGATCATCCCCCGGGATCTGCTGCCGCGGTCCAACAGCATCTTCAACTCCGCGGTCGTCCCGTTCCGAGACGAGTTCGCCGGCGTGTTCCGGGTCGACGACACGGAGCGCACCATGAACCTGCATGCCGGCCGCAGCGCCGACGGCGTGAGCTGGAAGCTCGATCCCGTGCCGATCGCATGGGAGCCCGCGGACGACCGCGTGATCGAGATCCAGGAGCGGTTCGTCCACGCGTACGACCCGCGGGTGACCTTGCTCGAGGACCGCTGGTACGTGACCTGGTGCAATGGCTACCACGGCCCCACGATCGGGGTCGGGTGGACCGATGACTTCGAGACGTTCCACCAGCTCGACAACGCGTTCCTGCCATTCAACCGCAACGGGGTGCTGTTCCCTCGTCGCATCAACGGCCGGTACGCGATGCTCAGCCGGCCCAGCGACAACGGCCACACCCCGTTCGGCGACATCTTCCTGTCCGAGAGCCCCGATCTCGTCCATTGGGGCCGGCACCGGCACGTCATGGACCCGATCCCGTGGACCTGGGAGTCGACCAAGATCGGCCCGGGGCCGACGCCGATCGAGACCCCGGAGGGCTGGCTCCTGATCTACCACGGCGTGCTCACGTCATGCAACGGCTTCGTCTACTCGATGGGTGCGGCCCTGCTCGACCTCGAGGAGCCCTGGAAGGTCGTCGGTCGCGGCCGGGACTACCTGCTCTCGCCGCAGGTTTCGTACGAGCAGGTCGGCGACGTACCCAACGTCGTGTTCCCGTGCGCGGCGCTGGTGGATGCGGCCGCGGACCGCGTGTCGATCTACTACGGCGGGGCGGACACGGTGGTCGGCCTGGCGCACGCGCACCTCTCGGAGCTGGTGGCCTTCGCCCGCGGACGCTGACACCCGCGGACACTGACACGCGCGGACACTGACACGCGCGGACACCGGGCTTCGTCGAAGCCCCTGACCCCGTGCACGCCACGGATGGCTGGTCGTCTGTGAGGGCTCACGTCGCGACGCGGCGTGGCGCACCCTGCAGGATCCGGGTCCGGACACCCTGGATGTCGACCCACAGGATCGCCGCGCCCGGCCAGGGTGCCGATGCGGACGTAAGGGCGGCGTACGCGTCCCGACTGGCACCCGGGTAGGCGGATCGGAACGACGCCGGCAGGGTGCTGACCAGGTCGCGGGTGGCGGATGTTGACCGGAGGAGGAGCAGCCGGCCGATCCTCGGCGGGTCGATCGCGTTCGACCACGGCCAGCCCCGGGCGGAGGGCAGCGCGTCGGCCTTCTGGGTCGCCCACCGGAGCTGGTGTTCCACGGTGTCGAGTCGGCTGTGTGCCTCGCCGGCAACGACGTCGTTCGCCGCGAGGTCCCGGAGCACCACGTCGATCACTCCGCGAACCGGCCGGTAGACGGGCACCTCCAGGCGGGAGCGCCAACGAGGGTGCATCGTTCCCAGGAGTGCCTCGATCATCAGCGCCTGGAGCCTGTCGTGGACGCGGGGCCCCGTCGACGGAAAGAGCCTGATCGACACATCGTGCCCGAGCGCGGTGGCAAGTGCGACGAGGCTGTCGAGGCTCGGCTCGCGTTCGGCCCGCTCGATGCGCGGGAGGTGGCTCGGATCCAGGCCCGCGGCCAGGCTGACCGACCGCCGCGACACGCCGACATCGCGCCTTGCCCGGCGAAGCTCGTCGCCGACCGCCTGGCGGAGCGCCCGCTGCCGCGCCTGGATCGTGCGCTCCATCTCGGTGCTCCCCATCCCGTCGCCTCACCTTCGAGGGCCCGTCGCCTGATTGCCGACGGGGCGGTCGCCACGCAGTCAACGAGATCGCGCATATTCGGGACTTATCCGGAACCGGGGCCGCGATCCGCGGCACATGTCGCCTGGATGTCGACGAAGCCCGGTAGGCCGGCTCGACGCGGGGTCCGCGGCCGTCCGGATTGCCGTTCTCATCGCCTGTGAGGCGACACCCGGATGCACGCAACGCGCCGCCGACCCGTCCGGCACCCCGACGCGGGGTCGCGACCGCGCCAGGATTGCCGTTCTCATCGCCTGTGAGGCGACACCCTGGGCGAGGCGACACCCTGGGCGAGGCGACACCCTGGGCGAGGCCGACCGGTGGCCGACCGGTCGACGGCCGCCGGCGTCCTGACTGGGGCCCGAGGATCAGTCGTCCGCGCGCTTGACCGCCGCGTCCGACAGCGTGTCCGCGGCCGCACCCAGCCTCAGCCCGACGACGTCCAGTCGGCGGAGGAGCTCGCGCTCGCGCAGCATGCGGGCGGTCACCTGCTCGTCGGTCAGCACGGCCGCGAGCTGGTGGTCGAAGGCCCGGCGGATGGCGTTGGTGCTCTTCTTGGCGGCAATCGCACGGGCCGTGATGGAGCGCGGATCCGCCACCAGGGCTTCGACGGCGGCACGAAGGTCGACGACGGCCTCGGTGACGGCCTCGGCCATCGGAGCGATCGCCGGCGAGCGATCCATCCCGAACAGCGACCACTCGCGCACGAAGTCGCGCAGGTTGTCGAGGATGTCGTCGATGGCTCGCGAGAGACGGAACAGGTCCTCGCGATCGATGGGCGTCACCAGGGCCGTCTGGAGTTCCACGATGAGGCTCTCCCGATAGGCGTCACCGCGATGCTCGATGCCACGCATCAGCTCCGACGCCTCGATGGTCATCGTCTCGCCGGCCACCAGGCGACGGACGAGCACCGAGCCCTCGATCGTCGCGTCGAGCGCGCCCAGCAGGTATCCGCGGAAGGCATCCGCATTTGCACCCGACAGATCGCGCACGAGGCGCGTGAAGCGGCCTCCGAGCGGATGCCGGAGACGCCGCCGGGCGGTGGTCATGACGGACATGCGCCCTCCTTCTCGCCCCCAGCGACTCAATGTACCGTGGCGGTGACGACCGCGGCGATCAGCGTTGCCGCCGGCATCGTCGTCAGCCACGTCGCGCCGATCCGCAGGACCTGCTCCCAGCGGACGCGGCGGTAGGTCTCGATCACGCTGGCCGACCCGACCAGCCCGGTCGTGGTCGCGTGGCTCATCGAGACCGGCGTGCCGAGAGCGGCGCTGCCCAGCACGGCCAGGCCGGCCGCATAGTCGCCGATGATCGTGTCCAGGGGTCGCGCAGGCAGCAGCCGGCCGAAGCGGACGGCCAGGCGACGCACGCCGAACGCGGTGCCGGCGGCGAACAGCAGAGCGAGCGCAAGCATCATCGGCAGGCCGAGCGACGCCGGCCGCGTGCCGGCCGCGATGGCCGCCACCGCCAGCATCTTCTGGCCGTCGTTGGCGGCATATGCGATCACGCACAGAAGGAACGCGGCGGCGTGGTGATGTCGCAGGTGAGCCGAGAGCCCGCCTCTCACGCGCAGGCGCAGGAGCACGAGGGCGACCCCCAGCGCGGCGAGGCCGGCGGCGAGGGGGACCAGCGCCAGGCCGAGCATCACCCGCACCACGGTGGCCGGATCGACCGCGAGGCCGGCCCCGATGCCGGCCCCGATCATGGCGCCGGCGAGAGCCTGGGTGACGCTGGTCGGCAGGCCGAGCCGCGACGAGACGTAGATAAGGCCGATGGTGACGGTCACCGCCACCAGCAGTGCCCGGGGCCCATCGGCGACGTCGAACGAGACGAGCCCGCTCGCCAGCGTGTCGGCCACGCCCGTTCCAAGGACCGTCGGCACGACCACGACGGCGATCGCCAGCGCGGCCATGCCCGGCAACGGGCGGATCGCCTTCCCGGACAGGTTGGCCCCCAGTAGGGCCGCCCCGTCGTTGGCGCCCACGACGAAGGCGAATGCAAGGGTTGCGAGCATCAGGGCGCTCAAGACGCCTCCGCACGGCCTCGTGCGATCACAGCGATGCGGGGCAGGCGCGATTTGGCGCCGCCGCCGGCCATCGTCATGTTGCTAGTCTGCCGTGATCTCCGCGGGCATGCCGGGCAGCGGCCCGGTGAGGCCGAACGGCTCGCCAGCCTCGCGCACCCGCGCCACCAGCCCGGCCGCAACGGCGGGATCCAGCTCCGGCAGGCGATGGCCCGCGACCAGCTCGTCCGCCCGGATCCGTGCACGCGCGAACGCGTCCTGGCCGCCGGCGTCCAGCCAGGCGCGCCGCGAGCTGCGGTCGATCACCTTTGACGGCAGGAACTGCTCGCCGCGGAACAGCCGACGGGTGTCCTCCAGCTCCAGGAAGCGGCCCTCGGCACCGGCGGCTGCGAAGAACCCGGTTGCCAGCGTCTCGGTGGGCGTCGCGATGCCCCGCAGCAGCCGCTGGGCCATCCCGATCGCGTCCGCGTCGATGACCAGCTTCTCGGCGCTCTGGGCGAGCAGGAAGTCCAGCATCCCGGCCCCCGAGATCATGTCGATCCCGGCCAGGGCGCCGACCAGCGCCGTCATCCCGGTCTCGAGACCGGCCTGCGCGTCGACCACTTTCGCGTCGGTCGCGCCCAGGTAGGCGTGCACGGGGAGCCCCAGCGACTTGCCGACCGCGGCGTAGCCGGCGTCGATCATCGCGGTCTCGATGGCGCCCATCGGCGTGGATCCCGTCCGCATGTCCACGATCGTCGGTGCTCCGCCCCACACGATCGGCGACCCCGGCTCCGCCAGCTGCCCGAGGACGACGCCGGCCAGCGACTCGGCCGCGTGCTGGACGATCGACCCGATGAGCGTGACCGGCGACGCCACCCCGGCGAGCGGCATGGAGATCAGCTCCGCGGGCACGTGCGCCCGGGCAAGGTCCATCAGGTTGCGGCACGCGAACTCGGACCACGTGAGCGGGGGCGAGGGGCAGACGTCGAACACGGCCCGGGGCTTCTCCGCGAGCGCGGCCCGCCCGCCCGCATCGAGCGCGAGGAGGTCCAGCATCACGTCGGTGCCGCGCGGCGTGAAGGCCCCGGTCACGACCGGCTTCGACGAGTGCAGCAGGACGATGAACAGCCGGTACAGGTCGCCGATCTCGGTCGGGACGTCGTGGCACACGATGGCCGTCGAGACGGCGTCGTACGCCGGCAGCGCATCGGCCACCCGGATCAGCCGGGCGAGATCGGCCGCCTGCGACTGCCGCGTGTCGAGGGTCTCCGGATCGAGAACGGCGACGCCGGACGACCCCGGATCGAAGTGGACGATGCCCTGCCCGTACCTGACGGCGGGGCGGCCGGACCGGTCGAACAGGTCGAACGACCGCGGGGCGCTGTCGAGGGCGCGGCGGACCATCGCCTCGGGGATTCGCACCCGCCCGCCGTCGGCCTCGGCGCCGCCCGAGACGAGCAGCGCGGTCGCCTCGGGTTCCTCGACCTTGATGCCGGGCTCGCGCAGCAGCTGGAGCGCCTCGTCGAGGACGCGCGCGATCAGGTCGGGGTCGAGGAGCTCGAAGCGGGGCCGCATGGCAGAACCTCCGGGTGGGGCGCGGGACGGGCGATGGGGGACGGGACGGGCGCCGGCGATGCCTCAGCCGACGCCGGCGAGAGAGGCGCCGGAGCGAGCGTGGCTCGCGATGACCCGGGTGAGCTCCGCATCGAGGGCCGGGTCCAGCGCCACCGGGCGGTGGTCCCGCAGCAGCGTCCGGGCCCGTTCCAGCGCCGCCCGATGGAGCGCGTCCGGGTCCTCCTCCCACTGGCCGTACGGACGACGATCGAGGTAGCGCGCCTGCCACAGGCCGCGCATGGTCGAGCGGGTGTGCTCGGCGGTGAGGTAGTCCCCGCCGGGCCCGACCTCGCGGATGACCTCGAGGGCGAGCGTTGCGTCGGAGACCGGGATCCCGCGCAGGGTGGCCCGGACGATGCCGTCGATCTCGGTGTCGAGGATGAGCTGCTCGTAGGACCAGATCCGGCTGCCGTGCAGCAGCCCCGCCCCGAGCAGCATGTCGGAGCCGACGATCGAGGCCATGAACGCCGACAGCGAGTTCTCCACGCCCGCCTGCCAGTCCGGGCGCTTGGCGCCGGTCGCGTAGGCGCCCATCGACAGCGGGACGTTGTAGAAGTCCGCCAGCTCGTTGGTCGCCGCTCCGAACAGGAAGTCCTCGGGCCCGCCGCCGGTGTACGCGCCGGACCGAAGGTCCATCGCCGTCTGGGCTGCCGCGTAGTACACGGGCGAGCCGGGGAACGCGAGCTGCATCAGGGCCAGCGCCGAGATCACCTCCGCGTTGCCCACGACCAGCGATCCGGCCAGGGTGGCGGGTCCGCTGAACGCGCACGAGACCATGGTCATGAACCCGACCGGGATGCCGGCCTCGGCCGCGACCAGGGCCGACTCCACCGCGCCGCCGTCCTGGGCGAGGGGGCTGATCGTGCACTGCATCAGGCTCAGCACGGGCCGCGCGCGGAGTGCGGCGCGCCCGCCGGCGATCGCGGCTGCCATCTCGATCGCGGCAGCGGTCTCGCCCGGGGTCACGATGCTCTCGCTCTGCACGTGCTTCGTCGAGTTGCGCCAGACGGCCGCAAGCTCCTCCAGCGCCCGCGTCTCCGGCGGCCGGTCCTGCGCCGACACCGCAACCCAGTGGAACGCGATCGCATCCAGCGCGTCCGCGACGCGCGCGATGTCCTCGACGTCCCGCAGCGAGGACCGCCGGTGCTCGCCGGTCCATGCGTCCAGCACCTCGATCCCGCAGCCGTCGGTGCCGAGGTGGACGTGCTCGCCGTCGAGCGGCAGGTCCCGGGCGGGGTCCCGGGCCGCCAGCGTGTACACCGGAGGCGCGGTCCGCAGCGCCGCGTCGATGACGTGCCCGGGGACCCGGACGATGGAGGTCTCGCGATCCACCGTCGCGCCGTGCGCGGCCCACAGGTCGAGGGCGCGCTCGGACGGGAAGCGCACACCCACGGTCTCGATCACCTCGAGGGTGGCTTCGTGGATCCGGCGGATCGCCGCCGGGGAGAGGATCTCGAGCCGCGGGCGAGTCCCGTGCCCGGCGGTGTGCTGTGTCGTGGTCATCGGTTGCCTCCGGCCGGGCGCTGGTGCGCCCGGCTGTCAATCCTGCGTGCGGTCGTGGTCGATCCTGCGCGAGCCGGCTCTCAGACCGGCGCCGCCTCCGGGGTTGCCTCAGCCGCACCCAGCAGCTTCCGTGCCAGCGCGACCGCCCCGATCGCATCCTCGCTGTAGCCGTCGGCGCCGATCTCCGATGCCCAGGTCGCGCTCGCCGGCGCCCCGCCGACGATGACCTTGACCTTCGGCCGCAGGCCCGCCGCGTCGAGCGCCTCGACCACGGTCCGCTGGCCGGCCATCGTGGTCGTCAGCAGCGCCGACACGCCCACCAGGTCCGCATGGTGCTCGCGCGCCGCCTCGACGAACCGGTCCGGGGCCACGTCCACGCCCAGGTCGTGGACCTCGAACCCGCTGGTGGACAGCATCATCCCCACCAGGTTCTTGCCGATCTCGTGGATGTCGCCCTTCACCGTGCCGATGACGACCCGCCCGACGACGCGGCGCACGGTGGCCCGGCGCTGCATCTCCGGCTCCAGGACGGCGACCGCCTTCTGCATCGCCCGGGCGGCGAGCATCATGTCGGGGAGGAACAGCTCCCCCGCGCCGAACTGCTCGCCGACGTGCGACAGGCCGGGGACGAACCCCTGTTCGATCGCGTCCAGCGGCGCGACGTCCGCCGCCAGGGACTGCTCCGCCAGCGCGGTTGCACGTGCCGCGTCGCCGTCGATGATCGCCTGGCGCATCGCCGTGAACAGGTCGTCCGTCATGGTGTGTTCCTCCGCTCGGTGAGATGTCGTGGGTGGTTGTCGGTTCAGGGACCCTGCTCAGGGAAGGGGAGCGGCCCGCGGGATCGCGGACGCCCGGTCGAGGATCGCGGCGATGGCCCGGGTCGCCGCCTCGGGGAGTGGCGGCGGCTCGTGGGAGGCCAGCAGCTCGTCGACCCGGGCGCCCGCCCGTTCGCCGAGCGTCCGGCTGCCACGCGCCGTCCACGCCGAGTAGCTCGCCCGATCGATGAGAGCCGGGTACCACCGCTCGCGGTAGTGGGCGAGCGTGTGGTCGGCCTCGAGGAACGAGCCGCCGGGACCGAGCTCGTCGATCAGGTCCAGCGCGAGCGTCTCGTCGCTGATCTCCACGGGAGCGATCGCCGCCCGGATCCAGGACGCGATCTCGTCGCAGATCACCAGCTGCGCGAGCGAGCCCGTCAGGCCGGACTCCAGGTATCCGCTGTCGTGGAGGAGGTGGCCGCCCGCCAGCGCATCGCCGAGCAGGGTGAGCGATGCCTCCGCTGCCGCCTGCTGGTCCACGGCCTTCGAGTCGCTGCCGCCGGCGAGGCTGAACATCGGCAGCCCGTAGTGATGGGCCAGGGACGGGACGGTGCCCCGGTGATCCGGTCCCGCGTATGGATCCACCATGGTCCGGAGGTCGAGCGCATCGCCGCCGAACCCGGGCACGATCACGGGTGCTCCGGCACGCACGAGCTGCGCGAGGACGATGCCGACCAGCACCCCGGCGTTGTTGAGCGCGATGTTGCCCGCCACCGTGACCGGGCCCGTCGTGGAGCTCGAGGTCACGGGGATCCACAGGGCGGGCAGCCCGCGCTCCGCGAGGATCAGCAGCTTGCGCAGCGAGTCGCCGTTGTGGACGAGGCCGCGGGTGACGTTGATGTACAGGGCGATCGTCGGCCGCTCACGCAGCGCCTCGACGCCACCGGCGACGGCCTCCGCCATCGCGATCGCATCGAGCATCGCGTCCACGTCGTAGGTCACGACGACCAGCGGCTTGGTCGTGCGTTCGAGCATCACCGCCATCTGGTGCCGATCGGCGAGCGCCGGGTCCACGTCCGACGGCAGGAACATCGACATCCCGAAGTCCATGTTCGGGAGCGCGTCGACGAGGGTCAGGCCGTCGTGGACGTCCGCCAGGCGGGCCGGCCGCCGCTCCCCGGTGCGATGGTCGAGCACGTTGAGGCAGTCCGATCCCGGCCCGAAGAAGACGTTGTCGCCCTCGACCGCCAGCGCCGGCCGGCCGGACCGGTCGTGGAGCGTGACCGACCGCGGCGCGACCGAGAGCGCCCACTCGACGAGCGAGCCGGGCACGAAGACCCGCCCGTCGTCCCCGACCCGCGCCCCGGCGCCGTGCAGCCGCTCCACCGCCTCGGCATCGTGCAGCAGGACGCCGGTCCGCTCCAGGATCTCGACGCTCGCGTCGTGGACGCGCGCGCAGTCGGCCGGGGTCAACCGGTCGTAGCGCGGCGAGCGAACCGCCGTGGAAAATGGAGTGCACGCAGGCAAGACGCCTCCCGGACGTATCGGTGGCCATCAGCGTCCCGCGTGGGGGCACGGCCGCGATAGGGCGGAAGGTCCCCCGGGAAGGGTCCGACGGACCATCCGGTACCGACCTTGGCCCCGCGAGACTCAAACCGATGCCCGATGTCGTTCACGGGTCCGAGCGTCGACCGCTCGTCCCCGGCAGCCTCCTGTTCGACGATGCCGACGAGCTGTCGGTCGTGGTCCCGGCCTCGTGCCGGCGGACCGGACGCTGCCACGAGTGCGTCATCGAGGTCCGTGCGGGCGGCGATCAGCTGTCTCCGCCCACGGCGGCGGAGTCCTTCCTGGCGCCCGGGTTCCGCCTCGCCTGCCAGGCGCGGGTCGAGCGGGCCGAGCAGGACCTCGAGTTCGTCGTTCTGCGCCGCCGCCTGCGGATCCAGCTGGCGCCGGACAGCGGGACGCCCGACGTGGACCCGGTCGTCGCCGAGGCCGGTGGCCGCATGATCGCGGACGACGGGACGGATCTCGGGGCATCCGCCGGCTCTCCGCTGGGGGTCGCCCTGGACATCGGGACGACCACGGTGGTGATGGAGCTCGTCGACCTCGTCCACGGGACGATCCTCGCGGTGGCCGCGTTCGAGAACCCGCAGCGGTTCGGCGGCAGCGACGTGATGACCCGGATCTCGTACGACACTGATGTTCCCGGCGAGCTGCGCCAGGCGCTCCGCCGGGCGATCAACCACGAGCTGCGCCGGCTCTACCTGGCGCTCGGCGTCGACCGGCGGCGGGTGGTCGAGGTGTACGCGGTCGGCAACCCGACGATGCGGGACCTGTTCCTGTCCCTGGACGTGAGACCGATCGGACGCCTGCCGTATCGCTCGGTGACCGAGACGGCGATGCGCGACGGGCGTGCCGCCACGACCACGCTGACGAGGCGCGCGCACGAGCTGGGGTTCCTCGCCCACCCGCAGGCGCGCGTCGTGGGTGGGCCGCTGATCGCGAGCCACGTCGGTGCCGATGCGGCCGCCGACCTGGTCGCCGTCGATGCGGTCGAGCGGGGCGGCTCGTTCCTGCTGGTGGACATCGGCACCAACACCGAGGTCATCGCGTCGGACGGCCGGCGGATCCTCGCGGCATCCAGCCCGGCCGGCCCGGCGTTCGAGGGCGGCGGCGTCCGGTGCGGCATGCCCGGCGCGCAGGGGGCGATCGAGGCCGTTCGGCTCTTCCAGGGCCGGTTCGATGTCCGGACGATCGGGGGAGGGACACCGGAGGGCATCTGCGGCTCCGGGCTCGTGGACCTGCTCTCGGAGCTGCGGCGCGCGGCATGGATGACCACGCGGGGCGGCTTCGCGGATCGGGCGACGGAGGTGACGGTGGTGCCGGACGGTCGGATCACACTGTCGCGTGCGGACGTCGGTCACCTCGCCGTGGCGAAGGCGGCGACGGCGGTCGGCCAGCGAGTCCTCCTGCGGCGGCTCGGCCTTGGCCCGGCAGACCTGGACCACGTCTACCTTGCCGGCGGCTTCGCGAATGCGCTGGACGTCGGCTCGGCGGTCGAGATCGGCCTGCTGGTGCCCGTCGCGGCCGACCGGGTGACCCGGGCCGGGAACGCGTCGATCGCCGGCGCGCGCGCGCTGCTGCTGTCGCGCCGCCGCCGCGCTGCGCTCGAGACGCTCGTCCGCCGCATCGAGCACGTGGAGCTCGAATCCGAGCCCGACTTCTTCGACCTGTTCACCGACGGCTGCCTGTTCGAGCCGATCGCCGCCTGAGGAGACCCATGCCCGCCAGCCATCGCCCCGACACCGCAGCCGCCACCGCCACGACCGGGTCCGGAGCCCTGCGCCGCGTGCTCGCCGACCCCGCCGGGTTCGCGACCGTGGTGGAGCTGGTGCCATGGGCGGGCGAGCTGACCGATGCGCGTGGCCAGCGACCGCTGCGCATGGCCGCGGACCTGTCGGGCAACCCGCGGATCACGGCCCTGAGCGTGACCGACAACGCCGGCGGGCACGCACGCCTGTCGCCCGATGCGCCGGGCGAGGCGCTCCGCGCGCTCGGGCACGACGTGATCGTCCACGTCGCCACCCGCGATCGGAACCGCAACGGCATCCAGAGCCTCGGCTGGGAGCTGATCTCGCGCGGCCTCACGACCGTGCTCGCTATCTCCGGCGACTACCCGGTGGACGGCTACGAGGGGTTGCCGAAACCGGTGTTCGACGTCGATTCGGTGGTCCTGCTGGCGATGCTCCGCGAGCTCGGCACAGGCGCCGTCGCCCGCGCCGCCGCCGACGGGAGCCCCGACCCGGAGCAGCACTGCTTCTTCCTGGGCTGCGCGATCGACCCGTTCAAGCGCCTCGAGCGCGACCTGGTCCCCCAGTTGCTCAAGCTCGCGCTCAAGCGCCGGTCGGGCGCCGACTACGCGATCACCCAGGTGGGCTATGACGCGCGGCGCCAGGCGATGCTGCTGCGCTGGATGGCCCGCGAGGGGATCGACATGCCGGTCGTGGGCAACGCCTACATCCTGTCGGCGGGGGTGGCCCGGGCGTTCCACGCGAACAAGGTCCCCGGCTGCGTCGTCACCGACGAGCTGCTCACGCTCGTGGAGCGCGAGGCCGCAGGCCCGGACAAGGGCCGCGCATTCTTCCTCGAGCTTGCTGCGAAGCAGCTGGTGGTGTCGCGCGGGCTCGGCATGCGGGGCATCTACGTGTCCGGGCACCGCGACGCGGCCGAGATCGCCCGGGTCCTGGAGGTGGCCGATGCCCATCCGGCGGACGACTGGCGCCCGCTCGTGAAGGATGTGTCCTTCGGCCTGGCGGGCGCGTTCCAGCCGTTCCGGACCGACTCCGACGGCCTGTCCACGGACGAGCTGAACCCGATCTGGGCCCGGACCCTGACGCCCGAGGCCCGCGTCGCGGCTCGCCGGCGGGTGGACCCGTTCTACAAGGTCAACCGCGCGCTGCACGGGCGCGTGTTCGAGCCGGGGTCGCCCGGCTTCCGTGCCTGGTCCGGCATCTACGAGAAGATCGAAGCCTTCCACGTGGACAAACCGCTCCACATCCTGGAGCAGGCGGTCAAGGTGCCGCTGTTCGACTGCCGCGACTGTGGCGACTGCTCGCTGCCCGACATCGCCTACCTGTGCCCCGAGTCCCACTGCCAGAAGAACCAGCGCAATGGACCGTGCGGCGGGGCTCGCGACGGGATGTGCGAGGTGCCCGGCCACACGTGCGTGTGGGCCGACGCCTACGTCCGGCTCAAGCCCTACGGCGAGGAGCACGCCATGCTCGAGCGCGAGCCCGTGGTCCAGGACAACACCCTGCGGCGGACCAGCGCCTGGGCCAACACGTTCCTCGGCCGCGACCACTTCGGGAGGGCCGCGGCAGCTGCGTCGGAATCGACGCCGACCCCTGAGAAAGGACCCCGCCCGTGAGGCTCGATCGTGCCGGCTCCCCGTTCCTCGTCGTCGGCGAGAACATCCATGCGACCCGCGTCCTGAAGCGGACCGGACGCCACGCGGCGGAGCTCCCGGGCGGCACGCCCGGGGTCGCGTTCATCGACCGCGACGGTGTGTCGCAGATCCTGCCCGTCCACCCGGACGTGGCAGCCGCGCGGGACTTTGCGGGCGGCCGGATCAAGCACGTCGCGAGCGCCGTCCGCTGGGGTCTGGACGGAGGTTCAACCGCCGGCCTCGCCGCGAGCTACGTCCGGGCGATGGCCGCCAGGCAGGAGGCAGCCGGTGCCGACTGGCTGGACCTCAATGCCGACGAGGTCGCGCCGGAGTCCGAGACCCGCACCCGGGCCATGGCCTGGCTGGTCGGCGTGGTCGAGGCATCGGCAGGGGTGCCCGTCTCGATCGACTCCTCCGACGTCAACGTGCTGGCGGCCGGTGTCGGCGCCTCGACGCAGCCCGCGGGCCGCTTGCTGATCAACTCCGCATCGCTGGAACGGCCCGAGGTCCTGGATCTCGCGGCGGCCTCTGCGTGCGCGGTCGTGGTCGCGGCGGCCGGCCGGTCGGGGATGCCGGCGAACGCCGAGGAGCGGATCGCCAACGCGGTCGCGCTCATCGAGGAGGCCGTCGCGCGCGGGATCCCGCCCGGCCACCTGTACGTGGACCCACTGGTGCTCCCGGTGGCCGTCGAGCCCGATGCGCCGGGTCACGTTCTCGAGGCTGCACGCCGGCTCCGCGAGGAGTACGGCGATACGATCCACCTGACCGGCGGCCTGTCCAACGTCTCGTTCGGCCTTCCGGAGCGACGCCTGCTCAACGCCGTGTTCATCGACCTCGCGGCCGAGGCGGGGATCGACGGCGGGATCATCGACCCGGTGGCGTCCGACCTGGCCCAGGTGTTCGCCGCGGATCGCGACAGCGAGCCGTACCGCCTGGCGGCGGACCTGCTCCTGGGCAGGGATCCGTTCGGTGGCGAGTACGTGTCCGCGTTCCGGGGCGGGCGGCTGGGCGGTCCCGCCGGCTCGGGGAGCTGACCTCAGCGAGCCGGGACCGCCTTCACGACGCCGTCGTCGTAGCTCATCGCGAGACGTTCGCCCGGTCGCAGGACCAGCATGTCCCGGCTCCAGTCGCCGTCGAGGAGGCGCCGGATGAGGATCAGGCTGCCCTCGACGGTCTCGAACGCCCATCCCCGCCGATCGGCCTGCTCCCGGGCGATCGCGGCCGCTCCCGCCTCCTGGCCGACCCCCATCGTCACGAACGCGGCCCGGTCGTAGCGGCTGCGCCAGGCCCCCATCACCTCCATCAGGTAGTCGGCGTTGTCCTCGCCGTACTTCTCGACGTAGGTCGCCCGCAGTGCCTCCAGCTCGGCCTCCGTATCGCTGGCGAACCCGCTCCCGGCCGGACCCATCCGGGACCCGTCGGCGCGCTCCAGCTGGTCGGCGACGTACCAGTAGGTCGGCGCGCGATCCCGGGTCTCGGCCTCGTATCGCTCCCGGGCGCCGAGGAACAGCGTGATGCAGTCGTGGGCCAAGGGAAGGACCACCGGCACGCCTCGTGCCTCGATGCCCGCCGTTGCCCCGCCGCACAGGCCGTACCCCAGGACGACCGCGTCGTACCCGGGCGGCGAGGCATCGATGGTCGCCTGGAGCCTCCCACGGAGGTCCGGCGGGTCATCGTGCAGGCCCCGCCCGAACAGGGTGACGTCCACGACGTGCGGTGACCGGGCCGCGCACAGGTACATGGGGCGCGCCATGATGTCGCACGCGATTGCATGGAGCCGCATCAGTCCCGGTCCGTCCGCATGGGTCGGATGCTAGCGCGCCGGCGTCGCCGTCCGCGCGTGGCGACGATTCCCGACCGGACGCGACGATGGCCTCTTGCTCAATCGGCTCGCAGGATCGATCGTGTCAGCACATCCGCGCCAGAGCCGCGCGACGAGGAGCACGGACGTGACGATGAACACCGGTGAACCCGACACGATGATGGCGATGGGCGCAACGCGCCGGGTGCGGATGGAGCAGCGCCTGGACGCCTCGGCGGAGCGCGTCTTCCGGGCCTGGTCCGATCCGGAGGAGCTTGCGCGCTGGCTGCCGGACCGGATCGAGGGCGGTCTCGGGGCCGGGACCCGCAGCGAGCTCCTGTGGTCGGGCACCCGGGTGTGGTGGGACGTCATCGAGGTGCATCCCAGCGACACCTTCATCTTCCGTCGGCCATGGACGTCCGGTGATCGCGTGGTCACCACCGTCCGGGTCACGGTGCGGTCGGTCGGCTACGGGACCCGGGTCGAGCTGGACGACGGACCCTTTCCGATCGACAGCGCAGAAGGCCTCGAGGCCTGGGCGACGGCGATCCGGACCTGGGCCGAGGCACTGACGATGCTCCGTGCGCACCTGGACTTCAGCGTGGACGTCCGACGGCAGGGGTAGCCGGGGCGCCGGGGGCCGTCGCACGCTGCCGGCCCCTGGCTCGTCAGCCGGCGAGCATCCGCTTCGCCACGTCCGCCGCCGTCGCGGCATCGGGCGCGTACCCATCCGCGCCGATCTCGGCCGCCCACTCTGCGGTGACGGGTGCGCCGCCGACGAGGATCTTCACCCCGGTCATGCCCGCATCGTGAAAGGCGGTGACCACGTCGCGCATGCCGGTCATCGTCGTGGTCAGCAGGGCCGAGACGCCCACGAGGGCCGCATCGTGCTCGCGGGCGGCGGCGACGAACGTCTCGGGCGCAACGTTGGTGCCCAGGTCGATCACCTCGATGTTGGCGCCCTTCCACATCATCGCCACCAGGTTCTTGCCGATGTCGTGGAGATCGCCCCGGATCGTGCCCACGACCGCGCGGTGCTCCGGGCGGATCCCCTGGCCCACGAGCACGGGCTCGAGGATCGCCATCGCCTCCTTCATCGCCCGCGCGGCGATGAGCATCTCCGGCACGTAGATCTCGTTTCGCTGGAAGCGCCCGCCGACGACCTCCATGGCACCGGTCATCGCGTCAAGGATCGCGCGTGCCTCGACCCCCGCCGCAAGCGCATCGGTCGTGACCGCCGTCGCGGTGGTGCGGTCGCCGGCCTCGACGGCCGCCGCCAGCGCTGCCAGGTCAACCATGTGGACGCCTCCTCAGCCGGCAAGTGGATAGCGGCCGTACGCCTCGACGGCATCGACCATCGCGAGGACGTTCTCCGGCGGCACGTCGCCCATCACGGTGTGCACGGCGCCCAGCATGAACCCGCCGCCGGGCCCGAGCAGCGAGATCACGCGCCGGACCTCTGCCCGCACCTCGTCCGGTGTTCCGCCCGGCAGCACGCGGTGCGTGTCCATGCCGCCGCAGAACACCAGCCGGTCACCGAACCGGCGTTTCAGGCCGCCGAAGTCGGACATGCCGCCGGCCGAGGCCTGGACGGGGTTGAGGATGTCCACCCCCATCTCGGCGAAATCGTCGAGCAGGTCGTACACGTCGCCGTCGGTGTGGAAGAACACCTTCGCATCGGTCCGTTCCCGGATGTGTGCGATGTAATCCGCGTGGATCGGCTTGAGGATCCGGCGGTACATCGCCGGCGACATCAACAGCCCGATCTGCGAGCCCAGGTCGTCTCCGATCTTGATCATGTCGATCAGGTCGCCGCATTCCCGCAGGAACCCGTCCATGATCCCCGTGCACACGCCCTGGATCTTCCACAGCAGCGCCTCGGCGAAGTCCGGCTCCGCTGCGAGGTTGAGAAGGAAGCCGTCCGTTCCCTGCATCGCGAACGCACGCTCGAGCGGGAACAGCAGCCAGGGCGTCGCGAGGGTGGCGAACCGGCCCTCGTCCCGCAGTCGCTGCGCTTCGGCACGCACCCCCTCGAACCGGGTCGGGTCAGTCACGTCCGGCCACGGGTAGGCCTCGATCTCCTCGAGCGTGGTGGCCTCCGCCATCGGATGGATGCCCGGGAACCATGTGCCGGGCTCGCTCTCCAGCTGGCCGCTGCCCCAGTCGTCGATGAACGGTGAGTGGGGCTCCCGCGCGGCGTTGCGGGCACGTGTGGCGGCGGGGAAGCGGTCGAGGACCCCGCGCACGTCGGCGTGGAGCCGCTCGTATGTGGCCTCATCAGGGAGGGCCGTGCCGAGCTCCGGCCAGTCGTAGAGGTAGCGGTCCGGCGCCTCGATCCCGGCGAGCGCCTTGATGCCCCGGTACGTCGACATCTTGATGCCGGTCGCATTGCTGGGCCCGAGCACGATCGGGACTCGATCAGGCTGCTCGTGGGCGAGGGTCGCGAGCACGCGCTCGCGCGGGGTCATCGGCATGTGGGCCTCCGCGGCCGGGTGAACGGGTCCGGCGCTCGTTCGAGGGTACCGGCCGGGGCCCCGCCACGTCTCGTCCGGACGTCCCGGTCCCGGGGTCTGTTCGGCCCGCGTAGGCTGGGCGCGAAGCGCGCAACGGCGCCCTGCTCCAGGAGGGAGATTGACGATGGCAACCGGAACCGGCACCCGTGAGGATCCGTGGCAGCTGACCACGGCGAACGGCGGCTCGCACTACGCGATGTGGCGCGACGACGCGGCAGATCCACCGGCGCTCGTGTGCCAGGTCGGCGGCACGCAGCTGCGCTACCACCTGCGCGCGGTCGAGGATCTCCATGCCTGGCTGCGGACCCAGGGCGACTGGGTGCCGCTCGGCGGAGCCGATGAGCAGAAGCCGGCCGCCGATGGGACCGTCGAGGCCTGGGGCCGATCGGATGGCAACCCGGTCGAGGGATGGTACGGCCTGAAGAAGGGGCTCCGCGGACGGTTCGGCGTGTACCTGCCGCCGCTGCTCGAGGCCCTCGAGCTGGCGGATCTCGAGCACAACCCGCGGAACAACCGGATGCGGGCACGCTGAACCGGGCGTCCGCGCGACGAGATGGCGCCACGCGACGGCATGACGGCACCCAGCGGAATGCGGGCGCGCTCCGACTGGTCCGCCACGCGCCGTTCGCGACGTGACTCAGACAACTCTCACCTCGACAGGGCATCCTTGTCGCGATGACAACGCCCAGCACCCTGCGCGGCGAGCCCGGCCGCGAGTCCCGCCTGCGCCCGAGTGATGAGCGGGCGCTGCTCGCGCGCGGCCTGCGCAGCACCCGCCGGATCGCCCTGGCCGCGCTCGTGATCGGGATCGCGCTGGCCGCGTTCACGGCCTGGCGGTTCCTGGTCCCGTCCGAAACCAGCTGTCAGACGGCCGCCTGGGACGTCACGCCGGCTGCGGCGCAGCTCCCCGCCGGCTGGTCGATCAGCGCCACCCAGTACGACGTCGGGCGGGAGACGATGACCCTTCTCGGTCCCGCACCGGCGGACACGACCACGAACCGCGCCGTCCTGTACGCGACCGTCACCTGCTATCCGCAGGGTGCGGCCGAATCCGTGACGCGATCCGCCGCCGCCGCGACGGCCGCGGGTCAGACCGTCACCCAGCGCACCGACCTCGGCGACCAGGGCTTCGTGTCCGCTGACGCTTCCGGCGCGTCGTTCCTCCAGTTCCGTCACGGCGACGTCGTCGTCTACCTCGCGGCGTCGGGTGACGCGACCAGCGACGAGGTCAACGCCGTGGCATCGGCGTTCGACCTCTCGATGGGTGGTACGGGCGGCAACGCCCCGGTCGGCACCCTCGACGCCGGCAGCGGCAACCCGTCCCCGGCCACCGCGAGCCCGGCCGAGAGCGTGGCGCCCTCCGCGTCCACCGCGGCGGCCCCGCTGCTGGAGGCTGCGCTCCCCAGGCAGGTGGGCAGCGTGCAGCTCACCGTCGACAGCGCCGTGGGAGCCTCGATCCTCGGCACCGACCAGGGCAGCCGGGCGATCGTCGCCGCGCTGCGGGCCTCGGGCAAGACCGCCAGCGACCTGCTCGTCGCACAGGCGTACGACGCGACGAACACGTCGGACCTGTCGCTTCTCGCGGTCAGCGTCACGGGCATGGATCTGAACGCGGTGAAGTCACTGGTGCTCAACTCCTGGCTGGCCGCGAGCGGCGCCGGCGTCACGACGGACTCGGTCACGATGGCCGGCCACACCTTCACCCGGGTCGATTACGGAGACGGTGGGGTGATGGATTACCTGCTCGCCGAGAACGACATGGTGATCATCATCGAGACGGCGGACGCCACCGTCGCGGCGCAGGCCGCCGCGGCCCTCCCCTGACCGACCACACCTGACCGCCCCCTTCCCCACCGCTCGTCACCGGCGTATGCTCGCCCCGGGGCCGCCCGACCGGGGTGTTGTCCGGCGGCTCCAGGAGGAAACGTGCACGAGCCGCTGATCGCCTACGCCGAGGACTGTGTTCTGCGCGGCGATGTGGAGCTGGGTGACGGGCGCCTCAGCGACGAGGTCAACGAGCGAGAGGTGCTCACGTTCCGGACGGCGACCCTCGAGGCGCTCGACGACGGCCACCAGGTCCAGGTCGAGGAGCTGGAGGTCGAGCGCCACGATCTGCACGTCATCGAGGTACAGGGTCGCCGCGGTGACCCGACCCGACGGATGCGCACCGTCGAGGAGCGGGTCGAGCTCGAGGTCGGACCGTTCGTGGTGACCGGGAACCTGCACCGGTCACCGAACAGCCAGCCGCTCGCGGCGCTGTACCGCTGGTCGAAGTTCGTGCCGGTCACCGACGCGTTGCTCCGGATGGGCCACGACGCCCCCGAGGTCCACCGGGACGTGCTGCTCGTGAACCGTGAGCGGATCGGGAAGTCGAACCCGCTGCACGACGTGCCGGGCCGTGCCGAGGAGACCTGGAGCGGCGCGCCGCCGGCCTGACGCGAGACGGCACCGGTGCGGGCCGGGGCGTCACGCTGGCGTCACCGTTGCCCGGCAGGCTTCGCGGGGCGATGATCTGGTTCATGCCCGCAGCCGATGCCGCCCCCATCCTCGTGGTCGACGATGATCCCAAGATCGTCGCCCTCGTTCGCACCTACCTCGAGCGGGAGCGCTACCCGGTGGTGACCGCGACCGACGGCCGCGCCGCGCTGCGAGCCATCGAGGAGCGATCACCGCGGCTGGTCGTGCTGGACCTGATGATCCCGGAGATCGACGGCCTGACCGTCATCCGGCGCGCGCGGGAGCTGGGCGACGTGCCGATCCTGGTGCTGTCGGCACGCGGCGCCGTGGGCGACCGGATCCTGGGCCTCAGCGAGGGTGCGGACGACTACCTTCCGAAGCCGTTCTCGCCGGCCGAGCTGGTCGTCCGCGTGCGCTCGATCCTGCGGCGCGTGGAGCGGGCAGGGCCGGGTGCCGGCGGAGCGGCGTCGTTCACCCTGGGGGATCTCGAGCTCGACGCGGGGCGGCACCGCGTGACCGTCGGCGGCGAGATCGTCGCCCTGAGTGCGCTCGAGCTTCGCCTGCTGGGCGCGCTGCTCGAGGCGGATGGACGGGTCCTCACGCGGGACCAGCTGCTCGACGCGATCCACGGAGCGGGCGAAGGTGACGTCACCGATCGGGCGATCGACCAGTACGTGAAGCGTCTCCGCGAGAAGCTGGGCGACGATCCGGCCGAGCCGCGCTACGTCGCGACCGTGCGGGGCGTCGGCTACCGGGCGATGTCACCGGTCGAGAGACGGAGCCCCGGACGATGACCGGACCGCGGGACGGGATCTCGGCGCGCTTCCTCGTGGCGGCCCTGGCCGTGGCAGCGGTGACCTTGGCGATCGTCGCCGTCGGCGTCCTGCGCGTCGGGGCGGCGTCGTTCGCGGCACTGATGATGGCGGCGGGCGACAGCGCGGACCACGCTCATGCGATGTTCGACGAGAGCGTGACGCTCGTGTTCGGGATCGCGGCTGCCGTCGCGGCGGTCGTGGCCGTCGCCCTGGCCGTGGTGCTGGCGCGACGCCTGGCGCGACCGATCGAGCGCCTCGCGGCGGCTGCCTCCCGGATCGCCGATGGCGATCTCTCCGCCCGGGTGCCGGAGGAAGGACCCGCGGAGCTCCGGGATCTCGCGGCCTCCTACAACACGATGGCGGCCCGCCTGGCCGAGCAGGAGGCCATCCGCCGGGAGTTCATCATCAACGCCTCCCATGAGCTGCGAACGCCGCTCACCAACCTGCAGGGCTACCTCGAGGCGCTGCGGGACGGCGTGCTGCCGCCGGATCCGGCGATGTTCGACTCGCTGCGCGAGGAGGTCGACCGGCTCACCCGGCTGGCGTCGTCGCTGGACGTCCTCGCCGGCGCCGAGGAGCGGCCGGGCATCGCCCGGGACGTGGACGTGGCCCCCATCGTGCGCAATGCGGCGGACCTCGTCGGCCCGGCCCTGGCCCGCCGGTCGATCGCGCTCCGGGTCGACGTGGCTCCGCACATCGAGGCCCGGGTTCGTCCGGACGAGCTGACCCAGGTGCTCGCCAACCTGCTGCAGAACGCCGTGCGCTACACGCCGGAGGGCGGGGAGGTGCTGGTCACGGCGCGCGAGCTGAACGGGGGCATCGACATCCGCGTCGCGAACAGCGGGCCGGGGATCCCGGAGCCGGACCTGCCGCGCGTCTGGGAGCGGTTCTACCGCGTCGAGAAGTCGCGGGATCGCGGGCGTGGCGGGGCCGGGGTCGGGCTGGCCATCGTCCGGCAGCTGGTCGAATCGGCCGGCGGCCGGGTCGGGGTCACCTCGCGCGACGGCTGGACGGAATTCTCGGTCACGCTGCCACACTGACCGTCCGCGTCCACCGAGACCCGCTCCGCCATCTCGCGGACCGCCCGCGGCTCGGGCGGATCGCGGCGTCGCCGGCCCGTGATGCAACCTAGAATCGGCACATTCCACGACCAACGGCCCGCAACGGGCGTCACGAGGAGCGCGCAGGGATGCAGACGCACGCGATCACGATGCTGGGAACAGGCCTCATCGCTGACTTCTACACGATGACGCTCCACGGTCAACGCGGGCGGGACCGCGTTCGCGTCGTCTACTCGCGCAGCGAGGGCCGCGGCACGGCATTCGGCGAGCGCTGGGGCATTCCCGAGTCCACCACCGACATGGACGCCGCGATCCGCCACCCGGAGACGGACGTCGTGGTGGTGGCGCTGCCCAACCATCTCCACGAACAGGTGGTCACCGCGGTCGCCGCGGCCGGCAAGGCGATCCTGTGCACCAAGCCGCTGGGGCGCAACGCCGGCGAGGCGCAGCGGATGCTGGAGGCGGTGGAGCGGGCCGGCGTGTTCGCCGGCTACCTCGAGGACCTGTGCTACACGCCCAAGACGCTGAAGGCGATCGCCTCGGTGGAGCAGGGCGCGCTGGGTGACGTGACCTGGGTCCGGTCGCGCGAGGCGCACCCGGGTCCGCACAGCGCCTGGTTCTGGGACGGCCGGCTGACGGGCGGCGGCGCCATCATCGACCTCGGCTGCCACTGCATCGAGATCATCCGCAACTTCGTGGGCAAGGGGAACCGGCCGGTCGAGGTCATGTGCCACACCGACACCCTCGTCCACCCGATCGAGGACGAGGACAACGCGATCGCGCTCATCCGCTTCGAGTCCGGCGCGATCGGCCAGTTCGAGGTCAGCTGGACGTTCCGTGGCGGCATGGACCTGCGGGACGAGGTCGCCGGCACCCACGGCACGATCTGGCTGAACCACTTCCTGCGCACCGGCTACGAGATGTTCACCGCAGGCGGCAGCCACGGGTACGTCGCCGAGAAGGCCGAGACCGGCGCGGGCTGGCTGTTCCCCGTCGGCGACGAGGTGTCGGAGCTCGGCTACGTGGACATGTTCAGTGACATGTTCAACGCGATCGACGACGACGGTGCCCCGCGCGAGACCTTCTACGACGGGTACGTGGTCAACGCGGTCATGGACGCCGCGTACCGGTCCGCCGCGAGCGGCGCCTGGGAGCCCGTCGACCTGTTCGAGTGGCGAGGTGGCTCGACCCCCAGGATCACGGCGACGCCCGAGATGTACGAGGGACAGGTCGTGATCAAGCGCGAGCTGCTGCCCGACGGCCGCGAGAACCTGATCCTCAAGGACCCGGGCACGGGTGACTTCACCAACCGGATCGTGGCCGGCTCGTAGCCGGCTCGGCGACGGGGCGCTCGTCCGGTCCGGCGAGGCGGCGCTCGTCCGGCCCGCCGAGGCGGCGCTCGTCCGGCCCGCGCGCCGGGTCGCGGTCAGACGGTTGCCAGGACCACGTCGGGCATGCCGGACGGTTCGCCGGCACCGGCCCAGCGCGCCAGCGACTCGCGCGAGAACAGCAGGTCCACGACCATCGACGAGGCTCCGATCACGCCGGCCATGCCGCCCAGCGACGATCGCCGGATCAGCAGATCGCGCGTCGCCAGCGGGAGCGACCGCCGGTAGACGGTCTCGCGGATCGAGGCCAGCAGCACGTCGCCGCTCAGGGCGACGCCCCCGCCGATGACGATGAGCGACGGGTTGAAGAAGTTGACGGTGCTCGCGAGCATCGCCCCGATCCGCCTGCCGGCCGCCTGCAGCAGCTCGGCGGCGACGGGGTCCCCGTGCGACGCAGCCTCCGCCACGTCCTCGGCGGTCAGGGATCCTCGATGTTCCAGCGCTGCGAGCAGCCGCGGGCTGCGCCCGTCGCGCGCCGCCGCCTCGCCGTCGCGTGCGATCGCGGCCCCGCCGGCCAGTGCCTCCAGGCAGCCCGTGTTGCCACAGCGGCACACCACGGACCGGTCGTCCGACACCTGGATGTGGCCCACGTCGCCGGCGGACCCCTGCGCGCCCCGATGCAGGCGGCCGTCCGAGATGATCCCTGCACCGATACCCGTGCCGATCTTGAGGACGATGACGTTGTCGTAGCCCGACGCGATGCCCGATCGTGACTCGCCGAGCGCGAGGAGGTTGACGTCGTTGTCCACCCAGACCGATGCGTCGAACCGGTCCGCGAAGCGCTGGCGGATGGGGTAGCCATCCCAGCCCGGCATGATCGCCGGGGAGATGGGGCGCCCCGTCCGGAACTCGACCGGGCCGGGGACACCGATCCCGATGCCCCACAGGCTGCCCGGCAGATCCCGGGTCGCGGTCCGCAGCTGATCGAACAGCTGGTCGACGCGGCCCAGGGCCGCCTCGGGACCGGCACCGACGTCGGCAGGCTCCGAGCGGTAGCCCAGAATCGCACCATCGAGCGTGGTGACGGCGACATCGAGGCTCGTCGCACCGAGATCGGCGACCAGGACGTGGCCGGCATCGGCGCGAAAGGTCAGCTGGCGCGGCGGACGGCCGCCGGTGCTGGGACCGGGATCGCCCTCCACCACAAGCCCGCGATCGAGGAGCTCGCCGACGCGCTGGGCGACCACATTGCGGCTGAGGCCGGTCCTGGCGACCAGCTCGCCGCGCGACCGGGAGTGCCCCAGGCGCACCGCGTCGAGGACGGTGACGAGGGCATCGAGCGCCGCATCCGGGACGGGGCCCGGCTCTGCCGGGGTCGGGTCCGGGGCGGACGCGGCGGTTGTGCGGGATCCCACGCCCGGATGATACGTCGTCACCGGCGACCGTCCAGAGCACTTTGGCGCTTGACAAGCCAAAGTACGATGATGGACAGACAAACTGGCGCCGGACGCACGATCGGCCGTGCGAACGGGGAGGGATACCAAAGGCGATCACACGCGGCGGATCCGCGGGTCTGACGACCGGACCCGTCGTCCCGGATGATCGACGAGCCATCTAGCCGTCTAGACTGCTCTGGCACACATTGCCCGGCCGGCCGGTGCGCGGAGCACCCGCCGCGACGCCTGGCCGGGAACGCGGAGGTTGGCCTGCCCCACATGACGCGACGCAGCGACATCGGTACCGTCGTCATCGGCAGCGGGTTCATCGGCACCGTCCACATCGAGGCGCTGCGCCGGATCGGTGTGAACGTGGTCGGGCTGCTCGAGTCGTCCCCGGAGCTCGGTACCCGGCGCGCCGGCGAGATGGGCCTGCCGCACGCGTACGCGACCCTGGACGAGGTGCTTGCGGACGAGCGCGTCCAGGTGGTCCACGTCACGTCACCCAACGAGCTCCATTTCGAGCAGGCCCGGCAGATCCTTGCCGCCGGACGCCACGTGGTGTGCGAGAAGCCGCTCGCGATGACGTCCGCCGACTCGGCGGAGCTCGTCCGCCTCGCGGCGGCGAGCGGCCTCGTGAACGCCGTCAACTTCAACATCCGCTTCTACCCCCTCAACCAGCACGTCGCCGGGCTGGTTCGCGACGGAGGGATCGGAGACGTCCGCTTCGTCACCGGCCGCTACTTCCAGGACTGGCTGCTGTACGACACCGACTGGAACTGGCGCCTGGAGGCGGACCGGGGCGGGGCCCTGCGCGCGGTCGGTGACATCGGCTCGCACTGGCTGGACCTCACGTCCTTCCTGACGGGACGTCGCCTGGCGGCGGTGATGGCCGACCTCACGACGTTCATCCCGGTCCGCCGGAAGCCCACCGGACCGGTCCAGACGTTCTCGACCGAGCGGGCAGCCGAGACGACCCCGGTGGAGATCCACACCGAGGATGCCGCGACGATCCTCCTGCGCTTCGAGGGTGGCGCCCGCGGCAGCGTCGCGATCAGCCAGCTCAGCCCGGGGCGCAAGAACAGCCTCGTGTACCAGATCGACGGCTCCTCCTCCGCCGTCGCGTGGGATTCGGAGCGGCCGGACTCGCTGTGGATCGGTCATCGCGACCGGCCCAACGAGCTGCTGCTCCGGAACCCGGCCCTCATGAACCCCGCCGGCGCGGCGGCCGCGCGGCTGCCCGGCGGTCACGTGGAGGGCTTCGCCGATACGTTCGGTGCCCTGTTCAGCGCGATCTACGAGGACGTGATCGCAGGCCATCCCACCGAACGACCCGCCTACGCCACGTTCGCGGACGGCCACGACGAGATGCTCGTGGGCGACGCCGTCGCCGAGAGCGCGCGCACGGGCGGCTGGGTCGAGGTCGCCCGCACCGAGATGACCCCGCCGTGAGCCATCCCAGCCCCCGCAGCCCGGAGGATCAGCCGCGATGAAGCTCGGCTTCCTGACCGCCCCGTTTCCCGAGACCCCGCTGCTCGAGGTGGCCGACTGGGCCGCCGCATCGGGCTTCGAGGTGCTGGAGATCGCCTGCTGGCCCGCCGCCGGCGGAGAGACCCGGCGTTATGCCGGGACCAGCCACATCGATGTCGCCACTCTGTCCGACGGCCAGGCCACCGAGCTCGTGGACCAGCTCGCGGCACGGGGCCTGACCGTCTCCGGCCTGGGCTACTACCCGAACCCGCTGCACCCGGATCTCGCCCACCGCGCCCAGGTCATCGATCACCTCAAGGCCGTGATGGTCGCCGCCCGGAAGATGGGCGTCCCGGTGGTCAACACGTTCATGGGCGGCGACGGGGCGAAGAACCAGGACGAGAACTGGCAGGAGGCGCTCCGGGTGTGGCCGGACATCGTGGCCTTCGCCCGTGACCAGGGCGTGAAGGTCACGCTCGAGAACTGCCCGATGCTGTTCAGCGACGACGAGTGGCCGGGCGGGCACAACATCGCCACGACGCCCCGGATGTGGCGCCGGATCCTGGAGCAGTGGGGCGGCACGATCGGGCTCAACTTCGACCCGTCCCACCTGGTCCTCCAGATGATCGACATGCGGCGGTTCCTCACGGAGTTCGGACCGCACGTCCTCCACTACCAGGCGAAGGACCTGATGATCGACCGCGACGGCCTGTACGAGCGCGGCGTGTTCTCGATGGGCATCGGCTGGCAGGTACCGCGGATCCCGGGGCTCGGCGAGGTCGACTGGAGCGTCGTGTTCAGCGAGCTGTACCGCCAGGGCTACGAGGGCGACTGCATCATCGAGCACGAGGACCGGCGGTTCGAGGGCACGGACGAGAAGGTCAAGCAGGGCTTCCTGATCGCCCGCGACGTGCTGCGCCCGTACTGCCGATGACGGACCGCCGCGCGCCCGCGAACCGGGCACTGAACCAGGTCCTCACGGACCTTGACGCCACCCTGGCCCTTTCCTACTATCGGTAATCGATTATCGAAGGGCCTCCATCCACAGGCCGGCCTCGACCGAGGCGCCACGCCCGGCGGCCTGCCGCCAGCCGTGGGACGCCACCGAGCGGACGACCGGCGACACGACCACCCCGGAGCGACATGACCCTCTCGATCACGGATCTCACCGAGCGCGACATCGCCAAGACGATCGACCACTCGCTGCTCAAGCCGGAGCTGGACGACGCGTTCATCGAGGCAGGCTGCCGGCTGGCAGCTGCGTATGACGTGGCCTCGGTCTGCTGCCGGCCCGCCGACATCGCCCGTGCGGCCGGCCTGCTCCGGGGGACGGACGTCCACGTCGGCGCCACCATCGGGTTCCCGCACGGGAGCCACCTGACCTCGACCAAGGTCCACGAGGCGCGGCTGGCACTCGCCGACGGAGCGACGGAGCTGGACATGGTGCTCCAGATCGGCGCCCTCAAGTCCGGTCGCGACGACGCCGTGGAGGCCGACATCCGGGCCGTGGTCGAGGTCGCTCACGCAGCCGGCGCGATCGTCAAGGTGATCTTCGAGAACGCCTACCTGACGGACGCCGAGAAGATCCGCGCGTGCCGGCTGAGCGAGGCGGCGGGGGCGGACTTCGTGAAGACGAGCACCGGCTTCGCGCCGGGTGGCGCCACGCACGACGACCTGCGCCTCATGCGCGCGAACACCTCGCCCCACATCCAGGTCAAGGCTGCCGGGGGCGTCCGGACGCTGGACGCGCTGCTGGCGGTGATGGCGCTGGGTGTGACGCGGATCGGGGCCACGGCCACCGAGACGATCATCCTCGACTTCCGCGCCCGCAAGGCCGGCGCGGCACCGGTCGTGTCCGCAACCGGCGAGCCGGGCGCCTACTGATGCGATCCGTCGGCGTGGGGATGCTCGGCTGCGGGTTCATCGGCGAGTTCCACGCGCAGGGCCTGCGTTACGTGCCGGACGCACGGGTCGCCGTCAACTGCGATGCGGACCCCGACCGGCGAGAGGCGTTCGCCGCCAAGTTCGGGAGTCGACCGTGCGCGTCGATCGAGGAGATGTGCGCCGACCCCGAGGTAGATCTCGTGGTGGTCTCGCTGCCCAATCACCTCCACCTCGACGCCGTGCGGGCCGCCGCGTCGGCCGGCAAGGGCGTCGCCTGCACGAAGCCGCTGGGGCGGAACGCCGACGAAGCGTCGGACATGCTGCGCGCCGTGCGTGAGGCAGGGGTGTTCAACGCGTACCTCGAGAACGTGATCTTCAACCCGGACCTGCTGCGGATGCGTGCCATGGTCGAGGCGGGCTCCATTGGCCGGCTCACCACGGTCCGTGCCCGTGAGGGCCACTCCGGGCCTCATGCCGCGCACTTCTGGGACGCCGGGCTGGCCGGTGGCGGAGCGCTGCTCGACATGGCGTCGCATGGCGTCGAGTACGCGCGTTTCCTGTTCGGCAAGGACCTCGCGGTCGCCGACGTGTTTGCCTGGGGCGCCACGCTGGTTCACGGCGAGCGGACCAGCGGCGAGGACAACGCCATGATGATCATGCGCTTCGCCGACGGCCGGGCCGCGACCATTGACGTCTCCTGGTCGTCCAAGGGTGGGCTGGAGGGACGCTTCGAGGCCTATGGCGACGCGGGGCGACTGATCACCGACATCAGCGTCGGCTCGCTCAAGGCCTTCGTGGAGCGACCGGCCGGCTACCTCGTGGAGAAGGCCGACGCGGAGACCGGCTGGGTGTTCCCGGTTCCGGATGAGGTCCGCGTCCACGGCCACGACCTCATGATGGCCGATGTGGTCGAGAGCTTCCGCGACGGGACCGCACCACGCGAGACGTTCCGGGACGGCTACATCGTCAACGCCGTCCTCGATGCCGCCTATCGCTCGATGCGCAGCGGTCGATGGGAGCCGGTCGCCGTCGACGAGTCGCTCCTCGCGTCCGGCCCGGGCGGTCCCTCGTGACCGCCGCCGCGACCTGGCTGCGCGAGGCGGCCGCGGTCCTGCAGCGCGTGGCCGAGACCCAGGCCGACGGCATCGAGACGGCCAGCCAGTGGTGCGCCGAGGCGATCGCCGCCGACGGCCTGGTCCACCTGTTCGGCACCGGTCATTCGCGGATCCCCGTGGAGGAGATGTTCCCCCGGTACGGGTCCTATCCGGGGTTCAACCCCATCGTCGAGCTGTCGATGACGTTCCACACCCAGGTCGTCGGCGCCAACGGACAGCGCCAGGCGATGTTCATCGAGCGCACTCCGGGCCTGGCCGAGGTCATCCTGTCCAACTTCCGGTTCGGACCGCACGACGTGATGATGGTGTTCTCTGCGAGCGGCCTCACGGCGGTCCCCGTCGAGATGGCCCGCGGCGCGAAGGCGCGCGGGATGCGGGTGATCGCGGTGACCTCCGTCGCCCAGTCGATGTCGGCCGAGCCGGAGCCGGCCGCCGGCGCGCGGCTCCTCGAGGAGGCCGACCTCGTCCTCGACCTGTGCACACCGCATGCGGACGCAATGGTGACCATTGGAGGTCTCGAGAGCCCCATAGGGCCCGGGTCCACCGTGGGTGCGGTCGCCATCGTCAACGCGATCAAGGTCCGGACCGCCGAGCTGCTCGTGGAACGGGGGGCAATGCCCCCGGTGATCACGCGCGGGAGCGCCGTGGGCGCCGAGCGGTCGAGGGTCCTGTTCGAGGAAGCCTACCGAGAGCACGCGCGACGGCTCGCCCGTGCGATCGACCAGCCAGGAGGTGGGTGACGAAGAGACGATCCCACGGAAACGAGCGATCACGTTCAGGCCGGCAATCCGACATCGGAGTCGTCGGTCATCGCATGGAGGAGTCCAGTTCATGAAGCAAACCGGAATCGCGCGCAGCATCGCCGCGCTGGCCACAGTCGTGGCCATCGTCGGCGCGTGCTCGAGCGGCAGCCCGACGACGGCCCCCTCGGCCGCCGCTCCCTCGGACGCCGCCCCCTCGGCAGCTGCCCCCTCGGCAGCCACCAAGTACGAGATCGGATACTCGAACGGCGGCGGCGTCGGCAACGGCTTCCGTGAGGAGCAGGTCTGCACCGCGAAGGCCCAGGCAGCTGCCTCCGGCCAGGTGTCCAACCTCACCGTCATCCACCGCAACACGGACGCCGCGGGCCAGCTCGCCGACATCCGGAGCCTGATCGCAAAGGGCGTCCAGGCAATCGTGTTCAACCCGAATGACCCGAACGCGCTCAACCCGGCCCTGGCCGAGGCGAACGCCGCCGGGATCAAGACGGTCTCGGTCGACGCCTACGTCACCGACCCGACCACCTGGAACCTGTACAACAACCAGATCAAGTACGCCGAGCTCGGCGCCAAGTGGCTGTTCGACCAGCTGGGCGGCTCGGGCACCGTGTGGTACACCCGCGGCCTCGCCGGGAGTCCGCGCCGATTCCGACCGCGACACCGGGTTCAAGAACGTCCTCAAGGACTACCCGAACATCAAGATCGTCCCGAACGCGGACGGCGTGTTCACCGGGTGGGACCCGGCGACGACCACGAACCTCGCCAACGACTTCATCTCCAGCGGCCAGTACGACAAGATCGACGGCATCTGGGCGTCCGGCATGGGCGCACAGATCGTCGACGCGATCAAGGCGGCCAACAAGCCGTTCGTGCCGATCGCTGACGCCGACATCGGCGCTTTCGTCAAGCAGCTCCTCGACCCGACCGGCTATCCGGGGCTCAAGGGCGCGGCCGTGACGAACACCGCCGCCGTCGGCGGCGCGGGCATCACGCTCGCGCTCAAGCTGCTCAACGGCGAGACAGTCACCGCCGACCCGAACGCAGGCCGGGCCAACACCATCCTGCTCGATCCCGTGCTGGTCGACAACACGACCGACGCGGGCAAGCAGCAGCTCCAGGCCTGGATCTCGGTCCCGGGCATGGATCCGCTGTGGCCTCTCAGCCTCTCGATCCAGGGCTGGACCACGTACGATCCCAATACCGTCCCGAGCTCCTGCAAGGGCGCATAGCGAGCGACGCGCTCGCGGTTCACGCGGGGGGACGCCGGCCTCGCCGGCGTCCCCCCGCCCATCCATCACAAGCCTGGTGCAGATGACTGCCATCACGACCGACCTGCTGCTCGAGGCCACCGGCATCGCGAAGACCTATGGCGCCGTCGTGGCCCTCAGGTCGGCCTCGCTCGCGGTGCGTCCCGGCGAGGTCCATGCGCTCATGGGCGCGAACGGCGCCGGCAAGAGCACCCTGGTCAAGATCCTCACTGGGGCGGTCCACCCGGATTCGGGCACGATCGCCGTGCGCGGCCGCGAGCGGACCGTCCACTCGCCGGCCGAGGCCCGCCGCGGCGGCCTCGTCTCCGTCTACCAGGAGCCGTCTCTCATACCGGACCTCGACATCCGGGCCAACCTGCGGCTGATGGACACGCCGCTGGACCCGTTCCGACACTGGCTCGAGGAGCTCGGTCTGGAGAGCCTCGACATGGCGAGCCAGGCGCGGCGGCTGCCCCTGGCGACGCTCCGGATCATCGACCTCGCGCGGGCCCTGGCCATCGAGCCCGACGTGCTGATGCTCGACGAGATGACCGCCGCCCTGCCGGCGAACCTGACGCAGCGCGTCCTCGAGGTCGTGAGCGGCCACCGGGGCGGCGATCGCTCGATCATCTTTATCTCGCACCGCCTCATCGAGATCGCCTCCGTCTGCGATCGGGCGACCGTCCTCCGCGAGGGCGAGACCGTCGGGGTCGTCGACGTGACTCCTGGCTCGGAGGAGCGGATCATCGAGCTGATGCTCGGCGAGACCGGCGGCGAGATGCCGCCCGTCGCGGCGAGCACAGATGGCGTTCCCGCCGGGCCGCCCCGCCTCGCCGTTCGCGGGCTCGGGGCCGGGACCAAGCTCCACGACGTCTCGTTCGAGCTTCACCAGGGCGAGGTGCTGGGTGTCGTGGCGCTCGAGGGCCAGGGCCAGGACGAGCTGTTCAGCATCCTCGCCGGTGCCGAGCGCCCAGGCCGCGGGACCATCGTGGTAGACGGCGAGCCGCGGTCGTTCCACCATCCGGCGGATGCCATCCGGGCCGGTCTCGTGTACGTGGCCGCGGATCGGGCGGACGCCCTCCTCATGCAGCGCTCGGTGCGCGAGAACATCGCCCTGCCCTTCCTGACGCGGGTGCGTCGATGGGGCCTCATCGACCTGGGTATGGAGGGCCGGCAGATCGACGAGGCCGTCAGCCGGCTCCAGATCGATGCGCGAGCCGGCAACGAGGTACGTCAGCTGTCGGGCGGGAACCAGCAGAAGGTGACCATCGCGCGCTGGGTCGCCGGCGGCGTCCGGACGATGCTGTGCTTCGACCCGACCCGCGGGATCGATATCCGCACCAAGCACCAGATCTACCGACTGCTCCGGGACCTGGCCGAGGCGGGAGCGGCGGTCCTTCTCTACACCTCGGAGCTCAAGGAGGTCCAGCTGGTGTGCGACCGGTCGATCGTCATCTTCGGCGGCCGCGTCGTCGAGGAGATCGGCGGTGCCGACGCGGACGAGGCGACCCTGCTCCGCGCGGCATACCACCTGCGGTCCGACGCGGCGATGCCCGAGGCCATGGCATTGGGCACCGGTGCGGCCGGGACTGTCCCGGACGCTCCGCACGGCGAGTCGGAGGCCACCCGATGAGCGCCATGCCCGCTTCCCTCGACGCCGTCCGCGGCAACCCGGCAAGGACGGTCGCGGCGTGGGCGCAGCGGAACAGCTGGACGATCGCGCTGCTGATGCTGCTCGTGACCCTGCTGGTGTTCACCAAGCTCATCCAGCCGAACTACGGCTCCGCGGCCGTCCAGGGTCTCGGGATCTCGGTCCTGCCCCTGGCGTTCGCCGCCGTCGCGCAGGCGGTCGTCGTGATCGCGGGCGGGATCGATCTCTCGATCGGCTCGATGATGGCACTGACAAGCGTCGTCGCGGCCACCCTGATGCAGGGCCAGAGCGACACGTTCGGCCTCGGCGTCGTGATCGGCGTGCTGATCCTGGGCATCCTGCTGGGCACGATCAACGGCGCACTGGTCGTCGTCACACGGGTGCCGGACATCGTGGTCACCCTTGCCATGGCATTCGTGTGGGCGGGGTGCGCGCTGCTGTGTCAGGCCGGCGCCGGGGGGTGCAGCGTCGCCGTGGCTCACTGACCTCGTGATCGGCCCGTTCGGCAACCCATGGATCCCCAAGGCAGCGATCGTCCTGGTAGTCATCGTTGCCGTCATCTGGATCCCCGTGTCTCGGTCGAGGCTCGGCCTCTCGATCTACGCGATCGGCAGCAACCAGCTGGCGGCGTTCCGGAGCGGCGTCTCGATCGGCCGCACGAAGGTCCTCTCCTACGCTCTGATGGGCCTGTTCGCGGCTGTGGCGGGGCTGTCGCTCACCGCGAGCACGAGCATCGGGACGCCGGTGCCCGGCCCGTACACGCTGCAGAGCGTCGCGGCCGTCGTCCTCGGCGGCGTGAGCCTGGCCGGTGGACGGGGGGGCGTCTTCGGTCCGGTGATCGCCGTGGTCGTCCTCCAGGTGATCCAGAACGACATGACGTTCCTCGACGTCGATTCGAACTACGCCCTCGTCGCGCAGGGCGTGATCCTGATCGGGGTGCTGGTGATGGGCAGCCTCATCGAGATCCGGCGGGCACGCGCATGAGCACCGCCATGGACACCACGCGGCGCTGGGCAGATGCCGCCGTGTGGCGGGCACTGTTCCGCGATCGCCCGATCATCCCGCTGATCGGGCTGCTGGCCGTCCTCGTCGTCGTGATCGATCTCGCCAACCCGGGTATCGTCACCCCGTCGTGGGCCGGGGTGATCGTCCGCGCCTCGGTCCCGCTTGCGATCCTGGCCGGCTGCCAGACGCTGACGATGCTGACCGGCGGGATCGACCTGTCGGTCGCCGCGATCGGGTCCATGGCCGGGTTCGTCACCGCCTCGCTCATCCACAGCCCCGGTGGGCCCGTCGAGGGCGTCGCCGTGGCCCTCGTGGTCGCGGCCCTCGCCGGCCTGCTCAACGGCATCGGCGTCGGGATCTTCCGCGTGCACCCGTTGATCATGACCCTGGGTATGAGCTTCGTCGTGCTCGGGCTGGCCAACGTGTGGCAGCTCCAGGTGGTCCAGACCGGCGCCGGTGTACCCGAGCAGCTGCGCTGGATCGGGAGCACCACGTTCATGGACGTGTTGCCGTACAACCTGCTCGTGTTCGTCCCGCTGACGATCCTGATCCTGGTCGGCCTGCGGCGCACCGGGTACGGCCGGCTCCTGTACGCGATCGGCGACAACCCGGTTGCCGCGCGCCTGTCGGGCACACGGGCATGGCAGGTCCTGATCGTCCTGTACATGATCTCGGCGGTCATGGCCGCCATCGCCGGGCTGCTGATCTCGGGCCTCGGCAACACTGCCAGCGTGTCGCTCGTGGACACCGCACTGCTGCCCTCGGTAGCGGCGGCGGTGATCGGCGGGACGTCGATCCTCGGCGGCCGCGGCGGGTTCGGGGGCACGATCGTGGGCGCCCTCATCCTCACCGTGCTCACAGCGCTGCTGACGGTGCTCGGGCTGCCCGAGCCCAGCCGCCAGGTGCTGTTCGGGTCGATCATCGTCGTCGTGGCGGCTGCCTATACCCGATTCACCGGCAACGCCTGAGTCCGATGACCGACAACACGCCCAAAAGCCGGCATCTCGGGCTCGACCTCGGCGCCACGAACCTCAAATGGGCCGTGGTGGCGCTCGACGCGGGCGCCGACGGGACGGGCCCCACGTGGACCACCGTCGCCACCGACCGGGTGTCCACACGGATCGTCCCGGACGTGGACGCCGTGCCGGCCGCGGTCGTCGCCCAGCTGGCCGAGGTCGCCGCGACCGCCATCGCCGACTGGGGGCCGGTGCTCAGCGTCGGGATCGGGGTGCCCGGGCTGTACGACCCGGCGAACGGCACGACCCGCTTCCTGGTCAACGTCCCCGGTCCGTGGGCGGGGCATCCCGTGGCCGGCCCGGTGGCCGATGCGACCGGTGTGCCGGCCTTCCTCATCAACGACGCGCGGGCCTTCGGGCTGGCGGAGCTGCGGCTGGGGGCCGGGCGGGGTGCCTCGTCGATGGTCGGGCTGACGCTCGGGACGGGCGTCGGCGGCGTGTTCGCGATCGACGGTCGCGTCCAGCAGGGGCACGACGGGACCGCGGGCGAGATCGGCCACCAGACCATCGATCCCGACGGGCCGTGGTGCGGCTGTGGTAACCGCGGCTGCCTGGAAGCCTATGCGCGGGCGGACCAGATCGCTGCCGCCTGCGGCACGGCCACGGCCGAGGAGGCGGTCCGCGCCGCCCGGGCGGGCGACGAGCGCGCACTCGCGGGGCTGGTCGACGTGGGGCGATACCTGGGCATCGGGATTGCCAACATGATCACCGTCATCTCGCCCGACCGGATCGTCCTCGGCGGCGGGGTGGCGGCTGCGGGCGAGCTGCTGTTCGCACCCATCCGTGCCGAGATCGCGCGCCGGGTGACCACCACGTCGATCGAGGAGGTGGTGCTCGTTCCGGCGGAGCTCGGGACGTGGGCCGGGGCGATCGGGGCGGCCGTCCACGGGGCCGAGCGAGCGGGGCTGGCGTGAGGCAGCCGGCGACCTGGGTGCCCCAGTACCGGCAGATCGAGCAGACGCTTCGCGCCCGCGTTGCGGCGATGCGGCCCGGCGAGCAGCTGCCGTCGGATACCGACCTGTGCAGCGAGTTCGGCGTGAGCCGGATGACCGCCCGCAACGCGATGCAGCGTCTCGCCGACGACGGCCTGGTGCGCCGGATCCCGGGCCGCGGCAGCTTCGTCGTCGAGCCGCCGGCGCACCGGTACGCCGATCGCCTGCTGGCGTTCTCCCGCGAGATGGAGCGCCAGGGCCGCGTCCCGACCTCGCGCATCCTGGCCCGCGAGATCAGACCCGCCACCGATGCCGAGGCCGGCGCGCTGGATCTCCGCCCGGCGGAGCCGGTGGTGCTGGTCAGACGGCTGCGCCTGGCCGACGGCGTGCCGATCGCGGTCGAGACGGCGATCCTCGCCGGGCGGACGGCCCAGGCCGTGATGTCCGCAGACCTGGCGGCCGGCTCGCTGCACGAGGCGCTCGCCCGCTCGGGCCTCACCCTGCGCCACGGCCACGCCACCATCTCCGCCGAGGCAGCGGGCGCCGAGGATGCGCGGCTGCTGGGGGTGCGCCGGGGCGACCCGCTGCTGGTGGAGCGGCGGGTCATCGCGGGCCCCGCCGGGCGACCGATCGAGTCGACCGAATCGCGCTACCCGGCGGAACGCTACGCCCTGGACGTCCGGTTCGAGATCGACGACCGCGGGCCGGGCGGCTCCCGGTGAGCGGGGCGGCGCGGGAGCGCGTTCGCACCGCGCTCGAGCACCGCGAGCCGGACCGCATCCCGTTCGACCTGGGCGGGTCCCGCGTGACCGGCATCCATCACCACGCCTATGCCGGCCTTCGGACGGCGCTCGGGCTGCCACCGACCGAGGTCCGGGTGGGCGACATCACGCAGCAGCTGGCCGAGGTCGACACCGACGCGATGGATCTGCTCGGCTGCGACGTCCGGCTTGTCGGCCCGCGATCCGCGGCCGGCTACCGGCGCGAGATGGTGGACGACGGCGCGTTCGTCACCTTCCGCGACGAGTGGGGCGTGGGGCGCCGGATGCTGCGCGACGGGGGACTCTACTTCGACTCGTACGGGCCCCCGCTCGCGGGCGAGGTGGACGCGGCGACGATCGACGCGTTCGCGTGGCCCGACCCGCTCGACGACGCCCGGTTCGCGGGCATGGCCGACTCGGCCCGGCGGGCGTCCGAGGACGAGGGGCGCGCCGTCCACGTGGGCTCGATCTGCGGCGGCCTCACCGAGGGCCTGTTCAAGATGCGCGGCTTCGAGGACGGGTACATGGACCTCGCCGCGGACCCGGCACGCGCCCGGCGCGTGATGGAGCGGATCCTGGAGATCAAGCTCGCCTACTGGGAGCGCGCCCTCCGCGAGCTGGACGGCCTGGTCGACATCGTGGGCGAGGCAGACGACCTCGGCGGCCAGGACCGGCCGCTGTTCTCACCGGCGACGTACCGCGCCCTGGTCAAGCCGCTCCAGCGGGAGCTGTTCGCGTTCATCCGGGCCCGCACGTCGGCCCGGATCTTCTTCCACACCTGCGGGGCCGTCCGGGACCTTGTCCCCGACCTGATCGAGGTCGGAGTCGACATCCTCAACCCCGTCCAGGTCTCCGCGGCGGGGATGGACGGCGCAGGGCTCAAGCGCGAGTTCGGCCGCGACCTGGTGTTCTGGGGTGGGGGAGTCGACACGCAGCAGGTGCTCGGGTCCGGGACCCCCGACGAGGTCCGGGCCGAGGTCCGGCGGCGCATCGACGATCTTCGAGCGGGCGGCGGGTTCGTGTTCGCCGCCGTCCACAATGTCCAGCCCAACGTCCCGCCCGCCAACGTGATCGCGATGTGGGAGACATGGCGGGAGGTGGCAGCATATGGCTGATCCGCCGGTCGCGGACCGGATGGCGTCCCGGGAGGTTTCGTGATGCTGGTGCGCGGCAGGCTGGTGCTCGACGACGAGGTCGCTGCCGGGCGGCTGCACATCGCGGACGGCCGGATTGCGGCGATCGAGCTCGACGACGCGGAGGCCGGTGGCCCGCTCATTGCCCCGGGCTTCGTCGACGTGCACGTTCACGGCTGGGGTGGCCACGACGCGATGGGCTCGCGGGAGGATCTCGACGGCATGGCCCGGGCGCTGCTGCGCCACGGCGTCACCTCGTTCCTGCCCACCGCGGTCACCGCCTCGATCGACACGCTGCGCGCATTCGCCGACCGGGTCCGCGACTGGACGCCGGTGGCGCCCGCCGACGGCGCGATGCCGCTGGGCTTCAACCTGGAGGGGCCGTTCATCTCGCCCTCCCGCAAGGGGGCCCAGAACCCGGCCTTCATCGCCGTCGCGTCGGAGGTGGCCCGCGAGGCGCTCGACCCGCTCCTGCCCGGCCTGCGGGTGATGACCGTGGCCCCGGAGATCCCGGGCGGCCTCGACCTGATCCGGTGGCTCGCCGCCAACGGGGTCGCTCCGTCGCTGGGTCACTCCGCGGCGACGCTCGAGGAGGCGAGGGCCGGCTATGCCGCGGGCGGACGGACGACGACCCACCTGTTCAATGCGATGTCGGGCGTCCACCACCACAGCCCGGGCCTGGCCGTCGCCGCGCTGACCGATGACGCGGTCTGGGTGGAGCTGATCGCGGACGGCCACCACGTCCACCCCGCGCTGTGGCCGGTCATCACCCGCACCAAGCCGGCGGACCGGCTGGTCCTGGTGAGCGATGCGCTGGCGATGGCCGGGACCGGCGAAGGCCGGACCTCCATCGGCGGCCTGGAGGTCGAGGTGACCGGCAGCCGGGCCACGCTGCTCGGCACCGACACCCTGGCGGGCAGCGTGATCGCGCTGGATTCGGCCGTGCGCAACCTGGTCGTCGCCGGGCTCGGGCTGCCGCCGGCGGTCGCTGCGGCCAGCCGCAATCCCCTGGCGCTGCTGGGGGTGACCGACCGCGGCCGGCTCGCCGTCGGTCAGCGCGCCGACCTGGTCGAGCTGGACGACGGTCTCACCGTCCGCCGCGTCGCGCGTGGCGGCACCTGGTTCGAGGCCGGCTGAGACGCCGCCGCGTCCTGATCGGGCCGGGGTGGCGCCGGATCCCCGGGGAGGTCCGGCGCCGGAATCGCCCGGCTTCAGCCCTCGGCGATGCCCGCCAGCTCCAGCATCCGCTTGGCGGTGTAGGACGGGCCGTCCTCCCGGGTGAGCTGCGCGAGCACGTCCGCCGGCAGGTCGTTCAGGATCGCGCCGTTCGGGTTGAACAGCAGGTGCTCGTCCACCGCGAGGCCGAAGTCGGAGCCCTCCTTGACCGCCCAGTAGAGGTTTCGCGGCCGGACCGAGTCGCCCACGTTGAGCACGTTGACCCCGGCCGCCCGCAGCTCCCCGAACAACGCTGCGTCGGGTCGCGTGTGGCAGGTCACGACATCGTCGACCTCGAGCGTCGACCGCTCGAAGTCAGTGCCCTGGAGGACCACCTCGCCGGCCCGGATCTCGGCCACGGTCGTGCTGGTGATGACCGTGACCGGGTTCTTGTACGGCCGGGAGTGGAGAACCTCCGCATCGCCCTGCGCAAACCGCTTGCGCAGGACGTACATGTGGATGACCTCGCAGTCCGCCGCGAACTCCCGGTTCTCGGTCACGATCGTGACCTGCTTGCCGATGTCGGCGAGGAACGCGGCCGTGTCGGTGGCCGCGTAGCTGTCGCCCCACAGCAGGACGCGGGCACCGAGCTTGCGCATCCTGCGTCCGCCCGGGTGGCACTCGCAGGCGATCTTGGGGCAGGCCATCGCCTCCTCGAACGGCACGACGCGGGATGTGTCGCCGACGACCTCGGGGACATAGGAGGCCGCGCCCGTCGCGTTGAGGACGAGGTCGAAGTCGCGCAGCTCGTCCACGGTCGGCGCGTGGTTGAGCCGGACGTCCACGTTGAGGTCGAGGAGCTGGTCCCGGATCCAGTCCAGGTACCAGCGCATCTTCTCCTTGCCCGGGACCATGCACACGTAGAGCATCGCGCCGCCGAGCTCGCCGGCCTTCTCGAACAGGGTCACGTGGTGCCCGCGCTCGGTCGCGATACGCGCCGCCTCCATGCCCGCCGGCCCGCCGCCCACGACCGCGACCCGGACCGGTTTCGTGGCCGGCCGCATGTTCGCGTACTCGGGGCTGCCGCAGGCGGCATTGATGGAGCAGGCGATCTCCTTCTTGGCCATCAGCGATTCCTGCCAGCAGCCGCCGAGGCAGGAGATGCAGCGCCGGATCGACTTGACCTTCCCGTACTGCGCCTTGACCGGCCAGTACGGATCGGCGAGGAGCTGCCGGGCGAGCCCGACGAGGTCGGTCTTGCCCTCGGCGAGGATCTGCTCGCAGTAGTCGGGGTCGCGCAGCGAATGGCTCGTGATGACCGGGATCCGGATCGCCTTCTTCACCGCCTCGGCGGCGTAGGTCGCCCAGCCCTGCGGGTACTGCATGGGGTCGAAGCCCGCGCCCGGGCTCTCCTGCATGCCCATCGAGAGGTCGACTGCGGCGCAGCCTGCCCGCTCGAGCACACGGGCGATCTCGACTCCCTCCTCGAGCCCGCCGCGGCCGCCTTCGCACCACTCGTCGAACGAGTAGCGGAGCAGGACCGGGAAGCTCCGGCCGCACTTCTTCTGGATCGAATCGATCACCGCGAGCGGGAAGCGCATCCGGTTCTCGAAGCTGCCGCCGAACCGGTCGGTGCGCTGGTTGAGGACGGGGCTCATGAACTCCGACAGGAAGTACCCGTGGGCCGCGTGCAGCTCGACGGCATCGAAGCCGGCCTGCTTCACGCGCCAGGCGGCCTCCGAGAACATGTCGACGAGCTCGAGGATCTCCTCGATCGAGGCGGCCCGGATCTCCTTGCCCTTCTCCTCGGCGTTCTCGTAGATGATCTCGTGGCCCGCCGACCAGGGGAGCTTGAGGACCCGGTCGGTCGCGCCCAGGGTGTTGTAGCGCGGGATCGCGCACTGGCGACCGGGGTGCTGGAGCTGGACCGCGCACTTCGCCCCGTAGCGATGCATGCTCTCGGCCAGGCGGGCGAGGCCGGGGATGTAGTTGTCCCCGTCGGCGACGAGGCAGGTCACCGTCGGCCGCCCGGTCTTCATGTCCGGCGTGGTGGCGCCCACGATGATGAAGCCGGTCCCGCCCCGCGCGATGTCGCCGTGGTGGTGGATGTCGCGCTCGCTCACCTCGCCGTCGGCATGCGAGGAGCTGATGTCCGTCGGCACGTGGACGATGCGGTTGGGGAGCTCGATGTTGCCGAGCTGGAGGGGGCTGAACAGGTGCGGGAAAGCCATGACATGGACTCCAGGGTGGCGAGGGCAGGACTCGACCTCTGGATCCTCGTTTGGCCGGGCGGTGCAGGGCAATGCCAGAGCGGGTCGATGAAGTGGCAGAAGCGGCTGCCCCAGCCGGTGGGACCGTTCCAATCGCTCCAAGTGGCCCTGTCCGATGCGGCTGGTCGGCTGGCACCGTCCGTGCATGGCCGTCTACGTCTGGCAGCAGGACCTTGACCCCGGGTTCCCTCTCGCGGTGATCGAGTACGCGACCCGCGGCGACGGTGACCGGATGCACTGGCACGACCACCTCGAGATCGCGATGGTCGTGGAGGGTCGCGGTGCGTTCCTGTTCGGCCGCCGGGCCATGCCGGCAGAGGTGGGCGACATCTTCTTCATCGACAACTCCCAGCCGCACGTGGCGCTGGCCGACCCGGGGATGTCCCTCCGGCTGCTGCTCGTCCTGTTCCGGCCGGAGCTGATCGCCGGGCCGGGCTGCCGCGAGCTCGACCTCGGGTACCTGGCGCCGTTCCGGGTCGACGAGCGGACGGCATCGGCCCGGGTCTGCGGCGGGTCGGCGCTGGCCGCGGAGGTGGCCCCGGTCCTGCTCGAGCTCCAGGAGACCTGGAAGCGGCACGACCCGGCGGCGCGCCATCTGGCGGATGCGACGCTGCGCCGCGCGCTCGCCCTGGTCAACCGGCAGCGGGGCACGGGGTCGAGGGCCGCCTCGGCCCGCGCCGTGGCGGATCGACGGGAGCAGATCCGGCCGGTGCTGGCCTACGTGGACCACCACTGTCGCGAGAGCATCACCCTCGACGACGTGGCGGAGGTCGTCCACGTGAGCCCGTCCCGCGTGCGTCACGTGTTCAAGGACGTCACCGGTGTCAGCTTCAAGGAGTACGTCACGGCGGTCAGGGTCGCCGAGGGGAAGCGCCTGCTGCTCGGCACGGACATGTCCGTGGCCGAGGTTGCCCGCGCCGTCAGCTACACCAACCTGCACCAGTTCTACAAGGTGTTCTACCGCTCGTGCGCGATGTCGCCCGGTGAGTACCGCCGTTACTACACGCCCGCGGGCGGCGAGGCGATCCCGGAGGCGTTGTCCGAGGCGTTGTCGGGGACCGCGCCGGAGCCCATGCCGGAACCGGCTCGCTAGGAGGAAGTCATGGACGTCATGGTTCGTGAGGCGGGGGACGCGGGAAGCCGCCACGAGGCGGACATCACGATCCGTGCGGCGGTGGATGCCGACTGGGAGGAGGCCGGGCGGATCTGCTACGAGGCCTTCGCGGCGCTCGCCGATGAGCACGGCTTCCCCCGCGACTTCCCGACCGTGGCGGCCGCGGCGGAGCCGATCCGGTGGCTGATCAACCACCCGCGGATCTACGGCGTCGTGGCGGAGAAGGGCGGCCGGATCCTGGGCTCCAACTTCCTGGACGAGCGCGGCACCATCTGGGCGATCGGGCCGATCAGCGTGGACCCCGCCTCGCAGGACCGCCACGTGGGCCGGCTGCTCATGGACGCGGTGCTCGAGCGGGCCCGGGAACAGCAGGCCCCCGGTGTGAGGCTGCTGCAGATCGCCTACCACAACCGCTCCCTGGGCCTGTACGCAAAGCTGGGCATGGAGGTGCGCGGGTCGTTTGCCGCCATGTACGGTCCGCCGATCCGGCAGGCCATGCCGGGCTACGACGTGCGGCCGGCGGACCTCGACGACGAGTTCGCCTGCAACTCCCTGTGCCTGCGGATCCACGGGCATACCCGCGCCGGCGAGCTCCACGAGGCGATCGAGAGTGGCGATGCGAGGGTGGTGGAGCGGCTCGGGCGGATCACCGGCTACACGACGAAGATCAACTACTTCGCCCATTCCGTGGCCGAGACCAACGACGACCTCCGGGCGCTCATCTGCGAGTCGGCCGATTTCGGGACCCCCGGGTTCCTCGTCCCGCTCGCGAACAACGACCTGTTCCGCTGGTGCCTCGACCGGGGGCTGCGGGTGTTCTTCGTGCTCAACATGATGACCGTCGGGTTGTACCAGGAGCCCGAGGGCGCCTACATGCCGTCCGTCGGCTACTGACCCACCCGGGGGTCCGGCTCGCTGACGCTCCAGCCGCCGTCGACGGCGATCACCTGCCCCGTGATCATCCGGGCATCCTCGCTCAGCAGGTGCAGCGCCACCGCCGTGACGGCCTCGGCGTCGATCGGGCCCCCGGCGAGCGGCTGCTTGTCCGTGAGATAGCCGAGGATCGCCTCGTCATCCTGGGCGCGCCGGCTCATGGGGGTCGCGACCAGCGATGGCGCGATGGCGTTGACGCGGATCCCGTGCGGCGCGTAGGACGCTGCCGCCGCCCGGGTGAGCCCCTCGATCGCACCCTTGCTGGCGGCGTACGCATGGGTCGCGAAGTGGGTGGGGGCGGGATGTGTCGCCAGGGCGCTGGACATCAGGAGGACCACGCCGCGTGAACCGATGTCGTCCGGCTGCTGGGCGAGCATGCGCCCGATGGCGGCCCGCACGACGAGGAACTGGCTGGTGGCGTTCGTGGCGAGCACGGTCTGCCAGCCCTCGAGGGTTGCCTCGTGGACGGGTCCGTCCCCGTACCGGCGGCCGCTGATCCCGGCCACGCCGTAGACCGCGTCGAGCCTGCCGAACGCGGCGTCGAATGCGGCGAACGCGGCCTCCACCTCGTCCTCGTGGCGAAGATCCGCCACGTGCCAGGCGCAGCGCCCGCCGGAGGCCGTGATCCCGGAGGCAAGCTCCTCGAGGTGGGCCCGGCTGCGTGCCGTCACGAACACGGCGCCACCCTCCGCCGCGATCGCCCGCGCCGCCGAGGCAGCCATGCCGGTGGAGCCGGTCAGGAGCACGCTCCGGCCGGCGAACCGAGCGCGACCGCTCACCCGCGCCCGTCTCGCGTCACGATGGCCCCGATGATCGCCCGGCGCGTGGCGGCGTCTCCCCCGGTGATCGCGCTGCCGACGCCGACCGCCGCCGCGCCGGCGTCGAGGAAGGCCGTGGCGTTCGATGCGTCGATGCCGCCGGTGGGGATGAGCTGGACGTCCGGCATCGGAGCCCGAAGCTCGCGCACGAACGCCGGCCCGACCGCAGATGCCGGGAACAGCTTCACGAACGTCGCGCCTGCGGCCCATGCGGCCGCCACCTCGGTCGGTGTGAGCGCACCGGGGATGAACGGCAGGCCCTCGTCGACCGCCGTCGAGACCAGCGACGGGTCGAGCACGGGCGCGACCGCGAAGTCGGCGCCGGCGCGCCGCGCGGCCTCCAGCTGGTGGCGCGTGAGGATCGTCCCCGCCCCGAGCAGGAACGTCCCGTCGCGACGCCCCTCCAGGCGCGCGCGGACCGCCCCGAGATCGGCCTCGGCGCTGGCCGCATCGAAGGTGATCTCGAATGCCCGGGCTCCGGCGTCGGCCAGGTCGTCCACGAGCGCCAGCAGGGTCTCCCGGGGAGCGACCTTCCGGAGCACGACGATCAGCCGGCCGCTCCGGATCGCCTCCGCAACGGGGCCACCGCGGACTCCATCGACCGTCATCGCGTCCTCACCTCCGGGTCGACCGGCTCCAGCAGGGCTCCATCGGCCAGCAGCTGCGCCCGGATCTCGTCTGACGGTACCGCCCGTGGCGTGACGGCGCGCGCAGCGGCGATCGCGGCCGCTGTGCCGGCGGCCTGGCCCATTGCCATGCACGTCGCCATCGAGCGGGCGGACGCGTGCGCGTCGTGCGTGGCCGAGAAGCAGCGTCCCGCGACCAGCAGTCCCTCGAGGCCCGCCGGCAGCAGGCACCGGTACGGGATCCCGTAGACGCCCTGCTCGGCGACGTACGCCCAGCCGGTGTCGTTGCCCGCGCGGTGATCCTCGATCGGCGCCCCGCACAGCGCGATCTCGTCGGCGAAGCGGGACGCGCTCAGCACGTCCTCGCGGGTGAGCCGGTAGTCGCCGTGGACCCGGCGACTCTCCCGGACGCCGATGGCCGGGCTGGTGGCCACGATGACCGACTGCTCGAACCCCGGCACCCGGTTGCGCAGGAAGCGGTGGTACTCCTGGACCTGGCGGCGGCCCTCCACCTCGGCGGCCGTCAGCTGCGCGGGGTCGGTCGCGTCCACGTTCGGGATCCGGGTCATGTGGACGAGGACCACCCCGGGATACGGCGTCCGGTGCCAGGAGCCCTCGATCCTCGGCAGGCGGTAGTCGCCGCTCGCCGCGGCGTCGCGCATCAACGCCCAGAGCTCCGCCCTGCGGATCCTGGATGCCCGGTCCAGGTCCACGTTCGCGAGCTTGAACAGCGTGGACAGCGACTGGACGCCATCGCTCGAGGCTGCGTCGTCGTAGCCGGCGCCCGCCATCGCCGTGACATCCGCGTCGCCGGAGGCATCGATGAATGCAGCGGCCTCCACCCAGCGCTCGCCCCCCTTGTTCCACAGGCGGACCGCCGTGAGCCGCCCGGCGTCGACCCGGACGCCCGTGGCCCACGTGTGCAGCAGGAGCTCCACCGCGGCGTCCTCCGCCATCCGCTCCCACAGGACCTTGAGCGCCTCCGCGTCGTAGGTGACGCCGGTTCCCGCACCGTAGGTGTTGGGGCGCTCGAAGGCGACGCCGTCGGCGGTCAGCCGCGACGCCACCTCCCAGCCCAGCCCGCCGACCACCCGGCGCGGGCTCGCCCCGGGCGTGTAGAACGCGTAGAACGTGTCGAGCACCGCGGTGGACGTGCCGCCCATGAACGCAAGGCGGTCCACCAGCAGCGTGCGCGCCCCCAGGCGCGCCGCCGTGATCGCCGCCGAGGCGCCGGCCGAACCCGAGCCGATGACGACGACGTCGAAACGATCGCTCACGCCGCGGTTCCCGCGACCGTCGGCACGGCATACAGCCGGGCCGGGTTTGCGACCAGGATGCGGTCCACCGCCTCGTCTCCCAGCCGGCGCCGGAGCCTCGGCACGAACGAGGTCATCAGGTAGCGCAGGCCGGGGCCGCCGCCGTAGGACCGCAGGTAGCCGCGCTGGCCGAGGTCCAGGCCCAGCACGATGCGGTCGAGGTGACCGGCTCCCGCGACGGCCTCGATCAGGTCGAGGATCGTGCTGTCGGGGTGGTACTTGGTGCGCCCGATGGTGTCGTACTCCAGCGTCACGCCGCGGGCGGCGATCTCCGCGTGCAGCTCCGCATCGGGGTTGCGGTCCAGGTGCGCCAGCGCGATGCGGTCCGGCCGGACCCCGGACGCCTCGAGCAGGTCGACGATCTCGTGGCCGATGGTGCCGACCTCCGAGTGGACGAGGATCGCGGCGCCGGTCGCGGCCCCGGCCCCGGCGATCGCCTCGAGGCGCCGCCGCTCGCCGGGTGTCATCCGGTGATACGAGGCGCCGCCCTTGACCGCCCCGGCGCGGGCCGGGTCCAGGGGCAGCGACGGGTCCAGCCAGTCGGCGGGATGCATGCCGACCGTGAGGTCCGTCACGATCCGGTCCGCGAGCGTCTCGACCGTCGCACCGTGGACCCAGTGGCCGTCCGGGTAGTGGTGGTCCCGGTGATAGCCGGACGCGGCGATGACGGTCACGCCGGTCGCCACGGCGATGGCCCGCAGCCGGTCGGGCCGCCGGCCCAGACCGATCGGGGTCATCTCGACGATCGTGCCGATCCCGGTGGAGCGGGCGTCGAGTACCTCCTCGATCACGCGATCGGTGTCGGTGAACGCGCCGGCAGGGTCCGCGGGTGAGTCCAGGATCAGGTGATCGTGGGCATCCACGACGCCCAGGGCGCTCGCGGGCGTCGCACCCGTGACGCTGACCGCGTGGTCCTCCGGCACCAGACCCTCCCTCGCACACCGCGTCCCGGCGTGCCCGGTTCGCCCACCGATGGTACCGGCAGCACGGGGGCGAAGGTTCACGGTACCGGCCACGGGGTCCCGCTGACGGGCACCCACCCTCTGCCGCCGATTCGGCCCGGGCTGGTGCCCGTCGGCCGACCATCCGTCCGGCGCGGCAATGCGGGCCGTTCGGCACGTTGTGGGGAGCAGCGCTGCCCCGACGCTTGGAGCATGGCTGCAACCGTCCCCACGGACGCGCGCGTCCCGGCCGCCGGCGACGCACGCCCCGCCCGCTCCATCCTGGTCGAGGGAGTGGTGCAGGGCGTCGGCTTCCGTCCGTTCGTCTGGCGCCTGGCGACCGAGCTCGGCCTCGCCGGCCGTGTCCGCAATGCCGCGGGCCGGGTGGAGATCGAGGCGGCCGGCGCGCCGGCGTCGCTCGATGCCTTCGCCCGCCGCCTGCGCTCGGATGCCCCGCCGCGCGCCCGCGTGGAGCGCGTCAGCGTCACCGATCTCGATCCCCAGCGCGGCGCGGGGCTGCGGCTCCCGTTCGCGATCGACGACAGCGTGTCGGCCGCGTCCACGGACCGCCTGTTCCCGCCCGACATCGCGACCTGTGACGACTGCCTGCGCGAGCTCGCGGACCCGGCCGACCGGCGCTACCGCTACCCGTTCACCAACTGCACCAACTGTGGGCCGCGGGCGACGATCATCGACCAGCTCCCGTACGACCGGGCGCAGACGACGATGCGTGCCTTTCCCCTGTGCGCGGCGTGCGACGCGGAGTATCACGACCCGGCCAACCGCCGGTTCCACGCGGAGCCGGTCGCCTGCCCGGCTTGCGGGCCGCGGCTCTCGTGGCGGATCACCGGGGCACCGACGGCGGGCGCGACGGGCGATGCCGCCCTCGAGGCGGCCGTTCGCGCGCTCACGGACGGCGCGGTGGTCGCGGTCAAGGGCCTGGGTGGCTACCACCTCGCGTGTGACGCGACCAACGAGGCAGCGGTGATGCGCCTCCGGGACCGCAAGCGCCGCTGGGCGAAGCCGTTCGCGATCATGGCCCGGGATCTCGAGGAGACGCGCGACCTGTGCCGCGTGGGGACGACGGAGCGACGGCTGCTGACCGGTCCCGCCCGTCCGATCGTGCTGCTCGAGGCCCGCCGCGACGGGCGGCCCCGCCTCGCCCCGTCGGTGGCGGCGGGCAACCGGCGGCTCGGCGTGTTCCTGCCATATACACCGCTCCACCACCTGCTGCTGGCCGGAGTCGCCCGTCCGATCGTGCTCACCTCCGGCAACCTGACCGACGAGCCGCTGGCGACCGACGACGACGATGCGCTCACACGCCTGTCCGGCCTCGCCGACGGGTTCCTCGCCCACGACCGCGAGATCCGGGCCCGCTACGACGACACCGTCACCCGCGTCGTCGGCGGTCACGAGTCCGTGGTCCGCCGGGCCCGCGGCTATGCGCCCGAGGCGCTGTCGCTGCCGGTCCCGACCCCGACGCCGCTGCTGGCCGTGGGCGCCGAGCTCAAGCACACCTTCACCCTGGCCCGCGGCGTGCGCGCACACGTCGCGCCGCACAACGGGGACCTCGAGGACCTTGCGACGCACCGCTCGTTCACGGACGGCCTCGCGCACCTGTCGCGGCTGCTGGCCCTCGAGCCGGAGATCGTCGTCCACGACCTCCATCCCGAGTACCTCTCGACGAAGTACGCGATCGAGCGGTTCGCGCCGGCGCACCGGATCGCGGTCCAGCACCATCACGCGCACGTCGCCTCATGTGCCGCGGAGCACGGGATCACGGACCCGTTCCTGGGCGTGGCCTACGACGGTCTGGGCATGGGCGACGACGGCACCCTGTGGGGCGGTGAGATCCTGCTTGCCGATCTCCGTGGCTACCGGCGGCTGGCACGCTTCGGGCGCGCCCCGCTCCCGGGCGGCGCGCTGGCCGTCAGGCGGCCGTACCGGATGGCCCTGGGCTACCTGCTGGGTGCCGAGGCGCTCGACGGCAGGCTCGACGAGCCGGGGCTCCCGGTCGCCGACGGGGCAGCGGCAGGGTTCCTCGCCCGCCTCGATCCGCGCGAGGTCTCCCTGGTGCGGGTGCAGATCGCGCGCGGCCTCAATGCTCCCGTTGCCTCCTCGGCGGGCCGCCTGTTCGACGCCGCCGCCTCGCTGCTCGGGATCCGCGACGTCGCCGAGTTCGAGGCCCAGGCGGCCATCGATCTCGAGCTCGCCGCCGGCGACCAGGTCGCGCTGCCGCTCCCGTATGCGATCGTCCGCCGCGACGGGCTGCTGGTCTTCGATCCGCGCCCGACGCTCGCTGCGCTCCTCGCCGCCCGCGCGGCGGGCGGCGCCACGGCCCCACTCGCCGCCGCGTTCCAGGAGACGATCGCGGTCGTGACGGCGGAGCTGCTGGCCGAGGCCCGGACGGCCACGGGGGTGCGCACGGTCTGTCTCTCGGGCGGCGTGTTCCAGAACCGCCGCCTCGCGTCGGCGCTGCTGCGACGGCTGGCGCGCGACGGGTTCGAGGTGTTCATCAACCGGCTCGTACCCGTCAACGACGGCGGGGTGAGCTATGGTCAGGCCGCGGTCGCCGCGGCACGACTCGGGACCGCCGCCCCCGCCGGCGCGACGGCGCAGGAGGGCTGAACCGATGTGTCTCGGTATCCCGGGCAGGATCACGGAGATCCACGACCAGGCCGGCCTTGCGATGGGCACGGTGGACTTCGGCGGCGTCCGCAAGGAGGCCTGCCTGGCGTATCTGCCCGATGCGAAACCCGGTGACTACGTCATCGTGCACGTCGGGTTTGCGATCTCGCAGCTCGACGAGGCCGAGGCCCTCCGGACGCTCGAGATCCTAGGCACCATGGGCGTCATGGGGCCGGAGCTGATGACGATGGGTCCGGGCATGGACGAGCCGGCCATCGTGTCCGACGACCCGGCGCCGTCCCGGGGACCGCTGCCCCCGGCGGGGATCGGGGGACCGTCGCAATGAAGTACCTCGACGAGTATCGCGACCCGGTCCTGGCGAAGAAGCTCCTGGCGGAGATCCACCGGATCACGACCCGGCCGTGGACGATGATGGAGGTCTGCGGCGGACAGACGCACACCATCGTCAAGCAGGGGATCGACGAGGTCCTGCCCGATGGCGTCCGGATGATCCACGGCCCCGGCTGCCCCGTGTGCGTGACCCCCCTCGAGCAGATCGACAAGGCGCTCGCGATCGCGGCCCGGCCCGACGTCATCTTCACCAGCTACGGCGACATGCTCCGCGTTCCGGGCTCGACCACGGACCTGCTCGCCCTCAAGGCCCGCGGCGCGGACGTGCGGATCGTGTACAACCCGCTCAATTCGCTCAAGATCGCGCTCGCGAACCCGGACCGGCAGGTCGTGTTCTTCGCCGTCGGCTTCGAGACGACGGCGCCCGCGAACGCGATGGCCGTCGCCGAGGCAGCCCGCCGCGGCATCGACAACTTCAGCGTGCTCGTCTCGCACGTGCTGGTGCCGCCGGCGATGACGGCGATCCTGGATTCGCCCACCAACCAGGTGCAGTCGTTCCTGGCCGCCGGGCACGTGTGCGCGATCATGGGCTGGACGGAGTACGAGCCGATCGCGGCGAAGTACGGCGTTCCGATCGTGGTCACCGGCTTCGAGCCACTCGACCTCCTCGAGGGCATCCTGATGGCGATCCGGCAGCTCGAGGACGGCCGCCACGAGGTCGAGAACCAGTACGTGCGCGCCGTCCGGCGCGAGGGCGTGCCGCTTGCCCAGCGGCAGATGCTCGAGGTGTTCGAGGTCGGGTCGCGCAAGTGGCGCGGCATCGGCGAGATCCCGCAGTCCGGCCTTCGGCTGCGGGCCGGGTACGTCCGCTTCGACGCCGAGCGCAGGTTCGACGTGGGCGACATCAGCACCAGCGAGCACCCGGCGTGCATCGCGGGCGCCATCCTCACCGGCGAGAGGACGCCGCTCGACTGTGCCGCCTATGGGACCCTGTGCACGCCGCGGCAGCCCCTCGGCGCCCCGATGGTCAGCTCCGAGGGCACCTGCGCGGCGTTCTTTGGCGCCGGTCGCGGCATCAATGCGGGCGGTGCGTTCACGGGTGCGCTGCCCCTGGTACCGGCGGCGGCCCCCACCCGGACGGCCTCCCGATGACGACCTCGGACGAGCCGCGGGTGACCATCGACGCGGACCGCGTCGCCTGCCCGGTGCCGATCCCGGAGGACCAGCGCGTGGTCCTCGGCCACGGGTCCGGGGGCCAGCTGTCGGCGGCGCTCATGCGCGAGGTCCTGGCGCCGGCGCTGGCGGCCGCCTCGCCTGGCGGCGTCCTCAACGACGCCGCCGTCGTCGACGTCGCGGGATCCCGGGTGGCGTTCACGACCGACTCGTTCGTGGTGTCGCCCATCCGGTTCCCGGGCGGCGACATCGGCGAGCTCGCGGTCAACGGCACGATCAACGATCTCGCGATGATGGGCGCGACACCCCTGGCCCTCAGCCTCGCCTACGTGATCGAGGAAGGCCTGCCGCTCGAGGAGCTGCGCGCGATCACGGCGTCTGCAGCCGCCGCGGCGGCGAAGGCGGGCTCGCGCATCGTGACCGGCGACACCAAGGTCGTCGGGCGCGGCGCCGCCGACCGGCTGTTCGTGAACACGGCGGGCATCGGGCTGGTGCCGGACGGGGTGGCGATCTCGGCGGACCGGGCACAGCCCGGCGACGCCGTGATCCTGTCGGGTCCGATCGGGCTCCACGGGGTGGCGATCATGAGCGTGCGCGAGGGCCTGGAGTTCGAGGTGGAGATCGCGTCGGACACACAGGCGCTCAATGCGCTGGTGGCCGCGATCCTGGCCGTCGAGCGGGACGTGCGGGTGCTGCGGGATCCGACCCGCGGCGGGCTGTCCTCCGCCCTCAACGAGATCGCGCTCGCCTCACGGGTGGGCATCGTGCTCGACGAGCCGGCCATCCCGATCCCGGACCCGGTTCGGGCCGCCTGCGAGTTCCTGGGCCTGGATCCGCTGCACGTCGCGAACGAGGGAAAGCTGGTGGCGATCGTTCCGGCGGCATCCGCGGACGCCGTGCTGGCGGCGATGCACACCCTGCCCGAGGGTGCGGACGCGGCCCGCATCGGCAGCGTCCGCGCGGATCACCCGGGGATGGTCACGATGCGCACCATCGTGGGCAGCGAGCGGATCGTGGACATGCTGGTGGGGGAGCAGCTGCCCCGGATCTGTTGAGACCGGCCGCGCGGTCCACGGGCTCGCGCCGCGGGAGGCACGCGACGCACAACGAGGCCCGGCTATCGGGCCCGCATCGCGAGCAGGCGCGAGAGCAGCCGGCCGATCGCGTAGCCGACCACGAGCGGGCCCCCGAAGAAGATCGACGCGGCGACGGCCGAGAACCAGTCGACCGGGACCGGGTTGCCGGCCAGCTGGGATACGGCCAGGATCGTGAGCATCCCGATGAACGTCCCGATCAGGACGATCATCAGGCCGGTCCAGCCACGCGACGCGATCCCGGCGATCGTGCCGCCGAGCAGCAGGATCAGCGGCGACACGAAGATCACGGTCACGGCACACGAGCCGCTGAACGAGGTCGATCCGACGCAGCCGACGTTCGCCCCGCCGAACACCGCGACCGGGCATGCGAGCACGACGACGACCAGCGCGAGCAGGTCGCGAAGCAGGCTGTAGCGGACAGGGTTCACGGGCGCTCCTCGTGTGGCACTCCAGATGATGCGCCACCGAGCCGTCTTCGGGAAGGCCCCTCCCGCACGGCCGCACCCTCCGTCGCATGCCGGCGCCGCCCGTGCGACACTGGCCCGCCCGCCCCATCCGGCCGCCCCGTTCGCCCACGCCCACCGTCCACGCGTCCCCTGCCGCAGCTGGTTGCATGTCCCGTAGCGTCCGACTTCGTCCCTGGCAGCATGCCGCGCTCGCCCGCTTCACGGCTTCTCGACACCCCGACTTCCTTGCCGTCGCGACCCCCGGTGCCGGCAAGACGACGTTCGCGCTGACGGCGCTGCGCACGATCCTCGCGGAGCAGCCCGCGCGCGTGGTGATCGTCGCCCCGACGGCCCATCTCAAGGTGCAATGGGCGAGGGCTGCCGCGGAGCTCCAGCTGCACCTCGACCCTGCCTGGTCCCCCGCGGACGGCCCGATCCCGGCCGACATGCACGGCGTGATCACCAGCTATCAGCAGGTCGCGCTCAGCGCCGGGACGCTGCGCGACGTCGCGCGCCGCGCATACGTGGTGCTGGACGAGGTCCACCACGCGGGCGAGGACCAGGCCTGGGGCGAATCGCTGCGGCACGCTTTCCATGGATCGGCGCGCCGCCTGTCCCTGTCGGGCACGCCCTTCCGCAGCGACACCCGGGCGATCCCGTTCGTGCGCTACGAGGCCGACGAGGCGGTGCCGGACTTCGAGTACGGGTACGGCGATGCCCTGCGCGACGGTCGTGTCGTGCGGCCGGTGTACTTCCCGCGCATGGGCGGCGAGATGGAGTGGAGCGCACCGGATGGCAACGTGCACGAGGCCACGTTCGACGATCCGCTCGCCACCGCCCTCGCCAACCAGAGGCTTCGGACGGCGCTGGCGCTCGACGGGGAGTGGCTGCCGTCGGTGCTGCGGGCCGCCGTCGACCGCCTGGCCGGGGTACGCGGGCACCAGCCCGACGCCGGCGGCCTCGTGATCGCGATCGACCAGGACCACGCTCGCGGCATCGCCGCGATGCTGCGCCAGCAGTTCGGTGCGCCCGCGACCGTGGTCACCTCGGACGACCCATCGGCCTCGGACCAGATCGCCGCCTTCGCGGCGGGACGGGATCCATGGCTGGTGGCCGTCCGAATGGTCTCGGAAGGCGTCGACATTCCGCGCTTGCGCGTGGGCGTGTATGCGACGACCACCACGACCGATCTGTTCTTCCGCCAGGCCGTGGGCCGGTTCGTCCGCTGGATGCCGGGGATCCGGGACCAGCGCGCGTGGCTGTTCCTGCCCGATGACCCGCGGCTCCGCATCCGCGCCGCCGAGATCGCCGAGCAGCGCCGGCATACGCTGCGCCGCCGCGACGATGACGGAGAGGAGGCGCCCCGGCGCGAGCCTCCGGCCGGCACCGACCTCACCGGCGAGCAGCTCTCGCTGTTCGCACCGCTGTCCGCGGTTGCCGTGGGCGACGCGGAGGGCGGCCCGTGGCTCGAAGCCCCGGTCGACGACTGGACCGACGGCCACGACGGGTCGATCGAGGTGGAGCTGGGGCCGCCGCCGCCCCTGGGTGAGGTGGGCGCCGTGACGGGTGGCCTGACCCGCCGGGAGCTGAAGGACCGGCTGCGTGCCGCGAACGCCGAGGCGGCCAAGGACATTGCGCGCGTGTCCGGGCTGACGCATGCCCAGGTCAACCTCGAGCTCAACCGCCAGGCGGGTGTGCGCCGGATCCACGAGGCCACCGAGGAGCAGCTCACGGCGCGTCTCCAGGTCGCCCGCCGCTGGCAGTGGCGGATCGGGCGGTGAGCCCCGCCGCGCGGGACCCCGGACACGACGAAGCCCCTCCGGCGATCGGAGGGGCTTCGTGCGAGGTTGCGGTCGACCGGCGGAGCCGGCCGGGCGAGGATCAGCTCGCCTCGTCGCCCTTGCGAAGGAGCTTGGTCAGGATCCCGTAGATCAGGAAGGACACGACCAGGCCGGCGACCCAGCTGTAGTCAGCGAACGGGAACGGGTCCTTGAGGAAGTGGAGGATGCCGCTGGGCGGGAACGGCCCGCTGGGGCTGCCGTCCGGGTTCACGTTGGAGTAGGACCCGCCGATCGCGATGAAGACGCCCAGGAGGAGCGAGACGACCGCGATCCAGTTCCAGCCGCTGGTGTACTCGTAGGCGCCCGTGCGTCGGTAGAGGTCGGCGAGCTTGAGGTGCGTCCGGCGGACCCACCAGTAGTCGGCGATGAGGACGCCCGCGATGGCGCCGGTCGCGCCGCCGTAGGTGCCGAGCCACGTGAAGATGTAGGCGTGGGGATCGCTGTACAGGTTCCAGGGCTGGATCAGGATGCCCAGCACGCCGGTGATGAGGCCGCCGGTCCGGAAGCTGATCAGCTTTGGCCGCAGGTTCGAGAAGTCGTACGACGGGCTGACGATGTTGGCTGCCACGTTGGCGGACAGGGTCGCGACCGCCAGGGTGAACAGCGCGAACACGACGACGATCGGGTTGTCGAACTTGCCGGTCAACTCGACGGGGTCCCAGATCGCCTTCCCGTAGACGACCTGGCTGGCCGACGTCGTGAGGACGGCGATCAGCGGGAAGACGGTCATCGTGGTCGGCAGTCCGAGGGCCTGGCCGATGGCCTGCTCGCGCTGGCTGTGACCGAACCGCGTGAAGTCCGGCATGTTCAGGGACAGGGTGGACCAGAACGCGATCATGGCCATGAGCGACGGCCAGAAGACCGGCCAGAACTTGTCGCCCCAGCCGAGCGTCCCGGCGTCGTTGACGATCGGGCCGAAGCCGCCGGCCTGGCTCGCCATCCAGGCGAGCAGGAAGATGGCGACGACGAGCACGAACGGGGCCGCCCAGTTCTCGAAGTGGCGGATGAAGTTCATGCCCCGAAGCACGATCGCGATGTTGATCAGCCAGAAGATCGCGAACGACAGCCACATCGTGATCGGCTGCGAGGCGTACTCGCCGAAGCCGAGCGAGAGCGTTGCTGCCTTCGTCCAGCTGTCACCCAGGATCGAGCCCATCAGCACGAAGATCGCGCCGCCACCGATCCAGGTCTGGATGCCGAACCAGCCGCATGCGACGCCGGCCCGAACCAGGGCCGGCAGGTTGGCGCCGATCACACCAAAGGATGCCCGGGCGAACACCGGGAACGGGATGCCGTACTTGGTGCCGGCATGGCTGTTGGCCAGCATCGGGATCAGCACGATGATGTTGGCGAGCATGATCGTGATGATCGCCTGGTACCACGCCATTCCCAGCGCGACCAGGCCGGCGGCCAGGGTCCAGGTCGCCACGTTGTGGGCCATGCCGACCCACAGGGCCAGGTAGTTGTACGTGGTCCAGACCCGGTTCTTGATCGGGACCGGCGCGAGGTCGTCGTTGTGGAGCCCCGAGACATCCAGCGCCGCGTCGACCGCCGGATCCAGCTCGACGCGACCGTCCGGTCGGACGATCTGATCCTGTGTCACCCCTGCCATGAACCCTCCTCCACTAACGGGAACGTACTGGTGCCGCGCACCGATTGCCTGACGACGACCCAGGACGACGCGCTCGAGCGACCGGACCGCACCCACCCGGCCGGGCTGCCGGCTTGCGGGGCGGTCGCGGGAGCGCGGGAACCGACCGGGGGATCAACCCAACCCGTCCATTGGGGCGCGGGCGATCGCGCGGGGCAACAGCCTCCCTGACGGCCCTGTCGACCGGAGGTCGACGCGAGTCGCGTATGCGGGGGTCAGCCGGTGGCGCGCGTTCACCATGGGCGGGGTAGCGTCCTCGGGCGACTGGGCGTCGCAAGTGATGGCAGATTAGAACATCGGGACGGCAGGCGACAGACGGGCCTGACGTCCCGAATTTGTCCGCCCTTCGGGCCTGTCGCGTGAGTCCCGGGCCATGTCGCAATCCAATACGCGGTGGGAGGGCCGCGATGCCCCGAACCTTCGTGGCTTCCGGCTCATGCCGCACGGTCGCGAGGGGTCAAGGCTATGGTCAATCCGGCGGATGGCCACGAGAGTCATCCGATATTCCCCATGGGAGGTCCCACATGCCCCGTATCGTCCGAGGCGCGCTCCTGCAGGCCACCTGGACCGGCGACAAGGAGTCGATGATCCAGAAGCACGAGGGCTACGCCCACGAGGCGGCCAAGGCTGGCGCCCAGGTGATGCTGTTCCAGGAGCTGTTCTACGGGCCCTACTTCTGCCAGGTCCAGGACAAGCAGTACTACAGCTACACCGAGCTCATCCCCGACGGCCCGACGACGAAGCGCATGCAGGACCTCGCCAAGGAGACCGGGATGGTCCTCGTCGTGCCGATGTACGAGGAGGACGGCCAGACCAGCGGCATCTACTACAACACCGCGGCCGTGATCGATGCCGACGGCACGTATCTGGGCAAGTACCGCAAGACCCACATCCCCCACGTGACGGGCTTCTGGGAGAAGTTCTACTTCCGCCCCGGCAACCTCGGCTACCCGGTGTTCACGACCGCGGTGGGCAAGGTCGGGGTGTACATCTGCTACGACCGCCACTTCCCCGAGGGCGCCCGGGCGCTGGGCCTCAACGGCGCCGAGCTCGTGCTCATCCCGTCGGCCACCAGCCGCGGCCTGTCCGAGTACCTGTGGCGGGTCGAGCAGGTCAGCCACTCCCTGGCCAACGGCTACTTCGTGGGCACCATCAACCGGGTGGGGGTCGAGAAGGAGATCGGCGACGACGACTTCTACGGCCAGAGCTACTTCGTCGACCCGCGCGGCCAGTTCGTGGGTGCCGTGGGCTCCGCCCACGACGAGGAGCTGATCGTGCGCGACCTCGACCTGGGCATGGTCGAGGAGGTCCGCCAGACCTGGCAGTTCTACCGCGACCGCCGGCCGGACATGTACGGGGACCTTATCCGGCCCTGATACTCCGAGTCATCGCGTCGCCCGGGCCGGCACCGCGTTCCCCGGCACCGGCGACGCCGCTCTCACGAAGGTTTCGTCAGGTACCCGAGCAGGGTCTGCGGACGCGGACCCAAGGAGGATCGATGCGTACGCTGTTCAAGGGAGGCACCATCGTCAACGCGGACGCCACCTCGACGGGTGACGTCCTGGTCGATGGCGAGCGGATCGTCACCATCGGCGAGGGCCTCGATGTCGCCGCCGACCGCACGATCGACGCCACCGGCAAGTGGGTCATGCCGGGCGGCATCGATCCCCACACCCACATGGAGCTGCCGTTCGGCGGCACCTTCGCCAAGGACACGTTCGAGACCGGGACCCGGGCGGCCGCCTTCGGCGGCACCACCACGATCATCGACTTCGCGGTCCAGCCCCGCGGCGGTTCGTTCCGCGACGGCCTGGCCGAATGGCACAAGAAGGCCGATGGCAACGCGTGCATCGACTACGCGTTCCACGTGATCGTCTCCGACATGCGCGATGACCTGCTGCCGGAGATGGACGCGCTGGTGGACGAGGGCGTCACCACGTTCAAGCTGTTCACGGCCTACCCGGGCGTGTTCCTGAGCGGCGACGACGCCATCTTCAAGGCCCTCAAGCAGACCGCGAAGAACGGCGGCATGGTCCTCATGCACGCCGAGAACGGTCCTGTCATCGACGTCGTCGCGGCCGACCTCGTCGAGCAGGGCGTGACCGACCCGATCGGCCATGGCATGGCCCGCTACTCGATCTTCGAGGGCGAGGCGACCAACCGGGTGCTCCGGCTCGCACAGGCCGCCAAGGCGCCGGTGTACTTCGTCCACATGTCCGCCAAGGAAGCCCTCGAGGCACTCCGGCGGGCGCAGAGCGACGGTCAACCGGCGTTCGCCGAGACGTGCCCGCAGTACCTGTTCCTGAGCCTCGACGACCTGGGCAACGGGTTCAATGGCGCCAAGTTCGTGTGCTCCCCGCCGATGCGGGACCGCACGGCCGGCCACCAGGAAGCACTCTGGAACGGCCTCGTCAAGGGCAGCCTGTCGCTGGTCGGCACGGACCACTGCCCGTTCGACTTCCACGGCCAGAAGGAGCTCGGTCGCGGCGACTTCCGCAAGATCCCCAACGGCCTGCCGGGCGTCGAGGAACGGGTGGACCTGATCCACCAGGGTGGAGTCGTGGAGGGCCGGATGACGCCCAACCGGTTCGTGGAGGTCACCTCCACGGGTGCGGCGCGGATGTTCGGCCTGACCAACAAGGGGGCCGTCGCCGTCGGCTACGACGCCGACTTGCTCGTCTACGACCCCAACCGCAGGCACACCCTGTCCGCCTCGACGCACCACATGGACGTGGACTACTCGTGCTACGAGGGTCTCGAGGTCCAGGGTGGGTCGGACATCGTGATGTCCCGCGGCAAGGTCATCGTCGAGAACGGCGAGTGGCTCGGCCAGGCCGGCGACGGCAAGTTCATCAAGCGCGAGCGGAGCCAGATCGCGCGCTGACCTCCACCCCGCATCCGCACGGGGCCCGCCGCGTTCGTCCGGCGGGCCTCGTCACATTCTCTGTTGCGCCGGCGCGGATGCATCCATCCGCGGTGACGTCTCGGCCGAACATCTGGTGAACCCAATCCGAGGAGAGCCGAGTCATGTCCACTGCCCGCGCCACCGGCGACGTGAGTGTCGCCGCATCACCCATCGATCCCGCCCGTGCCCGCTCGCTGCGCCGCTGGAACCGCTTCCTGGCCGTCGCCCACGGTGCCCAGTTCGTGCTCATGCTGGTCGTGTCGCGCACGACGGCGCTGTTCGAGCCCGTGGTCCCCACCGTGCGTCCGGTCATCGAGAACGGCACATTCACGGGGGTCGAGCCGTCGAGCGTCATCCTGACCTCATTCCCGCTCGCATACCTGATCGCCAGCTTCTTTCTCATGAGCGCCGTCGCCCATGCGACGGCCGGCTGGCTGCTGCGCGACCGGTATGAGGGATGGCTCGCACGGGGCATGAACCCGCTGCGGTGGGTCGAGTACGCGTTCTCGTCGACGGTGATGATCGTCGCCATCGCGTACATCAGCTACATCACGCAGTTCACGGCCCTGGTGGCCATCGCCGGCAGCAACGTGGCGATGATCCTGTTCGGCTGGAGCATGGAGGCGGCCAACGAGGGACGCGAGCGCGTCGACTGGAAGCACTACATCTTCGGCTGCATCGCGGGGATCATTCCCTGGATCGCGATCTTCTCGATCCTGTGGGCCTACTCCGCGCAGGCGGGCCTCCCCGCGGAGGCACAGATCCCGGGCTTCGTGTACGTGATCATCGCCAGCCTGTTCGTGGCGTTCAACATCTTTGCCATCACGATGGTGCTCCAGTACCGGAAGGTCGGCATCTGGCGCGACTACCTCGTCGGCGAGAAGACGTACATGGTGATGAGCCTGGTCGCCAAGTCGCTGCTGGCCTGGCAGGTCTGGTCGGGCACGCTGCGCCCCTGATCGCCCCGCCCTGGGCAGCCGTCAGCCCCGCGTCTGCGGCTCCGCGTAGCCTTCAGCCTCGTCCTCGCGGCCGCCGTGATAGCCCGCGGCGTCCGGACGCCGGATCGCGGACTGTGCCACGACGTGTCCACGACGGAACCCGCGGAAGTCCTCCAGCGAGGTCCAGCCGCGATCCGCGTTGCGATCGAGGAACGCGGCCAGGCCCGACGTGAGGTTCCCGATCACGTTCGGGCCGATCGCATGGTCCAGCATCGCCGCCGTGCCCACCTGGACCGTCCCGCAGCCCAGCAGGAAGTAGTTGAGCGCGTGCTCGAAGGTCGAGACCCCGCCGATCCCCGAGAACGCGCGATCGGGGAACGCCTGGGTCATCTCGGCCATCTTGGCCAGCGACTGGGTGAGGATCGCCGGTCCGCCGAGCCCGCCGGCTGAGACGAACCCGTCCACGTTGACCTCGGGGTCGAGCGTCAGCGGGTCGAACATCGGCAGCGAGGGGAACGTGTTGGACGACGAGATCGCGTCTGCGCCGCCGAGGAACGTGGCCTCGGCCTCCTCCACGATGTTCGCGGTGGCCGGGGTGAGCTTCACCCAGACGGGAACCGTAGCCGCTCGCTTGACGGCCTGCGTCGACACGGAGCACAGGACCGGGTCCTTGCCCACGTTCGAGCCCATGTCCACGCGATCCATGTGCGGGCACGAGAAGTTCAGCTCGATCGCGTCCACGCCGGCGTCCTGGACGCCCTGGACCAGCGTCTGCCAGTTGTCCAGCTCCTTGTCCGTGCCGGAGCCGGCCATGATCGACGCCACCAGCACCCGGTTGGGCCACGCCTTCTTGATCGACGCGAGCCGCGGCAGCCACCAGTCCATGGGCTTGTCCGAGATCAGCTCCCAGTTCCAGGACGCGACCAGGGTGGTGTCCGGGCGCTTGGCCATGGACAGGCGCGCCCCGCTGTTGTCGGCACGCAGGAACTTCGTCTTCGGACCCGCGACGTTCACGACCGGGTGAAGGCCGATCGTCTTGGTGACCACACCGCCCCAGCCAGCTTCGTAGGCCCGCATGATGTTGCTCTCGGACTCCGTCGGGGGCGCCGACGCGAGCAGGAACGGGTTCTCGAAGCGAATGCCCGTGAACACCGTGGACAGATCGGCCACTGGGCTCATCCTCCTGGCGCTGCGGCAGATCCAGACGCCGCGGAAGGGCGCATGGTCCGGCCCCGGCCACCGGTTGCGATAGGGCCGGTAGTCATGACTGAAAAGGGCAGTCCGTCCAGCCCCTCCCGGTGACCCCACCCGGACCTTGCGTCACGACGGCAAGAGCACAGGATCAGAGCATCGCGACATCGACCTGTGGTCACGCCGTGCGCCCCGAGGCGTCGGACGTCCCGCCCAGGCGACACCAGGAGGCACCCATGACCACGGAGATCAAGCCCACCGCGGCGACCGCTGCGCCCGCCCCGATCCTGTCCCACTGGATCGACGGCGCGCCGGTGGAGGTCCTTCCCGAGAACACCGGCCCGGTGTACAACCCGGCCACCGGCGAGGTGATCGCGCGGGTTCCCCGTGGCGGAGCCGCGGAGGTTGACCGCGCCGTCGCTGCCGCCCAGGCAGCATTCCCGGCCTGGCGCGACATGCCGCTCATCGCGCGGAGCAACATCTTCTTCGCCTTCCGTGCGCTCATGTACGAGCATCGCGAGGAGCTGGCGCGCCTGGTCACGCGCGACCACGGCAAGACCTTCCCCGACGCCCTGGCCGAGGTTCTCCGTGGCATCGAGACCATCGACTTCGCGTGCGGCCTGCCCGTCCACCTGTCGGGGATGAACACCCCGAACGTGTCCACCAAGGTGGACACCTCCACGCTGCGGGTCCCGCTGGGCGTGGTGGCGGCGATCGCGCCGTTCAACTTCCCGGTGATGGTCCCCACCTGGATCTACCCGATCGCGCTGATGGCCGGCAACACGGTCATCCTCAAGCCGTCGTCCCACACCCCGGGTGCCACCCAGCTGCAGGCCGAGCTCTGGACGCGGGCCGGGGGCCCGGACGGCACGTTCAACATCGTCTACGGCGGCAAGGAGGCCGTGAAGGCGATCGTCGAGCACAAGGGCATCAAGGCGATCCAGTTCGTCGGCTCCACCGCCGTCGGGCGGTACGTCTACGAAGAGGGGACCAAGCGCGGCAAGCGCGTCGGGTCCTTCACCTCGGCCAAGAACGCGATGCTCGTCCTGCCCGACGCGGACATGGACCTGGTCGCCGACGCAGCGGTCGCGGCGGGCTTCGGCTCGGCCGGCGAGCGCTGCATGGCCCAGACGCTGATGGTCGCCGTGGGCGACACGGCCGAGCGCCTGCGCCCCAAGATCCTCGAGCGGATCGCGCGCCTCAAGATCACCGACGGCATGGAGCCGGGCGCCGACATGGGCCCGATCTACTCGAAGGAGCACCGCGAGTCGATCATCAGCTGGATCGGCGTCGGCGAGGCCGAGGGAGCGGAGCTGGTCGTTGACGGCCGGACGTTCGCGGGCCCGAACCCGGACGGCTACTTCCTCGGCGTCTCGTTGTTCGACAACGTCACGCCCGACATGAAGATCTTCAAGGAGGAGATCTTCGGCCCGGTGTTCGGCATCGTCCACGCCCAGACCTACGAGGAGGGGCTGGGCCTCATCAACGACCACAAGTACGCGAACGGCACCGCGATCTTCACCACCAATGGCGGCGCCGCCCGGCGGTTCAAGCTCGAGGTCGACGTCCCGATGATCGGCATCAACGTGCCGATCCCCGTGCCCGCCGGCTTCATGAGCTTCTCGGGCTCCAAGGAGTCCGCCATCGGCGACCTGCCGATGCGCGGCGAGGACGGCGTCCGCTTCTTCACCCAGCAGAAGATGGTCACCGAGCGCTGGCCGGAACCCGGCAAGCAGGGCCCGCTGAGCCTGGTCTTCCCCGGCAACAGCTGACCCCCGTCATTCAGGCCCGCCATCCCGCCCAGCGGGGTGGCGGGCCTTTGTGTGTCCGTGGGGCTACGCTTGTCGTCGTACGGGCACGACCCTCGCCAGGTGGAGGCGCGACATGGAGTACCGCAGGCTCGGCCGGACCGACCGGGACGTGAGCGTCATCGGGTTCGGTGCGTGGGCGATCGGCGGGGACTGGGGCCGCGTCGACGACGCACAGAGCCTGCGCGCGCTCCATGCGGTCGCAGACGCGGGTGTCACGCTGATCGACACCGCCGACGTGTACGGCGACGGCCACAGCGAGCAGCTGATCGGGCGCTTCCTGCGCGAACGACCTGGCGAGTCCTTCTTCGTGGCGACCAAGATGGGTCGCAGGGTCCCGCTCGACCCGGCGAGCTACACGCCCGAGGCGTTCCGGGGCTGGGTGGATCGAAGCCGCGAGAACCTCGGCGTCGACCGCCTGGATCTCGTGCAGCTCCACTGCCTGCCCACGGCGATCTACTACCGGCCGGAAGTGTTCGCCGCGCTGGACGACCTGGTCGCGGACGGAGCGATCGCCGCGTACGGCGTCAGCGTCGAGAAGGTGGAGGAGGCGCTGAAGGCGATCGAGCTCCCCGGGGTCGCCGTCGTCCAGATCATCTTCAACATGTTCCGCCAGCGGCCGGCGGACTCCTTCCTCCGGGAGGCCGCGCGGCGCGACGTCGGCGTGCTGGCTCGCGTTCCCCTGGCCTCGGGCCTGCTGACGGGCAAGCTGACGGCCGAAACCAGGTTCGAGCAGACCGACCATCGGCAGTTCAACCGCCACGGCGAGTCGTTCGACATGGGCGAGACGTTTGCCGGCGTGGATTACGCCACCGGGCTCGCCGCGGTCGAGGAGCTCCGCGCCCTCGTACCGGAAGGGGCGACGATGGCCCAGATGGCGCTCCGCTGGATTCTCATGCACGAGGCGATCACGGCCACCATTCCCGGTGCGAAGACACCGGAGCAGGCCCGCGCGAACGCCACCGCAGCCGATCTCCCGCCGCTGTCCACGGCGACGATGGATCGGATCGCCGCGCTCTATGAGGCGCGCATCAAGCCGCTCGTCCACCAGCGCTGGTAGAGGTGCCATGACAACCACGATCCGGGTCCCGGGAGCCATCCTGACCGAGCGCGAGCACATCGTCCCGCTCGACCATGACCATCCGGACGGCCCGACGATCACCGTCTTCACCCGGGAGGTCGCGGATCCGGACGGCGGCTCCAGGCCGTACCTCGTGTTCCTCCAGGGCGGACCCGGCTCCGAGGCCACGCGACCCACGAGCCCGCCGTCCGGCTGGATGAAGCGGGCTCTCGCGGACTACCGGGTGCTGCTGCTGGACCAGCGGGGGACCGGTCGATCGACGCCCGTCGGCCCGGCGATCCCGGGCGCCACGCCGGCCGAGCAGGCCGGGTACCTGACGAACTTCCGGGCCGACTCGATCGTCCGCGACGCGGAGCTGATCCGCGCCGAGCTGGGCATCGACCGCTGGAGCGTGCTCGGCCAGAGCTTCGGCGGGTTCACCAGCCTGACGTACCTCTCGATCGCGCCCGAGGGCCTGCGCGAGGCGTTCCTCACCGGCGGGCTCGCACCCGTTGACGGGCGACCGGTGGACGACGTCTACGGAGCCACGTACCTGCGCGTGATCGACGCCAATCGCCGCTACTTCGAGCGCTATCCCGAGGACAGGGCGCGTGTCCTGGAGCTCCACCGGCGGATCGAAGGCGAGGCGGTCCTTCTCCCGTCCGGGGACCGGCTCACCGTTCGCCGGTTCCGGCAGCTCGGCCTGTGGCTGGGCGACAGCGCGGGATTCGAGCTGCTCCACCACGTCCTGGAGCTGCCGCCCGACTCGGCCGCCTTCGTTCACGACGTCGAGGCGGCCCACCGGTTCACGCGGAACCCGCTGTACGCGACCCTCCACGAGTCGTCGTACGCGGACGGGGGTGCCACCCGCTGGTCCGCCCACCGCCTGCTGCCGGACGAGATCCGGGACGGCGAGGGGTTCACGGCGGAGCACGTCTTCCCCTGGATGTTCGAGGACTACGGCGGGCTGCGCCCGCACCGGGAGGCGGCCGAGCTGCTTGCCGAGCATCCGTGGCCGCGCCTGTACGACACGGAGGCCCTGCGCCACAACGAGGTGCCGGTGGCGGCGACGATCTATGTGAACGACCTGTACGTGGAGCGGACGTTTGCCGAGCAGACCGCCGCGACCGTCCGCGGGCTCCGCCCATGGGTCACCGACGAGTTCCAGCACAACGGCCTGCGAGCCGACGGCGAGCGGGTCCTGGGCCGCCTGATCGACCTCGTGCGCGGGCGCGCCTGAGTTGGGCGTCTCCGCCGGCAGGGTCCCCGTGTCCGACATCGGCCTCCTGTTCGCGACCCGCATCCTCAGGATGTTCGGGTACGGGTTCCTCGCCGTCGTCCTCGTCCTGTACCTGTCCTCCATCGGCCTCTCGGGCGGCGAGGTCGGGCTGCTTCTCGCCCTGACCCTGCTCGGCGACGCCGCCGTCTCGCTGTGGCTGACCACGCACGCTGACCGGATCGGCCGCCGCCGGGTCCTGGTCGCAGGCGCGATCCTGATGCTGGTCGCGGGCCTGGTGTTCGTCGCGACCCCGGTGTTCGCGGTGCTCCTCATCGCCGCCACGATCGGCGTGCTCAGCCCCAGCGGCAACGAGGTGGGGCCGTTCCTGGCCGTGGAGCAGGCGTCGCTGTCGCAGCTGGTCCCGGGCAGCCGCCGCACGAGCGTGTTCGCCTGGTATCAGCTGGCGGGATCCTTCGCCACTGCGGCCGGCACGCTGACCGGCGGGGTGCTGTCGCAGGTCGCGCTCGACGGCGGCGCGAGCCGGCCCGACGCCTACCGGCTGGTCATCGTCGGCTACGCGATCGTGGGGGCCGCGCTTGCGCTGCTGTTCACCCGCGTCTCGATCCGGGTCGAGGTGCCGCCGGCCGAGGTGGCCGACCAGACCGTCCGCGGCCGCCTGGGCCTCCATCGCTCACGCGGTGTGGTCCTGCGGCTGTCGTCGCTGTTCGCGCTCGACGCGTTCGCGGGTGGCTTCGCCATCCAGAGCTTCATCGCGTTCTGGTTCCATCTCCGCTACGGCGTGGATCCGGCCGCGCTCGGCCTGATCCTCTCCGGCGCCAACATCCTTGCCGGGTTCTCGGCGCTCGCCGCCGGTCGCCTCGCTGCTCGCTTCGGGCTGATCCGGACGATGGTGTTCACGCACCTGCCGTCCAACGTGCTCCTGATGCTCGTCCCGCTGATGCCCACCCTGCCGCTCGCGGTGGCGACGCTCCTTGCGCGCTTCGCGATCAGCCAGATGGACGTGCCCACGCGGCAGTCCTACACCATGGCCATCGTCGCCCCGGACGAGCGGTCTGCGGCGGCGGGCGTGACGGGTATCGCCCGCAGCCTGGGCGTGGCCACTGCGCCGCTGATCGCCGGCCCGATGTTCGCAACCGCCGCCCTCGCCAGTGCGCCGTTCCTGATCTCCGGCGGTCTCAAGATCGTGTACGACCTGCTGCTGTATCGAAGCTTCCGCCGCCTGCGACCGCCCGAGGAGGCGTCGCGCTGAGCCGTCACCCGGGAACCGGCGCACGCCCGTTGTGCGGGTGGCGCATGATCACCTGACGACGGGCATGGCCGGCACGGCTTCCGGCACCCGCGGTCCGGAGGATTCACGGCATGGACAAGAAGGCCAAGACCCCGAAGAAGCCGAAGACGGCCAAGCCGAAGGGCACCAAGACCGCCTGATCCTTGAACAGCGCCTGATCCGCGCTGCTACGGACGAAGCGTCGAGCCGGGGACCGGCAGCAGGACGAGACCGGTGGCCGCGGACGGCGCGGGCGTCGCCGCCGGCGAGGGAGCCGGCGTCCCGAACAGCGTGTCGAAGTCGGTGCCGTTGTGGCAGATCCAGCAGTTGGTGCGGCCGGCCATGTCGGTCGGCAGCGGCGCCTGTGCCTCCGCACCGTGACACGAGATGCACGGCCGGTCGATGTACACATGATGCGGGCGGGGCGGGGCGGAATCGGCGGTCGCGACGCTCAGGGGCTGGTGACAGGCGAGGCACTCGTCCTTGGTCAGCCCGGTGTGGCCGGGTGCGGTCATCACCAGGCGACCCGGCGCATGGCACGCCGTGCAGTCGGTCCAGCCCGTGAGTGGGTGCGCCATGGTGGGGATCGGCTTGGTGCCCACGCCACCCGCCGCGGTCAGGTGGCAGGCGCCGCAGTCCGCGTCGGCCGGGATCGGGATATGGACGGCTGACAGGGCCATGGCCGAGACCGGGGTCGGAGACGGGATCACGGTCGGCGCGGTCGGCGCGGGCGTTGCCTCGCGCGCGGCGCGCAGGCCGGTGACGTCGGGCATGGCGACGAGCAGCAGGAACCCGCCGACCAGGCAGATCGCGACCAGCAGCGTCGAGATGAGGGCCTGGTAGCCGTACCTGGAAGCCGCGTCCCGGATCATGGTTCGACCATCGGCGTGGCGGCCGCGCGCGTCCCGGCCGGTGCCGCGGGACGACCCGGGATATCCAGCAGCTCGATCGCCGGCACCACCAGGACGTCCGCCGGATCCTCGCCCGGTGCGTGATGTCCGCCGTGCTGCTGCCACGGCCACGAGAAGCCGACATGGACGTCGGTCTCGCCCATGTCGAGATACCGCTCCGCGAGTGTGTAGGCGAAGGCCACGAACGCGACGGCGCCGGCGATGATCGCGATCTCCACCGGCGACGGGCTGTAGGACGCGAACGGGTAGGAGACGTTCCCGACCATGGTCGTGGTCGGTACGATCTCGCCCGCCTGGACGAAGGTCAGCCGGTCCACGAACACGCCCACCAGCGCCAGGCCCGCGGCGGCGACCAGGCCACCCGGGGTGCGGGTCCTCGGCAGGAGCACGAGCACCAGCGGGATCGCGAGGCCGGCGACGATCCGGATGCCCCAGAACTGCCAGGCCAGCGGCCCGAACAGGAGCGCGTCGGTCGCCTCGCGAAGGCCTCGCTCGGTGCCCGTGAGGCCCGCGACCATCTCCCGCCCGACCAGGACGGTCACGAGGACGAGCCCCACGGTGAGCAGTAGCCGGATGGACGGGATCGCCAGACGGGAGGCGCGCTCGGCGCCCTCCAGGCCGAGGCGGTGGACGAGGTAGAAGACGATGCCCAGCAGGGCCGTGCCGGCGAGGAATGCTGACGCGAGCATCAGGACCGGCGTGAACGGCCCGTGCCAGAACGGCTTCGAGGCCACAACGCCGAACACCGCGCCCAGCGTCGTCGGTGCGAGGATCGCGATGCAGGCTGCCCCGGTGCACGCGTACTGGTGGATCCGCGGGTGGTCGGAGAACATGCTCCAGACCTCGACCAGCAGCACGCACAGGTACGCGCCGTAGCACACGCCCATCCACCACATCGGCGACGACGGCGAGGGGACGAGGACGGCCCCGAACACCATCCGGATCGGGTAGTGGAGGTCCAGCGCGATGATCCCGAACGCGGTCGTCAGGCTGAGAACGGCCAGGATCGCGTGCCGCTTCTCGAGCGGCCGGAACCGCTCGATGCCGAACACGGTTCCCAGGGAGGAGGCCAGGCACAGGCCGCTGGTCATGATCGCGAAGAACACGTAGCCGACGATCAGCAGGCCCCACTCGAAGCTGGGCGAGGTGCCGAACACCTCCCAGCCGGGCGGGAGCGCGATCAGCGCGGCCACGCCGCCGATGGCCATCACGATGGACAGGCCCGCAAACCACAGCCGCAGGCCGGAGGGCATGCCCCGGACCTCGCGGACCGCGGCCGTCGCGGCGGCGCGCGGCGCGAGCGGGAGCACGTGCCCCGCGAGCGTCAACGTGAGCGGATGCGCGGTCGCCTGCATCGGTCGTCAGGCCTCCTTGGTCGCCGGGCCGAGATACAGCACGCGAGGCCGGGTGCCGTACTCGGGGTGGAGAAGCTGCGGATTACGCTCGCGAACCAGGGTCGCGATGGGGCTGGACGGGTCGCTGGCGTCGCCGAACTGGCGCGCTCCGACCGGGCAGACCTCGACGCATGCCGGCTTGCGGCCCTGGCTGATCCGGTGGTAGCACCAGGTGCACTTGTCGGCCACGCCCGGCATGTCGTTCGGGGCGTTCTCTCCGGCAGGCACGATGTAGCGCGCCCCGTACGGGCAGGCGACGACGCAGTAGCCGCAACCGATGCACCGCCGGGAGTCGACGAGGATGATCCCGTCCTCGGTGTGGTACGTGGCACCCACCGGGCACACGGCCGTGCACGGCGAGTCCTCGCACTGCATGCACAGGCGCGGCTCGAAGAAGGCCGCCTCGACTGCCTTGCCGGCGGCCCCCGGGGCCGTGGACTCGGGCGGGAACCCGTACATCCCGGCTTCGGGCGAATCGACGTAGAGGTCGCCGTCGGCGGTGGTCACATGGCGCTCAACCCAGGTCCGCGTGTAGGCCGCGTCCTCGGGGACGTTGTTCTCCTCCTTGCACGCCACGACGCACAGGCCACAGCCGATACAGGCCGACGTATCCACGACGAACGTCCATGCCTTGCCCACCGGGTCGTAGGCGGGCACGATCGGGGAGGCGGAGTCCGAGGTGTCCTCGAACACCGGGAACAGCCGGGAGAGCGCGCCGGCGCCGGCGAGGCCGCCGGCCAGGGCAAGGCCGAAGCCGAGGAACGTCCGCCGGGAGAGGGAGGCGGCGACGATCGCGGGGGCGATGTCCTCGAGCGGGACGAGCGCGGGATCGAGCGCAAGGTCGAGCGCGGCGGCGGGAGCCGGCGTCACGGCCTCGTCAGCGGCAACGCCGGCGGTCTCCGCACGCGCAGGCGTGGCGATCTCCGCCTCGGGCTGTGCCACGACGGGCGCGATCTCCGCCTCGGGCTGTGCCACGACGGGCGCGATCTCCGCCTCGGGCTGTGCCACGACGGGCGCGACAGGAGCGACGGCGGGCGTGATCGCGTCCTCGAGCGGCTCGGGGATCTGCGATTCGTTCACGGGATCACCTCGCCCGCAACCGGGTCGGCCAGGGGGTCGGCGAGCGAGTCGGTGTCCGGTCCGCGCCCGGGTCCGTGGCAGTCGAGACAGGCCTGGTCGTCGATCGAGCCCGACGGGTGGCGCAGGTTCCGTGCCTTGAAGCCGTCGGGGCCGTGACAGGTGAGGCAGGGCGGGAGGTTCTCCAGCGGGTGCACGACGACCGGTGGCCGGATCGCGATGGCCGTGTGCGGGTCGTGGCACTGCAGGCACGCCGGGACGTAGTGCTCGGCCGGGACGATCTGCTGGAACGTGGCCGGCCGCCCGTCCGCCTGGACGTGACAGCGGACGCACACGTCGTCGGTCGGGACGGCGACCGTCACCGTGGCAGCCGCGCTGTCCGGGCTGGCCAGCGAGTGCTCCAGCAGTGCGCCGTGGCAGCTCTGGCAGCCGATGCTGGCGTGGCTTCCGGACGCCAGCTTCGTGGCCTCGGGGGCATGACAGGTGACGCAGATGCCGCTGTTCGCGTACGTGGCATCGAGGGCTGCCCAGGTCCGGGCGTTCGAGTCGCGGTGAAGGCTGAAGTCCAGGTACGGAGACCAGGCCATCACGGCTCCGGCGAACAGCACCGCCGAGAGGGCGGCCGCCCCGGCGATCACCGCCGCCGTGCCCAGCAGGGCTCCGCGGCGCGTCCGAGGCCGGACGCTGTCCCAGAAGCGGCGCGCGCGCGGCAGCGGGCTCACAGGTTCGCCGGGTTGAGGAGCCCGCGCCGGATCGTGAACCGGAGCAACTCGACGCGGTCGTGCAGGTCGAGCTTCTCCATCATGGTGGCGCGGTGGTAGTGGACCGTCTGCTCGGACACGTGGAGCGACCGGGCGATGTCACGGTTCGTGTGCCCCATCGACGCGAGCAGCAGGATCTCGCGCTCGCGCTCGGAGAGGGTCTCGTACGGGTCGTTGAGGCCCGCGTCGGGGTTCCGGCGCACGAAGGTGTCGACCATCCGGGTGACGATCGACGGGCTGACGTAGGTGTGACCGGCGGCGACGCTGCGGACCGCCTCCACGACGTCGCGCTCGCCGGCTTCCCGGGTGAGAAGCCCGTTGGCGCCCGCCTTCAGCGCAACCGAGAACTGCTCTGCGGCACAGCGACAGTCGAGGGCGATGATCTTCGCGTGCGGGCAGGCGGCTCGGACGGCCTCGATGCCTCCGAAGGTGGCACAGCCGAAGCCCCCGAAGGCCTCGCACTCCATCACGATCACGTCGGCATCGCGGGCCCGGATGTCCTCCACGATCGTCGCGCGGTCCGTGACCTCGCCGACGACGCACAGGTCGGGCTCCCCGTCGATCACGCGGCGGAAGGCCGCGCTGAGCATCGGAAAGTCGACGATCGCGAGCAGGACGCCGAGGCGGGCCGTGTCGGGCACGCCGCCGTCCGCCAGCTCCTGGGGCTTTGTCATCGGACGTCGCCGCTCAGTGCGGCAGGTGCTCCTGGTCGGCGTTCCCGTGATGCCGGATCACGACGGCCCAGCCGAACGGCATGAGGACCATGAGCACGGTTGTCACGATCGCCCCGAGCATCGCGGCCGTGGTGCCGAAGGTGAACAGGACCACGTGGAGCAGCACGAAGGCCACGGCCGATCCGCACCACAGGGTCAGGGTGACCAGCCCCAGCCATGCCGCGAACCGGGCCCCCCGCCCGCCCTTGGAGCCGAGGGCGAACCAGGCGACGAGGCCGACGACACCCTCGACGAGCATCACGATCGGCAGGATCAGCGCGACCTCTGTGGTGAGTTCTGCGATCTGCATTGCCATCTCTCCCGCCGTGCATCGACTCGGATTACCGTTCGCTGTGGTAATCGTCGGTCGGAGCGGTGGCTCCGGACCAGACACGGGGGCGGGCAGCCGTGGGCACGGCCGCACCGAACTGTGCCGATGCCGGTCAGTGATCCGGCAACGGCCGTGCCGTCGCGCGGCAACGCAGGTACTACGGAACACCGACGCGCGTCGCCATGCGGTGACGACCGTCGGCCGGGCGAGGCCCCCGGCTGTCCGGAGATCGAGATGCGGCCCGCGGCGGGGCCGCGTCGCCCTCAGGCGCCGGCGGCGTTCGTGCCCGGCGAGACCCCGTCGGGGAGCGGCGCGCCGCCGGCGGGATCCTCGGGTTCGATCACCCCGTCGAGGAGCGCCTCCACGAGGGGCTGTGCGGCCGGTGTCGCGAAGATCGAGACGTGGTCGCCGGCCCCGAGCCGGAGGTCTCCGCGCGGCACGAGCAGCGCTCCGTCCCGCTCGATGGCGACCAGCACCGCCTCCCGCGGCCATGCGATGTCGGCGACCCTGTGCCGGGCGAGCGCCGAACCCGGCACGACCTCGGTCTCGATGATCACCCCGCCCGTCCGGAGCCCGCGGACCTGGCGGATGTTGCCGCTGAGGGCGCCCCGGTATGCCGACATGGCGTCGCGCACCGAGAGCACCCCGGTGAGCCGGCCCTCTGCGGCCACGGGCGCCCACGACCGCCTGTGGTCGGCGAACGCTCCCAGTGCGTCGTCCAGGCCGTCGTCCACCGAAAGGATCGGCTCGCGGACGATCGCCGAGGGCCCGATGGGTGTCTCGTCCGACATGGTCATGACCTTCTCGAGATCGACCAGGCCGACCACGCTGCCGTCCTTGCCGAGGACCGGCGCGCCGGGCAGGCTGAGCGCTTCCAGCCGGGCGCGCACGGCCCCGGCCGCATCGGTGGCGCTCACGACCATCCGCGCCTGTCTGGCGGCATCGCCCACGGAGACCGCTGCCAGCAGCGGCATCGCGAACCGGAAGCGGTGGGCCGGGGAGTCCGACCGGGTCTCCAGCTGGCTGCTGTAGATCGACTTCGAGCCGACGATGAAGGTCGCCAGGCCGACCGCGACCATCGCGGGCGCCAGCATCGACAGGTTGCCCGTCATCTCGGCAACCATCAGCATGACCGCGAGCGGGGCGTGGGCGACGCTGCCGAACAGGGCCATCATGGCGACGATCACGAACGGGGCCGGATCCGCGGGGATCGCCGGTGCGATCGGCTCGAGCAGGCGCCAGATGCCGGCGCCCAGCAGGCCACCGATCACCATCCCGGGCCCGAAGATGCCGCCCGAGCCGCCGGACCCGATCGAGAGCGAGGTGGCCAGGATCTTTGCGAACGGGAGGGCCAGGACGACCCACAGCGGGAGCGCGAGGAGCGTCTGGCGGTCCAGGCCGGCCTGGACGAAGCCGTAGCCCGTTCCCAGCGCGCCCGGGAGGATGATCCCGATGCAGCCGACGGCGAAGCCGGCGATCGCGGGGCGGAGGGCCCTGGGCATCGTCCAGCTCCGGAACCAGGCCGTGAGCCCGTAGAAGTTCCGGACATACAGCAGTCCGACCAGGCCACAGGCGATTCCGATCACCGCGTACCACGGCAGCTCGGCGGGGTTCGAGAACCCGAATGCGGCCTGCGTCCCGAACATCGGGTTGAACCCCTCCACGCCGCCGAAGATGGTGTAGGCGACGATCGTGGCAATGAACGACGGGACGAGGGCTTCGGATTCGACGTCGTCGCGGTAGAGAACCTCGGCGCCCAGGATTGCGCCGCCGAGCGGCGCCCGGAAGATGGCCCCGATGCCGGCCGCGATCCCGACTGCGACGGCGATGCGGGCATCGCGCGCGTCGAGGTCGAGCAGACGGCCGAGGAACGACCCGAACCCCGCGCTGATCTGGGCGGTCGGCCCCTCGCGACCGCCGGACCCGCCGGATCCCAGGGTGACCGCAGACGCGACCAGCTTGATCAGGGGGACGCGCGCCCGGATCGCGCGCGGGTGGTGGTGGAATGCTTCGATCGCGGCGTCGGTTCCGTGTCCTTCTGCCTCCGGTGCCCACCGGAACACGATGAACCCGGAGATCAGGCCGCCGAGCGCCACGACGAAGGGGATCGCCCACGGGCGGGCCACGTCGGTGATCGCGGCACCACCCTCGCCTGCCGGCGTCGGCGGGGCGTAGCCTGCCAGCCCACCCAGGAAGACGTGCGTCGCGAACTGCAGCGCGCTGTAGAAGACGATGGCGCCGACGCCGCCGACGACGCCGATGAGGGCGCCGAGGATGACCCACTTGCGCAGGTAGTTCGCGCTGCGGATCCGGCGACGGAGCAGGCGCAGGCCGTTGTCCACGTAGGGTGTGAGCAGGGTGATCATGCGTAGTGCTCGAGCTCGACCGCGACGATCTTCAGGCCGGCGGCGAGATCGAGCCGGTCCGGATCGGGCAGGGCGGCGGCCACCTGCCGCAGGGTGGCCCGGCGCTGATCGAGGATCGCCGCCCGGACGGCGTGACCGCGGTCGTTCAGACGGGCGCGCGTCGCGCGACGGTCCTGCTCGTCCACCGCGAGCGTCGTGAGCCCGCGTCGCTCAAGCCTCCGGAGGAGGCGGCTGGTCGCCGGCAGGGTTCCGCCGACCCGTGCGGCGACCTCCCCGATCCGCGCTCCGTCCTCGTGCTCGCCGAGCACGAGGATCGCACGCCACTGCGGGAAGGTGAGGTCGAAGCCCGCATCGGTGCCCGCGAGCGCGCGCGTCGTGAGGCCAACGGCCCCCACGACGATCCGCTCGAGGTCGTCGGTGAGGACGTCGGAGAGGAGCTTGCCGGCGCGTCGCCGCCGGGGCGTTGAAGTTGGGCTGGTCATTCGGCGATCATATCCTGTTACCTGCCAGGTGGCTATCAATGGGTCCAAGAACGGATTCCGAGGGTCCGGGAACCCCGGTCCCGGGCCTCGACCCGTGCCTGCGCAGCCGGCTCCGCCGCGCGACGCCGCGGACGTAGGATCCTCGCATGGACCTGATCACCCTCGTCCTGTTTGTCGTCGGGCTGGTCGCGCTGGTGGCCGGCGCCGAGGCGCTCGTCCGCGGGGCGAGCCGGCTGGCTATCGTGCTCGGCGTCCGCCCGCTCGTCGTCGGGCTGACCGTGGTGGCGTTCGGAACGAGCGCACCGGAGCTGGCGGTGGGCATCGACTCGGCGCTCGCGGGCCAGCCGGACATCGCCCTGGGCAACGTCATCGGCAGCAACATCGCGAACATCCTCCTGGTCCTCGGCCTGGCCGCGCTGGTGGTGCCGGTCGTCGCGGCGACCCGGGTGGTTCGTCGCGAGATCCCGATGATGGTTGGCGCATCCCTCCTGCTGTGGGTCATCGCGCTGACCGGCCGGATCGAGCGGTGGGAGGGGCTCCTGCTGTTCGGCGGGATCGTGGTGTACTCGGCGCTCCTGGCCCGGTCCAGCCGCCGGGCGGCCCCGACGGTCAGGGCGGAGTTCGCCTCGGAGTTCGGGCCCGCGGCCGGCCGGGGAGGCGGGGAGATCACGAGGAACATCGCCCTGGGTGCAGCAGGGCTCGCCCTGCTCATCGTCGGGGCGCGCTGGATCGTCGACGGCGCGGTGGCGATGGCCACGAGCCTCGGTGTCCCGGAGATCGTGGTCGGCCTCACGATCGTCGCCGTCGGCACCTCCCTGCCCGAGATCGCGACCTCGGTCGCCGCCGGGCTGCGCGGCCACCGCGACATCGCCGTCGGGAACGTGGTCGGCAGCTGCATCTTCAACATCCTGATGGTCCTGGGCGCCACCGCGGCCGTTGCGCCGGTTCCGGTCAAGGTGTCGCCCGATCTGCTGGCCGTGGACCTGCCGTTCATGGTCGCGGCGGCCCTCGCCTGCTTCCCCATCCTGTACACGGGCCAGCGCGTCGACCGGCGTGAGGGCGCGCTGCTGCTCGCGCTCTACCTTGCCTACCTGGGCTACCTGGGCCTCGTCGCGACCGGCGACCCGGCGGCGGCGGACGTCGGGTCCGCGCTCGTCCTGGGCGTGGTGCCGGTCGTCGGCGTCGTGCTCAGCATCGCCGCGTTCCGCCAGTGGTCGGCGTCGCGCCGGTCCAGCTCGGCCGGGGCCCACCCCTGATCGACGACGCCCGGCGCTCCTCCACCATCTCCCCGCTCGACGACCGCGCCGCGTCCGGTGGGGTCGTTCGGAAGGTCGCGCTCCTCAGACCCCAGGCGGATCACCGGGCCCCGGCGGCCCGATCTCCAGCCGCCGCTCGATCCGGTCCAGGCGTGCCGCGATCTCGTCGAGCCGCGCCTCGACCCGGCGGTCCTCCTCACGCTGCTCCGCCAGGCCGGCTGCGCCCCGGCGTCGCCCGGCCGCGTCGACGAACGTGGACGTGACGGCAGCCGTGATGATCGTGAGGAACCCGATCGCGGTCACCATCACGACGGCCGTCGCCAGCCGGCCGACGAGGCTGGTCGGGGTCACGTCGCCGTACCCGACCGTGGTCACCGTCTCGAGGCTGAACCACAGCGCCGTGCCGTAGTCCGGGAAGTCCCGTCGGTCGAAGATCCAGATCACCGCGCTCCCGGCGAGCACCGTCCCGATCGTTACGCCGATGACGAGCCGGACCGCGTTGCCGATCGAGGCGGGGTCTTCGGCGAACCGGCGCAGGCTCCTGCTGAGGGGATTCGGGACGGTCGGCGGCATCGCGGGGGAGTATCCCACGGCGCGATGTGTGGTTGACGCCGCTGCTCAGCGGACCCCGGGCAGGACGCTGGGGTCCGGCTCGCCCGACAGCGCGAGCACCGTGTCCCACAGCGTCCGCCGGTCACGCGCGGACAGGCGGGTCGACGGGACCCGGTCGAACGGCCGCACACGGCGGTCGAGGAACAGGCGGCCGGTCCGCGAGCGCGCATCCGGGGCGGCGGCCAGCCAGAGGACCGTGTCCACACCCTGCGAGGGGCTCCGCAGCCAGTCGCCGATGAGCCCGTGGAAGCCCGGCAGCGATGCCGCCAGGCCCGGCGTCGCCGCCCAGCCCGGGTGCATCGCGTTGACCACCACCCCGCGTTCCCGCAGGCGTCGCGCCCACTCGCGGACCAGGGCCACCTGCGCCCGTTTCGCGCGGGCGTACGCGCGCGGGCCGCTGTACGTGCCCTGCTCGTAGCCGAGGTCGTCGAGCGGCAGCGCCTGCGTGTACATCCCGCCGGACGTGACGGCGATGATCCGCGCGTCCGGGCTGCGCACGAGGAGCGGCAGGAGCCTGGCGATCATCGTGAACGGCCCCATGACCGTGGTCGCGAACGTGCGCTCGAAGCCTTCCGCGGTGACCTCGCGCGTGTCGACGATGGTGCCGGCGTTGTCCACGATCACGTCCAGCCGTGGCTCCTGGTGGAGGATCTCCGCGGCGGCGGCCCTGACCGACGACAGCGATGCCATGTCGGCGACCACCGTGGAGATCGATGCGTCCGGTGTCTCGACGAGCAGCTCGGACCGGGTGCGCTCCAGGCGCCCGCCGTCCCTGCCGACGAGCACGAGGCGGGCGCCCATGCGGGCGAAGGACGCCGCGGCGGCACGGCCCAGCCCCGATGTCGGCCCCGTGATGACCACCGTCCGCCCGGACATCGACAGCGACTCCGCCGGCTCCCAGGAGAACAGGCGGGATCGGAGCGTGAACCCGAACCGGGTGAAGCTCGGCACGACGAGCAGCTCGGCAAGGCCGTCGGGAATGGCACGGAGGTCGATCACACCTCCTTGTTCGGACGAGACACCCGTCCGGATCGCCCTCTGGTGCGAAAGGACTGGCAGACGGGTCCCCGAGCCGGACCCCTGGAGATCAGCCCGAGATGCCCCGACTGCGCGAGACGATCGAAACACACCTGCCCATCGACGACGCGTTCGCCTTCGTCGCCGACTTTGCGAACTGCTCGCTGTGGGATCCGAACACCGTCACCTCGGACCGCATCGACGCCGGCCCGGTGGACGTCGGCGCCCGCTACAGGCTGGGTGTTCGCCAGCGCGGCGCCGTGGTGCCGATGGAGTACCGCGTCATCGCCTGGGAGCCCGGCCGGCGTGTCGTGCTCGCCGGGGACGGGTCCGGCGTGCGGGCGACCGACGAGATCCGGTTCACCGCAACCCCGGCCGGGACCCGCATCGACTACACCGCCGACATCCACCTGACGGGCTGGATGCGCCTCGTCGAGCCGCTCGCCGGCGGCGCGTTCCGGAAGATCGGGATGGACGCCGCGGCCGGGATGCAGCGGGCGCTCGGCGAGCGCGCGACCGCGAGCGCCCGATGAGGGTCGCCGTCATCGGCTCCGGCGTCAGCGGGCTGACCGCGACCTGGGCGCTCCACAACGACGGGCACGAGGTCGCCCTGTTCGAGCGCGACGCAGCGCCCGGCGGGCATGTCGCAACCGTCTCCGTCGACTCGCCCGGGGGCCCACTCAACGTGGACACCGGGTTCATCGTCTACAACGAGCCGACCTACCCGCGCCTGGTGCGCCTGTTCGAGGAGCTCGGCGTCGAGACCCAGGCCAGCGACATGTCGTTCGGGTCCGCCTGCCGGGCCTGCGACGTGGAGTTCGGGTCCCGGGGGCTGGCCGGCTTCTTCGCCCAGCGGAGCCTTGCCGCGCGCCCTTCGTACCTGCGGATGTTCCCGGACATCCTCCGCTTCTACCGCGATGCGCGGGCAATCCTGGACGGGCCGGCACCCACCGGGATGACGCTGGGCCAGTACCTCGAGGACCGCCGCTTCGGGGCCTCGTTCCGCGACCACTTCCTGGTGCCGATCACGGCCGCGGTCTGGTCCACGGCACCCGGCCGCACGCTCGAGTACCCCGTGGACTACCTGCTCCGGTTCCTGGACAACCACGGCCTGATCGGTGTCGGGCGGGCGCTCCCGTGGCGGACGGTGACCGGTGGCTCGCGGGCGTACGTGGACCGGCTGATCGAGCGGCTGCCGGCCGGGACGGTCCGCTCCGGTGACCCTGTCGTCGCCGCGTCCCGCGACGACGCGGGCATCACCCTGCGGACCGCCGGCGGAGCGCGCGCGCACTTCGACGCGCTGGTCCTGGCGACCCACGCCGACGATGCGCTGGCACTGCTGCACGATGCCGACGACGCCGAGCGATCCGCGCTCGGCGGGTTCGAGTACAACCGCAACCAGGTCGTCCTGCACACCGACGAGCGCGTGATGCCGCGCCGCCGGGATGCGTGGGCGTCGTGGAACGTGGACCAGGCGGCGTGCGATCCGCCCGGATCGACCGTGACCATGACCTACCACATGAACAGGCTCCAGTCGCTGCCGGGACCGACCGAGTACTTCGTGTCGATCAACCCGGGCGACCTCGTGCGCGACGAACGCGTCATCCTCGCCCGCGAGTTCAGCCACCCGCTGTACACGTTCCGGTCGCTTGCGTCCCAGGCTTCGATCCGGCGCCTCCAGGGCCACCGTGACACCTGGTACGCGGGCGCACACCTGGGCCACGGCTTCCACGAGGACGGATGCCGGTCCGGCTACGAGGCCGCCGGTCTGGTCGGCGCGGCGACCCTCGGCACCGCGCGGGCCGGGGAGCGTGCGGCATGAGGTCGCACCTGCTCGAGGGCAAGGTTCGTCACCGCCGGGCCCGCCCCATCGCATACGCGCTGGAGCATGACGTCTTCTACTTCGCGCTCGACCTGTCGGAGCTGGACGAGGTTGCTCGCTCGCTCCGCCTGGTCAGCCGCAACCGCCGGAACGTTCTCCAGTTCCGGGACGACGACCACTGGCCGGAGCCGGCCGCGGATTTGCGCGAGACGGTCCTCGGCCACCTGCGGTCCGGGGGCGAGGATCCGGAGGGCTGGCGGATCACGCTGGTCACCAACGTGCGGGTGCTGGGCTACGTGTTCAACCCGGCCAGCTTCTACCTGTGCCGTGACGCCACGGGGGACTTGCGGGTCGTGGTCGTCGAGGTGCATAACACTCATCTCGAGCGACACCTGTACACGTTGCGACCGCAGGCGCCGGGCCGGCGCTTCGTGGCGTCCATGGACAAGGACTTCTACGTATCGCCGTTCATCGACATGGAGGGCCGCTACACCGTGCACGTGCAGGATGAACCGGCCGGTCTCCGGATCGCCATCAACGAGCGCCAGGATGACGCGCCGCTGCTGTCCACGAGCCTCGTCCTGGAGCGGCGCCGGCTGACCAACCGAAGCGTGCTCCGGATGCTGCTCCGGCACCCCCTGACCACCCACCGGACGATGGCGCTCATCCACTGGCACGCGCTTCGGCTGTGGCGTCGCGGCGTGACGTTCCACCGTCACGGCGAAGCGGCCCGCGGTCCGGTGACGGGGATGGGTCCGCACGGCTCGATCGGCGGCCCGCACGGCCCCGCCGGCCGGGCCCAGGGCCGGGTGGCGTCATGAACACCCGCACGCTCGCCGCCCCCCTGGCCGGCCTCACGGGCCGGACGACGGCATCGGTCGCCATCCGCGTCGGCCTCGCTGCAGCCGCCCGGATCCGGACCGGGGCGCTCACGGTGGTCACCCCCGACGGCCGCCGTCGCGTGTTCGGCGACCCGGCCTCCCGCCATCGCGGCGAGATCCGCATCCACGACGCGCAGGCCGCCGTCCGGATCCTGCTGCACGGCGAGACCGGGGCCGGCGAGGCGTACATGGACGGCCTGTGGTCGTCGCCGGATCTCGAGGCCCTGATCGAGCTGGCAGCGCTCAACCGCTCGTCGCTCGCGCTGACCCGCGGCTGGTGGCGCGTTGCGCTGGACGTCCCGCGCCGGCTTGCCCACCGCGCCCGGCGGAACACGAAGGCGAAGGCGCGCCAGAACATCGCCGCCCACTACGATCTGGGCAACGACTTCTACCGGCTGTTCCTCGACGAGACGATGACGTACTCCAGCGCCGTGTTCGAGTCCCCGGACCAGTCGCTCGCGGACGCGCAGCGCGCGAAGTACCGCCGGATCGCGGACGGAGCCGGGCTCACCGCCGGGATGCACGTCCTGGAGATCGGATCGGGCTGGGGCGGCTTCGCCCTCTACGCCGCGGGTGAGATCGGCTGCCGAGTCACCTCGATCACGATCTCGACGGAGCAGCACGACCTCGCTCGCGAGCGCGTCCGCGCCGCGGGCCTCGAGGATCTCGTGGACATCCAGATGCGCGACTACCGCGATGTCACCGGGCAGTACGACGCGATCGTCTCGATCGAGATGCTGGAGGCCGTCGGCGCGGAGTACTTCGAGACGTACTTCGAGGCCTGCGACCGCGCCCTGCGACCGGGCGGCCGGCTGAGCCTCCAGGTGATCACCATGCCCGATGCGGCGTACGAGCCGCAGCGCCGCGGGGCCAACTGGATCCAGACGTACATCTTCCCCGGCGGCCTGTGCCCGTCGCTGGCCGTCATGGAGCGGTCGCTCCACCGGACGCAGCTGCTGGTCACCGACGTCCGCGACATCGCGTCCAGCTACGCGCGCACCCTGCGGGCCTGGCGGACGCGCTTCCTCGACAACCTGGACGACGTGCGGGCCCAGGGCTTCGACGACAGGTTCATCCGGATGTGGGAGTACTACCTCGCGCTGTCCGAGGCAGGGTTCGCGACCGGGATCACGCAGGACCTCCAGGTCGTGATGGAGAAGGGGCGGGGCCTCAGCCGCTGAACCGCGCCGGATCCAGCTCGGCGGGGACGTGTGGATCGTGACCGAGGATCTGGTCGGCGACCAGCCGCGCCGACGCCGGCCCGGTGGAGATCCCCCACGGCCCGTGGCCGGCACAGATCCATGCGCCGCTGCGGCCCGGGACCGGCCCGATCAGCGGGAGCCCGTCCAGGCACTGGGGCCGGGCGCAGGCCCGGACGCCGCGGATCGGGGCGTCGGCGACGGCGGGCACGAAGGAGGCGGCCTTGACCAGGATCCGCTCGATCCAGGCCGCGGGATCCGGCTCCCGGGCCAGGAACGTGGAGCCGACCGCAGCCACGCCCTCGAGCGGGACGATGCTGAAGCTGACGCCCTCACCGGCCTCCGCCTCCGCGGCTCGCGACCCTTCGGCCGGCAGACCGATCTGGGCGTCGATGTCCGCCTCCTCGAGCACGTGGCTCGGCCCGCGCGGGAGCTCGGTCTCGACCACGACACCCCAGCGCGGCTGGATCGGCGCCCATCGACCGGTCGGGTCGATCAGCTCCGGGGACCACGGGCCCGCTGCCACGAGGACCGCGTCGCACACCATCCGCCGGCCGTCCACGACGACGCCGGCCACCCGGTCACCGTCGACGTCCAGCGCCGCGGCGCGCCCGAGCCGGATCTGCGCGCCGAGACGCTCGGCGAGCGTCGCGTAGGCGTACGTGGAGCCGCCCGGGTGGACCGGGTAGCCGATGTCGACACGGCACGCGGCGAGCGAGGGTGCGACCGCGGGTTCCAGGCGCTCGAGGGTCCGTCCCTCGACAACCTCGCCGCCGAGCTCCGGGAACGCATTCGCCAGCTGCGCGGCCATCCGGTCGACCGTGGCGCGATCCTCCGACACGTACAGCATCCCGGCCGGAGCATCGCCCAGACGGAAGCCCGCATCGGCGCCCGACAGCTCCCGGTAGAGGGCCACGGTCTCGCGGTAGAGGGCGGCGAGGACGGGGTCGAACGGGTGCTGGACAACGCCCGAGTTCGCGCCCGACGCCCCGGACGCCAGCCCGTCGCGCTCGATCAGGGTGACGCGGGCGCCCGCGGCCGAGAGAAACGCCGCCGCCGCCGTGCCCACGATGCCGCCGCCGACGACGATCACATCCCGGCCGGCGGCGTCCCGGCTCCGTCGTCTCGCGTCCATCACCGGATCATCGCGCATCGCGACGCGTCCGCGGGTGGCGATCCCGGTCCACGCCCGGTTGCCGCATGCCGGACAATCGGCGACCGGGGGTCCGGCACGGCAGGAGGGACGGAGTGCGGGTGATCGTGGTCGGCGCGGGAGGCGCGACGCGTGCGGTGCTCGGCCGCCTGGGCGAGCGCTGGGACGTCGTCGTCATCGATCCCGACCCGGAGCGGCTGGACCGGACGGGCGCGGTGCGGGCCATCACGCCGATCGTGGGCGACGGGTCCAGCCGCATCGTCCTGGAGCGGGCCGGGCTCGCCGAGGCCGATGCGCTCGTCGCGGCCACGGGGGACGACGCGGTGACCGGGGAGGTCTGCCGGCTGGCCGTGGACGCCGGCGTCGACCGGGTGGTGGCGGTGGTCGACGACCCGGAGGAGCTGGCTGAGCTTCGCCGGCTGGGGGTGGTCATGGTCTCGCCCAACCGCCTCGCCGCCCGGCACGTCGAGATCAACCTGGAGCCGCGGCGAGTGGCCTCGGCCGCCTTTGCCAACGGCCGCGCGGAGGCGGTCGAGTTCCGCATCTCCCCGGACTCGCCACTCCGCGGTCGCGCCCTGCGCGATCTTGGCCAGATGCCGTGGCTGATCGCGGCCGTCCTGCGCGACGACCAGCTGATCGTGCCGCACGGCGCCACCGAGCTGCGCGAGAACGACCTCGTGACCGTGGTCGGCGCCGCAGCGGACCACGCGGCCATGGTGGCGACGTTCACCGGCGGCCAGGCCCACTTCCCGCTCCAGTACGGGCGCAACGCCGCCGTCGCGGTCGAGCCGGGGCCCGGCGTCGACGAGCTCGTGGCCGCAGCGGTCGACTTCGTGCGCGCAACGGCCGCCGAGTCGCTGCTGGTCCTCCACGACGATCCCGGCACCATGGACGAGGACCGGGCGCGGGAGCTGGGAGCTCTGCTCGACCGGGTGAGCCACCTCGCGCCCGGGGCCGAGCTCCGCGCCGCCACGAGCGGCTCGATGGGCCTTCCAGGCCTGCTGGAGCTTGCCGAGCGGGAGAGCATCGGCGTCGTGGTCCTGCCGAAACCCGAGGGCCGCATCCGCACGGTCCGTATGCTCGATGCCCTCCGCCGGTCGGGGATGCCAGCGCTGCTGGTCGGCGGGAGCCAGCCGTACGGCGGTATCGTCACACCGGCCCGCGACAGCGTCGGCGGATGGCGGGCCGGGTGGACCGCGATCGATCTCGCCGCCCGGTCCGGTCTCCCGCTCGAGGCGCTCGGCGTCGTGCCCCCGGCGTTCGTGGCCGGCGAGGCCGATGCCGCGAGCGTCCGTCGCGCGGTCGCCCGGATCCGTGCCGAGGCGTCGGTCCAGTCCGTACAGGTCAGCGGACGGATCGAGACGGGCAACCCTGTCCGGGTGTTCCAGGCGCTCGATCCCGACCGGCTGGTTGTCCTGGGGCTGGGCGACCGGGCCCTGAGCATCCTCGTGCCCGGGCTGACCGGTCACATCGTCGCCCGCATCCGGACGTCGGTCGTCGTCATCCCGGACCGCGAGCGCCGATGACGCCGGAGGGCGCCGCCACCCTGATCCTGATCGCCGCCGCGGCGTTTGCGCTGCCGCTGCTGGCGAGCGCCATCGGCCTGCCCGCCGTCGTGCTGGAGATCCTGTTCGGGATCGTCGCCGGGCCGATGCTGGGCATCGTCCACGCCGACGCGCTCACGGACGCGCTGGCCGAGCTCGGGTTCCTGATGCTGCTGTTCCTGTCCGGGTTCGAGATCGACCTGCGCGTGTTCGAGCGGCAGGGCGCGCGTCCGGTGGCCGTCGGCCTGACCGTGTTCCTCGGCACCCTGCTGAGCTCCTGGGTGGTCGCTCAGCTGCTGGGCCTGAGCGTGTTCGTGACGCTGGTGCTGTCCACGACGTCGGTGGGCCTGGTCGTGCCGACGCTGCGGGCGACGCGGCGAATCTCGACGCCGCTCGGCCAGGACATCCTGGTCAGCGCCCTGGTGGCAGACTTCCTGACCCTGCTCGCGGTCACGGTGGTCGCCCTCGTCGCCCAGTACGGTCCCGGCCTGCAGCTGCTCGCGCTGCCGGCCTTCCTGCTCATCGCCGGGGCGTTCCTGTTCGCGCTGCGCCGGGCCGCCTGGTGGTGGCCCGAGCGGTTCGGCCGGCTGTTCGACACCGACGACCCGGACGAGATCGGGATCCGGTTCACCCTGGCGCTGATGCTGGTCTTCGTCGGGCTCGCGATCGCCCTCGGCATCGAGCCCATCCTGGGCGCGTTCCTGGCCGGCATGAGCTTTGCGGCGGTGTTCCGCAACCGGGGTGGCCTCGACCGGAAGCTGACCGGGTTCGCCTACGGGTTCCTGATCCCCATCTTCTTCATCAGCGTGGGGATCCGGTTCCGGCTGGACGCGATTGCAGACCCGGCCGCGATCCTGTTCACGCTGCTGCTGTTCGTCATCGCGGTCGCCGTCAAGATCGTGCCGGCCCTACTGCTCGTCGGCCGGCGCCATTCGATGCGCGAGGCGGTCGCGGCCGGGGTGCTGCTCTCCGCGCGCCTGTCGCTGATCATCGTGGTCGCCTCGCTGGGCGTGGAGCTGGGCCTCCTGGACGCCCGGCTGGAGGCGGAGATCATCCTTCTGGCGGCTGCGACCGCCACCGTCACGCCGGTGCTGTTCCGGTGGCTGCTTCCAGTCCAGCCGGTGCCAGTCGCGCCGGCGGTCGACGCGGCGGGCCGTGAGGCGCGGGCGCGCAGCTGACGACATGCTGTGCGGGGCGGCCTATGCTGTCCGTGATGGGCGATCCGGAGAAGCTGTCGCGCGATGACTGGGAGGCGCTGCTGCACGCCCCGTTCGCTGTGTACTCGACCATCGTCGCGGCGGACGAGGAGGCAACGCTGGCCCAGTTCCGCCACCTGAACGAAGAGCTCCTCACCGGACAGGGCACCTTTGCGGACGGATCCATCGGGCGGGCGATGGCCGAGGCCGTTGCGGCAAACGCGGACATCCTGTGGGAGGCGTATCGGGCGTCGGGGCGACATCCACGGGACGTCATCCGGCGGGCGATGGGCGGTCTCCGCCAGGTACCCGACGAGGAGGCGGTCGCGATCCGGGACTGGCTGCTGGTTCTCGCCGTCGGCGTGGCAGAGGCCGATCGCGTGATCGGGGAACCGACGGTGTCCTGGGATGAGGCCTCCGCGATCCGCGAGCTGGCCGGCTGGCTCAAGCGGCCGATGCCGGACCTCGCGCCGGGCTGATCGGACCGCTCCGGCGTGATCCGGCGCCATCCCGGACACGGCCCTGCGCGCGCCTGCGCGCGTGGATCACTGCGCTGCCGGTGACTCGGGCTCCGGTGCGGGCGGCCGAGGCGGCCCGCCGGCCGGACCCTGACCGGACGCGCTCGGCAGGGAGGCGGCCCTGCGATCCTCCGGGGCAGAGAAGGCGTGCGCGACCCCGGCATCGAGGAGCCGGAGCTGGCGCGCCACGGGTTCCTGCCGCGAGGGCGGCGCGACGGCCTGGAGATCGAGCAGGAGGTGCCGCAGCCGGCGCGTGATCTGGATCGAGCCGGCCCCGTACTGGCGAATCTCGTCGATGGCAAGGGCGACGTAGTCGGACCAGCCCGAACCCGGCAGGGATAGCAGGATGTCGCCGTTCTCGTCGAGCCGGATCGGCGACGGGATCTTGCGCACGGACATCCGACGCAGGAGATCGTGGAGCTGGTCAAGGGCCTGGAGCGCGGTCGTCGGGTCGTTGACCCCCGGGGAGAGGGCACGCTCGGCGATGTCGACGATCTGGCGGAAGCCGAACGGCGTGTCCTGGGTCATCGTCCGCTCCAGCCCCACCTGGATCGTTCCCGCCAGGCGGTCCGCCGGCACCTCGGCGGGGGTACCGCTCGACCGGGACCAGATCGCGAGCAACGGCGCGCCGTTGGGCACGAAGTCGCCGACGTGGTGCAGCAGAGCCACGGTCAGATGGTGATCGCGGGCCAGAGACAGGAGCTGCTCGTCGTCGACCGACGTGATCACGCCAGGCGGCCGGTCCATGGCCACGATCTGGTCGGCCGCCCTGGCCGGGAGCGCCGGGACGGGGGCCTCCGGCTCGTCGCCGATCCCCTCGGGGTATAGCCGGTCGATCGCCCCCCGGGTCTCGTCGCCCACGCTGTGCAGGACGCTGGCTGCCCGGATGGCCTGCGTCATGTGGTGGATGTAGAGCACGAACGCGGCGACCGACGCGACCAGCAGCAGGTACGCCACCGTCACCGCGATCACCGGCACGAACGGGCTGCTGACGGTCGGGGTGCGCACCTCCCGCAGGATCAGGAGCGAGTACAGGAAGGTCGCCACGAACAACCCGAGAACCGTCTGGTTGACCCGGTCCCGGAGGAACGTCCGCATGACCCGGGGAGACAGCTGGCTGCTCGCGAGCTGGAGGACCAGCATCGTCACCGTGAACACGAGCCCCGTGAACGACAGCATCGCCGCTGCGATCGTCGAGAGCACCAGCCGGGCGCTGTCGGGCCCGCCGGCGAACAGGACGCTGCTGAGGTCGCCGGACACCGACTGGTCCATGAGGTGATCGATCGGGACCAGGACGAATGCGCCGACCGTCGCACCGACGGCGAAGGCCCCCGGGATGAACCACATCCTCGAGCGCAGCCCGTCCAGCCGCACCTGGATGCCGATGGGCAGGATCGATCGGCCGCGGATGTCGCGTTGCATGGGCGTTCGGTTCGGAGCATACAGGCCGGGCTGGCCGTCGGTGCGGGTTCGCACCACGCGGCAGGGAGCAGCTTTCGCGCGCCGCGCGCATGCTGTCGTCATCGACGGAACGATGACCGACAGGGAGACCGGCGTGGGTCAGGCACATGAACGATCGGCCGATGAGCGGCGCTGAGGACCGGGTCGCCCCGGGGGCACCCGGCATCCCGCCGACCTGGTCCAGCAGCGACAAGGACGCCGTCGGCACGTCCCACTACGCGAGCCGGGTGTGGTTCACCGTCGGTCATGGGATCCTCAACGAGGTCTACTGGCCGCACGTGGACCGGCCGCAGGTCCGCGACCTGGGCTTCATCGTCGCCGACGACGCCGGGTTCTGGAGCGAGGTCAAGCGGGACGCCGGCCACGTGGTCCGGCACGAGGAACCCGGGGTGCCGGCGATCACGGCCGTCCACACCCATCCAGCCTATGAGCTCACCCTGCGGATCTGCGCCGACGACCATGCCGACGTCGTCCGGATCGAGGCACGCCTCGAGGACCGCCGGGATCCCGAGGACCCCGTGCGCGCGGCGCATCCGCTTCGGCTGTACCCGCTCCTCGCCCCCCACCTGGGGTTCGGCGGCGATGAGGGCCGGGCCTGGGCCGGATCCCACAAGGGGCGCGCGATGCTGTTCGCGCAGCACGGCCCGTGGGTCCTCGCGCTGGCGTCCGACCCGGCGCCGCTGCGCCAGAGCGTCGGACACGTGGGGACCTCGGACGGGTGGCAGGACTTCGCGGCGAACGGCCGGATGACCTGGGCCTACGACCGGACCGGTGCCGGGAATGTCGCCGGCATGACCGAGCTGCAGCTGGACGACGGTGTCGCGCAGCTCGCGCTCGCGTTCGGGGCGCGGTACGAGGAGGCCGCTCTGGAGGCCGCGGCCGCGCTGGCCGGTCACTTCCAGAGCGCCTGGGAGGAGTACATCGCCAACTGGCACGGCTTTGTGCGGACCATCGCGGAACCGCCCGAGGACCTGTCACCCGAGCACCGCGACCTGTACCTGACGTCGGCCTCGGTCCTCCGGTCGCTCCAGGACCGGACCGAGCCCGGCGCCACCGTGGCCAGCCTCTCGATCCCCTGGGGCAACGCCCGCAACGACCTCGGCGGCTATCACCTGGTGTGGGCGCGTGACCTGGTCGAGTCGGCAGGGGCGTTCGTCGCCCTGGGGGCGGTGGCGACGGCGCGCCGGACCGTCGCCTATCTCGTGGCGTCCCAGGAGCCGGACGGGCACTGGGCCCAGAACCAGTGGGTGGACGGCGTCCCGTACTGGAACGGCCTGCAGCTGGACGAGGCCGCCTATCCGATCCTGCTGGCGGGGGCGGTCCGCGGGGGCGCCTCGCACATGCACGGCCGGACCGGCCCGCACGCCGCCGCGTTCGAGAATCTGCTGACCGAATTGGCCCTGTCCCTGATGCTCGCCCGCGCCGCCCGCTTCATCGCACGGACCGGGCCTGCGACCGGCGAGGATCGCTGGGAGGAGGACGCGGGGCTCGCGCCATCCACGCTGGCGCCGGTGGTGGCCGCGCTGGTCGTCGCCGCCGGGTACCTGCCGGAGCCGGCCGCTGCCTACTGCCTGGAGCTCGCGGACGACTGGAACGCCTCGATCGAGGACTGGACCTATGCCCGCGGCACGCGCCTGGCCCGTGAGCACGGCGTGGACGGGTACTACGTGCGCGTGGCGTCACCTGACGTGCTCGCTGGTGCCCCGATCTCCACGCCGGTCCCCGTGCGCAACCGGCCGCCGGATGCGTCGCTGGTGCCGGCAGACGAGCTGGTCGGGACGGACTTCCTGGCACTGGTCCGGTTCGGGCTGCGGCTGCCCGACGACCCGCGGATCGTTTCGAGCCTTGCGGTCGTGGACGCGCTGCTCCGGACGGAGACGCCGAGCGGTCCCGTGTGGCACCGCTACACCGGCGACGGCTACGGGGAGCACGAGGACGGGAGCGCCTATGACGGGACCGGGATCGGACGTGGCTGGCCGCTCCTCGTCGGCGAGCGGGGTCACTACGAGGTCGATGCCGGCCGTGACGCCCGGCCGTATCTCGAGGCCATCCGGCGCATGGCATCGGGCGGAGGCATGCTCCCGGAGCAGGTCTGGGACACGGCGCCGATCCCCGAGCGCGGCCTGCTCCCGGGTCGGCCGAGCGGCTCCGCGATGCCACTGGCCTGGGCGCACGCGGAGTACGTCAAGCTGGTCCGCTCGATCGCCCTCGGTCACGCCATCGATCGCCCGGAGGCGGCCTGGCAGCGGTATCGGGGCAGGGTGCCGGCGGCGACGCGGGCCACCTGGCGGTTCACCGCGCCGCGGCCCTCGATGCGTGCCGGGCGCACGTTGCGCCTTGAGCTGATGGCCCCGGCTCGGGTGCACTTCTCGCTGGACGGCGGTCATGCCTGGTCGGACCTCGACGCCCGGGACACGGGCCTCGGCGTGTGGGTGGCGGACGTGCCGGGATCGGAGCGGCTGTCGCCCGGCCAGGCCGTGGACTTCACGTTCTGGTGGCCGGGGGCCGAACGCTGGGAGGGCCGGAACATGCGCGTCGAGGTGGTCCCGGCTCCTAGCTGACGCCCATCGAGAGCGCGTACAGCATCGCCGCCAGAAGCAGGCCGGTCGTGACCACGGTCACCAGCCATCGCCGGCGGTCGATCTGGAACATCGGCAGGCCCATCAGCAGGATCGAGCCGAAGAACAGCAGCAGGTAGGGGATCTGGATCGCCGGCACGACCGGGTCCCGCCACTCCACCCGCGCTACGTAGTCCACCGCCAGCATCAGGACCACGAACCCGTCGAATGCCAGCGGCCCGGCGTAGTGCCGCCACCCCGCGCGGGCACGGACCAGGGTGACGAGCGCCCAGGTCGCCGGCAGCGTGAGCGCCGCGATCACGACGCCGAGGGCCGGGTTCACCTCGGGCGCAGACGGACGCGTCGCGAACCCCGCCGCCTGCAGCAGGTTGACGGCATTCACGATCAGCCAGATTGCTCCGGCAGCTCGAAGCCCCTCGGACCCGAGGGAGGAACGGGCCCGACCCGGTTCGCTGCGGCTGCCGTTGTGGGTCGCCATGACCCAACGATGACCTCGATCCGGGGTCCCGACCAGAGGCGAACGGACAGACCGGGTCGGGCGGTGCCGCCGCGCCCGGTCAGCCGTCCTCGGGCAGGCCGAGTGCCCGGATGACGTCCGGGAGTGATCCGGGGGTTGGTGCCAGCCCGCGATCGATCAGCCAGTCGTCGAACACCTCGCGCCACAGGGCGAGTGCCTCGTCGCGGGCACCGGGGTCGTCCGCCGAGGCGAGCACCTCCCGCAAGATCCGGGCGCCGACGCCGTCGTTGAACTCGACGGCCAGCCGAAGCCACTCAGGTGTGCCCGGTGCCGGACCACGCGCTGCGCCAGGGCGCGGCAGCCGGGCGAACGGACCGACGTGCTCATCGCCCTGCGTGAAGGCCCCGGCACGGACGATCCCAAGGATCCTGACCGACAACGCGGCGGCGGGCGGGACCGTGCCCGGGTCGGCGCTCCAGAAGGCGAGGTCGGCCAGAGTGCCCGTCTCGATCGTCGAACCGGGCGGGATCAGGCCCGCGTCCTCCAGCAGCGCGACGGTGCCCAAAGCCCGCTTGCCCTCGACCGCAGACCGGGCGAGTGCCTGAGCGGCCGCCGGGTCGTCCGGGGCTGGCGTCACGACGCTCCCATTGAGGTCGATGAACGTCGAGTCGCCGCGCGAGATCGCGCGCACCTCGTCGTCGGATCCGACGGCCAGGACTCGATCGACCGCCCAGGCGATCGCGGTCCGCGGCGTTTCCGGCGGCTCGCCGGAGCCGAGGACGATCCCGCCCGTGCCGATCGTGTACTCGTGGGTCACCGGTCCGGCCCGGCGAACGACGTCGTGAGTGTCGCCGCGGCCGCTGCCGCACGGTCCGCGCCGGGCAGGGCCGGGTTCCAGGTGGAGAAGGACACCGCCGCGACCCGGCCCGTCGCAGCCAGGTGCTCCAGCGCCGCACGCACCTCGCGCAGGGATGGGCCGCCGGGCGCCGGGTAGTTGTGGGCAGGCATCTCGCCCGGGTCCACGACGTCGAGGTCCACGTGGACGTGGAGCGGTCCCGGGGGCGGCGTCCAGCCTGCGACGCCGGCAACCGTGAGCACCGTCATCGCCGAACCGGCCACGGCGTCGTCCTCGCCGGGGTCCAGGTCGCGGGCGCCGATCAGGGCCACGCGGGGCTCCGCGAGCGGGGTGAGGCCGGCCGCCTGAACGATCGTCTGCTCGCCACGACCGACGATCATCGCGAGCGGCATCCCGCCCAGGAACCCGGACCCCGTGGTCTCCCAGGTGTGGAAGTCGCCGTGGGCGTCGAACCAGGCGAGCGCAGGCTCGAGGCCGGCCCGCTGGAGCCCCGCCAGCACCCCGATCGCAGACAGGCAGTCGCCGGCGTAGACGAGCGGCACGGACCCCGCGGAGACCGCCCCGGCGACGGCGCCCGCGAGCTCGCGGTACAGGACGCCCATCCGCTCCTGCGGCGAGCCGTCCGGGAGGGCGGGCGACAGGACCCGGTCCGGGCGTGGCGTGTCCAGCGCCCCGATCGGCGAGCCGATGAAGAACGGGACGGAGATCCTGGTCATGGATGACCGGGTCCCGGGTCGGCCGCGGGGCGTGCCTCGTCCGACGGCCTCCCACCGATGAACCGCTCGATCGCTCCGGGCAGCACGTCCCGGATGAACGCCAGGAGCTCGTCGACGTCATCCGCACCCGCCTGCCGGAACCAGACGTGCTCGTCGACCCCGTACGGGCGCAGGCGCGGCTTCCGATCGGCGAGCAGCATCGAGCGCACGGGCTCGGGCAGCGCGCGCAGCACGGCGGGGTCCGGCGCGGGCAGCCGCGCGATGACCCGGTTCTCCATCTTGCGCAGCCGCTCGCGGTCCTCCGGATCGAGGAGCTCGGGCAGCCTGGCGATCCGGCCCGCCGCGTACACGACGGGCCGGTCCGCGATGCGCATCTCGACGGTGAACTGGTACCCAGCCGACTGGGCGTCGTTCCAGCGCGATGGCTGGAACCAGAGGAGCAGCCAGCGTTCTCCCTGTGGCCGGACCCAGCCCGCGACGTGTGCGCCACGGATTCGCGCGAAGCCGAGGTCGGCCAGGGGGCGGTCAAGCCACCTGCGGGCGGCGGCGTGGAGGCCCGGGGCCTTCAGGGGCGCGACGTCGGCCATCGAACGGCTCGAGTGCTCACGGCATCATTGTCGCGCACGTGGCGTCCCCGTTCGCCGCCGACATCCGGCCGGGTTGCTGTCACGTACCTCTCATAGACTGCCGCGATACTCGCCGTGTGCGCGCCGCGTCGATGCGAAGGCAGGCGCGGCGCCCACGCCACCCGGAGTCCCCACCGGCGCATGACGCAAGACCAGGACAGCCAGCCAGGTCCCGATCCCCGTCCCTCGCCGCGGAGAGGCGGGCGTGTCCGGGCGCGCCTGGGCCGCTCGATCCCGTTCGCGGCCGGCGTGGTGGCGGCCTTCCTCGCGATCGTCCTGTACGGCGTGCTCAACCCGGGCCCCCAGGCGATGACGCCGCAGGATGTGAGCAGCGCGATCAGCGATGCGCTCGCGTCGCAGACGCCGGGACCCGCGGTCGCGGAGCTCGTGTACCAGGCGGTCCGGCCGTCGCTGGTCCAGATCGAGACCGGCGGGAGCGACGCGACCGGGGCAAAGGTCCAGAACCTGGGCACGGGTGTCGTCGTGAACGCGTCGGGCGAGATTCTCACCGCGCTGCACGTGGTCGCGGACGCGACCACCATCACCCTCACGTTCGTCGATGGCAGCACGTCGCCCGCCACGATCACCACCACCCAGCCGGAGAACGACATCGCCGTCCTCCAGCCCGACCACCTGCCGGCCGCCGCGACGCCGGCGACGCTGGGGAACCCCGGCTCGGCGCAGATCGGCAGCGACGCCTTCATCGTCGGCAACCCGTTCGGGCTGACGGGCTCGCTGAGCGCGGGCGTGGTCTCCGGGCTCAACCGGTCCTTCCAGGTGCCGGGCAGCACGCAGGTCATCCAGGGCCTGATCCAGGTGGACGCGGCGGTCAACCCGGGGAACTCCGGCGGGCCGCTGCTCAACCGGGGTGGCCAGGTGATCGGGATCGTGACCGCCCTGGTGAACCCGACCACGGAAGATGTGTTCATCGGGATCGGCCTCGCCGTCCCGATCAACGTCGCCGGCGGCGCCGCCGGCCTGCCCCAGTACTGAGCGACCGCATGGAGAGGACCTTGATGGAACAAGCGCCGAGCACCGGGCCGGACGTCCCCATGGAGCGCCTGCTGTACGAGGTGAAGAAGGTCATCGTCGGTCAGGACCACCTGCTCGAGCGGATGATCGTGGCCCTCCTGGCCCGCGGTCATCTCCTCGTCGAGGGCGTGCCGGGCCTCGCCAAGACGATGGCCATCAAGACGCTCGCCCAGGCCATCGGCGGCGAGTTCAAGCGGATCCAGTTCACGCCCGACCTGGTGCCCGCGGACCTCGTGGGAACGCGGATCTTCAACCAGAAGACCGGCGAGTTCACGACCGAGCTGGGACCGGTGTTCACCAACCTGCTGCTGGCCGACGAGATCAACCGGGCCCCCGCCAAGGTGCAGAGCGCGCTGCTGGAGGTGATGCAGGAGCGCCAGGTCACGATCGGGCACAACACCCACAGGGTTCCGGATCCGTTCCTGGTCCTGGCGACCCAGAACCCGATCGAGACCGAGGGCACCTACGCGCTGCCCGAGGCGCAGGTCGACCGGTTCATGCTCAAGGTGCTGGTCGGCTACCCGAGCGCCACCGAGGAATACGCCATCGTGGAGCGGATGACCGGGCCGCTCGAGCCCGTCCAGACGGTCCTCTCGACGGACAGCCTGGTCGCCCTCCAGCAGGCGGTCGACCGGGTGTACGTCGACCCGGCCCTGTACGACTACGCGGTCCGCCTCGCGTCCGCGACGCGCACGCCGCGGACGTCGGGCCTGCCCGAGCTCGAGCGCTACATCACCTACGGCGCGAGCCCCCGCGCGTCGATCAACCTCGTGCTCACCGCTCGCGCGCTCGCCTATGTCCGCGGGCGCCAGTACGTGATCCCGCAGGACATCCTGGACATGGCCCGCGACGTCATGCGCCACCGGATCGTGCTCTCGTTCGAGGCGCTGTCCGAGAACGTCTCGGGCGACGACATCCTGTCGTCGATCCTGCGGCGGGTCCCGGTGCCGGCCGAACCCCTGAAGAGCCATGCCGCAGCCCATGCCGTCAGCGCCTGAGGCGATCCTCCAGCGCCTCGACTGGCAGGTCGTCCGCCGCCTGGACGGCCTGCTCCAGGGTGACTACCGGAGCCTGTTCCACGGCGCCGGGGTGGACCTCGCCGCGCTGCGCGAGTATCAGCCCGGCGACGACGTGCGCTACATCGACTGGAACGTCACCGCCCGGATGACGACGCCGTACGTCCGTGAGTACCTCGAGGACCGCGAGATCAGCGCGTGGTTCCTGCTCGACCTCAGCCCGTCAGTGGACTTCGGCACCGTCGATCCCGACCGGGCCAAGCGGACCGTGCTGGTGGACTTCGTGACCACCCTGGCCCGGCTGCTCACGCGGCGCGGCAACCGGGTGGGCGCCATGTTCTACGGCAGCCGGGTCGAGCACACGATCCCCGCCCGGAGCGGGCGGCTCCAGGTCCTGCGGCTGCTGGACGACCTGCTGAGGCAGCCGCAGCTGGCGAGCGCGCCGTTCACGGACCTCAGCCCGCTGCTGGAGACCGCCCACCGGACGATCAAGCGGCGCTCGCTGGTCGTCATCGTCTCCGACTTCATCAGCGCGCCCGGCTGGGAGCGGCCGCTGGAGCTGCTCAGCCGGCGGCACGAGATCCTCGCCGTCCGGCTGCTCGACCCGCGCGAGGTGGAGCTGCCCGACGTGGGCCCGGTCATCATGGAAGATGCGGAGACCGGCGAACAGCTCTATGTCGACACCGGCGACGGGGCGTTCCGGCGCCGCTTCCAGGCTGCCGCCGAGGCCCGCGAGGCGGCCATCGCGAGCGCCTTCGGCCGTGCCGGCGTGGACGCGGTGACGCTCTCGACCGACGACGATCTCGTCCGCGCGATCATCCGGATGGCGATGCTGCGCCGCCGGCGCCGGAGGTAGGCGCGTGACCTTCATCTGGCCCCCGATGCTCGCGGCGATCCTCCTCGTCCCGCTGGGCATCGCGCTGTACCTGGCGATCGACCGCCGTCGCCGGCGGCTGGCCGCGGCGCTCGTCGGCCGTGGGTCCATGGAGCCGGCGGCGCGGCATCGCTCGGCGATCCGGACGCGGATCCCCCCGGTGCTGTTCGTGGTGGCCTTCGCGATCCTGGCCGTTGCCCTCGCCCGCCCGCAGGCGGCCGTCTCGCTGCCGAGAGAGGAGGGGACGGTCATCCTCGCCTTCGACGTCTCGGCGAGCATGACCGCCACCGACATCAAGCCCACCCGCATGGCCGCAGCGAAGGCGGCAGCGAAGGCGTTCGTCGACCGAGCAGCCGCCGGGGGTCGTCATCGGGGTCGTCGCGTTCAGCGACTCGGGACTCTCGGTCCAGGCGCCGACCAGCGACCAGGGCGCCGTCCTGGCCGCGATCGAGCGGATCGCCCCGTCGCGCGGCACGTCGATCGGGCTGGGCATCCAGTCCGCGCTCACGGCCATCGACCAGGCACAGGCCACCACGCCGCCGTCCTACTACAGCAGCCGCTCGCCGGCCCCGACCGCGTCGGCGCCGCCGCCCGTGGCTCCGGGGTCCAACGGCTCGACGGTCATCGTCCTGCTCAGCGACGGCGAGAACAACGAGTCGCCGGATCCCGCCACCGCGGCCCGGGCCGCGGCCGACCGGGGGATCCGGATCGACACCGTCGGCATCGGCAGCACGGCCGGGGCGACCCTGAACCTCAACGGCTTCCAGGTGCACACGCAGCTCGACGAGGCGACCCTGCAGCAGGTCGCGACCGCCACCGGCGGCACCTACTACCGGGCCACGGACGCGGCCGGTCTTCTCGCGATCTACAGGGATCTCGGCACGAACCTCGTGTTCCACACCGAGGACATCGAGGTCACCGCGCTGCTCGCCGCCGCCGGCGTGCTGTTGTTCCTCGTGGGCGGTGTCCTGTCGCTCGCCTGGTCGGGTCGCCTCCCGTGACGCGCCGCCAGCGGTCGCGCCGCGCACGCCTGGAGGGCGTCGCATGACCTTCCTGTGGTCCGGGCTCCTGGCCCTGCTGCTCGTCATCCCGGCCGTCGTCGCCGTCTATGCGTGGAGTCTCCGCCGCCGCCGCCCGGCCGGCGCCCGCTACTCGAGCCTCAGCCTCGTCCGCGAGGCGCTGCCCCGCTCCTCCGGCGTCCGCCGCCACCTGCCGTTCGCGCTGTTCACCGTGGCGCTGGCACTGCTGATCGTCGCCCTCGGCCGGCCGGCGACCGTCCTCAGCGTGCCCACCAACCAGACCACGATCCTGCTGTCCATCGACGTGTCCGGCAGCATGTGCTCGACCGACATCCAGCCGACGCGTCTCCAGGCCGCGGAGGCCGCCGCGGAGGCCTTCGTCAGGAGCCAGGGCTCCCACACGCAGATCGGGATCGTCGCGTTCAGCGGGCTGGCCGCACTGATCCAGCCGCCGACCACCGACCAGCAGGCGCTCATCGACGCGCTCCAGAGCCTGACCACCGGCCGCCGGACGGCGATCGGCAGCGGCATCCTGACGTCCATCGATGCGATCGCCGCGATCGACCCGAGCGTCGCCCAGTCCGTGATCCCGGGCCGCCCCGGCACCGAGCCACCGCCGGTCGTCAAGGGCGCCTTCGCGCCGGACATCGTCGTGCTGCTGACCGACGGGTCCAGCAACGCGGGGCCGGATCCGCTCGCCGCCGCCCAGCAGGCCGCCGACCGCGGCGTGCGGGTCTACACGATCGGCTTCGGGACGGCGGCCGGCGGTGCCTTCGAGGCGCAGTGCGCGCGGCAGTTCCTGGGCAACGAGCCGCCGGGCGCCGGCGGGTTCGGCGGCGGGTTCGGCGGAGGCTTCGGTGGCGGGTTCGGCGGCGGTGGGGGCCAGGCCGGCGGCTTCCGCCGCGGGATCGACGAGGCGACGCTCAAGCAGATCGCGAGCATCACCGGCGGCGCGTACTACCCGGCCGAGAGCGCGAACGAGCTGGAGCAGGTGTTCGCGAAGCTGCCGACCCAGCTGATCATGAAGCACGAGGTCGTGGAGGTCAGCGTCCTGTTCGTCGGCCTGGGCGCGCTGCTGGGTGCCCTGGCGCTCCTGCTCGGGCGGGCCTGGCGGCCGCTGCCGTAGCCGTGTGCACGGGTGGCGCCCGTGCCCGTGCCTGCATGCACCCGGCCGACGTCCCCGATGGACGCCCCCGGTTGACGTTCCCGGCCAGTCCATCACAATGCCTTCCTGCCCGGAGGGCAACCGTTGAGCGGATGTTGTGGCGAGGGGATCCCCTCGTGCGAACGAGTCTTTGACGAGCGGACGGCCGCGGCCGATCTCCGCGAGTTCCGGCGCGAGGGACCGCCGTGGGCGACACGCGAGCTGATCGACCAGCTCGCCTCCGGTGTCGACCTGGCCGGGACGACGGTCCTCGACGTCGGGGCAGGGATCGGGGCGGTCTACCTCGGGCTCCTGGCACGGGGGGCCGCGCGGGCAACCGACGTCGACGGCTCGAATGCGTACCTCGCCGCGGCCCGGGCGGAGGCGGAGCGGCAGGGTGTCGACGACCGCGTCCGGTTCGTGACCGGCGACCTGACCGTCGTCGGCCCCGGGCTTGAGCCGGCGGATCTCGTGGCGCTCGACCGCGTCGTCTGCTGCTACGGAGCCGCACCGTCCCTGCTGGCGGCTGCGTCGTCGCTGGCTCGACGGCGCCTGGCGCTGGTCTACCCTCGCGACAGCTGGTGGATCCGGGCCGCGGTGACGCTTGCCAATCCCGTGGTCTTCCGCCGATCGGCCGGCTACCGGATGCGCATCCACCGGGAGGCGGCGATTGCCGGCCAGCTCGAGGAGGCGGGCTTTGCGCGGATCGCGCGCCGCGACGGCCGGGTCTGGCACGTCGAGACCTGGGAGCGCGTGGGCGCCGCCGCCTGATCCGCGGCGTCACCGCCTCGTTCACGACATCAGCGCCCGAACCGCGGCGGCGGTCGGACGGTCCGGAGCGAGGCGGTCGCGGCAGTCCGATCGACCCGTGGGCGATGCACCAGCGGGCACTGTCGCCGACGGCGACCGGCGAGCCATCCTGCGGTCCGTGGACCTGCACAACAGCACCGTGACCGTGGCCCGACGACCCGACGCGCACCCGGGGCCGGCGTGCGCCGGCGGCAACGGGCTCCTCTGACGTGGACACCGCGTACCTGCCCGAGGCGTGGCACGACCTCTACGTCATGGTCGGAAGTGCGGCTGCCGTGCTGACCGGGCTCATCTTCGTCGCGGTGTCGCTGCACCTGCGGGCCGTCCTCCGCGATCCGTGGCATCGCGGCCGGGCAGGATCCTCACTGCTTGCGCTGATGAGCGTGCTCCTCATCTCGGGTGCCGTTCTCATCCCCGGCCAGGAGCCGCAGGCGCTGGGCGTCGAGGTTGCGCTCGTTGCGCTCGCGAGCCCCGCCTACAGCTTCCGCGGCATCGCGCATCTCCCCGGCCGCGACCGCCTCGGGCAATCAGCCGAGCTGTTCGTGGGCCTGGCCGGATCCGTGCTGGCGGTTCTGGCCGGGATCAGCCTGGTGATCCAGCAGGGCGGCGGCCTGTGGCTGCTCCTGCCCGGCGGAGCGGTCGCGCTGGTCTCCTCGGTCTGGAACGCATGGCGGCTCATGGTCGACGTGGCGGCCGAGGACGAGGCAGCGTAGTCGTCGGCCCCGCGGCCGGCGGTCGGGGTTGGTGGGTCAGCCGGTCACGGTGCCAGCTGCGGCCAGCACGGCCCGACGTGCATCGCCCCCGGCCGTCGAACGAAGGGCGATGCCCATCTTCTCGAGCATCTGCACCATCGGCGGGCCTATGTGATGGGCGACGACGACCTGGACACCGTGTTGCTGCAGGAACGTGGCGACGCGGGCGTGATGGCCGCCCTCCGTGCCCGTGTCGTGCAGCGCATCCCAGGCGACGTCGAACGCCTCCCAGCGGATGATCTGGCCGTCCTGGACGTCCGCCAGGGCGACCCGCGGGGCCCGGCCCCAGCTCCCGCCGACCTCGTCGGCTTCCGTGACGGGGATGCACACGATCATCGGTCGATCTCCTGGTGCGAGGCTGGCTGTGGCCGGCCCGGCTGCCGATGTGAGCCGGCCCGGCTGCCGGTCGCCGGCTTCCGGGTGGTGTCGCTGTATCCTCGGGGACCCCGGCACCGTCAACGGTGTGGACCTTGCCCCAGGGGCCGACCGACGACGGACGGCCCACCGGCAGGATCGTCGCACGGGCGGAGGAAACACGTTGCCGGACCGGCCCATCGATCGACCCCGACTCTCGGCGTCCGCGCTTGCGCGCTGGCTGCCGGCGCTCGTGCGCCGGTGCCCGTACCTCGCGTCCGCCTATCTCGTCCCCGGTCGGGTGGCACCCGGCGTTCGCGAGGCCGCGATGCTCGGGGTCACATCCGTGAACCGGTGCGCTGCCTGTGCCCGCGTCCACGAGCGATGGGGGCGCGCCGCCGGGCTGCCCGTTGGGGACCCGGTCAGCTTCGGCGCCCGGGAAGCCGCCGCCTACGCCTACGGCCAGGCGCTGGCGATCGAGGGTCCCGCAACGGCCGCACCGCCGGCCCTGCGGACCCGACACCGCCGCGAGATCGAGGCTGCCGCGATCCTGATGGAGCTCGCGAACCTGGCCGGGAACCGGTTCCTGCCCGAGCGTCCGCAGCCCGGACGCCCGCAGATCGGCGGGCTGCGGACGGCACGGCTGTACGACGCCGCCATGCGCGCAGCCGACGGGGCCGGGATCCGGCACGCACGGGAGCGGATTGCGGGTGGCGCGTGCGGGGACGTGCTGGAGATCGGGCTCGGGACGGGCCTCAACCTGCGGTCCTACCCTGACGGCATCGCGGTCCACGGGATCGATCCCAGCGAGCCGGCCCTGGCGCTTGCCGCTCGACGAGCCGTTGCCCTGGACCGCCCGGCGAGGCTGGTGCAGGGCGATGCGGCCGCCCTGCCGTTCCCCGACGGGTCGTTCGACGTCGTCGTGGGCACATTCGTGCTGTGCTCGGTCGGCGACGTCGGGGCGACGCTGGCCGAGGCTCGGCGCGTCCTCCGCTCCGGCGGCACGGTGCGGTTCCTCGAGCATGCCCGCTCCGACGATCCGCGGCTCGCGCGAGTCCAGGGCCTGCTGGCGCCGGCCTGGGCGCGCGCCTCCGGGGGCTGCCGGCTCGATCACGACGTCCTCGGCGCGGTCCGGGATGCGGGTCTTCGCGTGATCGATCAGCGGTCCCGGGGCACCGGGATGCTGGTGGAGATCGTCGCCTCGACCTGAGCGCCCTGAGCGCCCGCGCCCGTTCGGCCACCGCGCGGGCCTGCCGACCGGGATGCGTCAGCCGTCCGGGATGTGTCAGCCCTCCGATACCGCCGGGATGAGCCTTGACAAGACGAGATGTCGCGTCTAGTCTCGCCTCATGACTGACACGGACGCCACCACGTCGCGCGCCAGGATCCTCGAGGCCGCGCGGGAGATCCTGGCCGGCGACAGCGCCGCTCCCGTCATGACGATCGCGGCGGCGGCCGGGGTGTCGCGGGCAACCGTGCACCGCCACTTCCACACCCGCGGCGACCTCCTCGCAGCCCTGGACCTGGAGCCGGAGCCCGATGCCCGGGTCCGCGTGCTCGCGGCAGCCGCGGCCCTGCTCGACCGGGACGGCCTGGCGGCCCTCTCGATGGACGAGCTTGCCTCCATGGCCGGCGTCTCGCGCGCGACCGTCTATCGATTGTTTCCGGGCAAGCCCGCCCTGATCGAGGCGCTCATCAACGCCTACGCGCCGTTCGACCCGGTCATCGCCCGGCTGGAGGAGATCGGGGACCAGCCGCCGGAGGTGGTCCTGCCCGACATCGGCCGGTCGGCCGCGGCCATCGTGAGCGCCAACCTCGGCATCATGCGGGCCATCTTCTTCGAGGTGACGTCCGGCTCGCCGGACGCGATCGAGGGTGCGGGCCGTCCGATTCAGGGCTTCCTCCGCGTCCTCGGTGGCTACCTCTCGCGGCAGATGGACGCAGGGCGCATCCGGCCCATGCATCCGACGCTCGCGGTCCAGTCGTTCGTCGGGCCCCTGCTCTTCCACCAGCTGACCCGCTCACCGGCGACACGCTACGGCCTCCTCGACGTGCCGGTCGAGGAGGCGATCGAGCAGCTCGTCTCCGTCTCGCTCCGCGGCCTCCGGCCGCCGGCGCACAGCAACGGCACCACCGATGGGGAGTGATCCGATGGCCACCCTGGTCCAGCCCGACCCGATGTCGCGCGCAGATCGCATCTACGCCCGTCGATGGTTCACGCTCGGGGTGCTCGGCCTGAGCCTGGTCATCATCGGGATCGACAACTTCGTGCTCAACGTCGCGCTGCCGACCCTGCAGACGGCGTTCGACGCGGACGCTGCCGAGCTCCAGTGGATGGTGGACGCCTACATCCTCGTCTTCGCCGGGCTGCTGCTGATGATGGGCGCGATCGGCGACCGGTTCGGGCGGGCCCGCCTGCTCCAGCTCGGGCTGCTGGTGTTCGCGACGGCCTCCGTTGCGGCGACGCTCACGGACACCGCGGGCCAGCTGATCGCCGCCCGGGCGGTGATGGGCCTGGGCGCTGCGATGATGATCCCGTCGACGCTGTCGATCCTGATCAACGTCTTCCCGGCCGAGGAGCGCGGCCGGGCGATCGCAGCCTGGGCCGGCATGATGGGCTTGGGGATCGGTCTTGGTCCGATCACGGGCGGCCTCCTGATCGAGCACTTCGACTGGCCGGCCGTGTTCCTCATCAACGTCCCGGTCGCGCTGACCGCGCTCGTGCTGGGGCTGTTCCTCGTGCCCGACAGCCGGGATCCCGAGCACGCCGCGCTCGATCTTCCCGGTGCCGTGCTCTCCATCTCCGCCGTGACCGTCCTGGTCTACGCGATCATCGACGCCCCGCGGAGCGGCTGGACCGATCCCGTGATCCTGGGTGCGTTCGGGCTTGCCGCCGTGCTGGCCGTCGCGTTCGCCTGGCGCGAGCTGCACGCTCCGCGGCCACTGCTCGACTTCACGCTGTTCCGCAACCGCCGGATGACGTTCGGGGTGACCGCCGTGGGAGCCGCGTTCTTCGGCCTGTTCTCGATCATCTTCGGCCTCACCCAGTTCCTCCAGTTCGTGCTCGGCCAGTCGCCCCTGGAGGCCGGCGAGGTCATGCTGCCGCTGGCCCTCGGCATCCCGATCGGGGCGGGCCTGAGCGTCCGGCTCGTCCACCGCCTGGGGACCCGTCGCGTCGTCGGCGCGGCCCTGCTGGTTCTGGCCGCGGTCCTCGCGACGATCACGACCTGGACGCCCTCGACGGAGACGTGGGTCGTCGCTCTGACGCTGTTCTGCGTGGCCATTCCCATGGCCAACATCATGGCTCCCTCGGCGGACGCGATCCTGGGCGCGGTCCCGGAGGCCCGGTCGGGGGTGGGATCCGCGGTCAACATGCTGATCGGCCAGCTCGCGGGCGCCCTCGGCGTGGCGGTCATCGGCTCGGTCATGAACACGGTCTACGGTGACCGGATGGCCGGTGTCGTCGCCACCTTGCCGCCCCAGGTCGCGGGCCCCGCGGGTGATTCCGTCGGCGCGGCGATGGCGATCGCGGAGCGCCTCAGCGGGCCGGCCGGCCAGGTCCTTGCGGCGGCAGCCCGGACCGGCTTCACCGACGCCCTGACGACGGGCGCGATCGTGGCCGCCGCGGTCATCGTCGTCGGCGCCCTGCTGGTGGCCGCGTTCATGCCGCCGCGGCCGCTGCCCGCGGACGCCGGCGTGGCACCGGCGGGAGGCACAACCGCGGTGGGCTGAATTGGCGCGGCGTGGGCTGAGCGACGCCCAGACGCCGGATCCACAGGGCCTGTAGGATGACCGCCTGCCAGCGGTGACCTGACTCATCGCCATGACTGTCCTCTTGGCGGTGACATGACGGTCCTCGGTGCCCTCGAGATCGAGATGGATCGCCGGCGCTTTCTGGCGCTGCTCGGATCGCTCATGGCCGCCGGCACGCTGGCGGCATGCGGATCCCCGCTGCCTTCATCGACGCCCTCGACGGCCGCATCCACCCCCGGCCCCAGCCCGGATTCCGATCCCCGGTACGACGTCCTCAGGAGCCTCAGGTCGATCATCCGCAGCAGCCCGGATCACCTGGGGACGATCGCCGCTGCCGCCGTGGCGACGGGTGATCCCGGGGCGATCGCCCTGTTCGTCCGGGACCAGATCGCCGTGCTGCCCGGCACCTCTGCCGGGTCCGACGCGGCGACCGACGTCCGCTGGGGCCACCGCGGCGCGTTGAGGGCCGGCGCCGGCACGCTGCGGGAGCGCGCCGACCTCGTGGCGGACCTGCTGCACCAGGCCGGCATCGACAACCGGATCGTGACGATTGCCCGGCCGGCGTCATACCGGCAGACCGCTCGCACCGTGCCGGCATTCGCGCCGGATCGGGCCGCGATCGGCTCACTCTGGGATCCGATCGCACCCACCCACCCGCCGGTCGGCGCGACGCCCGACACGGCGGGATCCCGGGCAGACACGGCCGCCGCGCGCCTGCTGGCCGCCCTCCCCAGCGAGCTGGTCAACGCCCGGCTCGTCGCCCCGGCGATCCCGGACACGGTCCCGGCCGTCGAGTTCACCCGGGACGGCGTCACCCGCTGGGCCGTGGCCTTGGGCGACGAGCCGGTGCTCGCCTCGACGCCCGACGGCGCCCTGGCGGCGGCCGATGCGGTCGTGCCCCGCGTGTCGGTCGCGGTGTCGGTCGCGGTCAATCCGCCCACGGGAGCGACCATCGACCGGACGGTGCTCCACGAGGTCCTGCGGGGCGAATGGGGCGCCGACGAGCTGGCCGGTCGCCGGCTGGCGCTCGCCTTTGCCACACCGGGATCGCCCTCGGACGCGCTCGCGCGCGACCACACGACGGCCCCGATCCGCGTGCCGATCCTGCGGCTCGTATCGGGCGACGCGCTGGGCGACACCACGGCGGTCGTGACCGGCACGTGCCTGAGCACGGCGGGTGGCCTCGTGGAGCCATCCGCCGACAACCCGGGCCAGGTGGTCGGTCCCCTGGGCCCGATGAACGCGCCTGGCGCAGCGGGTTCCCGTGGCCCGCTGGTCGCCACCCTCGAGGGCTCGGCCCTCGCCGCCAGCTACCCGGAGATCGAGCTTCGGCTGCAGGCGCTGCAGGCCGATGGCAGCCCGGCAATCGGCCTTGCGAGCGGTGACTTCCAGGTCGCAGAGGGCGGCCAGCCACGCGCCGTGACGGTCATCGCCAATGCCCGCCCCGCGGTGGTCCGGGTGCTCGTCGTCTACGACACGAGCGGGAGCGTCACGGACTTCTGGGGGAGCCCGGCCCGCCGGAGCGCGTTCGAGGCGACGCTGGCCGCGACGCTCGGCGACGCGGCCCGGGCCAACCCGTTCCAGGTCCAGGTGATCGGTGTCGGCGACAGCGCCACCGAGGACGGCTGGGCAGCGCCGGACCCGTCGACCCTCGCCGCCGCCTTCGGCGCGGTCGCGTCGAACTCCGACGTGTGGCTGACGCTCGGTCGGTCCGTCCCGGCATCGGGTGCCGCCGTGGCCCTGCTGGTCAGCGACAACGAGGCGCACGACCTCCCCGACGACATCCCGGCGCTGCGTCGTGCCGTTCGCGGGTCCGGCATCCCGGTCGCCTGCCTGCCGGTCGGGACGGTCGACGAGGTCACGACGGGGCTGATCGTCGCCGACAGCGGCGGCACCCGCTTCGACATCGCTGCGCCCGATCTCGCGACCGGGCTCGCAACGTTCATCGACGACCATGTGGCCTCGGCGGCCACGACCGACTACCGGCTCCGCTACCAGGCAGCCGCGACAGGGCCGAGCGAGCGGACCGTCACCGTCGGGATCGCAGGCTCAGCGGCCCCGGCACTTGCCCTGACCTACACGGTTCCGGACGTGCCGGATCGGGCGGTGCCACCCGGGATCGCCGGGATCTACCTCACCGTCCGCGTCGGCGACCACGAGAGCCGGCGCCGGCTGGGTGGCGTTCGCGTCTCCGCCCGCGACGTCCCCGGCGACACGGCCGACGGACCGGCGATCGCCGATGCGACCGAAGCGCTGAACGGGCTCCACACGATCGGCTTCGAGCCCGCGTTCGCGACGACCGCGCACCTGCTCGACGACGTCATCGGCGCCGCGCTGAGCGCCGAGCCGGTCGAGAAGGCGTGGGCCGCCGGACCGGCGGCCATCATCGCGGCCGGGGCGGACTGGAATCGCATGCCGGCCGCGATGGCCTGGCTGGCCGAGGCTGTTCCGGATGGGACGCCGGCCGCGGTCCCCGACGGGCTGCGGGTCACGGTCCTGAGCGACCGGTTTGGTGCCGGGGGCTTCGTGCAGCTGTCGGACGTCGTGCCGGGCCTCAATCGGGCGGTGGGCGCCGGCCCGGATGGCGCGGCCGCGTTCCGCGCGGCGCTGCGCGCGACGATCGGCGCGAGCCTCCGGGAGTCGGAGGTGTACGGCACGAGCGCCGCCGGGCAGCTCGGCGGGGCCGACCTCGTCGTCGTTCCGGCGTCCGCATCCGCTGAGGTCGTGACGACCTGGAGCGATGAGCAGCGCGCCCGCCTGTCGCCGATGATCGACGAGTACCCGGACTACCATCGTCTCGTGCCCGCGGGCGGCGACGTCGCGGCGATGTGGGTGGTGGATCCGGATACGGGCTCGGTCACGGCGGTCGACGGGGAAGGGCGCGGGGGCGGGACCCTGCTGCCGGACTGCCTGACGCCTGCCGACGCAAACGAGGCGTCGGCGTTCATCACTGTCTCGATCTCGCTGATCTCGGCCGCGTGCCTGGCGATTGGCGGCGATCCCAGCTTCGGCTGCGTCGGTGCAGACGTGTTCGGGGCCGTGTCCGCCGGGCTCGCGGTGTTCACGGCGGCGCCGGATATCCCGGCCTCGGCGTTCGGTGCGGCATCCTACGGGGCCGGGCTCGCTGCCGCCAATGTCGAGTCTGCTGCCGGGCGGACGATCATCGCCGTCCTGCTGCTCATCGCCGGCCTGTTGTCCGGTGGCAAGTGCTGATCGCCGCCAAACCGGGCACGCGGGGGTGCGACGGCTGATCCCTCGGTGAGTGCGGATCTCGCGGCGACCGCCTATTCCGCGGCGACCGCCTGGCGGACCTCCGGAGCCTCCCGGCCCCCGAGCCGCTCCGCGATCCCGGCCACGATCCCGTCGGCATCGGCGCCCACGCCACCGACCAGGGTGGACAGGAAGCCCGTCTGGAAGGGGAGGCCCAGGAAGGACAGGCCCGGTTCACCCACCACCACGCCCCGCGCGTGGCGCGGCATGCCGTCACCGGCGAGGACCGGCAGGTTGATCCAGTCGAAGGCAGGCCGGAACCCCGTGCACCAGATCACCGTGTCGACCTGGACCTGGTGACCATCGGCCAGCACGACCTGACCGTCACGAACACCCTCGACCCGGGCCACCCGCTCCACCCCGGCGCGGGCGAGGTCGGCGGGCCGGACCCGGATGACCGGTGCGCCGTGGGTCCCGATCCGCTGTTGCATCCGACGGCCGATCGAGGTATCGAGCGTGAGCACCCGTCGCGCGAGGGCGAAGAAGATTTGTCCGTTGCGCGCCTGTGCGATCCGGGGCATGAACGTGCTCGCCCCGGACAGCACGGTTCGCAGGCCAGCCCCTGCAATCTCCAGGCCGATCTCGACGCCCGAGTTCCCGGCGCCGACCAGCAGCACCGACGCGCCCTTGACGGAGCGCGGGTCCCGGTAGGCGCTGCTGTGGAGCTGGTGGATGGCGGGGTCCAGGTCGGCCGCGAAGGCCGGGATCCGCGGCGCGGACAGGAACCCGGTCGCCACCACGACCTCCCGGGCCGCGAACCTGCGGTCGCCGGCCGTGAGCAGGAAGCCGTCGTCGGTGCGGTCGAGGCCATCAACGCGCACGCCCAGCCGGACCGGGGCTCGGTCACGTGCCGCGTACTCCGCAAGGTAGTCGGCCATCTGGTCCTTGGTCGGCATCGAGCCCGGGTCAGCCGGGAACGCCAGGCCCGGCAGCCCGTCGATCGAGGCCGGGCTGAACAGCCGCAGCGAGCCCCATCGTTCGCGCCAGGCATCGCCGACCTGGCGGCCCGCATCGAGAACGACGTGCTCGATGCCCCGCTGCGCGAGGTGGTGCGACGCCGCGAGGCCGGCCTGGCCGCCCCCGACGACGACCACATCGTGCCTCTCCGCTCCGTTCCCGTCCGGCATGGCGTCCTCCCTGACGTTCAATAGAGTCATACTCTATTGGAATGGAGTGATACTCTACCGACATGACGGACGATGTCAAGCCCCGGCGACGGTCGACCCTCCGGGCGGAGCGAGCGGCGGTCACCAGGCGACGGATCGCCGATGCGGCCAGGCTGCTGTTCGTGCGCGACGGCTATGGGGCGACGACCCTCCAGGCGATCGCCGTCGAGGCGGACGTCGCCGTCCAGACGGTGTACGCGGTATACGGCTCCAAGGCGGCGATCGTGCGCGAGCTCCGCGATGCCGTCGTCTTCCAGCCGGAGGCAGATGCCCTCGTCCGGGTCGCGCTGGATGTGCCGAGTGCGGGTGATCGGCTGGCATTGTTCGCCCGATCGATCCGTGTGCGATGGACCGCGGGCAGTGACGTGGTGATGGTCTACCGTGAAGCAGCCTCCACGGACCCCGTCCTCCAGGCGGAGCACGCCGCCGTGTACGAGCGTCGGCGCGGCGGGCTGGCCGGCCTCGCCGCGTCGCTCGACGGCTCGCTCGGACCGGGGATCGACGTGCGCCATGCCGCCGCGATCCTCAATGCGCTGACGCTGCCCGAGGTCTACCAGGAACTCTCCGGCGCCCACGGCTGGACCCCCGACGAGTTCGAGAGCTGGCTCGCCGCGTCGCTCCGCAGGCTGCTGCTCGACGATGCCGGCTGAGGGCGCGACGATCTACTGGGCGGTCCAGCCGCCGTCGACCGGCAGGATCGCGCCCGTGACCAGGCCCGATGCGCGCGAGGCCAGGAACACCACCGCGGCCGCCACGTCATCGGTGGTGCCGACCCGGCCGACGGGGATCCGTGCGAGGACGCCGGCGAGGAAGGCCGGGTCGTCCAGGCGCTCGGCCGTGCCGGGGGTGTAGATCCAGGTCGGCGCGATCGCGTTGACCGTCACCCCGCTCGGCGCCCACTCGAGGGCGAGCACCTTGGTCACCAGGTTCACGCCGCCCTTGCTGGCGGAGTACACGGCGTGCCGGCGGATGCCGACCAGCCCGGCCTGCGAGCTGAGGTTGACGATGCGCCCGTAGCCCCGGTCGACCATGTGCCGCCCGACGGCCTGGCTGGTGAAGAACAGGCCCCTGAGGTTGACGGCCATCATCGCGTCCCAGTCCGCCTCGGTGACGTCAAGGGCATCGTGGTTCGCGCCCAGGCCGGCGTTGTTGACCAGGATGTCGATCTTCCCGTGCGTGGCGACGGCGGCGTCGATCGCGGTCCGCGTGCCGGCCACGTCCGTGACGTCGAGCTCGATCGGCTCAACCCGTCCGCCGTCCGGTGCGCTCCAGGCAACATCTGTGCCGGCCCGGTCGCGGACCCCTGCCAGGACATGGGCACCGCTCGCGGCCAGCACGCGAGCGAGGTCGCGGCCGATCCCGCGGCCGGCACCCGTCACCAGCGCAACCTGGCCCGCCAGGTCGAAGTCCGGTCGCTGCATCATCGTCTCCTCGCCGTGTCACCGTGTCGCGGCCGGTGCGTCGGGAACGCGTGGACGGGGCGCGAGGATGGCCGCTCCTGCACGTCCCGAGGGTAGCGCAGGCCCCCATCGGGGTCACGCCGGTCGGAGGATCCGGCGCTCGGAGGACCGGTGCCCGGAGAGCCCTGTGCCCGGAGGTCCGTGTGAGCGGTCCGGCGACCGTGTCGTCAGCCCGCCAGGGTCACCAGCCAGGTGAGCCCGAGCGCGAACCCCGCGACGAACAGCGCGAAGCGCACCAGCCAGGTCACGACCCCGCCCTCCCGCTCGGCAACCTGGCGCGGCGCAAAGACCAGCATCGCGTAGTAGACGGCCGAGAAGGCGAGCAGGAAGCCGAGGACCGGGCCCGCCGCCTGGAGATCGGCGATGGACGCGGAGCGGAGCCCTCCGGACAGATCCGCGCCCCCGGTCACGGCACCGATCAGCCGCCAGAACAGCGTCGCGGTGACGAGGACGTACGGCGTGACAAGCGCCCTCCGGACGATGGCCGGGGCGGCCGGGAGCCGAAGCCGGATCACGACTGCCGCGACGGCGACGACGCCCGCGAGCACGAGCATGACGGTCGATCCCAGACCCAGCGCGGTGGCGCTGCTGATGGCAACCAGCAGCAGGCCGCCGACGAACGGCCCAACGGCCCCCGACCCGATGAGGCCACCATCGGAGGGCGTGGTGGGGCGGCGCAGGGCGAGGCAGGCGAGGGCGCCGGCCACCGCGATCAGCCCGATCAGGCCATCCACGGGCCGGCCGCCATCGAACACGTCCGTCGAGGCGCCCTGGACCTGGACCAGGACCGGTGCCGCAAGCGCGATCCAGCCAGCCAGGATCCAGTCCTCGACCCGCAGGACCCAGGTGCGTTTCGTCGCAGCTCCGGTTGTGGCGTCCACGCGTTCCTCCCCTCAGCCAGCGTCCACCCGCTGCCACGCGAGGGCCATCTCGCCGTCGATGATCGTGAGCGTGTCACCGACGATCCATGCATCGCCGGCCTCGTCGGTCCCCTGGGCGTCGTGATGCAGCCTGCCGGCCGCATCGACCGACCAGTGACCCCGCTGCGTGCGGCCCATGACCGTGGCCTCGGCGGTCCCGTCGGCGCTGAAGGTGATCATCATGGGGCCCATGCTCCAGGTGCCGAGGATCGCCTCGGCCAGCGGGCGCGGGTCGCGCTGCTCGGGTGGTGGGGGACTCATCCGGCGGGCGTTCTCGGCCTTCATCGCGTCCTCGATCCCCACCGCCGTTGCGGCGGCCTCGGCCAGGCGTCCTCGGTCGTGCGATCGGAAGGTGCCCGCCAGGGCCTGAACCGCGGCCATCGGCGACGCAAGCACCGCCGGGTCGACCGGGCGGTCCGGGAGGCGCTCCAGGTTGACGACCTGCTTGCTGCGGGGCAGGTAGAAGAGGCGGACGATGCCGGCATCGGGGGCGGCCTCGTACCCCGCGGTGGATGGCTCGTCGAACCGCGTGCCGGCGACCTCGAAGGAGTAGTGCGTGACGGTGTTCCCCCCGCCCGAGCTCCAGGATGTCTTGCGGAAGGCACCCTCGATGCTCTCGACCCTGCCGCTGCGCAGGTCCGCGCCGATCGGATCCGCACCAGGGAACGAACGCACCAGGAAGAACCCCGCAATCACCAGCGCCCCCGCACCCCCGCCGAACCGGACGAGCGCGCTCGAGGCCGGCCCGGTGCCGGTCAGGAGGACCAATCCCGCCACCGCCATCACGAGCGCCCCCACGAGCTCGTTCCTGCGCCAGCTGCGGGCCAGCCGGGTGAAACGGGCTCGCTGCTGGTCGGTCAGCTTGCCGGCCCGATTGAGCTCGAGCGCGTCAGCCGGAAACGGGTCCGCGGCCGGGTCAGTCATCGCCGTCCCTCTCGCCGGAGGCAGCGCGTCCGCGTTCCCGGGGCTCGATGGTTCGATGCGACCTGCGCGGGGACGCGTGCGTCAGATGCCCACCGCCGCGGACGATAGGCGAAACGCCGGACAGGTGCAATCCGGCGCAGGCCCGATGTGAACGATCAGGCGACGAGCCCGACGGCGATGGTCAGCGCTGACGCCCCCCGTCGGCCTCGTCCGCGGGGTGAACCCCGGTCCCGATCAGGATCTCGTCGAGGCGGCGGGCATCGACGGCCTCGTGCTCCACCAGCTCCTCGGCGACGGCATCGAGCGTGGCGCGGTGCTGCTCCAGCAGCTCCTGGGCCCGGGTCCGTGCGTGCTCCAGCAGGTCCTGGACCGCGGCATCCATCCGGGCGGCCGTCGACTCGGCGAACTCCCGCGGCGCGGCCAGCTCCCGCCCCAGGAACGGATGCGTCTCGCCGACGCCGTAGGACACCGGGCCGAGGTCGTCGCTCATGCCCCACATGCCGACCATCCGGCGCGCCAGGTCGGTGGCCGCCTTGAGGTCGCTCTCGGCGCCCGTGGTGGGCTGCCCGAACGCGAGGTCCTCCGCGGCGCGGCCGCCCAGCATCATGGTCAGGCGGCCGACGAGGTAGTCCCGCGGGTAGTTGCGGCGGTCCTCGTCGGGTCGCTGCTCGGTGACGCCCAGCGCCCGGCCGTGGGGCGCGATCGTGACCTTCTGCACGGGGTCGGCCCCGGCGGTGAGGCGGGCCACGATCGCGTGGCCGGCCTCGTGGTAGGCGACGACCCGCCGCTCCTCCGGGTCCGCGAGCGCCGACTGGCGCGTGCCCAGCATGATCCTGTCGAGCGCCTCCTCGAACTGTTCGGGCCCCACCGCATCTCGCCCGTCGCGGGCGGCCTGGAGCGCCGCCTCGTTGGCCAGGTTGGCGAGATCGGCGCCGGCGAAGCCCGTGGTCGCCCGGGCCAGAACGGCAAGGTCTACGCTCGAATCCAGGGGGATCCCGCTCGTGTGGATCCGGAGGATGGCCTCGCGACCAGCCCGGTCCGGGTAGCCGATCGTCACCTGGCGGTCGAAGCGGCCGGGCCGGAGCAGCGCCGGATCGAGGACGTCGGGCCGGTTGGTGGCCGCGATGACGATGACGTTCGTCTTGTCGTCGAAGCCGTCCATCTCCACCAGCAGCTGGTTGAGGGTCTGCTCGCGCTCGTCGTTGCCACCGCCCATTCCGGTCCCACGCTGGCGTCCAACCGCGTCGATCTCGTCCACGAACACGATGGCGGGGGCGACCGCCTTCGCCTTGCCGAACAGGTCGCGGACCCGACTGGCCCCCACGCCCACGAACATCTCCACGAACTCGGAGGCGGAGATGCTGAAGAACGGCGCCCCCGCTTCCCCGGCCACGGCGCGGGCAAGGAGGGTCTTGCCCGTGCCGGGTGGGCCGATGAGCAGCACCCCGCGCGGCAGGCGGGCGCCGAGGCGGCGGTAGCGATCCGGTGCCTTGAGGAAGTCGACCACCTCGGCCAGCTCGATCTTGGCGTCATCCTCGCCGGCGACGTCCGCAAACGTGATGGTGGGCTTCTCGACGTCGAACACCCGGGCCTTCGAGCTCCCGAACCGGAAGATGCCCTGCTGGCTGCGCTGGGCCTGGCGGCCCATGTACGCCAGATAGCCGACAAGCAGCAGGACCGGCCCCACGCTGAGCAGCAGGTCGAAGAGGAATGATCCCCCGCTGGTGTCCTTGGCGGTGACCGTCACGTCGTGCGCCTCGAGCAGCGGCAGCAACGCCGGGTCGCCGTTGGGGGGCACGATCGTGGTGAACGCCGTGTAGGTGGTGGGCGCGGCTGCGGATGCCGCCGGGCTGGCCGTCGCGGCACTGGCTCCGGGGGATGGCGCCGGGCCCGTGGCCTGCGGCCACGTGATCGGCCGGATGAAGGTGCCGTCGACGTTCTGGCCGCTGAAGGTGACGGTCGCCACCGCTCCCTGCCGCACCTGGGCCAGGAAGTCCGAGTAGGCGAGGCTGACCGTGGAGCTCGACCCTGAGCCGAACAGGGTGGCGATGTTCCAGACGAGCAGCAGGCCGAAGACGATCCACATCAGCCAGCCGGTCAGCCGGGGTGTCGGGCGCGCCGGCGGCAGCCTCGGCCCCGACTGGTCAACAGGCGGGCGGGTCGGCGGGCTGATCACGGCTGGTCCTCGACAGTGGTGGGGCCAACGGCCGTGGCACGTCCCGTGCCCCGCGGACTTGCTGATGGCGTCCCAAGCGTACCCCGCGCGGCCCGTTCGGCGCGGGAGGTTGTCAGGCGGGGATCACCACCGGGTCGATCGGGTAGGGGACGAGCATCTCGCCGCCGGCCGGAGTCACCCGGTACACGTCCTCGTGGCGCACGCCGCCGAAGCCGGGGATGGCCAGGATCGTGTGGCCGATCGTGATCGTCATGCCCTCGCGGAGCGGGACGTTGCGATGCGGCGGGATGATCGTCGAGGCAGGTGTCTCCTCGAACCGGAGGCCCAGTCCATGCCCGATCCCGTTCACCTGGTGCTCGCCAAGGCCGCGCTCCCGGAGCACCGCCCGGGCGCGGGCGTCGAGCTGGGCCACCGTTGCGCCCGGGCGCAACGCGTCCCGCACCACCGGGATCATCGCCGCGTAGGCGTCGAGCAATGAGCGCTGCCGCGGATCGGGCTCGCCGAGGACGAACGTCCGGGCCAGGTTCGCGCAGTAGCCGTCCACCATCGGCGTGAGGTCGATCACGACCAGGTCGCCGGTCCGCATCGGGTGCGGGCTCTGCCAGCCGTGGAGCATGCACGTCTCGCGGCCGACGTTGACGTAGACGGGTGTGCTGGTCCGCTGGGCACCGGCACGCATCATCGCGTACACGGCTTCGGTCGCGATCTCGTGCGCCGTCATGCCCTCCCGGAGCAGCGCGCGGGCGCGGTCCATGCCGATCCCGGCGATCCGCTGCGCCTCGGTCATCGATGCGATCTCGGCGGGCTCCTTGACGGCGCGCAGCGGATCCATGATCGGGTCCGATGACACCAGCTCCACGCCCGGGTTGACCTTCCGGAACATGTCGACCAGGAAGGCCGGCGTGTCGAACCACTGCTGCATCGCGACGCGCATGCGGGTGCCGGGAGCCGCATCCGCCCGTCCCGTCGCTGCCGCGATCTCGCGCAGCCGCGTCACGACGTTGTTGATCTGGCCACCCACCGACCCCCAGATCAGGACCGGTCCGCCGCCGGTGATCTCCCGGAGCTCCTCCTCCTCGGCGGTGAACGCGATCAGGGCGGGCGCGCCCGTGGCGGGGATGATCGCGCGCGGCTGGGCACGGTCGATGCCGAAGAACCAGCGGTAGTCGTCGTGGTTCATGACCACGATCGCCGCGACGCCCTGCTCGCGCATCAGCGCCTGCGCGCGCTCGATGCGGTCGAAGCGGACGGGGGACGGGGTCGCGTCGGTCATGGCGGGATCGTGCCACGGACGGCAGGTTGCCGCCCTCGCCGGCCGTCGGTCAGCCGGTCTCGTCCAGGTCCGGCCCGATCCGGACTGCCAGGAACGCGAGCCGCGTCTCGGCCGTGATCCCCCGCGTCGCCCCGCGCTCCGCGATGACCGTCGTTCCGGCGGTCAGGGCGAGCCTCTCGCCGTCGAGCGTCATCGAGCCGCGCCCGTCGAGCACGTGGTAGACGGCGAGCCGTTCCGGGTGCGGTGGGATCTCGCCGCCCGGCTCGAGGCCCGCCAGCAGAACGCGGAGGCCGTCCTCGTCGCGGAGGAGGCTCGGCTAGGGACCCGGGGCCGCGAACGTCACCAGGTCGCGCCAATCGGGGACGAAGGTCTTCGGGTCCATCCGTCACCTCACTGGACGGTTCGTGGCGTCGGCGAGGACGTCCTCCGCCTCGCGCAGGTCGGCGGTCTCGAACCCCTCGGTGAACGACGCGAGGACTGGTCCGAGCAGGCTCGCGGCGGCTTCGGGATCGCCCTCGGCCTGCCGCAGGCGCGCAATCCGGGTGGCGACGCGGAGCTGTGCCATCCGGGCGTCCAGCCGCGTCGCGTGGTCGAGCGCCAGCCGGTACCAGGGCTCGGCGACAGCCGCCCGCTCCCTGGCGTCGGCCGCGAGCGCCCCGACCAGGTCACCCTTGAGGAGATGGAGCTCGGGCAGGATCGAGGCGCCCGTCCCCGGGCTCAGGATCTCGATCGAGGTCTCGATCGGCGCCAGGCCCTCGGCCGGCCGCCCAGCACGCGCGAAGGCCCGAGCGTCGAGGAACATCAGGAACGGCCAGAAGATCGGCGGCGACCGGAGCTCCCCGTACAGGCCGATGCCGGTGCGGATGTTGGCAAGACCCTCGTCGATGCGGCCAAGGTCGACCTGGGATGCCCCGAGGAGGCAGCTGCCGGCCGCCGTCCAGATCGGGAACTCGTGCTCGTCGGCGAGATCCAGGAGGCCCACCGCCAGGTCCTGTGCGAGGTCGGCCTCGCGGCGCCACAGCCGCAGCAGGCCCGCGTGGAACCGGGCGTAGGCGGAGGTGAACGGATGGTCCAGCCCCGCCGCAAGGGCCAGGGCGGCGTCCCCCCGCTCGGCCGCGCGATCCGGATAGCCCAGGAGCCACAGGGTGATCCCGGATGCCGTGAGGCAGGCGACCCGCGGGTCGTTGCCCACCCGGGCGGTCCGGGTCGGGGTCGGCTGGGCCGGGAACAGCGCGACGGCCTGGTCGAAATGATCGAGCCCTCCCCGCAGGTCGTCGAAGGACATCAGCGTGATCCCGACCAGCAGGTGGCCGTCGATCAGCATCGCCGGGTCGTGCTGATTCTCGCCGAGCTCGAGGATCTGCTGCCCGAGGCGTGCGCTCTGGTCCAGCTGCGCCCGGAACAGGTAGAGGCTGGCGAGCCCCCGGAGGACGGAGTGCTGCTGGCGCACGTCGGCGCCGCGCTCGAACAGCTCCAGCACGCCGGCAAAGGCGGCCTCGACCTCGGGCGTGAACCCCTTGGTCGCCATCAGCGCCCGGGCGAGGGTCGTCCGCAGGGCGATCTCCTGGCCGATCCGGTCCGGCGACGAGGGGACCGCGTCGAGGACGGCGAGCATGTCCATGGTGAGGCCAACCGTGTCGAGGTACCAGCCGTGGGCGTCGTCGAGGATGAGCAGGGTGCCCGCCAGCTTGTCGAGCTGCTCCAGGTCGCGCGCCTCCACCCAGCACGACCAGGCGCGCCGCAGGTTCCCGATATCGGCGGCCAGCACGGCCAGCGCGGCCTCGCGTCCGCCGCCGGTGAGGTCGGCCCGGAGGCGGCGCGCCATGTCCGCGTAATGCCTGGCATGGGCACGGCGGGCGCGGGCGTCGAGGTCGGGGCGCTGGGCGAGCCGGTCGGCGGCGAACTCCCGGATCGTCTCCAGCATCGCCACCCGCGGCTCGCCGCCGGGCAGGTCCACCCGGCGGAGCAGGCTCTTCTCGACGAGGCCGGCCAGACCGTCGAGGACCTCCAGGGGGACGCCGTCGATCTCGCCCAGGTCCTCGGCCACCGCCTCGACCGCGGAGACCTCCGCGTCCGCGAACATCGCCATCAGCTCGTACAGCCGCTGCTCCCCGGGCTCCAGGAGCTCGTAGCTCCAGTCCATCGTCGCGCGCAGCGTCTGCTGCCGCTCCGGGAGGTCGCGCGGCCCGCTGCGGAGCAGGCCCAGCCGGTCGCCCAGGCGGTCCCGGAGCACGTCGGGCGAGAACAGGCGCAGGCGCGCCGCCGCCAGTTCGATCGCCAGGGGCAGGCCGTCGAGGCGGCGGCATATCTCGGCCACCGCTGCGGCGTTGTCATCGGTCAGCTCGAAGTCGGGGCGGACCACCCGCGCCCGATCCACGAACAGCTGGACGGCCTCGTAGCCACCGATCCGGCTTGCGGACGGTCGTTCGCGCCCCTCCGGCGGCAGGGTGAGCGGCGGGACCGGGAATACCTGCTCAGCCCGCACGTGGAGCGCTTCCCGGCTGGTCGCGAGCACCGTCAGCCGCGGACATTCGCTGAGCAGGCGGGCAACGACGCGGGCCGCCTCGGTGACCTGCTCGAGATTGTCGAGCACGAGCAGCGTCTGCCGGTCCCGGAGCCGGTCGATGAGCTCGTCCTGCAACGGGCGCTCGATGATCTCGCCCAGGCCTGCCGCGCGCGCGACGGCCACCAGGACGGCGTTGGTGTCCCGGCAGCTGGACAGGTCGACGAAGGTCACGCCGTCGGGGAACCCGGGCGCAAGGTCGCCGGCGACCCGGATCGCCAGCGTGGTCTTGCCGGTGCCGCCGGGCCCGACCAGCGTGAGCAGGCGTACCGAGCCGTTCTCGAGGCGCGCGGTGATCTGCGCGATCTCGTCCTGCCGGCCGACCAGCTCGGCCACTCTCGACGGCAGGTCCGTGCCGGACGGGCGCGCGGTGACCAGGGGCGGGAACTGCGATGGCAGGTCCGGGTGGAGGAGCTGGAACAGGTGCTCCGGACGTCCGAGATCCTTGAGGTGGTGCTCGCCGAGATCGAGCAGGCTGGCGCCGGCCGGGAGCTGCTCCGTGGCCAGGGCCCCGGCCGAGGCGGACAGGAGGACCTGACCGCCGTGCCCGGCCGCCATGATCCGGGCCGTCCGGTTGACGGTCGGGCCGAAGAAGTCACCGGCCCGCTGCTCCGCCTGGCCGCAGTGCATGCCCATCCGCACCCGGAGCGGACCCGTCTCGCCCCAGGGCTCCGCCGCAAGGTTCCGCTGGGCCGCGAGGCTCGCCGTCACTGCAGCGATCGCGCTGCCGAACACGGCCATCATGCCGTCACCGGTGGTCTTGACCACCTGCCCGCCGGACGCGTCGATCACCTCGCGGAGGATTGCGTCGTGGCGCCCGAGCGCGACCTTCATCGCCTCCGGGTGCTGCTCCCACAGGCGGGTGCTGCCCTCGAGATCGGTGAACAGGAACGTGATCGGGCCGGAGGTCGGGACGTCCACGCCCCCATGATTGCCGATTTCCGCGTGCCGCGGAACGAGCCCCGGTCTGTCGGCCGGCCGACGCCGGCCCGCCGGAGCGGGATCATCCGCCGAGCGCCAGCGAGACCGCGTCCTCCTGGGACATGGCCGCACCCTCGGCCCAGGCCTGCTCGAGCGTCGCCGCGTCGAGCCCCGCGCGGACCCGGCCGACCTCCGCCGCGTACTCCAGATGCTCGTGGGCGAGCATGGTCGCCCCGGCGGCGAGGCGCAGCCGCTCCGCCGCCCCCAGCAGGACCGCGGCCAGATGCGGGTCCCCGCGCTCGATCGCCAGGAAGGCGAAGGTCTCGAGCAGGTTCGCCACCGCCCCTCGGTTGCCCAGCTGGTGCCACATCGGCAGCACCTGGCGGTAGGCTGCCTCGGCCCCGTCCAGGTCTTCGGCTCGACGAAGGGCGTGCGCCAGCTCGCTGCGCGCGACGAGCATCATCCGGCGGTCACTGAGCTGCTGGAATCGAACGTCCGCCTCGGCGAACCACGGCCGCGCGTCGTCGATGCTGCCGCAATAGCCGAGATACCGGCCCCGCGCGAGCGCGGACAGGCCGAGCGCGAAGGGGTTGCCGGAGCGGGTGGCCGCCTCGGTCCCCCTGACGACCCAGGTTTCGGCCGCGGCAGGGTCGGACCCCATCAGGGCCTCGGCGAGGCTCGTCGTGGCGAAGGTCAGGTTCATCCAGTCGCCCACCTCCTCGGCGACGGCGGCCAACTCCGCGGCAAGCCCGGGCACATCGTCCGTGGCCCGGCCGACGAACATCGCGACGAACAGCTGCCCCGCCAGCCCCGTGGTCAGGATCCGGCGATCCCCGTTGTCGGCGGCCAGCCGGGCGGCCTCGTCGCCCCAGGTCCGGGCATCACCGACTCGCCGGTTCGTCATGGCGCCCTCCCGGGCTCCTGTCGCGAGGACGCTCGTGGACAGGGCGATGCGCGCGTTTCGTGCCTCCGGCGCGGGATCGGGGAGGTGGTCGAGAGCCTCGATCGCCTCGGCCAGACGGTCCAGCCCCTCCGTCCCCATCGATCGGGCGCGCCAGTAATGGCTCAGGGAGGCTGCCATCACGATGCCGGCCTCCGGGTCCACCTCGAACGCCCAATCGAATGCCGACCGGAGGTTGTCGATCTCCGTGTCCAGTCGCTCCAGCCATTCGACCATGGCCGGGCCCTCGAGCGCAGCACCGGCATCCTCGGCCAGCCGCCGGAAACGGGCAAGGTGCCGGTTGCGCAGTTCGGGCGCCTCCCCGCTCGCGACCAGCCGATCGCGAGCGTACTGGCGGATCGTCTCGAGCATCCGGAAGCGGCGTCCGCCCTCGCGCTCTGCGACGACCAGCGAGCGGTCCACCAGCCGGCTCAGGCCGTCAAGGGTGTCGAGTCGCGCGGCGCCCCCGGACGCATCGCCCGGCGGCCGGTCGCCGGTCACCTCCGTGGCAGCCTCGAGCGTCCAGCCGCCCGCGAACACCGACAGCCGCCGGAGCAGGCGCTGATCCGCCTCGTCGAGCAGGTCCCAGCTCCAGTCGATCATCGCCTGGAGCGTCTGCTGGCGCGGCACGGACGTCCGCCGTCCACCGGTCAGGAGGCGGAACCGGTCACCCAGGCCCTGCGCGATCTCCACCGCGGACAGGACGTTGATCCGCGCCGCCGCAAGCTCGAGGGCGAGCGGGATGCCGTCGAGGCGCCGGCAGATCTCGATCACGGGTCCGATGGTGGTCTCGTCGAGCTGGAAGGAGGGCATCGTGGCGGTTGCCCGGTCGACGAACAGGCGGACCGCCTCGCTGGCCGCGGCCACGGCCGGGTCCGGGTGCTCGAGCGCCTCGGGCAGGCCCAGCGACGGGACCTGGAAGATTGCCTCGCCGGCGACGCCGAGCGCCTCGCGGCTTGTCGCCATGATCCGGAAGGACCGGCAGGCGCCCAGCAGCCGCTCGGCGAGCTCGGCAGCGGCGCCGATGAGGTGCTCGCAGTTGTCGACCAGCAGCAGCAGGTCCTTGTCGCGCAGGAAGTCGGTCACCACGGCCAGCAGCGGCTTGCCCGGCTGATCCGGCACGCCGAGCGCGCGGGCGGCCTCCGGGAGCACCAGGTCCGGGTCAGTCAGGGGGGCGAGCTCCACCAGCCACACCCCGTCCGCGTGGCCCGCGAGCTCGCTCGCCACCTTGAGCATGAGGCGCGTCTTGCCGGTACCGCCGGCTCCCACGAGCGTCACCAGGCGATGGCCGGCGAGCAGCCCGAGGATCCCCTCGATCTCCCGCTCGCGGCCGATGAACGAGGTCAGCTCCACCGGCAGGTTGGTCGGAGGCGCCCCCGAGCGCAGGGGCGGGAACTCCGACGGGAGCCCCGGCGCGACCAGCTGGAACACGTGCTCCGGGCGGCTCAGGTCGCGCAGGTGGTGATCGCCCCGGTCCTGGAGCTCGGAGCCCGGCGGCAGGTCGTCCGCGACCACCGCCGCACCGGCCGACGAGACGAGGACCTGGCCGCCGTGGCCGATCGCCAGCAGCCGGGCCACCCGGTTCAGGGCAGGACCGAAGAAGTCGCCGTCGCGGGACTCGGCGGGGCCGGTGTGGATCGCCATCCGGGCGCGCAGCGGTCCGGTCGTGGGCCAGTCGTGTTCGATGAGGGCGTGCTGCCCGGCCAGCGCGGCCTCGACCGCCTCACGCGCCCCGCCGAACGCCGCCAGCATCCCGTCGCCGGTCGTCTTCACGACCGTCCCGTTGGCCTGCTCGACCACCGCCCGCAGCAGCGCGTCGTGCGCCGCGAGGGCGACCGCCATCGCCTCCGGCTGCTCCTCCCAGAGCCGCGTGCTGCCCGCGATGTCGGTCATGAGGAACGTCGCCGTGCGCGACTCGGTGGGGGGACGCATGAGCTAACGATACCGGGGTGCGGCACCGGCCATGTCGGCCGGCCGCGCGGCCGTCAGCGGTGCAATTCGTGCGCGGCGATGAAGCTCAGGCCGTGCTCCGTGAGCGCTCGCGCCGTGTGGTTCGTGGCCTCGAGCTTGTCCGTGAAGTCGTCGGCCAGGGCGTCCCACTCGCCGCTCGCGATGACCTCGGCCTTGTCCCGGAAGTAGTCCAGGATGTCGGAGGGGTGCGGGTGGGCCGCATCGAGCGCAGGGTCGCCGCCCTCGTGCTTGGCCGAGATGTTCGCCACGTGATCGGCGAGCTGGATCAGCTCCGCGCGCCGGTCGTACGGCTGGCGGACGATGCTCTTCTGGGTCTCCGTGATGTGGTGCTCGAACCGGACGGCGTCCTCGAACCCCAGCGCGCGGCGAACCTGCGCGGTGATCTCGAGGGTCTCGTTGTCGACCGAGTTGCTCCAGTTGAAGCCGACCAGCGGCGTGCTGCCATCCTCGCGGGCGAACAGCTTCGCCCCGAGCAGGGTCCACAGCCCGGCGAACGGGTTGTCGTTGCCCATGAACACCGAGATCTTGAACTCGATGTCCACCCCCAGCCGATGGAGCATGTAGCCGGCCAGCACCGTCCCGGGGTTGAGGTTGAGCACCTGGCGCACGCCGTACGTCGTGTAGTAGCGCAGGTACTCGTCGACCCACAGGAGCGGATGGTCGTTGGGCTGGCCCACGCCGCCGAAGTAGCCGGTGATCGTCGCAGGCCCGTCGAGGTGGATGTTGGAGCCGTCGGTGCCCTTGGTGTCCAGCGTCTCGACCACGCTCGCGCCGATGATCTGCATCGCCGCCGCCACCGCGGCCAGGTCCCCGTCCGCTTCCTGCTCCGCCATCTTGCGCACACGGATCCAGCGGCCGGGCATCAGCGACCGGTCGGCGATCGCGCGACGCGCCGCGGCGATGACCCACGGGAAGTACTGGAGGGAGCTGACCTCGAGGGTCACGGCCAGATCGTCGCGGAAGGTCATCGTGTCGGCCCGGTCGCCCAGGACGCCCCGCCGGAAGTCGGCGATGGACACGAACGCGCCCCGGTCGCGCTGCTCGGTCAGCCAGTCGAGATCGGCCAGGTAGGCGGGCTGGATCTCCCGGACCCGGTCCAGCAGCGCCGGCAGCCGGCCCGCCTCGAGGGCCCGACGGTTGATCTCCTCAGGGGTGCCGTACCTGGCGACCACGGCCAGGAGGTCGTTGACGATGCGGGCATCCGGGTCGAGCAGGTAGGCGTTGAGCTCTCCCAGCCGGTCACGGGGGATCGCCAGCCGATGCCGGAGATCTGTCTCAGGGTCCATGCGAACGGCCGTCGTCACAGCTGTCTCCTCTCGTGTGCCGGGGGCGGCACCGATCGTCAGTCGAGCAGCCGCAGCAGCTCGTCGTATTCCTCGTCCTTGATGCCGAACCAGTTCTCGGGTGCCGGGAACGTCCGTCCGGTGACCTCGCTCACGTAGGCGGTCAGGCCCTCGCGGATCACGGCACCGGCATCGGCGAACACCTTGGCCATGCGGGGCTTGAACTTCGGGTACAGCGCGAACGCGTCGTGGTAGATCAGCAGCTGCCCGTGGGCGTCCGGCCCGGAACCGAGGCTCATGATGATCGCCCCGTTCGAGCGCTCGGTGATCAGGCGGCACACCCGATCGGGCACCAGCTCGAGCAGGATGCAGAAGGCGCCGGCCTCCTCGAGGATGCGTGCGTCATCGACGATCTTGCGCGCCTGCGCTCCGCTCTTGCCCTGGAGCCGGAACCCGCCGAGGGCGCTCGCGCTCTGCGGCGTCAGCCCCAGGTGGCCGATGACCGGGATGCCCGCCCGGGCGATGCCGGCGACCCGATCGGCCATCTCGGCGCCGCCCTCCAGCTTCACCGCGTCGCAGCCCGTCTCGGCCATGAAGCGGCCGGCGTTGCGGATCGCGGTCTCGACGCTCGTCTGGTAGCTCATGTAGGGCATGTCGCCCACCACCCAGGCGTTTGGCGCGCCCCGGCGCACCGCGGCCGTGTGGCGGATCATGTCGTCCATGGTGACCGGCAGGGTGCTGTCGAACCCCAGCATCGTCATGCCCAGGCTGTCCCCGACCAGGATCATGTCTACGCCGGCCTCGTCCTGGAGGTACGCGGTCGGGTAGTCGTAGCAGGTCAGCCACGTGATCGGGGTACCCGCCGCCGCCTTCGCGACGAGGGCCGGCAGGGTCATCCGTTTACGCTCGGTCACCGTGGCCTCCTGTGCAGCGCTCGCATCCAGCGCCCTCGATCGTTGGCTCGCCGGGCCGGTCCCGATAGGGCCCTTGGGCCCGAGATTGGATGACCGCTACAGCCCCGGAGGATCTGGCGCCGTGGGCTGCGCGGCGCCCGGGCCGGGATCCGTCCAGCCGCGCAGGCTGCCCCGCCACAGCGCCTGCTCGAAGTACGACCCGTCGGGGTGGATGCCGTCCATGCCGCCGCGCGTGACGAGCAGCTCGAGGAGCGGCGCCAGCTGCGAGCCGTAGACGTGCATGCATGGCTCCGGCCGCACGCCCGGCCACGAGTAGCAGGACACGACCGTCCGTCGCTGGGCGGTCGGGACGCCGGCCGGCAGGGAGTCCCAGGCGGGGTCGTCGGGCGCGAAGGTCCACTGGTCGAGGTCGCCCTGCGGGATCCCCTCGACGCCGCGCACGATCTGCGGCTCCGCGTCGAGCAGGTACGGATCCACGGACAGGTCGCAGATGACGGCGTGATCCGGCAGCAGGCTGATCCACGCGTTCGGGATGAGGGGGACACCGGGGTTCCGGCGCGCCGTCGCGTCCACGAGGATGTCGGTCACGGCAAGGCGGCCCTGCAGGTAGACGGGGTCGCCGGTCAGGTTGCGGCCGGCGCTCACCACCTCGACACCCGGCAGGCCGAGCCGGCTCAACGACTCGTTGCGGGCATCGTCCCCGTACTTGGTCGCGAACTCGACCGCGTGGCGGCCGACCCGGCCGGCTCCCATGATCGTGACCTTGACCGTCGACCGCCGCGGACCGCTGAGCTCCGGCCACGTCCGCTCGAGCGCCGCGAACGCGGACCCGATGCCGTTCCAGGCCACGCTCCGCAGGTTCTCGACCAGGCGCCGGCCGTCCTCGGCCCGGATGAGGTCGAGGGCCACGGCGTCGATGCCCATCTCCGTGAGCATCGCCACGCGCGCCGGCCGCGTCGAGAAGTGGAGCATCGAGACCAGCACGGCCCCCCGGCGGAGCAGGTGGTAGCGCCCCTCCGGTGCCCGCAGGACGAGGACGATGTCCTGGCGGTAGCACTCCTCCTCGTCGGTGACGTGGACGTTGGGTGACACCGTCGTGTAGTCGGTATCGGTGTATCCCATGCCCGACCCGATGCCCGTCTCGACGTGCACCTCGGCCCCGTTTGCCGCCAGGAGGCCGATCAGCGGCGGCAGGAAGTCGCGCCGCTCGCTCGGCTCCTTGTGCATCCGGGGGATCCCGACGGTGACACGTCCCTCGACCATCTCGGCCCTCCGACTCACGAGGCGCCCCGGGCGCCGCTGATCCTCTGCGGCCGTGCGCTCAACTCACAGCATCGGTCGACGCGCGGGTCCCGGGCACCTGCTGTCGCGCCCTCCCGTGCGATCCACTCAGCCCCAAGGACCGGGGCAGCCGGCAGGGGGGACGGCACGGTCGGCCCGAGGCGCGGCCGGAAAGAGCCGGGCGCGGCCGGCAGGAGCCGGACGCCCGCCGGGTGCCGGAGACCCGTGGCCCGGACCTCTCAGGCCTCGGACCCGGGCTCCACCGCGGCCTGGTGCGGCGTGTGCGCGAGGTGCGACGGCCACCAGTTCCAGCGGCCCAGCAGCACCACGAGCGAGGGGACGAGGAGGGATCGCAGCAGGAACGTGTCCATCAGGATGCCCGCCGCGATGCCATAGCCGATCTGGCGGATCTGTGCGCCTCCCGCGGGGCCGCCGGCAACGGCGAGGACGGCAAACGTGCCACCCAGGATGACGCCGGCCGTGGTGATCGTGCTGCCCGTTCGCCCGATCGCGCGGGCGACCGCGTCCCGCAGCGGCAGCTCATGGGCCTCCTCGCGGATGCGGCTCATGATCAGGATGTTGTAGTCGGACCCGAGGGCCATCAGGAACACGAACATCAGGAACGGCAGGATGAAGTTGATCCCATCCTCGCCGCCGAGGTGGACGAACACGAGCCCGACCAGGCCGAGCGCGGCGAGGTACGAGAGCACGATGCTCGCGACCAGGTAGAGCGGTGCCACGAAGGACCGCAGCACGACCGCGAGCAGCAGCGCGATGAGCACGGCGACGATCGGGATGATCCGCTCGAGGTCGGTGCCCGAGATGTGGCTCACGTCGGCGGCAAAGGCGACCTGGCCGTAGACGCCGGAGGCCGACGCCCCGACCGACTGGGCGACCCGTGAGACGTCCGCGCGCATGGCCGGCACCGCATCGAGCGTGGCCGGGCTCGACACGTCGCCGCCCGCGAACTCGACCGAGAACTGGATCGTGTGGCCGTCGGCGCTGATGAGCTGGCCGGTCGACCGGTAGAGGTCATAGACCTGGGTCGGAACCGTGGTCGTCGTCTGGACCACGGGCAGCTGCTGGGCGGGACCCAGCGTTGTGTGCAGCTGCACGAGCTGGTCGGTCGTGAGGGGGATGCCGCCCGGATCCAGGGGTCCCACGAGGCCGGAGAACTCGGTCAGGCCGGCAAGGCCGGCCTGGGCCTTGGCCAGGACCGACGGGTCGTCCCAGACCGACGCCGGAAACTGGAGCAGGACGGCGCTGCGGTTCGCGCTCGACGACGGGAAGTGGGCCGCGATCAGGTCGGCTCCGGCGGCCGAGTCCGATCCCGGTGCGCTCGAGCCCCCGTCCGCGAAGCCCGCGATACCGGTCGTGAGCAGGGTCGCACCCAGGGCCACGAACAGGACGACGCCGGCGACGAGCGTGACCGCGGGCCGGCGCGTGGCCATCACGCCGATGCGGTCCCACCAGCCGTGGTGGTGTTCGCCGTGCGGCGCTGCACCGGTCGGCCAGAAGATCGCCCGGCCGAAGATCGCGAGCAGTGCGGGGAGCAGCGTCAGCCCCGCCAGCAGCATCAGCGCGATGCCGATCGCGAGCGCCGGCCCGAGGCTCTGGTAGAACGCGAACTCCGCGAGCACGAGGCTCACCAGCGCCGCGATGACCGTGAGCGCGGAGAACGTGATCGACTCGCCGACCCGGCTGACCGAGCGGATCACCGCCTCGTGTGGCGTCAGGCCGCGGCGCAGCTCCTCGCGCACCCGGAACACCAGGAACACGCCGTAGTCGGTCCCGGCACCCAGGACGAGGACGACCAGCAGGAGCTGGGTGATCGACGAGACCGGGACGCCGATCTTGGTCGACTCCGCGATCACCGGTCCCGCCAGGACGAGCACGATGCCGGCCGGCACCAGCGTCACGATCGGGGCAAGCACGGCCCGGAACGCGAGCAGGAGCAGGACGAGGATGAACAGGACCGAGAGGTTCTGGGTCTGGCTCTGCGAGGACCCCGACGCCGCGACGGTGTCGATCTGCGTCGGGAGCTGGCCGGTCAGGTGGATCTGGAGGCCCGCGGGCGCAGCCACGCCGGCGAAGGTCGCCCGGATCGCGTCCACGACGCCCGTGGCCTCGGGTCCGGCGGTGAACGAGACGACCGAGACCTGGACGATCGCCTGGCGGGCAGCGCCGTCGGCGGACACGCCCAGGTCCACGACGGCCTTGACATGGCTGATCGCCTTGATCTTGGTCTCGAGAGCGGTCATAGCGGTGTTGTCGGCTGGAGTCAGGCCGCCGTCGCGCGCCACCACGAGCGTTGCCGAGGACAGGGTCGAGTTCTGGAAGGGGGCTGCGAGGGCGGCGGCCTGCATGCTCGCTGAGTTCGCCGGCAGGAAGCCGCTCGTGGTGTCCTTGGCCACGTCGGCGAGCGCAGGCAGGAACCGGACGCTGAGGACCGTGGCCACGAGCCATGCCAGGACGATCAGGAAGCGGAACCGCACCGAGAACCGCCCGAGGCTCGTGAAGAAGTTGCTCATCCCATTCCTTTCGTCGGCCGGGCCCGGGGGTTGGGCGCGGCGCTGCCCGACGGCACAGCCCGCCTGCGGCGACGGTGCGTCATGCCGACCAACCGTGCAGCGTCATCGGCCACGGTGGTGGCGAGCCACGGCAGGATACTGGCAATTTCGTCGGAGCGGGCTGACGCGGGAGGACGCCCGGCGCGCCGGAGGCGCACTTTGGCCCGCCCGCGTCGGGAGCTTCGGCCGTCGGACGACGGGTCGGTGACGTCGACAATGTCGACCTTGCGTCCACAACGTCGCCGCCCACCGGCGACCCGACCGAGGGGTCCGGGATCATGACCGTTGACACGCCGGTTGGGCACGAGCCCGGCCTCTTCAGTCCGTTGCCGCCGCTGACCGAGGCTGCCGCCCGCACCGAGGCGGAGCGATGCCTGTACTGCTATGACGCGCCGTGCACGCGGGCCTGTCCCACGGGCATCGACGTGCCATCGTTCATCCGCAAGATCGCGACCGGCAACCTCGAGGGCAGCGCCCGCACCATCCTCGCCGACAACCCGCTGGGTGCCACCTGTGGCGCAGCGTGCCCGGTCGAGCGCCTGTGCGAGGGCGCCTGCGTGCGCAACGAGCTCGACCGCCCGATCGCGATCGGGCGCCTGCAGCGCCACGCGGTCGAGGCCTACGCGGCATCGGGTGGTCGGTTCTTCACGCCCGGGGAGGAGGCGGGCGTGACGGCTGCCATCGTGGGTGCGGGCCCCGCCGGCCTCGCCTGCGCGGCCGAGCTGCGCAGGGCCGGCATCGGCGTCACGCTCTACGACGCGAATGAGCGCGCCGGCGGCCTGGGCGACCACGGGATCGTGCCCTGGCGCCTGCCGCGCGACACCGTCGCGACAGAGGTCGCTGAGGTTGCACGGGCTGGGGCCACGTTCGAGCTGGGCACGATGGTCGGCCGCGACGTGGAGACCGCTGCGCTGCTCGAGAACCATGATGCCGTCGTCGTGGCCGCCGGCCTGGGTCAGGCCAAGCGGCTCGGGGTCCCGGGAGAGGACCGCACGGGGGTCGTCGATGCGCTGAGCCTCATCGGGCAGGCGATCGACGGCGGGGTCGCGAGAGGCGATCTCGCCGTTGCCGGCCGGCGCGTGGGCGTGATCGGTGGCGGCAGCACGGCGTTCGACGCCGCGGCAGCCGCCGTGCGCCTGGGTGCCGACGAGGTGACGCTGTTCTACCGCCGCGGCGCGGTCGAGTGCCCTGCCTATCCGCACGCGATCGAGCTGGCGCGCACGCTGGGCGTGTCCGTCCGCTGGCTGACCGCGCCCGTCGAGATCCGGGGCGACGGAACCGGACACGTGACGCACGTCGTCCTGAACGCGATGTCGCTCGGGGAGGCGGACGAGTCCGGCCGCCGTCGGCCGCAGCCCGTCGCGGGGTCGCAGTTCGAGGTTGCGCTGGACACCGTCGTCCGGGCCGTCGGCCAGGAGGGTCCGGCCGGCGTCGGCGGCGTGCTCACGGCGCTCGGTGTCCCGATCCGGGACGGCGTCGCCGTGGCGGACCCTGCCACGGGCCGGACCACCAACGCGAAGGTGTGGGCGATCGGCGACGTCGTCAACGGCGGCGCGGAGGTCGTCGATGCCGTCCAGGCCGGCAAGCTGGCCGCGCGCTCGATCGTGGACGCCCTGGGCTTGGGCGGCTCGCGGATCGTCCCCCGGCGCCCCACCGACGCGACAGTCCCGGGCGTGGACCTGTTCACGGACATGGCCGGGATCCGCAGCCCGAACCCGTTCTGGCTGGCCAGCTGTCCGATCACCAACAACGGTGAGATGGTGGCTCGGGCGTTCGATGCCGGCTGGGGCGGCGTGGTCTGGAAGACGATCGGCGAGCCGATCCGCAACGTCACCTCGCGCCTCGGCACGCTGGACGTGAACGGCCGCCGGCTCGTCGGCCTGTCCAACATCGAGCTCATCAGTGACCGCTCCATCGAGATCAACCTCGCCGAGGTCGCCGACATCAAGCGGCGCTACCCGAACCAGGCGGTGGTCGTGTCGCTGATGGTGGAGTCCAAGCCCGAGGTCTGGCACGACATCGTTCGCAGGGTGAACGACACCGGCGCCGACGGCATCGAGCTCAACTTCGGCTGCCCCCACGGCATGAGCGAGCGCGGCATGGGCGCCGCGGTCGGGCAGGTGCCCGAGTACGTGCAGATGATCACCGAGTGGGTGATGAGCGCAACGTCACTCCCGGTCCTGGTCAAGCTCACCCCCAACGTCACCGACATCCGCCCACCGGCCCGAGCCGCCCGCGCGGCCGGCGCCGACGGCATCGCGCTGATCAACACGATCAGCTCGCTCATCGGGGTCAACCTCGACACGTGGGCGCCGGTTCCCGATGTGCGCGGCCGCGGCAGCCACGGCGGATACTCCGGGCCTGCGGTCAAGCCGATCGCGCTCCACATGGTGTCGGCCGTCGCGTCGGACCCCGACGTGCGTCTCCCGGTGTCCGGCATCGGCGGCATCGCCGACTGGCGCGATGCCGTGGAGTTCATGCTCCTCGGCGCGACCACCGTCCAGGTCGGGACGAGCGTGATGCACCTGGGCTTCCGGATCATCGACGACCTCGTCGACGGGCTGTCCGGCTACCTGCGCGCGAAGGGCCTTCACAGCCCCGCAGAGCTGGTCGGCCATGCGCTGCCGGCGATCGGTGACTGGGGCCAGCTCGACCAGACGTTCCGGCTGCTCGCCCACATCGACGAGGAGACCTGCGTCCACTGCAACCTGTGCTACGCCGCCTGCAACGACGGCGCCCACCAGGCGATCCGGCTGGAGGGCACGAACGGGACATCGCGCCTGTCCGTCGACGGCGACTACTGCGTGGGCTGCCGCCTGTGCGAGTACGTGTGCCCGGTGGATGGCTGCATCACGATGGAGGAGCTGGAGGGCGCGGCCGCCATCCACTGAGCGGGGCGCCGGTCGTCGGCCAGCTCGTGGCGTAGGCCGGGCTCGGGTTGGCGGTGTTCACGTAGAGCGCTGCCTTGGGGAGGTTCGTGCTCCCGGAAGATCCCCAGGCCCAGATGAGCTCGCTGGTCGACAGCGCGCCGCCGTTGTACCTGCCGAGGCACGGGTTCAGGGTGTTCGCCAGCCCGTCGTTGACACCGACGATCCCGAACGCCTGCCCGGATGGGAACGACCCGCCGCACTGGGGCCAGGAGATGTCGTTGCCGGTCGTCGATGTGCTTCCGGGGCCGGGCCCGTGGCCTGGCTTGCCCTTGCTGTGCGACGCGGCCGCGGCGGGTGCCGCGCTTGCCGCCACCAGCAGCATCGCGACGGCCGTGGACACCAGGAGCGCGCGAGCGCGCGATGTCGCAGGCGATGTGGTCAGCCGGCGCATGCGGGGACCTCCATGAGCTCGGGGCGGGCGAACAGGCGCCCATGCTAACGAGTTGAGCGGGCGGCCCGCCGGGCCGCTGTCATCGCGGCCGCGCAATGAACCCGGCCGGGGGCGATGCCCAAGTTCGCACCCGGTGTTGACGCCGAGCGGTTCCGGCGCGTTTACACTCTGGAGGTCCTCGACCGGCTCCACGCGCTGTCGGCGTCCAGCTGCAGGACGCACGAGGGGCAACGTGATCGAGCTATCGCACGAAGCTGACAATGCCGTCGTCGTCTGCCTGCCGGACGTGCCCGAGCGGCGGCACATGGGCGAGCTCCCGGCCAATGTCGAGATCGTGCTCGTGCCACCCGACCCGGGTCCGCTGCCGGACCTCGCCCGGGTCGATCTCATCGTGCCCAGCGGACGGGTGCGGCAGCCGCTGTTCGACGCTCTCGGCAGACCGGGCCGGCTGCGGGTCATCCAGACCCTGAGCGCCGGGGTGGACTGGCTCGAGGGCCGGGTGCCCGATGGCGTGGTCGTGTGCAACGCCCGGGGCGTCTACGACGGCCCGCTCGCCGAATGGGTCCTGGGCGCGATCCTCGCCGTCCAGCGCGGCCTCGTGCAGGCTCGCGATGCGCAAACGAGCGGGGAGTGGACGTCGTTCGAGCCGGACGAGCTGGCCGGTCGCCGCGTCGTCATCCTGGGCTTCGGATCGATCGGGCGGGCCGTGGCGGCGCGCCTGCGCCCATTCGGGGTCGGGATCGTCGGCGTGTCGCGGACACGGCGCGACGACGCGCTGGGGCTCGAGGATCTCGACCAGGTCCTGCCCGGTGCCGAGATCCTGGTTGACCTCCTGCCGCTCACGCGCGAGACGGCAGGTTTCCTCGACGCCCGCCGGCTGGGGCTCCTGCCGGACGGGGCGCTCCTGGTCAACGCCGGCCGCGGCAGGACGGTCGACACGCAGGCCCTCGTCGCGGAGCTTGCCCGTGACCGCCTGCGGGCCGCCCTCGATGTCACCGATCCGGAGCCGCTGCCGGCGGGCCACCCGCTGTGGTCGCTCCCGAACGTCCTGATCAGCCCCCACGTGGCCGGCGATTCGCCCGAGGCCGCGGCTCGCGCGTTCGCACTGGCCGGTGACCAGGTCCGGCGGTTCGCTGCCGGGCAGCCCCTGGTCAACGAGGTTGCCCGCTACCTGCTCGCCTGAGCGGGAGCGCCTGCCCGGCGGCCGCTGCGAACCGGTCCTGCTCAGGCGCCCACGGCCCTCGACACCAGGAGGTAGGTCTCCATCTCGCCCTTGCCCTTGACGGAGATCACGCCGCGCGGTTGGCACGCGAACCGATCCCTGATGAGCTCGCAGGTGGAGGCTGACACCTGGATCTGCCCGGGAATGCCCGACGACTCCATCCGGCTGGCCGTGTTGACCGTGTCGCCCCACAGGTCGTAGGCGAACTTGCGGCTGCCGATGATGCCCGCGACGACCGGCCCGGAGTTGATCCCGATCCGCAGCTGGATCTGTCGACCGGCGAACTCACTCGACGCCGTGTGATCGCGCATCCGGAGGGCGAGCTCGGCGATCGCCTCCGCGTGGTCCACCCTCCGCACGGGAACCCCGGAGGCGGCCATGTAGGCGTCGCCGATGGTCTTGATCTTCTCCAGGCCGAGATCCTCGACGAACCCGTCGAACGTCGTGAACACCGCGTCGAGGAGCGTCACCAGCTCCTGCGGGGCCATTCCCGCCGACATCGGCGTGAAGTCGACCACGTCCGCGAACAGGACCGACGCGGATTCGAACCCCTCCGCGATCATGGAGCGCGAGTCCTTGAGCCTGGCGGCGATCTCGTCGGGCAGGATGTTGTGCAGCAGGTCGTCGGACCGCTGCTGGAACCGGTCCCGCTGCCGCACGAAGTAGCCCGTCACGGCGAGGACGATGATCCCGGTGGCGATCAGGTAGAAGCCCGCCTGCCCGGCGGCCTCGGGCGCTGAGTAGATGGGCTTGACCTGGCCCGTGATCGCGACCGCGTAGACGACCGACGCGACGTAGGCGAGGAACCACCAGGTCGCCGTCCGGAGCCCGAACACCAGCAGCACGGCGAGCACGATGACCATCCCGAAGACGACGGAGAGGCTCGATCCGTACAGCCCGCCGAACATCGCGGTCTGCACCAGCTGCCACACGAACACCCAGCCAAGGAGGATCGAGATGAGCGCCGCAAACCACCGCGGGCGCAGGTGCAGGGTGACAAACACCGCGGCGGTGACAACGAGGATGGACGTATCCCCGACGGCGGACCACATGTAGCCGCCGGCGATGTCGCTGCCGATCGTGGGGATCGAGAGGATCGTGGCGATCCAGTTTGCGGCCATCATGATCCGCCGCCGCGATCGCTGGGCCTCCGTCTCCTCCGGGTAGGCGCCGATCGAAAGCATCTTCTCGATGAGTCGCCGCCACCGGCGCGGCGCGGCGGTCTGCGGCGATGCGTTCGTCGGGTCGGCCATTGGCGCGGATCATGGCACAGGCTGCGACGGCTCGGGCACTGCCCGCCGAGGCGCCGGACGCCGGGCCCGGACAGCCTCACCTGTGAATTGGGTTCACCCGCTAGACTTCGCCTGCCCGGAGGTCCCCACGTGGCACACACGAATGCCTCCCGGAAACGTCCAGCAATGACGCCGCGTAACGCATCGGTCGGCGGCTCAGACCAGCACGCGCACCGAGCGGGAGGAAGACGTGGAGAACCCGGTCATCGTCGCGATCGATGACGATCCGCAGGTCCTGCGCGCGGTCGAGCGCGACCTGCGCGGCCGATTCGGGTCGGCCTACCGGATCGTCGCCGCCGACAGCGGTGCCACCGCCCTGGACGTGGTGCGACGCCTGAAGCTGCGTGGCTCGGCCGTCGCCCTGTTCCTCGCGGACCAGCGGATGCCGGAGATGACGGGCGTCGAGTTCCTCACCGCGGCGCGGGAGATCTACCCGGATGCGAAGCGGGTGCTGCTCACCGCGTACGCCGACACGGAGGTCGCGATCGCCGCGATCAACACGATCCAGCTCGATCACTACCTGCTCAAGCCGTGGGACCCGCCCGAGGACAAGCTGTTCCCCGTCCTCGAGGATGTGCTCGGCGACTGGCAGGCGGGCTTCCGCCCTTCGTTCGACGGTCTCCGGATCATCAGCCACCGCTGGTCTGCCCGGGCGCACGAGATCAAGGACTACCTGGCCCGCAACCAGATCCCGTACCGCTGGCTCGATGTCGAGCTCGAGGCCGAGGCATCCCAGCTCGCCGCCAGCGCCGGCGTGGACGCCGTCCGCGAGACGATGGTCGTGTTCGGCGACGGAACGCACCTGGTGGGGCCGACCAACGCCGAGATCGCAGCGCGCGTCGGCATGCGCACCCACGCTGCCCTTCCCTACTACGACCTGGTCATCGCGGGCGGCGGGCCGTCGGGCCTGGCGGCCGCGGTGTACGGGGCCTCGGAGGGGCTCAAGACCCTGATGGTGGAGCGGGAGGCCCCGGGGGGCCAGGCCGGCACCACGTCGCGGATCGACAACTACCTGGGCTTCCCGGCCGGCCTGTCGGGAGCGGACCTGGCACGCCGGGCCGTCGCCCAGGCCACCCGCCTCGGCGCCGAGATCCTGACCCCGCAGGAGGTCGTGGGCGTGACGGTCGAGGACCCGTACAAGGTGGTCCGGTTGTCCGATGGGTCGCAGGTGAGCTGCCAGGCGCTCCTGGTCGCGACGGGTGTCGAGTACCGGAAGCTGGACCTTCCGGATGCCGACCGGCTGACGGGATCCGGCATCTACTACGGCGGGGCCACCACCGAGGCATCCTTCTACCGCGGCGAGCGCGTGGCCGTGCTGGGTGGCGGCAACTCCGCCGGACAGGCCGCCGTCTGGCTCGCCCGGTTCGCGGATCACGTCACGGTCCTCGTCCGCTCCGGGTCGCTCTCCTCCGGGATGTCCGCCTACCTGGTCGACCAGATCGAGGCCGCCCCGAACATCACGGTGCGCACGGGCGTCAACGTGGTGGGCCTGCACGGCGGCGAGACGCTCGAGACCGTGGACATCGCCGACAGGGGGGACGGCTCCCAGGACACGCTGCCGGTCGCGGCGATGTTCGTGTTCATCGGCCAGGCGCCGCGAACGGATTGGCTGGGCGACCTCGTCGAACGCGACCAGGCCGGCTTCGTCGTCACGGGGACCGATCTCGCGCGCGCCGGCGAGCATCCGACCGGCTGGCAGCTTCCCCGCCAGCCATTCCTGCTCGAGACGAACGTGCCCGGGATCTTCTCCGCCGGCGACGTCCGGTCCACCTCCGTCAAGCGGATCGCATCGTCAGTCGGTGAGGGAGCCATGGCGGTGAGGTTCGTCCACCAGCACCTGGCCGACCTGTGAGCCGGCGCCGATGACGCTCGCCGATTCGGACCGCGCGCTCCTGCGCCGGGCCCCCCTGTTCGCGGAGCTGTCCGAGGAGGACCTCACCGGGGTCGCCGACACCGGTGAGGTCGTGGAGCTGACCGCGGGCGAGCAGCTGGCCGGCGAGGGCGAGCCCGGCGACGCGATGTTCGTGATCGTGTCGGGCGAGCTGCAGGTGGTGAAGCGGTCGCGAACGTCCGAGGTCCCGATCGCGGTCCTGGGACCCGGCGAGATCGTGGGCGAGATGGCGATCTTCGAGGCACAGCCGCGAAATGCCACGGTGCGGGCCGTCGCTCCGACGAGGGTCATCCGCATCGCGCGCGACGAGATCCTCGCGATCCTTCGCACGCGGCCGTCCGTGACCCTGTCGATGCTGCGAACGATGATGGGCCGGTTGCGCAACACGGAGTCGATGCTCAGGGAGCAGGAGAAGCTGGCCGCCCTCGGGACCCTGTCGGCGGGACTCGCCCACGAGCTGAACAATCCCGCGGCCGCCGTCCAGCGGAGCGCTGCGCTCCTCGAGGATGGCCTCGACCGCTGGGCGGCGGCGACGAGCGCGCTCGGAACCGCGGTCGACGACCAGGAGCACGCCGTGTACCTCGCGGAGCTCGGCGCCGAGGTGGCCCGTCACGCCGGCATGGAGGGTTCGCTCGACCCGCTCGATGCCAGCGACCGTGCGTGGGAGCTGGAGACGTTCCTGGCCGAGCGCGGCGTGGCCGATGCGGGCGAGCTCGCATCGGCTCTCGTCACCGGCGGCTGGGATCGCGACCACCTCGACCGCATCGAGGCGGAGTTCCCGGGCGACGCTCTGGGCGCGATCGTCGGCTGGGTCGCGGCCGGCAGCGCGGTCCATGCGCTCGTGGACGAGGTCGCCACCGGTGCGCGGCGCATCTCCGAGATCGTCAAGGCGGTCAAGGAGTACTCGTTCATGGATCAGGCCCCGGTGCAGCGCGTGGACGTCCGCGCCGGGCTGGACAACACGCTGATCATCCTGCGCGCGAAGCTGAAGGCCGGGATCACCGTCGTGCGCGAGTACCAGCCGGACCTGCCGGAGATCGTGGCGCTTGGGAGCGAGCTCAACCAGGTCTGGACCAACATCCTCGACAACGCGATCGACGCCATGGACGGACATGGCGAGATCAGGATCCGGGCGTTCTCACGAGATGCCGACGTCGTCGTGGAGCTCTGCGACAACGGGCCGGGCATGCCACCGGAGATCCGCGATCGGATCTTCGAGCCCTTCTACACGACGAAGCCGCCCGGCAGGGGCACCGGGCTGGGCCTCCACATCTCGCACAATGTCATTGCCCGTCATGGCGGCCGGATCGACGTCCGGACCCGGCCCGGGGAGACGTGCTTCGAGATCACGCTGCCCCAGGAGCGACGATCCTCCTGACCGCCCTGACGACCCGCGGTGAGGCAGGCCGGGTCCCGCGACCAGGCCTAGCCGAAGAAGTCGGTGATCGCCTTGGTGTCGTCGGAGAAGGCCCACCGTTCCGTGACCCGGCCGTCGCGCACGTGGTAGATCTCGGCCGTGCGGTAGGTCAGCGAGCGGTCGCCGTGGGTGGCGTGCGCGGTGCCCAGGCCGATGACGTGGTCGTCGCCGGCGACGATGTCGTGGATCTCGAAGGTGATGTTGTACGCGCCCCAGTCACCCATCGACGCCGCCAGCTCGGCCTTGCCGCGGCGGGGCTCGGCGCGACCGATCTCGTGCCAGACCACGTCGTCGGCCACGCGGCTGGCGGCGCCCTCCATGTCGCCGCTGTTCATCGCCTCGTTCATCTCGCGAACGACCTTCGCGTTCGGGTGCTCTGACATGCCTGCCCTCCGTCAAGCCGGCGCGCGGACGATGTACTCGCGCGATGGGACGCCGCCGGCTCGAACTCCCCACAGCGTACGCGCCCTGGCTACCCCCTCCGGCCCGTCCGTCACCCGTACTGGCTGAGCTCCACCAGGTGTCCGTCCGGGTCGCGGGTGAAGCAGCGCGTCTCGAGGCCATTGACGACGGGCGGGGTCAGGAACGTTGCCCCGCGAGCGAGCAGCTCCCGGTACACCTCCGCGCAGTCGGACACCCGGATCGTCATCGCATGGCTGATCGACGCCGGGTCTGCCGGTGGGGCGAACGTGACGTCCGGCTTGTCGGGCGTCGGGCCGCCGCCGGTCACCAGGAGCAGCCAGCTGCCCCCGAGCCGGAGCACGGCAGACGTCCCGCCGTATTCGCGGTACGGCTCGGCGCCAAGGACGGACACCCACCACGTGCGTGCGCGCTCGAGGTCGCCGACGACCAGGATGTGGGTCATCTCCACCCCGGGCTCCGGGAAGCCCGGGGTGTCGGTCAGGTCGGTCATGTCAATCGGACCTCCTCGCCCTCCTCGCTCTGCATCCCCTATTTACCCACATTCGTGACGATCCGACTGCCGACTTCAGGTCCAGCGGACCGCAGCAAACCCCGAGCCGTCGCGCATGCTCCGGGTGTTGACCCCCGGGCTGACAGGTTCTGGGGCAGCGTGGGAGACGATCGGACCGGACCCGTGCTCAGCGACGCTGGGCTTTCCCCGCGGGATCCGGTCGAAGCGACTCGCACCAGAGCGCCTCCTGGGATCCCCCCGCCCAGGGGGCGCTCGTCGTTTCCGCACAGCGGGCATCACCTCGGACTCGTGCTTGACACCCGTGGCCCCGGCGGGCCACGCTTCGCGGACTTCGACGGAGGCGCCCCACGTTGACGATCGAGACGCCCGCGCGGCGGCCGCGTGGCCCGAACGTTCCCACCGCGACCCCGGGCATGCACGGTCCCCAGATCGCGCCGACGCGACGCGATGGCCCCGCCAAGCTGACCGGGACCGCGACGTACACCGACGACCTCGTCTTCCCCGGCGCGTGGTACGGCGCGACGATCCGCTCGACCGACGCCCATGCGCGCCTGCTCGGCATCGATCTCGATCCGGCATTCGACTGGGAGCGCGTCGTCGTCGTCACGGCGGACGACATCCCCGGCCGGAATGTCGTGGCCAGCATCGCGGCTGACCAGCCGATCCTGGTCCCCGTCGGTGGCGAGATCCGGCACCAGGCGGAGCCGGTCGCCCTGCTCGCAGCGGCCGATCGGGACACGCTGCGCGAGGCGCGCCGCCGGGTCCGCCTGCGCACCGAGCCACTGCTGCCCGTGTTCGATCCACTCGCCTCCGACACCGTGTTCGAGAGGTTCGAGCTCCGCCGCGGCGACGTGGATGCCGCGCTCGCCGGGGCCGACGTGATCATCGAGGGCACGTACCGCGTCGGCCACCAGGAGCAGCTGTACATCGAGAACAACGCGATGATCGCGCTGCCGCGGGAGGACGGCGGGATCTCGATCCACGGCAGCCTCCAGTGCCCGTACTACGTGCACCGCGCGCTGATCGCGGGCCTCGCCCTCGACGACGCGCACGTCCAGGTGGTCCAGGCGGAGACCGGCGGCGGCTTCGGCGGCAAGGAGGACTACCCGTCGATGATCGCCCTCCACGCGGCGCTGCTCGCTCGCCGCACCCGGCGGCCGGTGAGGATGATCTACGACCGCCACGAGGACCTGGCCGCAACGACCAAGCGGCACCCGGCCGTGATCCACCACCGGACGGGCCTGACCCGCGACGGGCGGATCGTGGCCCAGGACATCGACCTCGTCCTCGACGGGGGGGCGTACACGACGCTCACGCCGGTCGTCCTGTCGCGGGCGACGATCCACGCCGGCGGCCCGTACGACGTCGCGAACGTCCGGATCCGGTCCCGGGCCGTGGCCACCAACACCCCGCCCAACGGAGCGTTCCGCGGCTTCGGCGCGCCGCAGGCGGAGTTCGCCGGGGCCGACGGTCGCCTCGCGGACGGCGATGGTCGTGGGCGGCCTCCTGGTCGATGGTGCGCGACGGCTCAAGGCGGAGGTGGAGGGCCGCACCGGCCGCCCGTTCGGGCTGTCGTACCCCGATGACGCCCGGGATCACGGACCGACCCGGATCGACCAGCGGTTCGCCCCGTACCCGGGCCGGCATTTCGACGACGCCACGTACACCGGCGACGCCTATCCCTCGTATGGCTGGGCGGCCGCCGTGGCGGAGGTGGAGGTGGAGCTCGATACGGCCCAGGTGACCGTGCTGTCGGTCGTCGCAGCCGATGACGTCGGGCGCGTGATCCACCCGGTCCTGTGCGAGGGCCAGGTCGAGGGCGGCACGCTCCAGGCCGTGGGCTACGCGACCATCGAGGAGATCAAGCTGCTCGATGGCCGGTACCTCAACGACCGGCTCCAGACCTACCTGATCCCGACCTCGCTCGATGCACCCCGGATCGAGACGATCCTCGTGGAGGCGCCGTTTCCCGATGCGCCGCACGGCGCCAAGGGAGTGGGGGAGCTGCCGATGGACGTCGGGGCGCCGGCGGTGGTGGCTGCGATCCATGACGCGATCGGCGCCTGGATCCACGAGCTGCCCGCGACCCCGGAGCGGATCCTGGCCGCGCTCGCCGGCATCGAGCCGCCCGGACCGCCGGGGATATCGGCGGTGTCCGAGCCCGGCCGCGCCGGGGGTGCCGCCGGGTGACCTGGCAGCTGACCGTCAACGGCGACCCCGTCGAGATCGACGCGCCCGGCATGCGCCGGCTGCTCGACGTGCTGCGCGAGGACCTGGGGCTCACCGGCACCAAGGAGGGCTGCGGGGAGGGGGAGTGCGGCGCCTGCACGGTTCTGCTGGACGGGGACCCGGTGCTGAGCTGCCTCGTCCCGGTGTGCCAGCTCGACGGTGCCGCGGTGCGCACGGTGGAGGGCCTGGCACCCCGGGCCGGGCAGCTGGGCATCCTCCAGGAGGCGTTCCTCGAGGCGGGGGGTGCCCAGTGCGGGATCTGCACGCCGGGCATGCTGATGGCAGCCGAGGCCTTCCTCGCGTCCCGTCGCGAGCCATCCGAGGCCGCGATCCGCGAGGCGATCGCCGGCAACCTCTGCCGCTGCACGGGCTACACCAAGATCATCGACGCGATCCAGCGTGCGGCCGAGCGCGGCGGGCAGGGCGCGGGGCTCACGCCGGCCGGCGGGCAGGGCGCAGGGTCCGCGCCGCCGGCCGGCGGGCCCACCTGATGCCCGTCGAACCGCCGGTCGTCTCGCCGCGCTCGCTCCGCGAGGCCTGCGACCTGCTGGCCGAGCGGCCGTATCGTGCCCTCGCCGGCGGGACGGACCTGCTCGTGCAGCTGACCGGCGAGCTCGGCCCACCGCCGGACCGCGTGCTCGACCTGGGGCGGCTCGACGAGCTGCGCGGTGTCGCCGTCCGGGCCGACGCCCTCGAGCTCGGGGCGCTGACCACCTACACCGAGATCCGGCGCTCCGCGATCTGCCACGAGCACGTCCCGTCGCTCGTGGACGCCGCAGCGACGATCGGGGCGACCCAGATCCAGAACCGGGGAACCATCGGCGGCAACGTGATGAACGCCTCTCCGGCGGGTGACACGCTGCCGGTGCTGCTCGCGCTGGACGCCGTCCTGGTCCTGGCCGGTGCGAGCGGCGAGCGCGAGATCGCGGCGGCGGACTTCTGGCCCGCCTACCGCCAGACGGCCGCCCGGCCGGACGAGGTGCTGGTGCGGGTCCGCATCCCGCTCGCCGACGATCGCGAGCAGCGGTTCCGGAAGGTCGGCACCCGGCGTGCGCAGGCGATCTCCAAGGTCGTGGTGGCGACCGCCTGGCGCGGCGATGCGCACTGGCGCGACGTGCGGATCGCCCTCGGATCGGTGGCTCCGACGCCCGTCCGGGTCGCCGCGGCCGAGGCGACGCTCGAGGGCCGGCCGCGCGATGAGGAGTCGGTGGCGGCCGCCGTGGATGCCCTGCGGTCGGCGATCCACCCGATCGACGACGTGCGGTCCACCGCCGCGTACCGGCGCGAGGTTGCCTGCCGGGTCGTCAGGCGGCTGCTGGCGGATGCGACCGGGATCGCGGACGCGGCGACGATGCAGGGAGGCGCGGGATGACCGAGCGCACGGTCCCATCCCGTGCGGCCGGCCCACCCGGGTCTCGATGATCCCCGTATCGTGTCGGGATGCCCGAACAAGCTGAGAACCCGGTGCCGGGCGGCGCCCGCCGCGGCCGCAACACCCGACGCGTGAGTGGTGCGATCCCACGGCTGCCCTGGCGCCGGATCGTGAACCCGTACACCCCCCTGGAGATCCTGTCCGCCGACCAGGTCGAAACCATCCACCGGGCATCGCTCTCGATCCTGCGGGACATCGGCATGGAGGTGCTCGGCGCGCGCGCCCTGGATCGCTTCGAGGGTGCCGGGGCGCGCGTGGGGCGCGAGGACGGCCCCCGGGGTTCCGCCGGCAGGGTCCGGCTCGACCCGGCCCAGGTCGAGGAGCTGGTTGCCCTTGCCCCGTCCCGCTTCGAGCTCACGGCTCGAAACCCGGAGCGCAGCCTCGTCTTCGGGGATCGGCACCTCGTCTTCGGTGCGGTTGGCGGCCCGGCATTCGTGACCGACCTCGACCGGGGCCGGCGACCCGGCAACGCCGCCGACTTCGATGCGTTCGTCCGGGTCATCGGCAGCCTCGACATCATCGGGCAGGAGGGCGGGGGACCGCTCGAGCCGACCGACCTGCCGGTCGAGACCCGTCACCTCGACATGTACCGGACGCTGGCGACCCTCCTGGACAAGACCTGGCAGTGCCTCGCCTTCGGGCGCACGGTCGTCGACGACGCGATCGAGGTCGCCTGCCTCACCCGCGGCGTGGACCGCGACGTGCTCGTGCGCGAGCCCAGCCTGATGACGATCGTCAACTCGAACTCGCCCCTCAGGCTCGACGGTCCGATGTCGGACGGGCTGATCGAGATGGCGACCTGGGGCCAGCCCGTCGTCGCGACCCCGTTCACCCTGGCCGGAGCGATGACCCCGGCGACCCTGGCCGGGGCGCTGGCGCAGCAGAACGCGGAGGCGCTGTTCATGATCGCCCTCGCCCAGATCGTGCGGCCCGGGACGCCGATGGTCTACGGCGGGTTCACATCGAACGTCGACATGCGCACCGGCTCACCTGCGTTCGGGACGCCGGAGTACGTCAAGGCTGCGCTGGCGACCGGGCAGCTGGCGCGCCGCTACGGCCTGCCGCACCGGTCGTCGAACGTCACCGGCTCCGCCACGGTCGATGCCCAGGCGGCGTACGAGAGCGAGATGTCGATCTGGGGCTCCGTGATGGGCGGGGCGAGCCTCCTGTACCAGGGCGCCGGCTGGCTCGAGGGCGGCCTGACCGCCTCGTTCGAGAAGCTCATCCTCGACGCCGAGCTGCTCCAGCAGATGGCCGAGGTCCTGGTCCCGTTCCCGGTGGACGACGACGCGCTCGGGCTGGATTCGATCGCCGACGTGGGGCCGGGCGGCCACTTCTTCGGCACGGCCCACACCCTCGAGCGGTTCGAGACCGCCTTCTACCAGCCGATGCTGTCGGACTGGCGCAACTTCGAGACGTGGCGGGAGGACGGGTCCCGCTCGGCCACCGAGCGGGCGAACCGCATCTGGAAGCAGCTCCTGGCCGAGTACGAGCCGCCGCCGATGGCCCCCGGCGTTCGCGAGGCACTCGATACCTTCGTCGATCGCCGCAAGCGGGAGATCGCGGCCGCGGGGGGAATCGCGACCGGGTGATGATCGCCCGGTCCGTGCCATGGCCGCCGCCGCCTGACGTCATCCTGCCGTTCAATTGAGATGACGACCTGTCATGACGGCGGCGGGCGACGCACCTAGTTTGAGCGTGGATCGGTTCGCCCGTCGCGACTTCGCCGGCCATCCGGCCGGCCAACCTCGAGCGACCCCTCCGCGAGGCCGATGAGCGAGCACCCGAGCCTGGGACCGAGGCTGCGACCAGCCAGAGTTGAGGTGAGCCCTGTCAGGCGCGACCTGGGCAGGACGGGCGCAGCCGTCAGCCTGAATGAGGCGACCCAGCGAGACGAGCTCCGGGGATTCTTCGACCTCCTGATCGCCACGGCCATGACCACCATGGTGGTCGATGGCATCGCGTCCATCGCCATCGGCAGTCTCCGGTGGTTCGCGCCGGTGATCGTGGGAGGACTGTTCGGCGCATGGATTGCGGCGGGACCCCGCCGCGCGGTCGACCACGAGAATGTCGAGGCGCTCGTGAATCGGGTGGCGATCGTGCTCATCGCCTGGATCCTCGTGGTGGTGTTGTTCCAGCCGTTCCTCGCGCTTGCCCTGGCGCCGGCCTACCTGGTGCCCATCGGAGCCGCGATGCCGTATCTCGAAGGTCGAAGGCTTCGCATGGTGATGGGTCTTGCGTGGGTAGCGGCCGTTGGCTCCGTGCTCGCACATCTCCTGCCCGACGACTCATCTGCCCCGGCCGCGGTCCAGACACTCGTGGAGGTGGTGGCCCTCGCCGTGGTGATCGGGGTCGTCTTCATCGTCCTCTATCGGTCGGCCGAGGGCCTCAAGGCCTCGGGTCGCGAGTTCCGCCGGCTGTTCCAGCTGTCGTCCGACCTCGCCGAGACGACCGACCCCGGGTTGCTCGGTGGGCTTGTGGCGCGGCACCTCGCCGAGGCGACCGGGTTCGACGACTGTGTCATCTACGCGCTCGCGCACGATACCGAGCGCCTCGTCCCGTTCGGATCGCACCCCGTCGAGCGTTCGCTGGAGACGGCTCCCGAGTCGATCGCGACGCGGCCCATGCTCGCGCGCGTTGCCAACGATCAATCGCCGATCGTGATCGACGTGTCCGACGAGCGGGCGGACCCGCTCGAACGGGACCGCCTTCGGGTCCTCGGTCGCATGGCCATGCTCCTGCTGCCCCTCACTGCCCAGGAGAGGCTCGTCGGGATCGCCGAGCTGACCAGCGCCGGGCATCACTCGATCGACGTGCGCCGGCTCGCCCTCGCCCGGACATTGACGTTCGAGGCGGCCATGGCGATCGAGAACGGGCGGCTCTACCAGGAGCTCCGCGATCGGTCGCTCCACGACCCGCTGACCGGCCTCGCGAACAGGAGCCTCTTCTACGATCGAGCCGAGCACGCCCTCGCCCGGCTGGACCGCGGGGAGGGGGGAGGCGTCGCCGTTCTGTTCATGGACATCGACGACTTCAAGACAATCAACGACACGCTCGGTCATGCCCGGGGGGACCGGCTGTTGACCATCCTTGGGGAGCGGCTGCGGACGGTGGTCCGGGCAGCCGATACCGTGGCTCGCCTGGGCGGCGACGAGTTCGCGGTGCTCCTCGAGGACGTTGCCTCCGTCGATGCGGCACTCGCCGTGGCTGCGCGGACGATCGATGCCCTCGCCGAACCGTTCGACCTTGGCGGTCAGCCCACCAGGACATCGGTCTCGATCGGCGTCGCGTTCCGGTCTCCGCAGGGCGCCCGCTTCGACGATCTGCTCCAGCAGGCGGACGCGGCGATGTATGAGGCGAAGGCGGCCGGCAAGGGTCGGACCGTGCTGTTCGCGGGCGGGGGCATCGCCCAGGATCCGGGTCGCGCGGCCCCGACGGCCGAGGTCATGACCACGCCACACATCCGAGCGACCATCGTCGAGAGGCCGACGCTGCGAGCAGGCCGGGGCGACACGAACCCCACGGAACGGTCTGGGGACGACGAGGCCGCGATCGAAACCCCCGACGACGCGGCACAGCGACACGAGGTGCGGCGGTTCATCAGCGTGCTGATCGTCGCGACCCTGACCGGGGGCATGGCGGATGCGATCGCGGCCATTGCCGTCAACAGTCCCCGATGGTTCGCGACGGTGGTCCTGGCCGTTGTTCTCGCCACCTGGCTTGCGGCCGTCCCCCGCCGGGCCGTCGACCGCGAGAACGTCAAGACAATCGTCAGCCAGGTCGCGATCGTGCTCACCGGCGCCATCGTCCTGGTAGCGCTTATCCAGCCCTTCCTCGCGCTGGTCCTGGCGCCAGCCACGATGTTGCCGGTCGCGCTCGGTCTGCCCTACCTCACCGGGCGCTCGCTCCGCCACCTGATGGTTTCTGGCTGGACGGCGACCGTTGTCATCGTGCTCGCAAGTCTCCTGCCCGACGACGCGGCCGTCCCGGGCGTGGTCGTGACACTCCTGCCGCTGTGGGCTCTCGCCGTGGTGATCGGGCTCGTCTTCTTCCTCCTGTACCGGTCGGCCGAGGGCCTCAAGGCCTCGGGTCGCGAGTTCCACCGGCTCTTCGAGCTGTCAAGCGATCTCGCCGAGGCGACCGATCCGGGGATGCTCGGCGAGCTTGTCGCGCGGCACCTCGCCGATGCGACCGGGTTCGACGACTGCGTCATCTACGCGCTCGCGCCGGGTACGGGGCAGCTTGTCCCGTTCGGATCGCATCCGGTCGAGCGGTCGCTGGAGACGGATCCCGAGCCGCTCGCGAAGCGGCCCGTCCTCGAACGCGTCGCCCGCGGTCGAGCGCCGATCGTCATCGACGCGTCCGATGGGCAGGCGGACCCGCTGGAACGTGACCGCCTTCGGGGCCTCGGTCGCATGGCCATGCTGCTCATGCCCCTCCTCGCCCAGGAGAGGGTTGTCGGGATCGCCGAGCTGACCAGCGCCGCGCACCACTCGATCGACGGGCGCCTGCTCGCCCTGGCCCGGACGCTCACGGTCGAAGCGGCCATGGCGATCGAGAACGGGCGGCTCTACCAGGAGCTCCGCCATCGGTCGCTTCACGATCCGCTCACGGGTCTCGCCAACCGGAGCCTGTTCTACGATCGCGCCGATCATGCCCTCGTCCGGCTGGCCCGTCACGACGAGGCAGGCATCGCGATCCTGTTCATGGACGTCGACCACTTCAAGATGATCAACGACACGCTCGGTCATGCCCGGGGCGACCGGCTGCTGACCCTCGTGGCGGAGCGGCTGCGGACGGTGATCCGGGCGGGAGACTCCGTGGCTCGCCTGGGCGGTGACGAGTTCGCTCTGCTTCTCGAGGATGTCGCATCCCCCGATATGGCGCTCGCCGTGGCCGCGCGGGCGATCGATGCCATCGCCGTACCGTTTGACCTTGCCGGTCAATCCACGAGTGTCTCGGTCTCGATCGGCGTCGCGTTCGGGTCCGCGACGGACACGACGGTCGAGAACCTCGTCCAGAACGCGGATGACGCGATGTACGCGGCGAAGGCGGCCGGCAGAGGTCGGGCCGTGCTGTCCGCCGTCGGCGGCTCGGCTCACGTCGATCGCGACCCGATCGGCGGGACGGCGGCCCGCACGAGGAGCGCTAGCATTGGAGCCCGGTCCGAATGACAGGGCCGGCCCGTGCATCGTCAATGATGAGGTTGCCGAATGGCCGATTACCCGGATATCTACGCGGATGGCTTCAGCCTGACGGCAGGCCCGTTCGGGGTCACGCTCACGCTGACCCGGACGGAGCCGACGCTCGAGCCCGGCCCCCACCAGGAAGCCGGTCAGATCGTCGGCCGGGTCAGGCTCAGCCAGCCGCTAGCACGCGCCATCATGGACGGCTTCGCCCAGCTTTCGGCGGCCGCTGCGACTGCGCAGATGCAGACGGTCGGCGACCAGAGGCACTGACCGCCCAGGGGGCCGCGTGACCGCTGACGCGGACCGGGCCCGGGGCTCAGCCCTTCGGTTGCATCTCGGCGGCGCAGCGCTCGCCGCTCAGCACGGCGCCTTCCATGAACCCCTGGGCGTCCGGCTCCGTGTGCTCTCCGGCGAAGTGGATCCGCCCCTCGGCGACCCCCTCGTAGCCTGAGATGCTCGTGTACTGGCCGACCCTCCAGTACGAGTACCCGCCGCCGGTATAGGGGTCGATGAGGCCGAAGTCGTACCACGCCTTCCCCGTATAGCCGGAGGTCACCCCGGGCAGCACGGGCTCGAGCTGCCTGAGGGTGTCCCTGATCATCCGAGCCGGCGGGACACCCGAATCGTCGGTGAGCCGGTACGCGTCGATGATGGCCTGGGTGTCGTTGCCGCCCGGGAAGGCCGTCCACAGCGATGTCGGCCCGGTGTACCCGCCGCTGGCCGCGCTCTCGACCAGCTGCCAGCCGGAGCTGATGAAGCCGTTGTCCTGGTACGTCGTCCCGGTATACCCGTCGGCGATCCACGGCGCGCCCTGGAACTCCATGATCACCTTGCCGTTGGTGCCCATGCCCAGGTTGTCGATTGCTGACATCTTGAGCGCCGAGAGGCCGGCCCGGGAGAGGTCCACGTTCCGCAGAGTCACGAAGGGCAGGGCCAGGACCACACTGTCGACGGTCACCTGCTTCACGGACCCGCCGGCATCGAACGTCAGCGTGTACGTCCCGTTGGCGTTCGCCTTCAGGGCGATCAGGACGTGTTCCAGCTGGATGGTGCCGGGACGCAGCTGGTTCGCCATCCCCGACACGATCAGGTCGTTGCCCCCGGTGACGTGCCAGCGCTCGTCGGTGCCGGCCAGGTACGGCGAGTCCGCGGGCTGGTAGCCGCGCCCGTTGGCACTGTCGTCATAGCCGAGGATCATCGTCAGGTTGAGCGCCGACTGGTCGGCGGGGTCGCCACCGTACTCGTCGATCTGGCTCTGCAGGCACACGCCACCGAAGTTGCCGGACGTCCCGCCCGGCATGTACCGGTTCATCCATGCGCGCACGCTCATCCTGTCCCACGCGAGGCCCATCGCGCTGTAGCTGTTGTAGCGCTGCGGCCAGGGCACCGTCTTCACGGCATCGTTGAACAGGCCCCAGGCCCAGGACTGCCAGTCGGCGTTGAGCTGCGCCTGCGTGTAGCGGCCGCCGTTGACCCAGTAGGTGTCCTCGGTGCCGGGGGCGTAGGCGCGCGTGTCGTCCAGGGCGAGGTTGAACTGCTCGACCAGGTTCAGCATCGACGCGTGCTCCGAGGAGATGAACTCGCCGTGCATCTCGGCGACCAGGCCGTTGGCCCAGTAGCCCCGCTGGGTCTCGCAGCGTCCGCCGACCCGGTCTCCCGCCTCGTAGACTGTCGAGGTCCAGCCGTACTTGGTCCACAGTACGTGCGCCGCCCGCAGCCCGGCGAGACCGCCGCCGACGATGGCGACCGACGGCTGCTTCGAGGTCGCGGCGCGGACCAGGCGTGGCTGCGCGGCGGCCGCCGCGAGTGCGACTGCGGCCAGGCCCGTGCCCTTGAGGAAGTCGCGCCGGCCGACGCGCTTGAGGTTCTCCATCGCCAGCCAGCGGGCGGCGAGGTCCTCGGGCGCTCCTCGTTCGGCGAGGCGGCGCACGGCGGTGTTGTACGCGTCGACCGCCTCGCGAGCCTGGGCGCGGACTTCCAGGTGTCGCTCCGCACGGAGGTCGGTCACCTCGTCGATGGGGATCCCGGTGGCGCCGGATTCACCGCCGGCCGCGCCGGCTTCGCGAAGCATGCGACCGAGCGTCGAGCGTGCCGTCCTGCTCACGTGGGACCTCCGTGAGTGTGCTGACCTGGCGGGCCTTCCCGATGCTAGTGCCCCGTCCCGAAACGTTCGGGTGCGATCTCGGCGCTCCCGGCGGTTCGCTGGGACAACCGCGATTCCCCACCCGACGCTATGAATCGGGGCACTAGTCGCGCCCGATCGACGGGGTCAATGCCCTGTTGCGCGCCGTGTGCACGCGTGCCCGGCTCGGCGCGAAACGCCGCGTCAAGCCGAGGCGCTGCTCCGTGCGTCGATGAGCCGCAGCCAGTTGCGCAGCTCGACCTGCCGGATCTGCGGGTCGATGATGTCGTCGCCCACGTCGAGCTCCGCTCGCAGCTCCGCCGAATCCGGGCTGGCGAAGAGCTCCTTCATCTTCGCTGCATGGACCGCGACGGCGGCCTCATCAGGGAAGAAGCCCTCCCGCACCAGGGCCTTGGCCCGTGCCGCGATCAGGCGCCCCATCTCGTACAGGTCGTACTCGGGGTGGTACTGGGTGCTCCAGAAGGCGCCGGCTCCATCCTCGATGACCGCAGCCTGGATGTGCGTGTGGCTGTTGGTGGCCAGCAACGGCGTGCCGTCAGGCAGGCGCGTGACCTCGTCCAGATGCATGATGAAGGCGTCGAACACCGGCGGCTTCCCCGCATGCATCGGCGAGGTCCGCGCGGTTTCGGTCAGCCGGATGTCGCGGGCGATGCCCCACTCGCGGCCGCGGGGGTTGACGGCCACCTCGCCTCCGGCCACGAGCGACGCGAGCTGGATGCCCCAGCAGCTGCCCCAGCTGGCCGCGCCCGCTCGCATCAGCGCCTTCGCGAAGGAGATCTGCGCGGCGACGCGCGGGTCGTCCGTGTGATAGACGGTGAGATCCGATCCCGTCCAGATGAAGCCGTCGAAGTCGTCGATGGACGTCCCGGGCGGCAGCGAGAAGCCCGGGTCCGCGACGTAGACGATCTCGGTGGTCGCGTTGGGGGCTTCTGTCCGCAGGAAGCTCTTGAACAGGTCGTGCGGGTGACCGACATCGGACCGGTCGAAGTTCTCGCGGCTGGCCGCCGGATAGCAGTTGACGATGCAGAACCGGTGCGGCGCCAAGGTGGTTGGTGACGTCATCTTCATGCCACTCGCTGCGGGAAGTCGGTGATGAGACCGGTGATGCCGATCTCGATGAGCCGGGACATGGTTTCACGATCGTTGACGGCGAAGGGGTTGAGCCCTGTCCCACGGGCAAGCTGCTCCTCGATCTGTTCGATCGAGACGCGCGTCATCCGGGGGTTGAACGTGTCGAAGAACGGGTCGCTGAAGTCGATCGGATCCTCGGGGAAGAGGCCCAGGATGGCCTGGACCTCGAAGTCGGGCCTGCGCTGCTTCAGGGCCTTCAGCCATTCGTGACGGGCCGACGAGAACAGGAGGTGATCGGGTCCGATCCCCACTTCGTCGCCCAGCTCGAGGACGGCGCCGACCACGTCGAAGGTGTCATTGGGCTTCGGCTGCGCCTTGAGCTCGAGGTTGAGGAACCAGTCCAGCTCGAGCGTCAGCTCGAAGGCCTCACGAACCGTCGGGACCTTCTCGCCGATGTAGCTCGCCAGCTCGCTGCGCTCGACCGCGCCGGCGGCGACCTGTCCGAACGGATCGTCGCGCTCGAACCACGACCCGGCGTCGAGTGATCGGATCTCGGCCAGGGTGTACGTCGAGAACGGTGCGGGAACGCGGTCCGGGAACCTGTCGGCGACATCGGTGGTCCGCGTCATCGCATCGTCGTGCATCAGGAACAGCTGGCCGTCGGCGCTGACCGCGACGTCGGTCTCCCATAGATCGGCGCCGGCCGCATGAGCCTTCCGGGCCGCGGCGAGGGTGTTCTCCGGGGCGAGGCTCCGCGCGCCTCTGTGGGCGATGATCGTGACCATACGGCTGTATCGGCGTCTCCGGCCCGCGATGAGGCCATGGGTGCAACGAGTCCGGATCCGGAGCAGGGGAGCAGGCTTCCGGCCGGGCATGTCGTGCGGAACGGGTGAGCAGAATCGGGATCAGTATTCTGCTTGAGAACCGCGTGGAACGCGCGGCGACCTCGATGGCGGCGCCGCGATCAGCATCACGGGAGGTTTCCTCATTGTGAGGTAACCTCCGTACATGCCCACATCAGACACGACCAGCGCACCGCCCGCACTCGAGATCGAGCCCGCACTCGAGATCGCCGACCTCATGAGCCACGTCGTCCGGCGCCTCCATCGCGGGACCAGCGAGGCGCTGGCACCGCTCGGGCTGTCGGGGGCGCAGTCGCGGATCGTCCGCCTCCTGGCCGACGGGCCGCTGCGGATGACGGTCATCGCCGAGCGTCTCGCGGTCGTGCCTCGGACGGTCACCGATCTCGTCGACGGGGTCGAGGCCGCCGGGCTGGTCGGGCGCCATCCCGATCCGGACGACCGTCGCTCGTCCTTCGTGGCCCTGACCGCCCGCGGTCGTCGTCTTCTCGGCCGGCTCGAGGTCGCCCGGCGAGAGAGCGCCGAGCGCGCCTTCGGGTGCCTGGATCCGGCGGACCAGGCGGCCCTCCTCGATCTCCTCCGCGACCTGACCGGCGACCCCGACGGGGCGCGCGCCCGATGAGCATGCTGGGTGGCAGCGGCATGGGCGGATGGCACCTGATGCGCTCGTTCCGTCGCGACGAGTCGGTGCGCTCCCAGCACCTGTCACCGGGGCTGGTGCGCCGCATCGGTCGCTTCGCCGCCCCCTACCGGCGGCTGCTCGTCGTGTTCCTGGTGCTGATCGTCATCGATGCCGCGGTCGGCGCGGCCAATCCGCTGGTGTACGCCACGATCATCGACCACGGCATCCTGCCGGGCGACTCGAACCTGATCGTCGGGCTCGCCGTGCTCCTCGTCGGGCTCGCGGTCTTCGATGCGGTCCTCTCGCTGGTCGAGCGGTGGATCTCGGCGCGGGTGGGTGAGGGGCTCATCTTCGACATGCGCGCCCAGGTGTTCACGCACTTCCAGCGCATGCCCGTCGCGTTCTTCACCCGGACCCAGACCGGTGCGCTCGTGAGCCGCCTCAACAGCGACGTCCTCGATGCGCAGAGCGCGTTCACGAACACCCTGTCGTCGGTCGTGGGCAACGCCATCACCGTGGTTGTGACGCTGCTGGCGATGGCCTTCCTGAGCTGGCAGATCACGGTGCTCGCGCTCGTGCTGTTCCCGATGTTCGTGCTGCCGGCGCGCTGGGTGGGAAAGCGCATCCAGGCAATCACGCGGGAGAGCTACAACCTGAACGCGGCCATGACCTCGACCATGACCGAGCGGTTCAACGTGGCCGGCGCGCTGCTGGTGCGTCTCTTCGGCCAGCCGCTCCGGGAGATCCAGAGCTTCGAGGCCAAGGCCGGGCGGGTGCGCGACATCGGCGTGACGCAGGCCATGTTCACGGCGGTCTTCATGGCCTCGCTGCTGCTGACGGCATCGATCGCGACCGCGCTCGTCTACGGCGTGGGCGGCATGCTGGCGGTCCAGGGCGAGCTGCAGGTCGGCACCGTCGTGGCCCTCGCGGCATACCTCAATCGCCTGTACGGGCCACTGACGTCGCTGTCCAACGTGCAGGTCAGCATCATGACCGCGCTCGTGTCGTTCGACCGCATCTTCGAGGTGCTCGACCTGAAGCCGCTGGTGGCGGAGCGCCCGGACGCGACCGACGTCCCCCGCGGACCCGCGAGCGTCGAGTTCGAGCACGTCGACTTCAGCTATCCCACGGCCTCGGAGGTCTCGCTGGCGTCCCTGGAGTCGGTCGCGGTGCTCGACCAGGCGCCCTCGAGCCAGGTCCTCCACGACGTCTCGTTCACCGCCCGGCCCGGGGAGCTCGTCGCCCTCGTCGGCCCGTCCGGCGCGGGCAAGACGACGATCAGCCAGCTCGTGCCGCGCCTCTACGACGTCCGCGCCGGGGCCGTCCGGATCAACGGGCTCGACACGCGCGACGCGACCTTCGACTCGCTGCGCGAGATGATCGGCGTCGTCACCCAGGACGCACACCTGTTCCACGACACGATCCGGGCGAACCTCCTGTACGCGCGGCCCGGCGCGTCCGACGCGGACCTCCTCGACGCGCTCCGCGCCGCCCAGATCCTGCCCTTCGTCCGCACCCTGCCCGATGGCCTCGACACGGTTGTCGGCGATCGCGGGTACCGGCTCTCGGGCGGCGAGAAGCAGCGGATCGCGATCGCGCGGCTGCTGCTCAAGGCGCCCCACATCGTCGTCCTCGACGAGGCGACCGCCCACCTCGACTCGGAGTCCGAGGTCGCCGTGCAGAAAGCCCTGCGGACCGCGCTCGCGGGGCGCACCTCGATCGTCATCGCCCACCGGCTTTCGACGATCCGCCAGGCGGACCAGATCCTCGTCATCGCCGAGGGCCGGGTCGTCGAGCGCGGCACCCACGCGCAGCTGCTCGCCGCCGGCGGGCTCTATGACGAGCTCTACCGGACGCAGTTCGCCGTCCAGGCGACGGGCGGACCGGAGGACGCCCCTGGGGTCCCGGTCGAGGCCACCGGCTGAGGCGATCCACGGGACGCCATCTGGCTCGAAACCACTGCAATCCGCCTGGTCCGGGTACCCTGAGCGTGCACGTACCCCGAACACAGCGACGATCGGAAAGAAGCCATGGACCGAACTGCTGGCACGTCGAACCGGGATTGGTGGCCGAATCAGCTCGACCTCGCGAAGCTCCGCCAGAACTCCCCGCTGTCGGATCCGATGGGGGATGACTTCCACTACGCGGACGAGTTCGCGAAGGTGGACCTCGAGGCGCTCAAGCGGGACATCTTCGAGCTCATGACGACCTCGCAGGACTGGTGGCCGGCCGACTTCGGCCACTACGGGGGCCTGTTCATCCGGATGGCCTGGCACAGCGCGGGCACGTACCGGATCAGCGACGGTCGGGGCGGCGCGTCGCGTGGCCAGCAGCGCTTTGCGCCGCTCAACAGCTGGCCCGACAACGTGAACCTCGACAAGGCGCGCCGACTGCTGTGGCCGGTCAAGCAGAAGTACGGCCGCACGATCTCGTGGGCCGACCTGATCGTCTTCGCCGGCACCTGCGCCCTCGAGTCGATGGGCTTCACGACCTTCGGCTTCGCCGGCGGTCGCGAGGACGTGTGGGAGCCGGACGACATGGACTGGGGCTCCGAGGAGACGTGGCTCGGAGACGAGCGCTACAGCGGCGACCGGGAGCTTGCGAATCCCCTGGCGGCCGTCCAGATGGGCCTCATCTACGTCAACCCGGAAGGCCCCAACGGCAACCCGGATCCCGTTGCCGCGGCAAAGGACATCCGCGAGACGTTCCGCCGCATGGCGATGAACGACGAGGAGACGGTGGCGCTGATCGCCGGTGGGCACACGTTCGGCAAGACGCATGGGGCGGGCCCCGCGACGAACGTCGGCCCGGAGCCCGAGGCGGCCCCCCTCGAGGCGCAAGGCCTCGGCTGGGCGAGCAGCTTCGGCACCGGCAAGGGCGGCGACACGATCTCCAGCGGCATCGAGGTCACCTGGACCACGACGCCCACGAAGTGGAGCAACAACTTCTTCGAGAACCTGTTCGGCTTCGAGTGGAAGCTCATCAAGAGCCCGGCCGGCGCCAACCAGTGGGTCGCCGAGGGTGGTGCCGGCACGGTTCCGGACGCCCACGACCCCTCGAAGCACCATGCGCCGACGATGCTGACCACGGACCTCTCGCTGCGGTTCGACCCGGCCTACGAGAAGATCTCGCGCCGCTTCTACGAGCATCCCGACGAGCTTGCCGACGCCTTTGCACGGGCGTGGTTCAAGCTGACGCACCGCGACATGGGGCCGGTCTCCCGGTACCTCGGTCCGCTGGTGCCGGCCGAGCGGCTGATCTGGCAGGACCCCGTTCCTGCCGTCGATCACGACCTGATCGGCGCCGCGGACATCGCCGTGCTCAAGGACACGATCCTGGGTTCCGGGCTGTCCGTCTCCCAGCTGGTCTCCACCGCCTGGGCCTCGGCGGCATCGTTCCGCGGCACCGACCGGCGCGGCGGGGCCAACGGAGCGCGCATCCGCCTCGCCCCGCAGAAGGACTGGGCGGTGAACAATCCGTCCGAGCTGGCCACCGTGCTGGCGACGCTGGAGGGGATCCAGTCGGACTTCAACGGCGCCCAGGGCGGAGGGAAGCGTGTCTCGCTCGCCGATCTGATCGTCCTGGGTGGGTGCGCCGCGGTCGAGCGGGCCGCGACGGCTGCCGGGCAGGACATCGAGGTGCCCTTCACGCCCGGGCGCACGGATGCCACCGCCGAGCAGACCGACGTCGAGTCGTTCGCCGTGCTGGAACCCCGCGCCGACGGGTTCCGCAACTACCTTGCGGCCGACCAGGCCAAGCCCGCCGAGGTGCTGCTCGTCGAACGTGCGGAGCTCCTGACGCTGACCGCGCCCGAGATGACGGTGCTCGTCGGCGGCATGCGCGTCCTGGGTGCCAACACCGGTGGAACGCCGCACGGCGTGTTCACCGATCGTCCCGGGGCGCTCACCAACGACTTCTTCGTGAGCCTCCTCGACATGGGCACGGAGTGGAAGGCAACCTCGGATGCCGAGGACATGTTCGAGGGTCACGAGCGCGGAACGGGTGAGCCGAAGTGGACCGGCACCCGCGCCGACCTGGTCTTCGGGTCCAACTCGGTGCTCCGCGCCTACGCCGAGGTCTACGCGAGCGATGACGCGAAGGCGACGTTCGTGCGCGACTTCGTGGCGGCCTGGAACAAGGTGATGAACCTGGACCGCTTCGACCTGGCCTGACATCGGGCGGGGGGCGGAAGGTCGAGCCGCGGCGTCGCCGGGATCGGGCGAGCGGGTTGCGACCCAAGCGCCCGGGATGTTGCGCTCGCGTTGAGCGCGACCTCGATGCCGGGCCCCGTCATGTGCGACCATCGCCCTTCAGCCGGTCGGCCCGGACCACCGGCACGGACCGGAGGGGACCGATGACCACGTCGCGTGTGGATGTGCGCGAGCTCCAGCGGCCGATCCGCGAGCGCTATGCGGCCGATCCGGCATCGGCACCGCGGGTGGTCGCGCTACACGGCGGGGGCGCCGACCTCGCCGACCCGCTCCACTGCGAGGTCCGGCCCGACAGCGTGCCCGACCTCGTCTGGCGGTCGGGCGCCCACCCGGCCGTCGGCGGCGACGGCGACGCCCCGTGCTCGGCCGACCTCCTGCTCGGCGCGCTCGCGGCGTGCCAGGAGATCACCCTCCGGATGGTCGCGGCCAACATCGGCATCGCGCTCGAGGGCCTCGAGGTGGCGGTCGAGGCTGACTGGGACCCGCGTGGCACGCTCGCAATGGGGCGCGAGTTCCCGATCGGCCTGACCGCGATCCGCTGCCGGACCCGCGTGCGCATCGCCGGCGACGCGAATGGCGAGCGCGCGGACCGGCTGCTGCGCAGTGCCGAGCGCTACTGCGTGGTGCTCAACACGCTGCGTGCCGGCGTGCCCGTAGAGTCGACGTTCGAGCTCGACAGCGGAGCGGGGTAAGGCTCGGTGTCCCGAGGAGGGAGATGTTGGGCCGGGCTGGCGAGCTACTCGCCATCCAGGCCGAGGTGATGAGTGACCTGGCGTCACCGTTCGCAGGCCGCGTCAGCCGGGACACGCCGTCGACCACTCCCGGACGGGGGCATCGGCGTCAATGCTCGTCCGATATAGCTCGCATGGTCGGGGATTGTGGGGCTTCGTCGAACAACGTCAGCCACTTGGACAATGTGGTTCGGCGTGTCGAGTCCGCGGTGCCGTCCGGTCCGACCTCACACTGGGCGACCGCCATCGATCGGGGCGCCACCCTGGATCCGCCGCCGGGTGGGTCGTCGAGCCTACATCGGGCACCAGGCGATCAGTGTGCCCTCCCCGTCACGGCCGGGCGGACGCGTCGTGACCGGATCACGCTGTCCGACCCCGGCACCCCCTCTCCGGGTGCTTAGACCTTCGCCTCCCAGCGGAACCGCCGGACCGCGACGACCGAGGCCGCCACGAGCCACGCCGCCATCACCCCGATGTCGGTCCAGGCCACGGAGATCGCGGCGGGATCCAGGCTGCCGTCGAGCGCATGGACGAAATGGCGCAGCGGGAAGATCGAGCCGACCGTGGCCATCCAGTCAGGCCCGCCGCTCACGAGGAACACGTCCGAGAAGAACGACAGCGGCAACAGGATGCTGAGACCGATCACCGCCGCCGCGCGCGCGCCGGGCACGACGACCATCACGGCGAACCCGCAGGCCGCCAGGGTGAGCGTGCCGAGGGCGAACACGGCCAGGGCGACCGGCACGCGCTCGATTGGCACCTCGACCCGGAAGACGGCGATCCCGACCGCGAACACCAGGGCGGCGGTGAGCACCGAGATCCAGAGCGCCGACGCGGTTCGACCGGTGAGGTACAGCCAGGTGGCGAGCGGCGTGCCGTGGAGCCGTTTGAGGATCCCGCGGTCGCGGGCCCGCGCGACGGCCACCGGCAGGTTGACGAACGCCGTCACGCCGGCGCCGTACGCGGCCATCCCGCACGCGAAGAAGCGGACCAGCGGAACCCCGGCATACAGGTCCTCGCCCGGGTACATCGAGCTGACGAGTGCGTACAGGGCCACCGGCATGCCGATCGCGAACACGATGTTGCCACGGTCCCGGAGCGTGCCGCGGGTGTCCCAACGGACCTGGTCGAGGAGCAGGGCGAGGCGTCCCAGTCGTCCCGTCTCGCTCGGCGCGAGGGTGAGGCGACCGGCGTGGTCGGTTCGTCGGCCGGGCTCCGGCGGTGGCGGGACCGGCGGCGCCGCCCGCCGCCGCGCACCGTGGAGCGTCGGCTCTCGATTGAGCGCCCACGAGGCGACGACAGCCCCACCGAGACCCCATGCACCGATCACCGCGAGGGCCCCGAGGTTCCAGCCGCCGCCCGCCAGGAAGGGGTTGAACTGGTCCCGCAGGGCAACGAACAGGGGCCGCACGGGGAAGACCCAGCCGATCGTGTCCATCCACGCCGGCATCGTCGAGCCGACCGTCATCATCCCTGACACGAAGAGGACGGCCACGGCCGATGCGACGGCGGCCGTCTGGGCCGTCCGGGCCGCGGGCGCGAGAGCGCCGACCGCGAGGCCGAGCGCCGCCAGCGAGGCGATCCCCAGGCCGAGCGTCACGAGCGTCGCCGGCACCGTCGGCCAATGTATCTGGACCCCGTACTGGACAACGCCGAGCACGAGCATCAACACGATCGCGACGGCCGCCAGCAGCGTCGCCGCGCCGACCTGGCCGGCCACGTACGCAGCCATCGGCAGTGGCGTGCCCCGGAGCCGCTTCAGGATCCGCTGCTCGCGGGCGAGCCCGAGCCCCATCGCCACCGGCGGGTAGGCGGCGAACACAGCCGCCATGACCAGCGCCATCGGGGTGGCGAACTGCATGACCCGGACGCCGCTCGCCTCGTCGACCGCGTCGTTGCCTGCGACGAGCCCGATGACGGTGAGCCACACGATCGGCAGCACGAACGTGAACACGAGCACGATCCGGGCGCGCCACAAGGCCCGGAACGCGTACCGGACCTGGTCTCGTACGAGGACGGCCGGGCCGGGCCGCCGCTCGACCGTCGCGTGCGGCGCGAGGTGCGCGAGCGCGGTCATGCCGGCACCGCCTCGGCCGGCGCACCTCGGCCGGCAGCGCTGCCGTCGGCGGCCGGCTCGTGGGCCGCGACGAGGGCAAGGTAGGTGTCCTCGAGCGACGGGCGGCCGACGGTGAGCGACGGCACGTCGACGCCGTGGGCGAGGGCCCAGCCCGTGAGCTCGTGGAGCGCCCGGGTCGGGTCGATGGTCTCGAAGCGCCAGTCGACCCCGTCCTGGGTCAGCCCGCCGTCCAGACGCGGCAGCTGGTCGGCGGCGACCCCCGACGGCAGCCGGAACGAGACCACCGATCGGGCGGGCGTCGCGGCACCGAGCTCGTCCGGCGTCCCGATCGCCACGATGCGACCCTTCACGACGACCGCGAGTCGGTCGGCGAGATGCTCCGCCTCGTCCATGTAGTGGGTCGTGAGGAGCACCGTCTTGCCGAGGTCGCGGAGCGCGTCGACGAGCTCCCAGGCCCGGCGGCGGGCCGTCGGGTCGAAGCCGGTGGTCGGCTCGTCCAGGAACAGCAGGTCCGGATCGCCGACGAGCCCGAGCGCGAGGTCGAGCCGCCGGCGCTGGCCGCCCGAGAGCGTCTTGACCCGCGCATCGCGCTTGTCGGCGAGGCCAACGAGATCCAGGACATCGTCGACCGCCAGCCGGCGCGGATACATCCGCCGGTACAGCGTCACGAGCTCACGCGGCGTGAAGTCCTCGTCGAGGCCCGCCTCCTGGAGGACGATCCCGATCCGCTCGCGGAGGGCGCGACCGGCGGTCGCGGGGTCCTCGCCGAGCACGGTCACCTCGCCCGATGTCCGCGACCGGTGGCCCTCGAGGATCTCGACCGTCGTCGTCTTGCCTGCGCCGTTCGGGCCGAGGAGCGCGAAGATCTCGCCGTCCCGGATGTCGAACGAGATCCCGTCGACGGCGCGCACGCCGTCGTAGTCCTTTCGCAGCTCGCGAACCGTTACCGCCGGCATGTTGGCCTCCCACAGGGGGCCTCGTCCGAGCGCGACGCGGACGCCGGTCGTGGCGCTGGTCGGCCCCGAGGCCGGATGCTCGCCGGGTGGGAGGCCGTCGGACAGGGTCGAATGGACCGAATGCGGGCCGCTGCATCCCCGCGATTTGGGCGGCCCGGAACGCATGGAGCGCATGTTCGCCCGCGGGGGGCCACCAGCCTGGATCGCGTCCCAGGGCCGGCTGACAGGGCCAGACGGCCGTAGCCACGCCGCCACTGCCGTCCTAGCCTCGGCAACGAACGTCGCCGAATCACGCAGCAAGGGCGTCCGATGGAGATCCGGATCCTCGGCCCCCTCGAGCTCGTCGATGAGGGTCGGGTCAGCGCGATCGCGTCCCGACGTCAGCGTGCCCTGCTCGCACTCCTGCTCATCCATGCCGGCCGGCCCGTCTCGACCGAGCACATCCTCGACGCGCTGTGGGGCGATTCGCCACCGGAGAGCGGCGCTGGGAGCGTCGCGTTCCATGTGTCGCGGCTCAGGGGGGCGCTGGAGCCCGGGCCACGTGACGATCCTGGGGCTGCGAACGGCCGGAGTCCGATCACAACCGAGACCGGCGGCTACGCCCTGCGGATCGAGCCCGACGCGATCGATGCGGCCCGATTCGAGCGCCTGGCGAGGGAGGGTCACGAGTGGCTGGTCGACGAGCCCGCCGAGGCTGCGGCGCGGCTGCGCGAGGCCATGTCCCTGTGGCGCGGCGAACCGTTCGAGGACCTCGATGACCTCGCATTCCTTCAGCCGGAGATCGCCCGCCTCCAGGAGCTGCGGTTGCGCGCGTTCGAGGACCGTTTCGAGGCGGACCTCTCGCTCGGTCGCGGTCGCGATATCGCCGGCGAGCTCGAGGCGCTCGTGGCCGAGGAACCGTTGCGTGAGCACCTGCGGGCGCAGCTCATGCGCGCCCTGTACGGTGCTGGCCGGCAGGCGGACGCGTTGCGCGTCTACCAGGATGGTCGACGCCTCCTTGTCGATGAGCTGGGCATCGACCCATCCGCTGAGCTCCAGGCGCTCGAGCTGGCGATCCTGCGCCAGGACGCGACGCTCGATGTTGCGCGGCCCTCCTCCGGCCCGCGCAACCCGTACAAGGGCCTGCGGCCGTTCGGCGAGGCGGACGCGGGGGACTTCTTCGGGCGTGAGCTGTTCGCGGAGCGGCTGATCGAGCGCCTCGAGGCGGTGTCGCGGGCGGGCGGCCTGCTGCTGCTCGTCGGACCCAGCGGGAGCGGGAAGTCCAGCGTCATCCGGGCCGGTCTCCTGCCGCTGCTCCGAGCGCCGACCCCCGGCCAGGAGGCATGGCGCGTCGCGGTCATGCTGCCGGGCAGCCGCCCGGCGGAAGCGCTGCTGCGGGCGCTGGACGCGGTGGTCACGGACCCGCAGGGCACGGCGGCGGGGGCCGAGATGGCGGACATCGCGGGCGCGCTCACCCGGGCGGCCGCCGCCGATCCGCGCCCTCTTCTGCTCGTCATCGACCAGCTCGAGGAGCTGTTCGCGCTTGCGACCGATCCGGCCGAACCGTCCGGATTCCTCCGCAGCATCGCCGCCGCGCTGACCGGGCCCCCGCCGCGCCCGGCCGTCATCGCATCGTTGCGAGCCGACTGGTTCGATCGGCCGCTGCTGAGCGCCGAGCTCGGAGCGCTCATCCGGGACGCCGTCGAGGTCGTGACCCCGCTGACGCGCGACGAGCTCGAGCGGGCCATCGTGCGGCCGGCCGCGGCGGTCGGTGTCGAGCTCGAGCCTGGCCTGGTGGCGGACCTCGAGGCCGACGTGGCCGACCGGCCCGGGGCGCTCCCGCTCCTGCAGTTCGCCCTGACCGAGCTGTTCGAGCGAGCCGAGGGCCAGCGGCTCAGTCGCGAGTCCTACGCGGCCATCGGCGGCATTGCCGGTGCGGTCGGCCGGCGCGCAGAGGCGGTCTTCGCGTCGCTCGACCAGCCGGCTCGCGACCTCGCCCGCCAGCTGTTCCTGCGGATGACCGCCGCCGGCGAAGGGCGGACCGTGGCCGCCCGCCGCGTGGTCGTGGATGACCTGCGTTCGATCGACGCCACACCCGAGCGTGTCGACGCCGTGCTCGAAGCCTTCGGACGGTGGCGATTGGTGGCCTTCGATCGAGATCCACGCACCGGTCAGGCGACAGTCGAGCCGGCACACGAAGCGCTGCTGACACACTGGCCGCGACTTGCGGGGTGGATCCACGAGGCCGAGGAGGGCCTGTGGATGGAGGGACGGCTGAATGCCCTGGCCGCCGAGTGGGCGACCGCGGATCGAGACCCCGGCTTCCTGCTCTCCGGCAGCCGTCTCGACCTGTTCGAGACCTGGAGCGCCACCACCGACATCCGCCTCGACGCGCTCGAGCGCGAGCTGCTCGAGGCGAGCCTGGCCGAGCGGCGTCGGGCCGAGTCCGCCGAGCGCGATCGGCGCGACCAGGAACGCAGGCTCGAGCGCCGGGCGTCGACGCGGCTCCGGGCGCTCGTGGCCGTGCTGCTTGCCGGTGTCATCGGGGTCTCGGGGTTGCTCGCCGTTGTCTGGCGCCAGGGGGAGGGCGCCCGCGAGGATGAGGCGATCGCCACGGCGCGGGAGCTGGCGGTCGCCGCGAACGGGCGCCTCGATACCGATCCGGCGCTTGCCCTGCTGCTGGCCGCCGAGGCGGCGCGGGCGACGGCGGACCGGGGGTGGATCACGGAGGAGGCCCTCGATGCACTGCACTGGGCCGTTCAACGGGCGAGGATCCCGTACCCGTCGAGCGACGTCCCTGTTGCGGTGCGACTTCCACCGCCACCCAGCGATGCTCGCGGCGTCTACCTGCTGCCAGCTCGCGACCTGGTGGAGCTCGCCGAGACCTCCGCCGGGCGGTCGCTCACGGTTGCCGAATGCCGCACCTATCTGCACCAGCCGGCCTGTCCAGCCGCGGATCGACGCCCGATTGACGCGGATCTCCGGGTCATGACCGCCTCGGGCGTGGTGCCGATGACCGATCTGGCTGCCCAGGGCATCGGAGGCGTGAGCCTGCGGGTCTTCTCGCAGCTGCCCGTCGATCTTGCCGGTGCCTTGGCCGACTATGCCGCGCGGGGCGGTGCCATCTCCATCACGAATGGCGATGGCACCGGCGATCCTCGGGCCGGGGTCGAGCAGGCTGACGTCGCCATCCTGACTCGCCCGGGGGACGTCACTGACCTGGCCCGTGCGGGCCTGCTGCTATCGCTGGACGAGGTCCTGTCACCGGCCGACCTCGCAGCGCTCGAGGCGGGACCGCTGGCCGATCTCGGACAGGTCCAGCCGTTGGACGCCGCGGGCGCGCGCCTCGTCGGTGCTCCGATCGCGGCGACGGCGTCGGGTCTGCTGTGGTACCCGGCCGACGCGTTCGCCGCCGCGGGCTACGAGCCACCGACCACCTGGGAGGCGCTGGAGCAGCTCATCGAGCGAATGATCCAGGATGGTCGCACGCCGTGGTGTCTCGGCCTCCTTGGCGGTGAGCACGATGGGTCCTATGGCGCCGACCTGATCGAGGACCTTGTGCTCGATGGAATGACCGCGTCCGGCTTTGACTCCTGGGCGGCCGGACGAAGCGTCTTCTCCCAGGCCATCGAGGCTGCGTTTCGCCGCTATCACGCGCTGATCCAGCAGACTGGCGCCGTCCTCGGCGGCCCCGAGACGGCCATTCGAACGCCGGCGGCGTGGGCGGCACTCCAGATGGGCCGAGGCGAGCTGCCGGAGTGCTGGCTGATCCACGCGAGCGGCGATCAGCGGGCGACCTGGGAACAGGGCATTCGTGAGGACCTCACTCCGGTCCGCCTTCCGGTCCGCGCCGAAGGAGCGACCGTGCTGCGTGGGCGTGTGTACACGCTCGTCGTGCTTCGTGACCGGCCCGAGGTCAGGACCTTCGTGCAGTACCTGCTCGGCACGGACTTCGCGGGCCGGCTGATCAGCGAGGATTCGGGAAGCGGGCTGGTCCCGCTCGCGTCCCCGGGTGCGGGGGCGACACGAACCGCTACCGAGCGGGACATGGCCGGCCTCGTGGAATCGGCGCTGGCGGCAGGCACCTTCCTGGTTGACGCGTCCGACCGGATGCCGCGGACACTCGGCGTCATCGCGTTCCCGGAGTCGGCCCTGCGCGTTGCCGGGATCCCGGCAGGCTCCCAGGAGGTCGCCATCGCCGGTGAGGTCGACCTGCTGGAACGGATCCGTCTCGAGGCCCTTCCTTGATCCGCAGCAGCATCCTGATGAGCCTGCTCATCGATCTCTCGACGATCGCTGGGCCCGCGCTCATGCGCGGCGCACATCGTGGCGCCGCTGATCCGGCCAGTGGAGGACCGGGTCGCGAGGCGGAAAGGGGTCACATGATGCGGACGAGGCATCTCGTGGCCGGCCTGCTCGCGGTCATGCTGGCCGCCTGCTCGTCGGGCACATCAGCTGCGCCCAGCGCAGCACCGAGCGTCGAGCCCACGCCGCAGCCGACGCCAATGACGGCCGCGACACCCGCGCCGACGGCGTCACCCGCGCCGACGGCGACGACACCAGGGCTGGCCGTCAAGGTGACGTTCGACGGCGAGACCTGCGCCTACGTCGGTCCGACCGTGATCCCGGATGGAACCATGCTGCGGTTCCAGTACGCGCCCGACCAGGAGGTGGGGGGGTCGACCCTCCTCGTCTACGGGATCAAGCCGGGAACGACGTGGGAGATGACCAGTCCTCCCGGTACGGTCGACGCTTACGAGAACATCCCTGACTGGGTACTCCAGACGACGGCCGCCTTCCTCCGCGGAGCCGGGACCCTCCTGTACACGGTCAGGAGCGTGCAGCACGGCAGCGACGACGTTGACTACCCGGTCGGCGGCTACCACGTGGCGTGCACGACGCCGATCATCTATCCAGCCGTGCAGCTGACGGTCGCCGGCTCGTAGGACCGCGACCCGCGAGCCCCGTCCGGTCCCCTCCGGGCGGGGCTTTCGCGTCTGGTGCGCCACACGCCACCTGCGGGGGTCAGTCACAGCCCGTTCGCGCGAGCGGACTCTGTGTCCGTTCGACGTACGCGGCGTACCTGACGACAGTCCGAAAGCCCTCGCTGGAGCTCACACTATCGGCACACGAACATGCCCGACCTCGCCGTGGCGCGCAGCTCGCCATCTCGCGCCATCCTGGCCGCGACGAAGTCACGCAAGGCGCCCACCTCGTCATCCACGAGGACCTGCTCGTTCTCGCGGATCTCGTTGAGGGAGAGGAAGTAGTCGACGATGGCGTCCGGGTCGGTGATCCTCAGCTCGTCTGCATAGATCCGGGTGTCGACGCTCCTGAAGCGCTCGCGCAGTTGCGCCGCGCCGTTCTCGAGCGAGAAGGCGCCGACCACCGGCTGGGCTCGCTCGCGCGGATCCGGACCGGGCGCGGCATCGTGGGCGGAGGTCGCGACGCTCCTGAACTCGTCCATCAGCGTCCTGAGCTCAGCCAGGCTGTCGAGGCTCGCCGTCGTCGCGTGGAAGGCCCCGCCCTTCCGCAGGACGCGTCGCGCCTCGGCGATCGCTTGCTCGCGACGGGGCAGGTGATAGAGCAGGTGGTTGGCGATGACGATGTCGAAGGCGTGATCGGGGAAGTCGATCTCCTGTGCGTCCATGACGCGCAGCTCGACATGAGACGCGAACCCGTCCAGGCGCCGCCTGCTCTCGGCCAGCATGCCCTCCGAACTGTCGGTCAACACCAGGGTCCAGCTCGCCGGGACGCGCGGGGCGTTCACCTGCCAGAGCATCCCGGTGCCGCAGCCGAGCTCGAGCACGCTGCAGCCCTCGAACCCCTCGAGCTGATCGAACACCCACGCGGGCCACGGTCGCGGGTTGGTGGCGAACCTCGCGTGCAGGGCGACCCTTGCGTTGAACCTGCTGGCAGTCTCGTACTGCGCTGGACCCGAACCTTTGCTGACGTCCATCTGGTCCTCTCAGTCAACTCTCACCTAGGCCGAGCGCACGTTGGAGCTCGTCCATGGAGGCTGGGGCGAGCACCCGGCCCCGATCGGTAAGCCACTCGTCGAACACCTCGCGCCAGAGGGCAAGGGCTTCGTTGAGGGCATCTGGGTACTCCGACGATTCCCGGACGGCCGCCCAGACGCGGGCGCCAGACCCCTCATGGAACTCGATCACGAGTCGCTCCCACGCAGGCGCTCCCGGCACGAGCGGGTCGAACCGGTCGGCGAGCTCCGCGACCACGCGGCCCAGGTCCACGGACGGGTCGGCCGAGGCCAGGAGCGCATCGGCGAACGGGGCGATCGCGTCGAGAATGGCCCTGCCGACGGTCGCATCCGTTGACGGATCGGCCGCACCGCGGGCCACCATGGCGAGCAGCCAGATGATGCCCGGCCGATCCGGCTGGGTGGGGTCAAGCGCCAGGCGGGCAAGGAACGGCACCGCAGCCGCCGACGCTGGGTAGACCGAGCCCTGATGGCAGATCGAGTTCGCCAGTCTCTCCAGCGCGTCCTCGCGCAGGTCGGAATCCGGGGCCCGCAGGAGCCGGATCTCGTCGGGCGTGTCCCGAGCCGGGCCGTACGCGTGTCCGATGCCGGCCCAGTCGATCGCGTCGAGCTCTGCGAGCGGGCCATCCGGCCGGATGGAGCGCAGCGCCTCCACCCGGGCGACCGAAAGCGGGATGGCTCGCCGGTCACCCGCCGGCGCGGCAGCGTACGCCCGCTCCGCCAGCTGCACGCTTCGCGACTCATCGCCGAAGGTGGCTCGCACCGCCGCGCCGACGCGCTCGGCCGTGGCCTCGCTCAGCCCGCCGAAGTCGTGGCGCTCCTGCTCCGCGTACGCCGTGACCGCCATCGTCGCGATCGGGTGTCCCGAGCCGTAGGCGCCCTCGGCGATGTCGGCGATCCGGCGGCGAATCCCGAGCAGGCGATCTTCCGCACCGGCGGCCTGGCATATTGCGCCGAGGCGCCGCAGCGGCTCGATCAGGTCGGGGGTCGCCACTCCCTTCGCCGCTTCGATCGTCTGAACCGCGCGCTCAAGCGCCGCGATGGCCGCCGCGTCGTCGCCGTTCGCGGCCGCAGTGTCCGCCTCCGCGTAGTCGGCGGCGACGGCCGCGCGAGATTCGTCGGGCAGCGGGACGTCGCCGAGGAACCGCTCGAAGGTCGCCGCGAGCCGGGCTCCGGCCTCCTGGGGTGAGCGCCGCCGGGCGGTCGGCAGGCCCACCGGTGCGGCACCGGGATCGAGGGCCGCCCAGTCGCGATAGATCTCCGTTGCTTCCGGCGAGACCGACTCGCCGGGGCCGCGCGGCGCGAACCGGCGCACCGCCTTGCGGACCGCGTCGAGCGTGGGACGCGCGGTCGGCCCCAGGAATTGCAATCGGATCAGCGCCGCCCGGGCAATGGCCCGCCGCGCCTCCGCCGGGTCGTCGGTGGCGTCCGAGAGGGCGACCAGCACGAACGCGAGCATCGGGTGGTCGTGCCCGTAGGCGGTCTCATGCGCGGCCTCGGCCTCGCGGAGGAGCCCCACGGCCGCCGGATCACCCGCGTCCGCGCGGCGGATGGCCAGATTGGCCGCAAGGCTGACCGAGAGCGGGTGCTCCGCTCCGACCGACGCCTGGGCGACGTCCAGCGCACGCTGCGACAGCGTCATGGCCTCGGCCGCCCGCCCTGGGGCGCGGCTGGCTCGAACGGCGAGGCCGTTGAGGATGACCGCCGTCTGGCGATGAATGCCCAGCGACCGCTCCGCGCGCGCGAGCGCCTCGCACCCGGTCGCCTCGGCAGCAGGATCGTCTCCCGCGCGCGCGAGGGCGGCGGCCAGGTTGCCGAGAGCGCGGATCGTGTCCTCGTGGTCAGCCCCCTGCGTCGCCTCGAGCCGGGCAACCGCCGCTTGCAGGCTGGTGACCGCCGTGGCCGCGTCGCCGAGCTGGAGCAGGGAAACACCGATGAGGTCGTCGTCCTCGCCGCAGGCCGGTCCGTCCGGGTCGGTCTGCGCATCGAGCGCGCGGGCCTGCTCGCCGGCGGTCCGTGCCGCGCCGTAATCCCCGAGTCCGTACCAGGCGCGCCCGAGGGCGCGTTGCGCCGTCGCGCGGGCTTTCTTTCGCCCATCGGCCTCCGCGAGCTCGACGGCGCGGCGGGCGAGTGCCAAACCACCCTTCGGGTCGCCGTCGTCGGTGCGGCGCTCCGCTTCATCGGCGAGGGCCACGATCGAGTCACTCACCGGGTCGGACGCGCCCATGCCCGGGTCTCGTCGGCTCGTCGGCCGCCGGACCACGCACGGCGGGCCACGGCCGCGTGGCAACGGCGAGCGCGCTCAGGACGTGATGGCCCCGCGGCCAGGTGTCGATCGTCGCGCCCGCCAAGCCGCCTGATGCCATCGTCGGATCATGGCCCCGCCGGCCGGGCGTGTCGAGGGCCCGAGCGCTGCCTGAGGGCGGCCAGGCCGGTCGACCAGGCAGGGGCACCACCAACCGGCGTGGTCCCATCCGAGTGTCGCGATGGACCTGGGATTCACCCGGCCCGGGGTCGGACAGAGGTCCGTCCCCTTCCGTGCGCGATTCTGGCCAGCTGCTCAGGCTTCCGGAGCGGCTCGCCGCTCGACGAACGGGGCTCGCCACTCGGGAGCCTCGAACTCCGGGGCGAAGAAGCTCGACGAACGGGCGATTCGGCCGTCACGCAGCTCGTAGACGACGACGATCCACCACTGCGAACCGTCCGGGTAGCGGGCCCTCAGCGTCATGGTGCCGGCATCGCCCCGTCCCTGGACGCGGACCACCGTGAACAGCGGCGCGATCACCCTGTGCTCGTCGCTCGCTCGGGCGCGGATCGACGAGAGGTCGGCTCGCCCAGGGCGGTGCTCCATGATCGCCCTAAGGTTCTGACGTCCACGGATGATCTCACCCGACTGTGGGTACTCGTCGACGTAGTCCTCGGCGATGATCTCGTCGATGATGTCGAGGTCACCGCCTGCGAGTGCCCTCGCATACCGCTCAATCAGCGCCTGGTGATCGACGGGCATCGTCATGTTCCTCCGCTGGCGGGATCGTCATGGGTGGCCTTTCCCGACGTCGGGCGCCCGCTCGCCTGCACTCGTTCCAGCCGCCGCGCCTCGTCGTGCGAGAACACCCGCCCACGCAGGAGGTCGAGGGCCTGGACCTGGGTAGCGAGGATGCCCGCCAGCGCCTCCTGTCGAGCGGCGGACGGCAGATCCGCGACGGTGCTCACCTGCCCGTAGCCGACGTGGCTCATGTACGCCGTGACCATGGTCTGCAGCTCTTCGGGCTCCAGCCACGTCGCGAGCTCCGGGAGGAGGCGGTCGAACGACGATCGCACGAGCGGCGCGAAGGCACCGTACTCGAGAGCGACGTCGACGCTCAGCCTGTTCATCGCCAGCTCGAAGTAGACCGCCCGTCCGGCATTCTTGGCCAGTCGCTTGTTCTGCCGTCCGGCCATGTAGAGGCCGACGATCAGCCAGCCGAGAGCCCCGCAGATCGCTCCAACGATCGCTGGGCCGAGGACGCTGAGATTCATGTCGCCGGAGTCTGCAGGACGCTGGACCAGGACGCAAGGCGGCCGATCGAGCACCGAGGCACACGCCCAGTCAGGGTGTCGCTACTGACTGCTCTGCTCGGCCGACTGGGACAGGGCGAAGGCGACAGCCTCGTCGCTGGTCATACCGCGCCCTGCGGTCCATGCGGGCCCCAGGACCCCATCGTCGAATTCACTTCGGAGTCGGGCGATCTGTCCGTCGTACTCCTCGCGCTCGATGGCGGTCATCCGGGCCTCGGAGACCTCCCGCAGAGCCTCGGCCGCGCCGAACAGGTAGGCCGCCCGAACGCCGTCTCCCCTCGAGAGCGCCACGAACCCGAACGACTCGAGCTGGTTGGCGACCGCCCCGCGGTTCCCGGTCCGCCGCCAGCCTCGGATGGACTCGCGGTATTCGGCCTCCGCTTCGTCGACCTTGCCCTCGTGGCGCAGGGCATGGCCAAGCTCGCTCTGGGCGGAGAGCGCGAATCGTTGGTCGCCGATCGTGTGGAAGTGCGCCTTGGATTCGCGGTACCAATGCTGCGCTTCCGTCTGCCGGCCCGCCATGGCAGCGACGCGGCCACGAGCCTGGGCGAGGTAGGCATGGTCGAATATGTTGCCGGAATGCCGGGCGGCCTCGGTCGACCGATCCAGCCAAACCGCCGCGGCGGCTGGTTCGAGCTGGGCTGCGATCGACGCCACGGACAGCTCGATGCGGGCGAGGCGGCCCCAGTCCTCGAGGTCGGTGGCGATCCTGACCGCCTCATCGGCGGCCGGAAGCCAGTCGATGTCCTCGCTGGCCGAAAAGACGGGATCAGCGCGAACCAGCCAGGTCAGGAGGGCGTCGGCGATGGCGACCGGATCCTCCGACGCCCGGGCAGCGGCCAGCGCCTCGTCGCCCAGTGTGAGCGTTTCGGGTCGGCCGCCCATCGCGGCCATGAACGAGGCGCCCGCGAGCGCCCGGGCGGTAAGGCTGGCTCTCGCGCGTCGCGCTGGCTCCGGATCGGGCTCGGGACTCCGTCGAACTCGATCGACCGCCTGCAGGGTGCGGTCGAGCCCCTCCGACCCCATCGTGCGGGCCAGCCAGTAGCGGCCCATCGAGACGCAGATCTCGAGCCCGGCCTCGGGGCTGGTCTCCGATGCCCAGTCGAGCGCCACCCGCACGTTCTCGAGCTCCGTGTCCAGGCGACGCAGCCACGCCGGCGACTCAGTGCTGTCGAGCCCTGGCTCGGCGTCGAGCGCCAGCCGCCGGAAGAACCGCAGGTGCCGGTCCCGGAGCGCAACCGTCTCGCCGCTCGCCGCGAGCTGGTCCGCTGCGTACTGGCGGATCGTCTCGAGCATCCGGTATCGGGTGGAGCCTTCGTGGTCGGCCACGACGAGCGACCGGTCGACGAGGCGCCCGAGCCCGTCGATGGCGGCGAACCGGGCGGCGGCGCCCGCCCGTTCCACTTGGGCGCGATCCTCATCCGTGTCACCCCCGAAGGCCACGGCAGCCGCGGCGTCGAGCGTCCAGCCCCCGGAGAACACGGCCACGCGGCGGAGGAGCCGGCGATCCTCGTCCTCGAGCAGGTCCCAGCTCCAGTCGATGAGGGCCTGCAGCGTTCGTTGCCGCGGCACCGCGGTGCGGCGTCCGCCCGTCAGGAGGCGGAAGCGGTCTCCGAGGCCGTCCGCGATCTCGTTGGCCGACAGGACGTTGACCCGCGCTGCCGCGAGCTCGAGGGCAAGGGGAATGCCGTCCAGGCGCCGGCAGATCTCGACGACGGCCCGCACGTTCGAGCGATCGAGCGCGAAGGCCGGCAGGGTCGCGGTCGCACGGTCGACGAACAGCCGGACCGCCTCGGATCGATCGGCCTGCTCGACCTCCGCGTCGTCGATCGTCTCGCGCCCGTCGCGCTCCTGGCCGGCGAGCGCCGGCAGCGCCAGCGACGGAACGGCGAAGACGGCCTCGCCCTCGACCCCGAGCGGCTCCCTGCTCGTGGCCAGCACGCGCAGCGCGGGACAGGCGCCGAGCAGTCGATCCGCCGCGTCGGCGACGGCCCCGATGAGGTGCTCGCAGTTGTCGAGCAGCAGGAGGAGCTCCTTCGAGCGCAGGTAGTCGACGATCACGTCGATCGGAGCACGTCCCGGCTGTGGCTGGACGCCCAGGGCGCGGCCGACCTCGGAGATCACGAGCTCGGGGTCACTGATCGGCGCCAGCTCGACCAGCCAGGCGCCGTCGCGGTACCGATCGAGGCCGTCAGCCGCGGCCTGCAGCTCGAGGCGGGTCTTCCCGGTGCCGCCGACGCCGACCAGCGTGACGAGGCGGCTGGTGGTGAGCAGCCGCGCGACGTCAACCAGCTCCCGCTCGCGACCGACGAACGACGTCGCCTGGGGCCGGAGGTTCGTCGAGTGCTCGGCGCTCGATCGCAGGGCGGGGAACGCGCGCCGCAGGCCCGGGGCGACGAGCTGAAAGACCTGCTCGGGCCGGTCGAGGTCGCGCAGCCGGTGCTCGCCCAGGTCCACGAGCTCGCACCCCGCCGGAAGACCGCCCGCCACGAGCGCCGCGCTCGCGCCCGAGACGAGCACCTGGTCGCCGTGGCCGATCGCGAGCAGCCGCGCCACCCGGTTGAGTGCCGGCCCGAAGAAGTCGGCATCGCGGACCTCGGCGCTCCCGGAGTGAATCGCCATCCGGACGCGCAGGCGGCCCGTCTCGGGCCAGTCGTGACGGTCGAGCGTGTGCTGGCCCTCGATCGCCGCGGTCACCGCGGACTCGGCGTGGTCGAAGGCCGCGAGCATCCCGTCGCCGGTCGTCTTGACGACCGTCCCGCCCGCTTCCTCGACCGCCGCCCGGAGCAGGGCGTCATGCGCGGCGAGGGCGACCCCCATCACGGCCCGGTGCTCCTCCCACAGCCGCGTGCTCCCCTCGATGTCAGTGAACAGGAACGTCTCCGTCCGGGACGGGGGCGTCGGCGTCACTGCTCGTCCGATTTCGCTCGCATGGTCCGGGATTGTGGGGCTTCGTCGAACAACGTCAAGCGAGCGGGCCCCGGAGATCAGGGCTGGGTGATCTGGGGTGACCCGGGCTCGCCTCGCCCCCCCACGAGCCGGGGCCGAGTCGCCCCTCTATGCCTGGCTCACGGGCCGAGGATACAGACCCGTGTCCAGACGGCCGGGCCAGGCCGAATTGCCGGGCGGGGCACGCACGCTGCCCCGGCACAGGAGGCCCGAACGGCACCCCTCGGTGTCAGTTCGCGAGGGCCGCCCTGACTGCGGCTCCGACCGCGGCGATCATGGCGTCGAGGGGCAGCGTGGGCACGTCAGCCGGCGCCGCGCCCTCAATGGCGGGGACGTGGATGAAGCCGGCCCGGGTGCCTGACCCCTCGAGTGCGGCCAGGACCGCGTAGAGGAGGTGGTTGCAGACGAAGGTCCCGGCCGTGGTCGACACCGCGGCGGCCACGCCTGTGACCGCGATGGCGTCGGCCATGGCCCGGACCGGGAGTGGCGAGAAGCACGCGGCCGGCCCGGACGGGCTGATCGGCTGCTCGGTGCGAAGCTCGCCGTGGTTGTCCGCGATCCCGGCGTCGTCGAGGTTGATCCCGACCCGCTCGACGGTCACCGAGCGCCGGCCCTCGGCCACCCCGAGCATCAGCACGACGTCCGGGTGCAGGCGGCCGATCTCGCCGAGGGCGGCCTCGACCGATGCCGTGTAGGCGGTCGGAAGGACCAGTCCCCGAACGTGGGCACCCGCGATCGTGGTGCCGTCGAGGGCGAGGGCCACTTCGCCCGACGGGTTGCGGCTCGCGCCCCCGAAGGGGTCGAATCCGGTCACCAGGACGACCGGTGGCGTGGGCATGAGCGGCGGACTCCGTTCTCGGTATGTCGGGGCTGGTGGCGGTCTGCGCGCGCCTTTCCGTGGACAGTAGCAGCAGCGTGCGGCCCGGGCGGCGCGGTCCTTGTCGCCGGACGGACTGCCATCGGCATGGCCCGACATCCCATCGAACTCAGCGGTCGCACCAGCAATGGGCAGGTTCGCCGATATCAACGCTGGCGCCGTGGCCTGTGCCCCTGTCGAGGACGTGACGATGGAGCGTTGTGGCGCTCGGCCTGGGCGACTCCACGCGGCAATCGGGAAGATCGCACGCGCACACAGGGTGTCGCGTTGAGCACGAAGGGGGGAAGTGGAGCGGGAGACGGGGTTCGAACCCGCGACATTCAGCTTGGGAAGCTGACACTCTGCCAACTGAGTTACTCCCGCTCGGGAGTCGCACGCCCGGATCGAGCGTCTGCCTGTTGGCGCGGCCCATTCTAGCGGGCTCTGAGAAGAGTCACAGCGTTCGTGCAGCGGCTAACTCCCCACAGCGTCTGCCTGAAGGAGGCGGTGCCCGCTTGGCCGAACGCGCCAACCGCCGGGTGCGCCGTCACCACCACGGCCAGAGCGGCAGGCGAGCGGGAGCATCTCCGCCGGGCACGGTCAGCAGAGCTGACAGACGTCGAGATCGCCCAGCTTGAAGCCAGGGAGGGCCGAGCGTGCGAGGCATGCGGCGGTCCGACAAGGGACCGCGCTCAGCCCGCCCGCGATGCGGCTTCAGGCTGCGCCTGTCTCGCCTCGGGGATCGTCGGCTGATCGATCTCGATCGGGTTGCCGGAGGGGTCGTCGACAACGATCTGTTTGACGCCGACGCCGACGACGATGTCGCTGCGGAACTGGGCTCCCCGGGTGCGCAGCCTCTCCACCGTTGTGGCGAGATCGGCAACCTCGAGCTGGAAGCGGTTCCAGCCGCCCGGTTCGGGCAGCCTGCCGTCAGGCGTGGCCTGGCCACCACCCGGCCCCCCGCCCGGGACGCTGAGCACCAGCCGGAGATCCCCACGCGAGAGCATGGCGAACGACCCGTTGGGGTGCATGTCCACGTGGAAGTCCAGCAACTGGCAGTAGAAGTCAATGGCGGCGTCGATGTCGCGGACGAAGTAGCGAACGCTGACGGTGGCCATGGGGACGCTCCTTTCCGGGCCGGGAGGGCAAGGCGCCGTGGCGGCCACGTCACGGTACCAACTCGTGGCCGCCGGTCCCATCGTGCGGCGAGACCGCCAGGACGTGCACGATCAGGTGAGGATGTGGGTGTGGCTGACACCGCGGCCACGCCAGTCACGCTCCCAGGGTCATCGAGCTGCGTGTGTGCTCTTTGCATCAGCGTGCAGGCTGACACGGGGCGTGGCGATCGCGGCCCACCGGTCAGACGTTGGCCAGAACCTCCAGCGCGAGCGTCTTCTCGATGGCCCGCTCCTCGTCCTGTGTGAGGCGGTCGTTGATCATGCCCGCCAGTACGGCGATGCTGAAGTAGTTCGAGCTCTTCGCGAAGTAGAGCGAGAAGACGACTCCCCCATCGAAGTAATACGCGGCGTCACCAATTCCGCTCACCTTCGTGATCGTGATTCCGCTCATTGAGCCGCCCTCCGTGTCGTTGAACACGCCCCCGTCGGTGATCGACAGCTCCACGGTGTAGGTCACATCCTTGTCCGACCAGAGGCAGCTGTGCTGCCCGGGGCCTGGCGGTGCGCCAGCGCCGACCGTCACGCCCAGCGCTGCCGTCACCTGCGCCTCCGTCAACAGGGCACAGGCATCGGTCAGCGACCCGCCGCCGCCTCCTGCTGCCGCCGACGCCGGTGCGCTCGACGCCGAGGCCGGCCCGTTCGATCCGCTCGCCGGAGGTGCCGCCTGGGCCGACGGCGCACTTGCGGCGTACGAGGCTGGGGCGGCGGGACCGCCCGGGGTCGCCGTCGATGCCGAGCTGCAGGCCCCCGCGACCACGACGACGCCGAGGATCGCGACGATGGTCCGCTTCAGATCCATGGGTCAGCCTCCCTCGCACCCGGTGCCGGCTGCCCCGCGATGTTGCGGGCGGTCGACCTGCGTGATCCGGTCGAATGGCAGGCCGGCCCGCTCGCTTGCCTCGCGCACCGTCCCCTTCGAGTCCGCCTCGAGGAGCGTGAACGCGACCTGGTCGGCACGAGCGACGAAGGCATCGACGAGGCGGACGAAACGCCCCTCGGCAGAAAGGACCAACGCCGCCCGCCGAACAGCGTCTGCGGCCTCGGCCAGTCCCTGGTCGGTGGCACCGGGCCAGTAGCGCTCCACGATGAACGCTGATGGGGTGCCGACATGTGGCGTGGGACGCGCGGCCATGGATCGCAGGCTAGCCCGTCCCATTTCTCCGATGAAGGGGTGGTTTCCCCCCTCTTGTCCCGGATCGACAGACTCCTCATGCCCGCTGTGTGCCGGCCACCAGGAGATCGAGCCGTCCGTCGCATCTCGCACGCACGCTCGTACATCTCAGGGATTGCCTCGGGGCCGATCGACCACCCGGACGGAGGCCGTGCTCGACCGCGGATAACTGGGTCAGAATGGTGGGGGTTGCCGGCCACCCGCCGCGAACGCGAATGCCTAGCCGGTCGACAGGACGGGCCCATGCAGGCGAGCCTGGATCAATTCCGCATCGCGCACCTCAACAGCGACTTCCCGGCCGATTACGCGGGCGACGTTGCGCGAGGCACGAGCGACCATGACCCGAACGTCGGCGTGTTCACCCTCCAGTTCCCCTTCGCGGGGTTCTTCAGTCCCGTGACTGCGGCACCGGCGCTCAATACCGCCAAGGCAGGCCAGACCATTCCGGTCAAGTTCAGCCTCGACGGCAATCGAGGGCCCGACATCTTCGCGAACGGGCCGACGGCGACACCGGTCGCCTGCTCTGACCTCGCTCCAAACGGCGCGACGGTCGACGCTGCCGGGAAGCTCCGCTATGACGCGCAGGCCGACCAGTACATCTACACCTGGAAGACCGACAAGGCGTGGGCTGGCACCTGTCAGAGGCTTGCCTTCACGCTCAGTGACGGCACCCTCCACGAGGCGCTGTTCCACTTCGCCAAGTAGCGACCACCCTCCACGCACCCGAAGAGCCCCGGCGATTGCCGGGGCTCTTCTCTGACGGCCCGCGGCCGGTCGGACCCCGCGGATCCTGCGATGGCTGCGCCGGCGGGCGAGCAGGACGGCCCGGTCCGGGGTCCGCACCCCGGGGGATCGGGACCATAGAATCCGGCCGTGACCCGGAACCCCCTGCCGACCCACCATGGCCTGCCCCGGATCGTTGCCACCGCCATCAGCGCCTCGACCCTCGGCGCGCTGCCGGCGCTCCTGGTCGGCGGTCTCGCGGTGCTGGTGCGCGCGGACCTGGGCTTCGACGAGTTCCAGCTCGGCGCCGCGATCTCAGCCTTCTTCGCGGCCTCCATCCTTCTCTCCGTCCCGGCGGGGATGGTGTCCGAGCGGATCGGGCCCCAGAGGTCCCTGCTCGCCGGGATGGCGATCACCGTCGTTGCCCTGCTCGGGGCGGCCGTCGCGGCGCACAGCTGGCTCGACCTGGTGGCCTGGCTGTTCATCGCCGGCGTCGGGAACACCATCGGGCAGGTGGGAATCAATCACCTGCTGGCGACCGTGGTCCGGCCCGAGCGACAGGGCCTCTCGTACGGGGTGAAGCAGTCCTCGATCCCGCTGGCCGGGATGCTCGCGGGGCTCGCGCTGCCGGCCATCGGCCTGACCGTCGGCTGGCGCTGGGCCTTCGTGCTGGCGGCGGCCGTTTCGATCGTCGTCGTTGCGCTGGCGGGTCGCCCGCGGCCGTTCTCCCGCCCGCTCGACCGGCCCTTTCGCGATGGCGACGCACCACTCCCGGCGCTGCTCGTGATCGCGGTGGCAGCCGGGCTCGGCGCGGCCAGCGGCAACGCCCTCGCCTCGTTCACGGTGGAGTCGGCGGTTGCCAGGGGCTTCGATCCATCGAGCGCCGGCCTCCTGCTCACGGTCGGCAGCCTGTGCGGCGTGTCGATGCGGATCCTGAGCGGCTGGATCGGTGACCGGCTCGGTCGTGGCTCGCTGCTCGTGGTCATCGTCCTGCAGGTGGCGGGCGTGGCCGGCTACCTGGCCCTCACGCTCGCGGGGAGCTCGGCCGTGGTCACGGTCCTGGCAACGGTGCTGGCTTTCGCCGGCGGCTGGGGGTACCAGGGGCTGGTCCTGCTCGCGATCGCCCGATCGAACCCGACATCCCCGGCCACCGCGATGGCGGTCGTCCGGCTGGGTCCCTCGACAGGGGCGATGGCAGGTCCGCTGCTGGTCGGGGCCCTCGTCTCGGTGAGTGGCTACGAGGTCGCCTGGCTGATGACGGCCGTGTTCGCCGCGCTTGCCGCCGTGCTGATGTTCACTGGTCGAGTCATGCTGCTGCGCCACGTCCGGCCGAGGAGGGCCGCGTCGCCCGGCTGAGGCGTCACCGTGCCAGGTCCGCCCGGCACGCGATCCAAAGGGCTGCCCTGGGCCCACGCGTCCGGCCCGTCGTTGTGCGATGGTTCGGCCCTCCGGGCAGGTTCGAGCCCGGTCGTGCGGGCCCCGACGGCAATCACCGATCGCCGCTCCGGATGGTGCCGCCGACTCGCAGTCGCGGAGGAATCGGTGGAGAGCTACCGCACTGCCGTTGCCCGGTTTCGTCACCCGGTGAACGTCGCGCTGCACACGAATGCTCCGCTCGGGGTGCGGGTCGCAAACGCCGTGACCGGCTTCATGGGGTCATGGACGTTCATCGTCATCCAGACCATCGTGGTCGCTTCGTGGGTGGCCGGCAACATCTACCTGCTGTTCAACTTCGACCCGTATCCGTTCATCTTCCTGAACCTCGCGTTCAGCACGCAGGCGGCGTATGCCGCACCCCTGATCCTGCTCGCGAGCAACCAGTCCGCGGTGCGCGACCGGGCCACCCTCGAGCACGCAGCCAGGGAGGCCGAGGAGGCCGACCAGAAGGACGATGACCTGGGGGACGCCTGGAGCGGATCGAGGCGATGCTGGCGACGCTGATGAACGCCGACGACGACGCGTCCCGCCTGCCCGGCCCCGGTTGAGCGGGCCTCCCGTCAGCGAGACCCGGAGCGCGCCCATGGAACACGAGCTTGGCGACCGGCTCGGATTTGCCTTGAGGTCGAGGGTGTGGCGCTCGAATACCGCGACCTGCTCGGCCCGGAGGTGGGCCGTCTCGGCCGCGTCCAGAGTCACCAGCAGCTCGCCGACTCCTGCCACGGACGCCAGGCGGGCGTCCACCTTGACGATGTCGCCCAGCGCGTTGGCGGTCGTCGCGGACGGATCCGTAACCGAGCCCACGAACGCGACGCCGCCGGGATCAAGATCGCTGCATCGCGAGCGCCGCTCGACGATTGGAGGGTGACGGGAGCCGCGGCGCCTTCGTGGGCCGAAATCGCGCTCGACCCGTATAGTCCGCGCCATGGCGCCCCACAGGTTCCCCACGCGACGCTCGTTTGAGCTCGTCGCGATGGCAGCGGTGAGCCTTGTCGTCGCCCACAACCTCGTGTTCCTTCACGGCTACGGCTCGGCGTATGGCGAGGCGCTGGCACGGTCCGGCCACGGCGATGCGTGGCAGATGGCGGTCATCACGGTCCTGTGTGCGGGAGCGGGCCTGCTCGGGGTCGCCCTCTGGCGGCTGCATCGACTCGGTCTCCTCGTCCGCGCGCTGGGAGGTGCCGCGGCCGAGATCGACACTGGGTCGACCGGGGTCGGGCGCGATCTGGTCGGACTGTGGGCGCGCGTGACAGCCGCGACGGCCCTGCTATTCCTGGTGCAGGAGAACGTCGAGCATTTCCAGAGCGGTGAGGGGCTCCCGGGCCTGAACGTTCTCGGCTCTGCCGAGTACCCGGACTCGCTGCTCATCATCGGCGGCGTGGCGCTGGTGGTCGCGCTCGTGGGCTCGCTCATCCGATGGCGCCGGCAGATCCTGATCTCGCGCCTCGCGGCCGCGATCAGACGGCTCCGGTTCCGACGCGTCGCCCCCCTCCGACGCCCGCACGCCGACCCTGATCGACGGCCCGGGACGATCCTCGGCCGCGTTCGCGCGCTCAGGGCCCCACCCCTCCTGCCCGTCAGCTAGTCCCAGGCGCGCCGCCGGCGTCTGCCCCGCACGGGGTCCGCGTGGCGCGCCGCCCGGGGGTCACCCACGCCCCGGTGCCCCCCGGATGTCCGCACAGGCAGGAGGTTCTCCGTTGCGTTCCCGAAGACTGCTCGTGGCCGCCTCGCTCGCGAGCGCCGGCACCCTGGCCCTGGCCGTGGCCGGACCCGTCTCGGCTCACGCCGTCGAGCATGCCGGCCCGTACACGATCGAGATCGGCTGGCAGCATGAGCCGACCTACGTCGGCGAGTCCAACGGTGTCCAGATCATCATCCATGACGCCGACGACAAACCGGTCGTCGACCTCGCGTCAGACGACCTCACCGCGGTCGTCTCGACCGCCGATCAGCAGACCGCTCCCTTGACGTTCGAACCGGGGTTCGACCCGATCGAGCTCGACGGCAACCTCGGCGAGTACGACGCGGCGCTGCTGCCGACGGCCCCGGGGGACTACACGTTCCACGTGACCGGCAGCATCCACGGCACCGCGGTCGACATCACGGTCACCTCGGGCGACGAGACGTTCGACGTCGTCAAGGGCACCAGCGACATCCAGTTCCCGACAACGCTGCCGACGCTACCCGAGATCGTGACCCGGCTCGACCGCATCGACACCCGCATCGCCAGCGTCCAGACCACCGGTGGTCCCACGCAGGCAGCGGTCGACGCGGTCGCGACCCAGGCGTCCGACGCGGCATCGGCCGCGGATAGGGCGCTGATGGTTGGAGCCGGCCTCGGCATCGTCGGGATCGTGGTCGGTGTCGCCGGCGTCCTGCTCGCCCTGCGCGCGACCCGCCGAGCCATGCCACGGCCATGATCCGGCTTGGCCGGCTCGCGGCCGCCCTGGTCATTGCGCTCGGGGGAACGTTCGCGCTCCCCCGAGACGTTACCGCGCATGCCCTGCTGCAATCCTCAGCCCCGGTCGCCGGCAGCACGGTTGCCGCCGCCCCAAGCGTCGTCACCCTCACCTTCGGCGAGGCACCCGATCCGGGGCTGAGCTCGGTCAAGGTGCTTGACGCCTCGGGCAAGGTGGTCTCGAGCGGTCCTTCGACGGGCGTCGCGGGTCATCCCGTCGAGCTCCAGGTGCCGCTCGGCAAGCTGCGCCAAGGCGTGTACACGGTGGCCTGGCGGACGGTGTCGACCGTCGACGGGCACACCGTGGCCGGTTCGTTCGCGTTCGGGGTGGGCGTCGCGCCCGGTGCCGCCGGCGAGACGGCGACGGTCGCCCCGACGAGCCCCTCCGCGTCGCCCGCGGCGACGCTCGCTCGCTTCCTGCTGTACGCGGGGCTGATCGCCTTGTTCGGGGCGGGACTGGCCGGCGCGCTGATCTACCCCTTGCCGCCCCGTTCGATCGTGGTGCTCGCGCTCGCCGCCTGGGCCGCGTCGACGATCGGCGCGGCCGGCATCGTCGCCGTCCAGGCGTCGGATGCCGGTGCCGGCCTGGCTGCCTTCATGGCGAGCGGCCTCGGTGCTGGCGCGGCGAGCCGCCTCATCGCCGCGGCGCTCACCGGCATGGTGGTGGGCGTGCTCGCAACACGGTCATCGCCGATCCGACGACCCTGGTATGCCCTCGCCGCCGCGGCGGGCGCAGGCGGCATGCTGGTGGACGTCCTCAACGGCCACGCGGCCGCAAGCGGTCCGACGACCCTCCAGATTGCCGTCCAGTGGCTGCACATCCTGGCCGCGGGTGTCTGGGTGGGTGGGCTCGCGGGGCTGTTGGTGGGCATGCGCGGATCGTCGAGCGCCGAGGTTGCCACCGCGGCTCGGCGGTTCTCGCGGGTGGCAGGGCTCGCCCTGGCAGTGCTCGCTGTCACTGGCCTGGTCCGGGCGATCCAGGAGGTGGGGACCATCGACGCCCTGGTCACTTCTGACTTCGGCCGGGTTCTGATCGCGAAGAGCGTCCTTCTGCTGGGCCTGGGCAGCCTCGGCGCAGTGAACCACTTCTTCAGCGTTCCGGCAGCCGTCCGGAGGCTCCAACCGCTGCGCCGGGTCGGACGCGTGGAGCTCGCCATCGGTGCCGTCGTGCTGGTTGCAACGGGCCTCCTCGTCAACCTTGTGCCGCCCACCTCAAACGCGGCCGCACCGAGTCAGGCGCCAGAGCCACCGATCGTCGTCACCGGCAGTGACTTCGGCACGACCGTCAAGGTGAGGCTCGTGGTCACACCGGGCACAGCGGGCATCAACCAGTTCGCACTGGCGGTGGCCGACTACGACACCGGCAACCCGGTCCCCGCGACCTCGGTGATGCTCCGGTTTGAACCGGCCTCCTCGCCGGGCATCGGCGGCTCGACCCTGCGGCTGGTCGCCGCCGACGACGGGACCTACGGGGCGTCTGGCGGCAACCTGTCGCTCGACGGCATCTGGAACGTGACGGCGGTCATCGCCGCCCCGGATGCGACCGTCGAGGTGCCGCTGCCGATCGCGACCCGTGTGCCGAGCCTGCGTATCGATCAGCTCCCGACTGCCGGCGCACCAACGATCTTCACCGCCCACCTGTCCGGAGCGATGACCCTCCAGGTCTACCTCGATCCGGGGCACCCCGGACCGAACGAGCTTCACGCGACGTTCTTCGACGCCGCTGGAAACGAACTCCCTGTGCAGACCGCGACGTACCTCGTCGGCCCTGCGTCCGGGCAGGCCGCCATCACCGTCCCGCGCCAGCTCGAGCCCGGTCACTTTGTGGCCGATCTCCAGGCTGACGCGGGCTCGCTCGGTGCGGACATCGTCGGACCCGCGCCGGACGGGTCGCTGCTCCACGCTCACTTCGACATTCCCGTGCAGCCGTGAGGAACCGCCATGAGTCATCGCCACCCGTCGCACCCGAGGACGCCGCTCTCGATCCTCGTCCTCTCGTCGATCCTCGTGGCCGCATGCGGCAGTGGCTCGTCCGCACCGGGAGCCTCTGGCGCGGCGGCCCAGAGCGCCGGGCCTCCGGCCAGCGCCGGGGGATCCGCAGAGGGCACCCCGGCCCCGCGGCCGTCGTCGCCCGCGGTCGTGAAGATCCTCCAGCCCACCTCGGGCGAGACCATCAAGGGCCCGACCGTGCACGTCGTGCTCTCGCTCACCGGCGCCCAGATCGTGCCCGCGACCACGACCAACATCCGGCCCGACCAGGGTCACGTCCACCTGTATGTCGACAACGTCCTGGTGTCGATGAACTACCAGCTCGAGAACGACCTGCCGGTGCACCCGGGCACCTACGTGCTCAAGGCTGAGTTTGTTGCCTCCGACCACGCGCCGTTCAACCCTCGCGTGTGGTCACCCGAGGTGTTCTTCACGGTCACGCAGTGAGCAACGCCCGGATCGGCGCCGCGTCGTTGGCAGTGGGGCTGGTCGTGATCGCGTCGGCGCAGATCCTGGCACCGCTCGCCCGGCCGCCGCTGTACGACGGCGTGGTCGTGGAGGAGCCGTACCGCTACCTGTCGCCGAGCCCTGGGGAGGCCGGTGCCCCGACCTCCTACGCCGGGACCCAGCCGGTCACCGGCGCGACGAGCCCCGCCTTCGCCGCCGCCACTGCAGAGAGCCCACCGCAGGCGCAGCTCATCGCGCAGGCGGGCGCGTTCACGGTGTCGACCGTGACCAGCAGTCTCGCCGTGGCGATCACGCCCGTCCCACCGGCACCGCCGGACTCGATCGCGGGCAACGCATATCGGTTCGTTGTGACGGACCAGGCCGGGGAGGCGGTGTCGGTGACGTCGGGGTCGTTCGTCACGCTCCTGCTGCGCGCTCCGGCCGGATTGACGGACGTGTCGATCGTCCAGCTCGTTGATGGCGTTTGGCAGACTCTGCCGACCATGCGCGGCGGCGAGCCCGATGCGTATGACATCAATGTCGAGGCGCTCGGGGAGTTCGCGATCCGGGGAGTGGCCCCGGCGGTTGGGATCGACTTCGGCCCCTGGTCTCGAGCCATTGGCATGCTCGCGGCGCTGGGCTTCGTGCTGGTCGTGATCTCGATGTTTCTCCCAACCAGACGTCCGCGTAGCGGGCCAGCTGATTCATCCGGGCGACAGACCCAACCCACACGGCGGCCGCCTCGCCGTGATTGACCTGCCCACGCTCCCTGCCCCTGAAACGATGAGGTCCATGATGTCAACCGGCTGTTCCCGCTCCCGTCCGATGCTTGGGCTCGGCATCGCCTTGATACTGCTGGCCGGATGCGGCGCTCCCCCCGCCAGCTCGCCCCTGGCGACCGTGGCATCCGGTCCGACGGGCCAGCCGATCCGGATCGGGGCCGTGTTCCCCCTCCAGGGCACGGCCGGGCTGCTCGCGCAGGACGAGCTCGAGGGGATCCGCGTTGCAGCAGATCTCGTGAATGCCGATGGGGGCGTTGACGGCCGGCCGATCGAGCTCGACGTCCACGATCTCGAGAGCCGGGCGGACGCGCCGTCGGTGATGCAGACGTTCGTCGACGAGGGGATCAGCGTCGTGGTCGGTGCGTACGCCTCCGATCTCTCGATCGCCGCCAGCCAGGCTGCGGATGGGGCCGGGCTCGTGTACTGGGAGTCGGGCGCAGTCGCCGACCAGCTCACCGGACGGGGTCTTCCGCTCGTGTTCCGGGTGGGCGCAAGTGGATCCAACCTTGGGGCCAACTCGGCCGAGTTCGCCGCGACCCAACTCGCCTCGCGGCTCGGCAGGTCGAGGTCGGACCTGCGGCTCGCCATCGTGTCCGCACAGGACGACTACGCGACCTCGGTGGCCGACGCGGCGGCCCGGACGGCAGTGACGAACGGTGTGCCAATCGTCGTCCGCGCAACGTACAATCTCGCGGCCCCGGACTGGGCGACCGTCATGCGCGAGCTCGCGGCGGCTCGACCGGACGTCGTGATCCTCGCCTCGCACATCCCCGACGGCGTCGCGTTCCGACGTGCCATGCTCGCAGCAGGCCTCAAGGTCGGTGCGCTGATCGGCTCGACGATGGCCGAGTGCGACCCTGACTTCGCGGGCGAGCTCGGGCCCGACGCGGTGGGGATCTTCGCATCTGATCGGCCGACTGCCGGCTTTCAGCCGACCGCGCTCGGGTCCGCGGCCCGGGCCGTATACGACCGCTTCGCCGTGGCCTGGAACGCGGCGGGAATGGCCTCCGTGTCGGGATCGACTGCCGCGCCCTCGTCGGCGTATGGAGGCTCGACGTACGGCGGGTCGGCATATGGCGGCGGCACCGCCGGCTACACGATCAGCGGGCCGGCCGAGACCCCGTCGGCCGAAGCGAGCGAGGAGGCCCTGGCCGGGTTCTCTGCCGCCTGGGCGCTGTTCCACGACGTCCTTCCATCCGCGGCCGGCTCGCTTGACGCCCGGGGAATTGCCGCCGCGGCGCGCTCGGTCGACCTGCCGGATGGATCCCTCCCCAACGGTGCGGGCCTCCGGTTCTCGACCGACAGCGCCACGCTCGGCCAGAACACGCGTGCCGCGGCGGTGATCTGGCAGTGGCAGGCCGCGCAGCACTACGAGTTCGTGTGGCCGCCGACCTACGCGACCGGAGCGATCGACCTGGTGCCGCTGCCGCGATGACCGCGATCACGCTCTCGGGACGGCCGCTCGCGAAGACCAGCCTGGTTGCGCTTGGCCTCACCGCGATCGTCATCGCGCGCTGGGCGGTTGCCCTGCGGCTCGTCGCCGACCCCATCCTCATCGGGCTCGGGTTCGGAGCCTGCCTGCTGGCGCTGAGCCTCGCCGGCGGAACTCGGGCGGCGTTGCCCCGTCCCTGGTCGTTCCCGATCGGGTTGGCCGGTGGGACTGTCCTGGTCCTCGTTGCCCTGCTGGCGCGCGGCGGCTCGCCTGTGTCGACCTTCCCGGTGGGCGTGCCGTTCCTGCCCTGGGCGCTCGCCACCGTGCTCGTCGCGGTGGGCGAGGAGGTCGTCCTGCGCGGCGTGCTGTTCGATGCGCTCGATGAGCGACGAGGCGCGATCGTCGCGATCCTGGGCACAAGCGTGGCCTTCGCCCTGATCCACGTTCCGGTCTACGGCTGGCACGTCGTGCCGCTGGACTTCGGCGTCGGGCTGTGGCTCGCCGGGCTGCGCCTGCTTTCGCGCGGGGTCGCCGCGCCCGCTGTCGCCCATGCGATCGCCGATCTCGCAACGTACTGGCTGTGATCGTGAACCGCCGCCTCGCGCTCGCGACGCTCGCCGTCGGTCTGCTCGTGATCACGGCCGCCGTGGCCGTCTCGCCGGCCGACGCTCCACCCCTCTACGACGGCGTCGTGCCCCTCGAGCCCTACCAGTGGGTCGACCCACCACCCGGACAACAGGGTGGGGCACAGGGGGCGTCCGCGACGATCACCGTGACAAAGGGCAAGAACGAACTCGTTGCGGTCGCGACGCCCGAGCTGATGCCCCAGGCGCAGGTGTTCGGGGTCCCCGGTTCTCTCACGCTCCCTTCGGGCGCGACATCGATCATGGCCTCGATCGCGCCCATGGCACCATCGATCGCCCCGTCCACCGGCTACATCGACGGCAACGTGTACCGGATCCTGCTCACCGACCAGGCCGGGGCTCCCGTCACGGCGGACGCCAGCCAACGGGTGAGCGTTGTCCTTCGGTCCGTCGACCCGAGCCTGGAGGAGGCGACGATCGCCCGGTTTGATGGCACGACCTGGCAGCCGCTGAAGACATCGCCCCCCGATGCGCCGGGCGGCGGGTTTCTTGCGGTCGTCACCGAGTTCGGCGACTTTGCCGTGGTCGCGAGTGGCGTCAGTCCGTACCCGACAACGCCCGCGTCCGACGCGGTGTCCGACTCACCCTCGGTGACCTCGTCGCCGCCGGCGGCAACGAGGTCGCCCGCCGTCGCCACCCCCGCGACCACGCCCGGCGGCACGGCGGCACCACCCGCCGGCCCACCGCCACCCGACCTGCCGTGGCTCTCGATCGGGGTGACGGCGGGTTTCGCCGTTGTGTTGGTGGCAGCCTGGGCGGCAGTCCGTCGGCGCCGACGCCGACGGCCGTACCGGGGGGCCCGGCCCGGCACGAGACGGTAAGTGAATGCGGCAGGGGACCGGCGCCCGGACGACTGCAGTCATGCTGCTGCGCCACGTCCGGGCGAGTCTTGTGGTCACGCCCGGGCTGACGAATCGTGGGCGCCGGGCCGTCGCGGGGCGCTGCCCTCGGTCGATGCGACCGAGCGGCCGACGCAGGGCGCGAGAGTGGAGGGCAGGCGCTCCGGTACGCTCTCCGGACTGTGATAGCGCCGTCGCTCTGGCGACACGCCGACTTCATGAAGCTGTGGGCCGGCCAGACGGTATCCGAGCTGGGTTCCGTGGTGACCCGGACGGCCGTGCCGCTGGTCGCGCTGCTCGTCCTGGGCGCGGGGCCGCTGGAGATGGCGCTGCTGGTCGTCGCGGGCAGCCTCGCGGTACTCCTCGTCGGCTTCTTTGCCGGCGCCTGGGTCGACCGGCTGCGGCGGCGGCCGTTGCTCATCTCGGCCGACGCGATCCGGGCTCTCCTGCTGTTCTCGATCCCGGCGGCTTACCTGGCCGGCGCACTCCGGATCGAGCAGCTGTATGTCGTCGTGTTCCTCGAGGGCTGCCTGGGAGCGCTGTTCGATGCCGCATATCCGGCCTATGTCCCGTCGCTCATCGGGGTCGATCGCGTGGTCGAGGGCAACAGCAAGCTGGCCACGAGCTCGTCGCTCGCCGAGATCGGAGGTCCGGGCCTGGCGGGCGGCCTGGTTCAGCTGATCGGCGCGCCGTTCGCGATCCTTGTCGACGCCATCTCCTTCGGCGTCTCGGCGATTTCTCTGGTCCTGATCCGCAGCCCCGAGCCGCCACGTCCGGCGAGAACGTCGCCCACACGCATGCGACACGAGATCGCAGAGGGCCTGGAGCTGGTCCGGCGGCACCCCGTCCTGGTGCCGCTGACCCTGCGCTCGATCGTGGCCCATGTCGCCGGATCGTTCTACGGCGTTCTCTACACGATCTATCTCATCCAGGATCTGCGGCTCAGCCCGTTCCTGCTCGGGGTGGTCGTGTCGGCGGGCGGCGTCGGCGCCCTCGTCGGCTCGTTCTTCGCCTCGAGGGTCATCGCCCGCCTCGGGTTCGGCCCGGCCCTCATCTGGACGGCGACGGGCGCGTCGATCATCGGCGTGCTGACGCCCCTGGCCGGTGGGCCTCTCGTGCTCGCGACCCTGATGGTGTTCATCCCCCAGCTGATCGGCGATGGGCTCCAGACGATCGAGGGCATCGCCGAGCTTTCGCTCATCCAGGGGGTCATCCCGGACCGAATCCTGGGCCGCGTCAACGCCACCCTCGAGGTGTTCTCGCACGGGATCGCCTACCCGCTCGGCGCGCTCCTGGCGGCCGCGGTCGCCGGCTGGATCGGCGTCCGCGGCGCGATCGCCATCGGCTGGGCCGGAATGGCGGTCTCGATCCTGCTGCTCGTCCTGTCGCCGCTGCCGCGCATCCGGCAGACCTCGGATGTGACTGCCCTCGAGGACTGACCGATCGGACGGGCGGCTGCGACGACCCGTGGTGGGACGACGTCCGAGGCAGAAGCCCCAACGCGGCCGGGCTGCGGGCTCAACCGGAGCACGGCAGCAGGCCGGCCGACTCCTTGGCCTCGAGGATGCGCAGCGCCGCGTCGTCCACCCTGGCTGCGACCTTCGGATCGGCGGCCACGCTCGCCTGCAGAGCCGCAGCCATCGAGACCGTTGCCGCGGCAGTCTTGGAGACGATGAAGTCGCCACCCGCGAGCAGGAAGTCGAGTGCTCGCTGCCCGGGCGGCATGGCCGTGACCGCTGCCGTCGCACCGAGGTCGTCGGACATCACCACGCCGTGAAACCCGAGGTTCCCCCGCAGCAGGTTGCCGATGACGATGGGCGAGAAGGCGGCCAGATGCGTGGGATCGATGCGTGTGTAGGTGGCCAGGGCCACCATGACGAATGGAGCGCCGGCATCGACGGCCGCCTGGAACGAGCCGAGGTACGGATCGTCCGCCGTCGTGACGGTGTCGACGACGCCGGCGGTGAAGTCCGTGTTGCCGGCGACGCGACCGAGTCCCGGAAAGTGCTTGACCGTCGTGGCCACACCCGCCTCGGTCATGCCCGCGACGAACGCAGCCGCGTGGCTGCCCGCCGTGACCGGATCGTGGCCGTACTCTCGCTTGAGGGCGCCGATCGGCTGGTTGGTCGCGTCGGTGCCCGGCGGGACCACGCCTGCGACCGGGGCGAAGTCGAGGTTGACCCCGGCGGCCCGCAGCTGCCGGCCCCAGGCCCGGGCGTCCGTGGTCAGGGTGCTGACCGGCAGGGACCCCTGGACGAGCGCCGTGGGGATCGTCGAGAACCCGGACCCGTGGAGTGCCTGGATGAGCCCGCCCTCCTGGTTCGCCGCCACGAAGAAGCCCACATCCCCGGTCGTGGCCGGGCCGGCCTGCGCCTGGACGGCGTCTGCGATGGCCCGGATCGCCGCGACGCCGACCGACGTCTGGTCGGTGAACCAGACCGAGCCGACGTGCTGGTCGCGGATCGCTGCGAGCTCGGCAGGGCCGAGCCGATTGTCGGCGAGGCCGAGCAGGAAGAGCTGGCCGATCCGCTGGGCGGTGGTCAGGCCGTCGAGGACGTGCTGCGCGCATGACGCCTGCGCGGTCTGGCTCGGCGCCGGAGTCGGAGAAGGGGGCTCCACCGTCGCCGACGGCAGAACGGCGGTCGCGGTCGCGGGCGGCCCGATGCTTGGGCTCGGCACCGCCGTGGATCCCGGGCTCGGGATCGCGGGGCCCGCACAGGCGGCGGCGAGACTCGCCACAATCAGGAGCACTCCTGCCCGGCAGGATGTACGCCGTCCGCTCCGAGCTCCGTTCACGCGGCCATTCTGCCCGCGAACGTCGATCGTCGCCCTGACTGAACCGAGGACACGTTGACCGCCACCGAGACTCTCCGTGAACAGCTTCTCGCCCTCATCGACGGGCATGGCGCCCACATGCCGTTCGACGCCGCCGTCGCGGACTTCCCGGCCGACGCCATCAACCGGATGCCGCCCAACGTCCCCTACACCCCCTGGCACCTGCTCGAGCACATCCGGATCGCGCAGCGAGACATCCTCGACTACATCCGGAACCGCGACTACCTCGCTCCCAGCTGGCCCGAGGAGTACTGGCCGGCGCGCGACGCGACGGCAACGCCTGAGCAGTTCGCTGGCACCGTCGAAGGATTCCGGGCGGACCGCACGGCGCTCCACGAGCTGGTCGCCGATCCCGCCGCCGACCTGCTGGCGCCCATCCCCAATACACCGGGGCACTCCATCCTCCGCGAGGTCCGCCTGGTCGGCGACCACAACGCGTACCACATCGGCGAGTTCGCGATCCTTCGCCAGGTCATGGGGACCTGGCCGGCCGACCGGAAGGCGTAGCGCTCGCCATCGCGCTCACGGTCGTATGGTTCGCGCTGCAGTCGGCGGAGGGTCCTCCCGGACCCGGCGGTGGCTGCACGCCCAAGCGGGATTGAGCGCAGGGAGGTCTGACGTGAGGGAGCCCACCCGATACGTCGGGGTTCGACGGCCGCGGATCGACGGCCGGGAGAAGGTCACGGGCGCCGCTCGCTACGCTGGCGACCTGGCGATGGCCGGCCTCCTCCACGCGCGCGTCGTCACCGGCCTCTATGCGCACGCACGGATCCGAGGCGTGGACGCGTCTGCCGCCCTGGCTCAGCCGGGCGTCGTCGCCGTCCTGACGGCGGGCGACCTGCCGATCGTCGGGCGCGGTGAGCAGCGGTACTTCGAGCCGCTCGCACGCGACGAGGTTGTGTTCGCCGGCCAGCCCGTCGCGCTCGTGATCGCCGAGTCGGAGGCGGCGGCCGAGGACGCAGCGGGCCTGGTCGACGTGGATCTCGAATCGCTCGAGCCGGTGGTCGACGTCATGGCCGGGATCAGCCCGGACGCACCTCTCGCGCGCAGCCTTCCCGCACGCGACGGTGGCCCGGCGGAGGACGGTGAGATCGGGGCGGCGGACGGCGCGAACCGGGCGGCGGCCGACACCGATCCGGAGGAGGCTGTCTCGGGCAACGTGTTCAGCCGGACGCACGACCGACGCGGCGATGTCGACGGCGCGTTCGCCCGCTGTGCCGTGGTCGTGGAGGGTCGCTTCCGGACGAGCTGGGCGTACCAGGCATACCTGGAGCCCCACGCGGCGATGGCCTGGATCGAACCCGACGGCACGCTCGCGGTGACGAGCGCCAACCAGGGCACCTTCTATCCGCGCAACGAGCTGGCCAGGATCTACGGGCTGCCGGTCTCGAAGGTGCGGGTGTCCGCCGCCACGATCGGCGGGGCGTTCGGATCCAAGCAGCTCATCATCGAGCCGCTGGTGGCCGGGGCCGCTCTCGCCCTCCGGGCGCCCGTCCGGCTGGTCATGACCCGGATGGAGGACTTCGCGATGACCAAGCCCGCCCAGGGCCTGGTCATCGACCTCCGCATCGGTGCCCGGAGCTCGGGCGAGCTCGAGGCGCTGGAGGCCCGCCTGACCTACGACGCGGGCGCCTATCCCGATTCGTCCTGGCACTGGTTCGCCGCCCCGTTGATCACCGGTCCCTATCGCTGGCCGGCGTTCGACGTCGTGGGTGTGGGCGTGCGCACCAACAGGTTCCCGGCGGGCAACTACCGGGCCCCGACGGGTCCGCAGGGGACGTTCGCGCTCGAGTCGCTCGTGGACGAGCTGGCCCAGCGTCTTGGCCTCGACCCCGTGGAGCTTCGCCGCACCAACCTGGTCACCGAGGGCGAGCCGATGGCGGACGATGAGCCCTGGCCGCGGACCGGCGTCCGGGAATGCCTCGATCGGCTGCGCGGAGACGCGCTCTGGACAGGGAGGTCTGACCTCCCGGCGAGTGAGGGTGTCGGCCTGGCGATCGGTGTCTGGCAGGGAAGCATGGAGCCGGCCGCCGCCACCTGCCGCCTCGAGCCCGACGGGACGATCTGCGTGATCACGGGGATCGTCGACATCAGCGGCGTCTCGAGCGGGCTTGCCGTGATCGCCGCGGAGACGTTCGGGGTTCAGGTCGACGCCGTGACGATGGTCTCGGCCGACACGCGTTCCGCTCCGCCGTCGCCCTCCAGCAACGCCAGCGCCATCACCTACGGCGCCGGCCCGGCCATCCAGCGGGCAGTCGCCGACGCGCGGGAGCGGTTCCTCGAGGTCGCCGCGCAGGCGTTCGAGATCGATCCCGGAGACCTGGAGATCGTCGATGGGATCGTGCGGCCACGGGGCACCCCGGCCCTCGGTCGCACGGTCGCGGAGATCGCCGGCGAGCTCGTCGATTCCATCGGCGGGCCCGTCGAGGGTCATGCGGCGACGGCCCACACGGTCATGGCGCCATCGGCGGCCGGCCACCTCGCTCACGTCCGCGTCGACGAGGAGACGGGGGCGGTGGAGCTGCTCGGGTACGCGGTCGTGCAGGACGTCGGGCGGGCGCTCAATCCCGCTCTGGTCGAGGATCAGATGCTCGGTGGGACCGTCCAGTCGATCGGGCTCGGCCTGTACGAGGAGCTCATCCACGACGACCAAGGGCAGCTGCAGACCGGGACGTTCCTCGACTACGCCGTCCCGAGGGCCGCCTCGCTGCCGCCGATCGACACCCTCATCGTCGAGGTTCCGGCCCCGGAGGGACCCTTCGGGGCCAGGGGCATCGGCGAGGCCTCGATGCTGCCCGCACCGGCGGCCATCGCGAATGCCATCGCCGCGGCGACCGGACGTCGCATGCGCCAGCTGCCGATGACTGCTGCGCGGATCTGGGCCGCGGGCAGGACGACGTAGGTCTACGCGCCGTCCGGGTCGGTGCGCTCGGCGGGCAGTCGGTGCCCGTCCAGTCCGCGCCCGAAGCGTGCGGCCTGCTCGGCAACAACCGCGTCGGCGACCTCCTCGGGGCTGCCGTCGCGCTCCACCTCGTCCGACCACTCGAACTCGGCAAGGTAGTCGTCGGTGCCCGCAAGGCCCTCGCGCATCGTGATCCGGCTGATCTCCAGCATGAACCAGCGGGGCATCTGCCGCTTTGCCCGGGTCCCGCTCGCGTCGGTTGCCTCCACCTGGGTCGGAATGTCGCGCCAGGCGAGGACGCGATAGCGGGCCATGGGCGAGTACCTCCGTTCCGCGGGCGACGGGGCGAACGTGTCGTGCCTGACCAGCCTTGCACATCTGCCCGGGTTCGGTGGCCATCGGCCGCGGGGCTGTCACAATCTGGATCGCTCGAGCATCGGTACTGCACATGCGATCAATGAACGCGACATCCGGTCCGTCCGGCGAGCGACCCCTGCGGGTTCGTCGCCGGGTCTTCGTCGTCGCGCTGGCGGTCGCCCTCCTCGCCGGTGGTGCGCTGGTGGCTCAACTGCTGGGTGCACGCGGGCCGGCAACGGTCGCGGACGACGGAGGGGTTGCCACCGCAGTCCCGGCGCTCGCGGCGGCGGTCGCATCACCGGTGCCGACCGCCACGCCGAGCCCGTCGCCACGTCCGACCGCGAGCCCGACCCCGACCCCGACCCCGACCCCGATCCCATCTCCGACGCCCACCCCCGCGCCGACGCCGACCCCGGGACCCGTCGACACCAACCTCGCGCCCGACGGGCAGACGGTCTTCTCGAGCCAGATCACGAAGGAGATGTGCGCTCCGGCGGGGATCACGAGCGCCCTCGCGACGATGGACCTCGTCAAGGCGTCAAACACGGTCCAGCGCCAGATCGAGAGCAGGATCGATGAGTGGACCTCGCATGCCGATTTGCTCAACGGCGGCTGGGGTCCGCTGGCGATGACGAAGGCGCTCGCGGCCTACGGGGCGCCCGGCTACGAGGTCCAGACGTTCAAGACCCGGGACGCCGCTCTCCGGGCCGCCGGCATCGCCCTGTCGGCAACCCATGAGCCGGTGCTCCTCCTCGCCTGGTGGGGCGCCCACACGTGGGTGATGACCGGATACCGGGCCACCGGCGACCTCGCGGCCAACCCGAAGGCGACGTTCACGGGTGCCTACATCGTCGACCCCTGGTACCCGCGCGTCAGCTCGATCTGGGGCCACGTCAACCCGCCCGGCCACTTCTACGACATGGCGGGGATGAAGCGAAACTACATCGCCTGGACGCGGCCCGAGGGCCGCTACCCGGGCCGCGATGGACGCTGGGTCGCCGTCATCCCGACGCGGCTGCTCCCCGGCAGCTTCCCCGTTGCGGTCCGGGTATCCGGGCAACCCTTGTGTGACTGACCGGCCGGAGGACCGCCGCCGTCCGACCGGACCCGGCCCAGCGCTCGCCAGCCACGGTCGGCGTGCGCACCGCCGGCGGCGGTGAGATCATCCTGCATGCGTCCCCCGGTTCCGGCCGTGATTCGGGGGCGCACTGCCCAGCCTGTCCAACGAGCCGAGGCGCCCCGGGCCGAGGTCGCCACGCGCTCCCGAGCCCGATGCCCACCGGAGACAGCCCGCCCATGAAGGTTCTCGTCGCCGACCAGTTCGAGCAGTCCGGTCTCGACGGCCTGCGGGCTGCGGGCTGCGACGTCATCTTCGACCCGCTCCTCAAGGATGACGCGCTCGTGGCGGCGCTCGCCGAGAGCAGGGCGGAGGTGCTCGTCGTCCGATCCACGAAGGTGAGCGCGGCGATGATGGACGCCGGCCAGCTGGCGCTCATCGTCCGTGCGGGCGCCGGCTACAACACGATCGACGTCGGCGCCGCGTCGGCGTCTGGGATCTACGTCTCGAACTGCCCCGGTCGGAACGCGATCGCCGTCGCCGAGCTCGCCTTCGGCCTCATGCTCGCCCTGGATCGGCGGATCCCCGACAACGTCGCCGAGCTGCGCGCGGGCCGCTGGGACAAGGCGCGGTTCTCGAAGGCCCGAGGTCTCCACGGCAGGACGCTGGGGCTGCTCGGGTTCGGCAACATCGCCCAGGAGCTGGCCCGCCGCGCACAGGCGTTCGGGATGGACATCGTCATCTGGGCGCGCCGGTTCGAGGGCGACGCAAGCGTGGACTTGGCCAGCTACGGGCTCGACACGGCCGGCCGCGGGTCCCGCGTCACGATCGCCGCGACGCCCGGGGCAGTCGCGGACCGGGCGGACATCCTGAGCGTCCACGTCGCGCTCGGCGCCGAGACCCGGAACCTCGTCGACGCCAACCTGCTCGGCCGCCTGCGGCCCGGCGCCATGGTCATCAACACCTCGCGGGCCGAGGTCGTCGACCACGACGCGCTGGCCGAGGCCGTGCGCGAGCGCGGGATCCGGGTGGGCCTCGACGTGTTCCCCGGCGAGCCCGCGACCGGCACCGCGGACTTCGGGCTGCCGCTCCTCCAGCTGCCGGACGTCTATGGGACCCATCACATCGGCGCATCGACCGAGCAGGCGCAGGAGGCGATCGCCGCCGAGACGGTCCGCATCATCCGCTCGTTCGCCGAGACCGGGCGGGTCCCCAACGTCGTGAACCTCGCGCGCCGGACGGAGGCGACCCATATGCTCGTCGTCCGCCACCGGAACCGGCCCGGCGTCCTCGCCCGCGTGTTCGAGACGCTGCGGGGCGAGGGGATCAACGTGCTGGAGACCGAGAACGTCATCTTCGAGGATGCCGCCGCGGCCGTCGCCCGGATCAACATGGACGGCGCCCCGTCCGCCCCGCAGCTGGCGGGCATGCGCGCGAGCGATGAGAACATCATCAGCCTCCAGCTCGTCGCCCTCGCGAGCGCCACCTGACCCGCACACGTTCCCTGCCATCGACGCGCCAAAGGAGCCATCCATGACCGAACGGATCTTCAACTTCTCCTCGGGTCCGGCCGTGCTCCCGCTGCCCGTGCTCGACCAGGTCCAGCGCGATCTGATCGCCCTGCCGGGCGTCGGCATGTCGGTCATGGAGATCAGTCACCGCTCGGCGACGTTCGAGTCGATCATCGCGAAGGCGGAGGCGGACATCCGGGCGCTGGCAGGCATCCCGGACGCGTACCGGATCCTGTTCCTCCAGGGTGGTGCAAGCCTCCAGTTCTCGATGGTCCCGCTGAACCTCCTGGCCGCCGGTGCCACTGCCGACTACCTGATGACCGGCTCCTGGGCGTCCAAGGCGGCCAAGGAGGCGCGGCGCGTCGGGACCGTGCACGAGACGGGCTCGACTGCCGCGGACGGCTTCCGCCGGATCCCGACCGCCGCCGAGTGCGAGCTCACGCCGGGCGCGGCATATGTCCACATGACCGCGAACAACACGATCGAGGGCACCCAGTGGCACCGGTTGCCGGAGACTGCCGGGGTGGCGCTCGTCAGCGACGCCTCGTCGGACATCTTCAGCCGGCCGATCGACGTCTCGCGCTACGGGCTCATCTACGCGGGTGCCCAGAAGAACCTCGGCCCGTCCGGCGTGACGCTGGTCATCATCCACGAGGACCTGCTGGCGCGATCGAGCACATCGCTCCACACGATGCTGAGCTACGCGGTCCAGGCCGAGAACCGGTCGCTCTACAACACGCCACCCGTGTTCGGCGTGTACGTCCTCGGGCTCGTCGTCCAGTGGCTCCTGGATCTCGGCGGGCTGCCGGCGATCGCCGCCATCAACGAGCGGAAGGCCGCCAAGCTGTACGCGGAGCTCGATCGCACGGGCTTCTGGCGTCCCACGGCGGACAGGGAGAGCCGGAGCCTGATGAACGTCACGTTCCGGCTCGCGACCGAGGACCTCGAGAAGGCGTTCGTCATGGAGGCGACGGCCGCCGGTTTCGATGGGCTCAAGGGCCACCGTTCCGTGGGTGGGATGCGCGCCTCGATCTACAACGCGTTCCCGGAGGCCGGCATCGACCGACTGGTCGAGTTCATGCGCGAGTTCGAGCGCCGAACCGGATAGCCGCCCCGGACCGGCGGCACGGGCGCCCGGCGGATCCGGCGAGTCCGGCGCCGGCGCGCTGGGGTGCCGCGCTGGTTGCAGGCTCCAGGCGAATGCATCACACTGCGCCGATCATGTCGCATCACTCCGTCTGCTTCGATGCCAAGAAGAAGCCGTGGCGGCCCTGCCGGAAGGCTCGGGTCCTGGGGCTCTGACGGCGCGCGAGCGACGAACCACGGAGCCTCCGGGACCGGAGGCGCCGAAGGGCCGCGGACACCATTGACGGTGCCGCGGCCTTTGTGATTCTTCGGACCTCCGGAACCGCGGCTCCACGCGCGGAAAGGAACGTTCGAGATGCAGCTCCTCATCTTCGGCCCGGGTCGCCTGGGTGGCGCCATCGCGGGCGCCGCCACTGCCGCCGGCTGGCAACCGCCGGTCCTCGCCGGGCGCCCCGGGTCAGGGCAGCGGCCGGCCATCCTGCCCCGTGCGGACGTCGTCATCGAGGCGTCGGCCGGGTCGGTGGTCGCCGACAACCTTGCAGAATCCCTGGCCGCCGGGCACCGCCTGTTCGTGCTCGCGGCCACCGGCTGGGACGCCGACCTGCCGGTCGTCCGCTCGCTCCTGCTCGCACACGGCGCCACGGCCGTGGTCGCGCCGAACCTGTCGCTCGGGGCGGCCCTGTTCGCGCGGCTGGTCGAGGTCGCGGCCGGCTGGTACGCGCGTGCCGGAGACTTTGAGCCCTCGATCGTGGAGTGGCACCGGCGCGGCAAGGCCGATCGCCCGTCCGGGACGGCCCGCACCCTCGCCCGTCGGGTGGTGGCGGCCGATCCGCGCTGGTCCGTCGAGCCGGATCGCGGCCGTCCGGTTCTGGAGGTGCTCGGGGTGCGGGCCGGAGCTGCGCCCGGCACGCACCTCGTCACGTTCGACGGCCCCGGCGAGACCGTGGAGCTGCGCCTCGCCGCGCGCGATCGATCCGCCTACGCGGACGGGGCCCTGGCCGCTGCCCGCTGGCTTGTCCGCGAGCCGCGCGCCGCCGGCCTCCACTCCTTCGAGGTCGTCGTCGACGACCTGCTTGCCGCCGCCCAGGTGGCGGCCGCGTGACCACTCCAGCCGACAACACCAGGAGCACGATGATGGCCCCCCTCACCTCCAACCTTCCCCAGCAGACGCCGCGGCTCCGTGGCGCATTCACCGCCCTCGTCACCCCCTGCACGGCCGGCGGCTGCATCGACGAGGCCGCCTTTCGCCGGCTCGTCGCCTGGCAGGTCCTGGCCGGCATCGACGGCCTCGTCCCGGTGGGCACGACGGGCGAGGCGCCCACGTTGTCCACGACGGAGCGGGACCGCCTCATCGAGATCGCCGTGACGACGGTCGCCGAGCGGTCCCCGGAGGCGCTCATCCCGGTGATCGCCGGCACGGGCACCAACGACACGCGTGCGTCCATCGAGGCCACCCGTCGCGCCGCCGCCCTCGGCGCCGATGCGGCGCTGATCGTCACGCCGTACTACAACCGCCCCGATCAGCGGATGCTCGAGGGCCACTTCCGGGCGATCGCCGACGAGGGCGGCCTGCCGATCGTCGTCTACAACGTCCCGTCCCGCACCGGCTCCAACGTGGACGCCGACACGTTTCTCCGGCTCTCCGAGCACCCCCGGGTGATCGGCGTCAAGGAGGCGAGCGGCAACATCGAGCAGATCGCCGTGATCTGCCGCGACCGGCCGCGCGACGTGGCGGTCCTTGCCGGCGACGATGCCGCGACGCTCGCGGTCCTTGCGATGGGCGGCGACGGCGTGGTGTCGGTGGCGAGCAACGAGATCCCGGGCGAGATGTCCGCGCTCGTGAGGGCTGTGCACCGGGGCGACTGGGACGAGGCCCGCAGGCTCCACGCCCGGTGGCTGCCGCTGTTCCGCGCCAACTTTCAGGGTGCTCCCAACCCGGTTCCGGCGAAAGCGGCGATGGTCGCGATGGGCCTGCTCGAACGCGATGACCTCCGGGCGCCGCTGCTTCCGCTGGCGGACGGCCCGCGCGAACGGCTGGTGACACTGCTGCGCGCGCTGGGGCTGGTGGATGGCGGCGGCCGCCAGCCCGTGGGGCACCGGACCGACGCTGCCGCGGTCGGTGGCGGGGCGGCCGCATGACGACGATCGACGTCACCCCGGACGCCGCGGCGTCAATCCTCGGCGACCTCGATGCCGGCCGCCGCCGGGCAGCCGTGCCCGACCCGTCGGCGCCGGGCGGCTGGCGCTCCGACCCGGAGGTCAAGGCAGCGATCCTCGCCTGCTTCCGCAACCGCCGGACGACCACCCGGGAGGCCGATGACGTGTTCCGGTTCCGGGACCGCGTCGGCCTGCCGCTCAAGCGTCTGCTCGACGGCCCGGAGGCGATGGCCGCGCTCGAGGCCGGGCGGCCGTGGCGCATCGTCCCGGGCGGCACAAGCGTGCGGGCCGGTTCCTACCTCGGACCCGGCGTGGTCGTGATGCCGCCATCGTTCGTCAACGTGGGCGCCTGGATCGGCGAGGACACGATGGTGGATTCCCATGTGCTGGTGGGCTCGTGCGCCCAGATCGGCGCCCGCGTCCACCTGGCGGCGGGCGTCTCGATCGGCGGCGTCCTCGAGCCACCCGGTGCCCGCCCGGTCATCGTGGAGGACGACGCGTTCGTCGGAGCGGGTTGCCTGCTGCTCGACGGCGTGCTGGTGGGGTCCGGCGCCGTTCTCGCCGCGGGCGTGGTGTTGACGGGCACGTCGCGGATCTATGATCTCGTCCGTAGCCGGGTGCTGTCCGGCTCGCGCGACGCTCCGCTGTCCGTGCCGCCGGGTGCCGTCGTGGTGCCGGGTACGCGGAGGGTCGACGGGACGTTCGCGGCCGAGCATGGGCTGTCCGTCTCGGTCGCCCTGCTGGTGAAGGACCGCGACACCGGCACCGATGCCCGGGTCGCGCTGGAGGACGCCCTGCGATGAGCCAGGACCGTGAACTGCGGCTGCCGGCGCGGCCGCCCGAGCCCGTTGTTGGGCGCGACCGCAGGCCGGCAGCCAACGACAGGCGGGCAGCCAACGAGATCCTCCGTGACGGCCGGCTCGGCGGTCACGACCCGGCTACCCTCGCCGAGCGCTTCGGCACGCCGTTCTACGCCTACGACCTCGACGTCGTCACGCGGCAGGTCTCGGCGATCCGATCCATCCTGCCACCCTCGTTCGACCTTGCCTACGCGGTCAAGGCGAACCCGAACCTGGCCGTGCTGCGGCACCTGGGCGGGCTCGGCCTGGGGGCGGACGTGGCGTCCGGCGGCGAGCTCCGGCACGTGCGGCGGGCCGGGATCGCGGCGGATGGGATCGTGTTCACCGGGCCCGGCAAGAGGGACGAGGAGCTTGCCGCGGCCGTGGCGGCGGGTGTTCGGGTGGTGACCGTCGAGTCGAGGGGCGAGCTTGCGCGCCTGGCCCGGGTCGCCGAGAGTCTGGGCCGGCGGCAGCCGGTGCTGCTCCGTGCCGCCGTACCGGAGACCGCCGGCCTGGAGCGCGTTCGCCTTGTCGGCGACGCCGGGGCCGGCAAGTTCGGGATGGATGCGGCCGACCTGCGGCTGGCGGCAGCCGAGGCGGTCGCGTCGCCCTGGCTGGAGCCCCTCGGGCTGCATGCGTTCGGGGCTTCGAACCTGCTCGATGCCGATGCCCTGGCGTCGCACGTCGAGGCGACGGCGCGGGCGGCCACCGAGCTGGCGGTCGCGAGCGGGTTCCACCTGCGCCTCGTCGACGCCGGTGGGGGACTGGGGATCCCGTACGCGCCGCAGGACGACGAGCTGGACATCGGGGCGCTCCGAGCCCGTCTGTCCGCGCTGGCATCCCGGCTGGCCGTCGATCCGGTCACCGCAGACACCCGCATCCTGCTCGAGCCGGGACGCTTCCTCGTGGGACCAGCCGGCGCCTACGTCGCGCGCGTGGTCGATCGCAAGGAGGTCGGTGGCCGTCACGTCGTCATCCTCGACGGCGGGATCCACCACGTGCTGCGGCCGGCGCTCGTGGGCCAGGAGCATCGTGTCCGGGCGCTGACCGGCCGGGCCGGCGCTGCTGCGGTGGCGACCGTCCGGCGGTTGCCGGTGACGGTCGCCGGTCCGCTGTGCTCCGGCCTCGACGTGTTCGCGCAGTCGGCGATCATGACGCTCCCGGATCCGGGCGACCTCGTGGCGGTGCTCGACGTGGGAGCGTACGGCGCCACGGAGTCGATGCCGTTCTTCCTGAGTCATCCGCTGCCGCCCGAGGTCGCCCTGCGCGGCGGCGAGGCATGGGCCGCTCGCCCACGGATCGACCCGGAAACGTGGCTGGGCTGGCAGACCGACGAACCCGCGGCGGGCTGACGGGTTCGGCGGCCGCGGAGCGACCAGCCCGACCTGGCCGGCCACCGGGATCCGCAGACGGTCGCGCACGCGTCGCTTCGGCCCCGTTGGGGTTACGATCACCACCCGTACTTGGAGGCGCGTTCATGACCCGGATCCTTGTCGTCCAGCGCGACCCGGCGATCGCGGAGAAGATGGCCGCCAGTCTTCGCGGTGCGGGTTATGAGACCGAGCTCTGCGGCGGGCCGGAACAGGAGGCCTGTCCGCTCATCGCCGACATGCCCTGTCCGCTCGTCGATCGCGCGGACGTCCTCGTCTACGACGCCTGGGTCGCCGGCGACGCCGAGGGCGGCCACCAGCTCGTCTCCGACCTTCGCGACGTTTACGCCGATCTGCCGGTCGTGCTCACCTCGGTCGACCAGTCGGTGGGCTGGGCCGAGCGCGAGGGCCCGCACCGGGTGATCCCGCTGGGCGCCGACCCGAGTGACACGGAGCTGTTCGAGGCCGTCGAGGTCGCCCTGGGCGACCAGGGCATGGCGGTCTGAGCGACCGGGCGCGCGGAGCGACCCGGGGTCAGAGCGATCCGACGCACCGAGCGATCGTTGCTCCCTCGGTCGGGATCGCGCGACGAAGGGGCTGGGCCTAATCCACGACCTCAGGTGCTGGATCCCGTCGCAGTCGTGACCGTCACCTTGTTCGCCGAACCCTGCAGCTCGATGTCGTAGACGTTGCCGGCGGTCGCCGCCCCATCGGATCCGAGTGAGAGATCACCTCGTGAGCCGGCGATCACCTGGCCGTCGACCTCGACCCGGCTCGTGGCGCCCGAGATTTGCAGGCGGACCGGCACGCCGAACGGTCGACGGACCGTCATCTCGTTGAGTGAGCCGGTCAGGCGAACCGGGATGACGCCCTCGGCCAGGGCGAGCTGGAGCTCGACGCGGCTTGCCCCTCCGGTCAGATCGAAGCTGCGCAGGTCCACCTGGCGCAGGTCCGCGTGGATACGGGATCCACCGGCACGCAGCTCGATCGCCCAGGGCATCGATCCGTTGAGGACCAGCTCGCCCCGATCGTCACGCCAGTGGACCGAGGTGTCGATCATGGCGTCGCCGATGCGGGTCCGCCAGTCGAACCATGCGAATCGGGCGTAGCGCACGGTGACGACCCCGGCCCGGACGCGGACGCGCGGTATCGGTCCCTGGAAGGTGGCCCGGTACAGATCCTGCTGGTCTGCGTCGCCCCTGATCCTCATGGTCGGGACGGCCGACAGGAACACGAGCCGTCCGATGGTGACGCCGCTGACCGGGGCCGCGAATGCCGACCCTTCGGTGGGCTGCGCTCCATCGTGCTCGCGCAGGCGCGACGTCTCCGCCCGGACGACGTCGACGGCACGGCCGAGGTGCCCGGCGAGATCGCGCAGCTGCTGATCGCTGGAACCCGCCGTGGCTGCCTCGAGGGCGCCCGCCAGCGCGGTGAAGCGCTCAGCGACCATGACCGCCCGCTGGGGGACGAGCTCGACGAGCACGTGGCGCCGGTCGACCGGGTCCGCCGAACGTCGGACGTATCCCGCCTGTTCGAGTCGGTCGATCATCCGTGTCGTTGCGCCCGCGGAGAGCCCGGTGAGCTCGGCCAGCCGGCCCGACGGAGATGCTCCCGCCTCGGCGAGGTACGCCAGGCATTGGACGTCGATCGGTGCCAGCCCTGCACGTTCTGCGACACCCTGCGTGAACGCCGCCGCGGCATCGCCCAGGAGCCGCGTCTCCCGCGCTGCCGCGGCGATGAGCTCGGCCCGCTTGTCGGTACCCGTTGACACGCTAATTACTCCTGACATATGGTTGCGCTGCGCAACTAAACTATAGCGCAACCACGTGACCCGTGCCGGGCATCAGCGCAGCGGCCGGCTCGCACCACCATACGGAGGACCGCGGTGCAGATCAATCGGCAGCACTTCGACATCGCGATCGGGGGAGGCTATGCCACCGTCGTTGTCGCGGCAGCGTTCATCTCCCTCCGCCTTGCTGTTCCTGTCGCCGTCGTCGGGGGGCTGATCACCGGTATCGCATACGCGCTCCGTGACGGGGCATCGCCGGCTCGAGAGGATGCGGCGGACCATGGGCGTTGATCTGACCGAGAGGTCCGCCGCTCCCCACCACGCGCTCGTGCCGGCTTCCGACACGGCGGCGATCGCCGCCGTCGACCTTGTCAAGACGTACCGCGGTGGCGTCCGTGCGCTCGATGGAGTCAGCCTGGTGGTTGCGCGCGGCACGATCTTCGGTCTGCTCGGGCCGAATGGCGCGGGCAAGTCCACGACCGTCAGGATCCTGACCACCCTCTCGCGGGCAGATGCGGGAAGCGCCCGCGTGATGGGCGTGGATGTTGCACGCCATCCGGATCGCGTCCGACAGGTGATCGGCTTCGTGGGTCAGCACGGCGCGGTCGATCCGGAGGCCACCGGTCGCGAGAACCTGATGCTCCAGGGGCACCTTCACGGGATGAGCGGCCCGGTGCTCCGGAACCGCTCCGAGGAGCTGCTCGCCCGGTTCGGCCTGACTGATGACGGCAGCCGCATCGTCAGGACCTGGTCGGGCGGGATGCAGCGCAAGCTCGACGTCGCGAGTGGCCTCGTCCATCAGCCACGGGTCCTGTTCCTCGATGAGCCCACGACGGGCCTGGACCCGGAGGCGCGCGCGGACCTGTGGGCGGAGGTCCGGCGTCTGGCCGGCGAGGGTCTCACGATCCTGCTCACCACTCACTACCTCGAGGAGGCCGATCGGCTTGCGGGTCAGGTCGCGATCATCGACCGCGGCCGGATCGTGGCGCGCGGCACGCCCGACGAGCTCAAGTCCGAGCTGCGCGGCGACGCGGTCGTCGTCGAGCTCCGCGAGTCCACGTGGGCCGGAGACCCGGCGGTGCTGCTCCAGCGCCTCGATGGCGTCCACGAGCCGGTGATCGAGGGCCGGACGCTGCGAACCCGTGCAGACGACGGCGCACGCGCCGTTCCGGCGGTCCTCGCAGCCCTCGATGCGGCAGGGCTGGGGGTGGCCTCGGTGACGGTTGCCCGTCCATCCCTCGACGACGTCTATCTCCGCCATACCGGCCGGGCGTATCGCCCGGAGGGCTTCGAGGCAAACCGATGACGGCCATCAGCCAGACCGCCTACGTGACCAATCGCCACCTGCGGTTCTTTTTCCGCCAGCCCTGGTTCGTGGGCATGTCCCTTGTCCAGCCCGTGATCTGGTTGCTCCTCTTCGGGGCGCTGTTCCAGGGCGTGGCGGAGATCCCGGGGTTCACGACGACGGCCACCTATCTCGACTACCTCATGCCCGGCGTGCTCGTGATGACCGCCCTGTTCGGCTGCGGGTGGAGCGGCATGTCGATCATCGAAGACCTCGATCGCTCGATCATGGACCGCCTGCTCGTGACGCCGATCCACCGCAGCGCGATCATCATCGGGCTCAACGCATACGAGATGGTCTCGTTCCTGATCCAGGCAGCGATCATCGGTGGCCTGGCGCTCCTGCTCGGGGCGAGGTTCGAAGGCGGCCTGTTCGGGTTCGCGGTGCTGACCCTGTGCGCCCTGCTCATCGGCGCGATCACCGCGTCGTTCTCGGACGCCATGGCCCTTCTCCTGCGGCAGCGCGAGTCGGTCATCGGCATCAACACGCTCATGACGCTGCCACTGACCTTCCTCTCCGCCTCGTTCATGCCGCTCAAGCTCGCGCCGGCCTGGATCGCGTCGATCGCGACCGTCAATCCCGTGAACTGGGCTGTCGAAGCCGGCCGCGCGGCCCTGTCGACGAGCCCGGACTGGTCGTTCATCCTGCCGCGCATCGCGTGGCTGGTGGCCCTGACCGTCCTGTCCACGATGTTCGCCACGCGGACCTTCAGCTCGTACCAGCGCTCGATCTGACGCGCGCTCCGGCGCGCAGGCTGACCAGCTGGGTATCCCACCAGGCCGGGTGACGTTCGCCTGGCCTCGGCCCGGTTGCCGGCCGGCCTCGAAGCCGTGGCATGCAGGGGGTATCCAGACGGGTGCGGTTTCGCGTAGACTCCCGGCCACGGAGGGAATCTCATGCTGGGTCACCGCGGTCTGGCCGCGCGGGTTGTGGCGTGCGCTGTCGCCATCCAGGTGCTCGTGCTGGTGAGCATGACGGTGGGCGCGTCGGCGGCGTATGCGGCGAGACATAGCAGCATCACCGGAACCGTGACCGCTGCGAGCGGCAACGGCGCGCTGGCCGGGATCTGCGTCAGCCTGTACACGACGGCGGGCGTGCGCACGAGTGACGCGGCTGCGTGTACGAATTCGCGAGGCGTCTATCGCCTGACCGTGGCCAAGGCGGGATCCTTCGACGTGCAGTTCACCGATCCCTCCGGCGTGTACCTCGTCCAGTGGTATCGGAACCAGCCCACCCAGGCGACGGCCAACGCCGTGAGCGTGCGAAGCGGCAGGACCACATCGAACATCAACGCCGCCTTGGTCGGCTCGCCTCCGCCGCCGCCGCCTTCGGCCCCCACCGTGAGCTCGGTCTCGCCCGGCTCGGGACCGACGACCGGCGGCACGACGGTCACGATCGGTGGTACCAACCTCACCGGGGCCACCGCGGTCACGTTCGGGTCCGCCCCCGCCACCGCGTTCACCGTGACCGGCGCCAGCGCGATCACCGCCACCGCCCCCGCCGGGGTCGCGGGCACCGTCGACGTCACCGTGACCACCGCTGGCGGCACCAGCGCCACCGGCACCGCCGACCGGTTCACGTACCAGGCACCGCCCCCGCCGCCGCCGCCTTCGGCCCCCACCGTGAGCTCGGTCTCGCCCGGCTCGGGACCGACGACCGGCGGCACGACGGTCACGATCGGTGGTACCAACCTCACCGGGGCCACCGCGGTCACGTTCGGGTCCGCCCCCGCCACCGCGTTCACCGTGACCGGCGCCAGCGCGATCACCGCCACCGCCCCCGCCGGGGTCGCGGGCACCGTCGACGTCACCGTGACCACCGCTGGCGGCACCAGCGCCACCGGCACCGCCGACCGGTTCACGTACACCACGTCGTCGCCCCCTCCCGCGACCGTCACCGCGATCGGGTCGCTGCTGACCCACACCAACCAGCCCAGCCAGGCGCAGGAGCAGGTCTCCGTGTCGCCGTCGGCCGTCGGTGACGTCCTGACCCTGGCGGTCGAGACCAAGTTCCCGTCGGGCGTCCCCGCCTTCACCGCCTCGGCCGTGACCGGCGGCGGCGTCACCACCTGGACCCGGGCCTCGGCCTTCCTCACCCTCGACGGCTCCCACGAGGCAGAGCTGTGGTGGGGGACCGTGACCGCCGCCGGACCCGCCACGATCACGGTCACGTACACGGCGGGCTCGACATCCGGGAACTCCGAGAGCGCCACATCGCTCGATGTCCAGGAGTTCCGCTCGTCGGCGGGCGCCTCGACCGTCTGGACCCTCGACGCTGTCGGCAAGGTCGACACGGGAGTCGCGACCACGGCGCCCTACTACCCGACGCTCACGCCGTCCGCGACGAACGAGCTCTACTTCGGCTACCTCGCGGTGCCCTCATCGGTCGGCTCGGGTCCGACCCCGGGCGTCGTGTACCGCACCGATGCGCGCGGCAACCAGTGCGCCTACGACGTCTCCGTGTCGGCGACCATCACCCCGACCGCCTCGAGCAAGTCCCAGACCTTCATCTCGATCGGGATGCTGCTGCAGGCGTCAGCCGGCTCGCCTCCGCCGCCGCCGCCTTCGGCCCCCACCGTGAGCTCGGTCTCGCCCGGCTCGGGACCGACGACCGGCGGCACGACGGTCACGATCGGTGGTACCAACCTCACCGGGGCCACCGCGGTCACGTTCGGGTCCGCCCCCGCCACCGCGTTCACCGTGACCGGCGCCAGCGCGATCACCGCCACCGCCCCCGCCGGGGTCGCGGGCACCGTCGACGTCACCGTGACCACCGCTGGCGGCACCAGCGCCACCGGCACCGCCGACCGGTTCACGTACCAGGCACCGCCCCCGCCGCCGCCGCCTTCGGCCCCCACCGTGAGCTCGGTCTCGCCCGGCTCGGGACCGACGACCGGCGGCACGACGGTCACGATCGGTGGTACCAACCTCACCGGGGCCACCGCGGTCACGTTCGGGTCCGCCCCCGCCACCGCGTTCACCGTGACCGGCGCCAGCGCGATCACCGCCACCGCCCCCGCCGGGGTCGCGGGCACCGTCGACGTCACCGTGACCACCGCTGGCGGCACCAGCGCCACCGGCACCGCCGACCGGTTCACGTACACCACGTCGTCGCCCCCTCCCGCGACCGTCACCGCGATCGGGTCGCTGCTGACCCACACCAACCAGCCCAGCCAGGCGCAGGAGCAGGTCTCCGTGTCGCCGTCGGCCGTCGGTGACGTCCTGACCCTGGCGGTCGAGACCAAGTTCCCGTCGGGCGTCCCCGCCTTCACCGCCTCGGCCGTGACCGGCGGCGGCGTCACCACCTGGACCCGGGCCTCGGCCTTCCTCACCCTCGACGGCTCCCACGAGGCAGAGCTGTGGTGGGGGACCGTGACCGCCGCCGGACCCGCCACGATCACGGTCACGTACACGGCGGGCTCGACATCCGGGAACTCCGAGAGCGCCACATCGCTCGATGTCCAGGAGTTCCGCTCGTCGGCGGGCGCCTCGACCGTCTGGACCCTCGACGCTGTCGGCAAGGTCGACACGGGAGTCGCGACCACGGCGCCCTACTACCCGACGCTCACGCCGTCCGCGACGAACGAGCTCTACTTCGGCTACCTCGCGGTGCCCTCATCGGTCGGCTCGGGTCCGACCCCGGGCGTCGTGTACCGCACCGATGCGCGCGGCAACCAGTGCGCCTACGACGTCTCCGTGTCGGCGACCATCACCCCGACCGCCTCGAGCAAGTCCCAGACCTTCATCTCGATCGGGATGCTGCTGCAGGCGTCCTGATAGGGTAGCCGTCAGCCGCCCATCACGTCCCGTGCAAGGGTGACGGCGTTGTCGATCGTCACGTTCGTGCCGCTCACGTGGACGGTCATGCCACCGGTGTCGAGCTTCACGATCATCAGCACGCCGGTCGGGGGCAGGGGCGACGGCAGGCCGGTCTGGACGGTGGCGCAGGCCTGCAGCCCGAGATCGGGCACCGGCGTTGCGCCCGCCTGGCAGCCGGAGCCCGCCAGCTGTGCGCTTCCGGGCTCGAGCCACCCGATCGTGGCGCCGCCGGGCGGCGTCGTGGAGGACCACGAGCAGACGTGGCCGTCCCACCCGTGCGACTTGATATGGATGCCGAGCGTCGTGTCGATCGTGGCCGTGGGCAGGATGTCACACACGTTCTTGCCGTACGGCACCGAGCCGCCCGATGCCGGGCTCGCGGTCGCGGGTGATGCCGTCGCCGTCGGCGCGACCGAGGCCGATGCCGGAGCGGTGGGCTCGCTGGCCGACGCCGGCGCCTGACTCGACGGAGGGCTCGCCGGGTTCGACGGCGGCGGCGTGGTCCCGGCCGAGCTGCAGGCTGCCGCGACCACGAGAACCCCGAGGAGGGTGGCGACGGACCGGTTGAGGTGCATGGATCAGCCTTCCTGGCGCTGGGTGTCGGCGGCCGGGTGAAGGTGCGGCCGGTCGACCTCCGTGATCCGGTCGAACGGCAGGCCGGCCCGCTCGGTCACCTCGCGCACCGACGCCCTCGAGTCCGCCTCGAACAGCGTTAGCACGACCTGGTCCTCGCGTGCGATGAACGCGTCGACGAGCCGGATGAGACGGCCCTCGGCAGACACGACGACGGCTGCCCGTCGTGCGGCCTCCGCGGCCTCGGCCAGGCCCTGCTCGGTGGCATCGGGCCAGTACCGCTCCACGATGAACGTGATGGGGCTGCCGGCCTGGGACACGGAACGCGTGGCCATGAATTGCAGGCTATGGCGCGCTGCCCGGCCGATGAAGGGGTGGATTCCCCCCTTCTGCACTTCCCGGTCAAGGGTTGGACAACCTACGGGTCAGGGACGACCTCGGCGGCGGGTCCGCGACCCCGCTCGCTCATCCATGAACCCAGCTCCGCTCGGGAGCCGACGCCCAGTTTCCGGTAGATCCGGGCGATCGCCTTCTCGACGCCCTTCGGCGAGAGAAACGCGGCAGCCGCGATCTGGCGAGCCGTCAGGCCGCGCGCCGCGAGCTGGGCCACGCGCTCCTCCGTCGGGCTCAGCTCGGCCGGGGCGGCCGGACGCAGCCCGATGCGTGCGTGCTCGTCGCGTGCCCGGGCTGCCCACAGCGGAGCCCCCAGGCGTTCGAACGTCGCCAGCGCCTCGCCCAGCGACGTCGCGGCAGCGCGCTTCTCCCTGCGCCGTCGCTGGACCAGGCCGAGCGCCAGCAGCGTGCGCGCCCGTTCGAATGGCGCGTCCACGGCGCTGTGGAGCGTGAGCGCCTCGTTCGCGCGTCGCAGGGCCTCGTCGGCGTCGCCGTGAGCCAGCGCCAGCAGTGCCCGGCACCGGGCGGCGAGCGGCAGCGCCGGCGTGCGAGCGAGCCGCAGGGTCTCTGCCTCGTACGGAGCCAGGATCGATTCCGCATCCTCGAGGCGGCCAAGCGCGACGAGGGCCTCGACGAGATCGGGCACGAGGGACAGGATGCCCGGATCGCGAACCTCCGCGGCCTCGAGGAATGGCACGACCGGCAGCAGGAGCTCGACCGTCCGCTCGGGCTGACCGCTCATCAGGGCGGTGAACCCGAGCACGGCCGCATTCTCCTGGATGCCCGGCCCGTATCGGCGGATCGTGGCCGTCGCCAGTCCCTCCTCGGACAGCGCGACGGCGTGCTCGACTCGCCCGACGCTCGCGTCGATCCGCGCCACGGCCGATCGGAGCAGGACGTTCATGAGCCCTTCCGTCTCAGCGAGATAGGGGCGGGCCACATCGGCCAGGGCCGTCGCGACATCCCAGCGGCCGATCGCGAGCTCGACCTGGCAGCGCGCGTAGAGGAGGTACGGGATCGAATCCTCGTCCCCGTCTGCCTGGGCCTCTGCATGGAGACGCTCGAGCAGGACCTGGGCGTCCGCGAGCTGTCCCGTCCAGCCGAGGATGAGCGCCCTGATCATGCTCGGGCGCCACTCGATCTGGCGCGGCATACCCGGCGCCTCGAGCTCGATGGCCCGGTCCAGCAGGTCCGTGTCGAGGCCCTGCCCACGGATGAACCCGATGATCACGGCGAACGCGAGCGCCTCCGCCTCTGCCCCCGCGCTCCCGGATGCCCTGGCCAGCTCGAGCGCCCGTTGCGCGTGGTCCGCGGCGGCTCCCAGCTGGCCCAGCATCGTCAAGGTCAGCGCGAGCTGCTGCTCGATCGCCGATGCCACGGCCGGATCGGCGACCGCCTCCGGCCGCGCCCGCTCCAGGATCTCGATCGCCGCCGGCGGGTCTTCGCGCCGGTAGCGCAAGGCCGCCAGCCGGCGCATCTGGTCGGCGCGGACCGGACCGGGGCGCGTGGAGACGATGAGCTCCTCGAGAAGCCGCTCGGCGCGGCCGCGGTCTCCTGCCTCCGCGAAGCACGCGGCAGCAGCCTCCGTCCAGGAGGTCCGTCCGCGAGGGACCCGCACCGGCAGGCGCGCGACAGCGGCGAGGTAGAGCTCGGCGGCTTCGCCGGGGGCGCCGCGGCCCAATGCGATCCCGGCGCCGCTCGCGATCCGCCCGGCCGTCCGGGAATCGGGCTCCTGATGGCCGGCAACGAGGTGCCAGGCGCGCTCCACCGGATCGTCGACGACGACGGCCAGGCGGCGATGGAGCGCCGACCGCTCGGACTCGGGCGCGCGTTGGTAAGCCACCGAGCGGAGGAGGGGGTGTGCAAACCGCAGGCGTTCCCCGCTGCGGACCAGGACGCCGTCCGCGAGGGCGCGGTCAAGCAGGGCGGGGTCACGGGGGCCGAGCGCGCGGCGAACCAGCGGGACCCGCGGGTTGGCGAGGGCGGCAACGACGAGCAGGGCTGCGAGGACGTCATCATCGAACGCGGCCAGGCGCTGCTCGAGCGCGGCGAGCAGAGTGCCGGGAACCTCCACGAGGGGCTCGCCCTGGCGAACCGAGTCGCGCGCGGCCGTCCGACGCAGCTCGAGGGCGAAGTAGGGATTGCCGGCCGCGGCACGCACGACCTGTCGGACCTGGCGTGCCGAGAGCCCAGGCCCGGGCAGCGATCGGAGGACGGCGGTCACGGCATCGTCCGAGAGCGGCCCGAGGGCGATCGATGTGAGACCGAGGGCCGAGGAGCCCGGCAGGAACGGGGGTGGCTGCGCCGTTGCGTCCGCGCGCTGCGTGACGATGACGCCGACCGGCTCGTCGCGCAGCCGCCTCGTCATGAACCGGAGCGCGGCAGCGCTGGGTGCGTCGAGCCACTGGGCGTCGTCGATCGCGATCAGGACGGGGGAGCGGCGGGCCAGCGACCGGACGAGCCCGAGCAGCCCGACCGCGACGGCCAATGACTCCACGGGCGCCGGACCCGGCGCCTGGCGCAGGACGGCGATCTGGAGCGCTCGGAGCTGCGGCTCGGGCAGGAGCTCCGCCGCTGCGTCGAGCACCGGATCCACAAGGTCGATGAGGCCGGCGAAGGGCAGTGCCAGCTCCGGTGTCTCGGGGTCGGCGAGGAGGACCCGGACGCCCGCCACGGCGGCGATGAGCAGCGCCGTCCGGAGCAGCGCCGACTTCCCGATGCCCATGTCGCCATGGATGACCAGGGCAGCCGGGCCCCTGGTCAGGCGGTCAAGGAACTCCCGGATCCGCTCGAGCTCCGGCGCCCGCCCCAGCACGGCAGCGTCGACGGCGCCGTCCATGCCTCGTTCGTCCACGTCGCTGATCCCCACGTCCGGCGTCCCGGACCGTGGCTCGTCGCCGCACCGATGCACCGGCTCGTTCGCCAGGCATCGTCAATGGCTGATCCATGGACGCCCGCCAATTGTCAACGCCAGCCGCAAAGCCGGCAACGTGCCTCGGCGACGTCACCCGTCCGCTCAGCCGGAGCCGGCGAGCAGCTCCCGGATCACCAGCTCCGATCCGGCGTAGTCGCCTTCGCCTCCGTGCGAGTGACGGATCCGGCCGGACCGGTCAATGAAGTAGAGCGACGGCCAGGCACCGTTGCGATAGGCGTTCCATGTGGCGAACGCGGGGTCGAAGGCGACAGGGAAGCGGATGTCCGCCGTGGCTACCGCGTCCCTGACGTTGGACAGGTCACGCTCGAAGGAGAGCTCGGGCGTGTGGACGCCGATCACGACCAACCCGGCCGACGCATACCGGTCGTACCAGGCCTTCACGTACGGCTGGATGTGGATGCAGTTGATGCAGGCGAAGGTCCAGAACTCGACGACCACCACCTTGCCGCGCAGGGATTGGATGGTGAGCGGGTTCGAGTTGATCCACGCCGTGATCCCGGCCAGCTCCGGGGCCGGCCCGAGGTCGTCGAGCGCGACATTGGCCGGCAGGTTGGTCGCGATGGGTGCGGGGAGCGACCCGCCGCCGGACCCCGTCCCGTCGACCGCGGCGTCACCGGTGCCTCCTGCATCGTCCAGGTTCCCCTGCAGCGTGTCGAGCTGCCGTTGGACCTGCGGCTGCTGTTCGATGGCGGCGAGCGTGCTGCCCCAGCCGGCCGGCAGGGCGTCCGCGATCGCGGTCTGGACCGTGAGGTCGAGGCCCGTCACGACCAGCACCGCCGCGGTGACCATCACCACCCCGAGCCCGCGTCGCACCCGGCCGTCACGATCGGGGCCTGCGAGGGCGCGGCGGGCGCGCTGACCCCAGCCGGCGATGAGTCCGAGCGGGACCGCCGCGCCGCCGACGTAGGCAAGCGCGATGAGAACGGTCTCGACGCTCGGGCCATGGGTGACGGCGGTCGCGATGACGGCCGCCATGATAGGCCCGACGCACGGGGCCCAGACGAGGCCGATCGCGCCACCGAGGACGACACCGCCGGCGAGCCCATCCCCGGGCCGGCGCCCGGCCAGGCGGGTCCCCAGGGCGGCGACCGGGGCGAGACGGCGTTCCGCCCAGGCGCCGATCCGGTCGACGGAGATGCTCACGCCCACCAAGCCGAGGAGGATCGCGCTGGCGAGGCGCAGCCGATCGGTCGTGGCGCCCGCCGCGGCAAGCGCGGACGCCAGGAGGACGGTCGTCGCTACGAACGCGACGCCGAACCCCGCGAGGATGCCGGTCGTACGCCGCCGGCCGCCGGTCGACGCGGCCCCGAGAACGAGCGGCACAACCGGCAGGACGCACGGCGCCAGGATCGTGAGGACGCCGGCGATGAACGCGAAGATGAGGACGATCAGCACGGCGCGGCAATCCCCGATGGCGTGTCCGGTTGGTCGCTCAGGATCAGGGTCGTCCGTGACGGCTCGATGACGCGCCGCTCACGCGACCGGTCGGCCCGCGGGTCGCAGCGCCGCCCTCACGCTGCGACGGTGCCGCCTCCCTCGCGTGGACGTTTCCGGCGTTGCCACCAGTCGAACGCGAACAACGCGAACGCGACCATGGTCACCGCCGCGGTCGCGAGCAGCCCGTTCCGGATCCCGATCACCACCTCCAGGTAGCCGCCCACGCTCGGCGCGACGATGAGCGCGAAGTTCTGGAGGCTCTGGTCCACGGAGCTGAAGGTCACCCCGTGAGCGCGCGGGATGCGCCGCATGAGCTCGTCGAACATCGCCAGCTGCGCCCCGGCCGCGGCCAGCCCGCCGAGGAACACGATCGCGGCGACAACCGGCAGCCATGAGAGCGCCGCCAGGGTCGCCGGGACGGCCGCGCCCACGAGCAGCGCGGGCAGCAGGATGCCGGCGGCGCTCCGGCGCCGCGACAGCCGTCGGACGACCAGGTAGCCGAGCACGGCCCCGGCCGACTGGGCGGCCCCGATGATCCCGATCCAGCCGTTGGGCGCATGGAGCTCGTGCACGTAGAACAGAGGCAGCAGCGGCATCGCCAAACCGATGCTGGCGGTGTAGGCGAGGGACCGGAGCTCGAACCGCAGGAACGAGGGATTTGTCCGGACCAGGTCGACCGGGGCGCGGATGCGGGCGCGGACCGATGTCGCGACCGTGTTGGCTGAGGGCTCCTGGTCGGGCAGGACGATCCGGCGTGACACCGTGTAGCTCGCGGCGCCGGCCAGCGAGATCCCCACGAACAGCGTCTCGAAGTTGGTCGGGAAGGGCAGCAGGGTCAGGGCCTGACCGGCGACGATGACCGCGATCGAGGTCACCACCCCCGCGATCGCCCACCGCCGTCCCAGCAGATCGAACCGGCCGTGGGGTCCGGCCGCGCCGTCCATGACGATCGGAAAGGCCACCAGCCCGGCCATCGACGGCAGGGCGGCGAGTGCCCAGATACCCAGGATGACCGGGATCGCGATGTCCGCGGGCAGGAGCGCCGACGCGATGCCCATCACGCCGTAGCTCATCCAGCCGGCAAGGCGGAGCCGGCTGTACCACGGGACGATGTTGCGCCGGCCCTGGAGCCATCGCCCGAACGGGATCGCGAGGACGAATGCCGCGAACGCCGGGATCGCCGTCAGGAGGCCAACCGCCGTGCCCGATGCGCCGAGCCGGACCAGGAAGACGGGCAGGAACGTCCCGGCCGCGGAGACGATCCCCATGAAGATCGAATCGACCTGGACCAGGGTGTAGTTGCGCGCCTGGTCTGGTGTCGGGCGCACTGCTCCGGTCATGCGCCGGAAACGCTACATCCTCCGGGATGTTCCCCGCATCCCGTCCGTGCCGGGGTCGCCCCGGCGGGCTCCGCGCCGGCGTGCCGCGGCACCGACGCCGGCTGCGAGGGCGATGCCCAGGAGAACGACGAGGGCGCCGGGCAGGATGATCGCGGCAGGGTCCGCCGTCGCCGGCGGCACGACGGCGGCCGCAACCGCCGCACTCGCACCCCCGGAGCCGGATCCGGGGGGACCGGCCACCTCGGCAACACCGGTCGCCGGGACGAGGGTCGGCGTGGGCACGGCGGACGGCGAGGGCGCGACGCTCGCCGGCACTGTCGCCGGCACTGTCGGCGTCGGCAGCCGCATAGGTGCCGGCACGGCGGTCGGCCCGAGTGTGGCGGCCGGCCGGGAGGTTGCTGCCGCCGCGCCGACGGGCTGGATCGAGACCCAATCGCCTTCCCAGGCCATCCGCACCCTGGCGTAGTGCCAGGGCGTGAAGAATGTCGCGAGCTGGCCCGGCGTGAGCTTCGTGTCTGGCTTCATGTCATACCCATAGGTCCGGCTCTGGAGACCCCACAGCGGCCCCACGACGCGAACGCTGGTGACGGTGAACCGCGTGGTCACCGCCGGATCGGCTGTTGCCGTGAAGCCCGTGACGACCCAGCCGTGGTCGCCGTGCATGACCGCGATCGCGACCGGCAGGCCGGTCCTCCGCAGGCTGGTCACCGCGGACCGCAGCGCGGTGTCGAACGAGGTGCTCGCCACGACGCGGTAGCTGTCGTCGACGAAGTGGCGCAGGCCGGCCGTCCAGCCGCCGGGATCGGTCCCGTCGCTGACCGGGATCGCGTACCGGTCGTGGGCACGCATGTAGTCGAAGTAGCGCTGCTGGCTCGCCGTTGCGTGGTCGGAGGCGCCGGTGGCGATGTTGCGCATGATCTGGACGTCGGCGGCCGTGCACCACAGCCATGTCTTCTGGGTCGTGAACACGCCCGTCCGGTAGAGGTCGACGCCACCCGTCCAGCGCGGCAGCGCCGCCGCGTTCGCCGGTGCCGGAAGACCGCCGACGGCAACCGCGACCAGCGCGGCAATGACTGCGAGCCGGGCGAGCGAGAGGAGGCGGGACGGGCCGGCCATGCGCCAATGGTCGCCCCGAACGGCCGATCTGTCAGCCTTCGGCGGTGGCGGGCCCCCGCGATTGCGGGCTACAGGCCCAGGATCCGCCTCTTCGCCGCGGTGAATTCCTCGTCGGTGAGCTGGCCCTTCTCGTGCATGGAGGCCAGGTCGCGCAGCCGGTCGATGCCGTCGGCCGCCGCCGGGGGCACGGATGGCGTCGGGGGCTCCGAGATGCCGGGCCCCGACGCCGGCGGGGCGGGTTCGCGATGATCGAGCGCCCTGACGAGGAGGACGATCAACAGGACACCGAGTCCCAGCAGGAGCAGCGGCCACAGCAGACCCGCAAGGCCGAAGCCCTCGCCGCGGACGCCGTAGCCGTACAGGCGCATCGGCATGGCCGCGAACAGTCCGCGGTTGGAGGCGGCGATGCCCAGCCCGAAGGCGACGGCGCCGACGGCGAGAAGGATAAGGATCACGCCGCCGATCCAGAGGTATCGGCGATTGTCAGGCTGCATGATGGACCTCCGAGGTCGTGCGAGCATGCGGCTCGAGGGCACCGGAGGCGATGGTACGCGTTCGCACGCGGGGCCACACCGCGGCCTCGCGTCCAGGGATCCATCCGGTTCGCATGTCAGGGGATCGGCTTGCCGGCCACGGCGGCCGACATGATGGGGCGGGCGATCTCGATCGGGATGGCGAAGGAGACGCCCTGGGCACCTTCACTCGTGGCGGTGTCGATCCCGACGGCCCGCCCGGCCGAGTCGAGGAGCGGACCCCCGCTGTTGCCCGGGTTGATGGCGGCATCCGTCTGGATGAGCCCGTCGAGGCTCTGGCCGCGGTTGATCGAGATGGATCGATCGAGACCGGAGACCACGCCCGTGGTGACCGAATCCGGGAACTCGCCGAGGGGGCTCCCGATCGCGATGACGGCCTGGCCGAGCGCGAGGCTCGTCGAGTCGCCGATGCTGATGGCCGGCAGGCCGGTCGCATCGACCTTCACGACCGCGAGGTCAGTGGTGCTCGCGATCCCGTAGACCTGGCCGTCGAGCTGGCGTCCGTCGGGGAGGGCCACCGTGATGGAGCTCGCTCCCTCGACGACGTGGGCGTTGGTGAGGATCCAGCCATCGCTGTCGAAGACGAAGCCCGAGCCCACGCCGGTCGAGGAGCGGAACCCGATGCTGCTCTGGCTGGTGATCGTGACGACGGCCGGGACCGCCTTCGCCACCACGGCCACGATCGAGCTGCCGGCGCCCGGCGTGCTCGATCCATCCTGCGTCGCCGTCGCGGCCGTTGGGGCGGCCGCCGTCGGGGCGGGCGCAGTGGGTGTGAGGGAGACCGCCGGCGTTGGGGCGACGAGCGCAGACGACGGGCTGCCCGATGCAGCGGGCGCCACCCCGACGGACGTGGTCAGCCTGAACAGGGCGAAGGTCGAGCCGGAGGCAATGGTGGCCGTCAGGATGGCCGTGAGGAGGACGGCCCTGAACAGCCGGGGATCGGAGCGCGCGCCGTCACGCGGCACACCCGGCCGCGGCGCCCACGAGACGGGATCCGCGCGTTGGGGCGGTGGCGGCCACGCTCCGGCGCGCGGGGGCTGGGGTTGCGACGCCCACGGCGCGATTGCCGGTCGATCGGCAGGGGCCCACGCTTCGTCCGGCGACGGCGGCTGTCGATCAGGTTCATGCGGGTCCATCGGGGCCTCCTGGAGGTCGAATGGTCAGCCGCCGTCATGAGAGGAGCGTGATAGACGGCGCGGACGCCGTGCTGTGCCGCGCGGGCTGACCCGGGGCGCAGTTCCGTCAGGGCAGGAACTCGGTCAGCGGTGTCGCGCTGCAGGCCGCCCCGAGACAGGGCAGACCGAAGATGTTCTCGACGGTCCGCAGCATGCCGTAGTGGTTGTGCACGGTCGACGACGCGACCCCGGAGAGCCCGGCCCGGGCGACCATCGTGAACACCTGTCCGCCACCATGGGTGTTCGAGGTGCCCTCGTCGAACGTCACCACGAGCAGGGTGTGCGCCCAGTCCGGGGCGTTGAACACCTTGGGCAGGAACGCCTTCAGGAATGCGTCGCCGTCTGCCCGGGAGCAGTCGTGCATGTCGTTGCACAGGTTGGGGGCGACGAAGGCGAGGTTGACGCTCGGGTCAAATCGGGCAAGCGGCTGGATGTTGGCGCACTCCCCGGTTCGCGACACCGACGTGAAGCTCATCGCCGGCGCATGCTTCCGGGCGTAGGTCCCGGCGACGCCCGGACCATCCACGCCGCCGTCGTAGGTGCTCGCGGTGTGGCAGCCCGCGGTGGCCGGATAGTCCTGGGCGTAGGTCCGCCACGACAGGCCGGCCGCGCTCATCTGGCTGGACAGGCTCGGACCGCCGAGGTTGTAGTCCGCGTCGTCCTGGACGCCCTGCGTGGATCCGGACCAGAAGGCGAGGTAGTTCGGCAGCGAGGGATGCGTGACGGCGTAGAACTGGTCTGCACGACCGTATGTGGCCGACAGCCCGTACAGGTACGGCATCGACGACGCCGTGATCGCCGAGGCCTCCATGTTCTCCATCCAGACCACCACGACGTGCGAGATCCTGGCCGTGGACGTCGGGCGCGGCGTCGGAGTCGCCGGCGGGACGGCGGTTGGGGTCGCGTGCGGCGTCGGAGTGGGCAGCCGCACCGCCGTGGATGTTGGCCGCGGCGTCGGAGTGGACGGCGCGACTCGCGTCGACGCCGGGCTCACCGACGGGGTGGGGGACGGGAGCGAGGTTGACGACCCGCTCGGGCCCAGCCCTCCGGTCGGGATGGCCGTTGCCCCGCCGGTTGCGGGCGATAGCAGCGTGCTGACCACCGGCGTCGACGCCGGGACGGACGGCGAGGTCGAGCACGCCGCGACGAGCGCGGCGAGGGCCGCGACGGCGAGTGTGCGTGCGATGCGGCGGTCCATGGCGAAGCCAACCTGTCTTGCAGCGGTTCGGGGCGTGCCGCGGATCATCGCCGATCCAGCGTGTCCGCGCGCGCGGCGACACCGGACCCTCAGCGAAACAGGAGCGGCCAGAACAGGGCCATTCCCCACAGGGCGACCGAGTGGCTCGCGGCGATGCCCCACAGCGATGCACCGCGCACCAGCGCCAACCCGTAGCCGATCCCCAGGAGCCAGATCACGAACATGTACGCAAACTCACCGGTGCCCCAGTACATCAAGGCGCCGAGCGTGGCCGCGAAGAAGATGCCGGCCCACTGCGAGCCAAAGGCGTCGATTGCGGCTGTCTGGAGGATCCCCCGGTACACGAGCTCCTCGAGGAAGCCGCCGAAGACCGTCAGGATGGCCATCACGGCCAGGATGGATAGCGGGTCACCGCTCTTGAGGAGCGCGTCCGGGCGAAGTGCCGCATATCCGACCAGACCGGCCGGGAACCCGAGCAGACCCAGAATTGTGTCGAACTCGGGTCTCCGGATCGTGACCGCGAGGCGGACCGATGGGGCATCGATCAACCGGCTGGCGAGCAAGGCTCCGGCCAGGACCGGCAGGCCCACCGCCGCGTACCACCAGTACTCGGGCAACCGCGGGACCACCGCCGCGATGCTCAGCGTTCGGAGCAGCGCGATGAGGGCGAGGGCGGGGAACATCCGACGGTATGGCGCGTCGGGACGCAGCGCGAAGTGGGCCAGGAGGAGGGGCACGAGCGCCGCGTCGAGCATGGCGCCCGGAATGGGCCCGAGCCTTGACGTGGACACCTCGGCGATGAGGAGCACGGACGTGTACGCGATGACCCCGAACAGGCCGGCGTACTCACCCTGGGGCTCCGCGCTCTCGGCCTCCGATTCCTCCGGCTCCGGCCCCTCCGCAACCGCCTCCGACGGTGCCGTGGGTGTAACGCCCGGCGCAGCCTTCGGTTCGGGCACCTCTGCGGGCCCGAGCGCCGGCGCCGGCGCCGGGACCGGGGCAGGCAACTCCACCGGCGCGCTGACCGGCATCGTACCTGGTGCTCTGGCCGGCGCCCGGGTCGGCGGCCTCGGTACCGTCACCTTGGCCGGCGCCCTGGCCGGTCGCCGGGCGGGAGCCCTGTCGGGCGAATCCGCCGGCACCTTGGCCGGCGTCGTGGGCGGTACTCGGGTCGGAGCGTTCGGTGCCTTGTCCGGCGCTGTGGCCGGCGCCCGAGTCCGCACTCTTGCTGGTGCCTTGTCCGGCGTTATGGTCGGCACCCGGGTCGGAGCGTTCGGTGCCGACTCGGCCTTGGGCCTGGCCGGTCCGCGGACGGGTGCCTTGTCGGGCGACTCCGACTGCACGTTGGCCGGCACACCCGCCGCAGCCGTCGGTCCGGACGCCTCCGCCGGCACCTCTGCCCGTCCTCGTGACGTTGCCCTGACCCTCGACTCCTTTGCGCCCGACACCTCCGCCGGTGCCGAGTGCGATGCCTGGGCGGGTAATCGGGTCGGCGCCTTCGTTGCGCCTTCCGGGGGCGCCCCCGCCCCAGACGTCTGCGCCGTCGACGCCGGTGCGGACACCTTCCCCGCCGACTTCGGCCCGGACGCCTTCGGCCCGGACGCCTTCGGCCCGGGCACCTTCGCCGCTGCCTTCGCCGCCGCCTTCGGCACGGGCACCTTCGCCGCCGCCTTCGGCGCTGCGTTGGCGGGCACATGCGGCCCGGACGCGTTCTTCGGCGCTTTCGCCCGGGATGCCCTCGACCCGGGTGCCTCCTTGCTCATGCCTGGAGGAGCTCCGCAAGCCGGGCCGTCACGATGATCGCGAACGTGATCAGCAAAGGCGCCAGGGCAACGTCGAAGGCACGGGTCCAGGCTGTCGCCCGGGGTCCCGGATGGACGCGTGCGAACTCCTTTTGAAGGAGCAGCACGAGCAGCACCACCATTGATGCCAGCCCGACTGTCTTGGTGATCGCGTCGTAGTTCGCGGATGTCAGGACCAGCATCGTTGCGTGCGTGACGGTCGACGTCATGGAGTCACTCCTGCGGTGGCCTGGTGTGCGGGCACGAAGATGTCGGCGTCGGCATTGCGGTAGACCTCCCTGAATTGTGGCGAGGCCCGGACCTGCGCAAGGAACTCGCTCCAGCTGCCCGGCGCGAGACCGTTGAACACCTCGGCGTAGGTTCCCTGGCTGCGCGTGAGGATGAGGAACGCAGCCGGATACTTCGGGTCGTCCAGGATGGTCGCGAGCGCCGGGACGTTGCCGACGTAGCTCACGTCGGAGGGGGGCAGGTACGTGTAGCGCTCGAAATCCTTGAACTTCCAGGGCAGGTTGTTGGATGCGGCCACCAGGAGCGATCCCTGTGGCGCCATGGCATACATCTGCTCGACGGCCTGGACCTCGGCCGCGGTCATCAGGTCGGCCCGCTCATTGCCGTAACGGGTCACGAAGAAGGTGACGACGAGGGCCAGGGTCACCACGACGGCCAGACCCTGGCGGGCAAGGCCGGGACCGGCCCCGGGCCGGCCGTAGATCAGACCCGCAGCGAGGAACGCGGCCATGGGCAGCGTGAACAGGTAGAGCCTGAGCACGAGCTCGCCGCCATAGGCCTGCAGGCCCACCAGGGGCACGGGCGCCACGGCAAGCAGGATGAGGGACAGGTCGCGGCGGCCGTCCACGTACCTGACGATGGCCCCGGCGGCCGCCACTGCCCAGACCGCGAGCGTGAACGCGAGACGGATCGTCACGACCGTCTGATGGTCCTCGCTTCCCTGGATTCGCTGGACCACGTTCGTGCCGACCGTGTCGCCCAGCCTGCCGACCTCGCTCAGCAGCGATGCGACGTGGCCGGTCAGGAACGGCACGGTCATGTAGCTCACCCAGGCCACCGTGATCACCCCGAAGATGACCGGCAGGGTGCGGGCCGAGAGGCGGTTGAACACTGCCAGGCCCAGCAGGGCGAAGGACAGGAAGAAGGGCGTCAGCTGGTGGCTGTATGCGATGAAGGCAAAGATCTCGACGAGGAGGACGAGAAGGGCGGCGAGCTGCGCGCCCCGGGCGGGCCGCGGTGGCTCGTCGTCGGGCGTGAGGAATTCGTAGGCGCGGACGGCCCAGCGTCCAGTCCCATGTTCCATCGCTCCCAGTCGCGCGGCGATCCGTTGGGAACGGGGTCTGGCCACCCGGAACCAGGTCAGCACGACACCCAGGATCGCGAGGTCGAGGAAGTACGCCAGCGCCTGGGGCGAGAAGTAGTCCTGGCCGATCCAGTTGCCGAGCGCAAACAGCCACAGGCCTGCCCAGATGAGTCGCGGGTCCCGGGTCAGCGACCGGAAGATCACAGCCAGGGCCAGCAGATACAGGAGGTTGAAGTAGACGGGCGCCCAATTGGCGTAGCCGACGGGGTTTCCGATCCCCGCCACCTGTGCCAGGAAGGCAGCCAGGATGAAGAAGCCCGGCCAGTCGAAGCGGGCCTCCAGTTGCGGAGCGACGGCGCCCGTTCGCCGGATGTACTCAATGAACCCTTCGTGCACCCAGTTGGTCGAGAAGTGCGCGACCTGCTCGACCAGGGCGGGAATCGCGTAGAGCATGACGACCAGGACAATGAGGTAGAGCGTCATCACCACCGGGTCGGGTCGGTCGGGGCGCATCAGCACCACGGTGGCGGCGGTGAGGATGGCAACGGACAGGAGGACCTGCCAGGGCAGCACGGAGATCAGGCCGAAGTCGTTCATCTGGTTGATGGCGACGTTGAGCACGCCATCGATCCACAGGCCGACAACCGCGATGAGCAGAAGGTACGGCCACGTGGCTCTCGGCGGGGCGAAGTGGAGGGCTGGCGCCAGGCGGGCCCCGGCTCGGCGCAGGGGGAGCGTCGCGGAGGCAACGATCGAGCCGTCGTCGGGCCCGGCGCCGTCAGGGAGAACCGGATGGGCCATGGGCCCGCTTTGCGTCATCGGCACTCGAGACCACGCACACCGGTCGACCGGCGGGCCGCCTCGTCGCCGCCAAGCCGGGGCCCGATCCAATAGGCCATCCGGCCTATGGACGCAGGTCGTTGACTGGTCCACGATCGCCCCCGGTGTCGGTCGACCGCTCGAGCGAGCGTCCCACCCGTTCCGGCAGGGGCAGCCACGTGCCAGTCGCGGTTCCCCCCGAAGGAGTCATGATGAATCGACGGGTGAACCTGGCACTTCTCGGCGCGACCATCGGCGCACTCGCCGGCACGCTGTCTCTCATGGGGCGACTGGACGAGCGGCGCAACGTGCGAGCGCTCGCCCGTCATGTGGGCTGCTCGGTGGAGACGGCTCGTGACCTCTATCGGCTTGCCCGCCGCGAGGGCTACGGGGCCGCCTATGTTCACACCTTCCCGGGACAGGCGATACCCGGAGTTCCTCCCTTCTAGGCCTGTTCTGCCCGCACCGGGCGCGGCTCGGGGGTCGAGCCCCGGGCTCATCGTGCGCCCCGGCTCGGGCGGTCGCGAGGCAGCATCTCCAGTACCGCGATGACGTTCTGGCGGATCCATCGTGGGCTCCGGCCGTCGATCGGTGAGAAGTGGCCGACGAAGCGCAGCCACGCCAGGAGCACTGTCTCGAGGCGATCTCGCCCCCACGTCGATGGCTCGAGCCCGGCGGCGGCCAGCGTGGATCGTTCGACAGGCTGGATCGGGCCGTCCGCCAACAGGTCGCGCACGATGGCGCCGAGCTGGCTGCCCGAGATCAGGCGTCGGGTCATCATGATCAGGAGGGCCGGGTCGTGCAGCGCAAGCTGGGTGCTTGACGACAGGTCCCAATCCACGAGGCCTGTGATCCGGCTCCCGTCGGGGGTCGCGAGGATGTTGCCGGGCCAGTAATCGCCGTGCATCCAGCCGATCGAGACCTCGCGGTCCGCAAGCGCGCTCCGCAGCTCGGCTCCCAGCGAGACGAGCGCGCGACGAGCATCCTGCGCCCCACCGCGTGTCCCCAGCGCGGCGTCAATCGCCATGATCGGGACCTCGACCCAGTCATGAAGGATCGCATCGTCGATGCGGACCTGCGCGGCCGTGCGTCGATGGAGGTCGGCGATGAGCTCCGCGGCGATGGGAAGAAATCGCTCACGAAGCTGTGCGTCCACGATGAGCTCGCTCGCCGCCTGACCCGGCAACGCCGACTCGACGAAGTAGGGAACGGCATCGACTGTGCCCGTGTGGACGACGCGCGGGGTGATGGCCGTCCAGCTCGCCAATCGGGGGTCGGCCTGGAGGCTGGCGAGCCTGAGCTGCTGGACTCGCAGGGAATCGAGGGCCGGCCCCGGATCGGCCAGCTTGACGATGAGCTGTGTCGGCCCGTCGGGCGGACCGATCGGCACGATGGCGACGTCCGTGTCAGACCAGCGAACATCGCGCGCCGTCCAGTCGGCCGCGGTGACGACGCCGACGGCCTGGAGCGCACCCAGCACCGCGGGCAGCATCGCCGACCGGCGGGCAAGCGCGCGCTTTCCGGTCAGGCGGTTGCGGGCGCCGCTTGCGGCCGGTCGAAGGTTGCCCATCATGTCCCGGAGCGAATGGCCGAGCGACGGAGACATGGTGGTCCTACCGAGCCCCGGCACGTTCGAGGTATCGCTGCCAGATCAGATCCGTGACCTCGGCCCGGACGGCGTCGGGCGATTGAGCCGCGTCGACCACACGAAGTCCGGAGATACGATCGGCGAGATGACGGAATGCCCGTCGGTCGTCATCGAGCCGAGTGGGATCGAACTCCCCCTTCCGGGCAAACAGCACCTCCCCGGGCGCGTCCAGGACGACGACCAGCTGGGGTTCGGGAGCGGCATGGGCAAGGATCCAGAAGTAGGGGCGCTTCATCCAGATCAGGGGACCACGTGGAGGAATGAGCGCGTCGTAGGTGTAACGGTCGAAAATCACCAGCCGACCGTGAGCCCGATGGTACTGGGCCACGAGCGCCTTGCGGGTCGCCGCAAACGGTCGCGCCAGGATCGCCAGGCCCGGGACACGCCCGACGAAGCCGGGCTCGGACGTCGACCACATCCCCATGTAGAGCCTCCGAACCGGTAGCCCGAAGTCGGCGGTGATTGCCGAGGCGAGCGTTGTCTTGCCGGCGCCATCCGGCCCGAGCAGGGCCACCGACACGCCCCAGCGCTGGCGCAGCAACCGGGCGAACCCGAGGCTGCGCTGGCCGATTCGCACGAGCACGCGGCGGATCGCCCCCGGTGGGTCCCGCAGCCACAGACGCAGCAGGATCCCGGTCTGCAGGTTGACGAGGCCTTCCCACTCACCGGCGCAGACGGCCGCCCGGATCCGCTGGGTATCCCAGCCCGGTGGCAGGACCGAGCCGACAAGCGAGCCCACTGGCCCGTCGTCCTGCGCTCGCCGGACGAGCGATTGCAGGCGCGCCGCGTGACGCGAGGCGACGAAGCCCTTCTCGAGGACGCAGTGGAGGATGAGCGCCCAGAACGCGTCGTCGGGTGCCAGCATCGGGATGCCGTCGTGCTCCAGTCGCCGCTCGAGGCACCCGAGCCCGGCGCCGGTCTCGAGCTGCAGGAAGCGCCCAAAGGCCAGCTCGATCCCGACGTCGAGGCGAACCCATGACCCGGTTGCCGCGTCCCTGCCGACGAAGAAGCCGGTCGGGCCGCGGCCATACCCGGGAACCTTGAGCAGGCGGTGCTCGGCGAGCAGCGACTCGAGCCTGAGCCGGTCTGCCGGCGCGACGAGGAGGTCGGTGTCCCGTGCTCCGGCTGCGAGATCCTCGGGGCCGCCACGCAGCAGGCACCAGCGGATGCCGGCTTCGTCGAAGGCGGCGAAGCAGGACAGCAGCAACGGCGACAGGGCAGCGGTGCGGCCGGTCACGACCCCTGCCGGGGCAATCGCGGTCAGCTCGTCCTCGTCGGTGCCCGTGGAGCGTCGCCACAGGGGCACGAGCTGGGTCGTGAACAGCACGAGCGCGACCAGGCTGTGGGCGACGAGCCAGGCCACGCCCGCCCCTGCAATCCCCAGGGAACCGAGAAGAGGCACGCTCGCTGCGAGGGTGATCGACGCTGTCGTCCCCTGGACCAGGATGACCCTGCCGACGCGGCGCTGCACCCTCGCCAGGGCGAGGTAGATCGCGTTCACCCCATGCGGCAGCACAGCCAGCGCCAGCAGGCGGAGGAGCGTCTCCGCCTCGGACGCGTAGGCGGGGTTGAAGATGCTCAGGATCAGCGGGGCGTCGATCACGACCACGACCATGAGCAGCAGCTGCAGGCCCACCAGCAGGCGGAACATGCGCTGGGTGCTGCGAGCGACGTCTGCCCGTCGGGTGGCTCCCTCGACCATAAGGGATGTGGCCATGTTCAGGGAGATGTTGCACAGCGAGTAGGCGATGGTCCACGCGATGTAGAAGTAGGCGCCGCCGCGCGGCCCGACCACGTCCACCACGATGAGCGGGAGCAATCCGATCGCCGCCGCGTTGAACAGCGAGCCCACGTAATCGCCGGCGAGATAGCGGACGATGCCGGGCTGCAGCACGTCGGCCGACACGACCGGCACCACCGCGACATGGCGGGGCACGAGCCGCCGGAAGATCAGCCAGTTCACGGGCAGGACGAGGATGGCGGCGGGGACGGTCCACGACACGAAGATCCCGGACCCGGCAAGGCCGCCGGCGAATGCCACGAGAAGCACGATCTTGACCGCACCGAAGATGGTGTTCTCGATCGGGACCCACACGGCCTGGCGCAGGCCGGTCAGGGCTCCGTCCTGGAGCGTGAACAGGCTCCAGGCGACCGTGGCGATCACGAACCACGCGCCCAGCAGGGGGTTGATCGTCAGCATCGGTCCGAGGCCCGCCAGACCGGCGAACCCGACGACGAAGATCAGCGCCCCGAGGGCCGAGACCACGCTGACCGCGAGGTAGGCGATCACGATCAGCCGGCGGGTCGAGGTCCCGGCCGTGGGGATGAAGCGACTCAGGACACCGGCCATGTTGAGCTGGGCGAACCAGGAGATGAAGCTCATCGCGGAGATCGCGGCAGCATTCACGCCCACCTGTGCCGCGTCGAACAGCCGCGCCGCGAGTGTCCAGTAGACGATCCCGAGCAGCGAGGTGGCCGCGCCACTCGCGATCAGCGCGTAGGCATTGCCGTAGAGCGGCGTCCGGACGTGGGCGGCAAACCGGGTCAGGGGTCCCCCCCCGCTGAGCCTCAGCGACCTTGACACCTCGCGCTCAGCCCGTCGCCTTGGAGTCCGGCAGAGTCCCGGATCGGCTCAGCCGCGCACGAGTCCGCCGGAAGACGCGCCAGGCGACGGTCTGGACACGCTCCCGTGTCCATGCCGTGGGCAGGCCATCGCCATCGAGCCACGCGGCCAGCTGCGGCAGGGTCGTGTCGCGGAAGACAACGGCCCGGCCCAGGGCCCACCGATCGTCTCGATCGTGGCTGAGCGCGTGCTTGACGGCACATGCGGCCGTATACCCGCTGCCGCGGACCATGGCCTTGATCGCTGCGCTGTGGTAGCCGTGCGGGTAGGCGAACGATGTCACCGCACTTCCGAGGCCGTCCTCGAGAATGGTCCGGGACCGTCGGATCTCCTCCTCGGCCCGCGTCGCCGGGATGGCATCCAGCATCGGGTGCGTGTGGCTGTGGCTGCCGATCTCGATCCCCGAGCCGGCCAGCTCCCGAACCTGGGTCCACGAGAGCAGGCGGCGGTCGCCCTCGCCGGAGGAGGCGAGCCAGCGGCTCGTGCCGCCCAGGTAGCCGGTCACCAGGAATGCGGTCGCCTGCAGGCCCAGCCCGGCCAGGACGGGCAGCGCCTCCCGGTGCACGTCGTCGAACCCGTCATCGAAGGTGATGAGGACGCTCCGCTCGGGCAGCGTGGCGGATGGCTCGTCCCTGATCCTCGCCAGGTCTCGTACGGTCAGCGTGCGGTATCCGCTTGTGGCGAGGAGCTCCATCTGCTCACGGAAGCTGGCCGGGTCCACCGCGTATGGACGGTAGCCATCACTCGCCTGGGCCGTGAGGCTGTGGTAGAGCAGGATGGGCAGGCGACGAGCGGGAGCCTCCGACGCCACGGCCGTCTGTGTCACAGCCCGCTTCCCGGGCGAGCACGGTGTGCCCGCGGGTGGACGCGGCGACGAGTGGTGAGCAGGCCCTGGACATACCAGAACGGCCCGCAGGCGAACCCACGCAACTCCAGCCGGGTCAGCTCGGCCGGGTAGCTCGATCCCTTGCGGGCATTCTTGGACGAGCGTGGGTCGAGCAGGAAGCGGGTGCCGTTGAAGGCGCGTCGCACGATCCCCGGCAGCAGCCGCGGATCGTGCGCGATCGTGCGCGTGAGATACGCGCTCAGGCCGCTCCCATAGCCGAGCATCACCTGCCGGAGGCGGTCGTAGCTCCGGTGGTGGAAATGCCGCGCGATGGCCGCGGGTGCATAGACGACCTTCCAGCCGGCGAGCAGGACGCCGACGAACACGGCGAGATCCTCTCCGCCCCGCGCGGGCGTTCCGCCGCCGAGTGCCGGATCAAAGCCCCCGAGGTCCCGCAGCACGCTGGTCCGAAAGGCCATGGTGGCGCCGGTGCCCAGCGCGCCCGCCGCGTACGGGAACAGCGGGGGCTCGGCCTCGCTGGCGGCGAGCTCGTGGACGAGCTGCCGGTAGCCCTTGGCGAACCCGCCGTACTCCTCGATCCAGAGCTGTGCGCTGGTCTCGAGCTCTGCGGCCACGATCAGCCCCGTGACGCAGCCGACGCGCGGGTCATCCGCCATCGGCCGGACGAGCGCAGCGGCCCAGCCGGCGTCGACCAGGACGTCGTCGTCGGCAAAGGCCACGAGCTCGGAGGTGACGGCCCGCAGGCCCCGGTTGCGTGCCCGCGACGTGCCGGGGCGATCCTCCCGCAGGTAGCGGACCTCGGGCCGCCCCGCGAAGCGCTCGGCGATCAGGCGGGCCGTCGCATCCGATGACGGTGCGTTGTCGACCACGATCACCTCGAGACCCGGATAGCGCGTGGCGAGGATGGCGCTCACGCAGGACGTGACCTGCTCGGGCCGATCCCGGCTGGCCACGACGACGGACAGCGGGGGAGCCGTTGTAAGGAAGCGAGCCAGCGACGCGGTGCACGCCGGCTCGGTCTCCGGGGCGGGGCCGTCATCGGCGACGTGCTCGGCGATCTCCCGGGCCAGTCGGGTCTCAGCCAGACTGCGAATGGCCTCGCCCGACACACCGCCATCGGGGACTGCCATGACGATGGACCCGAGCGGCGCCCCATGGAGCCGAACGAGCGCCACGGCCCAGCCATAGCGGCCGCCGTGCGGGTTCTGGTCGTCGATGTCGTCGACCGACCCCGAGAGCTCAACCTCGAGGGTCCGCACGGGAGGTTCGAGCTCCGACGTCGTGGCAGACGCAGCGGGAGCCGGGTTCGCCGTCATCCTAGGTCGACCCGCCCGGCGGCGGGATCGGGATCGGGCCCAGATCCAGGCTTGCCGCCCGGCCCGACCGTCTGGCCAGGAGTCCTATGACGTACCCGAGCGTTGTGGCGACCAGACCGAACGTGATCGCGGCCGCCCGGGCGGGACCCCAGCGATCCCCATGGATCGGCCCGAGGAGGCCGGCGCCAACGGCGCGCGGCAGGACACGCAGGGTGTAGGAACGTTCGGCTGACAGGCCGGACCGGCTCCCCGCAAGGGCGGCAACGATCGCCTTGGACTGGCCCTCCGCGAAGCACCGTGAGCGGAAGTATGCCCACCGTGTCCGGCTCGCGGGCACCCGATGGCGGACGGCGGACGTCGGGACGTAGACGATCCGGCCCCCGGGGTCGGCCTGGACCGCCCGGATGCACAGCTCGGTCTCCTCGCAGCCGGCTGGATGCTTGCCGAGCCGCCCCACCTCGGGGCGGAAGCCTCCGACAGCCTCGAACACCGAGCGGCGGAAGGCCATGCTGCAGCCGAGCGGGTTGCGGACCGTTGCCTCGACCGTGGGCATCCCCCGATACGAGCAACCGACCACCCAGTCGAACTCGACGGGGAACCAAGCCGGGCGGCCGGTGTCCCAGGCTGCGTCCGCTCGTCCCCCGGTGCCGAGGACGGCGGCGTCCGCAAAGGGCTCGCAGAGCCCGGCCAGCCATCCCGGCTGCGCGGCGGCGTCATCATCGAGGAAGGCGACGATGCCGCCCGAGGCGACCGCCACCCCGCTGTTGCGCGCGCCGGACAGGCCGCGTGGGCCGGAGTTCTCGACGATCGTCACGCCGGACAGCTCGGCACGGGCTCTGACCAGGAGCTCCGGGTTATGATCGACGACGAGGATGACCTCGTAGGCACGAGGCTCCTGCGCGTGGACGGAATCGAGGGCTGCCACGATATCGGCCCAACGCTCCAGCGTGTAGGCGCAGACCACGACCGAGGCGAGCGAAACCGCTGCAGGCACAACTGGGCTCCATGCTCCAGGCCGGTCGCTGGACCTTGGAAGGGCGGCAGGCATCGTCCGGATCGCGCGACTCGAACGATTACGACTTGATGACGGCCACCAGAGGTTTGAGGATTATGCCAGACGCCCGCGGGGTGGTCGTCCCCCCTCCCTCTGAACCCCCGGGGAACGGCGGTGCCGGTGGGGGGTACGACCGGGTCGATGGCGCTGCTCCGGCCGCCGGACGGCACTCGGTCAAAGCCGCGCTGCCAGGCTCGGCCGTCTGGGTGGAGGCGTGGCTGGTCGTCATCCTGGTGGCCACACTTGCGGCCACGGTGCTGGTCCTGACCGGCTCCGGCAGCCCGGTACGGCCCGCTGTGATCCTGTTCTTCGCTCTCACCTGCCCCGGCATGTCCGTGGTCAGGATCCTGAGGCTGGAGGAGCCACTTGCCGAGCTGGTGCTCGCCGTCGCGACCAGCATCGCGCTCGCTGGTCTTGTTGGTGGCTTCCTCTTGTACTACGGCATCTGGGCGCCGGAGAGCGGCCTGATGATCCTCGTGGGGATCACCGTTGCCGGCATCGCCGCCGATCGGGTAGCCCAACGGATCGGACTTGGACGCCCACTCGAACCCGAGACCCCGCTCGAGGTGCCGGTGACCTCCCTTGGTGATGCATTGCTGACGTTGCCATGGACCATCGCCGATGATGCCTCGCCGCCGGCCATCTCCGGCCGCGGTCGGCCGCCGGCTGATCGCAAGCCTCGACGTCCCAGGGGAGGAGGTCGCCAGCAGGCCCACCTCAGCCTCCATGCCCGGGCTCCGGATGCGGCGCCCGTTCAGGACAGCACGGATGACCACGGCGGCGGTGGCGCCTGAGCATGGTGCCCGGGCGCACCGGATCTGACCGAACTTCCGGCCAGAATGGCCCTGACCCTATTGCCGATGGCCCGGGCCGAAGGTACTATCGCGGGGCATTTATCAATCTCCGCATTCGGCGGAAGTGACAGGGAATCGCCGTTGGCCGACGCGCCGGATCTATACCGGCGCTGGTCGCACCAACGGGGGAGAGGGCCGATCGCCGGCGAGACTCCGAGACCTCCGATGTGGGCGTCCCGTGGTGCTTGCTGCATGGCACCCTGCGCGCAACGGGGAGGGCACCTATGAATCCGATATTCGGTATCCCGGTAGACGCTGGCTCGGGGGAGGTAGCCATCAGCTTGGACGAATCGCGCCCTCGCATCACCGTGGTGATTCCGGCGAAGAACGAGGCGAAGAACATCGGCTGGGTGATCGGCCGTCTGCCGCCGCTCGTCGACGAGCTGGTCCTGGTGGACGGAAGCTCGGACGATGCGACGATCGAAGTCGCTCGTGCCCTCTGGCCCGATGTCGTCGTGGTCCAGGACGAGCAGCCGGGCAAGGGGGCGGCGCTGCGCGCCGGCTTTGCAGCGGCGACGGGCGACTACGTGGTCATGATCGACGCGGACGGCAGCATGGACCCCGCGGAGATCCCGTCGTTCATCGATCAGCTCAACCAGGGCAGCGATCTCGTCAAGGGTTCGCGATTCATGGCCGGGGGCGGAAGCGCCGACATCTCCATCCTGCGGATGCTCGGCAATCGGGTGCTGCTGGCGGTGGCGAATTCCATGTTCGGGTCCTCGTGCTCGGAGCTGTGCTACGGCTATGCCGCCTTCCGCCGCACCGTCATCGCGAGCCTGGGGCTCACCGCCATCGGGTTCGAGATCGAGACGCAGCTCTTCCTGCGCGCGATCCATCACGGGCTCCGGGTGGATGAGGTTCCCAGCTTTGAAGCCCCGCGCCGCAGCGGCGTGTCGAATCTAAACGTCGTCCGTGACGGCTGGCGGGTCCTGAAGACGATCCTCTCGGAGCGCCGCCGCGATCGGTCGCGGGCAACCATCCTCGCCCGCCCGCACGGCTTCCCGTTCGAGGCCGCCGGGCAGATGTCGGTTCCCGTCGGTGCGGGTCGACTTGCGGTCCCGGCGCAGGCTGAGCAGAGCGTCGACTAGCCGATCCGCGCCGGCGAGGCGCTGGAGTTCACCTCGGCGCGGCTCGCTGTGATCGCCTAGTGCCTCATGCCGCAACGTCGGGGAGCGGATGGTGGACCTCGGCGTTGAGGCGCCAGGCCTTGGCCGGTCGCGCGTTCCGGTTGTGCCAGCGCAGGCAGGCTCGGATCGCGGCGTCCTGCTCGGCATGGCTCGGATAGTCGGAACCGTTGAGGACGAATGAGCGGAGCGCCTGGAACTGGCACTCGATGAGGTTGAGCCAGCTCGAATAGGTCGGCGTGAACACGAGCTCGATGTCGTGGTCGGCGACCCACGCCTGAAGCTCGCGCTTCTTGTGCGGGCTGAAGTTGTCGAGGACGACGATCAGGTGCTCGTCAAAGCGGGCCCGCAGCGAGCGCAGGAGCTCCCGGATCTCGCGCCAGGTCTTGCGGTCGTGCAGGTGCCCGTACAGGGCGCCCGTGGCCGGGTCGTAGGCGGCCACGAGCTGGCGAACGCCCGCCGTCCGCTTGTACGTCGCCCGGAAGCGGGCCGGCTCGCCGACCGGATGCCAGCCGTGCCCGAGCCGCGGCTGGAGGTTGAGCGGGCCGAACTCGTCGAGGCACAACACCCGGGCACCTGCCGGTGGATGGGCATACAGGTCGAGGATCCTGTTCTTCTTGGTCTCGAACTCGGGATCGGGCGACGCCTTCCAGGTCTTGTGGCGGGTGAAGCGGACACCGGCCTCGTGCAGGATCCGCCACAGCTGGCTGCGGCTGATCGCCGGCACGACCCGGGACCGGACCAGGTGGGCCCGGAGCTTGGTCAGGCTCCAGCGCGTGAACGGCTCGCCCCGGTCAGCCGGACGGGCGAGGGCCACCTTCACGATCTCGGTCCGTTCGTCGAGATCGATCCGGCGTGGTCGGCCCCCGCCCCACCGAGGGTCCAGGGCCGGAAACCCCTGCTCGTTGTAGGCGTGGATGAGGGCGGCCACATGCGTCGCGCTGGCCTGGAACATCAGGCTGATCTGGCCGACGCTCTGGCCCTGGTACGAGGCGAACAGGAGCATCGCCCGGTGACGGACCACCGCGTTCGAGCCTCGCCTGGACAACTGGAGGAGGTGGGCCGCCTCCCCGTCGCTCAACTCACGGACGAAGAGTTCGGCCCGGCGGGCCATCGCCACCTCCTGCGCTTCGATCGGCTGGACCGGGGAGTGCGATTACCTACCGAGCATTATGAATCAAGGCACTAGTGACCTGAGTTGCTAGTTCGTGATAGAAGTGGTATGCTCCGCGTATGGTGACGAGCTCATCTCCGGCCGGCCCGCGGGGACGCCCGAAGGCTGAGCTGTCGCTGGCCGATGAGGAGCGGCACGCGCTCGAGCGCCTCGCCCGTCGGCGGACGAGCGCCCAGGCGATGGCGCTGCGGGCCCGGATCATCCTGTCGTCGGCCGCGGGCTCCGCGAATGTCGCGGTGGCCGAGGAACTCGGGGTCGCCCCGGCGACGGTCGGCAAGTGGCGGCGGCGGTTCGTTGCCCGTCGTCTCGACGGCCTGTTCGACGAGCCCCGCCCCGGCGCCCCGCGGACGGTCACCGACGACATGGTCGAGGCGGTGATCGTGAAGACCTTGGAGGCGAAGCCGTCCGACGCGACCCACTGGTCGACCCGCTCGATGGCCAAGGCGATGGGCATGAGCCAGACGTCGATCAGCCTGATCTGGCGAGCCTTCGGGCTGCAGCCCCACCGGACCGAGAGCTTCAAGCTCAGCACCGATCCGCTGTTCGTCGAGAAGGTCCGCGACGTGGTCGGGCTGTACCTCGACCCGCCCGAACGGGCGGTCGTGCTGTGCGTCGACGAGAAGTCCCAGATCCAGGCGCTCAACCGCTTCCAGCCGATCCTGCCGATGCTGCTGGGCACGCCCGAGCGGCGCAGTCACGACTACGTGCGCCACGGCACCACCAGCCTGTTCGCCGCGCTCAACACCGTCAGCGGCGCGGTGATCGGCTCGCTCCGCAGGCGCCACCGGGCGAGCGAGTTTCGGGCGTTCCTCGAACGGATCGACGCCGAGGTGCCCGCCGACCTGGCCGTCCACCTCGTCCTCGACAACTACGCCACCCACAAGACCCCGGCGATCAAGCGCTGGCTGCTTCGCCACCCACGCTTCCACCTCCACTTCACCCCGACCGGGGCGTCCTGGCTCAACCTCGTCGAGCGCTGGTTCGCCGAGTTGACGGCGAAGAAGATCAAGCGCGGCGCCCACACGAGCGTGCCCGGCCTCGAGCGCGACATCCGCGCCTGGATCGCCACCTGGAACGAGAACCCGCGGCCCTTCGTGTGGCTGAAGACGGCCGACCAGATCCTCGATTCGCTCGCCAAGTATTGTGCGCGAATCTCCAACTCGGCACACTAGCCCGGGTTTGCGACCGTGATCCAGTCGATCTGGATGTCCTCCGTCCCCGTGGTGCCGCTGGGGCAGGAAGACTGGCATTCCTGCTGGAGCACAACGTGCTTGAGCGTGTCCGGCAGCGTCGTCGCGGTGCCCGTGTAGGTCCAGGCCGGCGTTGCCATGTTGTCCACGTAGAACCGGACGACGTGGTTGCGCCGCTCGGTGCGGATGACGTGCCAGGCGCTGAGGGCGACGGTGTGGCTCGCGGCGACCTGGCGGTCGCTGCTGCTGTAGTGGAGGTACGTGTCGCAGCCGCTGGTCACATCGGTCTCGCAGTAATCCTCCTCACCCCCGGCCGGCCAGGAGGCGTCGTTGTCCGGCCAGCGCATCGGGATGATGAAGTGGCCGGCGACCCCGGTGCGGACGACGCGGAAGCGCACCGTGACCTGCTGGTCGACCGAGCTGAAGCCGCTGAGCGAAACGCCGCCGCTATACCAGCCCGCGCCGCAGCTCCCCGTCGATTCGTAGCCCAGGAGCAGGTGGAGATAGCCACCCGACACCGTCGCGTGGGACGGTGTGGCGCAGCCCGGGCTGGAGCCGTACGAACCATCGTAGGGCGACCAGTGTCCGGACAGGCCGCCCGAGTTGAACTGGTCGTTCACGACCGTGACCCAGCCGGTCGCTGGGGCCGGAGTGGGTCCCGGCGTCGGCGCCGGCTTCGGGGTCGCGGTGGGCGCCGGGGTCGGCCGCGGGGTGGCGTTGGGCGGGGTCGGCCGCGATGCAGGGCTGGCCGTCGGGCCGGGGGTCAGGCGAAGGTCGGATGTCACGGTGGACGCGTGCACCTTCGTCCCTGCCGAAGGCAAGGCCGACGGCAGCTGGGGAACGGGGGCCTGTGAGACCTGACTGGTCGAGTCCGGGGGCGAGCTTGGCACCAATGTCACGCCCTCGATGGCGGCAAATCCCGGCTGCCCAGCGGGCGCTCCGCTGGGCAGGTCATGGCTGCTGCGGACCGCGCTGGTTGCGACGCCCAGCATGCCGCCGACGAGGATGCCAACAACGAAGGTCACCAGCACTGCGGCGGGGACATGACCGGCGGTGTGGCGACCCTCGATACGCATGCTTCGTCTCTCAAGCTAATCGGCCGTCCCGGGTGGGACCAGCGCGTTGTCCATCGGGGCCCGACAGATGCAAGCGCAGGTCCGAGCAGATGTGGACATGCGACGGCGGCCGCAGCGTACCCGGCCCGGCCCATCCACGTCGATCTCCGGGTCCGTGACGTGCATGCTGCCGTCCCCGCTCTCCGCAGGGCCGGACTGTCCCGGTTCCGGCGCACAGGTTGCGAGTGGTGTGGATCGCTTGCCAACCGCAAGCGCATCGGTGCGACGGCGCACCGCCAAGTGTAGACGAACCCCAGAATCGGGCGTGTCGGCCCTCGCGGGTGGTACCAATTCCGGCTCGCGACGGGTACACTCGGCTGGCTCTTATTCGGCCGCAGCCGTGCTCAGTCGTGGCACGAGCTGCAGGTCTCAAGCCAATACGTGAGTTGTGTCTCGTCCTGTACGGGCTTCGTACTTGGCTGTATCCGCGAAGCGTGGAGGGGAAATCGACGTGAGATTCTCGCGAACTGTCAATTATGGGATTCGGAGGCAGATGGCCCTGCTCGGGACTGCCCTCGTCATCGGGACGATGGTCCCCATTGCCACCCCGGGGGGTGTGGCCCTGGCGGCTCTTGCCACTCCAACACTCACGGCCGCGGCGTCTGGACCGGTTTCGCTCGGGAACGCGATCCATGACACGGCCTACCTGTCCGGTGGGAGCGGAAACCTGACGGGCACGATGTCGTTCCAGGTCTTCGCACCCGGCGACACCACCTGCTCCACCCCGCTGACGCCTGCGCCGACCGGCGCGACGGTCGGCACGTCAGTGTTCGCCGCGGACGCCTTCGGTCGCGACAGTGCAACCTCGTGGGGGGTCGCGGACACCGGGGGTACGTGGTCCGCGACGGGCGCGGAGTATGCCACCGCGTTCTCGACCAGCCTGACCGGCTTTGGGATGCAGACGACAGCCACGCTCGGCAACACCGCGCTGGCCGGCCTTCCCGGCACTATCCGGGACGTGGACGCGAAGGTCCGTGTCCAGTTTGACAAGGGCACGGGCGCGGGCGTTATGGCCGAGAACCGAGCGCGGATCATTCTCCGGTCGGATGTGGCCAGCGATACCCGGAACGACGACTACGAGTTCGCCCTGTCCCAGCCGGCCGATCAGACCACGCTCGAGGCATACATCGCAAAGCGCGAGGGCGGCCAGGGTACCGATGTCACCCTCGGATCTGACACCAGCACCGGCCTCACCCAGAACACGAGCTCGTACTACTGGATCCGGGGCCAGGCGATCGGCTCAACGTCGGTCACGCTGAGACTGAAGGTCTGGCTGGACGGGACGGCCGAGCCGTCTGCATGGAATGTCACCTATACGGACACGAACCCGGCCGGGGCTCTTCAGGGAGCCGGCCACGTCAACCTGTCCTCGTACGGCAACGCCAATCTCCCACTGACCGTCCACTTCGCCGACTTCCAGGCCACCTCAATCGGCACCTACGACTCCGGCAGCTTCGTTCCGTCCAGTGCGGGCACCTACCACTGGATCGCAAGCTACAGCGGCGATTCGAACAACAATCCGGTCTCGACCGCATGCCTCGATTCCGGCCAGGATTCGACAGTCACTTCGGCCGTCCCGGGTGCCCCGACGATCGGCACCGCGACCCGGGGTGACACATCGGCGACCGTGACCTGGACCGCTCCCGCCTCCGACGGCGGCTCGGCGATCACCGGGTACACCGTGACCCCCTACATCGGCGCCACCGCCCAGACCCCCAAGGTCGTGGCCAACGTCCTCACGACCACCGTCACCGGTCTCACCAACGGCACCAGCTACACGTTCAAGGTCGCCGCCACCAACGTCGTCGGCACCGGACCCCAGTCGGGGGCCTCCAACGCCGTGACCCCGGCTGCCGTCCCGGGTGCCCCCACCGATGTCACCGCCGCCCCGGGTAACCTGTCGGCGATCATGCCTGGACCGCTCCCGCCTCCGACGGCGGCTCGGCGATCACCGGGTACACCGTGACCCCCTACATCGGCGCCACCGCCCAGACCCCCAAGGTCGTGGCCAACGTCCTCACGACCACCGTCACCGGTCTCACCAACGGCACCAGCTACACGTTCAAGGTCGCCGCCACCAACGTCGTCGGCACCGGACCCCAGTCGGGGGCCTCCAACAGCGTGACCCCGGCTGCCGTCCCGGGTGCCCCCACCGGTGTCACCGCCGCCCCGGGTAACCTGTCGGCGGTCATCGCCTGGACCGCGGCTGCCGCCAACGGCTCGGCGATCACCGGGTACACCGTGACCCCCTACATCGGCGCCACCGCCCAGACCCCCAAGGTCGTGGCCAACGTCCTCACGACCACCGTCACCGGTCTCACCAACGGCACCAGCTACACGTTCAAGGTCGCCGCCACCAACGTCGTCGGCACCGGACCCCAGTCGGGGGCCTCCAACAGCGTGACCCCGGCTGCCGTCCCGGGTGCCCCCACCGGTGTCACCGCCGCCCCGGGTAACCTGTCGGCGGTCATCGCCTGGACCGCGGCTGCCGCCAACGGCTCCCCGATCACCGGGTACACCGCCACCAGCAGCCCCGGCGGCAAGACCTGCACCACGACGACCACCACCACGTGCACCGTGGCGGGCCTCACCAACGGCACGAGCTACACGTTCACCGTGCGGGCCACCAACGCCCTCGGCGCCGGTCCCGCCTCGGCCGCCTCGGTCGCGGTCACGCCGTCACCGAACGTCACCCGCTACTGGGGTGCCGACCGGTTCGCCACCGCAGCCGCCATCAGCGCCAACACCTTCAGCCCGGGCGTCGGCGTCGCCTACATCGCGACCGCGTTCAACTTCCCCGACGCCCTCGCGGGTGCCGCCGCCGCGGGCACGATCAAGGGTCCCGTGCTCCTGGTCGCTCCCACCGGGGCCATCAACACCGCCACCGCCACCGAGCTCACCCGGCTCAAGCCCGCCACGATCATCGTGCTCGGCTCCGCGGGGGTCGTGTCCGAGGCGGTCAAGACCGCTCTCGTCCCCTATGCCACCACCCACACCGTCACCCGCTACTGGGGTGCCGACCGGTTCGCCACCGCAGCCGCCATCAGCGCCAACACCTTCAGCCCGGGCGTCGGCGTCGCCTACATCGCGACCGCGTTCAACTTCCCCGACGCCCTCGCGGGTGCCGCCGCCGCGGGCACGATCAAGGGTCCGGTGCTCCTGGTCGCTCCCACCGGGGCCATCAACACCGCCACCGCCACCGAGCTCACCCGGCTCAAGCCCGCCACGGATCATCGTGCTCGGCTCCGCGGGGGTCGTGTCCGAGGCGGTCAAGACCGCTCTCGTCCCCTATGCCACCACCCACACCGTCACCCGCTACTGGGGTGCCGACCGGTTCGCCACCGCAGCCGCCATCAGCGCCAACACCTTCAGCCCGGGCGTCGGCGTCGCCTACATCGCGACCGCGTTCAACTTCCCCGACGCCCTCGCGGGTGCCGCCGCCGCGGGCACGATCAAGGGTCCCGTGCTCCTGGTCGCTCCCACCGGGGCCATCAACACCGCCACCGCCACCGAGCTCACCCGGCTCAAGCCCGCCAAGATCATCGTGCTCGGCTCCGCGGGGGTCGTGTCCGACGCCGTGATGAGCGCTCTCGTCCCCTACGCCGTCGGGCCGTGATCGTATAGGGGAGCGGAAGGCGGCCGACCGTCCGACGCTCCCCTCCCAGCTGGAACATGCCCGGCCACGCCGGCGCCCAAGCGAATGTCTGGATCCACTCAGCGGTCTCCGCTGAGTGGATCTCGCCTTTTGGTGCCCGGGAGACCGTCTTTGAGTCAGCAGCGGGTGATCGTCGTCGCGTGACCCTCGTACTGGGCTGGACAGCACAAGACCGGACCGGTCTGGCCCCTGCTTGACCAGGCGGAGTCGGTCGCAGCCGCCGTCCGGGTTCCTCGCGGCGGGACGATCGAGGTCTTGGTCCCCGCATGCGCAGCCGCGATAGTCGGGATCAGCAGGAGTCCTGCTGCGGAGGTCCTGGCGTCCACCGTCCGAACCCACCCGCGCGGGCTGCGGCCCCGGTGTTGCTCGGCTCGGGCCCAGACCGCTGACCGCCTGTGGTCTGCCCGAAGGATGCGATGCGATGACAAGAGACGGTGCCGCCGGCCCCTCTGGCATGCGGCCCATGTCGACGAGCCACGCGAGCCGATTGACGGTGGCTCGCAGCGTCCGCACCGTGACGGTGCTGCTGATCACACTTGCATTCGCCATCCCCGTGGCGGGAACCTGGGCGCGCGTCGCCGACGCTCGCGCAACCGCATCGGGCAGCGCTCCGCAGGCCGCCATCACGGTGCCAGGCGCGAACGGGGGCAGATCCGGGGGGCCTCGGGTGACATCTGCGCCCGGCGTTCAGGCGACGCCTACGGCACGTCCGGGATCAGCCGATACCCATGCCCCTGACGCCTCCGGGTCTGAACCCCCTGCCGCGGCCTCGGTGCCACCTGCCGGAACGGCGGGGACCCAGACGGCCAGTCCCGGTCCGAGCACCCCGACGACAATCCTGAAGGCGACGTCGTCGCCGCTCTGGACACCCGCACCCGTGCCGACGTTGTTCGCGACCCCGTGGCCGACCACGGCGCCCACGCCCGGACCCACCCCGCGGCCGACACCGGCACCCACCCCGCGGCCGACACCGGCACCCACCCCGCGGCCGACACCGGCACCCACCCCCACGCCGCCGCCGGCGACGGGCTGGGTCACCGTCGTCAACGACCAGTTCAATGCCGGCGGCCTGCCGAGCCACTGGGTTGCCTACGATGGCCCCTACGGCTCGAGCCAGGGCTGCGCATCACCGTCCCATGCGACCGTGGCGGGTGGCTACCTCCACCTGGTCCTGGGGTACGAGGCCTCCACCTGCAACGGCACCCACTGGTACGCGGGTGGCGTGTCGCTCCACGGATACAGCTCCGTCGATCAGCAGGTCACCGTCCGCTTCCGGGTCGTGCCCGGGCCCGGCTTCCACAGCCACTTCATCATCCCGATGCGCTGGCCGGACAACGACGCCTCCTGGCCGGCAGGAGGCGAGGAGGACTACGTCGAGGGCAACTGGTCGTCCGGGGTTAACACCTACCTCCACTACAGCGCGTCCAGCAGAGATTCGCAGGTGGCCTCACCGACCTACGGCTTCAACGTCACCGCGTGGCACACCATCCAGACGACCCGGCGCAATCACGTCGTGACCGTCGCCGTCGACGGCAAGACGGCCTGGACCTACGCGGGCACCTCGACCACCCTGCCGGACACGCTCAAGCACGTGGTTCTGCAGGAGGAGTGCTCGGGCGGCGGGTGCCCGAGCGGCACGACAGGGACCGAGGACATCCAGATCGACTGGATCACCGTCGCCAACCCAGGATAGTCGACAGGGACAGCCGTCGACGGTCCACCGACGGCCACCGTTGACACGCGGTCGGCGCCGACGGGGAGCGACCGTCTGGTCGGGCCCGGTCAGGTCACCGGTGGTCGCTCGCCCAGTACCCAGCTCGACTCGTCCGCGCCGTCGCGGACCTCGACCCCGGCGTTGCCCAGCTGCTCGCGGATCAGGTCGGCAGTGGCGAAGTCGCGGGTCTCCCTCGCCCGGGCGCGCAATGTCAGGAGCGCCTCCACGAATGGACCGACGATGGCGCCCGGATCCACGCCGCCCGTCCCGGCTGCCTCGCCAAGCCGAACGATGAGCGCCCGGAAGGTGGAGCTGGCATTGTCGAGGTCCGGGCTGTCCTCACCCGCGCGGATCCGGGCCTCGATCGCCGAGTCGAGGTCGAGGAGAGCCGCGACGGCGGCCCGGGTGTCGCCGTGGCCCAAGGCCGCGATGAATGCCCCCTCCAGGTCCGCGGCCTCGTCCGGCAGCGGTCCGGCCGCGCGGGGCGCCCGGCCGTGCCCGGCAGATCCGGCGCGCTCATCGGATCGCGACTCCCACTCGGCTGCGACGGCCTCGCCCGCGGCCAGCGCGCGCGCCGCCTCGGCCAGTGCGTCGATGCCGGTCTCGCTGCCGCTGGGGAAGACCATGGACCGGCCGTCGACGCGCACGGTGACCCCGCCGAGGCCCGACACGGACGCGGTCCGGCGATCGAGATCGAGCACGAGCGCGGTGTGGCTGTCCACGCCCAGCACGAAGGTCTCGGGAGGCAGCTGGCCCTCGAGCATCCGCAGCCGGCGTTCGCCCATGTAGCAGAAGCGGGTGTCGTGGTTGCCGCCCTCGGCATTGTCGTAGTGCGGGACGACCGCCGCGCGCAGACCGGTCGCGGGTCCGAGCAGGTCGAGCCCGGCCATCCAGGTCGGATCCGATCCCACCTTGTAGATCTCGTAGACGGGGATGGTGACCACGCCCAGGGTGAGTGCCGCCGCGCTGGCCATGGTCAGGATTCCGCCGCTTCGGAGCCCGTCGGCGAGCGCCATCGGGATCGGACCGTCGGTCCACTGACGAAGCGCGTAGCTGGGGCTGCCCGGCCCCGCCATGAGGTAACGCGCCTCGCGGATCCGCGCCAGGGCGGTGGCGGCGGTGACCGCGTCCACGTCCCGGGACCGGTAGGAGGCGACGGTCACCGGCCGACCGACGCTGTCCTCGAAGAACCGCACGGTCCTCGCGCTCAGCTCGTCGGCATTCTCCTGGAACCCGTACGGGGTGTCGAGAATCGTGGCCGGAACAGGCTCCGGCCCGAAGCGCGAGAACAGCTCGCGGTGGACCTTGGCCATCGTGGGCGCGATCTCGCCGGAGCCCATGATCGCCAGGACCCGCGGACCCCTCATCCGAAGAACCCGTCAACCGTCATGCCATGGATCACGTCTGCAAGTTCGTCCGGACGCTGCGCATGGATGTCGTGATCGCCGTGGAACCACCGGACGCGGGCGTTGGGGATCAGCGCGGCAGCCCCACTGATGTCCTCGCGCTTGCGCTCCGTTCCCCCGGGCTCGCCACCGTCGACCGGGACCAGGAGCACCGGGATTGCGAGATCCGGATACCGCGCGGACGGGCGGTGCTCCCAGAGCCCGCGCAGCACCGAAAGATGGCGGTCGAATGTCAGCCACGGGGCGATCGTGCCGTCGGGCCGCAGCTCGAAGTTGGCGAGCGTGCCCTGGATCCCAGTCTCGGGCCAGTCGCTGTGCGCCGATCGGATATACCCGTCGATCTCCTCGAACCGGCGGCCAGCAAGCCTCGGCGGGGCAAGGGCCCGCACGCAGGCGTCCCAGTCGGGGAACCGGCGGCTGGGCTCCAGCCACCCGCCGTCCACGCACACGATCCCGCGGATCGCGCCGGGGTGGCGATACGCCAGCTCGACGGCCACGTTGCCGCCCCAGGATTGCCCGGCCACGATGGGGCGGTCGAGCCCCAGCCGCTCGATGAGCTCCGCGAGGTCGTCGGCGACCGTCGGCACGTCGTATGGTCCGTCCGGCTTCGACGACCGCCCATGCCCCCGGAGGTCCACGGTGGCCGCCGGATGGCCACTGGCGACGAGCCGGGCCGCCACGCCATCCCACGTCCTGGCGTTCGAGGCCAGGCCGTGAGCGAGCAGGAGGGCCGGCCCATCCGCCGCCACCGGCGCCCAGACGTCGACCGCGAGCTCCACGCCGCCGGCAACCGGGATCCGCTGGGTTCGCATCATGACGATGGTAGTGGTTGCGCGATCTGGCCAGCGGCGCACCATGCCTGTGACGATCGTCATCAGCATCTGCCCACCCCGCACGGCGATCCGCGAGCTCGATGCCACCCCTCCTCCCCGGCGAGCCAACCAACGTGAGCCGCAGCTCCATCGTCTCGCGCGGCCGCCTCCTCGCATCCGGACTGCTCCCGAGGGGAGCGATCCTGCTCTCCGTCCTCACGTTCTCCGGGTACCTGATGGGCCTCGTCCGGGACCGGGCCTTCGCACGGTCGTTCGGTGCCGGCGGCGACCTCGATGCGTACAACGCGGCGTTCGTGCTGCCGGAGCTCGCCCTGGACGTGCTCGTCGCCGGCGGTCTGATCGCCCCGTTCGTCCCGCTGTTCACGGGGTTGCGCGCCGCGGCGCTCGAGGACGCACGGGCCTTCGGCCGGACCATCCTCACCTGGGCGGTCATCGTCATGAGCGTCGCGTCGGCGCTGCTGTTCGTGCTGGCGCCCCAGACGATCGACCTCATCGTGCCCGGGTTCCAGGCGGGACAGCGCGACCTGTACGTCAACCTCTTCCGCTTGATGTGCGTGACCCCGGTCATCTTCGCGGCCTCCATCGTGCTGGGCGAGATCCTCGTCGCCGAACAGAAATTCGTGTGGTACGGCCTCGCGCCGCTCATGTACAACGGCGGGATCGTGGCCGGCACGCTCCTGCTCGCACCGACCTACGGGATCTACGCGGCCGCCGGCGGGGCGCTGGCAGGAGCTCTGGCGCACCTCGGGATCCGGTTGGTCGGGATCTACCGGACGCCATTTCGACCGCGTCCGAGGTTCAGCCTGAGAGGGAAGGGCATCGGCGAGTTCGCCCGGCTCATGGTCCCCAAGATGGTCAGTCAGCCGATCGAGCCCCTGACATTCCTGTTCTTTACTGCGCTCGCGTCCACGCTGGAGCCGGGCAGCGTGAGCTCGCTGAGCTTCGCCCGGAACTTCGAGAGCGTGCCGGTCAGCCTGATCGGGATGTCGTTCGCGATCGCCGCCTTTCCTATCCTCTCCGATCAGTTCGCCCGCGGCGACCGGCGCGGGTTCATCCGGACCTTCGGGACGAACTTCGCCTCGATCACCGCGATCACCGTCGTGGGCTCGATCGTGCTGTTCTTCATCAGCGCCACGATCATCCGCATCCTGCTCGGTGGCGGCGCGTTCGATGAGGTCGCGGTTGCCCGGACCGCCGGCATCCTCGCCGTGTTTGCCTTCGCCGTGCCGCTGGAGAGCCTCACGCACCTCCTCAGCCGCGCCATCTACGCGACCCACAACACGCTGTTGCCGACTGTTGCCTCGGTCGCGGGGTTTGCGATGACGGTGGTCGTCGCGCAGGCGCTGGCGCCGACGATCGGGCTGACGGCGATCCCCGCAGGGTTTGCCGCCGGGATGGCGCTCAAGGTCGGTCTGCTGGCGGTCGCGCTCGGTCCTCGGGTCGCCATCATCGGGCGGCCGGGATCGAGCGGCGCGGGTCGCATCCTGCCGATGCCCCAGCGCGTGCTGGGTCGGGGCGTTGCGGCAGCCGTCCTGGTCGTGGTCGCCGCGGGCACGATCTATGCGACGAACGCGGCCATCGGGTCCGGCGCCTCACTGACCGTGGTGCCCCAGGTGACGCCGTGGGCTCGCGTCAACCCCTTGCCCACCGCCGGCAGCGACCCGGGTGCTGCCCCCGGCGGCAGCCCCGGCATTCCCGGCGTCGTGCCGAGTCCTTCGCCGTCCGGCCCGTCTGCCACGCTGACCCCCGATCCGGCGCTGTCGCCAACCCCGAAGGCCGGCCCGTTCTCGATGGATCTGTACCAGGCGGGCGACTACGTCGGCGAGTTCGAGGACACGTGGTGCGTGTCCGCGGCGGTCCAGACGTCGATGAACATCATGGACGCCGGCGCGGACGTCACGCGGGCGACGCAGGCGCGGATCGTGGCGCTGGTCAAGAAGCTCAGCGCGGCGAAGGACGGGGGCGCCGAGCCGGAAGGGTGGGCTGCGGCCCTGAGACAGCTCGGCTATGGGAACTACGAGGTGAGCGTCCAGGACTCGGTCAAGGCTGCCATCCACGTGGCTGTCCGGCAGATCCGGCTCACGGGTCGGCCCGCCGGTCTGATGGTCTGGTACGGCGCGCACTCATGGGTGGTGTCGGGGTTCGCCGCCACCGCAGATCCGGCGTTCACCGACGCGTTCACGGTGACCTCGGTGCGGATCGAGGATGTCTGGTACCCGCGGTACTCGACGATCTGGGGCTACTCTGACCCCCCGGACACCAGCGTCAAGGTCAGCGCCCTGCCCCGCGACTTCCTCCCGTGGCGGATGAAGGGCTCGTATCCCGACAAGGCGTGGAAGTACGTCATCGTGATCCCCACGCTGTAGCCGGACGGGCGCGCGGTCTCCTCAGCCGATGCTGTAGGCGACCGTCACGGAGACCTGGATCTGCGTGGTGGAGGGCGAGACGGTGGTTGGCACCGTCGGGGCAATGGCGGGCGGGGAAACGGAGGTGTCGCCCGGTGCGCCAGGAGCGGATCCTTCGGTCCCGGCGGCCATCGGCACGGCGTAGCTCCCACCGCTCGAGACGCTGACGGAGAGAACACCGCTGATCGAGACCCCGGTCGCCCTGGCGACGACATCGGCCTGCGCCTTCGCGTCGGCGAGGGCTGCCGCGAGCGCCGTCCGCTGGGAAGCTGCCTGGTCGGAGAGGTCTGCCTTGACGGATGCCAGGCCGACTCCGGCCACGACGATCGTGTGGTCGGCTGCCACGCCCGGAGTTCCGGCATAGATCGGGTAGGGGTAGGCGATTGCCGTGTTCGGCGTCGCGACCCCGGTTCCCGTCTGAGCCGTGCCGGTGCCACCGCCGATCTCGCCGGGCATGGACGACGCGGTGCCGTCGGTGGCCAGCGCCGGGCCCATCGCAAGGGCGCCCGTGGCTCCGCCTGATGTGCGCCGCGCGGCATCGGCCTGCCCACCGGGAGAGGCAGGGGTGCCCGGCTGGCTCGAGCATGCCGCAACCGCGAGGAGCAGGGGGACCAGCGTGACGATGGCGGCATGGCGCGGCGTGATGGCCGGCATTCGGCGCTGAACGTGCATGAAGCGTCTCCTCGTGGTCCGCCGACGCTGGATCGGCGGTTGCTCGTCGTGGTCGCCAGACGCGACGTGCCCGCCCGAAGTTCCCCTGCCGGCAGGGGTGCCGTCGGGCGGCGCCTCCCGCCACACGCGATGAGCCCGCCTGGGGCAAACTCGGCCTCGTGATCGAACCGTCCCCGCCCGGGCCCACCTCGACGCCGGACCTCGACGCCGCCGTTCGCGACGTTCGCGCCAACCGCGATTCCTGGGCCGCGACATCGCCTGCGGCCCGTGTCCGCCTCCTCGACGACGTTCTGCGGGCGACGGCCGTCGTCGCGGACCGCTGGACGGAGCTGTCCGCCGTGCACGAGGGTCTGGACCCGGCCGGCCCATCCGCCGCCGAGGAGGGGATCGTCGGGCCGTACCTGTTCCTGCGCGGGGTCCGCCTGCACCGCGACGCGCTCGCCGACATCGCCCGTAACGGGCGGCCGACCCTGCCGGGGCCGGTCCGGACCCGCCGGGGCGGTCAGGTCACCGTTCGCGTCTTTCCCGTCGACGTGTGGGACCGGTTGACCTACATCGGCACGACGGCGGACGTGTGGATGGACCCCTCGGTCACCGTCCAGACCGTGCCGGACACGATGGCCGCCGCGTATCGCGAGTCACGTCCATCACGCGTCTGCCTCGTCCTCGGCGCGGGCAACGCCTCCTCGATCGGCCCGCTGGACATCCTTCACAAGCTGTTCGTGGAGAACGCGGTCGTCGTGTGCAAGTCGCACCCCGTGATGGCGCACCTGGCCGAGGTCCACGAGGCGGCGCTGCTGCCGCTCATCCGCGCCGGCGTGCTGCGCATCGTCCACGGTGGAGCGTCAGAAGGGGCCTACCTCTGCAATCACGCCGGGATCGACGACCTCCACGTGACGGGATCCGACCGGACATATGAGGCGATCGTGTACGGGACCGGGGTGGAGGGCGCCCGGCGCAAACGGGACGACGACCCCGTTCTCCGCAAGCCGTTCTCGGCGGAGCTGGGCAACCTGACCCCGATCATCGTGGTGCCCGGACGCTGGAGCGCCGCGGACCTCGACTATCACGCCGACAACATCGCGACGATGCTGATCAACAATGCCGGCTTCAACTGCACGACATCCCGGGTGATCGTGACCCCGGCCGCATGGCCTCAGCGCACGGCGCTGATGGATCGCGTGCGTCGGCAGCTCGCGACGGCACCGCCCCGCCTCGCCTACTACCCGGGCGCGCAGGAGCGGTTCGCCGCGTTCCTCGGCGCACATCCGGAGGCCGAGCTGATCGGCGACGCTCGCGATGGACGCCTGCCCTGGATGCTGATCCCGGACCTCTCGCCGGACGCGGTCGGTGACCCGTGCTACCGGATCGAGGCGTTCTGCTCGATAACCGCCGAGACGGCGATCGAGGCACCGGACCTGGCCGCCTACCTCGAGCGAGCGGTCCGGTTCGCGAACGAGACGCTGTGGGGCTCGCTGAATGCGACCCTGATCGCGGACCCCCGCACGGCTCGCGACGGCGTCTCGGGGCCGCTGGTCGAGCGGGCGATCGAGGAGCTCCGATACGGAACCGTGTCACTGAACCACTGGTCGGCGATCGGGTACGGGCTGGGGGTCACGCCCTGGGGCGCGTTCCCTGGTCATTCGCGAACCGATATCCAGTCCGGCACCGGGTTCGTTCACAACCCGCTGATGTTCGGGAACATCCAGAAGACGGTGGTTCGCTCGCCCTTCCGCGCGTGGCCCAAGCCGATCTGGTTCGCGAGCCACCGCACAGCCCACCGCCTGGTACCGCACCTCGTGCGTTTCGAGGCCGACCGGTCGCTTCGGCATCTGCCGGCCCTCGGGGCGCTCGCGCTGCGGGGCTGACGCCCCGCGCCCACCTGCGCCCGGCTCCCGCCACTGCGCCGGCCGGAGCGACCCGGCTCCGCCGGGTCGGGCAGCGAGCGACCGTGTCGATGAGACAGGCCCGGAGCGGTTCCGTCGCCCCGGGCCCTCGCCCGCCGTCCCTGGCTGGGGACGTCGGGTTGCCGCCAGCCTATCAGTCGCATGACCGGTGCTCGCCCGTGGACGTCGGCATCCTGGCGCTCGGCCCCGTGAGCGACGCCTGCTATCGTGCGGACCATGGACCGCCAGGAGCTCGTGGTGCCCGGATCTGCTGCCGCGGGGACCCCCGTCCCACTCACGGCGCGTTGGCTGGGACGCGTCGCGTACCGTGACGCGTGGGACCTTCAGAAGCGCCTGGCGCGAGCTCGCTCCGAGGGCTGGATCGGCGACCAGCTGCTGCTGCTGGAGCACGCGGCGGTGCTGACGCTCGGACGCCAGGCGGATGCGTCCCATGTGCTCGCCTCGCCCGCCCTGCTCGCCGAGCGCGGCATCGAGCTGCTGCGTGTGGAGCGCGGTGGCGAGGTGACCTACCACGGTCCCGGCCAGCTGGTCGCCTACCCGATCATCCGCCTCGCGGATCGGGATCTGCTCCTTCGCCCCTTCGTCCGGGCCCTGGAGGCGTCCCTCGCGGATACGTGCGCAGTCTTCGGGGTCACGGCGGGTCGGCGGGAGGGTCATCCGGGCTGCTGGGTGGATCCCGATGGTCCGCTCCCGCGCAAGATCGGGGCGCTCGGCATCCGCGTCGAGCGCGGTGTCGCCTACCACGGCGTTGCGCTGAACGTGAACGTGGATCTGCGAGACTTCGACCTCATCGACCCATGCGGGATGCCCGGTCTCAGCTCGGCTTCCATCGCCTCCCGGCTCGGCCGGCTCGAGGAACGTCCGTCGACCGAGGCTGTTGAGCGGGCTGCGGCCGTATTCGCCGCCGCGCTTGCCGCCCGGCTTGGCGGGGGTCTCACCGGCGTCCTGCCACCGCACGCCGATCCCGCGGCAGAGAGAATGGCACTCGAGCGGCTCGCGGCCGCGGCCGCGGCGTGACGGGCGGGCTGGAGGAGACGTGAGCCAGGGCCTGTTCGAGCTGAGGAAGGATGCGATCACTGGCTGGTGGGTCGCGACGATCATCGATCGCACGTTCGAGCGCGAGAGGTTCGCACTCGCCGCCGCGCCCATCGACGACCGTGCGGATTGCTTCAACTGCCGGATCCCCGCGGGCGAGGGGATCCGCCTGCGCACCCTCAAGGACTTTGCGTTCACGGTGGCGGGGACCGAGGAGGAAGCGCGCGCGCGGGAAGGGTCGGTGGCCCAGGTCACGATCGCGGACGCGCGCGCGGCGGGTGCCTGGCGGACCGTGGTCGCGCCTCCCGGCGAGCACCGCCCCCTGCATGCCGTTGGGACCGCCACGATCGAGGGCCTGCTCCGCCGCTGTCGTGACGAGATTGCCGTCGCTCGCGCAGCGGATCGGACGCAGTACCTCCAGGTCGTCCAGAACTGGGGCGCCCAGGCGGGTGCCCGGACGAATCACCTGTGTCTCGACCTCTACGACCTGCCGCAGATCCCGCACCGGGTCGCCGAGGAGCTCGGGGGGTCGGCGAGGTACCTGATCCGCGAAGGCGAGTGCCCGTACTGCCGCCTCGTCCGCGAGGAGGTCCGCCGCCCGGATCACCTCCTCTATGCCGATGACCACGCGGTCGCGTTCGCGCCGTACGCGTCGCGATCTCCGTTCGAGGTCTGGGTCGTCCCGCGCCGCCACGACGCGGACTTCGTCAGGGCCACCGATCGCGATGTCGCGGCGGCCGCCGAGGCGCTCCGGCAGGTCCTCGGCCGTCTTGCCGCGAGTCTCGATGGCCCGCCATACAACCTCGTTCTCCACACGGCTCCGCTCAAGGAGCAGGTGGACGCCACGTACCACTGGCACTGGGAGATCCACCCCCGCCTGCGCGAGATTGCGGGCCTCGAGCTCGGCACGGGCTTGCCGGTGAACCCGGTGTCGCCCGAGGACGCGGTCGAAGAGCTCCGGACCGGATCGGCCGGCAGCGGTCCACCGGAACACCCTGGTCGGTGATCGTGACGGGGGGAGCGGGCCGTCACACGCTCGAGGGGCGCACCGTCACAGCAGATCGGAGCCCCTCGCTCCTGATCGCCCTGCCCGGCCGATCTCCCGCACCGGAGCCTCCGTGGTCGCAGACCTCCCCGAGTTGGAACACCGCCGACATCTGCCGGTGGGCCTCGTCGTGAGCGCGAGCTGGAACCGGGACGAGGCGTACAGGTTCGTCGAAGACCTGTTCGCGAAGCATCAGAACGAGATCTATGCGTACCTGCTGCGGATGCTGCGGGATCCGGACCTCGCTGCGGACCTGACCCAGGATGCCTTCGTGAAGGCCTACCGGGCGTACGACTCGCTTCAGAAGCCCGAGAACGCCCGAGCGTGGCTCTACCAGATCGCACACAGGGTGGCGCTGGACGACCTGCGGCGCCGGCGCATCGTGCGCTTCGTCCCGCTCGCGGACGAGGTGCGCAGCACCGCACCGTCAGCAGAGCACCTGGTGATGGACGCGCGCCTGTCCGGTGACCTCCAGCGGGCCCTGGAGCGCATCCCGGAGCGGCAGCGTGCCGCCCTGCTCCTGGCGGAGCTCCACGACCTGACCGGCCTCGAGCTTGCCGCCGTGCTGGGCGTGTCCCACGTCGCGGCGCGCGCCCTCCTCACCCGTGCGCGCGAGAGCCTCCGGCAGGCACTGGCCGAGGAGCGCGAGTCGATCGCGGTCGCCGAAGCCCGCCGAGGCTCGGCGCCGTCGGCCGGAGGCTCGGCTGGCGTGGGCCGCGACAAGGGAAGCCGACGATGAGGCTGCACCTGCGACGGGCGTCGCGGCTTGAGGCCGACCACGGGCGCGCGCGGGAGCTTGCCGCGGTTCGCATGGACGAGCCCCTGGCCGTCGGCGATGCGACGTGGCTTGCCGAGCATCTCACCGGCTGCGAGGCCTGTCGGGCCGTCGCGGCCGCATACGACGAGCAGCGGACCCTGCTGCAGGCGATGCGCGCACCGGCACCGCTCCCGCCGCGCGACCTGTGGGCGCGAACGGCGGCGGCGATCGAAGGCCGACGGGCACGCCCGGCGCCGCAGCGTGGCCGTCTCGTGCGGCCGGCCCGGTTCGCGTTCGTGCCCGTTGTCGGATTGCTGGTCGTCGCGGTGGCGGTCGGGTCCGGCCTGTTGAACGGTGTGGGCCTGTTTCCGGGCCACGGGAGCCCGGCAGACGGAAGCGGCGGGCCGGTGCCGACCCCGATCGCGATGACGGCCGGCCAGGTGCAGTTCGTCACCCGTGGTGCGAACGGCGTCCTCGAGCTGTCGACCCGTCGATACGATCAGGTCTGCCCCGTCGGTGCAGCCACCTGCGGCACGTCGGGGGCGAACGACACGACCCAGCTTCCCGTGGACCTGGCCGGCCTGGGCAGCTTCGACGCCATCATCTCGCCGAACCAGGACCACATCGTCGTGATGGGCCGGGACGCCGCGGCGGGTGGGGTCTATGTTGTCCCCGTCCCGGCCGCACAGACCCCCACACCGACGGTCGAGCCCCCGACGCCCGTCCCGACCGCGTCTCCGACCGCCCGCATCACGCCCAGCGCCCCGGCCGCCACACCCACGGCGTCGCCGACCGCTCGCTCCACGCGGGCGCCGAGCACGTCCGCGACGCCGGTTCCAACCCCGACGCCGGTGCCGACGCCGGTGCCGACGCCGGTGCCGACGCCGGTGCCGACGCCGGTGCCGACGCCGTCCCTGACGCCGACGGCCACCGCGGTCGCCGTCGTCAGCCCGAGCTCGTCGCCTGGCGGTACGCCGGACGCGAACGCGACTCCGTCCGGGTCGGCCGGGCCGTCGCCGGACGAGTCGGCATCCCCGGGTGTCGAGATCACCCCATCTCCAGGCGGGACGCTCGAGATCGCCCACGGGGTGATCGTCGTCGGCACGGTCTCGGGCTACTCGGCGGATGGAACCCGGTTCGCCTTCAGCGCTCGCCCGGCAGATGGCTCGACGGGACCCGATGTGTACGTCTGGCAGACGGGTGACACGGAGGCGCGACCGATCACGTCCGACCACGGGTCGCTGTTCGCCTCCTGGTTCGGTGACAGGCTCCTGGTCAGTCGCGTCGCCGATGGCGTGCCCGTGACGACGGTGATCGATCCGGTGACCGGCGTCGAGGAGCCTGTGGCAGCGGACCGGATGTGGCTGCCGACGGCCGGCCCGGCCCAGTTGACCGGCGTGTGGTGGGACGGGACCGTGCAGCCGTCGGAGGACGGGTACTCGTGGGTGCCGGCCGACGGGCACCTCATTCTCGGGGGGTGGCCGGATGGCTCCGAGGCCCAGGTCCTGACGACGGGTGCTCTCCGCGACTGGCAGGTGCGATGGGACGACACGGGCACGGCTCTCGCGCTGTGGGTGTCGGATGGGACGACGGGTCAGGCCGGCCGCCTGAGCCTCTACCTGCGAGACCCGCAGACCGGCGCGATGAACCTCGACCGGCCCCTCCTCGCCGGCGTCGCCGCGTACGAGGGCTTCTCGCTCCGGGCCGGGCGCATTGCCTGGTCGGCGCCCGTGGGTCAGACACCGGGCGACGAGACGACCATCGACGTCCTGGCCTGGTCCGGGGACACGATCGGGCATCTTGCGCTTCCCACCCAGCGCGGCGTCATCGTCGTCCGCTGACCTCCGGGCGGCCGTTCGACGGCCGATCGACGACTGCCCGCCGACGCACGCATCCGCGGCATCGGGTACGCTCCGAGTGTCATGCGACGCAGATCGGTCGTCGCGACCGCAGCGCTCATCGCTGCGTTCGCCCTGGCTGGACTGCCAGCTCCCGCAGGCTCACGGACCCCCGTGAGCAACCGGGCGGTGGAGCCGGCGGCCTTCACGATAGTCAATGTCTCTGCGGATACCCCGGCTCAGGGAGCCGTGGGTGAGCTTGATCCTGCCCAGCGATCCGCGGGCTTCGTTGCCCCGGATGCGGCGCTCACCGAGCCCGCGGCGGCCCCCACGGTCACGGCCGTCCGTCCGTCGGTGAAGCAGCCCGCGGCCTCCGCCGGGAGCGCGTGGAAGACTCCCAAGTCCACGATCGCCGGCTACGCCTCGTTCTATGACAACGGCACGACCGCGATGCGGCTCCCCCGTGGGACCGTCGTGCGCATCTGCGGCAACGGCGGCTGCATCGTGCGGACGGTCACCGACTATGGGCCGGTGAAGCCCATCCGGATCGTGGACATGTACCGCCCGGACTTCTTCAGCATCTGCGGTTGCGCGTCCTGGTCGGGCACGACCCAGGTCACGGTCGCGATCTACTGAGCACCGTCGGGGCGTGCCTGTCGGCCACCCGGGCCGAGCGCGCCCGGTCGCGCTAGACTGACCTCGATTTCCGCGCCGGTCCCGTGAGGCCGGATGGCCCCGTGAGGCCGGGAAGGAGGAGCGAGCCCCGTGCGACGCTGCAGGTGGTCCCCGTGACCGGTCGTCGCATCATGGCCGCCGAGGACGTCCGCCGCGCGACGACCCGGATCTCGCACGAGATCGTCGAGAAGCAGGCGGGAACGGACGGCTTGGTGCTGGTGGGCATCCAGCGGCGGGGCGTCCCTCTGGCGCATCGCATCGCTTCTGCGATCCTCGAGCACGAGGGGGTCGAGATCCCGGTCGGCGCCCTGGACATCACCTTCTATCGCGACGACCTGTCTCTCGTCGCCCAGCAGCCGATCGTCAAGGGCACCCAGATCCCGTTCGACCTCAACGGCCGCACCGTCGTGCTCGTCGATGACGTCCTGTACACGGGTCGCACGATCCGGGCTGCGATGGACGCCCTGATCGACTTCGGGCGACCGCAGGCAATCCGCCTCGCCGTGCTCGTCGATCGTGGCCACCGCGAGCTGCCGATCCGTGCCGATCACGTGGGCAAGAACGTGCCCACCTCGCGCGAGGAGCTGGTCAGGGTCCAGCTCGAGGAGACGGACGGCGAGGACGCCGTCGAGATCGAGCGCGTGCCCGCGGCCGAGGCCGCGGGTGGAGGGGCCCTCGCATGACGGCCGGCGCCGACGGTCCGGTGGCGGCGTCTCCCGGTCTCCACATTCCCGGCGACATTCCCGTGGTCGACGCGCCGCCCGAGACGCAGTCGGTCGCCTGGCGACACCGGCACCTGCTGGACGTGGACGTGCTCACCCGGCCCGAGCTGGAGCTCGTGATGGGCACGGCGGACGCGATGCACGAGGTGCTCGCGCGGCCGATCCCGAAGGTCCCGGCCCTCCGTGGGATCAGTGTGACGATCCTGTTCTACGAGGCGTCCACGCGGACGCGCGTCAGCTTCGAGGTGGCTGCCAAGAACCTGTCGGCGGACGTCGTCAACATCGCGGCAGCCAGCTCGTCGGTGTCAAAGGGGGAGTCCCTCGTGGACACGGTCCGGACGATCGAGGCGCTGGGTGCGGACATGCTGGTCATGCGCCACTCCGTCTCGGGGTCCCCGTATCTCGCCGCCGAGACCTTCGGTGGCTCGGTGCTCAACGGCGGAGACGGCTGGCACGGCCACCCGAGCCAGGCGTTGCTGGACCTGTACACCCTTCGCTCGACGCTGCCGGGCGGGTCCCTCGAGGGGCGCAAGATCGTGATCCTGGGCGACGTGCTCCACTCGCGCGTCGCACGCTCCAATGTCTGGACGCTGACCGCGATGGGTGCCGACCTCTGGCTGTGCGCACCGCCCACGCTGCTGCGCGGGTTCGAGGCATGGGCGGCGCACGGGGCCGCCGGGCGCCGGTTCACCGTCACCTCCGACGTTGACGCGGCACTCCGCGACGCGGACGTCGTGATGGCGCTCCGGATCCAGCGCGAGCGGATGGCCTCGGGGCTGCTGCCGTCGCTGCGTGAATACGCGGCCCGCTACGGGCTCACCCGTGAGCGACTCCGGGCGGCGTCCCCGGAGGTCGTCGTGATGCATCCGGGGCCGATGAACGAGGGTGTCGAGATCGCCGCCGACGTCGCGGTGGACCCCCGTTCGGTGATCACGGCACAGGTTGCGAACGGCGTCGCAGTCCGGATGGCCCTGCTGTACCTGCTCGCCGGCACCCGCGGCCGGGAGTCGGGCCGATGAGTGCCGGGGCACGATCCCGCGCGGCCGGAACGGAGGTCGGGGCCGTTGCCGACGCCCTGGTCCTGCGCGGCCTGGCCGTCGATCCGGAGAGCGGACACGAGGGTCCCGCAGAGGTCATCGTCACCCGAGGGCGTATCGAGCGCGTCACCTGGCTCACCGAGGGCGATGCGGACGGCGTGGTCGCGGGCGGGATCCTCATCGCCCCCGGGCTCGTCGATATCCACGCGCATTTCCGGGAGCCCGGCAACGAGGACGCCGAGACCATCGCGACCGGGCTGGATGCGGCCGCCCACGGCGGCTTCACGACCGTGTGCCTGATGCCCAACACGACCCCGGCCACCGACGAGCCCGGAGTCGTCGCGCGCGTGGAGGCGGCGGTCGCCGCCACGGGCTCGCCGGTCCGGGTCCGGCTCCACGGAGCGGTGACCCATGCGCGTGCGGGCGACACGCTGGCCGCGCTCGGCGAGCTGGCCGATGCGGGCGTGGTGGGCTTCTCGGACGATGGCTCACCCGTCCGGTCCGCCGCAGTCCTGCGCAATGCGCTCCTGTACGCGGGCGCACTGGGTCTCCCGATCGTCGACCATCCCGAGGATCCGACGCTGACCGAGGGCGCCGAGGCGTCCGAGGGCTACGTGGCGACGGTGCTGGGGCTGAAGGGGTGGCCGGTCGCCGCCGAGGCGGGGGCGGTCGCGCGCGCGATCGCGATCCTCGCCGATGTCATCCGTGACGAGCCCCGGGCGCGGCTGCACCTGACCCACGTCTCGACCGGGGCCGCGCTGGCGCACGTCCGGTCGGCCAAGGCGGCGGGGCTTCCGGTGACGTGCGACGTCACGCCACACCACGTGGGGTTCGCGGACGAGTGGATCGCGGGCTCCCGGCGGTGGCCCTGGGACGCGCTGGACGAGGATGGGGCTGCCCGTGACCCATGGACCGACGGGTCGCTGACGGCGGCGCCGTTCGACCCGTCACTCCGGGTGAACCCACCGCTGCGCTCGCCCGTCGACGCTGCCGCGTGTCTCGCGGCGCTGCGTGACGGGACGGCCGACGCGATCGCGACCGACCATGCCCCGCACACGCAGGTCGACAAGCATGTCGAGTTCGGGTACGCGGCCAACGGGATCAGCGGGATCGAGACGGCGATCGGGATCGTGCTCGCTGCCGTGGAGGCCGGCGGCCTGCCGCTCGTCCGTGCGATCGAGCTCTTGACCACCGGCCCGAGACGCGTCATCGGGGAGCGGCTGTGCCCCGAGCCCGGGCTGCGCGAGGGCGAGCCCGCGGACCTGGTCGTGATCGATCGCGGCGCCACCTGGCAGGTGGCCGCGGACACGCTCCGTTCGAAGGGCAAGAACTCACCGCTGCTGGGACGCGAGCTGCGCGGGGTCGTGCGGCTGACGATCGCGGGCGGGCGGATCGCCTACCGCGACGCCTGAGCCGGCCGCAGGCGCGAATCGGCCGGCGTCAGGTTCGCGGCGCGCCGGGGTCGCCCGGGCCCGGGTCATCGGGGCTCACCGGCGTGTGGCACGCGTAGCACACGGTCCGTCCGGGCGCGTTGCCGGCTCCGCACGCCGGGCAGGTCCACAAGGCGCGAACCGGACCCGGGCCCGCCGCAGGCTTCGTTCTCCGGCGGCCGGTCTGCATGACGACCACCCCCACCACGGCCAGGACCACGCCGGCCACCAGCAGGCCCACGACGTACGGGAGGAGGGGCTCGGACCGCAGGTCCAGCCCAACGGTTGCGGACCCGGCGCCGGCCTGGCCCGTGGGATCGGCCGGGTTGTCGGCCCGGACGGCCGGCGCGACGGCCACCAGCAGCCAGGCGGCGGCGAGGAGCGGGAGGAGACGGCGCATGGCGCCGTTGTACCTCCCCGTCGCGCCCATCGACACCCCCCGATGGTCAGCCCGCCGCCAGTCGTCGCAGCGTGGCCAGCAGGCGGTCGATGTCGGCCTCCGTGGTCAGGTAGTTGACGATCCCGGCGCGCAGGTAGGTCCGTCCTCGCAGCGACGTGGTGGAGAGCCACCCGTCGCCGGAAGCCTCGAGAGTCGCCGCGAGGCGGTCCTGGTGGGCATCCAGCTCCGCGGCCGGCAGAGTCCGCGCCGCCGCGGCGCCGCCCGGGAGATGCCGGAAGCAGACGACGGACAGCTCCGGCTCAGCCGGCACGGCCTCGAGATCATCGGCCTCGGCGCAGCGGGCCGCGAGGTATGCGGCGAGGTCGTCGTTCGCCTCGACCAGCCGGCCGAGCCCGGACGAGCCCAGGTGCTTCCAGCTGGCCCACAGCTTGAGCGCCCGGAAGCGCCGCGTGCCCTCGAAGCCGAGCTTGTAGTAGTTGAGCTGGCCCGCCGTCGCGTCCTGGTGGCCGGCGTCGCCCTCGCCGCCGCGGTAGTACTCCGGCGTCCGGTCGAAGGTCTGGCGGAGATGGGCGCCGTCGCGGACCAGCAGCGCCCCCACGTCGTAGGCCTGGAACAGCCACTTGTGGGGGTCGATGGTGACCGAGTCCGCGAGATGGAGGCCGGCAACGCGGCCCTTGTCACGCGGCGAGAGGCGCACCGCTCCGCCGTACGCCGCGTCCACGTGGAACCACAGTCCCTCGGCGGCTGCGACCGCGGCAAGCTCCTCGATCAGGTCGACGGAGCCCGTGTTGGTCGAGCCGGCGACGGCCGCGACCGCCACGGGCCGCAGGCCGGCCGCCCGGTCGCGGGCGATCGCGGCGGCGACGGGTGCCGCGTGGAGGCGGAACCGCTCGTCGGCGGGGAACACGACGAGGGTCTCGGGCGGGAAGCCGAGCTCGTCGAGCGCGCGGGCGATGGAGAAGTGCGTCTGGTCGCTGGCGTAGACGCGGGCGCCCTCCAGGGCGGCTCCGCGCGGCGGACGCTCGAGACCGGCCAGGCGCCGGAGATGGATGTCGCGGACCAAAGCCATCGCGATGAAGTTCGCCATCACGCCGCCCGACGCCAGGAGACCGAAGCTGCGCTCGCCGTACCCCACGAGGTCGCACAGCCATCGGACGACCTCCTCTTCCACGAAGGCACCCACCGGTCCCGCGTGCCAGACGTCGACGCCCTGGTTCGTCCACTGCGCCAGCACCTCGCCGACGATCGACGCGACGAGCGGCGGCGGCGTGAAGTAGCTCAGCGCGCGCGGGTGGTAGCTGTTGAGGGTGTGCGGTGCGATGCGGGTCCGGAACTCCTCGATGACGTCGGCGAGGTGACGGGGCCCGTCCGGCGCCGGGGCGGGGGCCAGGCTCTCGCCGAAGAACTCGCGCCGGAGGTCCGCGTAGCCCACGGGTTCACCCATGGCGCGACGCATCGCGTGGTCGTAGAGCCAGTCCAGCGACGCACGCCAGGTGGCCTCGCCGGCGGCCTCGAGCGCGGCGCGGGAGGCGGCGGCGTTACGGATCCCGATGAGCTCGGGCTCGGGATGCCATCGGAACGGGGCAAGCGGATCGTCCATCGCCGGGAATGGTAGGTCCCCGGGGACCGGGGCGGCACGGACGCCGCGCCGCGGCGCGACCGGCGGTACATTGACGGCGTGACATCCCCCGAACGGCCCACCTCGGTTCGACCTGTCGAGTACAAGGGCGAGGCGCTCGATGGCGAGCGCGGCCCCGGCCTCGGCTGCTTCCGCTTCCAGCTCGGGATCCTGCTCGTGCTGGTCGTTCTGACGCCCCTGTCGGTGGCCTGGGACTGGGATCCCGGCATCAGCGCCGCGCTGCTGATCCTGACCATCATCGTGCTGCTGTTCGCGGGCCAGACGGTGATCTTCCTGCTCCGGCTCGTTGCCGCCGACCGTCGCGATGGGCGCCGCAGGCCCCTTGCGAGTGCAACCCCGACGGTGGGGGAGCTGGAGGACGAACCCGCCGTGAACCAGCCGGTGTCGTCACGCCCCGATGAGCCTGCCGTGGACGGGCCCGAGCCGTCACGCCCCGACGAGCCCGGGCCGCCCGACGCGGGCGTGCGAGAATAGCCGAGCGTCACAACCAGCGTTCCAGGAGGCTGCTCGCTTCGTGCCCGTTCTCGCGACATTCTTCTCGGTCCGTCGCGGCCGCGACCCGTTCTTCAAGTTCTTCATGAAGACGATCTTTCCGCGCCAGCTCAAGGAGTACGAGGAGAAGTTCGGCATCAGGTTCATCGGCTGGTACAACGTCGCGCACGGGTGGGATTTCGACAACGTGATCATGCTCGACCTGCCCGACTACGGGACTCTCGACCGCCTGGAGGCGGACGAGGCCACGCGGGCGCTCGGCCACCGGGCCGGCGAGTGGATCTTTGAACGCCATCACTCGATGTTCCTCCGAGAGCGGCTCGGATCCGACCTCGAATACCACGGCTGAAGGAGGCGATCGAATGGACGTGAGTCGCAACGACATGCTCGGCGAGCTCGCCGGCGACGCCGCCCTCGAGCGGACGGACTTCGTCGTCCAGGCGACGGAGCAGCTGCAGAAGTTCCTTGACCGCAACCGGGACCGGATCTCCCAGATCGGCGGGATGACGCTGATCGACGAGGACCCGGACTACCTCTCGGTTGCCCCGGACTGCACCTTCCGCGTGCGCAGCCGGTACGAGGATCCCGATACCGGCGAATGGGTCTCCGAGACGGAGATCGTCGAGACGCCCTCGGAGCTGATCGAGCTCTACAACCCGGCCGAGATCTACCAGGCGTTCGCGGAGGGGTCCCGCGAGGCCGCCGGGTTCGCGGAGGAGCCGACGGCGACAGACGAGCTGCTCGGCGCCGCGGGGATCTCGCCCGACGAGACCTTCGCGATCGGCGACGAGGATGCCTACGCCGGCGCTGCCGACGAGTGGGCCGCGACGCAGCCGGCCGTGCTCGAGGCTGACGACGAGGAGTCGGCCGCCCGGGCGCTGTTCAACCTGGCCCTGGACTTCCAGGAGCGCAGCCAGCAGAACGAGGCGCGCCTCCTCGAGACGTTCGAGGAGACCGCAGCGCGGCTGACCGGCCAGCTCGGCGACGTGATCATCGTGGACGACGACGACGAGCGCCTCGTCCTGGGATCGTCGGGTCGCTTCCGCGCCGAGGTCCTGCCCGAGGACAGCGACGGTGAGTGGCGCGAGCTGGGCGCCCCCGAGGATCTCGTGGAGTACTACGACCCGACGGATGTGTTCGGTGATCTCGCCGACGCGCTCGCCGAGGCGTTCCCCGCCATCGCCCCCGAGGCCGACGACGAGGAGACCGAGGGCGAAGAGACCGAGGGCGAAGAGACCGACGAGGACGAAGAGACCGACGACGAGGACGGCGAGGACAAGGGCGGGGACGACGCGCCCGTCGCAGGGCAGTAGCCCCCGGCGCCCGGATCGCCGCTGACGGCGCGCGCGGACCGCGGATGCGACTCGCCGGCGCCGAGCTCGTCGAGAGCCGGGAGATCGTGCCCGGCCAGTGGCAGCAGTCCTGGCACGCGCCGGCCGTCGTGTCCGGCGCGCGCGCCGGACAGTACCTCCACGTCCGCACCACCGAGGCCCTGGGCTTCCCGATGCGCCGTCCGTTCCCGATCGCGACGGCGGATGCGGCCAGCGGCACGCTCACGATCCAGGTCGGCGCCGGGTCACCGTTCGGGGACTGGCTGCGGCGCCTGCGGCCCGGCGATCGCGCCGATCTTCTCGGCCCGTTCGGGCGGCCGTTCGAGGTGGACCCCCGCTCCCGGCACCTGCTGCTGATCGCCCAGGGCCCGTCGATCGCCGCGCTGCGGCTCCTCGTGGACGAGGTGATCCGCGACGGCCGGTCCCTGGTGCTGCTGTACGGCGCCGCCTCGTCGGCGTCCGTCTATCCGTCGGCCCTCCTGCCGGACGAGGTGGAGTACGTGGTGGCGACCGACGATGGGTCGCTGGGCCACCACGGGTCCGTGACGGACCTGGTGCTCGAGTACGAGGCCTGGGCCGACCAGTCCTTCGCCAGCGGGCCCGTCTCGCTGCTGGCCCATGCCGCGTCGCTTGCGACGGGCCGCCGCCAGCGGCTGGGGGTCGCGACGCTGGGTCGCAAGCGGGGCGGCGGCAGGGCGATCCCCGCCGGATCCGCGGAGGCGCGGCGCAAGGCGTTTCTCCAGGTCGCGCTCGACCAGACGATCGGCTGCGCGGTGGGGGCGTGCCTGGGCTGCGTGGTGGAGGGCGCGAGCGGACCCGTCCGGGTATGCCGCGAGGGACCCGTGTTCGCGGCCGCGGAGCTCGCCTGGGAGGGCGAGGCGTGAGGGCGGAGCCGCGCATCGGGTCGCGGCCGGGAAGCCGGCCCGCATGAAGGCGAGACGACGCGTCGTACCCGGTGTTCCCCCGCGCCGGACGCCGACCGTGCGCAAGATCAAGCCCGCGATCCGGCCCGCGTCACGGGCGCCCAGGCCGTCGTCGCTCCCGTCGGGCGCGTCGTCGTCGGCCGGGCCAGGTGCCGCGGCGCGCATCACGGGCGCGGCGCAGTTGCGCGAAGATCGGCGGCCCGGCGCTCGATGCGCTCGGTGCCCGGCCGGTGGACCTGGAGCTGGATCTCGGGCGCGGGCTGGTCCTGCGCAACCCGGTGCTTGCCGCCGCCGGCCCGCTGGGCTATGGCGTGGAGTATGCCGAGGCGGTGGATCTCGACCGGCTGGGCGGGATCGTGACCCGCAGCACCACCCTCAAGCCGCGCGGTGGCCACGCGGCGCCGCGGACCGCCGAGGTCCCGTCCGGGCTGCTCAACGGGATCGGGCTCCAGAACCCCGGGATCGAGGCGGTGCTCGACCGGTTCGCGCCAGTCTGGGCTCGATGGCGGGTGCCCGTGATCCTGAACCTGTGCGGCGAGACGGCGTCCGACGTCGCGGAGTGCGCCCGGCGGCTCGAAGGCGTGCCGGGGATCGCCGGGATCGAGCTCAACCTCTCGTGCGGCGGCGGGCGCGCCGGGACGATCTGGGGCCTCGACGAGGGGTCGGCCGGGTCGCTGGTAGCGGCCGTCCGACGCGCGACGGACCTGCCGCTGATCGCCAAGCTCACGGCTGCGGCCGCCGACGTGCGCGCGGTCGCCCGGGCATGCGAGGACGCCGGAGCCGACGCCATCTCCGCCGTGAACACCCTGCCCGGGCTGGCGGTCTCGCCGGCCCGCGACGGACCGCTGCTCGGATCCGTGTACGGCGGCATCAGCGGGCCCGCCCTCAAGCCCGTCGCCCTGCGGGTGGTGTTCGAGGTCGCCCAGGCGGTGGACATCCCCGTCATCGGGATCGGGGGCGTGGCCGGCCTCGACGACGTCCTGGACCTCCTCGCCGTGGGTGCCGTCGCCGTGGGGGTCGGGGTCGCGGTGCTGGCGGACCCGATGCTTCCCGTCCGGCTCGCCGACGAGCTCGCCGATGCCTGCCGGGAGCGGGGCCTGTCGTCCGCGGCGGACCTCGTCGGGACGGCCCTGCCGCGGCGCGCGTCACCGTCCTCGAACCGTGGCGCCGAGCACGCGCGCTGACATCCGTCCAGGATCACGTGAACCCGGGCCGTGCCCGGTGACTCCTGTGCAATAGGAGGGCGATGGAGGCGCACGTGGACCCGGATCGCATCGCGCGGGCCCGGAGCGGTGACGCCTCCGCGTTCGAAGCCCTCGTGGAGGCACGGGTCGGACCGATGACACGGACGGCGATGGCGATCCTGGGACGCGAGGACGAGGCCCGCGACGCGGTGCAGGACGCGCTGATCACCGCCTGGCGGGAGCTGGCGGCCCTGCGCGACCCCGCCGCGTTCGATGCGTGGCTGACCCGGATCCTCGTCAACCGCTGCCGGCGCGGGCTCCGTCGGATCGGGCTCCGGCGGGTCCGGGAGATCGCCGTCGATGCGATGGCGCCAACCGCGGAGCCGGCAGCGGGGGATCCGACGGGCGGGGTGGGGGAGCGCGAGGCGCTGGAGCGGGCGTTCGACCGGCTGTCGGTGGACGAGCGCACCCTGCTGGTGCTGCATCACCTCGAGGGCCGGTCCGTGGCGTCGATCGCCGAGGTGCTGGGAGTGCCGGCCGGGACGGCGAAGTCGCGGCTGTTCGGGGCCCGCCGTGCGCTGGACCGGGCGCTGGCCCGGGAGAACCGGTGATGGACGAGCGGCGCGACGACGATCTCCGCGCCATGCTCGAGGGACGCGCGGCCCGGCTGCCGGCTGGAGCGGACCGGGAGATCATCACGGCCGTTCGCGCGGAGATGCGGGCACCCACGGGCGGTGCGGGGTTCGCGGTCCTGCCCGTTGCGGCCGGCGGCCGTGGCGCCGGGGTGTCCGCGGGTTGGGTGGGGATCGGCCTGGTCGCCGTGCTGGTGCTCGCGGTCCTGGGCGGGCGACTAGATACACGACCCACGGTCTCCCCTTCCGACACGCCCGTCGGCGGGGCGAGCCCGACAGCCGCATCGAGCCTGCCAGGTGCCCCGAGCCTGCCGTTGGGCAGCGTCCTGCGGGCGATCGACGTCGGGCGCCTTCGGCTTGGCCTGGCCGACGGCTCGCTGGACGGGCAGGTCGTCCTGCTGACGGGCTCGCTCACGGTGTCGCAGGTGCCCTGTCTCGGTACGGGCAGTGGCTGCCCGGTGATCCAGGTCTCCGGCCTGCAGGGCGTGGCGGTGCGCTACTGGCAGGCGGATGCCAGCGCTGCCGATGTCTGGACGGCCGTGCTCTCCCATCCGGTGCCAGCGCTGCTCGCGTTCAGGGTGGAGGTGTCGGACCTCGTGCTGCTCGGCTGGCCGGAGGGAACGCCCGCGGCGCCATTGCCCGCCCCGGCGCTCGCGGGGTCATTGCCGGAAGTCACCGGGGACGACCTGGGGATCGTGTCCGGCTGGCTGGCCGGCGGGCGGTCGTCCACGGCCTCGTGCCCGGAGGGCGTCCCGTCGCCGGCGGCATCCGCCCTGCCCTGCGAGCCCGGCCTCCCGATGCTCAACGCGGCCAAGCCGCTGTCGGACGGGCGATCCACGTCCGACGCGGTCGCGGTCACCGTCGATGCGGCCCTCGGGCTGGGACCGGCGCCCGCCGTCATGCAGGGCCCGTTCCTCGTCCGGCGCGTGGCGCACCGCGGCGAGAACCTGCCGTCGTTCGAGGTCATCGGGCGCCTGGACCAGGCCTCCGCGGTGTCCGTGGGCCTGGTGGAGGCGCCTGACCAGACCGCCGCGCCTGACCAGACCGCCGCGCCGGACCATCCCGCTCCACCGGCGGCGGAGCGGGTGTTGAGCCCGGACCAGCTTCGGGCTGCCCTCACGGCGGGGACCCTCGCCGACACGCTCGTCATCGTCAACGGCGTCATGGAGGAGACGGCGGCACCGTGTCCGTCCGCGACGGCCTCAGGCTGCGGCACGCTGACCGTGCTCGGGCTCGACGGCATAGCGATCCGCGTCGACGCGCCCCTGGTGGTGCCCGCCGGGATCTCGGCCCCGGTCCAGGGTCTGCTCGTGTTCCGCGGCAACGTCGGATCGCTCACCTACCTCGGGCGGATTCCGAGCCAGCTGCAGCCGCCGATCACGGTGACGCAGCTCGTCGCGAGCGACCTCCCCCCGGGGGGCGACTCGCTGGCCACGGTGGCGGGGTGGCTGGTCGTGGGCGGCATCCACTCCTGCCCGATGCTGGAGCCGGGTGCGACGCCGTGCCCCGGTCCGCCGCCATGGCTGACCGATGACCAGCCCTACCCGGAGGGGATGCTGGCCAGCGACCGGGGAGCCTCCGTGTCCCTCGACGCGCCGTTGCTCGGGCGACCATCCGGCCAGGTCGTCACCGGCGGGCAGTTCCTCGTGCGGCGCGTCTGGAAGACGGCGATCTGCGACGCACCCAGCGGCGTGGATTGCTCCGGCGCCCAGTGGCAGGTCGTCGCCGTGCTCGACCCGGCCATCGTCGTTCGGGTCGACACGCCCTGACCCGTCGCCGCGGGCTCAGCCCTCGAGTGCCAGCGCGTCCCCGATCGCGATCGCACCGGCCAGCTGCAGCTCGTGCTTCTCGCGGTCCAGGGGATCGGTCTGCGTGGACAGCTTGACGATCACGGCGTCGGCGGCCCGGTGGATCACGAGCGCCTGGCCGTGGATGCCGATGCCGCCGTAGATGCCGCGATCGGCGTCGAACACCCACCACTGGTTGTGGTAGTGCGAGCTCGGCGTCGCCACGCCGTCGTAGGTGAGCGCGCCACCGAACGCGTCCACCAGGTCCGGTCGCGGCACGCCGACCCCGCCCGCCCACGACGCGGGCAGCACCCGCCGCCCGCCGATCTCGCCACCCCGGGCGTGCATCAGCCCGAATCGGCCGAGGTCCCGCAGGGTGACCGAGATCCCGCCGTCCTCGATCGCCGCCCCGTGGGGATCGAGGGTGACCTCCGCGTCCTGCTCGGCGCCGATCTTCGACCACACGTGGCGCGAGTACAGCTGCGCGAAGGAGCCGCCGCCGGCGCGCTCCAGGACCCAGCCCAGGACGTCGGTCAGGATCGAGCGGTACTCGAACGGTCCGTCGTGCGGTCCCTGGTTCTCGAGCGTGGCCATGTACGCGTACAGGTTCGGCGGCAGGCCGGGTCGTGTCCGGGGCCGCCAGCCGGAGACCTGCTCGCTGATCCGGATGTCCGCCTCGAGGTCCTCGTACACCTCCGAGAACCGCGTGCCGGCGCGCATGTCGAGCAGGTCCTGGACGGTGCAGCCCTCGAACGACCCACCCCGCAGCTCGGTCACGTGGTCCGTGATCAGGTCGTCCATCCTCAGCCGTCCGGCGCCGGTCAACGCCCCGGCCAGGGCCGAGGTCATCGACTTCGACACGGACTGGAGCAGGTGCGGGGTCGTCTCGGTCATCGCGCCGCCGTACCGCTCGGCGAGGATCCGGCCGTGGTGGAGCACGAGGAAGCCGTCGGTGTCGGTGCGGGCCAGCATCTCGCCCACGGTGTGCGACGCGCCGCGGACCCGGAACGTGAGACCGTCGAGGTCGCGCTCGGCGCGCGGCAGCGGGGTCACCGGCGAGGCGCCGCGCGAGATCGCGGCCGTCGGGATCAGCTCCCGCACGTGCACGTACGCCCAGCGCAGGTACGGGGCGTCCTGCCAGTTGGCGAGCGTGACGAGCGCGCCCGTCGGCGGCGGGCTGCCGGCCATCAGGTCGTCCGGCAGGGTGGCGTCGACGCTCATCGGGGCTCCTCGGCAAGGGCGGCGGCGATCCGGTCCGGGAAGAAGCAGGCGCTCCGGTTCTGCTCGTCGACGGCCGGGGGCGTCGTGGTCGCGCAGATCGACGGCTGGTCGAGCCGGTCGCGGAGCCAGCAGCGGGGATGGAAGGCGCAGCCCGACGGCGGGTGCGCCGGGCTGGGCGGGTCGCCCCGGATCAGCGCCGGCTGGGTGCCGGTCGCGGCCACGTCGGGCACGGCGGCCAGCAGCGCCCGCGAATAGGGGTGCCGGGCATCCTCGAACACCTCGTCCGCCGCCGCCCGTTCCACGATCCGGCCGAGGTACATCACCGAGATCCGGTCGCTGAGGTGCCGGACGACGCCGAGATCGTGCGAGATCAGGAGGTACGTGAGCCCGTGTGCCGCGCGCAGCTCGAGCAGCAGGTTGAGGATCTGCGCCTGGACCGAGACGTCCAGCGCCGAGGTGGGCTCGTCGAGGACGATGAGACGGGGCTTGAGCGCAAGCGCCCGCGCGATCGCCACCCGCTGGCACTGGCCGCCGGACAGCTCGTGCGGCCGCCGGTCGAGGTGGCGCCGGTCGAGCCCCACGCTGTCCAGCAGCCCGACGACGGACGGCTCGAGGCTGCCCCTGGCCGGGTGAAGGTGGGTCCGGATGGGCTCCGCCACCAGCTCCCGGACGCTCATCCGCGGGTCCAGCGAGCCCTGCGGGTCCTGGAACACGAGCTGCATCTCGCGACGCATGTCCCGGAGCTCACGCCCGCGCAGCCGCGCGATATCCCGGCCGTCCATCTCGACCGTACCCGCCGTGGGCTCGACCAGCCGCAGGATGCAGCGCGCCAGCGTGGTCTTCCCGGACCCCGACTCGCCGACGAGCGCGTGCACCTCGCCCGACAGGATGTCCAGGTCCACGCCGGCCACGGCCCGCAGCTCCCGGCCGTCGGCGCGGAACACCTTCTCCAGCCCGCGCACGCGGACGAGCGGCACGGTGGTCGCTGCGCCGGCCGCGGTCCCGGCCGCGGCTCCGGGCGGAGGGGTGCCGGACACGGTCGTCACAGGACCGCCCCGTCGCCGGCGAGATGGCACGCGGCCAGGTGTCCGCCGCCGAGATCCCGCACCGCCGGACGCTCGACACGGCAGCGCTCGATCGCCAGGGGGCACCGGTCCGCGAACGCGCATCCCTCGACCGCCCCCACGTCCGCTGGCACGTTGCCCGGGATCGACGCCAGGGCCTCCCGGCGGGCGGAGGCATGCGGTACCGCGGCCATCAGCCCCCGCGTGTACGGGTGCAGGGGCCGCTCGAACAGCGATGTGGTGTCGGCCGATTCGGCCACCCGCCCCGCATACAGCACCACGACCCTGTCGCTCACCGACCGCACAACCCCGAGGTCGTGGGTGATGAACAGGACGCTGAACCCGCGGGTCTCCTGGAGCCGGCGGATGAGCCGCAGGATCTGCGCCTCGATCGTCACGTCCAGCGCCGTGGTGGGCTCGTCCGCGATCAGCAGCCGGGGCCGGCACAGCAGCGCGCTGGCGATCATCGCCCGCTGGAGCATCCCGCCCGACAGCTGGTGCGGGTGGGAGCGCAGCACGCGGTCCACCTCGGGCAGGCCCACCTCCGCCAGGGTGTCGCGGATGCGGGCCAGCGCGTCATCCTTCGGCAGCCGCTCGTGTGCGCCGAGCACGTACCGCAGCTGGGCGCCGATGGTGAACACCGGGTTGAATGCGGAGGCCGGGTTCTGAAACACCATCGCGACGCTGGAGCCGCGGATGCCCCGCAGCTCGGCCTCCGGCAGCCCCAGGAGATCCCGGCCATCGAGGGTGATCGAGCCCCGCGTGACCCGGGCGGTCGGCGGCAGCAACCCGAGGATCGACAGCCCGGTCAGCGTCTTGCCGCAGCCGGTTTCGCCGACAAGACCGACGATCTCGCCCGCTCCGACCTCGACCGTGACGCCGTCCAGCCCCGTCGTGGTGCCGTCGCGGGTGACGAACTGCACCGCAAGGTCGTCGACGGCGAGCAGCGGCGCGCTCACTTCGTCCCTCGCGGATCGAGCAGGTCGAGCAGCAGGTCGCCGACGAGGTTGAACGCGAGGACGGCCGCGAAGATGGCCAGGCCGGGGAACGCCGAGAGCCACCACTGGTCGAGGATGTACGTCCGGCCATCGGCCACCATCAGCCCCCAGTCGGGGGTGGGCGGCGAGGCACCGAGGCCGAGGAAGGCGAGTGATCCGGCGGCCAGGATCACGGTCCCGATATCGATCGTCGCCTGGACGAGGATCGGGGTGATCGAGTTGGGCACGATGTGGTGGCGCAGGATCGTCCCCTCGCCGACGCCGATCGAGCGGGCCGCCTCGATGAACGACCGCTCCCGGAGCGAGGCCGCGGTGCCGCGGGCCAGGCGGGCGTACCACGGCCACCAGGAGACCGAGAGCGCGAGCGCGGCGTGGTCGAGGCCCGGGCCGAGGGCCGCCACGATCGCCATCGCCAGCAGCAGCGGCGGGAACGCGAGGAACAGGTCGGTGACCCGCATGATCAGAGAGTCCAGCCGTCCGCGCCGGTAGCCGGCAAGCGCTCCCAGCGGCACGCCGATCAGCATCGCGAGGCCCACGACCAGCAGCGACACGGCCAGCGCCGGCCGCGCACCGATGATGACCCGGCTGAGCATGTCGCGGCCCAGACCGTCGGTGCCGAACGGGTGGGCAAGGCTGGGCGCGAGCATCCGGGCGGCGACATCGCTGTCGCCCTCGCCCTGTCCGGGGTAGGGGGCGATCCACGGCCCGAGGACCGCCAGGACCACCAGCAGCGTGATCAGGGCCACGCCGGCGAGGGCGAGCGGGTCGGCCAGCAGCGCACGCCGGAATTGCTTGAGGATGCCGGCCCGGGCAACCATGGCGTCCGGCCGGATCACGTCGATCGCCATCAGGCGAGCCTCGTCCGGGGATCGAGCCACGATTGGGTGAGGTCGACGGCGAGGTTGATCAGCACGTACCCGAGCGCACCGAACAGGGTCACGCCCATCACGACCGGGTAGTCGAGGTTGAGCAGGCCCTTGACGGTGAACGTGCCCAGGCCCGGCCAGTTGTAGACGACCTCCACGAAGAAGGTCCCGGTCAGCGAGTACGCGAGCGTGAGCCCGATGACCGTGGTGACCGGGATCAGCGCGTTCTTCAGCGCCAGGCGATAGGTGATCAGCCGCTCGGAGAGCCCCGCGGCCCGGGCCGCCCGCACATAGTCCTGGCCCAGCGCCTCGAGCATCGATGCCCGGGTCATGCGCGCGATCAGGCCGATGGGATAGGCCGCGAGCGTGAGCGCCGGGAGCACGAGGTGGAGGGCGACATCACGGAACGCCGTCCAGTTGCCGCTGATCGCCGTGTCGATGAGATACAGGCCGGTGGTCTCGACGACCGGCGAGCTGAACCGCAGGTCGGGGTCGATGCGGCCGGTGAGCGGCAGCAGGTGGAGGTCGCGGAAGAACAGGACCTGGAGCAGGAGCCCCAGCCAGAATGCCGGCAGCGAGACGCCGACGATCGAGACCAGGCGCACGACGAGGTCCGGCGACCGATGCTGCCAGCGGGCCGACAGGACGCCGAGCAGGATGCCCAGCGGGACGGCCAGCAGCATTGCCGCCGCGATCAGCTCGAACGTCGCGGGCAGCCGGTCCAGGATCGCTGGCAGGACGGGCTGCTTGGTGCCGATGGAGGTGCCCCAGTTGCCGGTCAGCATGTCGCGCATGTAGGTCAGGTACTGGACGGGAAGGGGCTGGTCGAGGCCGAGCTGGTGCGCGACCCTGGCGATCTCCTCGGGCCTCGCCTTGGGGCCGATGTAGATCGCAGCCGGGTTCGAGGGCACGAGCCGGGCCAGGGCGAACGTGATCAGGGACAGGCCCAGAAGCACGGCCGCAGAGCCGGCGAGTCGCCTCGCGATGAACCGGATCATGTCGTCGCTCGGTGGGTGCAGCGGCGCACGGCCCGGGGGACCCGGGCCGTGCGGTCGCGATGGCTCGAGCTCAGCTCGCGGGGTGCATCGGGTAGAAGAACTGGGCGAACGGGTAGTTCAGGTTGTACTCGAACCCGGCCACCCGCTTCGGGATCGCGGTCACGAACTGCGTGTCGTAGAAGAACAGGCCCGGGGCCTGGTCCACGAGGAGCTTCATGGCCTCGGTGTACTTGGCCTGCGCCTGGTCGCGCTGCGTCGCGGTCAGCCCGATGGCGTCGTCGACGAGCGTGTCGAACTGGGTGTTCTTCCAGTAGGACAGGTTGAAGAACGGCTTGTCGCTGCTGTGGAACATGGACCACAGGTTGTCCGACCCCGCGTCGCTGTAGGTGGGCCAGTAGAGGAGCAGGAACATGTCCTGGCGGCCCGCCGCGTCACCCTTCGCCTGCTCCCACTGCTGGTTGAAGGCGATCGGGGTGATCGTGACGTCGACGCCCAGCTTGCCGTAGGCCTCCTTGATGAGCGGCGCGAAACGGGCCTCGTTCTGGTTCTCGGCGGCGTAGGTCAGGTTGAGCTTGAAGCCGCCGTTGGGGTAGCCGGCGTCCGTCAGGAGCTGCTTGGCCTTGGTCAGGTCCTGGGTGTACTGGGGCACGTCCGAGGACCACGGGAAGACGCCGGCAGGGACCGGGCCCCGGGACTGGGTGCCGTAGCCCTGGGCGCCGACCGTGATGATGTCGGCGTAGGGGATCGCGTACGACAGCGCCTGGCGGACCTTCACGTTGTCGAGGGGCTTGCGCGCGGTGTTGAAGAAGCCCACGTAGTTGAAGAACGACGGGTCGTCGATGAACGTGTAGTCCGGGTTGTCCTTGTACGAGGCGACGTTCTCGAGCGGCAGCGACAGCGCCAGGTCGACCTGGCCGCCATCGAGCATCTGCTGCTCGACGGCCGCCTCCGGGGTGATCGAGATGAGCACCTTGTCGTAGTGGTTGGTGTCCGACCAGCCGCCCCAGTAGCCGTCGTACTTCGTCAGCAGGACCTCCTTGTCCGGCGTGTACGACTCGATGGTGTAGGGGCCGGTGCCGCCATCGACGCCCTTCTCGAAGTACGTGTCGTCCGCGGCCGAGGCGGCGAGCGCCTTGGGGCTGACGATCCAGGCGCCGTACAGGGAGGACGCGACGAGGTCCATCGGTGCCGCGTACTTGAGCTTCATCTCGACGGTCAGCGGGTCGACCGCGGTGATCGTGTCCAGGGCGGCCCAGATGAACGACGCGCCGCCCTTGGCGGCGGCTGCCTCGATCGACTGCTTGACCGCGTCGGCGGTCAGCGGCTCGCCGTCATGGAAGGTGACGCCGGAGCGGAGCTTGAACGTCCAGGTGAGCCCGTCCGCGCTGGCCGACCAGCTCTGGGCGAGGACCGGCGTGAACTTGTCGGCCGCCGACGGCGGGTTGATCCGCAGCAGCGGCTCGTAGATGTTGGCGAGGTAGAGGGCCTCGGTGGAGAACGACTTGATCGGGTCCCAGGTGGTGATGTTGGCCGTGGCTGCGACCTTGAGCACGACAGGTCCGGACGCCGTGGGCGACGGCGTGGGCGCGGTGGACTGCCCGGGCGCGACGGACCCTCCCGCGGTGGGGGCCTGGGTGGCAGGGCTGGAGCCGCAGGCGCCGACGAGCAGCGCACCTGCCGCGAGGAACACCAGGAGCCGGCGGGCTCCCGTGCGAGGCGAGGACTGGTCTGCGTGCATGGGAGCTCCCTCGTCCGGTCGAAACATCCTCGGGCACGGGCGCATGCCGGGGCTCGACTGATGGGGGCAGTGTTGCCACGTTGCCCGCCCCCGTCCAATACTTCCGTGGTCAGTGGCCATGCCTCGGAGGCATGCGGTTGGAGGAACAGGCCGATGGATCTTCGCCTGCTGCGCTACTTCCTCGCCGTCGTCGACGAGGGATCCCTCACGCGTGCGTCGGCGGTGCTGCGGGTCGCGCAGCCCTCACTGTCGCGCCAGATCCGCGGCCTGGAGGCGTCCCTGGGGCGGCCGTTGTTCGACCGTCGCGACGGGCGGCTGCACCTCACGCCGGCCGGTCGTCGGCTGGTCCCGCTGGCGCGAGACCTGATCGCCCGGGCGGACGCGGCCGAGGTGGCGATGCGAGACCTGGAGGCGAGCCGCGGCACGAGCCTGTCCGTCGTCGCACCCCACATCACGATCGTGGACGTGATCGCACCGTATCTCGCGACGCTCGGCTCCGACGCGCTCAAGGTGACGGTCCGCGACGCGCCGTCACTGGTCGTGTTCCGGGTGATCCGGTCCGGCGACGCGGACCTCGGGGTCTCGGTCGGCCCGCCGCCCGGCGAGCTCGCCTCGCTGCCGGTGTCCCGGTTCTCGATCCTTGCCCAGGTGCCGCGCGGTCACCGGTGGCACGGGCGGGAGCGGATCCCGCTCGAGGAGCTCGTGGAGGAGCCGCTCGTGCTGGTCACGGCCGAGCACGGCACGCGGCGCGTGTTCGACCAGGCGGTCGCCACCGCGGGTCTCAAGTACCACGCCGTCGGCGAGTCCGGGCTGTCGGCCGTCGCGCAGACGCTTGCCGCCGGCGGCGCCGGGATCGCGATCGTCTCGGACGACTCACGCTACGGGCTCCACTCGATGACGATCGAGTCGGCGGGGGAGACGCTGTCGATCCCGATCGTCGCGGCCTGGGAGGCGTCGCACTTCGCCGCGCCGATGATCGAGGCGTGGGCCCGCTCGCTCGCCGGGTACACGGCGGTTCGGTACCGGGACGCGTAGGTCGCCGCCGCGGTGCGGATGGCGCCGGACCGTCCGGAGGCCGGCCCGGGTAGAATCCCGGCGTGACCACCCTCCGACGCACCCTGGATATCGCTGCGCGCCGCGCGATCGCAGGGCGGACCGAGCAGCTGTTCCGCGCCGGCGGCGCGCTGCGGGACGGCCACTTCGTGCTCAAGAGCGGTCGCCATTCCGAGGCGTACCTGGAGAAGTTCCAGGTGCTCCAGGATCCGGCTGCGACGAGCGAGCTGTGCGGGTTCTGGGCGGCCGCCCACCGGGACGACGACGACGGCGCGACCGTGGACCTGGTTGCGGGCCCGACGACGGGTGGCGTGATCCTGGCCTTCGAGACGGGCCGCCAGCTGGGCACCCGCGCGATCTTCGCCGAGGAGGTGGCCACCGATGGCGCGGCCCCGCGCCGCGAGTTCCGGCGCGGGTTCACGATCACGCCCGGCGAGCGCGTCCTGCTCGTCGACGACATCCTCACGACCGGCGGCTCGCTGCTCGCGACGATCCCGGCGGTCGAGGCCGCCGGCGGCCAGATCGTCGAGTGCGCGGTGCTGGTCGACCGCTCGGGCGGGATGGCCGCCCTGACCTCGCCGGCGACGGGTCGCGTGTACCCGCTCCGGGCGCTGTGGCAGCTGGAGCTGCCGACCTACGAGCCCGGTGCGGCGACCTGCCCGCGCTGCGCGGCGGGGGAGCCGGCCGTGAAGCCGGGCAGTGGTGGCACGGGCATGGTGTCCGCGTGAGCGCGATGCCGATCCGGCGCGGCTCGAAGGCCGCCGGACACACCGGGCTCGCCGCTGTTGCCGCGCTCGCCGTGACCCTCGGGATCACGGCATCTGCCTGCTCTGCGAGTCCGACACCCACCCCCGGTCCGATCGTGACGGCGTCGATCGTCGCCCCGGCCGATGGGACCCCCGGTGCAACGGAACAGGTCCCCGCATCCCCGGTGACCGGGATCCTGGTCAAGATCGACTCATCCGGCCTGGCGGCCGTCGCGGGGTTTGACCTCCGGTTGGACGATGGGCGTGTGCTGTCCTTCCGGATCGGAACGCTGGAGAACGGCGACGTGTTCCCGCCCGGCCACCTCGCCGAGCACCTGGCGACGTCGGCACCCGTGCGCGTCTACTTCAGGGTGAGCGGCACCGAGCTCGTGGTCTACCGGCTCGAGGACGGTGGGTAGGGCACCGCTCAGGTCCCGGCGATCGCCGCGATCGCGGTCTTCAGCTCGTCCGTCCCGACGACGCCCTCGAACGACCCGCGGATGATCCCGTTCCCGTCGACCGTGAAGATCCACGGCTCGGACAGCAGGCCCCACTGGTTGACCGCGTCCACCGGCTGGAGCTGCCCGCTGGCGTCGAGAACCGGCTGCAGGCGGCCCTCCGTGAACTGGAGCTTGTAGGGCTCGACGTTGATGAACGCCACGTTCGCCGGGGACGTGGCCGCCACCGACTTGACCCGGTCCAGGGTCGGCCCGCACTGACCGCTCGTGCAGAACGCGGGGGTGGCGAAGACGACGACGAACGGCTTGTGCTGCGCGATCGCGTCCGCGATGGACAGCTGGTAGAACTTCGGATCCGGTGTCGGATCGGTGGCGATCCTGGCCAGGTCGCCACCCACGTCCGCCGCGGTCGGCGTCTTCGAGGCGGGTGCCTTCGCCCCGACGGCGACCGTCAGGCCCTTCGTCTGGACCTGGAACCCGACGCTGATCGTCTCCTGCGGCTTGCCGGGCGCCTGGGTGGTGAACACAGCCTTCCAGTCGCCGGCGGCCGGGAAGTCGACGGTTGCCACGTAGTCGCCACGGGACCCCTCGATGGCCCAGATGAAGGTCGCGGGCGTGGCCGGACCGGGCTGAGTCGTGCCGGGGGCGATGAAGGCGACCGACGCCGTGCGATCCGGGGCCGCCACCGGGAGGTTGCCCGAGGCATCGAGGAACGAGAACACGAACCGGTTGCTGCCGATGACCTGCTGGGCGCTGACGATGATCGGGACCACCGACGCCTGGGGGGCGGGACTGTCCGATGGTGTCGGCGATCCGGATCCCGTGCAGGCGGCAAGCAGGATCATGGACAGGGTGGACAGGGCAGCGAGGCGGCGCATGGGTCGGGACATGGCCAGAGCGTAGCCCCGACACGCGAGATGCGCCCGGAGCGCGGCGCGATACGCTCCGGAGCCCTCCGGGCAGGTGGCGCGTAGAATGTCGGCGGCGCACCCGCCCTTGACGACCGACCCCATTCCCGCGCGCCCGGAGGACGACCGCTCGGCCCGTGACCCGCTTCCAGAAGCTCGCCATCGCCACGGTCGTGTCGACCGTGCTCCTCGTGACGATCGGCGTCGTGGTTCGTGCCACGGGGTCGGGCATGGGCTGCCCGGACTGGCCGCTGTGCCACAACCAGATCATCCCGCCCCTGGACGACTACAAGGCGTGGTTCGAGTGGATCCACCGGACGGTCGCCGCGGTCATCGGCATCGAGATCCTGGGTCTCGCGGTGCTGGCCTGGATCGACCATCGCGACAACCGGACCATCACCGCGATGTCCCTGGTCGCCGTGCTGCTGGTCGGGTTCCAGGCGTGGCTGGGACGCGAGACCGTCATGCTCAACAACTCGGGTCCGTCGGTCACGGCCCACCTCGCGTCGGCGATGGCCCTGCTGGGGCTGCTGGTGTTCATCCTCGTCCGGAGCTACTACCCCGGTCGGATCGGCGGTCGTGGCGCGAGCCAGCGGTTCACGCTGCTCGCGGCATTCACGACGGCGACGGTCTATGCGCTCCTCCTGTTCGGGTCCAACGTCACCGCCACGTCGCAGTGGTACGTGTTCCCCGACTGGCCGCTGATGAACGGCTCGATCTTCCCGCCGCTCACCGACGCCAACAGCGCGCACGTCCTGCACCGCTGGGTCGCGGTCGTGGTCGGGCTGATCGTGTGGGCGACGGCGCTCGCGGCCTGGCGCACCCAGCGCTCGCGGCCGATGCTCGTCCGCATCGCGCTCATCGCCGCGGTGCTGTTCGTGATCCAGGCCGTCGTCGGCGGCCTCCAGGTGCTGACCGGCCTCGCCGAGTGGACGGAGACCCTCCACCTGGCGCTCGGTGCCGTGATCTGGGCGCTGCTGGTGGGGCTGACCGTCGGCGCCTACTTCATGGCGCGAACGACGGTGATTGCGGACGCAGGGACCTCGGGCGGAGCGGGTCACGTTGCGGACGATCCCGATGCCGCGTCGGGTACCCGGCGCAGCGGCGACACGATCCGCGCGTACGTTGCGCTGACCAAGCCCCGGATCATCGAGCTGCTGCTCATCACCACGATCCCGGCGATGGTCCTCGCGACCCGCCAGCTACCCGGGATGAACATCGCGGAGTGGAGCCGGCTGGTGTTCTGGACGATGCTCGGCGGGTCGCTGGCCGCGGGCTCCGCGAACGCCATCAACCAGTACCTCGATCGCGACATCGACCTCCTGATGAGCCGGACCCGGCGCCGGCCGCTGCCGGCGCACGACGTTCCGCCCGAGAACGCGGTGGTGTTCGGGATCGTGCTCGGGGTGATCTCAATCGCGCTGATGGCCTGGTTCGTGAACCTGCTCTCCGCGTTCCTCACGCTGCTCGCCATCGGCTTCTACGTCGTCGTGTACACGCTGATGCTGAAGCGGACCACGCCGCAGAACATCGTGATCGGCGGGGCGGCCGGCGCGCTCCCGCCGGTCATCGGCTGGGCGGCCGTGACCGGGCGGGTCGAGATCCCGGCGCTGCTGCTGTTCGCGATGGTCTTCTACTGGACGCCGCCGCACTTCTGGGCGCTGGCGCTGCGGATCCGCAAGGACTACGAGGCCGCGCGGGTGCCGATGCTGCCGGTCGTGCGGGGCGTGCCGGAGACGGCACGCCAGATCGTGCTGTACACGGTCCTGCTGGTCGCGATCAGCCTGGTGTTCTTCGCCGTGGCGCGGATGGGGCCGCTGTACCTGGTGTCCGCGCTCGTCCTGGGCGCGATCTTCCTGTGGCGCGCCTTCACGCTGCTGCGGCAGGCCACCTCGCCCGAGGCCTCGCTCGCCCAGGCGATCCGCCTGTACAAGTTCTCGATCAGCTACCTCACGCTGCTGTTCGTCGCGGTTGCGCTGGACAGCCTGCTGATCAGCCCGTTCAGCTGAGCCCACCGGGAACCGATCCCGTGCCGGGAGGCCGCTCCGCCTGTCGCGCCGACCGGGTGCCGCACCCGGTGTCGATGATCGCCCGCGGCCTCGTCGCAACCGTGTTCGCGCTGGCGCTGCTGCTGCGGCCCGGCGCCGGTGGCCAGCCGGGTCACGACGAGTCAGCGTGGATCGGGCTGCCGGCCGTCACCACCGTGGCCGCGTCGTGTGCCACGACCCCGTCCATCGACGAGGCGGTGCTGCTCGGCGAGGTCGTGTTCGTCGGGGTCGTGACCCAGGTGGACAACGGTGGCCGCTGGGCCACGGTCAGGGTCGAGGAGCGCTGGCGGGGCGCCCGATCGCTGGCCGATACCGTCGACGTCCACGGCGGACCGGAAGCGGGCACGAGCACCACCGTCGACCGCGCATACACGCTCGGGCGGTACCTGTTCGTCGTGCGCAACGGACCGGGCTACCTGGTGGACGACCAGTGCACGGCGACCACGCGCTGGGTCGCCGACCTGGGCAGGCTGCGCCCGCCCGGGGTGGCGGCGAACGCCGACGTGGTCTCGGGCGCGTCGGGGACCCAGCTCGACCTGGAGTCGATCCTGCCCGCGATCGCGCTCGTCGCCGCGCTGGTGATCGCCGTCGCCGCGTACCTGGTGATCCTGCGCGCCCGCCGGCGCCCGCCGGACTGGATGCGGTAGCGGATCCGGGACCGAGCGCGCGGACATCGCCGCAGCCGGCGCCCCGGCATCACCGCGGACGCGCTGCCGCCACGCGCATCGCTACTCGCCGAGCGTCCCCCTGGCCTCGAGCATGGCCCGCCGGCGACGTGAGACCCGGCCCTCGCGGTCGAACACACGCAGCGCCACCTGGACCAGGGGCCCGATCCCCAGCGCGAACACGACCGTGCCCAGCCCGATCGTGCCGCCGGCCAGGAATCCGGCGACGAGGACGCTCAGCTCGATCGCGGTGCGGGCGCGCCGGATCGACCAGCCGAACCGGAGATGGAGCCCCGTCATCAGGCCATCGCGGGGTCCGGGTCCAAGGTCCGCGGCGAGGTACAGCCCCGACCCGACGGCAATCGTGACCACGCCCGCGAGCATCATCGCCAGCTGCTCGGGAAGGCCCTGACCGGCCGGGAGCACGCCGAGCGCAAGGTTCGTCGACGTTCCGATGATCGCGATGTTGAGCACGGTGCCCGCTCCCGGCCGCTCCCCGAGCGGCCACCACGCGGCCAGGATCGGGATGCCCACGAGGATGCTCACGGTTCCCAGCTCGAGACCGGCGAGGCGGCCGAGGCCCTGGTGGAACACCTCCCATGGTCCAAGCCCGAGCCCCGCCTGCGCCATCAGGGCGATGCCGATGCCGAACAGCACGAGACCCGCCAGCAGGCCGGGCAACCGCGGCAGCACGACGCGCGGGGACCAGCGAGACATGGATGGGGGCATCGGCGCATGGTATCGGTGGTTGAGGGAGGCGCGCCCGTGGCCCCATCACCGGCGGCGTTGCGCCCACCGCCGGTGACAGATCCTGCCATTCAGTCAGAGGACGACTGTTCGTCACGGTCTCATCGCGGCCGCCGGGGCGCTGCCGCACGTCCCGACGGTTCGTTTGCGGCATCCAGTCGCCAGCCGCAGATCTGACCGGAAGTTGCCGACCAACAGTCGTGCTTTGACTGCCAGGCAGGGGCGGGGCTGCCAGGCTGGAGCGCGACGACGGAGGGGCGGGGCTGCCAGGCTGGAGCTGCCGCCAGCCGGAGCGCGGTCCGCCCGCTCACTGGCGAGCCCGCGCGATCTCCGCCAGGAGTGCTTCGACGGACGGCGGCCGGCCGAGCAGCCCGAGCAGCACGTCCGCAGGCGACCTCTCCAGCCCGAACCGGTAGACGTGCTCCCGTACCCACCCGTACCAGCCGGCGTCACCGTTGACCCAGTCCCCACGCGCGGTCCGGATCGCCTTCCGGATGTCCGCGGCCAGGACGGCCCCGATCGCGTAGTTCGCCATGTAGCCGGGCTCCTGGACCAGCTGCCCGCGAATCGCCCACCACGACCACTCCGGATGGGGCGCGATCCCCAGGTTCGTCGACGTGATCTCCGTCCAGACATCGTTCGGGCGCCGGTCCGGTCGTGCGTGGAGCCGGATCTCGAACAGGGCCCAGGCCGCGTCCAGCACGACGTCCGCGTAGCGGCATCGCAGCGAGGTGCCGGCGGAAAGCGCGGGTGCTCCCGGCAGCCATCGCGCCTGCCACGCGGGCTCGGCCACGTCCAGGGAGACGACCTCAGCCAGCGCCTCGGTCAGCGCATCCGACGCCGGCCAGTCGGCGAAGGCAGGCCTGGTCCGGATCCCGGCGATGTGGATCGCATGCCCCGTCTCGTGGACCAGCTCCGTGAGCTCGCCCAGCCCGCCGTCCACGTAGCTGGCGAGGACGGTCGGCTCGCCCGGTGACCAGGTGCCGTCCTCGCGGCGATGAGGCCGGCCGCCGAACGTGGTGAACGCGACGGGCACAGCAGGCCGGTCCGGTCGTGGTGTGGTGTCCAGGCGGACCCGGAGCGCGTCGAGGTCCGCGCCCAGCGCGGCGTGGTACGCCCGGTTGACCGTGAACACCCGCTCCAGCGGCAACGCGGACCCGAGCGCCCGATCGGCGGCACCCGCGGTCCACCACCAGTCCCACGGCTCGATCGGCGGCTCGCCGGCGCGCGCCGCCGGGTTCGTCACGGCCTCGCGCCACGCCTCGAGCGCAGCCGTTGCCCAGTCCTCGATGGCTGCCGGGGAGACGGCCAGGGAGCGTGCGTTGGCGACGATCGGCGACGACCCCTCGGCCCATCGAGTCGCCGACTGGCGGACGAGCGCCCGATACGGTGACCGGTCCAGCCCGTCTCCGTCCACGACGCGCCACAGCGGCTGCAGCGCCAGGAACAGGCGACGTCTCGTCCGCGCATCGGCCTCCGTCGCAAGCCGGCCGAGGATGCGCGGGCGCGTCGTGGTCTCGCCGTCAACTGCCAGCGCGCCCGCGATCGCGCCGTAGCATGCGTCCAGGCGGCTCCCGAGCTCGGCTCCACCGGCGCCCACGGCCGCCTGCCAGGCCGCTTCGTCGTCGCACGCCTCGCGCGGGATCGGGGGCGCGGTGGGCAGGCCTGCCTCGGGGCCGAAGGCCGTCTCGATGCCCGCGCGCATCGCCGCCACTGCCCGGCGATCAGCGGGGTCCAGCGTAGCTTCGGCGGCAGAGGGCAGGCGCGCCATCGCCGCTCGAAGATGGGCCTCGGCGGTTGCGGACTTGGCCTCGACCGCGGCAAGGGTGGGCGGTCCGGCCGGGGCTGCGGATTCGGCCGCTTTGGCCGGGGCTGCGGATTCGGCCGCCGCATCCACGACGGCGAGCGAGGCCGCGCCCTCCGGCCCGCCGCGGGCGCGGGCCACGTCCAGCCGGTCCCGGGCGTCGCGCGCCTCGAGGTATGCGGCCTCGATCGTCGCGACGTGCTCGTCAGGTGTCATGGCAGCATGCTGCCACGGCGAACCACACCAGGCGCGGGTGTGGCACGATCCGCACATGGAGCTGACGTTCCTCGGTGGGGCGCGCACGGTCAGCGGATCCCGCCACCTGGTGGACACCGGTCACGCGCGGGTGCTGATCGACTGCGGGATGTTCCAGGGTGGCCCCGACGAGACGATGCGCAACAGGATCCCGCTCGGCTTCGACCCCCGGACGCTCGACGCCGTGATCCTCACGCATGCTCACCTGGATCACTGCGGCCTGTTGCCGCTGCTCGTCCGCGAGGGCTTCCACGGCCCGATCCTGTGCACGGCGGCCACGGCCGAGCTGGCGCGGCTCGTGCTGCTCGACTCGGCCAAGCTCCAGGTCGAGTTCGCGAAGCGGTCCGCCCGCCGGAACCGCAGGAGCACGGACCGCGCGGCCCAGACCGAGGCCCGCGAGGAGCGCGCCTTCGACGCGGCCGTGGAGCTGGCCCTGAAAGGCTCCGAGGAAGGCGAGCAGCCGGATCCGGAGGACCTCCTGCGCGCCGCGGCGGCCGACGTGGTCCTCGATCTCGACGCCCCGCTGTACACGGAGGACGACGCCGATGCCGTGCTCCCGATGCTCCGCCACATCCCGTACGGGATGGAGCACGAGGTGGCACAGGGCGTCCACGCAACGCTGCTCGATGCGGGCCACATCCTCGGCTCGGCGATCGTCCGGATGCGGATCGCGCGGCCCGGCGGCGGTCGGGACACGATCATCGTGTTCTCGGGCGACCTGGGTCATCCCGGAACCCCGATCATCCGAGACCCCACCCCGGTGGCCGATGCCGACTTCGTGGTCAGCGAATCCACCTACGGTGGCCGCGAGCACGGGCCGGCGGACCAGTCGATCGCGGCCCTCGCCACCGCGGTGCGCGAGACGGCGCAGCGGCGCGGCGTCCTGCTGATCCCCTCGTTCGCGATCGGGCGGACCCAGGAACTCGTGTGGGAGCTGGACCGGCTGGTGACGGACGGACGGATCCCGGAACTGCCGCTGTACCTGGACTCGCCGATGGCGCAGCATGCGTCGGCGATCTACCGCGCTCACCCGGAGGCCTATGACGAGGAGACGGCCTCGCTGCTGCGCGCCCACGAGTCGCCGCTCGACTACCCCGGCCAGCACGTGGTCCAGAACGTGCAGGAATCCGAGCGCATTGCGAAGGCGTCGCCCCCGTACATCATCATCGCCTCCAGCGGCATGCTGACCGGCGGCCGGTCGGTCCGTCACGCGCAGCGACTGCTGGGCGATCCGAAGGCCACGATCCTGTTCGTCGGGTACCAGGGGGAGGGGACGCTCGGCGGTCACCTGGTGCGGGGGGTCCGGTCCGCGCGGGTGGGCGGGCGTGAGATGCCGATCCGCGCGACGATCAGGTCGCTTGACGGCTTCTCGGCCCATGCCGACGAGCCGGAGCTGCTCGAATGGCTGGGCAACTTCATCCACGGGCGCAAGCCCGGCGATCCGGGCGTCCCGAAGCGCGTCTACCTGGTGCACGGGGATCCGCCGGCGCAGGAGGCGCTGTCGCCCAAGGTGGCGGCCCTCGGCTTCTCCGTGGAGGTTCCCGCCTGGCATCAGACGGTGTCGCTGGACTGAGCCGGGGCGCCGCCCGCGCGCGGATGCGTTCCGCCCGGGGCGCGGCCCGCGCGCGGATGCGTTCCGCCCGGGGCGCGGCCCGCGCGCCGGCCACCCGGCTCGGCTACGATCCGGGGGCCCGCAGGAGGACCCGCCCTTGGCCGTCGTCACACCCACCGCCCCGCGCACCCCGGCGCCCATCTCGCCCGAGGAGATCGCGCGGGTCCGCGCCCCGTTCCGCCAGGCCACCCTCCTCCCGGCGCGTGCCTACCACGACGAGGCGATCCATGCCTGGGAGATGGAGGAGATCTTCCTCCGGGACTGGATCGCGGTGGGGCGGGCCGACGAGACGCCGGAGCCCGGCAGCTTCATCCTCCGCGACGTGCTCGGGGAGAACGTGCTGATCGTTCGCGGCCGGGATGACGTGGTCCGCGCCTTCTACAACGTGTGCCGCCACCGGGGCACGGCCGTCGAGGAGCGCGAGTGCGGCAAGGCCGTTCGCTTCCAGTGCCCCTACCACGCCTGGATCTACGACCTCGACGGCAGGCTCGTGCGGGCCAAGCACACGGAGGATCTCGAGGACTTCAGCTTCGAAACCTTCGGGCTGACCCCGATCCGCTGCGAGACATGGCAGGGGTTCGTGTTCCTGTGCTTCGCCGACGAGACGGTGACGCCGCCGCTGCGCGAGTTCATGGGTGACTGGTTCGAGCACCACGAGGGCTTCGGACGGGATATGTCCGGGCTCAGGCGTGCTGCGCGGATGACCTACGACGTCAAGGCCAACTGGAAGATCGTGGCCGAGAACTACAGCGAGTGCTATCACTGCCCGCCGGTCCACAAGCTGCTCAACAGGCTGACGCCCTACGACCTGGGCGAGGACTTCCCGGCGGAGGGTCCGTGGAAGGGCGGCTGGATGGTGTTCGCCGATGGCTGCGAGACGATGTCGATCAGCGGCAAGCGCGACGGGCGGCCGCTCCTCTTTGCGCGGGACGAGACGGAGGCCCGCCGGATCTACTACTACATCCTGTGGCCCAACCTGATCGTGTCGGTGCACCCCGACTACGTGCTCACGCACCAGGCCTGGCCGGACGGGCCTAACCGGTCGACCATCCACTGCGACCTCTACGTCGAGGCGGACAAGGTCGACGCGCTCGACATCTCGGGGGCGGTCGAGTTCTGGGAGATCACCAACCGCGAGGACTACCACGTGGTCGAGCTCCAGCAGCAGGGGACCCGGTCCCGGAGCTGGTCGGCGGGTCGATACTCGAACCAGGAGGCATCGGTTCACGCGTTCGACATCATGGTCGCGGATCGCTACGCGAACGACGGCCACCGGACCGTGCGCGGGTGGCGAACGGAGACCGCAGGGGAGCGACGCCTCTCCGCCCGCGCATCCAGATCCGGCACAGGTGGCCCGCCTCAGGGCGACAGCAGAGGAGCGACAGCATGAAGCTGCTGGTGGCGTTCGTCCAGGAGAACGACGCGGACCGGGTGGCGGAGGCGCTCCGGCGCGACGGCCACCGGTTCACGCGCATCTCCTCCATGGGCGGCTTCCTCGAGACGCCGAACGTCACGCTCGTGATGGCGGTTCACGACGAGTCCCTGACCGAGGTCCTCGAGGTGTTCCGGGCCAACTGCCTGGTCCGCGAGGTCGAGGTGCCGCTCGTCCTGTCGGGACGGCTCCGGGACTGGCAGGAGCAGGTCGTCAACTACGCGGGCGCGACGATCCTGGTGGTCGAGCTCGCGGATCTCATCCGCCTCTGACGCAGGTCCCCGCGGCCGCGGCGATCACTCGACGGGCGCGCGCGCCGACCGCTCCGCGGCCTCCTGCTCGGCGACCGTGTGCGCCTGCGCATGACCGGTGACGGCCTCCAGGAAGTCTGACCGTCCCAGGGCGAGCAGCACGCACGGCTCGATCGCGGTGACGGTGGCCGTGCGCGGCACGTCGTGGAGCAGCGCGATCTCGCCGATGCCCTCGCCGGGACCGTCGGTGTCGCGCAGCAGACGTCCACCGCGCGTGACCCGCATCGCACCGGACTCCAGGACGTAGTAGCGATCTCCCGGGTCGCCCTCGCGGATGAGGACTCCGCCCGTGTCGACGGTGACCCACCGGGTCCGGCCAGCGACCGACTCCAGCTGGGGCGGCGGCAGCGAGGCGAACACGCGCGTGCTGCGGAGCAGCGCCAGCTCGCGGACCGGGACCAGCACCCGCCGGTCCATGCTGCCCAGGCTCCGCCACGCAATCGCGACGCCCGCGGGAAGCACCAGGCCGATCGTCAGCAGCGTCGCCTGGATGCCCACGGCCGTCACCAGGAGTTGGACGATCACCGAACCGACCGACAGTCCGAACAGGCCGATCCCTTCGAGCCCGCCGAGCACGCGGGCGAGCATCCGGTCCGGGGTCACGCGCTGGAGGATCGTCCGGCCCGTCACGTCACAGGCCACGTAGCCGACCCCGCCGAGCGCGATGATCACGGGGGCGGCCCAGGCCGGCGCCACCGTGGCAACGATGATGATGGCGCCACCCCAGGCGGCGGCACCCAGGGCGAGGGCAGGGGCGAGCCGGCGCCGGCCGACGAGCAGGAATGTCGCCGCGCCCCCGACCACCGTGCCGAACCCGAGCCCGGCGTTGAGGATGCCGGCGCCCGCGTCGCCGGTCCCGAACACCTCGAGAGCCAGGAAGATGAACAGCACGTCCATCGCCCCGACGGTCAGCATCCGCAGCCCGAGCAGGCCGACGACGACCCGGGTGTCGCCCTGGTGAGCCAGCACCCGCAGGCCGGCCATGACGCCGGCGTGCGCGTCGACGACGACAGCGCCCAGGTGCCCGCCGTCGGTGACCAGGTGCCCGCCGTCGGCGCCCACGGTCCCGGCCGCATGAGCCTCCGCCCTTGGGAGCCTCGCGACGAGCAGGGCAGCCAGGGCACTGGCCACGGCACCTGCGGCGAACACGCCGCCGGGCGAGGAGATGGTCAGGATCGCTGCGGCGCTGAGCGGGCCCAGCAGCACGCCGGCGCCCTCGACCGTGCCCGACAGGCCGTTTGCCGCGGTCAGCTCGTCGGGCGTGCGCGACAGGCTCGGCAGCAGGGATCCCTGCGCGGGCCGGCTGAAGGTGAACGTGCAGCTGGCCGCGGCGGCGGTGACGATCACCAGTGCGGGCGGTGCGCCGGCCAGCATCCCGGCACCGGTGGCGCCCAGGGTCAGGGCCTGGAGAAGGTAGCCGGACAGCAGCACACGATCACGCCGGAACCGGTCGGCGAGCGAGGCGCCGATCGGGGCGAACAGCGCCGCCGGCAGGAGCTGCGCGAGCGCCACGAGCCCGACCGTCGCCGGTCCGGTTGCCGCGTAGGCGTACAGGAGCACGGCCACCCACGTTCCGTACTCCATCCCGTTGAACAGGAGGAACGCGAGCTGGACGCGGCGGAGGGCGGGGTTGCGCAGCACCGCGCGGACGACGAGCAGCGACGTCGGAAGGCGGTGCCGCACGTCCCCCACGTGGCTCACGCGTTGCCGTTCAGCGTCGGTCGGCCGGATCGGCTGGGCATGCGCGGCAGTGTACGAAGGCGTCGACCGGGAGGTGGGGTCGTTTCGGAGACGCCGCCGGTCGCCTGGTGCGTCTCGCGTCGCGCTGCAGGCCCCGTCCCGACAGCGCCCCGGCGGAGGGTCCCGGGTGCCCCGACGTGACGGGTGCCCGTGACTCCGGCGGCGTAGTCTGTCGCGGTGCTGCTGCTCCTGCTCAAGCTGACGCTGACGCCGCTGTTGATCGGCGGGGCGACACTCGCCGCGCGCCGATGGGGACCGTCGATCGGCGGCTGGATCGTGTCGCTGCCGCTCACCTCCGGGCCGATCCTGTTCTTCATCACGCTCGACCACGGGCGATCGTTCGCGGCGGCGGCCGTCGGCGGGACGCTGCTGGGCCTGGGCGCGATCTCCGCCTTCTCCCTTGCCTACGCGGTGATGAGCCCCCGTGGTCCCTGGAAGGCGATCGCCGTCGCTTCCCTGACGTTCGTCGCGACCGGCATCGTGCTGCAGCCGATCGGCGGGGCGCCGTTCGTGGTGCTCGTGGCGCTGGTCGTGGCCGCGATCGCCACCGTGCTGCGATGGCTGCCGGCCGGGGCCGCGGTTCGCTCGACGATACCGAACCCGGCCTGGGAGCTGCCCGTGCGTGCCATCGTGGGCACCGGGCTGGTCATCGGCCTGACGACCATCGCGCCGCTGCTCGGCCCGGTCACGAGCGGGCTGCTCGCGACGTTCCCCGTCTACGTGTCGGTGCTCGCCGTGTTCACGCACCTGCGCGAGGGGCGGTGGGGCGCCCTCGACGTGCTCCGCGGGCTGCTCGTCGGGCTGTTCGGGACGGTCGCGTTCTACGTGGTGGTGCGAGGGCTGGTCGAGACCGCCGGGGCGGTCCCGACGTTCGCGATCGCCATCGCGGTCACGCTCGCGATCCAGGCGGTGGCCCTGCGGACGGTCCGCAACCGGGTGGCGGCACCCGCCTGAGACGACCGGGCCTCCGGTCTCCGGTTCGGCGGGCGCAATGACGGCCCGACCATCCCGCCCGCAACGGGCCGCCCGGACCATGACACACCGCCCGGACGCGGCGCACGCTCGGGATCTGTCGACCCGGACGCCGGCACGGCGCGTCCGGGCCTCCACCATTGCTGCGCCACCTCGGAGTCCGGCGATGGCCCTTGATATCGGCATCAACCTTCTCGGTCGCTCGTTCCTCACCCTGCGCGACTTCAACGCCCGGGAGATCGAGCACCTCCTCCAGCTCTCGGCGCGGCTCAAGGAGGAGAAGCGCGCGCAGCGCGAGATTCGCCGGCTCGCGGGCCGCAACATCGCGCTCATCTTCGAGAAGGACTCGACGCGCACCCGGATCGGGTTCGAGGTCGCCGCCTACGACCAGGGCGCGCACGTCACCTACCTCGGGCCGAGCGGCAGCCACGTCGGCAAGAAGGAGTCGGTCAAGGACACCGCCCGCGTCCTGGGCCGGGTCTACGACGCCATCGAGTTCCGGGGGTTCCACCAGTCGGACGTCGAGACGCTGGCGAGCTACTCGGGGGTACCCGTCTACAACGGCCTGACGGATGAGGATCACCCGACGCAGGTCCTGGCCGACCTGCTCACGATCCGGGAGCACGTCGCGAAGCCGCTGCGCGACGTGGCGCTGGCATTCGTCGGTGATGCGCACGGGAACATGGGCGACGAGCTGCTGATCGGTGCGGCGACCATGGGCATGGACCTGCGGATCGTGGCGCCGCGCGCGGTCTGGCCCCGACCGGACTTCCTCGACCTGGCCAAGAGTCTGGCCGCGACGAGCGGAGCCCGGATCACGGTCACGGACGAGGTCGAACCGGGCGTCCGCGGCGCCGACGTCATCTACACGGACGTCTGGGTCTCGATGGGCGAGCCGGAGGCGACCTGGGACGAGCGGATCGGCCTCCTGCGCCCGTACCAGGTGACCCCGGCGATGATGGCCGCGACCGGCAACCCGGATGCGAGGTTCATGCACTGCCTGCCGGCCTTCCACGACCTCGAGACCGAGGTCGGGCGGAAGATGTTCGACCGCCACGGGCTGACGTCGATGGAGGTGACCGACGAGGTGTTCGAGTCGCCCGCCTCGATCGTGTTCGACCAGGCCGAGAACCGCATGCACACGATCAAGGCCGTCCTGGTTGCCACCCTCAGCCGGGACGGGCTCGACTGATGCGCGTCGTTGCCGCACTCGGCGGCAATGCGCTCCTCCGGCGCGGCCAGCCGATGACCGCCGCCAACCAGCGGATCAACGTGGCGGTGGCGGCCCGGGCACTGCTGCCCATCGCGATGGAGCACGACCTCATCCTCACCCACGGCAACGGCCCGCAGGTCGGGCTGCTGTCGCTCCAGAACGCGGCCTACCGCCCGGACGAGGAGTACCCGCTGGACATCCTCGATGCCGAGACCGAGGGCATGATCGGGTACCTCCTCGAGCAGGAGCTGGGCAACCTGCTGCCGCCGGGCCGGCCGATGGCGACGCTGCTCACCCGGATCGAGGTCGACCCCGCGGACCCGGCGTTCCAGCACCCGACCAAGCCGATCGGGCCCGTCTACGACCAGGTGGAGGCCGAGCGCCACGCGGTCGAGAAGTCGTGGGTGATCGCTCCCGACGGGAACAAGTGGCGGCGCGTGGTCCCGTCTCCCCAGCCGAAGCGGATCCTGGAGATCGGCGTCATCGACCTCCTCGTCCGCGAGCGGGTCATCGTCGTGTGTGCGGGCGGGGGCGGGATCCCGGTCATGACATCGGCTGACGGCGGCCACGAGGGGATCGAAGCGGTCATCGACAAGGACTTCGCCGGCGCGCTGCTCGCGACGTCGCTCCATGCCGACGCCTTCCTGATGCTCACCGACGTCGACGCGGTCTACGCGGACTGGGGCACGCCCGACGCGTGGCCGATCCACCGTGCCTCGCCGGACGACATGGCCACGCGCGCGTTCGCCGCGGGGTCCATGGGGCCCAAGGTCGAGGCGGCCTGCCGGTTCGTGCGGGCGAGCTCCGGGTTCGCCGCGATCGGGTCGCTCGCGGACGCGCCAGGGATGCTCCGGGGAGAGGCCGGGACGATGGTCACGAGCTCCGCCGGCACGGTGGAGTGGGGGACGGCCCCGCTGCCGGTCGGGGCCGCGGTCGCCGGATAGCGCCAACACGCCCGGAAGGGGTACCGTCTCGGCATGCCCGCACTGCCGCCGCCCGACTCGCTCGCCCGCCCGCTGATCGCCGACGGCGCGATGGGTACCGCGCTGTTCACACATGGACTGCCGATCGGCCTGCCCCCGGAAGCGTGGCTCCTGACACCGGAGGGCTCACGCGCCGTCGGCGCGACCCATCGCTCGCACGTCGACGCGGGGGCGCAGCTCGTGCTCACGTGCACGTTCGGCGCGAACCGGCTGCGCCTGGTGGGATCCGAGGTCGAAGGCCGGACGACCGAGGTCTGCAAAGCGGCGGTCGCCGCCGCGCGAGCCGGCGCCGATGCGGACACGATCATCGCGGTCTCGCTGGGACCCACCGGCGGCCTCCTCGTCCCCTACGGCCTCCTGGACCCGGGCGAGGTCCGGGCCGCGTATGCCGAACAGGCCGCGACGGCGGCCGAGGCCGGGGTGGATGTGCTGTGGGTCGAGACGATGATGGACCTCAACGAGGCCCTCGCCGCGGTCGACGGTGCCCGTGACGGGGCGCCCGGGCTGCCCGTCGTGTCGACGATGACGTTCATGGCCAACGGTCGGACGATGTTCGGGGACCGGCCGGAGGCCGTGGCCGCCGCGCTCGCCGAGCACGGCGTCTCGGGGGTCGGCGCGAACTGCGGCGACGGGTTCGCGCCGGTGGAGCAGGTGATGGCCTCGCTCGGTGCGGCGGCACCGGGGTTGCACCTCGTGGCGAAGGCGAACGCCGGGATCCCTGTCGTGACGTCGGCGGATTGGGGGTCGGAATACCCGGCGACCCCGGACGAGGCGGCAGGCTACGCGCGTCGGGTTGCCGACGCGGGCGCGACCATCATCGGCGGCTGCTGCGGCACGACTGCCGCCCACATCCGGTCGATCGCAGAGGCCATCGCCGCGCGCTGATTCCGCGCGCGGGCATCCGTGGCGGCCACCGCGCCCCGTCGTCCGGCACGCGCCCCGTCGTCCAGCGGCGCGTGCCCCGTCATCTACCGGCGCGGCTTCGTCCGGGCGGCGATCCGCTCCAGGGCCCCGCTCCAGCCGGGATCGAACGGCTGGCCCGGCTCGTCGAGGTCGATGACCACCGGCGCATGGTCGGAGGGCGTGGGCGGTCCCTTGCGGGCCTCGCGGTCGATCTCGGCCCAGACGACGCGCGCGGCGACCGGCGGCGTCGCGTACAGCAGGTCGATCCGCATCCCCTCGTTGCGGTGGAAGTTGCCGGCCCGGTAGTCCCACCACGAGAAGCGGCCGTGCGCGGGCTGGATCGCCCGGTAGGCGTCCACGAGACCCCAGCCGCGCAGCGCGGCCAGGGCATCGCGCTCGGGCTCCGACACGTGCGTCCCGCCGTGGGCCGCGACCGCATCCCAGACGTCCTCGTCGGCCGGCGTCACGTTGTAGTCGCCGCCCAGCACCAGCGGCTCGTCCGGCGACCGTGTCTCGGCGAGCCAGCGGGACAGGCGCTCGAACCAGCGCAGCTTGCCCTCGTAGAACGGTGACCCCACGACCCTGCCGTTAGGCGCGTACAGGCTGGCCACGCGGACACCGCCGCAGACCGCGGACACCATCCGCGCCTCGTCGAACGGATCGAAGTCGTCCTCCGACACCGCGACCGTGGCACCGGCCGACGAGTCGCGCACCGGCCCGTCCCCGAAGTTCGTGATCACGTCGGTCGCGTCCACCCGCGACAGGATCCCCACGCCGTTCCAGCGTCCCTCACCGTGATGGACGAGGTCGTAGCCCAGCATCCGGAACGGCATCACGGGCGCGTCCGCGTCGGACAGCTTGGTCTCCTGGATCAGCAGCACGTCAGGCGCGGCTCGCTCGAGCCAGCGCTCAACGGCCTCCTGCCGCGCCTTGAGCGAGTTGACGTTCCAGGTGGCGATGCGCATGCAGTGTCGTCCCTGTTCGATGCCGCGGCAGCGGCAGGTCAGTACCGGCGCCCGCGCTGGCGCGCGAGGTCGAAGGTGGCGGTGTCCGCGACGGCCATCACGGCCATCGTCCCCGCCTGGACCGGGTCGCTGACGACGAGGTCCACGTGGTCGGTGATGGATCCCACCATGTTGAGGGCGATGATCGGAATGCCGACGCCGCGCAGCTCCTCGGCGGCCCGGCTGATCTCGCCGCCCATGATCGAGCCCGCGAGCACCAGCAGCCGGGCCCGCGGCAGATCGGCGACGGCGCGCACGGCGGCCGAGATCGGCTCCTCGCCCACGAGCGGGATCGTGTCCACGGAGATCCGCTCGCCGCGCAGGTTGTGGCGATCGGCCTCGGACACCGCGCCCAGGGCAACCTGCGCCACCTGCGCGCCGCCGCCCACGACGATCACCCGCTTGCCGAACACCCTCGCCAGCGGCCGTGTCGGGTGGATCGCGACCACCTCGGCCAGCCCCTCGAGGGCCACGACGAGAGTGTGCTCGTCGGCGTCCTCGACCTCGATCTCAAGGTCGGCGAGGGGACGGTCGTCGGCCTCAACGCCCGGCGAGGCCATGCGGCGGACGGTGGACAGCGTTCGCACCCGCCCGCCGACATCCGCGACGCGTGCGGCGATCACGGAGATCGCCCGCGGGTCGTCCACGATCTCCAGGCGGATGGCGACGGCCGGCGATGCCGGCTGGGGTCGGCGCGGCACGATCAGCCCAGGCGCCCGGCGACGACGTCGGCAATGGACATCCCGGTCGGCTCGCTGCCGCCGGTGGGATCGTGCTCTTCGAACGCGATCCCGAGCCCGGCGAACGCCTCGCGCGTCGCGGCGGCGTCGCTCGTGGTGAGCATCAGCGCTCCGTCGGTATCCTCCGCGACGCCCACGATGCCGGTGATGTTGACGCCCCGATCGGCCAGGGCCTGGGCAACACGGGCCAGGGCACCGGGTCGGTCGTCGAGCTGCACGGTGAACCAGATCGTCACGCGGAACCTCCTGGCTGCCCATGGTACGCGGGCCACGCGCTACGCTGCGCCGGATGACGACGCACCACTCGGCGGCACTCTACCGGCTGATCGGGATCGTCGGCACGAGTCGCGTCGTGACCCGGGTCCATCCGGTCCTGTACCGGCTCACCGGTGGCCGATGGTTCGTCGGCCGCAACTTCGGCGTGCGTAACGTGATCCTGGTGACGACCGGGCGCCGGACGGGCCGGACGCGCGAGATCCCCCTGTATGCGTTCGAGGACGGGCCGTGCGTCGTGGTCATCGGCTCGAATGCGGGTGGCGACCGCGAGCCGGCCTGGGTCGCGAACCTCCGGGCGGATCCCACGGCACAGGTGCGCGTCGGCCGCGACCTGCGTGCCGTCAGGGCCCGGGAGGCCGAGGGGGACGAACGGGCGCGGCTGTGGCGGCTGGCTGTCGATGGCTACCCGGGCTACGCGCTCTACCAGCACCGGACGCAGAGGCCGATCCCCGTCGTGGTGCTCGAACCGGCTGCGGAGGGCTGAGCGATGCCGGCGCCGCTGGGCAAGACTCCGACGAAGAGGATGCCGAACATCCAGGTGTTCGGCATGGACGACTCGCAGGCGACCCGGGCCGCTCTCCGCTTCTTCCGCGAGCGGCGGATCGTCGTCCATTACGTCGACGTCCGCAAGAAGCCGATCGCACCCGGGGAGCTGCGCCGGTTCGTCGACCGCCTCGGGGCGGCGGCGCTGCTCGACACGGATGGCCGGGCCTATCGCGAGGCCGGGCTCGCCTACCTGTCCACGGACACGTCCGGGATCACCGCCCGCCTCCTGGCCGACGTGCGGCTGATCCGTCTGCCGCTCGTCCGCTACGGCGACGACGTCACCGCCGGCAAGGACGAGGCCACCTGGAAGATGTGGCTGGCGCGGCCCAGGTAGGGCGGCCAGCGCCCGGCCACGAGCCCGCGTCCGCGCCCGGCCAGCGCCCGGCCCCGAGCCCGCGTCCGCGCCCGGCCATCGCCCGGCCCCGAGCCGCGTCCGCGCCCGGCCACGGCGCCCGATCGGGTCATCCATCACTGGAGCGACTATTCGGCAGCCTCGTCGCCGGGAAGTCGGGTCAGCTATTCGCCACGCGCTTGGGTGACCGCGATTTCGTGTGGGACCCAGGCCTTGTAGCCACGACGGTGCTATCTGACCCATCCTCTGCGTGACCTGCGGGGTCTGCGGAACCCGCGTCCACGCAACGGGATCGGCGCTCGGTGGCATCCTAGGCACGACATGACCGACAGGGACGACACCGACCATCCGCAGGCCTCGCGAATCCACCACGGACGCGTCGCCATGCGTCCCGAGATCGAGGCCCGTCTCGGTGGACCGCGCACGACCGAGGACGAGAAGCTGCTCGGCGGCCGGGCGGGCGCCAGGCCCGCATTCCTCGAGACGGACACCTGGCGCGCCCTCCGGATCCTGTCCGAGTTCGTGGAGGGGTTCGAGTCGCTGGCCCGGGTGGGACCCGCCGTCGCCGTGTTCGGCTCGGCCCGCGCGCCCGAGGGCAGTCCTGCCTACGCGCTCGCCCGGCAGATCGGCGGGAAGCTGGCCAAAGCAGGCTTTGCCGTGATCACCGGGGGCGGGCCCGGCATCATGGAGGCGGCCAATCGCGGCGCGCACGAGGCCGGCGGCCTGTCCATCGGGTGCAACGTGGAGTTGCCCCACGAGCAGCACGTCAACCCGTACGTGGATCTCTCGATCGAATTCCACTACTTCTTCGCGCGCAAGACCATGTTCGTCAAGTACTCGGACGCCTTCGTCATCATGCCCGGCGGGTTCGGCACCCTCGACGAGCTGTTCGAGTCGCTGACCCTCATCCAGACCGGCAAGATCCGGCACTTCCCCGTGGTCCTGGTCGGGCACGCCTACTGGGACGGCCTCGTCGCCTGGATGCGCGACGCCCAGCTGCCCGCCGGCGCGATCAGCGATGCCGATCTCGACCTGTTTCACATCACCGACGACCCGGACGAGGCGGTGGCCATCGTCACGGCCTACGCCGAGGCCAACGGGATCGAGACCGGGGAGCCGCCGGCCGGAGCCTGAGTCCGGCCGGGGCCGTGCCGTGGAAGCCCGAGGGGTGTGCGGCCCGCCGATGGCATCCCGCCAACGGACCGGGTGGCGGATGATCCCCTAGACCCGCCACCAGGCCTGGTTGAGCAGCGAGCCGCTCTCGGCAAGGATCCGGACCTCGTCGTCGGTCAGCGGCCTGCGCCGTCGGGACGATCGAATCCGCGAGTTGCACAGCGTGCACAGCCAGGTCCGGCGCCCGTCGGTGTGCTCGATCGTGTGTCGGTCCGAGAAGAACACGCTGCCCACGGCCGTCTCCTCGCCGCAGACCGCGCAGGGTTGCGTTGCGGATGAATCGCCGGGTGATGGCGTGCCGCGATCGGAAGCTCGCGCCGTCCCCGCCGGGACCGGTCCGATGGTGCGACTCATGCTCCCCCTCCGGGTGCCGAATGGGGCCGCATCATCTGCGACCGCGGCCAGCCCGGTCAAGAGTCGCGCGTCGTGCGCCGTGCCCGCCGGCCGCGCGTCGTGCCCGCGGTGCCCCTCAACTCGGGACGGCCACCTCGATCATCCCAGCCGTCACCCGGACCGGGTAGTAGCGGAGGCGCCGGATCCGGGTCAGGCGGCGCGCCTCGCTCTTCTTGCCCGGCGGGTCGGTCTTGGCGTCGCGGCCGGGTGGCGACCAGACCGGCTCGTACCGGCCATCGGGCCACAGGCCACCCGTCGTCGGCATCTGCACCGGATCGCCGGTCGCGAGGTCGAAGCGCCCGCTGTGGAGGGGGCAGGCGACGACGCAGCCGTCCAGCTCGCCGATCGACAGCGGCGCCGCCATGTGGGGGCAGCGGTCGTCCACCGCGCACAGACCCAGGGGGGTATGGGCGAGCAGGACGTCCAGGTCGTCGAACGACACCCGCCGGAGTGCACCGACGGGCAGCTCGGCGACCGGGATCGCGGCCCGGAACGGCGCCTCGCCGGCGCCGATCGCCAGCAGTGCGGGCGGGAAGGGGAGGAGCTCGGTCACCGGTCGATGGTAGCGCGGGCAAACGAACGGCCCCGCCGCCCAGGGGGCGGCGGGGCCGTTGAGGAGGAGCGGGAGGATCAGTCGAGCGCCGGGCTCACCGCGACCGCGGCCGCGATGGACCCGTCGGGCTGCTCCCCGACGGCGTCGACGGCCGGGACGGCCTCGCGGCGGGTGCCCATCGTGGTCCGGAGCGGGAGCTCCTCCATCGCGAGCGACACGAGCAGCGCCGCGACGGTCGTGCCCACGCCGATGAGGAACACCTCGCCGACGGCCAGGCTGAACGCCTGGTGGAGGCCGTCGAGGATGTTCGGCACCAGGGGCTGCACGACGGCCTGGAACTGCTGCGGCACCTTCTCCAGCAGCGAGGTCGCCTGGTCCTTGCCGACCTCGAAGAAGCTCGCGGCGGAGCTTCCGCCGGTTGCTGCGCCGAACTGGGCCACGAGCTGTGCCGGCACGCCCGCGTTCGACATCTGGGGGCCGATCTCACCGGCAAGCCGGGTGCCGAACACCGTGCCCATGAGGGCGAGGCCGACCGAGCCGCCGATCTGCCGGAAGAAGGTGAGGTTGGAGGTCGCCACCCCCAGGGCGCGCATCGGGACCGCGTTCTGGACGATGATCGTGAACACGGACAGCGTGGGCCCGAGACCGAAGCCCGTGACGAACATCCAGCCCCACAGGATCGGGAGCGGCGTGTCCGCGCGCAGGTTGGACATCAGGACGAGGCCGCCGGCCATGATGGCGAGCCCGGTCAGGATGATCATCTTGTACTTGCCGGTCCGGGACACCAGGAACCCGGACCCGATCGAGCTGATGATCAGGCCGAGCAGCAGCGCAAGGGAATAGAGGCCGGAGTTCGTGGGCGTGGCGCCCTGTACGAACTGGAACCACTGGGGCAGGAACACGGCGGCCCCGAAGAAGCCGAAGCTGATCAGGAACGTGGCGATGATGGACGACGCGTAGGTCCGGTCCTTCCACAGCCCAAGCGGGACGATCGGTTCCTTGGCCCGCGATTCGACCAGCACGAACAGCGCGCCCAGGGCGAGGGCGATCAGGATCAGGCCGCCGACCTCGAACGTGCCCCAGTCGGCCGTCTGCTTGTTGGTGAGGCCGATGAGCAGGGCCGTGACCGCGACCGTGAACACCCCGGCGCCCAGGAAGTCGAGGTTGCGCGACGCGTCGGGTCGCTTGACCACCGGCAGCAGATGCCAGATGACGGCCAGGGCGACGATGCCGATCGGGATGTTGACGAAGAAGATGAAGTGCCAGCTCGCATGCTCCGTCAGGAAGCCGCCGAGCAGCGGTCCGACGATCGAGCTGACGCCGAACACGGCGCCGAACAGACCCTGGTACTTGCCGCGCTCGGCCGGCGTGAACAGGTCGCCGATGACGGCCAGCGAGATCGGGAACAACGCCCCGGCACCGAGGCCCTGGAGACCGCGGAACAGGATCAGCTGGGTCATGTCCTGGCTCAGGCCGGACAGCGCCGAACCGACCAGGAACAGCACGATGCCGATCATCAGCAGAGGCTTCCGGCCGTAGAGGTCGGACAGCTTGCCGTAGAACGGGACGGTGATCGTGGACGTGAGCAGGTAGATCGTGATCGTCCAGGTCAGCAGCGACTGGCCGCCGAGGTCCGTGACGATGGTCGGCAGGGCCACCGCGACGATCGTCTGGTCGAGCGCGCCGAGGAACAGCCCCAGCATGATCGCGAACAGGATCTCCATCTTCGCGCGATGGTCGAGGTCGAGCGCCCCGAATCCGTGGGACGGGGCGTCGTCGTGCCCCATGGGCATGGCTTCCAAGGAGGATCCTTTCGTCAGGCGCCGGTTGGGCCGGTGTTTGGGGACGCTGCTCCGGCTTCGGATGCCGGGCGATCGTGGATGGGGCGGCCCGGGCCGGGCCGCATGGAGCCGTGGGGCTCGTGGTGGTCGTGGGTCTCGTGGGCATGCTCGCACTGGGTCAGCGCGGCATAGCGATCCGGCGCGCTCGCGAGCTCCGCGGCAATCGCCTCCCGGAGGTCGGCCACCGCGGCGGCCATGCGCTGGAGCTGCTCCGGCGTGAAGCGCTCGAGGGCGCCCGTCATCACGTCGTTCTTGACCAGCTCCGCGTCATCCACGAGGTCGAGCCCGGCCTGGGTGGGCCGGACCAGAACGACGCGCCGGTCGTCCGGCACGCGCACCCGCTCCACCAGCCCGTGCTCCTCCATCCGGTCGATGATCCCGGTGGTGCTCGACATCGAGGCGTCCAGAATCTCGGCCAGGCGGCCCATCGGCATCGCGTCGTGGTGGCGCAGGAGCGTGATCACGTGAAAATGGGTCATGCTGATGCCGAGCCGCACGAGTCGTTGCGACCCCGCACAGCGCAGCGAGCCGACGGTCCGGCCGAGGTCGGACAGCACGGCTTCGACAGCGTCGTGGCGGATCGCGGGATCAGTGACGGTCGGAGTTGTTCGCATGAAGCGAACTATTTACACGATACGAATAGTTCCGTCAAGCGGAAATGAATGTACGGTACGGAGGCCCACGTGAGATTCGCCCTGATGATCGAGCCCCAGCAGGGGCTCAGCTACGAGGAGCAGCTCGCGGTGGCCCGGCGGGCCGAGGCCGCCGGCTTCGAGACGCTGTTCCGCTCCGACCACTACGAGAGCTTCCCCGGCCAGAGTGACCTGCCCACGACGGACGCCTGGACCGTCGTCGCCGGCCTGGCGCGCGACACGAGCCGGATCGGGCTCGGGGTGCTGGTGTCGCCGGTTGCATTCCGGACTCCGGGCAACCTGGCCAAGGTCGTGGTCACAGCAGACGAGATGAGCGGCGGGCGCGTCGAGGTCGGCGTGGGCGCCGGCTGGCACGAGCAGGAGCATCGCCGCCACGGCATGGCGTTCCCCGAGATCGCCGAGCGGGCGGACATGCTCGAGGAGGCGCTCGAGGTCCTGCACGGACTGTGGGATGGTCCGGACGGCTGGTCCTTCCTCGGCCGGCACTACGCGATCGAGGACGCCCGGTTCCGGCCCAAGGCGGGGTCGATTCCGGGCCGCAGCGCCGGCCGGCCGCCGATCATCGTCGGCGGCGAGGGATCGCCGCGCTCCTTCCGGATCGCGGCTCGCTATGCCGACGAGTTCAACCTCTCGTCCTCGAGCCCGCAGGTGGCGGCCACCAAGCTTGCGGCACTGGACGACACGCTCCGGGCAGCCGGGCGGGAGCCGTCCACGCTGACCCACTCCGCGATGGTCGGCCTGCTGATCGGACGCGACGCGGACGAGGTCCGGAGACGCGAGACGACCCTGCTCGCGGCGTTCGGACAGACGGACGGAGCCGAGACCTGGTTCGAGTCGCGCCGCGCCCGCTGGGTGCACGGGACACCGGATGCCGCCCGGCAGGCCGTGGCCCGGTTCGCCGAGGCGGGCGTGGAGCGGATCATGCTCCAGGACTTCCTGCCGCGCGATCTCGAAATGATCGATCTGGCCGCCGAGGTCCTGTTCGCCTCCGGGGCCTGATCAGCCGGCGTTCGCGTTCAGGTTTCCGGGGCGTCCGCAACGTCGGCCGCCCGCAGGTAGCGCGGGTCGTCGCGCCGGATGGGATCGGGGTTGGTGCCCCGGGCCGCGGCAATCGCCAGGGTGAGCAGCTGCAGCGGTCCAGCGGTGCCGAGGAGGGATGCCAGGGGGCCGGACAGGCCGGGCGCCTCGGGGACGATGATCCGGCCCGCGGGCGTCAGGTCGCCCGGGATCGCGGCGGCGACGTCCGCCGCGAACACGCCCGCAGCGCGCAAACCCAGCACGGCCGACGCAGCGAGAGCCTGACGCGCACGGGCCACCCGCGCCGCGCGGGCGGCCGGGTCGGTCAGCACGAGCACGAGCCCCGTGTCCGGCCCTGTCGCCGGCAGATGACCGTGCAGGAAGGTCTCGAGATCGCGCATGACGGCCGGGAGCCACGCCGCCTCCTCGATCTTGAGCGCGAGCTCCCGGGCCGCAACGCGGTCGCTGCCCGAGGCGACGGTCAGGATCCTCTGGCTGAATGCCAGCCGCGCGGCGATCTCGTGCGCCGGACGGGTCCCGTCGGCACCGGCGGCGTAGGCCGCCTCGATCCCGGCCGCGATCCGCCCGCCGAGCGCGGTCCCGTTCCCGGGTCCACCCGCCAGCACCGCGGCGACCGCGGCCGCCGCCAGCAGCGGCGACACGTAGCCCACGGTGTGGCACCAGCTGCGATCCATCTCGACGGTGGCGAGGACGATCTCCGCGTGCGACGCGGCGGGCGATCCGGCACTCGCGGTCACGAGGGCCGTGCGTCCGCCCGCTGCTTTCGCGGCGTCCATCGCCGCCATCGTGGCGGCCGTTCCTCCCTCGTGGCTGATCCCGATCACGAGCCCGCCCCGCGGCGGGTCCTGCGCAAGCTCGAACGCCTGCACGGTCTGAGGTCCCGGGCCGGGGAGGCCGGCAGCCCGCCAGGCGTCGCGCAGGATCTCGGCAGCACCCTGCGCGGCGTGCTCCGAGGTTCCGCAGCCCGTCACGATCACCGGGGCTCCGGCACCGGCGGCGTCACGCAGGGCGGCGGCCAGCGCCGCGGCCGACCCGTCGGACTCGAGGCGCCCGACGATGCGCCCCGCGAGCGCCGGCTCCGCGGCGATCATCTCGGCCATCGCCCACGGCGGGCCGTCGCGCAGGCCCGGCATCGGGAGGTAGTCCCACGGCTCCGGCGCGGGGGTCAGCGGTGCCGCGGGATCGAAGCCGGCGAGCTCGGCGCGAAGGTCGTCCATCGGCAGATGGTACGGGGGCGGGGCGTCCGCCGGAAGCCCGTCCCCTGCTACGGGACGGCGATCGTGCCCGGCCGCTGTCCCGGACCGGCCGGCAGCCGTCCGATCCGCCGCCCCGGCCAGTATCGGAACCACACCCGGCCGACGAGGGCGTCCACGGGGACCGGCCCGTACCGCCGTGAGTCGATCGCGGGCCCGTCTCCGGCCTCCACCAGCGAATCGTCGGTCGCATCGCCGATCAGCCAGGCCTCGTCGTCGCCCAGCTGGAGCCAGCCATCGGCAAACGGCACCCAGTCACCGGGACGGGCGGCCACTCGCTTGATCGCCAGCAGGCCCGATCCCGGCTCGCGGAACACCACGATCACGCCGCGCCGGGGCCAGCGGGCCACCGTCGGATCGACCAGCAGCCAGTCCCCGGGCTCGATCGTCGGCCGCATCGATCCCTCGATGACCGCGACCCGCCACGGTCCGCCGCGACCCGCCCGGCGGCCGCCGGTCCGCGTCGCGCCCCGGACGCGACGAGGCCCCGTCACTGGACGGGGCCTCGGGTTGCGTGCAACGGGACGAGATCAGCCGGGGCGGCCGGCCACGCGGGTCTTGCCCTCGCCGCCGGTGGCCTTCCATGCCGCGTCGACCTGGTCGATCATGTCGAGCAGCGCCTTCGCGTCGTCGAGGTTGGTCCCCGCCTTGACCTTCGAGACCTGCTTGGTCGCGCTCCAGAACAGCTCGTGGAGGTTGGGGACCGTCGCCAGGTGCTCGGGCTTGAAGTAGTCGTGCCACAGGACGTCGAGGTGGTGCTTGACGAGGTCGGCGCGCTCTTCCTTGATCGCGATCGCGCGGGTGCGGAAGGTCGGATCGTCGCTCGCCCCGTACTTCTCGATGATCCGGTACACGGACTCGGCTTCGATCCTGGCCTGCTCGGGGTCATACACACCGCACGGCAGGTCGCAGTGCGCATGGGCAACGGTTGCGGGGGCGAGGATCCGGGTGAGCAGTGACATGGGGACCTCCGAGTGGCGTTTGCGGTGGTGCACCGCGGGGGTGGGGTCGAGCGTTGGCCCCGGCCCCTGAAGTGTCCGGTCGGGGCGAGAGGCTGTCAAACGCTCCCGGAGCCTGGGCGTCGCAGGGGGTGAGAACAGACCCTTGACAGTGGTTCTAGTCGGCGGATCCTTCACGACATGATGCAGGAGCCCGCCACGCTGTCGAGGACGGATGATCCCGATACGCCGTCCGAGGCCGTCGGATCGTGGCTCACCATCGACCTGGCGCGCCTCGGCCTGCCGAGGCTCGGGTGGCTGTTTGTCGTCGCCGCCGCGTTCGTGGCCGTGGCGGACCTGCGTTCGATCCAGGATCCCGGGACCGAATATGCTCCCGCCATCCTCCTGTCCGCGCTCGCCGCGACCGGGGTCGTGCTGCTTCCCTCCGCACTCCTCTGGCGCGTGCCCGACGCGGCCGGGTCGCACCGGCTGCTCCTCGCCGGGCTCACGTGCGGTGCGGTCGCGGAGGTGGTGGTCGGCGTCCTCCGCTTCTGGCCGCTCGATCCCGATGGGGCGTCGAGCGCCCGAGTGGCGTTCGCCGCAAGCCGGCCGCTGCTGGATGCGCTGGGCGGTCTGCTCGTCGGCCTGGGGCTGCTCCGATTGCGGGCGGGTGCCGCGCGGCTCGTCCTGCTCGCGGTGATCGCGTCGCTCTACGTCGCGCTCGGTGTCTCCTCGTTCGTGATCGGGACCACCGCGGCCGGGATTCTCGGGGATCCCTACAACGCCGCATTTGTCGTGATCGGGCCCGCGGCCGCCGCGCTCGCGGTCTGGGTGCCGGTGGCTGCGTGGCTCGATCGCGAGCCACCGCGCGCCTTCTGGGGGCTGCTGGCGATCGCGCTCCCGATCAGCCTGGTGTCACGCGTGTTCGCGCTCCCCTGGGCGATCACCGCCGTCGAGCTGCGGTCGAACGCGCTGTTCCTGCCGGGCGTGACCATCAACGGGATCGTGGGCGCGGTCATCGCGATCCTGGCCCTGGTGGCCTTCGCTCGCTTCACACCGGTCCCTGCGCCCGCATCGAGCTCCGGCCGTTCGTCGACGTGAGCACGGGTGCGATCGAGATCGAGCGCAAGTTCCGGCTCCTTGCCGTGCCGCCGGCCGACGTCCTGGCCGCGCATGCGGCCGAGCGCAGGCTCATCGAGCAGACCTACCTCCTGGCGCACGAGGGGAGCCTGCGCGTACGGCGCGCCGAGATGCCCGGCGGCGAGGTCCGGCACTGGCTCACCGACAAGCGGCGGATCGCCGCCTTCTCGTTTGCCGAGGATGAGCGCGAGATCGACGCCGCCGAGTACCGGCGCCTGCTGGGCGATGCCGATCCTGCCCGCACGCCGATCCGCAAGGTGCGTCACGTCGTGCCGCACGGCAGCCAGCGGCTCGAGATCGACGTGTTCGAGCAGCCACCCGGCCTGTGCGTGCTCGAGGTGGAGCTGGCGGCGGTGGACGAGCCCGTCCTGCTCCCTGACTGGCTGGGCGAGTGGCGCGAGGTCACCGGCGATCCGCGGTATCTGAACGCGAACCTGGCCCGCAGGGGTTCGGTGGTCCCGCCGTACTGACGATCGGCCCGCCCCAACAATCCGCGACGAGCCGGGTATGATCGCGGCGATGACCGACCGAGGGCTCCCGATCGTCGATGGCGCCCCGGCATGTCCATTCGTCGCCTTCGAGGACGACCGCGACGGGCGTGCCCTGGCCCCGGACCACCGCCATCGCTGTTTCGCCGAGCCACGCCCGGCGCCGCGGGCGCTCGCGCACCAGGAGGCGTACTGCCTCTCGTCGGCGTTCCCCGTCTGTCCGACCTTCCAGGACTGGGCCCGCCGCGAGGCCGCGGCCGCGCGTCCCGCCCCCGGTGCCGACGATGCGGACCATCTCGTGGAGCCACCCGTGAGCCGGCCGATGCCGCCACGCGACCGCGATCCGCGCCACGCCCCGGACACGGACACCCCGCCACCGATCGCGCCGCGACGCAATCCTCGCCGGGACTGGGCCGCGCCTCCGCCGTGGAGCGGCGAGGAGGAGGAGGGCGACGACGGGGAGGAGGGCCTGCCCGGGTTCCTCGCCGGCCGCGCTGCCGGCGGCTCGGACGAGGACTGGACCGCAGCGTCGCGCGGGCTGGCCGGAAGCGCCGCCGACCGGCTCGCGGGACCGGATCCGGACGCTGCGCCGCCACTGCCGCGCGCCCACCTGCTGCCGGAGGCCGATGGACCCGACCGGCTGCCGGCGGACGACGACCGCGACGACTGGGCGGCGCGGCCCGCGCGCGCCTCGTCCCGGCCGGCCGATCGGCGGCCCCAGGAGTGGGGCGGCCGGCATCCGGACCAGGAGCCGGGCCGTCCCGACGGACGGCGCCCCGCAGCGGGTGCGCGACGGGAGCAGGTCCACCGCCGCCCGCCCGAGGAGCCCGAGGACCTGTTCGGCCCGGCATGGGAGCGCCCGCAGAGGTACGAGGCCTACCCGACGCTGCGGACCCGTGTCGGCCTGCCCAGCCTGCCGGGCTTCTCGCGCCTGGGCATGGCCGTTGTCGCGCTCGTCCTGGCAGGGGCCGTCCTGTTCTTCGCGGGACCGATGCTGCTGGGGCTCGGCGGCAACGCGCCGGGCCCGGGGGCGGATGTCACGCCCTCGCCCTCCGTGGATGCCAGCGCCACGCCGATCCCGACTGCCGTCCCGGCACCGACGCCGACGACCTACCTTGTGGTCCAGGGTGACACCATGTCCAAGATCGCGACCAAGTTCGGGGTGACGGTCGACGCGATCATGGCCGCCAACCCCCAGATCAAGGACGCAAACAAGATCGCGATCGGGGACGAGATCACCATCCCGGTTCCGACACCGACATCGCTGCCCAACCAGGTCTCGGAGTCCGCATCGCCCTGACCCTGGGTGCGGGGGAGCTCAGCGGCTCGCCGGCTCCGGGTTGCGAGGCCGCCGGCGATGGTGCCTCAGCGCGGCGACAGGTTGATCGATGTGATCTTGCCGGCTTCGACGCGGAACTGGGCGTCGAGATGCTGGCTCGGTGCGCCCGGCCGGACGACGATCAGGTCCGCCTGGTAGGTGTTGCCCAGGTCGCGAACCTCGCCCGGGACCATCTTGAGCCCCTTGTCCGCCCGCAGAAACCAGCCGCCCACCTGCTCGACGCCGCGCAGGGTCCGCGCGTTGTCGCCGACGTGGATGCGCATCTCGGTGCGCTCGTCCATCATCTCGACGGCGCCGTTGACGTCGCCCCCGTTGAGGCGCTCGAAGAAGATCTCCATCGTGTCGGCTGCTCCCATGGCATCGAGTGTAGCGCGCGCGGGTCAGAAGCCGCCGCCGGCTCCGCCTCCACCACCACCGGAGCCACCGCCGCCGAACCCGCCGCCCGAGCCGGACGAGGAGGGCGAGTTCCCGATCGTGCCCAGTGCCGCCATCATCCCCGAGAAGTTCGGGATGGCCGACGAGCTCATCATGCCGGGCGCCCAGCCGCCGGACCCGCTGGACCCGCTGCCCCCGCTGGTGCCGCCGTACCACAGGGGCAGGTAGCCCGCGGTCGCCTGCCCGTGGCCGAGGTCCTCCGCCGTGCGGCCCAGCACCTGCTCCACCTCCTCGTGGAGGCCAAGGGCGACGCCCCACACGACCGCATCGTCCGGGTCCTCGATCAGCGGGATCGCGGACGCGGCAACGACCTCGTCCATGGATCGCGCCTGGGCCATCGTCTTCTGCAGGGTCCGCCGGTACGCCTCGAGCATCGCCCGGACCATCGCCCCCGGCATCGTGCGCGACGGCATGCTGCGGGCGAGGACCAGGAGCACGGCGCCCGCGATCAGGAGGGCGACCCCGACAACGACAAGGCCGTCCGATGGCAGGCCGCCGCCGGCGAACAGCGCCGCGCCGCCGAGGACCATGATGCCCATCCCGCGAAGCACCCATCGGCTGGTGGCCTTGCCCGGCGCCTCGCGGAACCAGCCCTGCTGCACGACATGCCCCTCGAGCGCCTTGTCGAACGCCCCGACATCGGTGCCCAGCTTGAGCATGTCGTCCGGCTCGATGCGGCGGTCGCTGCCGCCAAGGGCGCGCAGGCGCCCGTCGAGGAACGCGGTTCCGGCATCGAGCGGCCGGCTTCGTGCCCGCGCCGTGCTCGCCTGCTGCGCTGCGCCCCCGGCCACCGCGGGCTCGATCTCGACCCCCACCTTCGTCGTCTTCTTGAGCAGGCCGGTCGTCTCCGGCCGGAACGCGATCAGGCCGCGGGCCGCCAGGTCGAGGCTCGCGGCGGTGAGGGCGCGCCGGCTGGCCCGTCCGTCGCGCACGACCGCGCCGGCGGCCGGCGTCAGCCCTCGTGGTGGAGCGGGCAGATGGATGGACGGATCATCGAGGTAGACCGGATCCCGGCCGTACTGCAGCCAGCTCATCAGGCCCCAGCCGATGACCAGCAGCGCGAGCAGCGGGGCAACGAGCAGGCCGAGGACGGCGTTGATCTGCCGGAAGCGGTTGAGCGTCGCCGCGTGCTCGGGCGTGGCATTCGCGTCGACCTTCGCCAGCGCGGTGAGCAGCGCGCCGTCCAGGTCGCACTGGCGAAGCCGCGGCAGCATGTCGTTGTCGTAGATCGCCTGGCGCTCCTCGTTCGACAGGTACGTCGCCGCGTAGCCCGGTCCCGCGTACAGCTGGACCTGGCCGTGGCAGGGGTCGCCCTGGTGAAGGTCGAACAGGATCACGAGCCCATCGTCGATGCCCCTGCGGCCGACGCCCCACTGGTCCATCAGCGCGCGGGCGTCCTGCTCGGCCTGATCGGTCGTGATGGTGTCGGAGGTGAGCTGCGTGTAGACGACGACCTCGGCGCCCGTCCGGGCCTCGATCCCGTCGATGACGGACTCGGCATGGGTGATGGTCGCGGGGCGCAGGACGCCTGCCTCGTCGTAGACGGCCTGGTTGGTGACGGGGCTCGGGAACGGCGGGCCCGCGGCGGCCGCGACGCCCAGCGCGAGGAACACCAGCCCGAGAGCCGTCAGGGCCGCGGTCCGCACCCGGAGCGGGTGGCGTCGACCAGTCCGCATTCCCAAACGATACGCTGCTCAGCGCCCCGGCAGGGGGCCGCGTCGGCGGCCCAGCGTGAGCGCGCCGTCCGGCTCGAGCAGCACCTGCGGGGGTCGGGGCCGGCCGTTGTAGGTCATCGCCATCGACGCCGCGTAGGCGCCGGCGTCCGCGATCGCGACCAGGTCGCCCCGGTGGAGCGGCGGCAGATCGTGGTGGCCGAAGGTGTCCGTGGACTCGCACACCGGGCCGTCCACGCGGGTCGGGATCCGGTCCGGCCCCGCCGTCGCCTCGCCGATCGCCGGCCATCCGCGCGGCACGCCCATCGATGTCAGGGCTACCGTCCGGTGCCATGCCCCGTAGAGAGCGGGGCGGATCAGCTCGGTCATGCCCGCGTCCAGGACGACCACCCGCTCTGCTCCGGGTCGCTCGCGGACGTGGAGGACGGACGCCACCAGCCAGCCCGCCGAGGCGACCAGGAACCGGCCCGGCTCAACGGCCAGGCGCGCGGGTCGCCGGTCCGGGGGCAATGCGTTCAGCAGGGCGGGCAGCTCGCTGGAGAACCGCGCGGGCGGGGGCACGGCGCCGGGCTCCCCGACCGGGAAGCCCCCGCCGACGTCGAACGTGTCGAAGCCATCCCGCCCGGACCCCACCAGCGCGAGGAGCGCGAGGCCACGCCGCGCCGCCTCTCGCCACGCGTCCACCGCGCCGAGTTGCGAGCCGACGTGCAGGTGGATGCCCCGTGCCCGGAGCGGTCCGTCCTCGTCGAGCCGCGCGACGGCCGTCGTGAGCTCCGTCTCCGTCATCCCGAACTTGGAGGACGCCCGCCCGACGGCGAGCCCGGCGTGCGTCTCGGGCGCGACGTCCGGGTTGAGCCGCAGCAGGACATCGAGCCGCGGCCGCCCGTCCCGGCCCAGGCGCGCGCGCCGCGCAAGCACATCCAGCGCGCCGAGCTCCTCCTCGCTCTCCACCGCGACCCATCGCAGGGGCGTCCCGTCGGCGGCGGCCCGGACTGCACTGCGCAGGTCCGCGTCCGTCTTGCCGATCCCCTCGAGCGTGACGCGCTCGTTGGGAATCCCGGCGCGCCGCGCGGCGGCCCACTCGCCGGTCGAGACCACGTTTGCCGCCAGCCCGAGGGCACCCAGGCGCTCAACGACGGCCGGCACGTCGTTGGCCTTGAGCGAGAACGCGCGCAGCCAGGGGTCGGGGAACGCGTCGCGGAGTTCGGCCGCGGCGGCGGCGAGCGCGGCCACGGATGTCACGAACACGGGCGAGCCGAAGCGGCGGGCGGCCAGGCGCAGCGATCCCGCCAGCGCCTCAGCTGACCCGCCGGGCGAGAGGTCGCCGGCGGTCACCTGCCCAGCCGTGACCGGACGGCTCGATCGGGGACGGCGGGCTCAGTCGTGGACGACGAGGCCGACGATCGTCGAGATGATCCCGAGCGCGACCGAGGCGACGACCGCGCCCACGATCGTGTCCGACGTGATCCCGCCCGCCGGGAAGCCGCCGATCGTGAACTTGACGCTCGCGACGGTGTCCGCGGCGTACGCGACCACCAGCAACAGCGCCGCGTTGATCACGATCCCGAACGTGCCGAGGGTCATCATCGAGATCGGGAACGACAGGATCTTCACGACCGGCTTGATGAACGCGTTCACGAAACCGAACACGATCGCGAGGATCACAAGCTGCGCGGCCCCGCCCTGGAACTCGACCATCGAGGCTGGCAGGATGTTGACCAGGATCGCGAAGGCGATCGCGGTGGCGGCGATCCCGATGACGATGCCCTTCATGGCAGCTCCTCCGAGCGATGGACGATGGTTCCGCCGATGACGGTGAGGCGGACGCCGGTTCCGATGATCGCAGATGGACCGGCCGCGAGCAGGTCGCGATCGAGGACGACGACATCCGCGTCGAGGCCGGGCGCCACGCGACCGCGCCTGTGATCGGCGAACGCGGCGAACGCCGAGCCTGCTGTGTACGTCTCCAGCGCGTTCGCGAGAGGCAGGCGCTCGGCGGGCAGCCAGCCGCCTGCCGGCTGCCCGTCGCTGGTCTGGCGGTTGACCGCGTTGTTCAGCGCGATGAACGGGTCACAGGGGACGACCGGCCAGTCCGAGCCGAAGGCAAGGCGGCCGCCCGCGTCGCGGATGGACCTCCAGGCCCAGGCGCGGCCTGCCCGCGCCGGGCCGATGTTGCCGGCCCACACGGAGATCTGGTTGGGCGACGGATCGCCGTGGTACGGCTGCATCGACGCGATCACACCCAGCTGCCCGAAACGCGGGATGTCGGACGGATCGATGGTCTCGATGTGCTCGACGCGGTGCCGCCGGGCGTGCGTGCCAGCTGCGACGCCGCGCCCGTGTGGGTCGCCGGCCCACGGCCCGTTCACGGAGGCCGCGTGCTCGAAGGCATCGAGCGCCATCCGCACGCCCCGGTCACCGATGGCGTGCAGCTCCACCTGCCAGCCGCGACGGTCCGCCTCGGCCACGAACGCGTCCAGGACGTCCGGCTCCCAGGCAGGCATGCCGCGGCCGGTTTCGCCCTCGTAGGGCTCCAGCATCGCTGCCGTCCGGGACTCGATGACGCCGTCCACGAAGCCCTTGAGGATCCCGGCATCGAGGGTGCCGCCGCCCCGAAGCTCGAAGGCCGCCGCCTCGTAGGCGTCGAGCCTGTCCCGCCATTCCGCCAGGCTCTGCTCCGGCTCCATGATCAGCGCGAGACGCAGGCGGAGCGCCAGGTCCTCGTTGTCGTGAACGCGGCGCCAGAACGCAAGGTCGTCGAGGTCCACCGACGCGTCCTGGGCAGCCGTCAGGCCCAGCGCGTGGAACCCGGCGATCGCCCGGCGGACGGCGGCCAGATCCTCGGCCTCCGATGGCCCCGGGATGTGCCGCTCCACCAGGAGCTGGGCATCCTCCTTGAGCGCCCCGGTCGGCTCGCCGTCGGCGCCTCGGACGATCAGGCCGTTGGGCGGGTCGGCCGTGGTCCGGTCGATGCCCGCCAGCCGCAGGGCCGCCGAGTTGGCCCAGCCGGTGTGTCCGTCGTAGCAGCCCATGTATGCCGGCCGGTCCGGAACCACCGCATCGAGCAGCTCGCGGCTGGGCAGGCCGCCCGGGAACGGGGCGTACAGCCAGCCGCGACCGACGACCCACGGCGCGTCCGGGTGGGCGGCGGCGTGCTCGCCGATCCGCGCCTGGACCGCCGTGACGGTCTGAAGCGGGTAGAGCTGTGCATCGTCCAGCTCGCGGGCGCCGCTGAGCAGGTGGAGATGGGCATCGTCGAAGCCGGCCAGGATCAACCCGCCGTGCGCGTCGACGATCTCCCGCTCCCGGGCACGAACCCGTGTCCGGTCGCCGGCCACCGCCTCATCGTCACCGACCGCCACGATCCGTCCGCCCGACAGGCGGACGCCCGTCGCCCCGTCTGCACCGAGCACCCGGCCGTTGGCGATCACGAGGTCGGCGGGCATCGGCATGCTCGGAGTCTAGTGCCCGCCGGGCCGGACAGACTCGGCGCGGGACAGTCTGTCGCGGTGCTCGGCCCGCGGCGGCCGCGAGACCCAGGTTCGCGAACCCCTTGACGGCCGCGCGATCATTACCTTGGAAAGCGAGGTAGTGCCCGTGTTCGATGGCCGCCAGATCCAGGCCCAGCTCCTGAAGGGGACCCTGCCCCTGCTGATCCTGGCCACGCTCCGGGACGGTGAGCTGCACGGCTACCACATCGCCCGCCGCATCCGCGAGCGGAGCCACGATGCCCTCAACCCCAGCGAGGGCGCGCTGTATCCCACGCTCCACCGGCTCGAAGCGGAGGGCGCCCTGGACGGGACCTGGCGCGCCGGCGACGGCGGCCCACGGCGGCGCTACTACCGACTGACGAGCAAGGGATTGACCGCCCTCGAGCGTGCGGAGCGAGAGTGGAGCACCTTCGCCGCCGGCGTGAACCTGTCCGTCCTCCCGGAGACCCGCTGATGCCGGAGCCGGGGTTCGATGGGTACCTGGACGCACTGGAGGCATCCCTCGACCTGCCGGGAGGCGAGCGGGCGGAGATCCGCGACGAGATCGGTGCCCACCTGGGCGACCTGCGCGCGGAGCTCGTCGAATTGGGCCTGTCCCCGGCCCAGGCCAGCGCCGATGCCATTCGCTGGCTCGGACCGCCGGATGTGCTCGCCCGCGAGCTGACCCGGGCTCGCCAGACTCGTGGGGCGCTCGTCGCCGCCGTGGGCGGCGCCACCTGGGCCGCGGCGGGCGCGGGTGCCCGTGGCTTGATCCTCGGACTTGCGGCCGTGACCGTCGCCGTGATGACGGTGATGGTCGGCATGGCCCTGGCGACGCGGCTGCTGGGGGACGGCACGTGGACGCTGTGGGATGCCGGCTGGTTCACCGCGATCGGCGTCACCGCGGCCTGGGTCTCGGCCGCCTTCGCCGGGCGGGCGTTTATCTCGATGGTTGCGCGCAGGAGCCACCGACCCGCCGGGCGCGTTCGCCCATGGGTTGCGGCCATCGGCGGGATGCTGCTCGCGTGGGCCGCCCTCGTCTGGTTCAGCGCCCCTCAGAATGTCGCCAGCGTGATCGCTCTCGCCCTCGTCCCGACCATCTTCACGGCCGCCGTGATGACCGCCTCGGACCGGCCGATCGAGCGCTCCAGGCGTGAGCGGGTCGCGAGCCTGGCACTCCTCGCCACCCTCGTCATCGCCATGCCGCTCCTGGTCTGGATGCTTGCAACCCCGGTCAGGAACGAAGCAGCTATCGAGCGTGGTGAGCGGGCCTTACGCTTCCATGGAGGAGCTGCTCCACGCGACGGGCTTCGACCTGCCAGGGAGGTTCGTGTCCGATCCGCCGGACCTTGGGACCGTCGAGTCGCGCGTGGGTGGCGGGCTGGTGACGGTCTCCCTGGGCGACACTACCGCGGTGGCGGCCAGGTGGCACGACCTCCGCCTGGAGGCCTGGCGTGCGCTCCTACCGGGCGGTGGAAACATCGACCGGGCCTTCTCGGCCCCGTTCGCGACTGCGCCGCTGGCCGTCCGGTCAGGTCAGCTGGTCGGGACCGTCCGCGTGGATCGGACCCGCGACGTCTCCCAGTGGTGGATCGTCGTTACCGGGGTCGCCGCGGACGGGAAGCGGGACGTCATCGACACGGTCACGGGCGGGAGCTCGACGTTCACGGGATCGGTCGTGGACTGGCTGACCGCACCGTAGGGTCGGTCAGGGCCGGCGGTTCCGGGGTTTCGGCTTCGGGCCGCTGGGCAGACCGGTCGCCTTCGGCAGTCGCGGTGTCGCGGCCTCCTCCGGCCCGGCCGTGACCCTGCTCGTGCCGGCCTTTCGAGGCCTGCCGGGTGTCTTCGGTGCCAGCGCCTCGCGCAGCCTGTCCAGCCGGTAGCCGGACGCATCGGCCGCCTCGCGCAGTCGCCGCTGGAGGCCGTTCAGGTCCAGGGGCGTGCCGGCGCGGGCACTCCCCGGCGTCCCGATCCGCTCCAGCCGGTCCATCCACGTGAGCAGCTCGTCGAACGACTCGCGGTGGAACCACTCCACGCCGTCCCAGGCGTTGACGCGGATGAACGGGCGAACCCCGGCGTTCGCCAGCCAGGCGTCGGTGAGCCGCAGGGGCAGCGTGGACGCCGGGCCACCCAGCGACGACGGCAGCGGCAGGTCCAGGAGCGTGCCCACACGCTCCGCCGCCCACCATGCGGCCCCCTCGTCGAGGCCGCGCGCGCGCAGTGCGTCCGCGACCACCGGTGCCAGCCGCAGCTCCCCGTACCATGCCCGGCTCGTGGGTCCCACGAATGCCCCCGCGGGGAGCGATCCGAGCGGCGCCAGGAGGGTCCACACGTGGAGCGCCGCCGCCTGCGAAGCGTCCTCGATCCCGGTGGCGACGGGCTCGGCCGCAGCGGAGAGCTCAACGATCCGCTCGACGACGGCGTCGCGGTCGCCCGTCGTGCCGGTCGCCTCGGCGACCATGTCCACGAGTCGCCGGGCCGCATCACGCGACGGCTCCAGGATCGCGGCCCGGACCGCATCGTGGACGGGCGACAGCTGCAGCTCCCGCAACGCGCCCTCGAGCGACGGCACGCCGCGGCCGCCGAGGCGCTCGGCCAGCCGGCGCCACACCCCCGCCGTGTCGTGGAGCTCGCGCATCTCCCACAGGACGCGTGACTCGTATGCCTTCAGCTCCACGTGGAGCCCGCGCTCCCGGATCTCGCCGACCGAACGCAGGAACTCCAGCGAGGAGCGCTGGTCCCGGTACGTGAGCCAGCGGTCGTCGGCGGGGCCGTCGGCGAGCCCCAGGCCCTCGGCCAGCGTCCGGCGGACCAGCCGCTTCGAGCCGTCCGCGTCCTTGACCGCGTAGGCGGCCGAGTCCCTGACCCAGCCGCTCGTCTCACCGTACCGGTTGTGGTACAGGACGAGGGACCGGGCGCCCCCGACACCGTTCGAGTACGCGTACACGTTCTCGTCCACGCCGCCCATGTCGTGCGCGACGTCGTACAGGAGGAAGGCGTGCGCCTCCGCGAAGTCGCCGCGCCGGTGGAGCAGGGGGACGATCTCCTGCTCGTGGCGTCCCACCAACCAGCCGTCGGGCTGCTCGTCGAGCGACGCGCGGCGGAACTCCATGCCGTACTTCTCGCTGAAGCCCTCGAACTGGCCGTGCCCGAACATCGGCAGCCCGGGCAGCGTGGCCAGCAGGGTCGCCACGCCGATGTACTTGTCGCCCTTGCCGAACTGCTCGGCCGCGGTCTTCTCGTCCGGGTTGTTCATGAAGTTGACGTAGCGCTTGAGGATCTCGGGATCGAACTCCAGGGTCTCCTTGAGGACCCGCCGGTAGCCCGCGTTGTCCTCGTCCCGGAGCATGTGCATGAACGCGCTGTTGTAGACGCGGTGCATGCCCAGCGTCCGGACGAAGTAGCCCTCCAGCATCCAGAACGCCTCGGCCAGGAGGAGGGTGTCCGGGACCTCGGTCGCCACCCGGTCCACGACCTCGCGCCAGAACTCCTGGGGCATCGCGGCGTCGAACTCGGCCGCGGACATCGTCCCGTGCTCCGCCCGGGAGGGGATCCCGCCGCCGCCCTCACCGGGGCCCGGGAACCACAGCCGCCGGACGTGCTTCTTGGCGAGCACCATCGCCGCGTCGAACCGGATCACCGGGAACCGGCGCGCGACGGCGAGGATCGTCTGGATCACCTGCTCGCGGACCACGGCCGACGAGAAGTCCAGCTGGGCGGTGTCGTTCCAGGGGAAGCTCGTGCCGTCGTTGCCGTGGTAGATGTAGCGCCGCTCGCCCGACCAGCGGTCCCGCCGCTCGAACACCACGGCCGCGTCGCTGTTGTCCCAGTAGTGATCCTCGAGCCGGACCTCGACGCGGTCGTGGTCGGCCAGGTTCTCGCCGCCGAACGTGTAGCCGGGGTAGGGGGGCTCGGGCAGGGACAGGAACCATTCGGGGTGATCGATCACCCACGAGGAGTCGATGCCCATGTGGTTGGGCACCATGTCGGAGGCGAGCCGGATCCCGCGCGACCAGGCGCGATGCCGGAGGTTCGACCAGGCGTCCTCGCCACCGAGGTCCCACGCGATCCGGTAGTCGTCCAGCGAGTATGCGGACGCCGCCGCGTCGGGGTTGCCGCGCCAGGCCTTGATCCGCTGGGACGCCCGGCTGCGCTCCCACAGCCCGATCAGCCACAGGCCCGTGATCCCACGCCGCGCGAGCCGGTCCAGCTCCTCGTCCGGGATCGCGTCCAGGGTCCGGATGTCGCGCTGGTACGCCCGGGACAGCTGGTCCAGCCAGACGTGGGTGCTCTTCGCGATCAGCACCAGCCGCGGCATCCATGCCGAGTCGGACGAGAAGCGCTCGGGCTCGGCGTCGAGGCCGGACAGGTCCGGCGCCTCGCCGTGGCCTGCCCCACCGCCGTCGCCACCACCGCCGCCACCGAACCGGCGGTGAAGCCCGAGGTCCTCCTCGGCGATGACGTCGAGCGTCAGCAGCATCCTGTCCAGGAGGGTCTCGAGCGCATCGCCCAGCAGGTCATGCCAGTGCTCCCGGACGTAGCGCAGCTGGCCGGCGAGCGAGGTGGGATGGGCTCGCGCGGGCGCGCGCAGCAGCTCGATGAGCGTCTCGCCGTTGGGGCCGATCGGCGCCAGCCCGGCGTGGTACGTCTCGAGCGAGACGATGGCCCCGTCGCGCGGCGCGGCCGGCAGCGGCGAGTCGTCGACGAGGTCCCGCAGCGGCCGGACGGCGGGGTTCTCGTTCGCGATCCGGAGCAGCAGGAGCTCCTCGAGCCGGCCCGGCGGGGTCTCGCCGGCGACCTCCGGGAACTCGTCTGCGACCGCTCCGAGGAGGCCCTCGACGACGGGCTCGCCCAGGGCCGTTTCCACCGCCCCCGTCGCGGCGGGCATCGAGGCGGCCGGCTCGAGCTCGCCGGCCTTTGTGATGAGGAGGTGGAACACCTCGTGCAGCAGGTCGAGCGCCGCGAGCTCGCCGGCCTGCGCGCCGGGCTCCCCGGGACGGCGGGTGGCGTTGACCGCCGCGGCGACCCTGCGTGCCTCGGCGATGTCGATGGCGAGGCGTGCCCGCCCGGGCGCCGCTGCCGGCCCGGGACCGTTGGCAAGGCTGTCGAGCCGGAACCGGTGGCGCGCGGACCTCGAGATGGGAAGGGCGCGCATCAGCCGGCCTCGCCGGGCTCCGGCGCGAGGATGGCCTCCAGCCCGCGGAGAGGGATGCCCACCCACTCAGGCCGGGCCCCGAGCTCGTACCGCAGCTCGTACGACGCCTTCTGGAGCAGCAGGACGTCGAGCAGGATCGCCAGCGCGGCATCGGTCGCGGGCAGCAGCGCGGTTCCCTCCGTCTCGGCCAGGTAGCCGCGCAGGAACGATGCCGCCGCCTCCACGTACCAGGCCTCCGCCCAGCGATCGAGCTCCGAGCGCTCCTGGTCGCCGCGCAGGACCAGGGCCCCGTGCGCCGCGTAATGCAGGGAGCGGATCATGCCGGCCACGTCCGTGAGGGCGGGGCGCTTCAGCCGGCGCTGGCTGATCGGCTGGATCGGCTGTCCCTCGAAATCCGTGATCATCAGGTCGTCGCCGGTCACGAGCACCTGCTCCGCGTGGAGGTCGCCGTGGCACCGGATCCGCATCCCGCCGACCGGGGCGTCGAGCAGGCGCCGCAGCCGGACGTCCACCGTGCCGGCGCGATCGAGCACGGCCCCGGCCTGGGCGCGCATGCCGGCCGGCAGCGTCTCCATGCGGGCCTTCAGCTGGCGCAGGGCATCGCCGCTGGCGCCGCGGACCGACTGGTACAGGGACCGCTGGTCGAACGGCGTCATCCGCTCCGGTGCGAACGCCGGGTCATCCGAGGCTTCCGCGAGGACGCGGTGCAGCTCGCCGGTCCGCCGCCCGAGCAACTCTGCGGTCCCGATGAACGACCCGACCAGCGTCGTCATCTCGCCGTCCCCGATGGGCTCCCGGCTCCGGGCGAGGATGCTCGCGATCGATGCATCCGGTTCGGGGGCCGCGATCCCGAGGCCGACGACGGTCTCGAGGTAGTTCTCGACCGCGTTGCGCGCCACGTGGAACGCATCGCCGCGGTTGGGGATGAACGCCTGCATGACCGCGATCGACGCCACGCCGCCGGGCCGGTGGTACTCGAGCCAGCCCGCCGTGGCGGGCGCGTTCCGGAAGTCGCGCTGCGTGAGCGCGCGACCCATCTCGATCTCGGGGTTCTCGCCCATCTCGACGACCCGGTAGAGCTTGAGGATCCCCTGTTTCCCCCACAGGACGGAGGTGTTGCTCTGCTCGCCGTGCAGGGCCTCGATGGGCGGGGTCTCGCCGGCCGGCCCCAGGATCGACGCGCTCGCCGTGGTGGGGCGTCCCACCAGCTCACCGGCCCGGCCCGCGACCCGCCGGCGACCGGACAGCAGACGCACCAGCCAGGCGACGAACGCCGGGTCGCCGGCCGCGTCCACGAGGTACCCGGCGGGCTCCTGGCCGCGCACGAAGCGGGCGACCGCCAGGCTCGCCTCCGGTTCCACGTCGGTCTCGTCCACCATGGCCAGCGGCACGCTGTAGGTCTCCGGCTCGCCGTCCGAGTAGGTCACCTCGAGAAGGACAAGGGCGAGCCCGCGCTCGCCGCCGTTGACGGGCAGCACGTCGGCGATGCGTGTGGAACGAACCCGCCGCCCTCGCCCGCGGAACCACCGCCGCTCGACGACCCACTCGGTCATCGTGGACGAGAGCTCCGCGGCCCGATCCTGGGAGGTGAGCTCGGCGATCGATCGCGGCCGCTCGAGTGCCCGGAGGGTGTGCCGCCGGCTCTCGCTCGGGCCGGCTGCACCGGCCTGGAGCCGGAACCAGTAGAAGGAGTGTGGGCCGAGGGTCAGCGGATAGGACGAGCCCTGGATCGGGGGGAACTCGACGGACCCGAACAGCTCGACGGGCATCATGCCCTCGAACCCGGACAGGTCGAGGACGGTCCACTGGACGTAGCGCGACAGGTTCGCCACCACGAGGATCGTCTCGTCGCCCAGGCGGCGCACGAATGCCAGGATCTTCCGGTTGTCGGGATGGATGATCTCGAGCGTGCCGCTGCCGAATGCCGGGTGGCGCTTGCGGAGGGCGATCAGTCGCCGCATCCACCACAGCAGCGAGTGCGGGTTCGCCAGCTGCGCCTCGACGTTCACCGCCTCGTGGTGGTACTCGGGGTCCACGATCGGCGGCAGGTACAGCCGCTGGCGATTGGCGGACGAGAAGCCGGCATTCCTGTCGGGGCTCCACTGCATCGGCGTCCGGACGCCGTTGCGATCGCCGAGGTAGACGTTGTCGCCCATCCCGATCTCGTCACCGTAGTAGACGACCGGGGTGCCGGGCAGCGAGAACAGCAGGCCGTTCATCAGCTCGATGCGCCGGCGGTTGTTGTTCAGCAGCGGCGCCAGTCGGCGGCGGATGCCGAGGTTGATCCGCGCCTGCGGGTCGCTGGCATAGGCCCGATACATGAAGTCGCGTTCTTCGTCGGTGACCATCTCGAGCGTCAGCTCGTCGTGGTTGCGCAGGAACAGGGCCCACTGCGCCGCCTCGGGGATCGCGGGCGTCTGGTCGAGGATGTCGAGGATCGGGAACCGGTCCTCCATCCGGATCGACATGAACAACCGTGGCATGACGGGGAAGTGGAAAGCCATGTGGCACTCGGGCCGCTCCTCCGAGCCCAGGTACTCGACGGCCTCCTCGGGCCACTGGTTGGCCTCCGCGAGCAGCATCCGGTCGTCGTAGCGCTCGTCGACGTGCCGGCGCAGCTCGGCCAGGAAGGCGTGCGTCTCGGGCAGGTTCTCGCTGTTGGTGCCCTCGCGCTCGTACAGGTAGGGGATCGCGTCGAGGCGCAGCCCGTCGATGCCCATGTCCAGCCAGAAGTCGAGGGTGGCGAAGATCGCCTCCCGGACCCGTGGGTTGTCGAAGTTGAGGTCGGGCTGGTGGCCGAAGAAGCGGTGCCAGTAGTAGGCGCCGGCGACCGGATCCCACGTCCAGTTGGACGTCTCGTAGTCCTTGAAGATGATCCGGGCGTCCGCGTATCGGTCGGCCGTATCGCTCCAGACGTAGAAGTCGCGCAACGGGCTGCCCGGTGGCGCGGTCCGGGCGCGCTTGAACCACGGGTGCTGGTCCGAGGTGTGGTTGCACACCAGCTCGGTGATGACGCGGAGCCCGCGCTTGTGCGCCTCGCGCACGAACGTCCTGACGTCCGCCAGCGTCCCGTAGTCGGGGTTGACGTTCCGGAAGTCGGCGATGTCGTAGCCGTCATCCCGGCCGGGTGACGGGTAGAACGGCAGCAGCCAGATCGCGGTGACGCCGAGGTCCGCGAGGTAGTCCAGCTTGGCGGTCAGGCCCGGGAAGTCGCCCAGCCCGTTGGCGTCGCTGTCCATGAACGCGCGGACATGGACCTCGTAGATGATCGCGTCCTTGTACCACCGCGGATCCGGGGCGATCCCGTGGCGTGCGCCGCGGGCCGGGGACCGGCGGCGCGCCGTCGCGTCGGTCACTGGTAGGTCTCGAACTGGGATTCGGTCCGGATGTGGCGGCGGACCTCGAACACGTGCGCCGGCCGGACCGCCGGGTCCAGCTCGACCGTGTTCCGTGGGCCCTGCCACATGTAGGTCTCCCCGGTCAGCAGATCGCGGACCTCGAACGGCGCCTCGCCGTCGATCCCCAGCTGGTCGAGCGCGAGCTCCACGGTTCCCGACTGAACGTGATGCGGGTCGAGGTTCACGATCACAAGGATGAGGTCATCGCCCAGGTCCTGCTTGGAGTAGGCGAGCAGCCACTCGACGTCCACGGGATGGAACCGGAGCCCCGTGTTGCGCTGCAGCGCCGGATGCTCGCGCCGGATCGCGTTGAGGCTGCGCATCAGCGGCGCGAGCGACTGCGGATCGTCGATCCGCCAGGTGTGGACCTGGTACTTCTCCGAATCCAGGTATTCCTCGCTGCCCGGCTCGCGGGGCGTCGCCACCGAGAGCTCGTACACCGGGCCGTAGATCCCGTAGGACGCCGCGAGCGTCGCCGCCAGAACCAGGCGCACGGCGAACGCCGGTCGTCCTCCGTGCTGCAGGTACTCGTGGAGGATGTCCGGCGTATTGGGCCAGAAGTTGGGCCGGAAGAAGTCCGACACAGGCGGGTGTGCGACCTCGGCCATGTACTCAGCCAGCTCGCGCGGCGTGTTGCGCCAGGTGAAATACGTGTAGGACTGGCTGAAGCCCAGCTTGGCGAGCTGGTACATGACCTTGGGGCGCGTGAACGCCTCGGCCAGGAACAGCACGTCCGGGTGGTCGGCCTTGATCCCGCCGATCAGCCACTCCCAGAACGGGAACGGCTTGGTGTGCGGGTTGTCCACGCGGAAGATCCGGACGCCCAGGTCGATCCAGTGGCGCACGACCTCGTCCAGCGCCTGCCACAGGTCGCGCCAGTCGTCGGACTCGAAGTCGAACGGGTAGATGTCCTCGTATCGCTTGGGCGGGTTCTCCGCATACCGGATCGTGCCGTCCGGCAGGCGCCGGAACCACTCCGGGTGCTGCCGCGCCCAGGGGTGGTCCGGTGACGCCTGGAAGGCGATGTCCAGCGCGACCCTGATCCCCAGCGCCCCGGCCGCCTCGGTGAGTGCCCGCACGTCCTCGGTCGTGCCGAGGTCGGGGTGCACGGCCGTGTGCCCGCCGGCCTCGGCGCCGATGGCCCACGGGACGCCCGGATCGCCGGGCCGGGCGTCCGTGCTGTTGTTGGGGCCCTTGCGGTGCGTCGTCCCGATCGGATGGATGGGCGGCAGGTAGAGGACGTCGAAGCCGAGATCGGCGACGTACGGAAGCCGCTCGATGACGTCACGCAGGGTCCCGTGACGCCCGGGACGAGCGGACGTGGACCGCGGGAACAGCTCGTACCAGCTCGAGAACCGGGCATGGACCGGGTCCACGACGACCTCGAGCTCTGCGGACACGGTCTCGTGCCCCCGGTCCGCGTGGCGGTTCATAAGCCCCGTGAGCTCGTCGGAGCGCGCGAGGCGCACCCGGTCCGAGACGGGCGCATCTCCGCGGAGATCGCCGGCCAGCGCCTGCAGCTGCGCGGCATCGGTACCGGTGGCACGTCCGGCTGCCGCGGCGACGAGGATGGCGCCGACCTCGAGCTCCGTCGTCACGTCCTGACCCGCCGCGAGGCGCTTGTCGAGATCGCGGAGCCAGGTCGAGAAGCGGTCCGCCCACGCGGCAACCGCGTAGGCGTGGCGACCGACCGACTCGAGGGCGATCCCGGCCCGCCAGCGATCGTTGTCGGGTTCGCCCATGGCAACCTCGCGCCATGAGCCCGGCGTGCCGTTCGCACCCGGGGGCCGGTGGCGGAGGACGACCCGCACGACGTCGTGCCCGTCCACGAAGGCATCGGCCTCGACCGCGAGGACGTCGCCGACCTCCCGCTTGACGGGGAAGCGGCCGCCGTCAAGCTGCGGCGTGACGTGCTCGATGATCGCGCGGCGGAGGCCGTCGGTGGCGGGCCCGCGGGATGGCTTGGGAGGACGGGGCACGGTGCTCCTCGAAGAGGGCCGGGGGTGATTCCACGCCGGCACGGCCGGCTTCGTGGGCTTCGTGGGCCTCGCTCCACCCTAGGGTCTGGCTCCCGCCGGTGTCAACCGCGGGGCGTCGTCAGGCGCCCTCCCCGGGAACGGGATCGGGCGCGACTGCCGTCCGGCTCGCGAGGATGCGCTCGATCGCGCGTCGCAGGAGCTCCAGCCCGGCCGGGTCGAACTCATACGTCCACTCGCGGACTCGCTCCGGGCGCTCGAACCGGGTGTCCAGCCCGAGGGCCATGGCCTCCCGGGAAAGGAGCACGAGGTCCGCCTCGCGGTCCACATGCTCGAGCTCCGCCTCGGTGTGGGCGACGGCGGAGATGATCTCGACGCCGCTCGCACCAGACAGCTGGAGGACCTCGACGATGTTCTCCACGCCGCGCTGGGAGCCGCAGACCAGCCCGACCTTCGAGCCAGACGGCAGCCCGGCCACCTCGTGGACCAGCGACATGTACCCGGGTCCCACCAGCATCGCGATCACGGGGACCCGGCCGGCGACGTAGGCCTGGGCCTCGTCGGCGTGGAAGGTCGTGGTCGCCACCAGGTCGTAGTGGTAGCGGTCGAGCCGGTCGGGGAGCTCGTCGAGAAGCACGCCCGTGGCCTCGATCCGCTTGGGGAACGCTTCGGTGAGACGCTCGACGTCCACCGTCGCGTCGGCCGTGGTGCATTCGGCGAACAGGACATGGACCCGTGTCCCGGGCCGCTTGCGCTCGGATGCCGCCGTGAAGGTGGCCTGCGCGATCTCGTCCGGCGTGAACCCCAGCTGGACCGCGCGCCGCATCGTCTCGGCGACGATCCCGGCCAGGGCATCGGACCCCCGGCGGACCGGCGGCCGGTCGACGACGCGCGTGCCGGCTCCGTGGCGACCGATCACGTACCCGGCATCGGCGAGGCGCCGGTAGACGGCACGCACGGTGTTCGGGTTCACCCGCAGCATGGCGCCGAGCTCGCGGACCGGGGGCAGGCGCGTGGCCGGCTGCAGCTGCCCCGACTCGATCTGGTAGGCGAGCTGCCAGAAGATCTGGGTGGAGATCGGGACGTCCGAATCCCGCTCGATATCGAGGGCATGATGGCCCCCCACGGTCCCGGTCTCGGCGGGCCGTTCGGCGGTCTCGTCAGGGCCATTCCGGCTACTTGACATAGTGGAGTAGTCCAACTATCGTCGTACTTGGCCTAGTTGACTATATCAATCAAGTCGTCCCCGCAAAGTGAGCCTACCGTGCTTCTGATCCTTCTCTCCGTCTTCGGCCTCATCCTCGGTGTCCTCGCGCTGTTCGCGACCGAGCTGGGCGTCGACTCGCGTGACAACTTCGAGGACCCGCATCGGTCCGCATACCCGGTCGGGATCCGCTGATCCACCGCTCAGATATCGGGGCGCCGACCCCCCCTCCTTCCGGCGCCCATTGACGACAGCCCCCGGTCCGACCGGGGGCTGTCCGATTCCCGCTTCCGGCTAGACCTCGTCGCGCGGCGGGGGCTGCGCAACCTCGCTCAGCGCCCTCCGGTAGATCGTGGCGCCGTCGATCCCGAGGGCCGGTGATCGGAACGTCGACAGGTCGGCCACCAGGCGGCGCTCCAGCTGCGTCCCGGCGAGGTCGTCCGTGAGCCGGACAGCGCGGGAGGCGGCCCGCAGCACGGACCGGGTCTCGGGGCGAGCCGGATCATCCCAGTACCACCCGTCCGACGCGAACATCGCAAGCCGCCAGCGCTGCGCCTCCATCAGGTCCAGGAGACGGCGACGGTCCGCTGCGCCGGCGCCCGGACCGAGATGCGCGGCGGCAAACGCGTCCGGCTCCGTCGCGCCGACGACGACGTCCGCGTAGGCATCGCGGACGAGCCAGGGGTCGGCGACACCGGGCAGCTCCCGGGCGATGACCTCCGCCGCGGTGTCGATGCTGCCCGCCAGCCGGTCCAGTGCCGCCCGGAGCGGCGACTTCCAGCGACCGTCGGCGACGTCAGGGCATTCGGTCTCCCAGCGGAGCACGCCGTGGTGGCAGCTCCAGGAGGTGCGCTCCCGGATGCGGATCTCGGGGTGTGCGTGGCCGGGCGCCTCGGCGACCGCCGTGGCGAGATCGACGACGTCGAACCCCCGATCCGCCGTCTCGGCGGAGGGATCGACCAGCCGCTGGAGGAACAGGTCGCGCCACGCCCGGTGATGACCGTACAGCTCGCCGTCGCTGGCGATGAGCAGCATCGGCGGCGCACCGTCCGGCAGACCGGCCGAGAGCCGGGGTGCGACCCGCTCGCGCGCGAACCGGTCCGCGTCGGCTGTCGTGTCGGGCTCGAACGAGATCGCGCCGGACAGGTCGCCGTCGTAGAACGCCACGACGATGTGGTGTCCCGCCCCGAGGTCCACGCGGTACGGGTGGCGGGTGTCCACGTGCGGGTCCTCGGCCTGCCACGGGGCGAGGATGGTCGTGGTGACGCCCGCCTGGGCAAGCACGCGCAGCGTGGGCATGTCGACGGCCGTCTCGGGCAGCCAGACGGCCGTTGGTCGCCGCCCGAACCGGTGCTCGAAATCGCGGAGGCCCCACAGGACCTCCGTCCGCCGGTCGTGCAATGCCGCGAGCGGCAGGATCGAGTGATGGAAGGGCTGTGCGATTCCCGGCCCTGCGGTGCCGTCGGAGCCAAGCCGGTCCGCCGCCGCGAAGCCGGCCAGCACGTCGGGCGCATCCGCCGCGAGGTACGCGCTCAGCGTCGGCCCCAGGTCCCAGGAGACATGCGAGAGGGCGCCCCGTCCCGCGATGGGGCGATAGCACTCGGCCGTGATCCGGGCGTTCCAGTCGCGGAACGGCGCGGCGGATGCGTCGGGCGGGACGTGACCGGTGAACGGGTCGAGGCGGGACGGCTGGTAGAAGTGGGCGTGGACGACGAGATGGCCGCGGGTCATGGGCGGGGCGACCGGTGACGCAGGCGGCCGGCGGTCACCTGGAGACGCCGGCGTCGTCCGCGGCCCGGTCCCGCGCGACGGTGACCGCCTGCCGGACCGCGAACCGCCGGGTCTCGCCGGGCTCCAGGCGAATCGGCCACGAGACCAGCAGCCCGCTTCCCTGGTAGGCGCGATCGAAACCTGCCTCGGAGCGTGAGATGGTCTCGATCGGACTCCACCAGGCATCGGCGGACGGTTCGAACGAGGCCCGCACCGTGACGCCGACCCACTCGTTGCCGTAGCCGATTGCGGTGACGCCCGCGGCATCTCCTGCGCCGTCGTGCGCGGACCGCTCGCCGGACACGTCGTACCAGGCGGCCGGGTTGCCGCCGCCTCCGAGCAGGTGGAGCGAGAGCTCGAGCCCCAGCCGCGTCTCGATCGCGGCCGTCCCGCGGTGATCGACGGCGACCTCGATGTCGAGCAGAGGGGTCAGCCGTTCGCCACCGAGACGGATCGTGCGGGTCACCATCACCGGCTGGCCGAGCGCCGTGCCGGCCCGCGACAGCACCACCAGTCCGGGCTCGATCGTGTCGACCGTGAACGCGCCGTCGCGGAAGTCCCCCAGCTCGCGCTCCGATACGGTCGCGATGTCGGCCGGCGTCACCTCCGGGGCGAGGAACCGGACCAGGCCGGACCTGCGCTCGTGGTCGTCGTAGACGAGACGCGCGGCGAGGCCCTCCTCCGTGACCCCGACCAGCTCGTGGATCGATGTCGCGCTCGCGTCGCCGTTCACGGCTCCACCGGCATCGGCCTGGGCCACCGCCCCGTCGGGCCGGCCGTCCTGGGCGCGGAGCGCCTCGTGGGACGCTTCCGGCCGGCGTCGCATGACGGCCGTCAGCGCGTGACGGGCGGCGCGGATGTCCCAGCCCGCGATGCCGCCGCCGACGGACGGCTTGAGGCTCAGGACCTGGCCGGCATCGGCCAGGAGCACCTCGGCCACGCCATCCATGTCCAGGTCGCGGAGCTCGGCCGTGCGCACCGACCCGAGCGCCGCGTCGGCCGCATCCTCGGCCGCGATCAGGTGCTCGAACGTGGCCAGGCGCATATGCGAGATGTAGATGCCGCCGAACAGCCCGTGCCAGTAGCAATCGTTCGACTGGCCCCTGTGGAGATGGTCGGCAGCCGCATCCCGCGCCCGGCCGGCCGGCATCCGCGCGACCTTGTCCGACGTGCGGAGCATCTGCTTGTGGAGGTCGTTGACCTCCCGGTACTTGACCTGGAAGTTGCGCCAGAAGCCGCCCCGCAGCCAGCGCGCCTCCGCGCGGTGCTCGGCCACCGCGTCGTGCAGCAGCCTGGAGTAGACGACGGCCTCCCCGGGTGGCAGCGCCCACTCGCCCATCTCCGCGTAGGAGGAGGTGGGCACGTAGACCCGGCCGATCGGCGGCTCCTTCGCCAGCCACTCCGACGGGGTCACCGTCGACAGCCAGCCCGCGTTCGCCTCGATGGCCTCGAAGAACCGCTCCACCCAGCGACCGCGACCCCAGCAGAGCTGGTGGGTGGTGGGCCAGGCCCCGAACTTCTCACCGTCGTCGCCCATCATCCCGACCCGGTCGCCTGCCTCCGTGGCGTGCTCGCGCAGGTAGCCGATGACGTCGTCGACCCCACCGAACGGGATGCGGTACCGGAGGCCCTGCTCGGTGGCGAACACCGTCAGCAGGCGACCCTGGTCCTCGGTCGTATGGGCGCCCCAGAGGTGCTCCTCCGGGACAGCGGCCGCCCGGAAGTGGGCGTCGTCGAGAATCGTCCAGCGGTAGCCGGCCGCGGCGAGCGAGGTGGGCAGGCTCGGCTCCCAGACCCGCTCCGCGAGCCATGCCCCCTGCGGCCGCCGCCCGGTGAGCGCCTCCACGGTCGCCGCCATGCGGTTCAGCTGGTCGATCCGGTCACGCTCCGGCAGCGATGCGAGGACCGGCTCGTACAGGCCTCCGCCGAGGAGCTCCACCCGGCCGCCGGCCACGAGCGCACCGAGGCGCTCCAGGAACTCCGGTCGTTCGGAGGCGATCCACTCCAGCAGGGGCCCCGTGTAGTGGAGCGAGAGCCGCACACCCGGATGGCGCTCCAGCGCCTCCAGCATCGGACGATAGGCGCGCTCGTAGACCTCGGCGAACACCCAGCCGAAGTTACCGACCGGCTGGTGGTTGTGGATGACCAGCGCCAGCGAGATCCGTGGAGCCACGGTGCGTCCTCTGTGCTGAAAGACGGTCGGCGGGTGGGCGCGGTCCCGGCGTCGCGTCAGGTCGTGATGGTGCTGACGCCGGGCTCGGCGGGCACGCCGGCCGCCGGCAGGTAGAGGCGCTCCACGTACTCGTGCAGCATTCGGGTCGTGGAGAAGCGCCAGATCGTGGACGCGATCGAGTTGCGCATCAGCTGCGTCCAGCGGGCCGGCAGGCCCTCGGCGTCCTGCTCGTAGTAGGCCGGGATCAGCTCCTGCTCCAGGATGCGGTACAGGTCCTGGACGTCGGCCCAGTCCTGGGCCCCGTCGTCCGGGTTGGTCTCGCGGCCGCCGATCGCCCAGCCGTTGTCACCCGTCCAGCCCTCGTCCCACCAGCCGTCGAGGACGCTCACGTTGACGACGCCGTTCGCGGCGGCCTTCATCCCGGACGTGCCCGATGCCTCGAGCGGACGTCGCGGGTTGTTGAGCCAGACGTCGACACCCTGCACCAGGAACCGGGCGACCCGGATGTCGTAGTCCTCGATGATGAACGCCCGGCCGCGGAGCTTCGGGCTGCGTGACTGGGTGAAGATGTCCTGGATCACGCTCTGGCCCGGCCGGTCGGCCGGGTGCGCCTTGCCCGCGAAGATGAGCTGGATCGGCCGATCGGCGTCCCACACCATCCGTGCGAGCCGGTCGAGGTCCGAGAACACCAGCGAGGCCCGCTTGTAGGTCGCGAAGCGGCGGGCGAACCCGATCGTCAGGATCGACGGGTCGAGGACCTGCTCCAGCTCCTCCAGCGCGGACGGCGCCTCGCCGTGGCGCGCGAGCTGATTGCGCAGGCGGGTGCGGGCGAAGATCGCGAGCTCCAGCTTCTGGCGCTGGTGTGCCTCCCAGAGCTCCGGCGTCGGGATCTTCCCGATGCGGTCCCAGAACCGCTTCGCCGCCGGCTGATCGTCCATCCGGTCGAGGTCCGCATCGGTGAACCGCTCGAGCGCGTCGCGCATCGGCTGGCCGACCCAGGTCGGCGTGTGGATGCCGTTGGTCAGGCCGAGGATCTCGTACGGGGGCAGACCCTGCCATGTGGCGTTGGCCGTGTGGCCGTGCAGCTGGGACACGGCGTTCGCGCCGTTGGTCAGGCGCAGCGAGAACGCCGTCAGGTCGAACTGCGACGGGTCGGCGTCCATCCCGAGGCCGAGCGCCAGGACTGCATCGGACGGGACCCCGCCCGTGTCCGGACGCCCGTCACCCTCGAACAGCGGTCCGGTCACGCGGCGGACCAGGTTGGCGTCGTATCGCTCGTTGCCCGCCGACACGGGCGTGTGGATGGTGAACACGCTGTTGCGCCGGACCGTGGCCCACGCCTCGTCCAGCGACGTGCCGCCGGCCACCAGCTCCCGGGCGCGCTCCGCGAGCAGGAACGCGGAGTGACCCTCGTTGAGGTGCCAGACTGCGGGCTCCAGCCCGAGCGCCCGCAGCGCGCGCACGCCGCCCACGCCAAGCACCAGCTCCTGGTGCAGCCGCATCTCGCGGCCGCGGACGTACAGGATGTGCGTGATCGGGCGATCCGAGTCGTCGTTGTCGGGCACGTCGGTGTCGAGGAGGAGGACCGGCACGCGACCCACCTGCGCGACCCAGACGGCCGCGACCAGGTCCCGCCCGGGCAGCGGGATGCTGACGGTGAGCGGTTCCCCGAACCGGTCGAGGGCGCGCAGGATCGGCAGCCGGCTGATCTCGTAGTCCGGGTAGGCGTGCTCCTGGTGGCCGTCGGCGTCGATCGATTGGCGGAAGTAGCCCTTGCGGTACATGAGCCCGACCCCGATCAGGGGGAGCGCCATGTCCGAGGCCGTCTTCATGTGGTCGCCCGCGAGCACCCCCAGGCCGCCGGAGTAGATCCCGAGCGACTCGTGGAAGCCGTACTCGGCGCACAGGTAGGCGATCGGGCCGGACAGGTCCGAGGCGTGGTGGCGCTGGAACCAGTGGTCGGAGCCGTTGGCCATGTACGCGTCGAACTCCCGCAGGATGTCCTCGTACTCGGCCATGAACCTCGGGTTCTCGAGCAGCGCGTCCCAGGCGACCGGTCCCGAAAGGACCGGGATCGGATTGCGATACCGGGACCACCCGTGGGCGTCGACCCGCGAGAACATGACGCGGGCTCGCGGATGCCAGCTCCACCACAGGTTGTACGCGAGGCGGCGCAGGCCTTCCAGCTTGGGCGGCAGGTGGAAGGAGGCGCCGGGCGCCACCGGCACGCGAATGAGGGGTTCCATGAGCGGCACATGATAGACGGCATTGCGTTCATGCGGGAACCGGTTGACGTCCCCGCAACGGCCTCGTCGACGTTCATTGCCCGTCGTGAGGAGCGGCGTCCCGGCCGCCGTCAGCCAGCCGCCGCCGGGTACGATTCGGCGATGTCGATCCGTGTCGCGTTCCTCGCCGCCGAATGCGAGCCGTGGGCCAAGACGGGCGGTCTGGCCGATGTGGTGGATGCGCTGGCCCGGGCCCTGGGCCGCGTGCGCGGCACGGACGCCGTGAGCGGCACGGACGCCGGGAGCGATGGCGACATCATCAGTGGCGGCCCGGTGGCCCTCGAACTGCCGGTCGACGTGTTCCTGCCGCGCTACCGCGCCGTACGCGTGCCCGACGATGCGCGGACGGAGCCACCCCTGGTCATCGACGATCCGGGCGGCGCGGGGGCGCTGAGCGTCTCGATCATCGACGTGGCGGCGGACGGCTACCGGCTGCGGCTGGTCGACTATCCGCCTGCCTTCGACCGCGAGGGGTTCTACGACCACCCCGACGATCCGTGGCGGTTCGCGATCTTCTGCCGCGCGACCCTGGCGGCGCTTCGGCGCGACGACAAGCCGCTCGACGTGCTCCACGCCCACGACTGGCACGCCGGGCCGGCGCTCATCGACCGCGTGCGCGGTGAAGCGGCGGGTGACGCGTTCCTCGGGGATGCGGCCGTCGTGATCACGCTCCACAACCTCGCCTACCACGGCTGGACGCCGCGCGAGAAGCTCGGCCAGCTGGGGATCGAGCCCGGCGACGCGCTGGCGGGTGACGATCCCGACGGCCTCGATCTCCTGCGAACGGCGATCGAGCGGTCTGACCTGGCCAACACCGTCTCGCCGACCTTCGCGCGCGAGGCGCTGACGCCGGCACTTGGTCACGGTCTCGATGGCACGCTGCGTGCCCTGGGCGACCGCTTCTCCGGGATCCTCAACGGCATCGACCCCGAGGTCTGGGATCCGGCGACCGACGGCGCGCTGGCCGCCACCTATGACCGGGGGTCACTGGGCGGCAAGGCTCTCTGCCGCCGCGACCTCCTCGACCGGCTGGGGTTCGATGCGTCCGACGACGGCGCGGTGCTGGGCATGATCGGCCGGCTGGATCCGCAGAAGGGCTTCGACCTGCTCGCGGATGCGGCGCCGGACCTGCTGGCCGCTGGGGCCCGGCTCGTCGTCCAGGGCACCGGCCAGTCGTCCGTGGCCGATCCGTTTCGTGCGCTCGAGAAGGCCTGGCCGGCCCGAGTCGCGCTCATCGAGCGCTTCGATCGCGAGATGGCGCGACGCATCTACGCAGGCGCCGACCTGTTCCTGATGCCCTCCCGGTTCGAGCCGTGCGGGCAGGGTCAGATGATCGCGCTTCGCTACGGGACGCCGCCGGTGGTGCACCGGATCGGCGGGCTCGCCGATTCGGTTGTCGACGAGGACCGGCGGCCGGGCGAGGGCACCGGCTTTGCGTTCGACGACGCCTCTGCGTCGGCCCTGGTCGCCGCGGTGCGGCGTGCGATGGCGCTCCGCGCATCCGATCCAGCCGGCTGGACCGCGCTCGTCGAGCGCGGGATGGCGGTCGACCTTCGCTGGGACAACGTGGCCGTGCCCCGCTACCTCGACCTGTACCGGCGGGCGATCGCGCTTCGCAAGGCTTCCGCGCCGCGCCGTCAGCTCGGCGCCCGGCCCGATGGCGGACGGGATGCCGGCCCCGCCGCGGGACCGGTTGGCCCCGAGACCCGTCCTCGTGCGAGAATCGCGCCTCGTCCACCCTCCTCCCGTTCCTGATCTGCGGCGATCAGCCCGCCGCCGCCCGGAGGCCCCGATGCCGAAGCAGTTCGTCGTCCAGGTGACCAACAAGCCCGGCCAGCTTGCCGACCTCGCGGAGCAGATGGCCGCGCGCGGCGTCGACCTGCGCGCGATCGGGGGCGGCGGGCTCGGTGAGACCGGCCACATGATCATGACCACCGCCGACGACGACGCGGCCCGCTCCGTGCTCGAGGCCGGTGGCTGGACGTTCATCGAGGGTGAGTCGCTGCTGGCCGAGGTCGATGACAAGCCGGGCGGCATGGCCCGGGTCGCCCGCGAGCTGTCGGATGCGGGCGTCAACGTGCTCGGCCACCTGTTCCTCGGGCGGTGGAGCGACCGCGCCACCTTCGCCTTCGTCGTGGACGACCCGGAGAAGGCGCGACCCATCCTCGAGCGGCGCTAGCCGGCCGGCGGCGGGGGAGATCTGACATGCGGGTCGGGATCATCGCGCCCCAGGGCTGGACCGGCGAGTACGACGGCTGGGACGCCTCGCGCGCCTGGGCGCGGACCGTCGGCATCGCCCACGAGGCCGAGCTGCTCGGCTTCGATTCGATCTGGATGTTCGACCACGTCCAGACGGTGCCCGTCCCGACCGACGAGATCACCTTCGAGGCGTTCGTCGGGCTCTCCGCGCTGGCCGCCGAGACCGCCCGCGTGCGCCTCGGGCACCTCGTCCTGTGCGCCGGCTACCGCAACCCGGCGCTGGTCGCGAAGATGATCTCCACTCTCGACGTCGTGTCGGGCGGGCGGGCGGAGCTGGGCATCGGCGCCGGCTGGAAGGAGGACGAGTTCCTCGCCTACGGCTGGGAATTCCCGCCGCTGCGGACGCGCATGGAGGCCCTGGAGGACGCGCTCGAGATCGCCTCGCGGATGCTCGCCCCCGGACGGGCCAGCTACTCCGGGCCCACTTCCGCCGTGCGCGACGCGATCAACGTCCCGCGCGGTGTCCAGGAGCCGCGGGTCCCCATCCTGGTTGGCGGCAACGGCCCCAACCGGACCTGGCGCCTGGCGGCGAGGTTCGCCGATGAGCTGAACCTCGACTGGCTGTCGCCCGAGGAGGTCGTCGCGGCCCGCCCGGTGATCGCGTCGCGGTGCGAGGAGATCGGGCGCGACCCGGCGACGCTGCGCCTGTCGGTCAACATCGGGCGCACGGAGTCCGCCCATGAGGGCGCGCCGCGGATCGACCTGCTGCGGCGATACGCCGATGCGGGCGTGGACAGGGTGATGACGCTGATCCGTGCCTCGACCGAAGACGACGCCGCGCTCCAGCGCTTCGCCGACGACTGCCGGGCCGCCGGCGCGGAGATGGACACGGTCTGAGCCGGGGGATCTGGTGCGGCCCGGGTGCCGTCGGCACGCGCCCGTGCCCGCGACGCGTGGTAGGTTTTCCGGCACGCGGGAGTAGCTCAGTTGGCAGAGCGGCAGCCTTCCAAGCTGCATGTCGCGGGTTCGAACCCCGTCTCCCGCTCCAGTTCCTGTTCCGCGCTCAAGGCGCTATTCACTCACCGTTCGCCACGACGATGATGACCTTGCCTCGAGCGTGACCCTGATCCAGATACCAGAGGGCCTCGGCGGTCTCCCGGGCGGACACGTTGGGTCGATGACCAGGGTGACCCGTCCGGCTTCGACCACCTCCTTCAGGGCGATCAGGTCGTCCCGGTTCGGTGTCGAGACGAACGGGCGGCCCTGCCGGCGCACGAACAGTGACGCAGGGCCGCCTTGACCACGTGGCCCATGCCAGGGTGAAGTCCTCCCTGGCGTCGTCGATGACATTGTCCGCCCCGATCGATCGGACCATGTCCACGTTCCCTGTGCTGCACACGCCGGTCACTTCCGCTCCGAGGACCTTTGCGATCTGCACGGCGAACGTGCCCACGCCCCCCGAAGCACCGTTGATCAGGACCTTCTGCCCGGGCTGGACCTTCCGTTGATCGCGAAGAGAATGCTTCCGTTCATGGCTGCCCTGAGGCTGCGAGCACAGCCGCAACTACGCGACGACGACAACCACGTTCCCCAGCTTCTGGCCGGTCTCGGCATACCTGTGAGCCTCGACCATCTGCTCGAGCGGGAAGTGCCGGTCGATGACCGGGTGCAGCCGTCCCGCTTCGATCAGGCCCCGCAGGTAGGCCAGGTCCTCGCTCGTTGACCCCGATGCCGCGAACGACACCCGCTTCCTGCTCCCCTTCGACGCCCACCTGGCGCGAACGATCTGCAGGAAGCCCGGGTTGGCCATGAGCAGACATCCGTTCTCGGTCAGCAACCGCACCATGCGAGCGGACGGTGTGTTGCGGACGACGTCGAAGATGACGTCGTAGGTCTCGGGGCCGTCGGTGAAGTCCTCCTGGGAGTAGTCGATCACGCGATCCGCGCCGAGCGCGCGCAGCATCTCCAGCTTCGGCGCACTGTCCACCGCGGTCACGTGAGCCCCCAGAACCTTGGCGAGCTGGACCGCGAACGTGCCGAAGCTCCCTCCCGCCCCGTTGACCAGGACCCTCTGTCCGCCCCGGACATCGGCCTTCCGCAGGAACTCCAGGGCCTCGCCTCCCCCGTAGGGAACGGCCGCAGCCTCCGCGTAGCTCAGGTTCGCCGGCATCGTCGCGATCGCACCGGTCTTGGGGTCTTCGCGCATGCAGATGTACTCCGCGTAGGCTCCCAGGGGGATGCCCGTCGCCGCGAAGACCCGGTCGCCCTTCCTGCGCGACCTGACCTTGTTGCCGACCGCGTCGACGTCACCGGCGAGCTCCTGTCCGAGCACCGGTTGTCTGGGCCTGCGGATGCCGAACGCCAGCCGGATCGGCACCCAGATCCAGGGGGCGAAGTCGAATCTCCGCAGCTCGCAATCGGCTGCGCTGACCGTCGTGGCGCGGATTCGAACCAGCACCTCGTTGTCCTTCGGAACAGGCTTCGGCACGTCCCGGAGTCGAAGGACTTCAGGTGGGCCGTAGTCCGTGCACACGACTGCTCTCATGGGTCTCCGGTTCGTGGGTTCGCAGGGGTCCGATTCCGTCCGTCCAACATCGGGCGGATGCGCTGCGGGGCGCAACGCTCCCCCTTATCGCTCTCTCGCGACTCGATCCCTTCGCCAGTGCTCGACACGGGGTCCCGGCGGCCACGGTTCAAACGGCGTGTCATCGCCGCCCGCAGAGGAAACGCTGGCCGATGCGTGCGGGGTTGGCGAGTGGCAAACGGCCCGACCTGCCCGATGTGGTGCAGCGGCCATCCACGTGGAGGGTCGGCGCCGAGCGAGCAGCCACCCGCTCCGTCCCTCCTCGACGCGCCGAGGAGGGCCTCACGCCTCGGCGATCACCCCGATCACCACCCGGAAGCCGGCCCGGCGCTGCTGCGGCGTCATCAGGGTCGACTGGCCGATCGGCGCATCGCCCGGGAACCAGCGGACCCACTCGCGGTTGAAGGCGTCGAACTCCTGCGGATCGCGCAGCGACCAGTTCGCCCACACGATCTTGTCGAGCGAGCTGCCCTCCGCCTCGAGCCGCGCCTTGAGGTTGGTGAGGCATCGCGATGTCTGTGCCTTGATCGAGCTGCCATCGACCTTGCCCGTGTCGAGATCGACCGGGCCCAGCGACGACACGTAGACCATGCCTCCGGCCTTGACCGCCCGGCCGAGGCCGATGGTCGGGCTGGCCGCCTCGGTGCCCGGCTGCGCCTCACCGGCGATCCAGCGCCCCTTGCCCTGGCGGGCCGTGGCCACCTGTGTCGGGTCGAAGGCGGGGATGCCGAACTCGCCGGGTGGCAACTCGATCCCGCTCGCCTTGAACTTGCCCATGAACGTGGGCCGGATCCCGGTGGGCTTGAGCAACCCCTCGATCTTCCCGTCCCGGACGCCGGTCTGCTCGAACGCGAACACGTCCTGGACCAGGATCTCGTCGTCCTCGATTCCGTAGACCTCGGTGATGTTGACGACCTTGCGCGAGCCGTCCTTGAGCCGGGCGGTGTGGACGATCAGGTCGACGGCCGAGGCGATCTGCTCGCGGATCGACCGCAGCGGCAGCTCGTAGCCGGCCATCAGGATCATCGTCTCGAGCCTGCGGAGCATGTCGGCCGGGCTGTTCGCGTGCCCGGTGGACAGCGAGCCCTCCTGGCCGACCATCATTGCCTGGATCATGTCCAGGGCCTCGCCGCCGCGGCACTCGCCGACGATGATGCGGTCGGGCCGCATGTGCAGCGCATTGCGCAGCAGGTCGCGGGTGGTGATCTCACCCTCGCCCTCGAGGTTCGGCGGCCGCGCCTCCAGGGTGATGACGTGGTTCTGGCGGAGCTGCAGCTCGGCGGCGTCCTCGATCGTGATGACCCGGTCGCTTTCGGGGATGAACGATGACAGGACGTTGAGGGTCGTGGTCTTGCCCGACCCGGTGCCCCCGGACACGAACACGTTGAGGCGCGCCTCGACGCAGGCCTTGAGGAACTCGAACATCTCGGCCGTCGCCGTGCCGAAGCCGACGAGGTCGTCCACGGTGAACGGCCTGGCGGCGAACTTCCGGACGGTGATCACCGGCCCGACGAGCGAGAGGGGCTCGATGACCGCGTTGACGCGGGAGCCGTCCGGCAGCCGGGCGTCGACCCGCGGGCTGGACTGGTCGATGCGCCGGCCGAGCGGGGCGATGATCCGGTCGATGATCCGGAGCACGTGCTGGTCGTTGAGGAACACGGTGTCGACGCGCTGGACCTTGCCGCCCCGCTCGATGTAGATGTGATCCGGCCCGTTGACCATGACCTCGGTGATCGTCTCGTCCCGCAGGAGGGGCTCGAGCGGCCCGAACCCCGAGACGTCCGCGGCCGCCTCCTCGACCAGGCGCCGGCGCTCCTCGCGCGTGACGGCGAAGCCGTTGGCGGTGATCACGCGGTCGACGATGCCCTCGACCTCGGCCACCAGGTCCGTCTCCGCCGCGCCCGGGCGCATGGTGCCGGAGGCGCGCACGACCGCGTCCTGGAGGCGAATCCGGACCTCGTGCAGCCATTCCTCGCGGGCCGCGACCTGGGAGGGGCTCGGTGCGGGGCCGACCGGCACGGCGACGACGAGGTCGTTCTCCTGGGCCTCGACGATCCGCTGCTGGGCCCGCTCGATCCGCTGGAGCAGGGACATGTATCCGTTTCCCCCGACTGGCGAGGTGGTGACCGCTATGCGCAGTCTATGGGTCAAACGTCCTGGAGGCGAGGTCCGATAGGGTCGGTTGCGTGTGGTTGCGCCGTTCTGTGTTGCGGATGCGCAACGTGGCCGATCGCGCCGCGCGGTAAGGTCGCACCGGTTCCGCCGCAGGGAGGAGGTCGCCGTGTCGTCGCCCGGCAAGGTCGCGCTGTTCACCAACGAGTATCCACCGCTGGTGTACGGCGGCGCCGGCGTTCACGTCGAGTACCTCAGCCGCGAGCTGGCCCGCCTGGTCCCGGTCGAGGTCCGCTGCTTCGGCGACCAGGACCTCGACGAGCCGGGCCTGCGCGTCCGCGGGTACGGCGCCTGGGCCGAGGCGACGCAGGGGACTGACCCGCGGTTCGGGGGCGCCCTCGACGCGTTCCATCGCAGCCTGGCGATGGCCAAGGACGACCTCGACGCCGACATCGTGCACTGCCACACGTGGTACGCGGACATGGCGGGGTTCCTGGCCAAGAAGCTGTGGGGCGTGCCGCTCGTCCTGACCACCCACTCGCTGGAGCCCCTGCGCCCGTGGAAGGTGGAGCAGCTGGGCAACGCGTACGCCCTTTCCAGCTGGATGGAGCGCACCACGATCCTCGATGCGGATGCGCTGATCGCCGTCTCCCGGGAGACCCGCGCGGACATCCTCCGCTTCTTTCCGGTCGATCCGGAGCGGATCCACGTGATCCACAACGGGATCGACCTGGAGCAGTACCGCCCCGATCCCGCCGTCGACGTGCTGGTCCGGCACGGCATCGACCCGGACCGGCCGTACGTCCTGTTCGTCGGCCGGATCACGCGCCAGAAGGGGATCATCCACCTGGTCAACGCGATCCCGGACATCGACCCGTCGCTCCAGGTCGTCCTGTGCGCGGGTGCGCCCGACACCGCCGAGATCGGCGCGGAGATGGCGCAGCGGGTGGCCGAGGTCAGCGAGGGCCGGCCGGACGTGACCTGGATCCGGGAGATGGTCCCGCGCGCGGACGCGATCCAGCTCTACTCGCATGCCGCGGTGTTCTGCTGCCCGTCCGTGTACGAGCCGTTCGGGATCATCAACCTCGAGGCGATGGCCTGCGAGACTGCCGTCGTCGCGTCCGCCGTCGGCGGCATCCCGGAGGTGGTCGTCCCCGACGAGACCGGTCTGCTCGTCGATCCGCGGATCCGCGAGGGGACGTTCGATCCCGGCGACCCGGCCCAGTTCTCGTCGGACCTCGCGGCTGCGATCAACGTGGTCGGTCTCGACCCGGAGCTCAGCGGACGGATGGGCAGGGCCGGGCGCAAGCGCGCGGAGGAGCATTTCAGCTGGGCGGCGATCGCCAGGCAGACGCTGGACCTGTACCGCTCCCTGCTCTCCGGCACGTAGCCGGGGTCGCAGGCGCGCAATCCGGCAGGCCGTGGCCGGCACCCGGTCCGCGCGCTACGGCGCCTCGAGCCCGTGGGCCTCCAGCAGCGTCTCGTCGGCCATCAGCTGCTCCGTCGGCCCGTCGGCGACGATCGCGCCGTCGTCCATCACGATCGTCCGCGGGAAGACCTCTGTCACCAGGCGCATGTCGTGGGTCGACACCAGCAGCGTCTGCGACAGGCCGCGGAGCAGGCCGATCAGCTCGCGCCGGCCGCGCGGATCCAGCCCCGCGGATGGCTCGTCGAACACCAGGATCGAGGGGTCCATCGAGAGCACGGTCGCGAGCGCGACCCGCTTGCGCTGGCCCAGCGACAGCCGGTGCGGCACGCGGTGATCGAAGCCGCTCATGCCGACGGCAGCCAGCGCCCGCTCGACCCTCGTGTGCACCTCGGCCGGCGGCACGCCCATGTGCAGCGGCCCGAAGGCGACGTCGTCGAACACGGTCGGGCTGAACAGCTGGTCGTCGGGGTCCTGGAACACCAGCCCCACCTCGGCCCGGACCCGCCGGATCGTGTCCTTCGCCACCGGCAGCCCGGCGACCTGCACGGTCCCGTGCTCGGGCCGGAGCGTGCCGTTGAGGTGGAGCATCAGCGTGCTCTTGCCGGCGCCGTTGGGCCCCACCAGCGCGACCTTCTCACCGCCGCCGATCCGCAACTCCACGCCCTTGAGCGCTTCGAACCCGTCCGGGTAGCGGAAGTGGACGTGGGCCAGCGCGATCGTGCCGCGACCGTCGGCCTCGTCGCCCGCGGCCACCCGGTCGAGGGCCATCCCCGGATCGCGCGGCAGCACATCCTCGTGGACGTGGGGATGGACGTGAGCGCCCGTCCCCTCGTGGACGTGCTCGTGCTCGTGCAGCTGCTCGGAGGCGGTCACAACCGGGGGAGCCACAGGAGGGCGACGACCTCGTAGCAGGCGAGGGTGAGCAGGGCCACGGCCAGCCTGGCCAGCTCGCCGCGCAGCAGGGGACGCGCACGAAGGTGCCGGAACTCGCCCTCGAACCCCCGGGCCTGCATCGCGGCGTAGATGCGCTCGCTGCGCTCGTACGCCCGCAGGAACAGGGATCCGACCATGCGGCCGGTCACGGTGGCCCGCCAGCGGATCGAGCCGCCCGCGCTCCCGGCTCCGCCCGCCGACCGCGCGTCACGGGCGCGCAGCATGCGCGCCCCCTCGTCGCCCAGGACGGCCAGGTAGCGGTACATGAACGAGATGATCGAGATCAGGATCCGCGGCAGGTGCAGCTCGCGCAGCGCATCCACGAGGTCGTGGAACGGCGTCGTGAAGGCGAGCAGCAGGGCGACCTGGACCGACAGCCAGCTGCCCGTCGTGATCGTCAGGAACCGGCGCAGCCCTTCGGCCGAGATCGTGAGATCAATCGGGCCCAGCGCGACGGTGGTGATCACCTGCTCGTGGACCGTGAAGATGAGCGGGAACGCGGCGAGCGTGAACGGCAGCGCGATGACCGCGGATCGCGACAGCCGGAACGGGCCAAGGCCGGCGGTTGCGGAGCAGGCGACGAGCACGAGCCACACGAGGACCAGGGCCAGTGCCGAGCCGATCGGCAGCAGCGAGATCACGAGGATCGAGGCGATCGCGAGGATGAACTTGACCCGGGCGTCCGCCCGATGGAACAGGCTCGAGCCCTCGACGTAGCGGTCCAGCTCCAGTGCGCGGCGCCCCTTACGAGCGGCGACGGGCGAGCACGCGCCCGAGCACGTACATCGCGAGCAGCACGATCCCGACGCCCAGCAGGCCGGACAGGATGGTGGACACGGCAGGGTCGCTGATCCCCGGGATCTCGTAGCCACCGAGCAGGCCCGAGATCATGTTCCGGGCGTTGCCGATGAACCCGTGGTCCTGCGCCACGCGCTCCAGGCCGTCCGGGTCACGGGACGCGAGGGGCGCGAGCACGATCACGACGAGGGCCGCGATGGCGATCCCCGCCAGCCACCAGCGGCGGGCGATGCCGGAGCGCGGCTCGGCCGGCGCGGCCTCTCCGGCCGGCGCGGCCTCTCCGGCCGGCGCGCTCTTGACGGCCGGGTCGGGGTCGGGCCGGGACACGGTGTCGCTCATGCCGCCGCCGCCCGCGCGCTGCGATCGGGACGCAGGTCGAGCAGGTCCGCCCGCGTCGCCGCGATGAACCCGAGTGCCGCGCTGGTGATGAGTGCCTCGCCGATCCCGATCACCACGTGCACCCCGACCATCGCCGGCAGCACGATCTCCGCGGGGCTGGTCCCGGACACGATCAGCTGCAGGGACATCGAGATCGAGCCCAGCACGACCGAGGTCCAGGCGGCAATCGCGGCGGCAGGGATCCGTGCCCGCTGCTCGCCGCCCAGCATCCCGGCGATGACCCGGTACAGCGCGTAGCCGCCGAGCGTGCCGATCACGCCCATGTTGAAGATGTTCGCCCCCATCACCACGATCCCCCCGTCCGAGAACACGAGGGCCTGGACGGCGATGACGCAGGCCATCACCAGCGTCCCTGCCCAGGGGCCGAGGAGCACGGCCGCCAGCACCCCGCCGAGGAGATGTCCTGACGTCCCGCCGGCAACCTGGAAGTTGAACATCTGGGCCGCGAACACGAAGGCTGCCATGACGCCCATCAGCGGTACCGCCCGGTCGTCGAGGGTGCGGTTCGTTTGGCGGACCGCGATCGCGATCACGACCGCCGTGATCACCCAGAACACGAGCGAGACCGGGACCGTCAGGAAGCGGTCGGACGCATGCATCGACGGCGGCACGGCGCCGCCGGCGAGGATGGGCGATGCGGCGATCGAGTACAGGTCCATGGTCGCTGGGCTCCGGTGCGCGGCGTGGGTCGCGGAGGGTCATCCTAGGCGCACCGCGTTGTTGTTGCAAGCGGTTGCAATAGGAGCGGGTGTCATCCCATACTTCGTCCCATGCGCCCATCCGGATCGCCCGTCCTCAGTCCCGCCGCCAGCCGGGCCACGTGGTCCGGCGTCCGTGATCGCCTCCGCGCTCGCGGCCTGCGCTGGACGCCGCAGCGGCGGGTCCTCATCGAGGTGCTGTCGCGCAGCAGCGGCCACGTGACCGGCGTGGAGCTGGTGGAGCGCTGCCGGGAGCTGGACCCGACGACGATCCCGTCCACCGTCTACCGGACGCTGGACGTGCTCGAGGACCTGGGCGTCGTCCGCCACGCCCACGGTGTCGATGGTCGCGAGGAGTACCACGTGCTCCCCGCCGCCGAGCATGGTCACCTGCACTGCACGGGCTGTCGGCAGACATGGGAGATCGACGCCGTCGAGGCGGCGGCCCTGGTCACGCTGCTCCGCACGGAGTGCGGCTTCGAGGTGGACCTGTCGCACCTCTCGGTGTCCGGCCTCTGCCGCTCCTGCGCCGGGGCGCGTGCGGGCTGATCGATGCGGCCGACCTCCGTCGGGGGCATCCAGCCGCCCTGCGGGAGCGAACAGCAGACATGAGCGACCGACAGAGGGAACAGGAGTCGACGGGGGAGGCAGCCGGTCATCGGTTCGGCGGCCGCATCCCGCCGGGCGTGGTGCCCGTGATCCCGGGCGACGGCCAGGAGTCCGTGTGGGACTACCCCAGGCCACCCCGCGTGGAGCCCGTGCGTGAGCGGATCCGGGTCGTCGTGGCGGGTGTCGCAGTCGCCGACACGGTGCGCGCGCTGCGCGTCCTCGAGACGGCGGGTGCACCGGTCTACTACCTGCCTCGCGAGGATGTGCGGATGGATCTGCTGCGCCAGTCGTCATCCACCAGCCGGTGCGAGTGGAAGGGCGCCGCCTCGTACTGGTCGCTCGACGGTGTCGGGCGCTCGATCCCCGACATCGCCTGGTCCTACGAGCGGCCCAGCCCGGGCTTCGCCGAGATTGCCGGCCACCTCGCGTTCTACGCCGGGGAGGTGGACGAGGCGTGGGTCGGCGAGGAGCGCGCCGCACCGCAGCCAGGCGGCTTCTACGGCGGCTGGATGACCTCCCGGATCGTCGGCCCGGTCAAGGGCGAGCCCGGCAGCCGGGGCTGGTAGGGGACCTGCAGCGGCACTCTGAAGCGCAGGGAGCGCGGCCGTCGGGCCAGGCCCGGCCGACGCTACTCGATCGTCGGCACGCCCAGGATATTGAAGCCGCCGTCCACGTAGAGCGTCTCGCCGGTCACGGCCGACGACAGATCCGAGCCGAGGTACAGCGCCGTCCGGCCGACATCCTCGATCGAGATGTGGGCACGCAGCGGGGCGATCTCGTCGAATGGCCCGTACAGCTTGCGGAAGCCCGCGATGCCGCCCGCCGAGAGCGTCCGGATGGGTCCGGCGGAGATCGCGTTGACCCGGATCCCGTCGGGACCGAGGTCGGCGGCGAGATACCGGACGGATGCCTCCAGGGCTGCCTTCGCGACGCCCATGACGTTGTAATGGGTCACGACCTTCTCGGCGCCGTAGTAGGACAGGGTCAGGATCGAGCTGCCGCGGTGGAGGTACGGCCGCGCCTCGCGGGCAAGCGCGACCAGCGAATAGGCCGACACGTCGAGCGCGAGCGCGAACCCGTCCCGGGAGGTGTCGACGAACGAGCCGTCGAGGTCCTCGCGCTTCGCGTACGCGACCGCGTGGACGAGGATGTCCAGCCGGCCGTGGCGCTCGCCCCATTTCGCCATCACGTCCCGGATCTGCTCGTCCGACCCGACGTCGCACGGCTCGATGAACGTGCTCCCGATCGACTCCGCGAGCGGGCGCACGCGGCGCTCGATGAGGCTCTCGACCGATGAGAACCCGACGGTCGCCCCTTCCGCCCGGAATGCCTTCGCGATGCCCCACGCGATCGAGTGGTCGTTGGCGACACCGAACACGAGCGCCGTGCGCCCGTCCAGCAGACCCATTCGTGGCTCCTTCGCTGCGCCCGGTCCGCCCCGGCCCGGACCTGCCCGGCCCAGGAGGACCGGGGTACCCTGACGCCCATCATGCCCGACGCACCGGCCACCGACGACGCTCTGCGTGCAGCGCTGCACGGTATCCGGGGGCTGCTGCTCGACCTGGACGGGGTCCTCGTCCTGGCCGGCAGGGCCGTCCCCGGTGCGCCGGAGGCGATGGCCGAGCTCGCGCGGCGTGCCTTCCCGTACGTGGTGGTGACGAACACCTCCCTGGTCTCGCGGGCGTCGCTCGCGCGCTGGGGGAGGAGCGTCGGCTTCGCGACACCCGCCGACCGGTTCCAGTCCGCGCTCTCCGCGTCGGCCGAGCTGGTCCGCCGGGAGTACGGGAGCCGGCCCGTGTACGTGATCTCGTCCGATGACGCCCGGTCCGAGTTCAGCTGGGCTCAACGTGGTCGATGCGGCAGGCGTCGATGCCGCACCGGGCGATGTCGCGGCGGTCGTGCTCGGCGACTCGCCGGACCAGCTGACCAAGGCCAACCTGGACCGGGCGTTCCGGCTCGTCCGCGGCGGCGCCGCGCTGATCGGGATGCACCGCAATCCGTGGTGGATCACGGCCGATGGTCCGACCCTTGACGCGGGCGCCTTCCTGGTCGCCCTCGAGTGGGCGACGAAGCAGCGGGCGCGAACCGTCGGCAAGCCGTCGCCGGCGTTCTTCCGCGTGGCGATCGACAGAATGGCGGCCGAGGCGGCCGCCCGCGGCGAGCCTCCACTGCGGCGCGGGGAGCTGGCGATGGTGGGCGACGACGTCGAATCCGACATCGGCGGCGCGCGGCGCGCGGGCCTGCGGACCGTGTTCGTGCGCACCGGCAAGCACGGGGACGCGGAGATGGCGGCCGCGGCTGCGCGTGCCCGCGGCGCCTACCGCCCCGATGCCGTGGCGGCGTCGATCACGGAGGTCGTCGCGGCGCTGGGCTGAACGGGGGCACACCCCGTCGGTGAGGACCGGGTCGTCCTCCCGCACCGGGTCGTCCTCCCGCACCGGGCCCGGACCGGACTAGACTGACGTCAACGACCGATCTGAGCCGCGCGCCCGCCGATCACGCGGGTCGCGCCCCACGGGAGCCTGCGATGACCGCCCAGCGGATCAAGATCACGTACGCGACCCTGCGCGCCGACAACGAGGAGCTGCACGCGCTCTACGAGGCCGGCCTCGAGAAGGCGAAGGGCCGCCTCGGCGCCTACCACCCCAACTTCATCGACGGCAAGGACCGGGATGGCGACGGCACCTTCGAGATCCGCTCGCCGATCGACTCCGAGATTCTCGTCGGGACCTTTGCCAAGGGCACCCGCAAGGACGCCCAGGACGCGATCGCCGCGGCCCGGCGCGCCCAGCCGGCCTGGTTCCGCCTGGGCTGGGAGAAGCGGCTGGAGATCCTGCGGCGCGCGGCGGAGCTGATCTCCGAGCGCCAGATGGAGTACGGCGGCCTGATGGCGATCGAGGTCGGCAAGACCCGCCTCGAGGCCCTGGGCGAGGTCGAGGAGGCGGCCGACCTCATCCGCTACTACGCGAAGACGGCCGAGGACAACGCGTTCTACGACCACCCGATGGACAACCTGGGTGACGCGACGGTCCACACCCGGACGATCCTGCGCCCGCACGGCGTATTCGCGGTGATCAGCCCGTTCAACTTCCCGATGGCGCTGGCCGTGGGCCCGAGCGCGGCCGCGATGATGGCCGGCAACGCCGTCGTGTTCAAGCCCGCCAGCGCGTCGGCGATGACGGCGATCGCGATCAAGGAGGCCTACCAGGACGCGGGGGTTCCCGCCGGCGTGTTCAACCTCGTGATGGGCCCGGGCGACACCGTCGGCGACGAGCTGCAGACGAACCAGGGCGTCGACGGGATCGTGTTCACGGGCTCCTACGAGGTCGGGTTCCAGCTGTTCCGCAACTTCTCCGTCCGGTACCCGCGACCGTGCATCGTCGAGATGGGCGGCAAGAACCCGGCCGTCGTCCTCCGGAGCGCGGATCTCGAGGAGGCGGCCGAGGGGATCCTGCGGGCGTCCTTCGGCTTCAGCGGCCAGAAGTGCTCGGCCAACAGCCGGGTGTATGTCGAGCGTCCGGTCCATGACGAGCTGGTCCGCCTGCTGGTCGAGAAGACCGAGAAGCTGGTCGTGGGCGACCCGCTGCCGCGCACGGCGTTCACGGGCCCGGTCATCGACCAGCACGCGGTGGATCGCCACCAGCAGGCGGTGGCCGAGGCGCGACGCGACGGCACGGTGTTCACCGGCGGCGAGCGCCTGACGGACGGCGCCCTGGCGCGCGGCTTCTACGTCGAGCCGACCATCGTGGGCAATCTCCCGGCCTCGCACCGGCTGTTCCAGGACGAGCTGTTCGCGCCGTTCACCGCCGTTCACGCGGTGGACTCGCTGGACGAGGCGCTCCGCCTCGCCAACGACAACGTGTACGGCCTGACCGCGGGCGTGTACTCGGAGGATCCGGCCGAGGTCCAGCGCTTCCTTGAGGAGGTCGAGGCGGGCGTGCTGTACGTCAACCGGCGCGCCGGTGCGACCACCGGCGCCTGGCCGGGCGTCCAGGCGTTCGGCGGCTGGAAGGGCTCCGGCTCCACGGGCAAGTCCGGCCTGTCGATGTACTACGTCGCGCAGTTCCTGCGGGAGCAGAGCCACACCGTCGTCGACTGAAACTTCGCCGCCGCCTCGGGCGGTGCACGGAAACCGTGCGCGGGGCCAGGGCGATCCCGTGTGTCCCGTGCACCCCGTGGCGCGGTGCCGGCCCCTTTCGCAGACCCCGGCAGCACTGCCTGCACGCGCCTCCTGCGGCGCCCGTCCGGCCCGCCGGTTCGGCGCGGGTCGCTCTGCTATTCTGGTATTCACTCTGCATAACATCTATGCGTCGGCCATGGCGCCCGGATCGCCCGTGACGCCCGGCGCGAAAGCTGCCCAACCCGAGGAGATCACGTGACGACCCCGCTCCAGGCGCGTCCCGTTCCGGACATCGTCACGGCGCTGCCGGGCCCCAAGGCCCGGGCGCACATCGAGTTCGACCATGCCTGGACCAGTCCGAGCCTGCCGCGGGCCTACCCGATCGTCCCGGTGCGCGGACTCGGCTGTGCCCTCGAGGACATCGACGGCAACGTGTTCCTCGACTTCACCGCCGGGATCGCGGTCAACTCGACCGGCCACAGCCACCCGGACGTCGTGGCGGCGATCCAGCGCCAGGCGGCCGAGCTGCAGCATTTCAGCGCCAGCGACTTCTACCTGCCGATCTACGCTCAGGCCGCGGCGGAGCTGGCCCGGATCGCGCCGATGAGCGGCCCGACCAAGGTGTTCATCGGCAACTCGGGCGCCGAAGCGGTCGAGGCCGGCCTCAAGCTCGCCCGGTATCACACGCGCCGCCAGAACGTCATCGCCTTCCTGGGCGCGTTTCACGGGCGGACGATGGGGGCGGTCAGCCTGACCGCATCGAAGGCGAAGTACCACGCTCACTTCGGCCCCATGCTGCCGGGCGTCTACCACGTGCCGTACGGAAACGAGGGCCTCGACGAGATCGAGGACCGCGTCTTCAAGCGCCTGATGCCCGCGGACGAGTTCGCGGCCGTGATCGTGGAGCCGATCCAGGGCGAGGGCGGCTACGTCGTGCCCGAGGACGACTTCCTTGGGCGCCTGCGCGAGCTGTGCGATCGCCACGGGATCCTGCTCATCGCCGATGAGGTCCAGTCCGGCGCCGGCCGCACGGGCAAGATGTGGGCGATCCAGCACTGGGACGTGGAGCCCGACATCCTGCTGACCGCGAAGGGGATCGGGTCCGGAATGCCGGTGGCCGCGATGATCGCGAAGTCCGAGATCATGACCTGGGGCGCGGGGGCCCACGGCAGCACCTACGGC